>NZ_AOIO01000034.1 GCF_000337555.1 Natrialba asiatica DSM 12278 | reverse complement strand
CCCGATGACCGACGCCGAGCCGATCGTCGACTCCACGCTACCCGACGGCTCGCGTCTGAACGTGATCTACAGCGACGACGTGAGCGTGAAAGGGCCGAGCCTCACCATCCGTCAGGGCGACGAGGTCCCCCTCTCGGTCACGCAGATTACGAACTGGGGGACGCTCTCGCCCGAGTTAGCCGCGTACCTCTGGCTGTGCCTCGAGAACGAACGCACCGTCTTCGTCGTCGGCGAGACGGCGTCGGGGAAGACGACGACGCTGAACTCCATCATGACGTTCATCCCCCGCGACTCGAAGATCTACACCGCGGAGGACACCGCCGAGGTGCTGCCGCCACACGACACCTGGCAGCAGCTCCTGACGCGGGAAAGTCGCAGCGAGGACAGCGCGGACGTCGACATGTTCAACCTGGTCGAGGCCGCACTGCGGTCCCGCCCGGAGTACATCGTCGTGGGCGAGGTTCGTGGCGAGGAGGGTCGCATGGCGTTCCAGGCGGCCCAGACCGGCCACCCGGTCATGCTGACCTTCCACGCGAGCGATATCGTCTCGATGATCCAGCGCTTTACCGGGGACCCGATCAACGTGCCCGAGACGTTCATGGACAACGCCGACGTCGCGCTGTTCCAGAACCGCGTGAAACAGGGCGACGACGTGCTCCGTCGCGTCACGAGCGTGCAGGAAATCGAAGGCTACTCCGAGGAGATGGACGGGGTCGTCACCCGACAGGTGTTCTACTGGGACCCCGTCGAGGACGAAATCGTCTTCCAGGGGATGAACAACTCCTACGTCCTGGAAGAACAGATCGCGACCCTGCTCGGCTACGCCGACACCCGCGACATCTATGACGACCTCCAGTTTCGCGCCGACATCATCGAGCGGATGATCCAGGAGAACATCCTGGAGTATCACGAGGTGAACTCGGCGATCGACTCCTTCCAACGCGACGGCGTCGAGGGGCTGCCGTTCCACGTGACGCGGCCGGACTGACGAGCCGCCGACCGCCGACTGTGACGGTGGCGACGAGTTCGTCAGCGACCGTCGTGTAAAGAGCTAAGAGATTTCGCCCAGAAGAACGGAGTATGACTGAAGACGTCGTCGCCGACTTTACTGGCAGGTTTTTCCGTAACCACGGTGATTCGCCGGCCACGCCAACGTCGGGACGGATCATCATGACCAGACGGCGGCTCGTCCTCGCGACGAACGACGACAAGACGACGATTCCGCTCTCGACGATGATCGATATTAACGTCGGCAACGTTCCGAGCCACGTCAAGCAGTTTTTCGACGATACGGTCACGATCGGGTACGACGTGGACGGAACGACGCGAAGCGCGGTCATCGAAAGCACGGGCGAAACCGTCGACACCTTCGTTGCGATCCTCTTCCGCTGTCTGCTCAACGGCCGAAAGGCGGCGGTCAAACACCCGTCACGCGTCGGCGGGCGCGTGAAAGACACGCCCGTCGTCCCGGGAAAGATCCGCATCAAGAACCGGCAAATCGAGGTCACGACCAAGCGCGACACGTTCAGCTTCGACGTCGAAACCGTCATGCGAATCGAGCGCTCGAACAAGCTCGGCGACCGCGACGACCGCGTCACGCTGGTCGTCAAGTACATCGACACCGACACCGACGCCGGGCTGACCAAAACGTCGCTAATCTCGCCGTCAAAGAGCCAGTACGTCAACCTGCTCGGCCGATTCCTCCGCCTCGAGTTCGACGACCTGCGCGAGGAAGTGGCGGATATCGATCTGACGAACCCCGAAAAGCGCGTGCTGGTCGGCATTCACGCGACGGGCGGCGACATCGACTTTACGAACATGCTCGACGGCGACCCGGCCTACGTGACGAACGTGTTGAACTCGGTCCAGAACAAAGACCTCGTGCTCGAGAACGGCAACGGGCTGTCGCTGACTGCGAAGGGACGGATTATCGTGAGCGAACGGATCGAAGACGTCAACGCCTGAGGCGACCGGCAGACGGCGACGAACGAAACGACGGTACCGTTATCGGTCGAACAGCTCGTCCGGATCGACGCGCGTATTCTCCGAGTTCTCGATCAGCAAGTCGTCGAGCGCCTGCTTGAGTTCGGCGCGGCGCGGGAGCGCGAGCATCTGACAGGTAAACACCTGGTCGCTGTTGGTCTGGATATTCGAATCGAGCATGAACGCGTGGTCGTCGGTTTCGGCCATCTGGGCCGTGATCGGCGTCATGATCGAGGAGCCGGTGTCGGCGACGAACTGGGGCGGTTCGTGCTTGATCTCGGCGTTCAACACGTTCGCCCAGCCGTCGACGAACCCGCTGGTCATGATGTTGCCGAGTTCTTTCAGCGCCCCCTGCTCGACGGACCCCCACTGTTCGTCTGTCTCCATCGGCACGAGCGAATCGACGACGGCGCGACCGGAGGGCTGGTCGAAGAGAATCACGAGATTCCCGCTGAATTTCCCGTCGAACGGCATGACCGTGCCGACGTAGCGCTTGTTGCCGACCTCCATCGGAATGTCCGCAATCGGCACCAGCGTCAGTCGGCTGATCTCGACGGTCGTATCGATGCCGGTCATCGACGTGATGTTCGTCGCGGCCTTCTCCGCACCCTCCTTGGTCATGTCGTTGAAGACCTTGAGCTTCTCCACCGAGACGATGTCGTCGGTCTTCGGCTCGAACGCGCGCTCGAGCGAACTCGAGTCGGGAACGAGAAGGATTCGAAAGTCGATCGGTTCGTTGACCCCGTCGTGGGACGCCTCGACGCGACTCCGGAAGACGAACAGGTAATTCTCCTCGTTCGTCGCGGACTTCGGGAGCACGTCGGTACCGGTCCCCTCGATGTACGCCGGCGGCGAACTCTTGATCTTCGCGTTCAGGTAGTTCGCCCAGCCGTCGACGAAGCCGCTGGACATGATGTTGCCCACTTCCTTGATGCTGCTCTTTTTCTTCGCCGGATCGTCGGCCGGGACGAGTTCGTCCGTGATGGCCGTTCGGCCCTGCTCGTCGAACGCCAGGACGACCTCGCCCGCGATCTCGCCGGAGAGGTCGATGTTGACGCCGGCGTACTCGTTGCCGATGAACTCGTACTGGAGATCCGACGAGGCCATCAGGGAGACGTTCGTCACCTGGACGGTCGTACTGATGCCGGTGAGCTGGGAGAGCGACTCGGCGGCCGATTGGGCACCGTCGTGAGCGAGCTCCTGGTAAGTCTCGAGCTCGCGGATGTCGATTTGCATGGAGAATTACTCGGCGGCGATGCTGTTGAGTTCTTCCAGGACGCTCTCCTTCTGGAACGGTTTCGTGATGTACCCTTCGGCACCGGCTTTGATCGAGTCTTTCATCTGCTCGGCCTGCTCGACGCTGGTGCACATGACGACCTTTGCGGCGGAGTCCATATCGGTGATCTCGTCGGTCGCCTCGATTCCGTCTTTGATCGGCATCACGATGTCCATAAAGACGATGTCCGGCTGTTCTTCCTGATAGAGTTCGACGGCTTCGACCCCGTTTTCGGCCTCGCCGACGATGGTGTGGTCCTCCTCCAAAATTTCACGGAGGAGATCCCGCATGAAGCCGGAATCGTCCGTGATCAGCACATCCATGGACGAGTCAATACACTCAGATTACTTAATGATATTGACCAAGATAATGACACTGGGGGCTGTGATAAACACGGCTGTGAGCACCGGTGAGAGTCGTGATGATGGTAATACTGATCGTGAGGGAAAGGGGATAGTGATGGTGGTGCGTGTCCATCGAACGTATAACGAGAATCAGAGGGTCAAAAGATCGGTGTTCGAGATAATCAGAGATAGCGGCGTTGACACCGCCTGTGCGTCGCTCGAGTAGGGACGGTTCAGGTCGACTGCACTGCCGGACGGCCATAAGCTTTACAACCGTATGGGCATAAACCGGTTTTATATCTGATAATAGAAGCGAGGATACGGGTTAGTACATCCGGTCGGCGGGGAAAACAAACGCGTTTCGGTCCTACGTTCGACGGTAGATCCGATGGCGATTGTCAGTCGCCTCGAACGTGGACTTGAGGGCCGGCGGAATCGTCTCGCTTTTGCCGATGACGAGATAGCCGTCCCGGCGAAGTGACCGGGCGATCGTCTCGAGCATCGAGCGCTTGTACTCGGTGTCGATGTAGATAAACAGGTTCCGGCAGGTCACGAGGTTGAATCCGGATTTCGACGCGCCGCTGATGAGGTCGTGTCGTTCGAAGGTAACGGATCGTTTGACCGACTCGCGGACGCGATACGTGTCGGCGTCGGGATCGTGGTCGACGTACTGCTCGTAGTTCGAGAGGAACCCGAGTTCACCGCCGAGGTCGGTCGTTCGGGAGTCCTCGTAGACGCCCCGGCGGGCGACTTCGAGCGCGTCCTCGCTGATGTCGGTCGCCAGGATTTCGACGGCGTTCTCGTCGATCCGGGGGTCGTCGTGGACGAGCATCGAGAGGGAGTAGGGTTCGCGCCCGTCCGCACAGGCGGCACTCCAGATGGTGAGTCGCCGTTCGCTCGCCGAAAGCGTTCGGAGAACGTCTCGGAGACCGTCCCAGACCGCGGGGTTGCGGAAGAAGCCCGTGACGTTGATACTCATCGAATCGAGCAGTGCTGCCTGTTCGTCGGCATTCGCCCGGAGGTACTCGAAGTACTCGTCGTAGTCGTCACACTCCGTTCGTCGGAGTCGAGCCGTGACTCGTCGGTCGAGGTAGCTATCGTTGTAATGGCTGGTCGAAAATCCCAGTTCGGTTTCCATATAATCGAGAAGCGCGGTGAACGAGTCGTCGGCAGTCACGGTTCTACTTAACTTTCAGATTTCGTGCAATAATAATCTTCCGACACTGTGTGGCCGTCTTACGTGTCCCTAATCGTTGATTCGCATATGTATATTCGAAGATATGTTATCGCCGTGAATGCGGAAAACCGCTGGCAAGCCCCGAGATAGCGACCGTCGTTCGTTGCGTCGCGGCCCACAAACACCAGTCGCGTGTAAGTCCAGCACCGATCGTTTGCCTTTACCATCATAGTACTGCCATGAACGTCCTCGACAGTACTTCTCACGGCGTCCTCGACAGAGAGATACTCGAGAGGACCCTCTCGAAAGCCGCGGAACGATCGAGTGGCCCCGTGCCAGCCTTGAACTTTGCACTCGGACGAACACCACCGCTCTATCCACGCGCCGTACGCGCGTTACAACTGGCTGAAACCACGAATCCGGGCGCGGTTACGCTGTGGGTCTTACCTGTGGTGGGAGTGGTATCTCTGCTCACGGCAGCAGGCGCCGTGATTGGAGCGGCAGCGACTGGTCAGCGATACCGTGTCTCGTCGTACGAGTCGCCGGCAACAACGGTTATGTACGCCGAGTGTGAGGGATACGGTACTATCGAGAGTCGGTTCAGCCAGCCGGTTGAACTGACCCTATACCACGCTGCGAGGAGACTACGGGATGCAACTCGATTCACTGATACCGACGACGATTCGACGCCAGTATAGTGTTAAAATAGCCGTCGCACTGGGCTGTGTTGCCGCCGTGACGATCGGATTCGGAGTGCTGTTCGGACTCCACATCGTCAACGGGCCGGCGGACGGGATCCAGGATCGAGCCATCGCCGCGCTGACCGGATTACTGGTCGTTTTCTCGGTCAATCTCGGGCTCGTCGGGATCGTCCTCGGCGGCAACGTCGCGCTCGCACTTCGCCAACTCGGTGACAGCGCCGAGCGGATCGGTGATGGCGAGTTCGACGTGGACTTGGAAACCGACCGCGTCGACGAGATCGGCCGCCTGTACGGGTCGGTGGGGACGATGCGTGACTCCCTCGAGACGACGCTCAAGGACATGGAAAGCGAACGGGAGCGGGCGCAGACGGCCCAGCAAGAGGCCGAACAGCAGGCCGAACAGTTGGAGGCGGAGCGAGAGCGGATTCAAGATCTCCAGCACCAGGCTGAGCGCCAGAATTACCTCCTCGTCGAGGAGGCACAGCGCTTTTCGGCCGTGATGGACGAGTGTGCCGACGGCGATCTCAGCCAGCGCCTCGACCCGCAGGTCGACGACGAGGCTATGCAGGCGATCGCCGACTCGTTCAATCGGATGCTCGACCAGATCGGCGATGTCGTCATCGAGGTTCAGGAGACGAGCGAGACGGTCGATGAGATGTCTGCGGATCTCCAGGGCTCGAGCCAGCAGATCCGCGCAGCCAGCCAGGAAGTCGCCGAGTCGGTCCAGGAGATCGCGGACGGAGCGACGGGACAAACCGACGACCTCGAAGTTGCGGCAAGCGAGGTCAGCGACCTCTCTGCGGCCACCGAAGAAGTCGCCGCGACGACCTCCGAAATCGCGACCCAGTCCGAGGAGATGTCGACGCTGGCGGACGACGGCCAGCACGCTGCCGCCGACGCGGCGGACAATATCGACGAACTGGTCGCGACGACCGAACGCGTCGTCGGGACCGTCGACGAACTCAACCGCGAGGCGGACCAGATCGGCGAAGTCATCTCGCTCATCGACGACATCGCCGACCAGACGAACCTCCTCGCGCTGAACGCGAACGTCGAAGCGGCCCGCGCGAACGAGAGCGGTAACGGCTTCGCCGTCGTCGCCAACGAGATCAAGGCCCTCGCCGAGGAGACGATGGACGCCGTCGACGAAATCGAGGGCACGCTCGAATCGATCCGCGACCGTACCGAGACGACCGCGGACGAGATTACGACGGTCGACTCGAACATCAAGATGACTGCAACGCGCGTCGAGGAGCTCCAATCTCAGCTCGAAACGATCACCACGGAAGCTGATCAGATGGACGCGAGCATTCAGGAAATCGCCCAGACCGCAGACGACCAGGCGAGTTCAGCCCAGGAACTCGCGACGATCGTCGACGACGTGACAAGCGTCTCGGCGGAGACGAGTAGCCAGTCCGAACAGGTCGCGGCTGCAGCCGAGGAGACGACGGCGACGACCGAGAACGTCTCGTCGATGGCGGGCGACCTCGACGAGCAAGCACAGCGGCTGAACGAACTGCTTGCGACGTTCACGATCGAGAGACGGACTGATGCGACGCCGGCCGCGGCTGGCGTCCCCGGCGCGGGTGACGACTAACGAGTGCCGATGATCGAACACACCACCACCTTCACGCTAACGAGTGCGATCCTCGCGGCGATGACCGTCGGCTTCCTCGTCCGGACGCGCCGGCTCGCGGTGAACTCGCGACGGTACGGCTACGCGGTCGTCGGTGCGTGCGCCGCGATGTGCGTGGCGTATCTGCTTATGGCTGCGGAGCTGCTGACCGTGACGACGACCGGTCGGGAAGAGTCCATCGCACGGTTTTTGGGGTACTCGATCGCCTGGGGAACGGTTTGTTACGTCCTCGGTGCCGTTTCGGGTGCAGACCGCCGGTATACGCTGGCGGCGTTCGGCGCGATTCTGATCAGTCTCTGGGCGACGGTAGCGAGTTGGATTCTCGGTGGCCGCGCCGGAACGCTCGTCTCGCTCGTCATCGCGGCCGGCGTGATCGCACTGACCGGCGTGCTGTACGGGCCGCTCGCACCCGGTGGGAAACGAACCGGCAGTGAACGACTACTGCTGTACACCCGACTCAAAAAACTGACCGTCCTCGCGTTCGTCGGCCTCCTCGTGACGGGGCTGCTGTCCGAGCAAAACCTCGCGTTTACCGACGCGTTCGTCGGCCAAACGCTCGCGACGTACCTCGATATCGTCTGGCTCGCCGGCTTCGGCGGCCTGGTTCTCGAGAGTACGGCTGCACTCGGCGATACCGCACCGACCGCTGCGATGAACTCGCCACCTACGGACGATATCGTGCCGGATAGCGACGGAGACGCCGACGTTCCCGAGACAGTTCACGCCGCAGATTGAGCCGCGCGGTTCGGCCGCTCGTTTCTCCACCGACCTCCCGCTCTCCCCGTCTTCGCTCGACGCTCTCCGCTCGTTCGCCGTGCGTTACTTCGTTCGATACCCGTGAGCCGCCACCAACGACTGCAACTGAACTCGAGAGGCCACCCGTAGTACCAACTGAAACTGTTCACACACTACTCACACAGTAGTCGTGCGATTAGGTGTACACTGTCTGTCAGTGGCTTTCAGTGGCGACGAGAGTTCGACAGTTCGTCCTGCGCGAGTCGGTCGACTTCCGATTCGATTTCGTCTACCAGCTCGTCGACCTGATCGTTTTGCTCGACGATCGCCTCGATTTCGTCGGCGACTTCGTGCGATTGGTCCATCGCAGTATCGGTCATGCTCGCGACCTCTTCGGTGCTTGCAGCCTGGTCGTCGGTTGCCGTCGCGACCTCCTGGATGCCGGTACTTGCCTCCTGTACCGAGTCTTCGATCCGTTCGAGATTGTCGACCGTCTCCTCGACCAGTTCGACACCGCTCTCGATTTCGTCGTTTGCGGTTTCGAGACTTTCGACGGTCTCGTCGGTATCCTCCTGAATCTGGTCGATCATCCGCTCGATGTTCTTCGCTTCCTCCTGGGACTCCTCGGCGAGGGACTTGACCTCGTTGGCGACGACGGCGAAGCNCGATCATCCGCTCGATGTTCTTCGCTTCCTCCTGGGACTCCTCGGCGAGGGACTTGACCTCGTTGGCGACGACGGCGAAGCCGTCACCGGCCTCGCCAGCCGTCGCCGCCTCGATCGACGCATTGAGCGCTAACAGATTCGTCTGGTCGGCGATGTCGTTGATCACGTCGACGATCTCGTCGATCTTCTGGACGCTCTCGCGCAGGTCTTCGACGTCCGCCGTCACCTCATTCGCCGCCTCGTCGACAACGCCCATCTTATCGATCGCTTCCTCGGCCGTGTCCGCGGTATCGTTCGCGATTTCTTCGGCGCGCTCGCTCGTCGCACTGACCTCCTCGGCGTTCGAGGCGATCTCCTCGACCGTCGCCGAGAGCCCCGCGACCTCGCTCGAAATCTCGCCCATCGCGTCGGACTGGCTGGCCGCCAACTCGCTGATCTCACCGGAGCGATCCGAAACCTCCGCCGACCGCTCCCGGAGTTCAGTGACGGACTGTTGGACGTTCTGCGAGACGTGCGTTCGGTGCTCGAGTTCAGCCTCGACGTCCGCGTAGGCGGTGATGTAGGTATCCATCGCGATCTGCTGGTCGACGTTCAGCAGTTTGAGCGCGGACAGCGAGTGCTCGACGACATCATCGACCATCGCACGGGCTTGTGAGAGCGGAACGAGCGTGTCGTCGCTGTCGCTCGCGTCGATCGTCCCCGCGATCTCGGCCCCAGTCTCGCTCCCGCTTTCACGTCCGCTTTCGACGCCGCTTTCGGCCGCACCGGCGGGAACAGCCGCTGCTTCCATATCCGCTTTCGCCTCGTCGGCGAGTGCATCGAGAATGCCCTCGTAGTAGATGGTATAGCCGCCGAGATAGAACTTCGGTCCCAGATCGAGCATGTCGTGAATCTTGCCGATCCTGGCCCGGCGCTCGACGTACTGTTTGCCGTACTCGCCGCGGCCGAGGTCCCTGAGATACTCGGACTGAGTTCGTTTGAGCGCCTCGACTGACTTCGAGGAACGATCGATAATCGCCGTCGCCGCCGCGTCCGACTGCAGGTGGTCGTAAAACTCCGCGACGAGTTCGTCGGCGATGTCGTCGAAGAGCGATTCCATCGACTCGAGCCGGTCGACGTCTTCGGGCCCGAAGCCGGTGAACGCCTTTCGCCGCTCGATCTCGCGGCGATCGAGGCCGATTTCGTCGGCGAGTGCTTCCCCGTCGACCTGCCGCCGATTCGTCGCGTCGATCGCGAACTCGGCTCCGCCCTTCGAATCCGAATCTGCATTCCGGCCCGACTCTCGGTTCCGGTCCCGTTGCTCGTCGCGTTGCGTACGCATTAGTCTCTTCTTTCGCCGATCCGATCATATACTTGATGGCAGCAGCCGAGTGCTGACGCCCGGTCGGAGTCGGCACCCCCCGAATCGAGCCCTGCTCTCGGGCGGCCGATCGACGCGTCGGGAACTCACACGCGAACCGCCGTCGGATCGATCCACAGGACGAACTCGTCGTCCTGGCGAACGATCCCCGCAATCCCGTCCCCCTCGACCGACGTATCCGCGGCGTCCGTCTCTAGCTGTCGAACCTGGTGGACCTCGTCCGCGAGCCACCCGATCCGATCCGTCGACCCGCGCTTTCGCTTGAAGACGATGATCCGACTCCCGAGTTCATCGCCGTCGTCCTCGCCGAAAATCGTCCGCAAATTCACGATTTTCGTGGTCTCGCCGCGCAGATCCATCACGCCCTCGACGTGGGCCGGCGTGTTCGGGATCGGTGTCAACTCGTCGGTGTTGACGATCTCCGCGACGTATCCGATATCGACGCAGTACCTGTTCTCGCCGAGATCGAACTCGAGGATGTGTGCGCTTTCGCTCGCGGTCGTGTTCGTCTGGCTCTCGTCGGGTTGTTGCGTGCCGTCGTCCGTGTTCGTCGTGCTCATGGCGGTAGTGGTCAGTTCGCGTCCGTCGAGAGGCGGCGGACGTCGGTTTCGATCTCCTCGAGCAGGTCCTCGACCGTCGTCGCGTGCTCGTCGATCGTTCCGAGACCGTCGACGACCTGCTGGGACTGTTCCATCGCGGTGTCGGTCATGCTCGCGACCTCTTCGGTGCTCGCGGCCTGGTCGTCGGTTGCCGTTGCGACCTCCTGGATGCCGGTACTTGCCTCCTGCACCGAGTCTTCGATCCGTTCTAGATTGTCGACCGTCTCCTCGACTAGATCGACACCGGTCGAGACGCGCTCGTTTGCCGTGTCGAGGCTTTCGACGGTTTCCTCGGTATCGTTCTGGATCTGCCCGATCATCCGCTCGATGTTCTTCGCTTCCTCCTGGGACTCCTCGGCGAGGGACTTGACCTCGTTGGCGACGACGGCGAAGCCGTCACCGGCCTCGCCAGCCNGTCGTTGATCACGTCGACGATCTCGTCGATCTTCTGGACGCTCTCGCGCAGGTCTTCGACGTCCGCCGTCACCTCGTCCGTGGCTTCCTCGACACCTTCCATCTGGTCGATGGCCTCCTCGGCCGTGTCCGTGGTATCGTTCGCGATTTCTTCGGCGCGTTCGCTCGTCGCACTGACCTCCTCGGCGTTCGAGGCGATCTCCTCGACCGTCGCCGAGAGCCCCGAAACCTCGCTTGCGATCTCGTTCATCGCGTTCGACTGCTCGCTCGCAAGATCGGAAATCTCGGTCGTCCGGTCGGTGACGGCGTCGGTCGAGTTCGCGGCGTCGCTGAGCGTGTCCTGAATGCGCGCGTGGGTGTTCTCGCGGTCGTCGCGAGTTCGGGCCCGTTCCTCGAGTCGGGACTCGTACTCCGCGAGTCGGGCGTCGTCCTCCGCGAGTTGCCGTTCGTACGACTCGACCCGCGATTCGTGGGCGCTCGCGTAGGATTGCATCGCGAGTTGCTGGTCGACCAGGGTCAGGCGCAGCAGCGAGAGCGTTCGGTCGACGACCGCGTCGACGGCGTCGTCGACGGCGTTGCCGCTGGCAGCGTCGACGGAGTTGGTGTCGTCGTCACGATCACGATCACGATCGCCACTCGGCACACCGTCTCCACCCGCGCTCCCGAACTCGGCTTTCACATCGGCACCGAGTTCTGCGAGGAGCGTCTCGTAGACGGCACCGAACGAGCCGATGTAGGCGTCGGGGCCGGCCGCGAGAAGGGTCGCGATGGCTGGACTCGCCAGCCGGTCGTCGAAGAACGTAGCGTCGGTTCGGCCCCCTTCGAGACCGTCTAGCAGCGCCGACTGCGCGGCTTCGAGGTCGCGCGTGCTCGCGTCGGGCTGTTGGTCGAGGGCGCTCGAGACCGCGGGATGGCGACAGGCGGCCTCGGTGGCGGCTTCGGGGAGATCCGATCGAGCACTCTCGAAGATGCGTGATAGCGAGTCGAGTCGGGCCTCGTCCTCGGCGTCCAGTGACACGAGTTCGGTCGCGCGGTCGACGCTTGCGGGGTCGACGGTGACGTTCGCGATGGCGTCTCTGTCCGCGTTCGAGGCCGGGCCGTTGCGCTCGGTGGCGCGGTCGGTGTCGGCCGCGGTCTCGAGACGGGAGGCTCCGCCGTCCGTTCTGGGCATAGTCGTGACAGTGATAGTCAGCTAAATAAGTGTTTTTGCAGATTCGGGTGAGGCGGGCGCTGGACGGCCATAACAGTCATATACGGTGGTCACTCGACCGGTGATCGAGCCTCGAGTCGCGACGGAAAACAGCGTCTCACCTAGTCGATCGTTTCGATGAGTTCGTCGATGTCGAGCCAGGCGACGAGCGTCGTCCGGTCGTCGCCGTCCTGTTTCTTGATGATGCCGCGGACGCAGTCGTGCTGGTGGTCGCCCGCGGCGTCCATCACGCTGCCCGTTTCGTCGATCTGGGAGTCGCGGTAGGTGACCGCCTGAGAGACGTCGGTCACGCGGACGCCGAGTTTCTGCTTGTCGTCGTCGCGTTCGAGCACCACGATGTACTGGTCGTCCGAGAGTTCGTTGCGCTCGACGTCGAGCATCGTCGTCGGATCGAGAACGCCCGTGATCTCGCCGCGCAGGTCCGTCACGCCGTCGATCGCCGTTGGGCCGCGCGGAAAGCGCGTGATGTCTTTCATCTCGACGATGGCGCTGATCCGGTCGATTTCGATGGCGTATCGGTTCTCGTTGAGATAGAACTCGAGCATCTGGATGGTCGACTCGTCGTCGTGGGCGGAGTGGATCAGCGTGTTGCCCTGCTCGAACATCTCATCCTTGCGACCGGCGGTGCCCTCGCCGTAGCCGTCCGTATCCTCCATCATGGCCGAGGCGTCGACGGTCGGTTCGGAGCCGACGTCCGCGAGGTTTGCGACGGCGGACTGACCGGCGATTGCGCCGCCGAGTTCGGTGGTGGTTGCGTTAGCGTTGGCACTGGCGTCGGCGGTGGCGGTCGCGTCGGCGGTCGTCTCGGTTTCGTCGTAGTTGACTGTGACGTCGCTGGTGTCGGTATCGGTTCCGGTGTCGGTATCGTTGGTGGCGGCAGCGTCGGCGGGTGCGCTCTCAGTTTCGGTAGCGGCTCCACCGGTACCAGTTCCGGTACTGTTGCCATCACCATCGGTGACGGCCACCTCGCCCTCGTGCGTCTCTTCGGGAGGTGTTGGTTCGGCTGTCGACGTGTCTGCTGCGTCGGCCGCGTCCGTATCCCGACTCGAGTTCACCTCGCCGTCCGTGTCCGAATTTTCGGACGGATCTGGGTTCGGTTCCGCGTCGGCAGCGGTCGCCGTTTCCCGCTCCGTCTCCGCTGCGCCCGACGGAGTGAGTTCGGTTTCGGTCGTAGCCGTCGATTCAGTCTCCGCCTCGGCCTCGGATTCAGATTCAGATTCAGATTCGGACGCCGTCTCAGCGTCGTCGTCGCTTTTGGTACCATTGGTCGCGCGATTGCGCATCTCTCGAATGCGTCGTGCTCTGTCGTCGGTCATGCCGGTACCTCCCGTGGGCCGCACTGCTCGTCGACCGTCTCGGCCACGTCGAGGAACACCTCGGTCATGTCCGTCTCCTCGTCGACTGCAAAGACGGAGTTGCCGGCGGCGAACGCCCGCTGGAGAGCGACCCGCTTTCGAACCCGGAACAACGGCACGCTCGGTAACGCCTCGTCGAACCACTCGAGCATCTCCGTCGCCGCCCGCGTGTTCTCGATCCGGTTTGCGACCAGCGCCCGCGGTTCGATCGTCACGTCGTGATCCATCTCGAGCGCCCCGACGTAGTCGAATAACAACTCGAGCGAGCGCTTGCTCGTCGGTTCGGCGAGCGCCGGGATCACGAGGTTTGCCGTCGCGTACAACGCGTTGTCCGTCAACAGCCCGAGGTGTGGCGAACAGTCCACGATCGTGACGTCGTAGTCGCCGTCGGTTTCGAACCGGTCCAGCAGCGTATCCAGCCGCGTCTCGCCGTCCGGTTCCTGGACGAGCGTCGATTCGGCCGCGTTCATATCGACGTTACTCGTGACGACGTCCATCTCCGCGTGTTCGCGGCGCAGGGCGTCGAGTTCGACGCCGGCCGGATCGACGAGACCGTCGAGCAGCGACGGCGGGTCGTCGTCGTAGGCCTCGAGCAGTCCGAGCCCCTCGGTCGCGTTGCCCTGCGGATCGAGATCGACGAAGAGCACGTCCCGTCCGAGTTCGTTCAACGCACCGGCGAGGTTGATCGCGACGGTCGTCTTTCCGACGCCTCCTTTCTGATTTGTCACACACAGCCGAGCAGCTCCCGCCATTCGAGTGAGTCGTTTCAACTCTGCCTACATAACTCACACGGCCAGGGAGTTCGTGGCGGCAGCAGTAGTGGCGGCGGTGGTGTCACGCTCACAACGGGTCACAGCGGCCGAACGCTTTATGCGGAGGTCATCACAAACCAGTGCCATGGCAGTGAACGGATCGAGCGTCGACACCGTCGAGACGGCGGTTGCGGCGGCCGCGGCGGCTGGTTTTCCCGTCCGTCGGACGGCCAGTGCTGGCGTGTCGGGCGATGGGGTCGGATGGACCGAGCACCGGGAGAGGCACCTCGGCGGTCCGACTCGGGAACCGGAGAGACGGGACGGCGTGGCGCGGACGGCGACCCGATCGGGACGGGATCGCGGCGGAACACACCGCTGCGCGCAAGAACCACTCCCTGCCCGTCACGGAGACGGGAGACGCAGCTAATGGTTCGAGCAGTTATCGCGGACGATTCGGCGGTGATGCGCGAGACGCTCGGAAAGATCCTCGAAGACGGCGGCATCGACGTGGTCGCCCGGGCCAAAGACGGGAACGAGGCGGTCGAGTTCATCGAGCGTCACGATCCCGACGTGGCGACGATCGACATCCAGATGCCGGGATTGACGGGTCACGAGGTCATCGAACGGGTGATGGCCGAGCATCCGATTCCGATGCTTGTCATCAGTTCCCAGACGACGCGCAACGCGGATGCGACGTTCGACGCGCTGGAGGCCGGTGCGGTCGATTTCCTGGCGAAGCCGTCAGGGGACGGCTCGGTCAATATCTGGTCCCGGCAGGAGACGATCGTCGATCGGGTCCGGGCGGTCGCGCGGGCGGACGTGGCGGGGATGGAGACGGAACGGTCCAGCCGCGAGCGGTCCGACCCCCAGCCCATCGCCGTCAACGCCGAGTTTCCCTGCGATCCGACGCTCGTCATCGGTGCGTCGACCGGCGGCCCGCGGGTCGTCGAACGAGTGCTGTCCGAGCTGCCACCGCGGGCAGGGTTGCGGGTACTGGTGGTCCAACACATGGCAGATCATTACACAGAGCGGTTCGCAAAACGGCTCAACGACAGAACGGCGTACGACTTTCGAGAGGCGCGAGACGGCGATACGGTCGGCCCCGGTGAGGGCGTCCTGGCGAAGGGGGGCTCACACCTTCGGGTGACCGACGCAACCGGTGGGGAACTGACCGTCTCCCACGGCGACGGCCCCAAACGACATAACGTCAGGCCGGCGATCGACGTAACGATGGAAACCGCAGCCGAAACGGTCACCGGCAATCTCGCCGGTGTCGTTCTCACCGGGATGGGTGCCGACGGCGCAGCCGGACTCGGGACGATCACGGACGCCGGCGGGAAGGCGATCGTCCAGGACGAGGACACGTCCCGCGTCTACGGCATGCCGAAGGTCGCCGCCGAACAGGTCGATGTCGATATGGTCCTTCCGAAGGACCGGATCGCCGAAGGAATCACGAACGCCTTTCGGGGGTGGTCCGCGTGAGCGACGCGACCAGCACCTTCGTTCAGGAGAGCCAGGAAGACATCCAGAAGTTAAACAACGCCCTGCTCGATCTGGAGGACGACCCCGAGAGTTCGGACGCCATCGAGACCGTGTTCCGGGTCGCCCACAACCTCAAGGGCAACTTCGGCGTGATGGGCTATACGACGGCGAGCAACCTCGCCCACGCGATCGAGGACTTGCTCGACTGCATCCGCGACGGCGAACTCGCGGTCACGGCCGAGCGCATGGACCTCATCTTCAGCGGCGTCGACCACCTGGCTCGGATGGTCGAGGAAATCTCTGACACGGGCGAGACGAACACCGATCCGGCGGAGACGATCGAGGCGATTCGAGCGTCGATCGACGAGGAGGCGGCCGCTGAAGCCGGCGACGAGACCGAGGCGACTGATGGATCGGCGGCAAACGCAGACGCCGTCGACAGCGACCGCGACGTCCCGCTCGCCGACCTCGCCGGCGACGTCGACCTCGCCGAACTCGAGGCCGAGACGAGCGTCTACCGGGCCGCACTCGAGGTCGCCGACACCGGCTCGCCCCAGGTCGACGCGATGTTCGTCATCGACTCGGCGAGCGACGAGTTCGAGCTGCTCCGGACGGTCCCCTCGAACGCGGCGATCGAGGACGGCGAGTTCGACGCCGCCTTCGACGCCTACGTCGCGACGACCGATTCGGACGCGGACCGCGACAGTGTCGCGTCGTTCTTCGAGGACGACCGGTACGTCGAGGGCGTCTCCGTCGCCGAAGTGACTGACGAAATCGTCGCCGACGAGCGAGACGACGGCAACAGCGACGGCGACGACGGGGTCGAGGATGATGCGACCGACGAGATCACCGATGCCGACGCCGACGCCGACGAGTCGACCGACGGCGATTCGGACTCGACGAGCGAATCGAGCGTCACCCACAGCAGCAAGGAAGTCGAATCCATTCGGGTCGACGTCGAACAGGTCGATCAGCTCTACAACCAGGTCGAGGAGATGGTCACGAGTCGGATCAAGCTCCGCAAGATCATCGAAGGCAGCGACCTCGTCGAGGCCGAAGACGAACTCGAGGAGCACGGCAAGATCACGGCGAGCCTGCAGGATACCGTCCTCGAAATTCGGCTGGTGCCGCTGAAGAAGATCGTCGGCAACTTCCCGCGGGTCGTTCGCGACCTCGCGCGCGAGCAGAACAAGGAGATCGACTTCCGGATGGAGGGCGTCGATATCGAGATGGACCGCTCGATCCTGAACGAACTGAGCGATCCGCTGATGCACCTCATCCGGAACGCCGTCGACCACGGGATCGAATCGCCCGAGGAACGCGAACGCAAGGGCAAGCCCCGCGAGGGGACGATCACGCTCTCGGGCGAACGCGAACGCGATCGCGTCTCCGTGACGGTCGAAGACGACGGCGGCGGCCTCGACGTGGAGAAAATCCGCTCCAAGGCGGTCGAACAGGGCATCATGAGCGAGGACGAGGTCGCGCTCCTCGACGACTCCGAGGTCTACGACCTCATCTTCCACCCCGGCTTCTCGACGACCGACGAGGTCACGGAAGTCAGCGGCCGCGGCGTCGGGATGGACGTGGTCAACCAGGTCGTCCGCGGCGTCGACGGCTCGATCAACGTCGAGAGCGAACCCGACGAGGGAACGTCCATCACGCTCATGCTGCCGGTCAGCGTCGCCATCGTCCGCGTCCTGTTCGTGACGGCCGGCGACGAGACCTACGGTATCCCGATCAAGAACATCGACGAAATCTCCGAGTTCGAGGACGTGACGCTCGAGTCGGTCGAGGGCCGACGGACCGTCACTCACGACAACAAGGTCTATCCGCTGCTCTCGCTCGGCGATCGCCTCGACGTTCCGGACACCGAACCCGACGGGGACGACATGGTCGTCCGCATCAAGGAGGGCGTCAGACAGGTTTGCGTCCGCTGCTCGGACGTTATCGGCCAGGAGGAGGTCGTCATCAAGCCCTTCGAGGGCGTCCTGAGCGGCGCACCCGGGATCAGCGGGGCATCCGTCCTCGGCGAGGGCGAAGTCGTGATGATCCTCGACGTAGACACGCTGTGACCGTCCCTGCACCCGAAGTTGCATCGTCCAAGCACCACCTTACCACTACCGCCACAGAGGACACAGGGAATGCCTGACAACCCGCGGATCGATCGACCGTCGGGGCCGCGCGAGTCGGACGAAACCGGTGTCATCCCCGTCGGACTCGCCGAGTTCGCACTCGCGACCGACGGCGCGACGCTGAAGACGAGCGGGCTCGGCTCCTGTATCGGCGTCGCGATCCACGACGAAACCGCCGGCGTGAGCGGGCTCTTGCACTTCATGCTCCCGGCCGCCGCCGACGCGAACGGGACCCACCCCGATGCGAAGTTCGCCGACACGGGCATCGAATCGATGCTCGATGCGTTCCGCACCCACGGGGGCCACCCGGCGCGCTCGTGGGCCAAAGTCGCCGGCGGCGCAACGATGCTCGAGTTCGATCAGGTACCACCCATCGGCGAACGCAACGTCGCGGCCGTCAGGCGTGAACTCGAAGCCGCGAACGTTCGCATTCGCGAGACGGATTTCGGCGGCTACCACGGCCGCTCGCTCGCGTTCGATCCCTCGACGGGAACGCTGACGGTGACGAGCGGCGACGGCGTCGTCCGACGACTGTGACGAACCGCACCGCGGGACTGGTCGGCCGCCAGAATTTATTTACCGGACACGTTCCTGATTCCCGACAATGCGAATTTCATCGGGTGTACTGGGATTCGACGAACTGGTCAACGGCGGCATCTTGAAGGACCGCCTGTACGTCATCAGCGGTCCGCCCGGCAGCGGCAAGACGACGTTCTGCTCGCAGTTCGTGACGAAAGGAGCGATCGACGGCGAAACCACGCTGTTTCTGACGCTTCACGAATCCCAAACCGAACTCGTCGACGACATGGCGAACTACGAGTTCGGCTTCGACAAGGCGGTCAGTTCCGGCCACGTGAAAGTGCTCAACGTCTTCGACAAGGAAGCGCAACGACTCTTCTCTTCGTCGTCTCGAGGATCGGGCGAGTTCCCTTCAAACGTCGAGAACCTCTCGAACCAGCTCGTCGCGTTCGTCGAATCGCGCGACGTCGATCGGCTGGTGATCGACTCGACGATGTTGCTCGAGTACTACTTCTCGGACGACCTCAACGCGCTGATCAAGTTCCTGACGAAGTTAAAGCGCGCCGACGCGACGGTCGTCCTCATCTCGGAGATGACCGATCCCTCCTCGTACTCGGACGGCCACTACCTGGCCCACGGCGTCGTCTTCATGCACAACTATCTCGAAGCCGGCGGGATGACTCGCGGCGTCCAGATCATCAAAATGCGCGGCACCCGGATCGATTGTGACATTCGACAGGCCGAGTTCACAAACCGCGGCCTACGGGTCGATCCGAACACGAAAATCCAGACTTGACCCCGATGTACGACGACACATTCGGCACCGACTGGGAGTCGATCGACGGCCGCGAGGAGGTCGTCGAACGCGCGTACGCACTCGGCGTCGCGACGCGGCTGGGCGAAACGTATCCGGACGAACGCGACCGTCTGACCGAACAGGTGGGGACGACCTACGACCAGAGCTTCGTCGACCTCGCCTACCAGAAGGGCCGCGACGAGGCGGCCGGCCGGGCGAGCGAACCGCCGGGCGCGGTCTGGGAAGAACTCGTCGAGGGCCAGACGATCATCGAGGCCGAGGAGACGGACGATCCCGAGGACACGCTGCCGGATGCGATCCGCGGTGTCGATATCGATACGCCCCCGGCGGACAGCACCGAGACGCTTCGTAAACCGGCGTTTCTCGAACGCCAGCGGGCGAACCAGTCCAACTCTCACGACGGAAAGCCGAGTCTGTTCGGCGACGGCCGATCGATCTTCGGTCGTTCGATGGCCAAAATCCGACGGTCACAGGAGAACGGCGGCGAGCAGGACGACGGCGAATCCGGAACCGAAGGCGAGGCGAGTGAGCGGGACGGAAACGGAGGGGGAGACGACCGGCAGTCAGCACAGTCACCACCGAACGCCACGGACACCGAGAGCAAGACGCGCGGCAGTAACAGCGGTCGCAACGACCGACCGCAGTCGTCGAGGACGACGAACGATTCCGACGACGGTTCCGATCGAACGAACTGATGAGCGAACCGGCCAACCGGCCAACCGGATTTGACGATCGAACATCGCAATGGGTATACGGAAAACCCACTTTCTGATCGACGAGTACCAGTTTCACAACTATGTTTTCAATCGGATAGGTAGCGCGAGCGCAGTAGATACCGAACTGCGTCCGCGATACCTCGCCCGGGTTTTGCTACCGGATAGCGCGTCGAAACACCGGCTAAGCGGCAGTGAACCCCTGGTTTCTTGAACGTACTCCAACACAGGCGGCCGGTTTGAAACTGCCCGAGTGAGTCAACTCGCCCCGATAATTCCACGACTGAACCCCGATCACTGGACGATAGCAGCCCTTAACGCGCGAGGACGAGTAATCGACCGATAGTGGCACAACCGGCCACAGTTGTATCGGATCTACAACATCTCACCGAATACGTAACTACTGTGATGTGTGGCCGCGGCTGTCCTAAAACGCTCGCAGCTCCTCGAGCACCGCTTCGGCGCTGCCGTCGTCGATGACCTCGCGAGCGCGGTCGAGTCCCGCATCGAGGCTGTCAACGTCCCGACGAGCGTACATCCGGACCGCACCGTTGAGCGCGATCGCGTCGGCGAACTCGTCGTTGCGGTCGCCAGCGAGGACTGCTTCGGTAATCGCAGCCGAGTCTCCTGCAACGTCGTCGACGGCGAGGTCATCGGCTTCCATCGCCATGCCGTACTCGGCGGTCTCGATTTCGTCGTCCGCTAACTCCTCGCCCTCGTCCCATTCGGCCACCTTCGTGTAGCCGGGCCGGATGTCGTCGTAGCCCTCCATCCCCTGGAAGAAGATGGCCCGCGAGTAGCCGAGTTCGGCGCTTTCGGCGATCAGATCGCTCATCTTCTTCGCGAACGCGAGGTGGTAGAACGAGCCGAGGTGGACGTCGGCGTTCGACGGATTCGCGACGGTCTCGATGGTGTTGACGAACGTGCGAACGCCCATCTGGTCGCGCCGACCGTGCAGGTCGTGGATGCCCGGATTGAACTCGGGCTGGTAGTAGAAGCCGAAGCCGGTTTCGTCGACCATGTCGGCGCTCTCGTCGGGCACGAGTTCGGTTCGGACGCCGAGTTCGTCGAGGACGTGTTTGTAGGCGGGTTCCTTCTGCGTCGGGACGCGGTCGCCGGAGTGGACGACGACGGGCGTGCCCGCGGCGGCGGCGACGGCGCCGGCACCGACGCCGAGGATGGCGGAGGTGTGCTTGCCGTCGTAGTTCGCGCCGCAGTCGACCGGGTCGGCGTCCGGTTCGGCGGTAACCACCGACTGTTCGCGCATGACATCGGTGTAGGCCGCCAGTTCCTCGGGGTTGTTTCGCTTCCAGCGGTTTGCGAGCCAGAACGCGCCGAGGGTCGTCTCGTCTGGTTCGCCCGCGAGGATGCGCTGGAACGCCTCGCGCGCCTGTTCGCGGGTCATGTCGTCGGCGGACTTGTGTCCCGATCCGACGACCTCCGTCATCAGCCGTTTGAGCGGCCACTCGCCGAACTCCTGGGTTGCCTGCGCCATGATCCGTTGTTCGGACGGACGGCGCAAAAGCCTCCCGCTTCTGGGCCCGTTTACCGACACGTTCGCCGTTGTACGCGTTACCCGATGAACGCTGTTGCGGTCACCCACCGTCTCCGCTCGCTGCTCTCTTCGGAGCGAAGTAGCGTGAACGCCGTTTACGATGCCGGCCGCTGAATCAGCGACCCTGCCGAGACCAGGCGGAAACGATCAGTGATCCGCCGGTGATGAAGAGGGTAAGCCGCCCCAGTAGGACGCCCTCCGATAACCCCCAGTTGGAGGTGCTCGTGGTCCCGTAATACACGTCTCCATCGTGTGCGATCGGATCGCCCCGTTCGAACTCGGGGATCCGCTGGTCGGTGAGGGTAATCGATCCGGTTTCGATCGCCCTGCGGACGTTCGAAGTCGTCTCGTTACTCGGAACCGCTATGTGATCGAGCGCCTCCATCGTCGTCGCGTTCTCGTGTCCCAACACCGTCACGTTGTCCCGGTACTCCGTCGTCGGGATGTAGAACTCGCCGCCGATGGTAACGAGTTTGTACCGCTTCCACGCGTCGGTGTACGGATTCCACCGATCCAACTCGCTCCCGTACAGGGTTTGAACCGACCCGTTGTATTCGACCGCTCCCTCCGAAGCGATTTGCCGTTCGAGCGCACAGGCCCGCTCGGTTCCACAGCGAAGCGTTTGTTCGGAGAACTCGACGACACGTTCCGCGTCGCTTTCGTTTTCGATCGGTTCGACAGCGTAGGTGATTTCAGTCCCGCTCCCGGTTAGATCGTCCGATGCGAAGTAGACTGGATTCAGCAGCAACCCGATTCCGACGACGAGCACAACGGCGGGTTTGGCGAGCGTGGAGAGCATACAAAACACGTCAAAATAACATGTAATAAAACGGCCGTCTTCGATTCCGAGAACGAAACGAGTTCACTGATTCGTCATGGCCCGGGTTGACCGACGACACGGTCAACCGCCGGTCGAGGTCTCAACCGCGCAGGCACCGCCCGGCCACGCTGGACTCGCACTCGCCGAACGCGTAGAGGGTTCCGTGATTTGCGGTGAGAAAGACGAGGTCGGACGTGACCGCCGGCGTCGCCGCCCGGGCTTTTTCATTTCGTCCCATCTCTATTCGATCGAGTTCCTCTCCCGTATCAGCGTCGATGACGAACAAGTGACCGAACGTCGTCTCGCGTTGGACGTATCCCGGAGCGTAGACGGCGTCCCCGGAGACGACGGGTGTCGCGGCGAGGCTAAACAGCGGTTCGTCCGACGAACTCTTGCCGTAGTCGTCTTGATCACCGCCAAATCGCCAAACGCGTTCGCCCGTCTCGAGGCGCCGCGCTTCGACGCCGAAGTTAGTTTCGAGATAGATGCAGCCGTCGGCGACGCTCAGCCCCGCATCCGCCCACCGAGAACCGATCGGCACCTGCCAGCGAAGCGAACGATCGTGTCGATCCATCGCGGCGAGGGTAAACTCGTTCTCGTCTTCGTTTTGATTTTCGTCTTCATTTCGGAGGGCAAAGACCAACAGGTCGTCGACGACCGTGGGCGTCCCACTAATAGGTCCCTCCCAGCGCCACTGTTCTTCTCCCGTGGCCAGATCGAGACCGATGAGACCCTGTCGAACGGACGGGACGTAGACGACCTCCTCGCTCGCGGACAGTTGCCACATTCCTCCCCACTCGGGGAGGGTCGTTCGCCAGCGCTCCGCTCCCGTTTCGGGATCGACACCGTAGACGATCGGGTTCTGCTCGTCGATCCCCGAACCGTACGTGCCGCACACGACAATGTCATCGGTCACGACGGGTGTGACTACGTCGGGGGTTTGTTGGTTCTCATAGAGGTTCTCGACGGTCCACCGGTGCTCGCCGTCGGTGGTAAGCATCGCCAGCCCCGGTTTGGTCTGGACGAACAGCCGGTCCCCGTCGACGACCATCGAGTCCGAGTGATAGAAGTAATAGGACTCGTTGGTTCGGAAGAGTTCGGTCGTCCACTCGGAATCGCCGGTCGCCGCGTCGAACGCCTCGACCCACGCGCCCCCGGGTTCGTCGGACATCGCTTCCTGCGAGTAGGCGTGGTAGAGGGTGCCGTCTTCGACGACCGGCGAGGAGTTCACCACGCCGCTGTCGGGGCGCTCTCGGTTCCAGGCCGTGTAGAGGTCCGTCGTCGGACCGTTGGTGGTCGACCGCCCGGTGTGAGCGTTCCCGAGGGTTCGACGCGACCACGAACCCTCGGCGGCAGGGTCGGCGGTCGAAAAACAGCCTGCGAGGGCGCTGCAGCCGATAGTACACGTTGCGAGAAACGACCGGCGTGTAGAGGGCATCGCTTCCGCCTAGTCAGTCGAGACCTGTATAATTTTCTACCTGTAGGTGGGTTGGATCTACCAGTAGTTGGTGACGCGGCCCCTTCATTCAGAACTACGGTTGAAACGTAATCGGACGGTCATTATCGTACCGAAACCCTGCGGAAAGTCCCTCCAGGAGAAAGAACGTTCGAAACACTTGGACAGCTAACAACTCGTGTTAACTACCAGATAGGGGGCTAGGACTAGTATCGTCTGAAACAGTTGCATCGCTACAAAGTAACGTTAACTGCTAGATAGGATTATAACTGGTATTTCTACGGACGTGTTGTTATGTGGGAACGTCGATCCGTACTGGCGACTGGTGCAGCGCTGTCGATCGGGACCGGACTCGCTTCGGTGGAGGCCGGAGCCACCGAGGCTGATACCGACGAACTCCCGGATCCGGATCGCGAGCCGGGGCCGAACGAGGACTGGCCGTCACACCGAGGCGACCCCGGTCACGCCAGATACATCGCGGACGGCCACGAGTTCAGCGGCGGTGAACTCGAGGCCGCGTGGTCCNCCGAACGAGGACTGGCCGTCACACCGAGGCGACCCCGGTCACGCCAGATACATCGCGGACGGCCACGAGTTCAGCGGCGGTGAACTCGAGGCCGCGTGGTCCCTCGAGGGTGCGGGCGCAGGTACCGTCGCCGTCGCCGACGAGACCGTCTACACGCCGACCGACGACGGCGTCGTCGCCCTCGATGCGACGGACGGCACCGTCGTCTGGGAGAACACGGAGGTGGATGCGAGCGATCCGTCGGTCGCCGGTGAGAGCGTCTATCTCAGCGGGACCGAGGTCGTCGCGCTCGACCGGTCCGACGGGAGCGTTCGCTGGGAAACCGAGTTCGATCCCGAGGAGGAAATCGTCTGGCAGACGGTCGCCTACGGCGGCGTGTACGCCGTCGCCGACGGCACGCTGTACGCACTGGAGGCTGACGACGGCTCGGTTCGGTGGAAGAAGGAGTCGATCACCGCTGCGTCGTACGGTAACGAGGAGGACGAGTACGAGTTCGTTGCAGCGACCGCCGCGGCAAACGGCGTGATATACAGTGTCACGGGTGCCGGTCCGATCGCTCTCGAACCCGAGACGGGTACCGAAGTCTGGCAGGAGGGAACCTACATTAGCTCCAGTGACTATACCAATGCCATCTACGCAACGTCGGCAGCAGTCGGTTACGACGTCAGTGGCTCTCCGGAGGTGCCGTTGCACGATGCGCAAACGGGCGAGTCCGTAGACATCGGGTACGGAGAAATAGCATTCGGCGAGGAGATCCACGTCGGCGGTGGCGACAACGGGTACGGCGGTGATTCGATCCGCGGTGACGAATACAGTTGGGGTCTCGACGTTATGTACACCTACGGGCAAGCCGTTATCAGCGGCGAAACCGTGTTCGTGTATTTCACTCGGGACGGGGGCCCCCCAGATCCCGAGTGGCGGGACTACGACGAGGAACTCGTCGCCCTGAACAAGTACGACGGGTCCGAGAAGTGGACGCTCTCGAAGGATGATACGCCGGTTGGGCGGATTCGTGCGATCAGCGGCGAGACGATCTACGTCGACCACGACGGCGAACTCGTGGCGCTTCGCGACGAAAGCAGCGGGGACGACCAGCCTGACGAGGGTGACGAGAACGACGACACGGACGGCGAAAACGACGAAGGAGACGGATCCGATGACAGTGGCGAGAACGACGACACGGACGGAGGAAACGGCGAGCAGAATGGATCCGACGAGAGTGGCGGAAACAACGACACGGACGGAGGAAACGGCGAGGGAGACGGATCCGACGGAGGAAACGATCAACAAGACGGCGATGACGACAGCGACACGGTGGGGGACGACGGCGACGACGGAGCGTCTGCCGACGGCAATGATAGCGATGCCGGAACCGGAAACGGCGGCATGGAGGACACTGGAAACGAGTCGAACGCTGAAAACGAGACGGACACCGGGAACGACACTGACGACACCGTGCCCGGTTTCACGACCGGTGCCGGCCTTCTCGGCGGAGCGTTCGGCCTTGAGTGGCTGCGCCGGAAGGCCGGCGTCGACGACTCGACCAGCGCGAACGACCAATCTGAGTAAGACCTCAGGTTAGGCAAAGGAAAACGAGATCGCTGACCAACGGATCGGAACGCTCGCCTTCCGATTCCGTTTTCTTCGCTTTCCGAATTGTCCGCGGTCTTCTCCTGTAGGACTGTCGCGATTCCGGGCCGAGTTCACCGACGGGCACGAGGGCGGTGATGGATCGATGGTGGGTCGATGGTGATAGTGATAACGGGAGTGGTGATCCCGATGGTGCCCTCGAACACCAACCGGCAACTCGGCTGGCCGCCGCGACCCGAGTTCAGAGTGTGAACTCGGCCTGCGGTGGCTGTGGCTCAGTCGGGGTCCGAGTCGGATCGCGTGCCGACGTTGGGAGCGACGCGACAGCCGCAGGGGCCGGCGACGGCCTCGCCGGGGCCGATCATGGTTCGCTGTGCGATCGGCGTTCCGCAGCGGGGACAGCGCGGTAGCTTACACTGGTCGAGTCGTTCGGGGTGGTCGGTATCGTCCCCGCCATCGCCACCATGGGCGCTGTCGTCGGCGTCGTCGCTCATTCCAACTGACACCTCGTTGCGCTCGTAAGTCGGCAGGAAATGCTTGCTGCTGATCGAATTGGATGATGCATCAGTCGTGCGGGATGTTTATATCCCGTGAGTATGTATGCAATCATGGCTGCAAACCCTCGTGGGTTTGGAAGCCACGTCTCGGATGGTCCCAACATCCGGGACACTTTCGTGTCCGTTTAATGGCTTCCGTTCTAATTGTTGAACGGTAGTGACTTATATCTACCGCTCGGTTGGCACAAAGAGACGTTTCTGGCATGAGGACGCCGTTGCAATTCGATCAGTAGGAGGGAGAATTCGGTGACAGAACTCCTCAGTCACCGTGCGAAGTGACTGGTTAGAATCGGAACATGTATCGCAACCCTCACAGCATGATAATACGATGTCTATGGATACCGAGAGGCAGAGAGATATTCTATTGATGCTCTTTGCCGTGCAGTTCACCCTGCTTGTTCTGATGGTTTCGTGGTTGTGGCCACTTCTTCTCTTCCCGGTGCTTCTCACCCTCCACGTAATGCAATCCGAGTATGGCCGTCGACTAACCGAAGAATGACCCCGGGAAGTTCGTCACCGCTACTGACCGGCACCTACCGTTGCAGAATCCCGAAGTCGATCGGCGACGGCGATCCGAATCAACTAGACAGTATCGGCTTCGGTCATCCGTCACACGCCGAGCATCGAGTTCATCGCCACGATGGTCAGTGAGGCAAAACGGGAGCCACTACTCGGCGGAAACGCCGAGGAACTGGAAGGGATCGCTTGCGGCTAGCTGATCGGACACGTCGCCGGCGAAGACGGCGGACTGATCCGGTCCCAACTGGAGGGTTCTGACCGCGGCGTCGGGCGAGAAGTCGAGTTCATCGAGTTCGACCCAGAAGACGTTCGGCGTGAGCGCCGATTCGAAGTAGTAGATGCCGTCCTTGTGGTCCGCGACCGTTCGCCAGCGCGTCGAGGAGATATGCGGCGCATCCGGCGTGCTAATGCCGTGTGGCACGGAGACGTTGCGGATCACGCTGAACACGCTCGCCGTCGCGGTGCGGCGATCCTCGACCTGTGGAATCGCGTTCGTGTAGAATCGTGCCCGAACGAATCGGTCGGCCGGTCTGTTCGTACCGGGGAGCATGACGGTGCCGCCGATCTGCTCCCAGTACTCGGCGAGCGCCCGCTGCTTGTCGAAGGTCGGCGAGTTGGTCATCGTCTGGTAGTCGCGGTCGTGGTGGACGACGAGTTCGCCGTCGACGTATTCCATGATCGCGCTGTCGCCGGTCGCATCCGAGAGGGACAGATGCAGCGCGGCCAGGCGATCCTCGCCCGGCACTTGGTCGGTCACCACGGCGAACTCGTCCTCGCGGACGTGCTCGACGGCCTCGGCCACGGTAGCGAAGTTGTCGAGCATATACTGTGCCCAGAGCGAGATCGAGAGCGTCGGTGTCTCGTCATCGGGGTCCGGATACTCGGATTCGGGCAGCCAGAGGAGGTTGGCCGCCAGGCCGGATTCGTTCATGCCGTCGGTGGTGGCGACATCGTAGGCGGTTGCGACGACACTCCCGTACTCGGCCGTCCAGAAAAGCGAGTTCGGCCCGGCCTCGCCGGTCCGCTCGATGCCGCGGGGGAGGGCCCAGATGTTGGTTCCGATATCCCGTTTCCAGTCCATCGAGCGGGCCGTGAGAACGCGGCCGTCGGGTCCGAGGTAGACCAGGCGAGTACACATCGCTGTCACCCCGCGACCGCGGCTGCCAGTCGAAACTGATCGGCGTCCGTACGGACGCGCTGTGCGGCGGTTCCGGTCTCGAACACCTGTCCGGTTCGAATCATCATCATCCGCACTGTTCCATGCTCAGAGAGCTGTTAAACGTATTTCATGTGTGCCGGTATCACCGGTCTCGATGACTCTCCGCTCCGGAGACGGATGCCGCGCCATCGAGGCCGACCCGAAAGCGATACGGGTCCCGTTTCCCTAGAGCCGTCAATGACCACTCCGGCGGGGGACTGGCGCGACGCCATCGACGATATCGACGCGGCGCTGATCGACGGCTACCAGAGCGGCTTCCCGGTCGAGGAGCGTCCTTTCCAGCGGGTGAGTGCAGAACTCGGTATCGACGAAACGGCCGCCGTCGACCGCGTCCGCGCGCTCATGGACGCCGGTATCGTCCGCCGCTTCGGTGCCGTGCTCAACCCGCCCGTCATCGGCTCCTCGACGCTCGCCGCGGTGCGGGCACCCGAGGACCGCTTCGACGAAATCGCGGCGACCATCAACGAGTTCCGCCAGGTCAATCACAACTACGCCCGCGACCACGAGTGGAACATCTGGTTCGTCGTCACCGCCGGCTCTCGCGCCCGGCGCGACGCCATCCTGACGGAAATCGAGGAGCGAACGGGCTGTTCGGTGCTCAACCTCCCGATGCTCACGGACTACTACATCGACCTCGAGTTCCCCGTCGTCAACGCCGACCGCTTCGCCCGCGAGTCGCTCGCGACCCGAACGGACACCTCGGCCACCCGCATCAGCGAGGAGGCCACCNCCGACCGCTTCGCCCGCGAGTCGCTCGCGACCCGAACGGACACCTCGGCCACCCGCATCAGCGAGGAGGCCACCGGCTCGCTCTCCGAACTCGAGGCCGACCTGTTGCTCGCCATCCAGGACGGCTTTCCGCTCTCGCCGACGCCGTACCGCGACGTGGCCGAGCGACTCGGCTATCCCACGCAGGACGTTCTCGACGCCATCGAGCGACTCCGGGCGAACGGCTGCATCAAACGCATCGGCTGTATCATCAACCACGTCGTCACCGGCTTCGACGCCAACTGCATGGTCGTCTGGGACGTGCCCGACGATGAACTCGACGCCTGGGGCGAGCGCGCCGGCGGGTTACCCTACGTCACGCTCTGTTATCACCGACCCCGCAGACCGGCACAGGACTGGCCGTACAACCTGTTTACCATGATTCACGGCCGCGATGCCGCAGCCGTCGAGGAGAAGATCGACGAACTCGCGGCGGAGTACCTGCCCGTCGATCACGACCGACTCTATTCGACGGAGACGCTGAAACAGACCGGCGCGCGGTACGACGACATCGTTATCGCCTCCAACGCAGATCCTGACGGCGAGTAACGCGTAATTTCGGCGACCGTGACGTAGTGCTCGCCCACGGAGAACGGCGGCGAAGCACCCGTACATGCCGACCGCGTCGACAACAGCGATCCAGTTCCGCTCGAGTCGGCCCGGATTGGCCTATTACGCGAGCGCCGCTGCAACCAGTTCGATCGGCGTCGGCGGCTTCCCGGTCGCCGTCGGTCGGTTCTCGAGTTGGGTGCGACAGGACGCGCCGGGGGCGACGACGCGCTCGCCGTCGCTGTCGGCGACCTGTTCGTACAGGATCGACGCGATAGCGTCGCTCATCGAGCCGTGTTCGGCCTCGTAGCCGAAACTGCCGGCCATCCCGCAACAGCCGGAGTCCAGCGGGTCGACGGCGTAGCCCGCCCGGCGGAGGACGCCGACGGCGTGGTGGTCCTTCTTCGTCGCCTTCTGGTGGCAGTGGCCGTGATACGTCAGCGACCGGTCGGTCGAACTGCCGCCGAACTCGATCGTCTCGTCCAGGCGGAAGGCATCGAGGTACTCGCAGACGCCGTAGGTCGCCCCGGCGAGTCGCTCCGCGGAGTCGCTCGAGAGCAGATCGAGATAGTCCGACTGGAACATGACCGCGTCGGAAGGCTCGATGACGACGACGTCCCAGCCGTCCGCGACGAGCGGCGAGAGCGCCGCCACGTTCTCGCGGGCGGTCGTTCGGGCCTTCTCGAGGAACCCCTTCGAGAACGCCGGCCGGCCCGTGTCGTCGAGTTCGTCCGGAACCGTCACGTGAACGCCCGCAGCTTCGAGCACGCGAACCGCGGCCTTCCCGGCGGCGGGGTTGCTGTAGTTGGTGTACGTATCGGGGTAGACGACCGCCTTGCGCTCGGCCTCTCGCTCGGCGATGCGAGCGCCGCCGCGATCCGCGAACCACTCCCGGAACGTCACCGCCTCGAACGTCGGGAGCGACCGGTTCGAATCGATGCCGACCGTCGCCTCGAGCAGCGTGCGCGCCCCCGGCAGCGACGCCGCGGCGTTCGACAGCGGCGCGAGCCGCGAGCCCCACTTCGAGAGCGTCGCGACGTTCGCAAAGAGCCGGTCGCGCAGCGACGCGCCGTTACGCCCGTGGTACTCGTGTGTCACTTCCGCCTTGAGCTTCGCCATGTCGACCTCGCTCGGGCAGTCGACGGCGCACCCCTTGCAGCCGATACAGAGGTCCATCACCTCCTCGACGAACTCGTCCGAGGCGGCCTCGCCCCGGTCCATGTCGCCGCTCATCGCCTGGCGAAGCGCGTTCGCCCGCCCGCGGGTCGCCGTGATCTCCTCTCGACTCGCCCGGTAGGTCGGACACATCACCCCGCCGGTCGTCTCCTGCTCGCCGCGACAGCCGCCGCAGCCGTGACAGAGTTCGACCATCCCCTGCATCCCGTTGTCGTTATCCCACTCGAGTTCGGGATCGAAGCCGGCGTCGAACTCGTAGTCGGGGTCGAACCGCAGGTGCTCTCGGAGGTCGGTGGGATCGTCCTCGCGGAAGACGACCTGGCCGGGGTTGAGGATCCAGTCGGGGTCGAACGCGGTCTTCAGATCCCGGAACGTCTCCCACAGTTCCTCGCCGTAGAGCTTGCGGTTCCACTGGGTGCGCGCGCGGCCGTCGCCGTGCTCGCCCGAGACGGAGCCGCCGAGTTCGACCACGAGATCGGTCACGTCGTCCGCGATGCCGTGGAGTTGGTCGAGCCCTACATCGGTCTTCGTGTTGATGAGCGGGCGCACGTGCAACACGCCGGGACCGGCGTGGGCGTAAAACGTTGCGTAGGTGTCGTGCTCCTCGAGGATTTCCTCGAACCGCTCGACGAACGACGGGAGTTGTGCGGGCGGAATCGCGGTGTCCTCGATGAACGAGATGTGCTTTTCGTCCGTCGTTCGCGAGAGGAGGATCGGGAGGCCGGATTTGCGCAGTTTCCAGAGCTTCGTGCGCTCCGCGTCGTCGTAGGCTTCGAGCGCGTCGATCGCGCGGCGCTCGGCGTCGGTCCGTGGTGCATCGGCTGCCGGCTCACCCTCGGCCGTCGCGTCCGGACAGCGATCGGCGAGCAGGCCGGCGACCTGCTCGCGGCCGCGGGCCGCGTCGTCCGCGTAGAACTCGACGAGGAGGACGGCGTTCGTTCCCTCGGGCAGGATCTCGGTGACGGGGCCGAACTCGGCCGTCTCTCGCGCGAGATCGAGCAGTACGTCGTCTAACACCTCGACGGCCGCGGGGCCGTGCTCGAGGATCGGTTCGACCTCCGCCATCGCCTGGTGGAGGTCGGCGTAGCAAAGCAGCGAGACCGCCTTCGTCTCGGGGACCGGCTCGAGCGAGACGGTCGCCTCGGTGACGACCGCAAGCGTGCCTTCGCTGCCGGCGAGCAGGCGCGCGAGGTTGACGGTCCCCGGTTCACCCGTCTCCTCGCCGCCGGGAAGCGTTGCTCCCCTGTACTCGGCGACCAGTCGATCGAGGTTGTACCCCGAGACGTTTCGCTTCAGGTCCGGATACGTCTCGTCGACGAGTTCGGTTCGATCGTCGAGGATCCGCTGTACTTCGGCGTAGATCCGTCCCTCTAGGTCGCCGTCCGGGTCGGCGCGGTCGTCGATTTCGTCCCGCGTAACCGCGCCGAACTCGGTGACGGTGCCGTCGGCGAGGACGGCTTCGACGGACTCGATGTAGGCGTCGGTCTTGCCGTAGGTGAGCGAGTGGGCGCCGGTCGAATTGTTCCCGATCGCACCGCCGATGGCGCTTTTGTCTCCCCAGGCGGGATCGGGGGCGAACTTGAGGTCCTGGGGTGCGAGTGCTTCGTTCAGGGTGCCGAGAATCGTTCCAGGCTGGACGGTCGCCGTTCGGCCGGTAGAGTCGATCTCTCGAATCTCGTTCATGTGTCGCGTGAAATCGAGCACGACGGCGCGATTGACCGTCTGCCCAGCGAGGCTCGTCCCGCCACCGCGGGGCAAGACCGGAATCTCGCGTTCGGCGCAGTACTCGAGGATGCCGGCGACATCGGCGGTCGACTCCGGAAACGCGACGGCGATCGGCGTCAGTTCGTAGGCGCTCGCGTCGGTCGCATAGAGCTGTCGAGAGTACGTATCCGCCCGTATCTCACACGTGACGAGTCGCGTGAGGTCCTCGACCAGCGCCGGCCGATCGACGTCCGAACTCCGGTAGTCGTAAGTCGCGCGCCGGTCGGCGGCCGGGTCGGCACTCGGCTCCAGGGACATGTTTGACCCTTGCCCGGTGGCGGCTTAAATCGTCGTCCTTTGCGAACGGAGACCGTCCGGGCGGTCCGGTCGGCGTCTCCACGAACAGAACGGCGCTATTCGTAGTGATCCAACCGTTTCGAAAGTGAAACATCGGCTCGCGCCGCCTCAGCCGCCGCGTTGAACGGATTTACGACGAACAACGGACACCGATGACAACAGCCATAACTAGTAGCAATAGGTATCTCAACCGGTCGCGCCCGCCGAACGCGGACGGGAACAACGCGTTCGAAACGGTAGTTTCGACTCTCGGCTTCGAGTTCAAACTAACATACGAAACCTGAGTAGTTTGGACGACTTTCGGCCACTCTAGTCGGGTTCAGATGGCCAATATTTGTAGGACAATAACCAACTCAATTTAACGTCTGGGGTACTATAGGCGGCGGTATCAACGTTTCCACCAGAATGAGCCGCCAACGTTACGCGACGAGGACGACCCGACCCCAGTCTCTCTCGTTGTCCTGCCAGACGATGCGAGTTCAGTTCCGAGCAGCGACCACGCCGGGCCCGCTCACGTGATCAGATGGGGACGATCGTTCTCTCTCTCGACGCGGAACTCGGCTGGGGATTCCACGATGAAGCCGTCACGGAGTCGTTTCTGCACGAGACGCGGCAGAATTGGCGTCGCCTCTGTGAACTCTTCGACACGTACGAAATCCCGGCTACGTGGGCAGTGACCGGGCATCTGTTCTTGAACTCGTGTTCTACCGCCCATCGGAACCACCCCGCCGGCGAACGCTGCTGCCAGGAGTCGGTCGAGGGGCTTGCCGCGAACGATATCTGGTGTGGTGCCGAACTCGTCCGCGAGATCGAGACCGCCGCCGTCGACCACGAAATCGCCGGTCACGGATTCACGCACGTTCATTTCGATCACGAACGGATGGACGAGGAGTTCGCGACGCGAGAGATCGAAAACTGCGTTCAGGCCGCGGAACGACGCGGTCACGACCTGACGTCGTTCGTCTTTCCCGTCAACCGAATCCAACACCGGGACACCCTCGAAGCGCGCGGATTCGACTGCTATCGCGGTACGAATCAGTTGCGAGATTCACAGAGCACGTTGGTCCGACAGTTGACGAAAGTCTCGAGCGCCGTGGTCGGCAAACCGACACCCCCGATCGTCAACCCGTACGTCGACGAATACGGTCTGGTCAACGTTCCGGCATCGATCTACCTGTTCAACTTCGATGCGGAGTACAAGAAACCGTTTTCTGCGTTCGGAGAAGATCCCGTAGTCAGACAGGTGAAATTCGGGATCGATCGCGTTGCGGGAACCGACGGCGTGTTGCACCTGTGGCTTCACCCCCACAACCTCCAAACGCCGGCTCACTACCAGCGGCTGCGGTCGATCATCCGGTACATCGACCGCCGTCGGCGGACGGACGACGTGCGCGTCGAAACGATGGCCACGGTCGCCGACAGGGTGCGACACGAGGGTCGCCCTCGACACAAATCCACGACCCTCCCATAACGGAATGGCTGCCGATGACTGATCCGAACCCGTACGAGATTCGACAGTACGAACCGGCCGACAGGGACGCGTTTCTCGACCTGTTCGCCGACGTGCTGGGCGGACGGATGGGCGAGGACTGGTTCGCGTGGAAGTACGAACGGAATCCGTACGTCGACTCCGTCCCGATCATGATCGCACGGCGAGGCGACGAACTCGTCGGTGCACGAGCGTTCTTCCCGCTCCGTCTCGCTGCGGGCGACGACGAATTCAGCGCCTTTCAGCCGTGCGATTCGATGGTCCGTCCCGAGCACCAGCGACAGGGGCTGTTCACGCGGCTGACCGAGCGGGCGATCGACCGGTACGATGACGCGGACGTATTCTTCAATTTCCCGAACCACCGGTCGCTTCCGGGGAACCTCAAACTCGGCTGGCAAGTCGTCAGCGACCGGGAGACGTTCTACCGCCTCCAGAACCCGACCGCGTGGCTGTCGCGACTCGCGCCCGTCGAGTCGGTCGTCCGCTCGCTGGCGAGCGGGTACGTCTCGATTCGGGATCGGCTCGCCGATTCGAGCGACGCGATCGAACTCTCGCGGTACGATCACGTGCCGGCCTCGCTGCTCGCGACGCTGGCGTCGTCCGAGACGATTCCGGAGTTTCACGTCGTCCGCGACGAGACGTTCTACGAGTGGCGGTTCGCGAATCCCCATTGGACGTACCGAACGGTCGTCACAACCCGGAACGAAGCGCCCGCTGCGGCGGTCGTTTACGGCCGCCGGAACCGAACGAACGGCCCGACGACCGTCCGAATCGCCGATGTTCTCCCGCTCGCCGAGGGGACGAGTTCATCTCGGCGGACTGCACTGGCCGCGCTTCTCGACGCGGTGCTTCGAGAAAACCGGGACGCGGACGTTATCGCCGCGCCCGGATCGGTGATCCCTCGGTCGGTGCTGCAAGCACGGGGATTCCACGGCGACCAGCGAGCGCCGCTGAAGTGGGTCACCTCGCCGTCGACACACGTTGCCCGACCGGCCGGTGAGCCGCCGCTGGACTGGACCCGGTCCGGGCGCCGGCTCACGGACGACTCGAACTGGCGACTCGCGTTCTGCGAAGCCGATAGCGGCTGACTGAACGCGGTACTCTCCTGTCCCGTTCGGTCGCGGCGACGCGGACCCGTTACCGGCCTCGCCGGAGTTCATCGATCAACTGCTCGATCGTCCGTCGCTGACTCTCGAGCCGGTCGTTCTGCCGTTCGATCCCCGTTTCGAGCGTCTCCAGTCGCTCGTGCACGTCGGTGTCCGACGCTGAACCGTCCGCCGTCGCTGCGTTCCGTTCTCGTCCCTGTTCCTGCTCTCGTTCTCGTTCCTCCAGTCGCTGTCTCTCCCCAGCAGCCGATGCGTCCGTACGGCTATCAGATAGAGTCTGTGAGTGGATCGTCGTCGTCGCGTCACCGAGCTGGTTCCAGTTCCGGTTCGTCAGCGTCTGCCGTTCCGCGCCACCGCCGCCGTCGCTCTCACCCCCACTGCCACTGAACTCGTCGGTGGCTTGCACAGCCGTTCGTGACTGCCCTCCTGTCTCGGCGGAACTCGTCTCAGCCTCGCGTCGGTCGTCGTCAGCGGAAGTGGTCGTTTCGGGTGCCACACCGTCGTCACCGACGGCCATCCTCGTCTTGCCGCCCGCTTCGCGGTCGGTCTCAGCGACATCGAGTTCAGCGCGGAGGGTCGAACCGATTGCACCGATCGGGTCCGGAGCGGCCTCGAGGACGGCGATGATCTCGTCCATGTCGAGTGCGCCGACGAGGAGCGCGGCCGCGAGGAAGACCGCCGCGCCGACGGGCGGGACGACGGCCAGCGAGAGGAGCGAATCGCCGAGAACTCGTGCCAGCAGGCCGATCGGAATTGCAGCGAGCCCGCCCGCGAAAACGACCTGCGGAATTCGCGCGCCGGTGACCGGGTCGAATCCGATTTCTCTGGCGCTCCAGACGTGAAACACGAACATGAATCCGTAGCTAAGGCTCGTTGCGACGCCCGCACCGTACATTCCGTATCGGGGGATCAACAGCCCGTTGAGTACGATGTTGCCGACTGCCGCTGCGCCGGTCGAGGCGATGAGGACGCGAAGGTCGCCTTTGCCCTGTCCGATCGCGAGGATCGGTCGCGCCAGCGCGAACCCGACGCAGCCGGGGAGCAACAGGAGGATGGGGACGTAGCTCGCGATGTACTCGGCGGGATACACGATCGGTAGCGCGACCGGGGCGAGCGAGCCGATGCCGATCGCGAGCAGTAACGTAAACAACAGCGTGTATCGGGTGACGCGAGCGGCGATCGAGTCGATCCGTTCGCGGTCGTGGTTCGACCAGATGTTCGAGGTCGAGTGCAAGAGCACGTTCTGCAGCGCCAGCGGGACGATCCAGAGGAACTCCGCGATCGTGAGTGAAATCTTGTAGTAGGCGGTTTCCTGCGTCGTTCCGAGCACTCCGAGCATCATGACGTCGAGTTCGTAGAGTGACGTCAAACAGAGGATGAGAACGATACTGAGTGCATTGAAGGTAAACAGTTCACGGCGCGGAAAGTCCTTGGGCGGCAATCGGGTGAGCGCGGTCCGCAGCGATACCGTCCGGTTTATCAGCGCGATCCCGATGATCGATGTCGTGACCGCGCCGACCATGTGACCAATCAGCACGCCCGGGACGCCGTGGCCGAGGGATGCGAGACCGACGCCGACGGTGATAAACAGGATTTTATCGAGGAAGAGCAGCGGCTCGGAGTAGCGCTCGAGTCCGAATCCCATGAGGGTCCGCCGCGTGTACTCGCGAAACTGGGAGGTGAAGACGAGCAGTGAGAGGAGGTAGAAATACGTCCGATACGACGTCCCGAGTTGGGCGGTCACGAACCCGGTCTGAACCGCGAGAGCGAGTCCGAAACACCCGACCGCTGCGAGTAGGATCGCCAGGCGGAGGTAGAACCCGACGACGTGTTCGTCCCAGTGGTCCCTGTCGCGTTCCTCTGCGACGTACTTTCGCACGCCGTCACCGACGCCCGAACTGACGAAGATCATGTAGATCGCAAATATCGACATCAGAAATGCGTAGTCACCGTATCCCTCGCCCAGAAACCGGGTCAAAAGCGGTGAAGAGAGAAAGTCGAGGCTGATCAGGAGAAATTTGATACTGACGATCGAGAGAAATCCGCTCGTGATGCTCCGTTTCATGCGTTCTGGTGCAATCGTCGCGATTCGGTGCCGTCCGACTTGACGGCGACCGCCCCATCCGGCGTACCGAGCCCCAGCGTGCACTCGCCGCACGCGACTTTCGACGGCGACGCCAACGCCGATGCCACTGCGTTGTCGGCGTCCCGAAGGCACGCAGCGGCGATCGAGCGCCCGTCGTCGATGGCGGCGAAAAGAGACCCGTGATCGCGCTGTTCTGTCGGAGAACCCGTCCGCGCGTTCGACTGCCGAAGTGGAGAGAGTGATGACCGACAGAGCAGATTCATCGATCGTTCATCGTGGCTGTTCTGGGATTATTATACAGCGAATAAGCCGCTATGGCGCCGAGCGATTCGAAATATCCCGAGTCTCTGCTCCGCCGAGGAACGGGGATAGTCCCCGGAAGCGCCCCTGTCGCGTCGGTCTGTGCCCGAAGCGGTTTCGGGCGCGGCGAGGCCCTCGGTACCACGAATCGGTCGTGCAGCATCGCCGCGCGAAGCGAGCGGCCGAACGGATCACACCTATACTCGAAGTCGTCCGCAGATATACCATATCGACTCATATATCCGCTCTCTATGATTTCTCGTGGATTCCCGATACTGGAACTCAGTGAAACGACCGCTGTACCACCACTGGCAAGCTCAAGCGGAATTTACACTGTGTTCAATTATGCCCGCTCGTCGGTTTACCGCCGGTTCTGTGGTTTTCGATAGCGTCCTCCCAGAACCACCAGCGCATCAGTTTCCCACTTCCAGTCGCAATCAAATGGATGTGATAAAAAATCACATTCCCGATTGGATTACGGTCCACTCACTTATCGAACTATTTACGTTGATTTACTACTCGCCCGTAAACTCCGGCTCCCGATTCTCGAGGAACGCCCCGATTCCTTCATCCTTGTCTTCGGTCGCAAACAACTGGACGAACAGCTCCGATTCGTACTCGATCCCCTCCTCGAGTCCCATTCGCGAACTCGCCTTCACCGCGTTCTTGGCGAACTCGAGTGCAATCGGACTCTTCGCGGCCATTGAACTCGCGAGTTCGTAGACGCCGTCGTCCAGTTCCTCCTCGTCGTAGAGTTGGTCCACGAGGCCGATTTCCTTCGCCTCCGCGGCGTCGATGAGTTCGCCGGAGAGGATCAGCCGCATCGCCTGGCCCTCGCCGACGAGGCGGGCGAGGCGCTGGGTCCCGCCGCCGCCGGGAATGAGGCCGAGGTTGATCTCGGGCTGGCCGAGCTTCGACCCCGTCGCCGCAATGCGAACGTCGCAGGCCTGTGCGAGTTCACAACCGCCGCCGAGGGCGTGGCCGTTGATCCGCGCGATGACGGGGATCGACGCGTCGTCGACGCTCTCGTAGACCCGCGGGCGCTCGCTGGCTTCGCGCTGCTCGACGAGGCCGCGATCTTTGAACTCGGTGACGTCCGCGCCGGCGACGAACGCGCCGGAGCCCTCGCCGCCAGTGAGGACGAGCACGCGCACCGCGTCGTCCGCTTCCGCGGCGGCGACGGCCTCCTTCAGTTCGGTTCGGACCTGGCCGTTGAGCGCGTTCCGGGCGTCGGGACGTTCGATGGCGATCGTTCCGACCTTCTCGGCGTGCTCGCCGACCGAGACGGAGACCAGTTCGAGTTCGGTATCGAGTGCGGCGAGGTCGTCCTCACGCATCGTCCTCACCCCAGTCGCCGCTCATGCCGGCGCGTTCGCCGTCCTCCCAGACGTAGAAGCCTTCGCCGGATTTCTTGCCGAGGTTGCCCGCGCGGACCTTCCGGCGCAGCGCCTGCGGCGGCTTGAACCGCTCGCCGAGTTCCTCGCGGAGGTGTTCGGCGATGTGCAGGCGCACGTCCAGTCCGACGTGGTCGCCGAGTTCGATCGGGCCCATGGGGTAGCCGTAGCCGAGTTTCATCGCTTCGTCGACGTCGGCGGGGCTAGCGACGCCCTCCTCGACCATCCGGATGGCCTCGAGTCCCGTTACGAGACCGAGGCGCGAGGTCGCGAAGCCGGCGCTGTCGCGGACGACCACGTCCTCCTTGTCGATCTCGCGGACGTAGTCGACGGCGAACGCTTCGGTCCGGTCGTCGGTCTGTTCGGCGATCACGATCTCGACCAGGTCCATCAGGTGCGGCGGGTTGAAAAAGTGCAGGCCGACGACGCGCTCGGGCCGGTCGAGCGCGCTCGCCATCTCGGTCACCGAGAGCGAGGAGGTGTTCGAGGCGATCACCGTCTCCTCGCCGGTTTCGGCTTCCGCCGCCGAGAGCACGTCCTGCTTTAAGTCCAGATCCTCGGGGACGGCTTCGACGACGAGTTCGGCGTCGGCGACGGCCGCGGCGAGGTCGGTCGTGCCCTCGATGCGTCCGAGCGTCGCTTCCATTTCGCCTTCGGTGACCTTGTCCCGGTCGACGCCACCCTGGAGGTTCTTTCGGATGCCCTCGAGTCCGTCGTCGACGAGTTCGGACTCGATGTCTCGAAGGACGACATCGTAGCCCGCCATCGCCGAGACCTGTGCGATTCCGTGGCCCATGCTCCCGGCTCCGAGCACTGTGACTTGCATGGTCAACCCCACACAGGAATCGATCAAAAGCGTTCCTGTTCACACACCGAAGGGGTGCAGACAGCGCCCGGGCGAGAGGATCTCACCGAGAACCGAGCGATTTTATCCCTTCCCCTGAAACCCTGTGACAACCGATGAGCGACACCCAACCAGTAGTCGTACAAGCAGTCAGAACGCCACAGGGTAAACACGGCGGTGTCTTCGCCGACACCGGTAGCGCTGAACTCTCGGTACCGCTGGTCGATACGATGCTCGATCGCACCGGGCTCGCGGGTGACGACGTCGACGACATCCGGTGGGGCTGTGCGAAGCAGGTCGACGAGCAGAGCAACAATCTCGCCCGCGTGATCGCCCTCGCTTCGGACCTGGGCGAAAGCGTGCCGGGAACCACCATCGACCGCCTCTGTGCCTCCTCGGCCGAGGCGATCATGAGCGCGAGCGACGCCATCCGGGCCGGCCAGCGCGAGGTCATCGTCGCCGGCGGCGTCGAGAACATGACCCGCAACGAGCGCCGGAAGGGAATCGGGTCCTACGACGCCATTGCAGCACAGTACGACGCCGCGGATCTCCAGATGGGCCAGACCGCAGAAACCGTCGCTCGCCGATACGACATCAGCCGCGAGGAGCAAGACGCCTACGGCGCTCGCAGCCAGCAACGCGCCTGCGAGGCGAGCGAAGCGGGTCGCTTCGACGACGAAATAGTACCCATCGACACGGGCGAGCAGGTCGTCGAGGAAGACGAGGGTCTCCGTCCCGGCACGACCCGTGAGAAGATTTCGGGGCTGCCGCCCGCCTTCGAGGAAGGCGGCACCGTCACCGCCGCCAACGCCTCCCAGATCTCCGACGGCGCGGCGGCCGTCATGCTCACGAGCCGCGCGTTCGCCGAGGACCACGACCTCGAGATCGCGGCCGAAGTCGGCGACCACGAGGTCGCGGGCGTCGACCCCGAAGTGATGGGCATCGGTCCGGTTCCGGCGGTCCGGGGCATCTGGGAGCGAAACGGCCGCTCTGCCGACGACTACGACCTCGTCGAACTCAACGAGGCCTTCGCCAGCCAGACGCGTTACTGCCAGGAGGAGTTGGGTTTCGACGACGACGTGTTCAACGTCAACGGCGGCGCAATTGCGCTCGGCCATCCCCTCGGCGCGTCGGGTGCGCGGCTGCCGGTGACGCTCATCCACGAACTCGGAAAGCGCGGCGGCGGCCTCGGCCTGACGACGATGTGCGTCGGCTACGGACAGGGGGCTGCGGTCGAGTTCAGCGTTCCTGCGCCCTGACGAAAACGGAGAATCGGAGAAAACTGGAGAAAAACCGTCTACAGCAACTGATCGGCGATGATGTTCTTCTGGATCTCCGAGGTTCCCTCGTAGATCTTCGTGATGCGGGCGTCGCGGTAGTAGCGCTCCGCGGGGTAGTCCGTGACGTAGCCCGAGCCGCCGTGGACCTGGATGCCCTCGTCGGCGACCTCGACCGCGATCTCGCTGGCGAACAGCTTCGCCATGCTCGAGAACTGCGCGGCGATATCCTGGTTGTTCTGCTCGACTTCCGTCGCGGCGCGGTAGGTCAGCGAGCGCGCCGCTTCGACGCGGGTCGCCATCTCGGCGAGTTTGTGCTCGATGGCCTGGAAGTCCTTGATCTTCTGGCCGAACTGCTCGCGCTCGCCGGCGTACTCGATCGCGGCGTCGAGCGCGCCCTGTGCAGCACCGACCGCCTGGGAGGCGACGCTCGTTCGACCGGCGGCGAAGAACTCCATGAGCTGGTAGAAGCCCTCGTCGACCTCGCCGATAACGTTCTCCTCGGGAACGCGGACGTCGTCGACGATGACCTCCGCGAGATCGGAGGCGCGGATGCCGAGTTTGTTGTCGATCTTTTCCGTCGAGATACCGTCTGAATCCATCGGTACGAGGAACGCGGTGATCCCGCGGTGGCCCTCGTCAGGACTCGTTTTGGCCATCAGAACGCCGATATCGGCGACCGTCCCGTTCGTGATCCACATCTTGTTCCCGTTCAGGACGAACTCGTCGCCATCCTTCTCGGCCACCGTCTCGATACCCGCGACGTTCGACCCATGTGCGGGTTCGGAGATCATCGAACAGGAGGCCGTCTCGCCGCCCGCGATCTTCGGGAGCCACTCCTCTTTCATCCACTCGTCGCCGAACTCGACGATCATGTTCGTCCCGAAGCCGGCGGAGCCGACGGCCGAGCCGATACCCGGGTCGGCGCGCCAGAGTTCTTCCGTGACGATCGTACTCGAGATCTTGTCCATGCCGGCCCCGCCGTACTCGATCGGGATGCCCGGCGCGACGAAGTCGTACTCGGCGGCCTTCTCGCGTAGTTCGAGCGGGTACGTCCCCTCGCGGTCGTACTCTTCCGCGACCGGCTTCATCTCGTTCTCGCCGAACTCGCGAACGGCCCCACGAATCGCCTCGTGCTCGTCGGATAGACTGAAAGCCATATCTGATGCTCATCGGCGAGTCACAAAATAGCTTCGATGATCTCAAACGCTGCAAAAGATTGGTGTCGATAGTTAACCGTTGTAAAGTAATTTTGGTGTCAGATACTCGTGACTGGCGGTGCCACAGGCGAACGGCCGGCAACCCGAGTTCAGCCGGGTAGTCGCGAGGCGGGTGATCGCGAGGAGGCTAGTCTTCGTCGCGGATCTTGAACTTCTGGACTTTTCCCGTCGTCGTCCGCGGGAGGGTCTCGACGAACTCGACTTCGCGGGGATGCTTGTACTCCGCGAGGCTTTCGAGACAGTACGCTTTGATGTCCTCGGGCGTCGCGTCGGCGTCGGGCGTCGGCACGACGAGTGCCTTGACGGTCTCCCCCCGGCGCTCGTCCGGCACGCCGACCACGGCGGCGTCGGCGATGTCCTCGTGTTCGAAGAGCAGTTCTTCGACCTCTCGCGGATAGACGTTGTAGCCCCCGGTGACGATCATGTGCTTCTCGCGGTCGACGACGAAGAAGAACTCGTCCTCGTCCCAGTAGCCGATGTCGCCGGTGTGGAACCAGCGCTTGCCGTCCGCCTCGGTGAAGGCCTCGTCGTTCGCCTCGGGCAGTTCGTAGTAGCCCTTCATCACGTTCGGTCCGGAGATGACGAGTTCACCGGTGATTTCGTGCAGATCAGCGTCGGCCTCGTCGATGGGCCCTTCTTCGACGCGCGGGACCGTCTCGAGGCCCTCGTCTTCGGGCGGTTCGTCGCCCGGGGCGTCGGACTGTCGGGCCGCGCTATCGACGATCTTCGCCTCGACGCCGTCGAGCGGCTGGCCGATACTGCCCTTCCGGCGGGCGTCGTTCGTGTTGGCGTGGGTGACCGGACTCGTCTCGGTCAGCCCGTAGCCTTCGTTGAGTTGGACACCCCACCGCTCTTCGAACCGTTCGAGGACCTCGAGGGGAAGGCTCGAGCCACCGGAGTTGGCAAAGCGCAGCGCCTCGAACCCGTACTCGTCGGCGTCGGGGTGGTTGATCATGTCGTTGAACATCGCGGGGACGGCGAACATGATCGTGATATCGTCGTCCTCCAGTTGGTCCATCACCGCCGCGGCGTCCCATTCGGGGACGGGGTAGTAGGTGCCGCCGCTGTACATCGCGCCGTTCATCACGACGGACATGCCGTAGATGTGAAACAGCGGCAGCGTGCCGATGAGTCGGTCGGTGGCCTGGAATCCGCCTGGCGGGACGCTGGCGTTGGCTCGCGTCGTAAAGGCGAGATTGTGGTGCGTGAGCAGGACGCCCTTCGGCGTGCCGGTCGTCCCGGAGGTGTAGGGCTGGACCGCCACGTCGTCGTCGGCTCGGTCGACGACCGCGTTGGTTTCGTCCGCGATGAACTCGTCGAACGCGGTGGCACCCTCGACACCGGCACCCACACTGATCACCTGTTCGACGTCGGTTTCGTCCTGCACCTCGCGGACGTTGGGGACGAGTTCGGCCAGCGTGACGACGGCCTTCGCACCGCTGTTGCCGAGCATGTGGCTGATCTCGCGGGCCTTGTACTGCGGGTTCATCGGGACGATGATCCCGCCGGCGCGCAGCGTCCCGTAGAACGCCGTTACGAACTGGGGGAGATTCGGGAGATAGATGCCGACGCGGTCGTTCTCGCCGATGCCGTTGTTTTCGAGCGCTTTCGCGAACTGGCCGGCGCGCGTCCAGAACTGCTCGTAGGTTAGCGTCCGGCCGTCGTAGGCGATCGCGGGAGCATCGGGGGTCGATTCGACTGTCTCGCCGACGTCCCTCACGAGATTTGTCATACTTTGTGTAGGGTCGTTTGAGGGCCACAAAAGGGTTATTACTTGTCGATTCCATTTATTTCGGTTGTTCGCGAGAACGGGGTCCGAGTAGCCCGGTGTCAGCGAGCGGAGCCGCGATCAGTCGCCGGTCGGCGTGTCGATGGCGGGTTCGGCGTCGGCGTCAGTGTCGGTTTCGGCCGGCATTTCGTACCCGACGACGAGCCGGGCGTGGAGCAACACGCCGACGATGGCGGCCGCGGCGACGATCTGGGCTGCGACGTGGACGACCGATCCGAACATCGCAGAGAGCGCCGCGACGACGTAGAGCCCGCGAGCCGGAACCGAGAGGTCCCGAGCCCCGTCGAAGCCGACGGTCGCGACGATCAGCCCGATGGTCCCCGCCAGCACGACTGGGAACGCGATCAGCGTTTCGCCGGACCAGTCGATAAGGCTGTTATTCGTGATGAACGCGTAGGGAATCACGAACCCGGGTGCACCGAGTTTGAGCGCTTGCAGACAGGACTGCAGGAAACTCGAATCCGCGATCCGAGAGCCGATCGCGACCGAAATTGCGACCGGTGGTGTGATCGCCGATAGCATCGCGAAGTAGAACACGAACATGTGTGCCGTGATCTGGGGCACGCCCATACCGATGATCCCGGGCGTGACCAGAACGACCACGAGGACGTACGCCGCCGGCGTGGGCATTCCGAGACCGAACATGATGCTCGCGATCATCGCGAGGAAGAGGACGATGAAGAGCCCGCTTCCCAGTCCAAAGAGGGAGACTCCGTCGCCCAGTCCGATAATCGTCGTCGCAATCCCCTGGGTGAGGCCGGTTCCCTCGAGCAGTTCGATAATGAGCCCCATCGCGGCGAGGACGCCGACTAACGGTGCCATCTCGGTGCCGCCCTGTTTGAGGCCGTCCAGGGTCTGCTTCGTCGTCGCGAGCACGTTCCAGCCGATCGTGTCTCCCGCAATGCTCGTCTCTCCGATCTCGAGCGTGATATCTTCCTCGCCCACGTCGAAGACGCCGACGAGGATATTTCGGACGTACATCACGCCGACGAGCGTGATGATGGTATACAGTCCGGCCGAAAGCGGCGTGTACTGCAGGTAGACGAGTGTTATGAGGAGCACGCCGATCGGGATCGTAAAGTGAAGTCCACCGACTAGTGCCCGCCAGTCGAACGTTGACAAGTCCCGTGAGACCCAGCCGAACTTGAGGATCGTGAAGTGGACCGCGATGCAGACGCTGAGATAGAACAGCGCTGCGGGGACGACTCCGGCCTGAACGATTTCGACGTAGCTGACGCCGGTGAAGTCAGCCATGAGGAACGCCGCAACCCCCATCACGGGTGGCAACATCTGTCCACCGGCGGAGGCGACCGCCTCGATCGAGGCGGCGAACTCGTCGTGAACGCCCTGATCTTTCATCATCGGAATCGTGAAACTTCCAGTCGTTGCCGTATTTGCCGCGGCGCTTCCGGTGATCGATCCCATGACCATGCTCGCGATGACGGCGATTTGCACGACGCCCGTCCGCAGACTCGTCCCGAGTTCACGACCGACATCGAGGACGAAATCCATCAGGCCGTACGCCTTGGCGATACCGGCGAACATGATGAAGATCGCGACCCACGTCGAACCGATCCGCATGAGGGTCTCGTCGTAGACGCCGCTGACGCTGATCGCACCGTTTTCCGCGATCGTTTCCCAGGTCATTCCGGTGTGGTAGAACAGGCCCGGCAAGCTCGGCCCGACCGCCGTGTGGGCGTAGGCGATAGAGAGGACGGCGACGGCCGCGATGACGTTCCCGAACGCCCGTCGCGTCGCGTCGATCGCCAGCGTGATCAAGAGTAGACCGACCAGATGGTCGGTCGTATTATATCCGAGGAGGTGTGCCGACTCGGTCAACCGAACGTAGTTGGTGTGGACGTACAGCACTGCACCGATCGCCGCCACACCCAGTAAGAGGGCGATAATTGGATCAACCCGTGCGTACGCTGCTTTGAGCGACCGAAGAGTTCGCCCCGTACCGGCGGTATCGGCCGTCTGGGCCGTGTCCCCCCCAGAAGGGTCGGTCGCGACATCGTCGCCTGTGGCAGAATCACTGTACTGCGTGCGAGCATACTCGAAATAGTACAGCGCCAGCCCGAGTCCGAGGAAGACGTTCACGTACTCGTCGGTCTCCGCGAACAGGTCGGTTTGGATCGCGAACGCGATTTTCATCGCGTATCCGATAGTCAACAACGTTAACGCCAAGCCCAGCAAGTAAACGATCCCGGTGAGGGCATCCAGCGGACCGATTCCACTGAGCGACTGTCGGGCACGGCGGGAGAGGCGGCTACTAGTAGTCATCGTGAGTTACGGTTCGTCAGCCCGTTCGAACTCGTCTTTCCAGACGCCGATCTCCTCGTAGAAGTCCGCTGCGGCAGCGTGGAACGGAACATCGCTGTACATATTCTCGACCCAGAACGTCTCGTCGTCGAGTCGAGCGAGGACGGCGCTGTATTCCTCGAGCGCGCTGCGATTCTCGTGCATCGTCTCGAGGAAGTCGTAAACGGTATCGTAGTCGAGGTCCGCTCGCGAGACGAAGTTGTACGCGAAGGTCGGACAATAAACTTCCTCGGGAGCGTTTTGAGTGCCGTCGATCTCGTCGCCACTGAACGACTGAACGAGCAGGCGGTCGTCGTTCTCCCACTCCTCGAGCGTCGAGTCGTCCACGTCGAGAATGTTTAGGTCGGCGGAGTTCAGCATCTCCTGTACCCACCCGGGCACGATACTGAAGTTCATGTACGTCCCGACACCGACATCGAGGCTGCCTTCGTTAAGCGACCCGCTTTGGTCGCCGTACCCGACGCTCGTCCGATTGTAGTCGTCCGTCGCATAGTCGAGTGCCCGTTCGAGCGCAGGGGCTGTCCCCGACCCCCGCGGCGTCGGCGAAACCGTCGTCCCCGACTCGATGCCCGAGAGCGATTCGAGACCCGGCGACAGGAAGAACCACGGCAGGTCATAAAAGTGAAACACCTGCGCCATCTCGAACTCGAGTTGGTCGAAGTCACCGGCACCCTCCTGGACTTCCTGGGCCGACCAGTTCTGGATGTAGACCATTTCCGCATCCTGACTGTTGAGAGCACCGAGATTCGCTTCGGTCCCTTCGCTCGTCCGCGCTTCGACGGTGAGGTCGTCGTTGTTATCGCTGATGACCTTTGCAATCCCCTCGTTGGCAGAGTAGGCCGTCGTCGTCGACTGAGACGTTCGCATTCGAACGGTTCCTGCTTCGACATCCCCCTCATTACCGCCGAGGCACCCAGCCAGTGCCGTAGCCGTTCCGATTCCGGTTGCTGCAAGCAGCGATCGTCGAGTCGTCCCCCTGTTCGTGGAAATCGGTCGATCCTCCATGACAAGCCGTTACATATTTCCATCGTATAATTCTTCCGTTATCATTTGAGCAAACCTGTCTATCAGAGCCTCAGACAAGAGAAATATACAGAAGACGGGGTGAGGAAGAAACTGGTAACCGGCGCGGGCGTGTCACTGAGGTGTTGTACTGGTAACACGTATCGCAACGCCTATTGCACCGTTGGCGAAGTATGATACATGCTGGATTTCGTTCAGCTCGAAGCGGATTTAGACCAGGAAGAACGGTTGATCCGGGACACCGCCCGCGAGTTCGTCGAGGAACACGTCAAGCCCGATATCGGCGAGCACTTCGAGGCGGGTACGTTCCCGAAGGAGCTGATCCCGACGATGGGTGAGCTCGGCTTCTACGCGCCGAACCTCGAGGGATACGGCTCGCCGAACGTCTCCGAAACCGCCTACGGACTCCTGATGCAAGAACTCGAGGCCGGCGACTCGGGGCTGCGCTCGATGGCGTCCGTGCAGGGGGCACTCGTCATGTACCCCATCCACGCCTACGGCAGCGAGGCGCAAAAGGAGGAGTGGCTGCCGAAGCTCGGGCAGGGCGAGGCGGTCGGCTGTTTCGGCCTCACGGAGCCCGAACACGGCTCGAACCCGTCGTCGATGGAGACCGACGCCGAGGCCGACGGCGACGGCTACGTCATCAACGGCTCGAAGACGTGGATCACGAACTCGCCGATTTCGGACGTTGCGATCGTCTGGGCGCGCGACCGCTCGGCCGAGGACGACCCCGTTCGCGGTTTCCTCGTCGAGACCGACCGCGACGGGATCACGACGAACAAGATCACCGAGAAGCTCTCGCTGCGCGCGTCGATCACCGGCGAGATCGGGCTGAACGACGTTTACGTCCCCGAAGCGAACGTGCTTCCCGGCGTCTCCGGGATGAAGGGGCCGCTGTCCTGTCTCACGCAGGCTCGCTACGGCATCGCGTGGGGCGCGATCGGCGCGGCTCGCGACGCCTTCGAAGAGGCCCGCCAGTACGCGACCGACCGCGAGCAGTTCGGCGGGCCGATCGCTCAGTTCCAGCTTCAGCAGCGCAAACTCGCGGAGATGGCGACCCAGATTACGCTGAGCCAGTTGCTCGCCTACCGACTCGCGGACCTCAAAGAGCGCGGCGACTTGCGGCCCCAGCACGTCTCGATGGCGAAGCGGAACAACGTCCGCATGGCCCGCGATCAAGCCCGCGTCGCCCGCGAGATGCTCGGCGGCAACGGCATCACGACCGACTACTCGCCGATGCGTCACATGGCGAACATGGAGACGGTCTACACCTACGAGGGCACCCACGATATCCACACGCTGATTCTCGGCGAGGATCTGACCGGCATCCCGGCGTACCAGTAACCCGTCCGTGTGCGGCCGTTCTTTTCTTCTCCTCGTTCCCGGTCGGTCGCCCGGTTCACCGCGTTCTCCCTCGCGTTTCACACTCCGCAGATTCTGTTTTATTATTCGGAACATTCATTGAGATGCCGCGGAATACTCTCGATATGAGCAGGGACCGCGGCCGAGGGGAACGGGACGACGCGGGTGTCTCGACGACCCGCAAGACGTTCGCAATCCTCGAGACGCTCGCGGACGCAGACGGCGTGACGATCACCGAACTCACGCGTCGAACCGAGTTCACCAAGAGCACCGTCTATCGCCACCTCACCACGCTGGTCGATCTCGGCTACGTGGTCGAACGCGACGGCGCCTACGACGTCGGCTTTCGCTTCCTCGAGATCAGCGAGCAGGCGCGAACCCGACGGCGCGGCTACACCGCCGCCAAGCGCTCGGTGTTCGAGCTCGGCAAGGAGACGGACGAACGCGCCGTTTTCATCGTCGAAGAGGAGTACGAGGGGGTCTACGTCCACCGGTACGGCAGCCTCTCCGATACCATGATCGGCAAACGCAGACCGCTTCACTCGCTCGCCTCCGGCAAGGTGATCCTCTCGGAATGGGACGACGACACCGTCGCCGATTTCGTCGCGACGGCCGGCCTCGACGCGATTACGGACAACACCATCACCGATCCCGACGCCCTCGCCGCCGAACTCGAGCGGATCCGCGATCGTGGGTATGCCGTAAACAACGAAGAACACATGGACGGCCTCCGGAGCGTCGCCGTCCCCGTCTATACGCCCGACGACGACCTCCTCGGCGCGCTGAGCGTGTTCGGCCCGACGAGTCGCTTTACGGACGAGTACGTCCACGACGCCCTCCCGAATCGCCTCCGGGACAAAGCCGGGGAGATCAGGGTCACACTCGCCTACGGATAACGCCCCGCGATTCGGGCGCTGGAATACGCCGTTGAATACACCCGTTTGTCCCGTCGAATATCCGTCACCGTCCACGATGCGGAACCAATCTCTCTTTCACCTTGCCAGTTCACTCCCCATACATATGCGTTCTTGCCGCGCGGTGTGCACGCTGTCGTCTCTGCCCGTCGCGTTCCAGTATGCGGACGCTTTCACCTGCCACGCCGAAACACTCGGTCGCGAGTCCCACGCCGAGCACCGAAACGGCTTTCCTCGCGAACACGAACTCTTCGAACGACCCTCGATGGACGATCAGGATGAGAGCCCCGACCGGAGCACTCACGATAACCCGGGACAGGAACCCCAGAAAGACCCTCCCGCACCGACTGAATCCGATGCGCCCACGCCGGCATCGAACGCCACCGCATCGCGTTCGAAACCCGGTCCCGAACCGAAGGTCGCCCGACTTATCTCCGAGTACGACCGCGAACTTGCAGGTGTCGGCGATGAACTCGAGGTCCGCTGGACGAATCCCGAAACCGATGCGAGTCTTCGATCGCTTGCGGACTGGTTCAACGAGCAACTGCTGCGGGCGGTCCTCACGGCGGCAGGGATCGAAACGATCACGGAAGACGTCTCGCATCTCTATGCGGTGCTCTCCGGAGAAACCGGGAGCCGCGGCGAACGAACGCAGCTCGAACGGCGACTCGAACGGGATGGCGTCGCTGTCGAGACAGTAACCGACGAGTTCGTCTCGTACGGGGCGATCAGATCGTACTTGACGGGGTATCGAAACGTCACTGCGCCGTCGGGCACTGACGGCCCGAGCGCAGCGGCGACGGCCCGAACGATCGAGGAATTGCGCCAGCGAACGGTCTCGGTCACGGAGAGTAAACTCGATCGACTGCAGGAGACGGATCAATTGCGGGTCGGTCCGCGCCGGGTTTTCGCGGACGTGCAGGTACTGTGTGAACGGTGTGGAAAACAGTACGACGTAGCGGACTTGCTGGAATCGGGTGCGTGTGACTGTTATGAGTCGTAGCGGGAGTCGGTGGCGCGGAGACCGTCGGTGTCCGGGTGCCGTTTGAGCCGCAGACTACCTTTCTTCTCGAACAACCCATAACAGGCGTACTATTGTTATGGGATCGGGCTTCGATCGGGAACCGTGATCGGATTTCAAGTTGCGGAATACTGGCCGCCACTCGCGGCAGTCTGCGGAACGCTCGGGGGAGTACTGATCTCGAAAATCGGACCGCTGCGTTCAGAACGGGTACCGGACGTGAGCGCTAGATTTCGGTCACGCGATCGTACTCGTCGTCGAGCGCTGTCGCGTCCTCGGGCAGCAGTGCCACGACGAGGAAGTCGGTGTGGGATTCGAAGTACTCGACCAGTGCCGCGATACGGTTCGAGTCGAGCGCTTCGAGCGAGTCGAGTAGCATGAACGGTACTTCCTCGTAGACTTCGTGGACCAGATAGCCGGCGAGCCCGAAGATCAGGCCGGTGACCTCCCGTTCGCTCTCGCTCAGGTGATCGATCGTGTCCTCGTACGTGCTGCCGTCTGCCGTACTGCGGACGATGTGGAGGTCGAACGCCGTCTGCTCGACCTTCCGTCGACCTTCGCGGACCGTCTTGCCGACGCGTTCGATCCAGATCCGGTCGATGTTCTCGTACTCGAGCACCTCGAGTACGGCGTCCATGTGTTCGTTGAACGACTCGACGGCCTCGCGCTCGATCCGGTCGATCCGAGTGCGGAGTTCCTCGAGTTCGTCGCGAATCTCGTCGCGGCGCTGCTCGAGCTGGTCTTCGTCCTCGAGTGTGGATTCGATGTCCTCGATGTCGTCGGTCGTCGTTTCGAGGTCGCGTTCGAGTCTGCCGAGGGAGAACTCGAGTTCGTTCGCGCGGCGGTTGAGTTCGAGGAGGCTCTCTTCGTCGCCGTCTTCGGTGTCGTCGTCGGTTTCGGCTTCGAGTTCGGCGGCCTCGGTTTCGAGGTCGTCGATCTCGCTCTCGAGTTCTTCGCGACGATCGGTGAGGTCGTCGAGTCGGGTCTCGCGCTGTTCGATTTCGTCGGTGACGGAGTCGAGTCGTCTGTCGACGCGCTCGTGGCGCTGTCGCGTCTGGTCGATCTCGCGCCGTTCGCTGCGCAGGGATTCGATCTGGGATTCGAGGTCGTCGCGCTCGCTGAGTTTGGTCTCTTGGTGTTCGCGAAGGCGATCGATCGTCGCTTCGATCTCGCTGCGCTGGACCTGGCTGCCGCAGGTCCAACAGCGGACGGTTTCCGCTCCCTCGTCGACTAGCTGGTCGGTGATCGCCTGGTCGGTCGACTCGGTGTCGTCGTCGGCCAGCAGCTGTCGGATCTCCGGGTGAGAGCCCTCGAGCATCTCCTCGTTGAACTGGACGATGCTCTGGAGTTGGCTGATAACCCCGTCGATCGACTGGGACTGGCGCTGGAGTCGGTCGATTTCGGCGTCGACTTCCTCGCGGTCGAGCGAGTCGAGTGGGGGGAGGTCTTCCTGTTCGGCTTCGAGGTCGTCGCGTTCCTCGCGCAGGGCGGAGAGGCTCTCGCGTTCGGTTTCGAGGTCGAATCGGACGTCTTCGAGCGTAGAGCGTCGCTCTCGGAGTTCGCTGAGTTTCTCCTCGAGTTCGTCCTGGCCCTCCTGTTGGGTGTCTGCGTTCGCTTCGGCCTCTTCGATCGCCGCTTTGACGGCCTCGAGTTCGTCTCGTTTGTCCTCGATTTTCCCCTCGAGATCGGTACGTTGCTGTTCGAGCGAGGGGAGGTCGTTCTTCAGGGAGTCGAGACGGTCGAGTTCGTTCGAGATTTCGTTTTTCTCGTCGGTCAGTCGCGAAATTTCGCGCTCGATCTCGTCGGTATCGACCGGTCGAAGGATGATCTCTCGCAGGTCGTCTTCGGTCGTGACGGCGCGGCGGGCCGGATTCGATTCCAGCAGGAACGCATAGAGGTCGGCGAGTTCGGGGTCGTCGAGATACGGCTCACCGTCGGTGACGACGGAGTTCCCCGCTCGTCGGAGCGTCCGGGTGTAGGTCTGGTCGTCGAGTTCGAGTTCGGCGTACCCCTCCTCGGCGTCGGCCTTGAGGGAGGCTGATGAGCCCCCGAGAGCGGCCATAAACGCCTGGAGAAGCGACGTTCTGTTTGTCGCGTTTCGTCCTGCAAGGACGGTAATCCCCGATTCGAGTTCGACTGTCGTCTCGTCGATCCCACCGATGTTTTGCGCCCGTAATCGCGCCTCGTGGGCGACGGACTCCTGTGTAGCCATCATTCGAATTACTTCCTAGCCAGTTGATAAAGCTTTGGAGGAATCTCGGCTCGTGGGCCGGAGGTGCGTCGGGTAATCGGTCGACTTCCTGGCCGATCGTGAACGTCGTCGGTACAGATATTGAGAACATAATAGAAATTATTTTTATATGTAATTCATCCGGATCAGTCCGGTTCTTGTTGGCCTGCTGTCTCCGTCAGTAGCTTATATTTGACCGTAATGGCCGTGTATGGGCCATTATATCCGAAGAACTCGCTTTTCCATCATCAGAATACTCCCGTTCAATATCATACACTATCCGTCACGTTCCAGTATATGTTTTTATTGTGTCTATTACTTTGTAGTGTCGATATCAACGGTATCGTCTCACACGTTGTGACCATCACCGGTTCCCTGCCGGCGTGGGTTTATATAGGATACCGCAGCCAGCGAGCCCATGGTTTCGGAGCGTTCCCACAGCCTGTCGCGACGCACTGCTTTACGCGGATTCGCCGTCCTCGCCGGGACGGCGCTCGCTGGACTCGGAACCGGTACTGTCGGCGGTGCCCGCCCGCTCGCTGCGACCGAGACGCCAGCCGATACCGAGCGCTACGTCGCCGTTGTCGATCGAATCGTCGATGGCGAGCACGTCGTTCTCCTGCTCGAGGAGGACGGACGGATCGTCGACCAACTCGTCGTTTCCAGATCGGCGTTCGACACCGTCGCAGAGAGCGATATTCTGGTCGTCATCGTTGCGGACGACGAGCTCATCGACTACCGCATCCTCCCCGAGCGCCCGTGTCGCGAGTCCGAAGCGCCCGGCGAGGACGCCGATCCGGAGACCGCCTTGCGCTCGAGCGCCGGGACTCGCTCGGACGCTGCACGTGACTGGCCGTAAGCCAGTATAGTTACCACTGTTCTTCGTATCGCCACGACAGCAAACAGTGACAACGAATAACCGCTAAACGATGAACGAATTTATGTATCGCCCGACCGATACTGGATTCATGCGACTCTCCGAGAAGACCGTCGTCATCACGGGCGCAGCGGCAGGGATCGGCAAGGCAACCGCCGAACGGTGTGCGGCGGAAGGCGCACACGTCATCGTCACGGATGTCGACAACGACGGCGGACGGGCCGTCGCCGACGAACTCGAGAACGCGGGCTCGAACGGCACCGCTTCGTTCCGCGAACTCGACGTGACCGACAGCGACCAGTTTCACGACGTGATCGACGACATCGTCGAGACGCACGGGCTCGACGTGCTCGTCAACAACGCCGGTACCGGCCACCCGGGCGGGAGCCTCGAAGAACTCGATGACTCGGTTCGGGACTTCGTCATCGACGTGAACATCAACGGGGCCTGGAACGGCTGCCACGCCGCGCTCCCGCACATGAAAGCACAGGGATACGGCTCGATCGTCAACGTCGGTTCGCTGGCAAGCATCCTCGGGTTGCCAAAACAGGCTGCGTACTCGATGACGAAGGGAGCCGTCCTCAATATGACCCGTGCGGTCGCTGCCGAAGCGGGCCCGTACGGCGTCCGCGCGAACACCGTCTGTCCCGGCTTTACGGAGACGCAACTCCTCGATCAGTACCTGTCCCAACAGGACGATCCCGAACGAGCCCGCAAGCAGATGGTCGAACAGTACCCGCTCAAGCGCCTCGCCGAACCCGAGGAAGTCGCGGACGCAATTCTGTTCCTGGCGAGCGACGAGGCGTCGTTTATCACCGGTCACGGCCTCGTCGTCGACGGCGGTTTTTCCGCATAATACGGCCGACTCACTCCGTTTCTCGTCCGAACTCGATACCGACTTCGGCAGGACGGCATGAAACCGACGAGCGGCTTGAGACAACACGCGACAGGAGTCGACGGACCAAAACCGCTTTGCTTTCACCGCGCTTCTGGACCGCACAATGCCCTCGTCGCTCGTCCCAGCTATCGTCGACGCCGGCACACTCCTCGAAGAGACGACCGGTTTCGGTCGATACCTCCTCGTCTTCGTCCTCGCGATGATTCCCGCGATCGAGCCCTTCGTCGTCATCCCCGTCGCGATCGGCCTCGGTCTCGACCCCGTCGGAACCGGCGTCGCCGCGTTCGCCGGCAGCGCCACCGCAATGGCCGCGATCGCCATCTTTCAACAGCGCGTTCTCGGCTGGTGGCACCGCCGACGCGCTCGGACCCGCGGCGAGGACTCGGTGCCGATGAACTCGAGCACCCGCTACCGTCGCGCCCGCCGAGCGTGGGATCGGTACGGGCTCCCCGGGCTCGCTCTCGTCGGACCGATCCTCGTCGGAATACACCTCACGGCCCTGTTCGCGCTACTCGTCGACGATCGCCCTCGCGTCACCGCCGGCTGGCTAACAGTCGGACTCGGCGCGTGGACGATCGTTCTCGTCTCCGCCTCCGCGTACGGCTTCTCGCTGCTCGGCCTTTCGTAATCTTTCTGGCCCTCCGTGTCTCAGCCCGCCGCTATTGCTCGCGCACCAGCGCCACACTGGCGAGTTTGTCGCCCGCCGTCACCGTCGCCTCCTGTGTCAGCGAGTACAACAGCCCCTCCCGATCCGCCGTCGCCGTCTGCAGCACCTCGTACGTCGTCGGATCGTACACCGTCCCGAGTTCAGTACCGGCCGAGACGAGCCTGCCGAACTCGAGGGTGGGAGCGGGACGGAACAGCCCGGAGTTATCGGCAGTGACCTGTCCGAGGTGGTTTCGGGCGACGGTTTGTTCGCGACGGGGCGCGTTTCCTGGAAGCAGTCCGAGCGAGCGGCAGACGTTAAGTAGTCCGTCGACGCCGGTCTCGACGGCGCCTTCGACGATCTGTTTGCTGTGAGCGAGTTCGGGTGTGATTGCGGGAACTCCCGCTTCGGCGGCGGCGACGCGGAGTTTGCCCGCGAAATCGCGGCGGTGCCATTCTTCGGGGGCGTCCTCGCCCGCTTCCTCCGAGAGCAGAATGTCGGTTCCGAACGCCCTGGCGAGGTCTCGAGCGCGGTCGTCCCCTTCGCGGTAGACGACGTGTGGAAGCAAGTCGGGACTCCCGGTGTGGAGGTCGACGATGGCGTCGGCCCGGGCGGCGAACTCCCAGAGGCGGGCGGCCATCCGCTGGTGGAGACTGCCGTCGGCGTCGCCCGGCCAGACGCGGTTCATGTTGGGATTGACGCTGTCGAACTGTTCCGGCGCGGTGTAGGAGACGCGGTCGAAGGTGAGCGGGTTTGCGACGGGAACGGCGACGATCGTTCCGGACAGCGACTCGAGGGGCAGCCGGTCGTGAAAGCGCCGGAGGGTTTCGGTACCGTTTATTTCGCGGCCGTGCTGTGCGGCCTGGACGTACAGTGTCGGGCCGTCCGCAGAGCCGCTGTAGGTGTGCACTGTCGTCGTGAGCGCGACGCCGGAGGGTAATCGTGCGAGCGTCACCTCCTCGTCGGTGTGCGTTTCGGGGCTCATAGTACGCTTGTACTGTCGTTCGACGGCTGGCGGTATGTAGTTGCGGCCGCCGGTTGCAGAGCGGGGTACTGCTATCTACCGTACCGAGGAGCCGAAATCACCCGAGGACTGTGGCAGGTATAGTAACACCTGCAACTATTCACACACCGATCGCAGAGCCGTCGTGCGATCGGGTGTGCAGTGACTCGCAGTGGCTACGATAGTCTGTAGTACGGTCGGCGGCGAGACTCTTACTCGTGAAAACCGATCCGGTCGTCTTGCCTGGCGCGGCTATCGGAGATAGCCAAGATCAGCCAGTCGATTCTCTACTTCATCACCGACCTCATTTGTCCCATCAGCGACCGCCGTTGGGGACAGCGAATCGAACGCATCTGTAACGATCGTTTTCGAATCGCTCGAGTGCGATTCCACGGCGGCCTGGGCACTGATGCAGTCGACGGTAGCAACGTCCGGATCCGTCTCCCCGCGTACCACGTGCTTCCGAACGGCACCGTCGTCTCCAATCGGCTCGTAAACCGCTTTCCACGGACCGAAATACGGTTCGGGCCGGTCGGGTCGATCTTCTTTCCGGAGTCGTTCGGTCATCGTGAGGACCGGACCGTCGAGAAGCGGGTCGTCCGATGGATCGGGTATGCTAGCCGGTCTGTCTATAGCCCGCACCATCGCTGCGGGAATATTGGTCAACGATGCAGGAGCCGTCTCGATCCGGGACGCGTGTTGCTCCGGCCACTTTACCACCAGCGGCACGTGCGTTATCTCCTCGTGGACGCCCCAACTGTGCGTCACCGCACGGCAGTCCGGGGCCACGAACGACCGCTCCCCGAATCCTTCGCCGTGGTCGCTCGTAATGACGAGAAGCGTCTCGTCTAACTCACCGCGCTCTCGGAGTGCCGTTACAAGCTGTTTGACCACTGCATCTGCCTGCCGGATACCTCCGTCGTAGAGCGATTCGAGCGCTTTGAGTTCGCCCCACGGTCGGCCGTTCGAGCCATAATACTGGTCACTCAATGTCCGCCCAGCTAGTGACTCGTGGAGATCTCGGATCTTCTCCCCGGACCAATTATCGTACTCCGCCGTCGGAATATACGGATAGTGCGCATCGAGCACATTGACACACGCGGCCCACGGTCCGTCCCGTTCGGCTTCCCACTCGAGGAACTTGTCCGCAAATGCAGCGCCGTCGGCTTTCTGATAGTCGTGCCATTTGGGATTGAACTCTCGGTACCCACGCCAGAACGTATTCGCCAACGCACGCACCGGCTTCCCGGATGTGATCGCGCGCTTTAGATTTCCAGAAACACCCTCCAATTCTTTCACGTCAGTCGGATCGAAGGCATCGAACAAGCGAGCGTTTTCTATATTCCCAAAATCGGGAGTCTCAACGGTTTCGAACGGCTCGGATAAGTTAGACGCGTTTGCGATAACGTAATTCGGGGTGAATAACCCCGTTTGATACTCATACTCCCGTTGCAGCCTGGTCCAAATTGTTGCTTCAGGGGAGAGCCGTCCCTCATGTTCTGTGATGTCGTGCTCCGGAACGTGGAGCCCAGTCCAGATACTCGCGTGACTTGCGACGCTATGAATACTCGGCGCACGCGCCTGTCGGTAGACCGTCGCCTGCGCAGAGAACTGTTCTAGCGCAGGAGTTGTACGGTTGTAATGGCCGTGGAGACTCGTATTCTTTGCCCGGACCGTATCTAAGATAACGAGTAGAATATTGGGTTTGTCGCTGTCCGAATCCATCTTTGCTAGCTCCCAGTATCGGGTCGAAACCGAATAAATTCTTCCCTTATGTGGAATTTATAGAAACACACCGCGGTACCGAGCGGCTGTCGGCTTGTAGTGGCTACTAGAGATGACCGACCGCTTCCCGAAATATCACGGATCACGCTGGCGAAGACCACTACCGTTTTCACGCGCCCCATCGTCGCCGACGTATGGGCAACGTTACTGCGACCCTGTACACGAACCGCGGCGACATCGAGGCCGAACTCTACGACGACCGTGCACCACGCACCGTGGACAATTTCGTCGGCCTCGCGACCGGCGGCAAGACCTGGGCCGATCCCGAGACGGGCGAGGAGATCGAGGACGAACCGCTGTACGACGACGTGGCCTTCCACCGCGTCATCGAGGACTTCATGATTCAGGGCGGCGACCCGACCGAAACCGGCCGCGGCGGCCCCGGCTACCAGTTCGACGACGAGTTCCACGACGAACTCCGTCACGACGACGAGGGGATTTTGAGCATGGCGAACTCTGGCCCGGACACGAACGGCTCGCAGTTCTTCATCACGCTCGACGCCCAGCCTCACCTCGACGACCGCCACTCCGTCTTCGGCAAGGTCACCGACGGGATGGACGTCGTCCGGGAGATCGGCAACGTCGACACGGATCGGAACGATCAGCCCCAGGAAGACGTCGTACTCGAGTCGGTGTCGATCGACTACGAGTAACCTGCGCTGCACTCGAAATACGAGCTTTCGTTCTACAGATCGCCGCTTGACAGCGCGCTCGGAGCCGATATTTCGGCGAGGATCGCGTTCGAAATCGAACTTGAATACCGCATCCGCCGCTCGACCCCCGCCACCCCCTCCCGCCCCCTCGGGGCGGAGACGGTTTTAGGTTGGTTCGACCCGTACCGACAGTATGGGCTGGACAGCCGCCGATATCCCCGACCAGTACGGCCGAACGTTCGTCGTCACCGGCGCAAACAGCGGCCTCGGTCTCGAGACCACGCGTGAACTCGCCCGCAAGGGTGCAACCGTGATCATGGCCTGTCGAAGCGTCGAGCGCGGCGAGGAGGCGGCCGACGACGTTCGCAACGACCTCGAGCGCGTCGAGGGCGACCTCCGCGTCGAACAGTGCGACCTCACGAGCCTCGACTCCATCCGCGAGTTCACGACTCGACTCGGCGACGAACGACTCGACGTGCTCGTTAATAACGCCGGCGTCATGGCGATTCCGCGCTCGGAGACCGAGGACGGCTTCGAGACGCAGTTCGGCGTCGATCACCTCGGGCACTTCGCACTCACCGGTTTGCTGCTGGACAATCTCCACCTCGACGACGAGGCGGATTCGCGCATCGTCACCGTCTCCAGCGGCGTTCACGAGAGCGGCGACATCGACTTCGACGACCTACACCACGAGGAGTCCTACGACCGTTGGGAGGCCTACGGCCAGGCGAAACTGGCGAACGTGCTGTTCGCGTACGAACTCGAGCGCCGGCTGCTCACCGCGGATCTGAACGCGAAGAGCATCGCCGTCCATCCGGGCTACGCGGCCACGCAACTCCAGATTCGCGGCCCCGAGCAGAGCGGGGACCGGCTCCGAAAGCTCGCGATGCGACTCGCGAATACGCTGGTGGCGCAGTCGGCCGAACGGGGCGCGCTCCCGCTGTTGTACGCCGGGACTGCGCCGGACGCCGAGGGCGGCGCGTACTACGGTCCCGGCGGGCTCGCGAACATGCGCGGCACGCCCGAACGGCAGGCCTCTTCGGACCGATCTTACGATCGCGAAATGGCCCGCCGTCTCTGGGATGTCTCCCGGGAGTTGACCGGTGTGACGTACGACCTCCCGCGGCCCGCGGCCGAGCGCGCCTCTCCCTGAGCGCCTCGTAATTTCATAACCGTTTTGACCGGTTCGCGGTAATCATTCGTATGCTCTCCCGAGACACAACCGTTCACATCGGGGCGGTACTGTCGGGCCTTTTCGTCCTGGTGCTGGCCGACTATCTCGCTATCGGGCTCGAAGCCGGCCCGGGATCGGTCGCGGTATTCCTGCTGTTCTACGGACTCGTTCTCGGCGGCGCGCACTTGGTTCTCGCTATCCGCGGCGAGGACGGCCTGATTCCGGTCGAAGCGAGATGGCGGTACGTGGCCGTGCTCTCCGTCACGCTCGCCGCGGGCGCGGCGATCCGTTACGCTGGTGAGAGTACCATCGGACCGAGCGATCTCGAACTCCGAACCGTCGGACTCGCAGCGATCGCTCTCGCGGTGGTCGCGTACCTCGCGAGCGAATCGGCCGCCGGGCATCGCGCGTCCCGATTTCGGTGAACCGCACCGGACGGCTCGCGACGAGTTCAGGATCGAACCCGGCCGCGGCTCGAGAACTCGTTCCGGAAGTCCGGCACCCAACCGTAACGCGAAAGGTGACGCAGTCGAACATTCGTACAATGACCGACGGCGACGAGAACGGCGGCGAGATCCAGCGCGCGAGCGATGTCGGCTCGGCCGATGCGCCACCGATCGAGGAGAAGCCCTACAAGATCATCTTCGAGGCCAACAAGTGCTTCGGAGCCGGCAAGTGCGCCGAAGTCAGCGGCAACTGGGAAATGTCGCTCGCCTCGGGTATCGCCAAACCGAACACCTACTTCATCGACGAGGCGGACCTGGACCACAACGTCCGCGCTGCCGAGATCTGCCCGGCGAAGAAAGACGAGGGTTGCATTCACGTCATCGACCGCCGGACCGACGAGGAGATCGCGCCGGACCCGCACGGAGACGGGACGTTGAGCGTCGACTGGTAGCCGAGGACCGGATTCGGTCGGGCAATTCGGTCGACGCACACCGAAACGCACATTGTAGCGGGGCGGATATCCCCGAGTGCGCTTTTGTGCGAGGGTAGCCAAGCAGGCCAACGGCGGTGGGCTTAAGACCCGCTCCCGTAGGGGTCCGAGGGTTCAAATCCCTTCCCTCGCATGCCGACTCGAACGCCGGTGAGGGTCGTGTATGCGAAACGGAGGGATTTGATTCGGGGAGGGAAGCGGCACGGAACGACCGTGGTTCGAATCCCTTCCCTCGCACGCACTCGCCGCTGTCCGCGAGTTCACGAGTGGCTACGAGTTCGCGACTAGCTGTGAGTTCACGAGTCACAGATCAGTTCCCAGTTTGGAAGTACCAAACTGTGCTCGAGCACTCGGGCATAGCGCGCGCCGCGGGAGCGCCGCTAGAACGGGTACTCCCGCGGCTCGCGCTGGACCGAGATCCACTTCGTCGTCGTGAGTTCGTCGAGGATCGATTCGCCGTTGTAGCGGCCGACGCCCGACTGTTTCATCCCGCCGAAGGGGACGTGGGGCTCGTCGTTGATCGGCTGGTCGTTGATGTGGACCATGCCGGTCTCGATCCCGTCCGCAATCGTGCGGGCCTGCTCGAGGTCTTCGCTGTGGACCGAACCCGAGAGGCCGTGGATCGTGTCGTTTGCCAGTTCGATCGCCTCCTCGTCGCTCGAGTAGGGAATCACGGGAGCGACGGGACCGAAGTGCTCGTTTTCCGCCGCAGCCATGTCGTTGTCGGCGGCAGAAAGCACCGTCGGCTCGAGGACGAGTTCGTCGTGATCGCCGCCGGTTTCGAGCGTGGCTCCCGCCTCGATCGAGTCGTCGATGTACTCGACGATCTGGTCGCGCTGGCTTTCGTCGATAATCGGGCCGATGGTGGTGTCGTCGTCGGACGGATCGCCGGTGGGGAGACTCGCCGCGCGGTCGGCCAGGCGCTCGACGTACTCGTCGTACTGCTCTTCGTGGACGAGATGGCGGTTGATCGAGATGCAGGCCTGGCCCTGGTGGAGGAACGAACCGAAGACGCCGCCGTCGACGGCTCGGTCCAGGTCGGCGTGCTCGGTGACGACGTGGACGTTGTTGCCGCCGAGTTCGAGGGCGGGCAGCGCACAGGTTTCGGCGGCCTGGCTGGCGACGCGCTGGCCGATCTCAGTCGAGCCCGTGAACGCGAGCACGCGGGGGATTTCGTGGCCGGCGACCGCGTCGCCGATGTCGGAGCCGGCCCCGGGAATCACGCTGAGCACGCCCTCGGGAAGCCCGGCGGCTTCGAAGATGCGCGCGAGCAGCAGGCCGCCCGTGATCGGCGTGTTCGAGGCGGGTTTGAGGACGACGGCGTTCCCGGCTGCGATGGCGGGTGCGACGGCGCGCATCGAGAGATGCAGCGGGAAGTTCCACGGCGAGATGACGCCGACGACGCCGACCGGCACGCGAACGGCGGTGTTCTCCTTGCCGGGCACGATCGACTCCGAATGCTGTCCCTCCATCCGGAACGGGTAACTCGCCGCCTCCTGCATCATCCCGCGCGCCGTCTGGAGTTCGGCGTTGCCCTTGACCCGGGTGCTCCCGGACTCGCGGGCGAGCAACGCCAGCATCTCCTCGCGGTTCTCGCGGACGAACTCGAGGGCTGCGGTTACGACCTGTGCACGCCCCTGTGGCGGCTGTTCGGCCCACGACTCCTGGGCCTCGGCGGCGGCCTCGTAGGCCCGGTCAACGTCATCCGGCGTTCCAGCGGGAACGGTCGCGAGTTCCTCGCGCGTATAGGGGTCTTCGACGGCGATCGAATCGCGGTCGCCTGGGTCGGTCCACTCGCCGGCGAGATACAGCGCGTTCCAGCCGAACTCGGAGTCGGGAGACAATGGCAGAGTCGTCATACGAGACAACTCGTTGTCAGGCCCGAAAAGGGAGTAACCAGCAGGTGCAACCGTGACCCGTCGGCGACCGTGGTCCCGGCTGTTCGGTCCGTATATCCTGGAGAACGAGGGAGGGGTGCGCTACGATCTCGCGTTCGGTAGCTGCCATGCGAGCAGGCCATGGCGGATGCCGACGGCCACGAGCGAAACGGCGAGTGCGGTCACCAGTTCGTCGGCGACGAGTTGCCACAACACGAACGCGATGCCGCCGAGAGCGAGCGGAAACCGGGCTGTAACCCGGTGAAACGATCGGAACGGGTGCGTTTAACCCGTGGGAGCCATCGCTTCGAAGCCGCCGTTTGAACCGGCCCGCAGGAGCAGCGGCAGAAAGAGGACGATAGCACTCCCGACGTAGCAGCCACCAAATGCGCCGATCGCGGGCGAGTTCAACGACGTGTGGTCGACCGACGTGAATACGCCGATACCGACGAGTGAAATCACCGTTCCAAGCCGTTCGGGCGTCACCGGACCATCCTCGAACGGGGCAGCGTTCGGTTCGTGTCTGTCGCTCATGCGTGATCGAGATGTGTGAGTTCCACACGGTTTCGATGCGATCTCCCGGTGAGGGAATATAGAGGGAGAGCCCGGGAACGCTACTGCTGAGCGTGAAAGAGGTACATCGTCGCGGGACCGAAGATGACGACGAACACCGCAGAGAGCCCGAGAACGATGACGACGTCTCCAGCCGTGGCAGTACCGTGCATCAGTCCGCGCATCGCCGTGACCAGGTGACTGACGGGGTTGATCGAGACGAACGTCTCGAGCCATCCGGGCATCGTCCGCGGATCGACGAAAACGTTGCTGATGAACGTAAGCGGGAACAGGATCAGCATGCTCACGCCCATGAGCGACTCCGGCGTCCGCATGATGAATCCGAGCGCCGTCCAGATCCACGACAGGCTAAACGAGAACACCAGCAAGAGTGCGACAGCCGAAACCACGCCGATTGCGCCGCCGTCCGGGCGGAACCCGAGCAGCAGGCCGAGTCCGATGACCATCGTCGAGGCGATCGTGTACCGAACGGCGTCCCCGAGCAGGGCACCGACGATGACCGACGGCTGCCAGACCGGCATCGTTCGGAAGCGATCGAAGACGCCCTCGTCGATGTCGTCGTTTAGCGTGACGCCGGTGTAGATCGTGATGAACACGACCGTCATGGCCAGGATACCCGGCAAGAGTTCCTGGAGATACGCGCTCGTCGAGCCGGCGAGCGCGCCGCCGAACAGGTAGGTGAACAGTAGGAGGAACATGATCGGGAAGACGGTCACGTCGAACAGTTGCTCGGGGACGTGCTTGATCTTCAGGAGCGCCCGCCAGCCGAACGTGAGCGAGGCCGACACCGCACTCGGCCGCGGCGGACGCGGGCTGTCCGACACCGCCGCGTGAAGGGTGTCGACGTCGGGATCCGGCTCGGTAGCTGGGTCCGAGTTCAGTTCCGCGGCAGCCGGTGATCGTTCGGCGGTCATTTCGCCCCCTCCTGACGCGTTCCATCGCCCGTCGGTGTGTCCCGATCCGCATCGCTGCGCGTGGATCGATCGGTCACTTCGAGGAAGAACTCGTCCAGACTCGGCTGGCCGAGCGTGAACTCGCTGACTTCGATGCGCGATTCTGCGAGCGCGTCGAGCGCCTGGGTGACGCGATCGGGATCTTCGATCCGAGCGGAGAGGGCCGCCGGATCGGACTCGAGTTCAACCGGCGCGTCGAGGACGGAGGCGAGCACGTCCCTGGCTGCGTCGCGACGCTCGGCATCGTGCAACCGAACTGATAGGACGCCGGAGCCGACGGAGGCCTTGAGCTCGCCGGGCGTGCCCTCGGCGATGATCCGTCCCTCGTCGATGACGGCGATCCGGTCGGCTAGCTGGTCGGCTTCGTCCAGGTACTGGGTGGTCAGCAACACGGTGGTTCCGTTGGCGACCAGCGCGCGGATGATGTCCCAGACCTGGTTTCGGTTCCGCGGGTCGAGCCCGGTTGTCGGTTCGTCGAGAAACAGGAGATCCGGCGTGACGACGATGCTCGCCGCGATGTCGAGGCGCCGGCGCATCCCGCCGGAGTAGGTCTTCACCTGTCGGGTCGACGCCTCGGTCAGTCCGAAGGCGTCGATGAGTTCACTCGTGCGCTCGGCGGCCTGCGCTCGGGAGTAGCCGAGCAGGCGAGCCAGGAGGACGAGGTTCTCGCGGCCGGTGAGATCCTCGTCTACCGAGGCGAACTGACCGGTCATGCTCACGCGACGACGGACTGCGTCGCCGTCGGTCGCAACGTCGTGGCCGAACACCCGCGCCGTGCCCGCATCGGGTTGTAACAGCGTCGCGAGCATGCGAATCACGGTCGTCTTGCCGGCTCCGTTGGGGCCGAGAAGCCCGTAGATACCGCCGGCCGGGATGGCCAGGTCGATTCCGTCGACGGCTTTCGTCTCGCCGAAGTGTTTGACGAGTCCCGTCGTTTCGATAGCGAGGGGGCGCTCGCGTTCCGTTTCGGTCGCGGTCTGCGCCGTCGTCGCGGTATCGGTCGGATCGGTTCCATCGGTCGTGCCGCGAGCACTCCGATCCCGTTGCCGATCGCCGGTTACCGACGCGGCTCCGTTGTGAGTTGACACCGTCGAGGTCGCGCCGGCACTCGAGTTACGTTCGCGATCGGCGGCGTTCGTCGGCGACGCGCGTTCGGTCATCCGACCGCCTCCATTTCCACGAGCCAGGGCCGATTTCGGGCGAAGCACTTCGCTGTCGTCGTTTTGGGATGGGTAGAACGATTCATACGCACTCCTCAATATGAGTACAGCTCACACACGTATGAACCTGCGCCAGGCGGAGTGAAAGTGATAAAACGAAGCGCTGTAATCCGCCACGTTCGGGGAGTACAAGCCCTATCCACTCACTTTCACTCTCCCCTCGAATCGCCGATCGGTGACGGTTCCCGACCGCTCGAGTTCAGTCACTCGCCGTCTGAAACGACAGGTCGAGCGCCGGCGCGGAGTGGGTCAGCGAGCCCATGGAGATCACGTCGACGCCCGCGGCGGCGTAGTCGGCAACGGTTTCGAGCGTGATCCCGCCGCTCGCCTCCGCGAGAGCGCCCTCGTAGTCCGTGAGCAGCGAGAGCGCTTCGCGGGTTTCCGCGGGAGACATGTTGTCGAGCAGGACGATATCCGCACCGGCCTCGGCGGCCCGCGGCGCGTCGGCGGCGGTCTCGACCTCCACGTCGAGTTTCGTCGCGAACGAGGCCCGCTCGCGGAAGTGCTCGACGGCGCCCTCGAGGCCCATCTCCGCAATGTGGTTGTCCTTTACCATGATCATGTGCGAGAGGTCGAGTCGATGGGTGTCCCCGCCGCCGGCCACCACGGCGCGTTTTTCGAGGCCGCGCAGGCCGGGCGTGGTCTTCCTGGTCGCGGCGATCCGCACGTCGTCGGATTCGGTCCGCGCTTCCGCGACGACTCGGTTCGTTCGCGTCGCGATGCCCGAGGCGTGGCCGGCGAGGTTGACGGCGACGCGCTCGCCGCGGAGCACGTCGCGCGCCTCGCCCTCGACGGCGAGGAGTTCGTCGCCCTCGTCGACCCGTGTGCCCGTCTCGAGTCGGTCCGTCACGGTGACGCCGAGGTATTCGAAGACCGCCGCCGCAGCCTCAAGACCGGCGACGACGCCGGCCTCTTTGGCGACGAGTTCACCGGTCGTCTCGCCGGGGACGTGGTTCGTCACGTCGTGGTGGCCGACGTCCTCGCGGAGCCAGCGCTCGATCTGTGCGTCGGTGATCATCGGTGCTCAATCGGTTGCCGTTTGCTCCGGTACTGACTCGTCCTCGACGACGTAGTGACACCCCACCGACTCCGGATTCTCGCCCGCGGCGCGCGCGATCAGCAGCGCGACGACGCTCGCGTTCCGGAGTTCGTACAGGTCTCGCGCCGTCCGGGTGCGGATGTAGGCGTCCACCTCGCCCTTGAGCCGCCGGAGGACGGCACCCGCGCGAGCGATTTCGTCGGGGTCGCGTTCCAGCCCGAGGAACTCGTCCATCGTCCGCTGAAGGCGCGTGAACTTTTCGGCGGCGAAGCGCTCGGGGAGATCGGGATCGCGATTCAGCAGCTCGGGCGCTTCGACGACCTCGGGTTCGGCTCCGGCGGTGGCCGCATCCTCGCCGGCCCGCAGCCCCCAGACCAGCCCCTCCAGCAGGCTCGTACTCGCCAGTCGGTTCGCGCCGTGGACGCCCGTCCGCGCGCACTCGCCGACGGCGTAGAGCCGCTCGAGCGACGTGCGCCCGCGGTCGTCGACCGCAACGCCGCCACAGAGGAAGTGCTCGCAGGGCGCGACGGGAATCTCGTCGCCGCCGATCCCGCGATCGCGACACTTCTCGGCGATGCCCGGGAACTCGTCGCCGAACTCGAGCGGGCTCACGTCGAGGACGACGTTACCGGTCGCCTCGCGTTCCGTTTCGACCGCGCGGGCGACGACGTCCCGCGGCCCGAGTTCGGCGTCGGGGTGGTAGTCGGGCATGAACCGCTCGCCACGGGCGTTCCGGAGGAGTGCGCCCTCGCCGCGCAGCGCTTCGGAGAGCAGGAACGGGGATTCGCCCGCGTACGCGGTCGGATGGAACTGGACGAACTCGAGGTCGGCCACGTCCGCGCCGGCCAGTGCGGCCATGGCGACGCCGTCGCCGGTGGCGTCGTCGGGGTTGGTCGACCGACCGTAGAGCGCGCCGATGCCGCCGGTCGCGAGGATCGTCGTTCCGGCGTAGATCGGCGTTCCAGTCGCGTCTTCGTCGCTGACGACGCCGTGAACGCGGCCTTCGTGGGTGATGAGTTCGAGCGCGGCCGTGTCCTGTCGCACCTCGATGCGCTCGCGATCGTCGACGTGGTTCAGGAACGGGCGCAGGATGTGGGTGCCCGTCGCCGCGTCGACGTGGAGGATGCGCCGCTCGGAGTGGGCCGCCTCGCGGGTGTAGTCGAGTTCACCGGCGGCCGTCTCGTCGAACTCGATGCCGAGGGTGTCGATGAGCACGTCCTCGACCGCCTCGTCGGCGGCTTCGACGAGGGTGCCGACGGCGTCGGGGTCGGCGGTGTCGTCGCTGGCTGCGATGATGTCGTCCGTGAGCGCGGCGGGGTCGCCGCGGGTGGTCGAGATGCCGCCTTGCGCCCAGTCGGTGCTGGCGTCGTCCGGTCGCTCGGCTTTGGTCAGGAGCAGGACCGCGGCACCCGCGCGGGCCGCTGCGAGGGCGGCCGAACAGCCGGCGATGCCGCTGCCGACGACGAGCACGTCCGCGGTTTCGGGGGTATCGGTAGCTGTCATCATTCCGGTCGTTAGATGTCGAGCATTCGGTCGAGTGCGACCATCGCGAGTTCTTTTTCGTCGGGCGCGACCGCGATCACGTTTCGCTCGCGGCCGGCGACGAGTTCTTCGAGCACCCAGGTGAGGTAGTTGGGGTCGATCTGCCGCATGGCGTTGCAGTCCATGCAGGCGTCGCCGCACAGCGGCAGGACGTTCACCTCGGGATGCCAGCGCTGGAGGTGGTTCGTCAGGTGGATTTCGGTGCCGATGGCCCACGTCTCGCCGGGGTCGGCGGTGGCGACGGTGTCGCAGATGGTCGCCGTCGAACCGACGCGGTCGGCGGCCGCGACGACTTCGCGGCGGCACTCGGGGTGGACGACGACCCGCGCGTTCGGATGCTCGTCGCGAACCCGGTCGATGTGATCCGTGCGGAACCGCTCGTGGACCTGACAGTAGCCGTCCCAGAGGATGATGTCGCTGTCTGCGACTTCCTCGGCGTCCTTGCCCTCGGGATCCCAGGGGTCCCACTCCGCGATGTCGTCTTCCATGCCCAGCCGGTGGGCGGTGTTCTCCCCGAGGTGCTTGTCGGGTAGGAACAGCACTTTGTCGCCGCGTTCGAACGCCCACTCGAAGGCGCGGTGGGCGTTCGAGGAGGTGCAGACGAGGCCGCCCTGACTCGCACAGAAGGCCTTCAGATCGGCGTAGGAGTTCATGTACGTGATCGGGATGATGTCGTCGTCCGGCGCGGCCGCCGTGATTTCCGCCCAGGCGGCGTCGACCTGCAGCGCCTCGGCCATCCCGGCCATCGGACAGGACGCCTCCATGCTCGGGAGGATCACCGTCTGGTCGTCGTCGGTGATGATGTCCGCGCTCTCGGCCATGAACGTCACGCCGCCGAAGATCACGTACTCGGCGTCAGCGTTGGCGGCTTCCTTCGAAAGCTGGTAGGAGTCCCCGACGAAATCCGCGTGTTCAACGATCTCGCGTCGCTGGTAGTTGTGCCCGAGGATTACGACATCGTCGCCGAGTTCAGCGAGCGCGGCGTCGATGCGCTCCGTTCGTTCGTTCTCTTCGAGATCCCGATACCGTGGTGGAAGCTGTTCGAGCGAGTCGTATTTGAACAGACTCAAATCGGTTTCCAGCTCCGTCGTTTCCATCGTTACCATCGTGTCTACTCGTGAGTACTCTAGCCACATACGGGACTATTGAATAAGTTTTTCCTTCAATACCCGATATTGACACTCAATAGGAGTTTGATGCGCCGATTGCGAACCGCTTCGTCGTCTATCACGGACGATAACATATTCGATACGCAGACTCTCCCGTCCGACGGCACGGTTCTTTTCGGCACCATCCGTCGTAGGTCGACCGGACAATGGCACTCGAACTCGAGTCGATCTTCGACGAGTTCACCCGGCGCGACTGGGAGCGCGAGCCGGTCGAGGGAACGGTTCGGCTCGCGATCGTCGGCGTCGGCGGCTTCGCGCGAAACCGGGCGATTCCGGCGATCGCCGAGAGCGAGTACTGCGAGCCGACGCTGCTGGTCACCGGCTCGCCCGACCAGCGACGGTTATTGGCCCAGACGTTCGATATCGGTCGCGTCATCACCTACGACGCCTTCCTCGCGGGTGCCCACACCGAGGCGTACGATGCGGTCTACGTCGCAACGCCGAACGCGCTACACGGGCGCTACGCGGCCGCTGCAGCCGATCTCGGCACCGGCAAGCACGTCATCTGCGAGAAGCCGCTCGAAACGACGCCCGACCGCGTCCAGACGATAATCGACGCCTGTGACGACGCCGGCGTGACGCTGATGACGGCCTATCGCCTCCAGATCGAACCCGCCGTCCGCCGCACGCGCGAACTCGTCTCCGCGGGCGTTATCGGCGACATCGTCCAGGTTCACGCCGGATTCTCGCACCCACTGGTGGCCGCGACCGGCCCCGATACCTGGCGGTTCGACCCCGAACTCGCCGGCGGCGGCGCACTCGTCGACCTCGGCATCTATCCGTTGAACACGACGCGGTTCGTCCTCGGCCGCGATCCGACGGGCGTGTACGCGACGACGGCCTCGAGTACTGATTCCGTCTCGATCGGCGTCGACGAACACGTCACCTTCCAACTCGAGTTCCCGACCGACGCGACCGCCTCCTGTACGGCGAGTTTCGGCGCCCACGCGAACAGTTGGCTCGAGTTGACCGGGAGCGACGGCCTGCTCTCGGTTAGGTCCCCGTTCGGCGGGGTCGTCCCCCAGGAGATGGTCGTCGAGAGCGGCGAAGTTCGCGTGGAACACACCGGACCGCCGGTCGACGAGGTCCGCGAAGAGTTCGATTACTTCGGCTACTGCGTGCTCACGGGCGCGACGCCCGAACCCGACGGTGCGGACGGGCTCATCGACACCCGCGTGATCGAAGCGGCTTACGAATCGGCGTCGACCGGCTGTCGCGTCGACCTCGAGTGAGGAGGTGGAGCCGACAGATTCCATCAGGACAGGGACGATTCGCCGACTCGGAGCGCCGCCCCGAGTTCGTCGCCGTCGCGCGCTCGAAGGTCGGGAAGGGGCATCGGCAGCGCCGGATCGGCGGGATGCGACGGGTCGGTCGATTCCGATTCGGAAGCCGCCGACTCTCGATTCGGGTCCGGTTTCGCGGCCGACTCCGGGTCCAATCGCCGATACCACCACCGAATGTCGTGCCACCGCCCGTGCTTGTATCCCACCGCCGGAAAGGTTCCCACCGGTTCGAATCCGAACCGCTCGTGAAGGGCCACACTCGCCGGATTGGGCAGCGTCGTGACCGCGTAGGCGTTCCGATACCCCTGGACCGACAGCACCGAGAGCAACGAAGCGTACAGCGGCTCGACTTCGAACGAGACCGTCGTCGTCTCGACGAACGGGGCGTAGATCTCGCGGACCGCCGCCGCATCGGCCGGCGCGGCCAGGCGGATCCGACACGGTCGCTCCGTGCCGCTTCGGTAGACGGGAGAGCGGAAAGTGATGCCGGATAGCGCCCCTTCTCGAGCCCCCCGCTACAACCGCGCCGGCGCGAGTTCATCGATCGTCGTCTCGGCCACTGAACTCGACGCCGGCTCCGGCACGACGATGATCGGACGGTCGATGCCGGTCTCCGCGAGGAGCGTCCGGAGTTGGCCGCGGGCTTGCTCGGGGGTTCCGGCGACGCCGAGGTCGGCGAGCATCTCGTCGGTCACCGCCGCCGTCGCCTCGCCGGTGTCGCCCCGTCGCCACGCTTCGGCGATTCGCTCCGCCTGATCGGGGAACGTCATCGAGACCGCGCGCCGATACCCGTCTCCGCTGCCGACGTAGTAGGCGATATGCTGGCGGAGGGTGTCACGTGCCTCTCGGGAGTCCTCGCTGACGGCGGACGGGACGTACGGTGCGATCGTGATCTCGTCCGGGTTTCGATCTCGCTCGCGCGCGGCGTCGGCGACCGCCTCGAACGCTTCGTCGAGGTGCGAAAACGGAATGTTGTGCGGAATCCAGCCGTCGCAGAGGCGGCCGACGACGCGGCGGTTCGCCGGGCCGAGGCCGGCGTGGTAGATCGGCACCGGCGCGTCGAGCGAGGGAAAGTCCGCGGCCGAAAGGAGTTCGCCCTCGTAGGAGACGGGGTCGCCGTCGCCGGCGGTAAACCGCCGGAGCAGCTCGATCGTCTCGTGGGCGCGCCGAACGGGCCGGTCGAACGAGCGGCCGTGTAGGTCCTCGACGGCCTTCGGCGTGCTCGTCCCCAGCCCGAGCGTGAATCGGCCGTTCGACGCGCGCGAGAGCGAGGCGGCGGTCATCGCGAGGACGGCCGGCGTCCGGGAGTAGACGTTCAAAATCGCGCTGCCGAGTTCGATCTCCTCGGTCCGGCAGGCCATCTCGGTGAGTTGGACGACGCCGCTTGCACCCCAGAGTTCGCCGACCCAGACGGCGTCGTACTCGCGTTCTTCGGCGCGGGCGGCGACGTCCGCCTGATCGACGTCCCCGAACGACGTTATCATGAGACCGATTTCCATGGCCGGTGGATACACGCGATCGATAAAAGAGTCTCCGGTCGCACGAGTCGCCCGCGTCCTCCCGTCAGACGTAGTGGTGCAACGAAGCAACTCACTGCGACAGAAGTTCGGGGAGGTGGGATGTATACTCCCGTTTCCGATGCTGGGTGACGGTAGAACGGAACGTGAGCCACCGCCGGCGTTCAGACAACCATCGCGACGGTCATCCACCCGCCGATGAGGAGCAAGATGGCGCTAATGGCGAGCCAGGAGAGGTACCGTTTCGCGAGCAGGCGGGCCGCCCCGTCCTGCGACGAATCGGAGACGACGAACGCCGGCGACTCCGGACGATCCTCGATGACGGCGCTGATATCGCGCATCGTCTCTCGCGCCTCGACGTCGTAGCGGGACCGACCGAAGACGTAGGCGTCATCGCCCGGTTCGAGCCGCCGCTCGTGGTACTTCCGGTCGTTGCCGGTCGCGAGTTCGACGACGCCGAGGTCGAGGGAGGTGTTCTCGGATTCGAGGTCGGATTCGGTTTCGAGGAACCGGCGGATCGGCTCCGGTTCGGGATCGCCGCCGTCGACGTCGACGGTGACCGCGGTCGAGAGCGCCAGGTCGGCACCGGCGGAATCGACGCGGACGCTCGCCGTGCGGTCTTCGAGTCTGAACGGGACGGCGGCGGCCCCCTCGTCGACGGTGTTCCACGACGAGTTCTTCCCGCTGGACTGGAGTTCTTCGACCTCGAACTCGTAGGCGAGACACGGCGTCTCGCTCAGCGGGGCGGTTACGGTTCCGTCGAGTTCGGTTGCGGTGCCCTCGATTTCGACCGGTTCTTCGGCGCGTTCGACGGCAATCACGTCGTTGGTATCGCCGCGGTAGACGTGGTAGGCGGGTCGTAACTGCGAACCGGTGTACAGCAGGGCGACGACGCCGACGAGGAAAAGGGCGGGTCCGAGCATCTGTTTCAGTTGCGTCTCTCAACTTGACACAATAACGGTGGCGGTTCCGGGCGTGTGCCGGGTTCGAGTCTCGCGCCCGAATTCTCGGTTCTATTCGCGCCGAAGCGCCTCGATCGGGTCGACCCTGGCGGCTCGCCAGGCCGGATAGAGGCCGGAGACGACGCCGACGCCGATACCGACGGCGGCGGCGATGGCGATCCAGTCGACCGGGTAGACCATCGGCCAGTCGACCAGTTGGACGCCGAGGTAGCCGACGCCGAGTCCGAGGGCGATCCCGAAGACGGCACCGATTAACCCGAGCACGACCGCCTCGACGAGGAACAACTGCATGATGTCGCGCCTCGTCGCGCCGACGGATTTCATGACGCCGATCTCGCGCGTTCGTTCGGTGACGCTGACGATCATGATGTTCGCGATGCCGATCGAGCCGACGACGAGCGCGATCGCGGCGACGGCGGCGACGAAGCCGGTCAGCTGATTGACGAGGTCCATGAACTGGTCGATCGTATCCTCTATCGTCTGGACCGCGACGTCCTCGTCGTCCTGCTTCAGCTCGGCCGCGTGGGAGTCGTCTCGGAGGTAGTCGGTTACGGCTTCTTGCGTCGGATCGAGTTGTTCGAGACTCTCCGCACCCACCTGCAGCGACGGATACGCGCGTTCGGTCTCCCCGTCGGGCGTCTCTATCGTCGTCGTGTAATGTTCCTCCGCGGGAAGGTAGAGTTGCGGCGGCGTCTGGCCGCCGAGTTCGCTTTCGGTGACGCCCGTCACCGTGACCGTCGTCGTCTCGCCGTCCTCGAACGTGAGCGTCAGCTCGTCGCCGGCCGAGACGTTCTCCTCGAACGCCTGACTCGCCTGCTGGTTGATGACCGCCTCGTTTGCGGCCGCACCGTCGAAGGCCTCGCCGTCGACGAACGTCGAGAACTCGAACGCGTCGGCCGTGGTCGCTTGCACGTCGACGACGCCGGTCACCTGCTCGTCGTCGGTCCCCGTCTGGATCACGTCGAGCGGTCCCTGCGGCGCGACGGACTCGACGCCGTCGATCCCCTCGAGCGCCTCGATGTCGCTCTCGGTGTATATCGGGGTCTGTACCGTCAGGATGCCGAACCCGTTCTCCGGCTCGGATTGGGTCTGGACGATCATCACCGGTTCCTGATCGGCCTCGATGTCCCCGACGATACTCTCGGAGAAGCCGGAGCCGAGGACCACGAACGTGATCACCGCCGCGATGCCGATGATTACGCCGAGCGTCGTCAGCGTCGACCGGAGTTTGTGAGACGTGATCGACCGCCAGCTAATCCGCAGGCTCTCGCGGAGATTCATCGTCCGGATCGGCGCTTGCGTGAGCGCATCCCGCCTCGCTACGGCCACGAGCCAGTTAGTGGTTTCAACCGGTTGCCGACGGCGTCTGTCTCGCGAGTGTACTAGTAGCGCTCGGTCGCCTCTTCGCGGCCGTCGAAGACGAGTTCACCGTCGACGACCGTCATCGCGACGTCGATCTCGTCGATCCGATCCGGGTGCTTCCACGGTGACCGCTCGAGCGCGACGAGATCGGCCCGCTTGCCGACCGCGACGGTGCCGAGGCGATCCTCGTCGAAGCCGGCGTCGGCACCGCCGCGAGTGTAGGCCCGAATCGCCTCGGTGACCGAGAGCCGCTGTGGCTCCGTCGGCGCGGTGACGGCGTGGTGAATCCCCAGCAGCGGGTCGAGCGGCATGCAGTCCGACCCGAACGCGAGCGGGACGCCCGCCTCGAGAACTCGGCGGAACCGGTTGGTCCGCGTCCGGCGCTCCTCGCCGAGTCGCCGCTCGTAGAGGCCGCCCTCGTCAGCCCAGCGGTGGAAGTTCGGCTGCATCGAGGCGACGATGCCCGCGTCGGCCATGCGATCGAGTTGGTCGTCGGTCGCGAGTTCGGCGTGTTCGATGCGGTGGCGCGCCCCGGCCGGGTCGGACGTCGTTTCGAGCAGCGAGAGGGTTTCCTCGATGGCTTCGTCGCCGATGGCGTGGATCGACAACTGGCGGTCCGCGGCGTCGGCGCGTTCGACGATGGCCGCGAGGTCGTCGGGGTCGACGACCCACCGGCCGCGATTGGCGTTGTCGCTCGCGCCGTCCTCACTCTCGTCGACATCAACGGCTGCCGCGTCCTCATCCGCGCCGACGTACGGCTCGAACACCTTCGCCGTCTCCCCGCCGAAACTCCCGTCGGAGAAGGACTTGATCGCACCCACGCGGACGAACTCGTCGCCCGCGTTCGTCGGAAGGCCGACGGCAGCGAGATCGTCGAGGTAGTCGCTCCAGTAGTTGATCCGAACGCGTAGCGGGAGGTCGCCCGCGGCCGCCAGCTCGCGGTAGGCGCGGGCGGCCGTCGAGCGTTGGACCATGTCGTGGACGCCGGTGACGCCGCGGGAGACGGCATGCTCGGCGGCGGCCGCGATGATCTCTCTCATCGCTGCGGGGCCGGCGGCGACCGCGTCCCTGAGAACGCCAACCGCATCTTCGACGACGACGCCGGTCGCCTCGCCGTCCGCGAACCGAACGTCGTCCTCGGGGAGGTCGTCTCGGAGCCGAGCGAGGGCGACCGAGTTCAGCGAGGCCGTGTGCACGTCGACCCGGAACGCGGCGACGGGTCGCCGGTCGCTCACCCGATCCAGATCCTCGCGCGTGAGGTAGTCCGTCGCGTCCGCCCACGTGCTCTCGTCGTACCCGAAGCCGAGGAGCCAGTCGTCGGGCTCGTCCCCGCGCTTGCGTTCGCCCACGGTCTCGTCGTCACCCCCCGGGGAATCCGCCTGCGCGGCGAGCGCATCCAGGGCCGCCGCTCGGCTCTCGACGGCCGAGAGATCGGCGTGGACCAACCGTTCGCCCAGGTGGTCGAGATGCGTGTGCGCGTCGATAAACCCGGGCAGAACGGTCCGTCCCTGGCAGTCGATCACCTCGGTTTCGACGCCCTCGAGGAACTCGATTTCGTACGCGTCGCCGAGACGGACGATTTTGCCGTCGCGGATCGCGACAGCCTCCGTGACGGTATCGGGCTCCGCCAGGCTGTGGACTGCCGCGTTGGTGAGCAGGAGATCGGCGGCTTCGGTCATGGTCGTCCTGAGGAGCCACGCCGACAAAGAACTCGGTGGTTGTCGGCCCGACGAGGTGTCCGTCGGTCGCCGGTGACCAGTGCCGCTTCCCGTTCTCTGACCCCTGCTCGTTCCCTGGACCGGTGCGCAAACAATCAGCAACCCTTAGGGCGCATCGCCGTCTCCACCAACGCATGACCGCAACCGATCCGGACGCCCTCGCCGACCGCGTGCAGGACGGCGACCTCCGCATCCACGAACTCGAGGACCACGCCGACCCCGACACCGCGGCCGAGGCTCGCCGCACGTTCGTCGAACGCGAAACCGATACCGAACTCGACGCCACCGCCGACTACGCCTTCGCCGCCGAGCAGGCCGAGTCGACCGTCGAGAACATGATCGGCGCGGCTCAGATTCCGATGGGCGTCGTCGGTCCCGTCTCGGTCTCCGGCGGCGCGGCCGACGGCGAGCACTACCTCCCCCTGGCGACGACCGAGGGCGCGCTCCTGGCGTCGGTCAACCGCGGCCTCTCGGTGATCCGCGACGCCGACGGCGCGGACGCCCGCGTGACGAAGAACGGCATGACTCGCGCCCCCGTGTTCCGCGTCGACGGCGTCGCCGAGGCCGCCGAGACGATCGAGTGGGTCGACGACAACGTCGACGCACTCCGGGAGGCCGCCGAGTCGACCACCAGTCACGGCGAACTCCTCGCCGTCGACACCTACGTCGTCGGCGACTCCGTCTACCTCCGGTTCGCCTACGACACCAAAGACGCCATGGGAATGAACATGGTCACCATCGCCACCGGCGAGGCCTGCGAACTCGTCGAGGCCGAAACGCCCGCCTCGCTCGTCGCCCTCTCGGGAAACCTCTGTTCCGACAAAAAGCCCGCCGCCATCAACGCCGTCGAGGGCCGCGGCCGCTCCGTCACCGCCGACGTCGTCATTCCGGGTGAACTCGTCGAGGAGCGCCTGCACACGACCGCCGAGGCCATCGCCGAAGCCAACACGCGTAAGAACCTGACCGGCAGCGCCAAGGCCGGCAGCCTCGGCTTCAACGCCCACGCGGCCAACGTCGTCGCCGCCGCCTTCCTCGCGACCGGCCAGGACGAGGCCCAGGTCGTCGAGGCCGCGAACGCGATCACGACGATGGAGGCCCGCGAGGCGACGGCGTCGCCTCGGTCCGACGAACGGCGAAGCCGTGAGCGCGAGCACGAGGACGGCACCACCGACCTCTACGCCGCCGTCTCGCTCGCCTCCCTCGAAGTCGGCACCGTCGGCGGCGGGACGAAACTCCCGACGCAGGCCGAAGCCCTCGACGTTCTCGGCCTCCGCGGCGGCGGCGATCCCGCCGGCTCGAACGCCGACGCCCTCGCCGAGATCATCGCCGTCGGCGCACTCGCGGGTGAACTCTCCCTGCTCGCGGCGCTTTCCTCGCGCCACCTGGCGAGCGCTCACGAGGATCTCGGTCGATAACGGGCAGCCAGCAGTACCTCCGGAGCGGTCTGATTTCCCATCGAGTTCAGCTCACGACGCGGTCGTCGGCCGAGCGCGCAGCGTCGCGATCGCGATGTACGCACCGCTGCCGACGAACACGAGGAGTCCCACGAGCGCCTGCGGGCCGGCCGTCGCGAGCAAAAAGGCCAGCAGTCCAACGGCTGCGCCGCCATGAGCCGCGGCGAAGTCTCGCCGACCGTAGGAACCGTGTAAGAGGGCCAGAAGGGCGAACGTGGCAGCGAAGACCCAGGTCGCGAGGATCGTCGTTCGAACGCCGCCGATCGTCTCGTTGATGGCCGTCCCGTAACCGACGAGAAGCACCGCAATTGCCGACCCGATCCCGATCACCTCTCGCTGCACATCCACCGTTTCGACCATAGCCGTCATTTCGAGAGCGGATGTAAAGCCGTGCCGTTCCGCCGGCCGCGAAACGAGCGCGAATGCCGGCTCAGAGCAGCCGATACTGCCCTCGACTCTCGCTCACCGTCCCCCGCCTGGCGAGTTTTTTGAGTGCATCTCGAGTGAACTCGGGGGAAACGCCGTGTTCGCTGGCGAACGCGATAATATCGTCCTCGGTCGGCCGCTCGAGTTCGGCGAGCGCCCGTTCGACGATCTCTTTCTTGCTTCCGCTTCGGGAGGAGCCGCGCGGGTCGCGGTCGCCGGCCGCCTCGACTTCAGCGGCGTCGAGGCCCGCTTGTTCGATGTACTCGGCGTCGTCGACGACGCCGCCTGCAACGTCGTCCTCGAGCGCGTCGAAGGAGTCGAGTTCGGCGAAGGCTTCGCCCTGGTCCTGGCGGTTGGCGAGCATCGAGGCGCGGACCTCGCGGGCGTGGTTCGCGTCGTCGGTTTCGACGAACTTCTTGCGCTTTTCGTAGGCGCGGCGGGTGCCACAGCGGGGGCACTGGGTCGTTTCGGAGCGCCCCTCGATGATCCAGAGGTTCGAACACTCGCTACAGCCGACGACGGCGTACATGCTGGTTCGTGGGAGAGCGTCGTAGTTGAAGGTTGGGCAACCGGGGCGAAAGTGAATAGCGCCCGATGACGGCGCGCCGTTTACCACGCGCCGTCGACGTCGAGGACGACCTTGCCCGTCAGCCCGCTTCCCTCGACCATTTCGTGGGCCTGCGCGACCTCCGTGACCGGAAGCACCGAGTCGATGACGGATTCGAGCCGCCCCGCCTCGACGAGTCGGCGAAGCGCGTCGAGCGGCCGGCGGTCGCGCTCCAAGAAGCACATCTCGAGCGTGTAGTTTTGCTGGTACGCGCTCCCCCACTCCCCTTCGGGTTCGAGGATCGTGACGAGTCGGCCGTGCGGATTCGTGACCGCGGTGCTGTCGACCAGCGTCTCGCCGCCGACGGTGTCGAAGACGAGGTCGACGCCCTCGTCGAACTCCGAGTCGATCACGTCCGTGAAGTCCTCGGACTCGTAATCGATGGCTCGCACGGCACCGAGTTCGTCGGTCTGATCGACCGTCTCGGGGCTGGTCACGGCGACCACCGTCGCGCCGCTCTCGTCGGCGATCTGGACCGCGTGCGCCCCGACGCCGCCGGCACCGTGGATCAGGGCCGTCTCGCCGGCCGTCACGTCGCCCCGCGCGACGATCGCCTCCCAGGCGGTCGCCGCGGCGAGGGGCAGCGCCGCGGCCTCCTCGTGGGACAGTGACTCGGGCTTGGGCGCGACGATCGACTCGTCCGCCGTCTGGAACTCGGCGTAGCTCCCCTGTTCGCCGAAGATTTCGGGAGTGTAGAAGACTTCGTCGCCGACTTCGAAGTCCGCGACGGCCCCGCCGATATCCTCGACGACGCCCGACACGTCGTAGCCGATGATCGTCGGCGGAGCGATGCCGGCCCACGAGCCGGCCTGCCGGATCTTGCAGTCGACGGGATTGACCGACGACGCGTGTACGCGGACGAGCAGTTCGGTCGGCCCGGGTTCCGGGCGGTCCATATCACGCCGTTCGAAGACATCGGTCTCGCCGAACTCGGTGATGACCATCGCGTCCATACGGTCCGCTGTCGTCGGGTGCGGGGATATAAGTTCAACCCTCGTTCACCCTCCCGTGACAGTCACGCCGGAACGCACATCCCGGCTCTGATACCTGTCGGAAGCAGGGGCCAGCCCGTACATTATTGGGGGTTCCCCCCGTCCCCGCTCGTATGCAACGGCGTTCACTGGCCGGCGTTGAGAGCACGGAAGCCGCTGACGGAGTTCACCTGGCGCTCATGGCCGGGTCCGACTCGATGAACGTTCAGCACTTCGAGATCGAACCCGGCGCGACCGTCGAGGAGCACAGCCACCCCCACGAACAGACGGGATTCATCTACGAGGGCGAACTCACCTTCCGCACCGACGGCGACGAACTCGTCTGCGGCTCGGGCGACTCCTACGCGTTGCCCGGCGACCAGCCACACGCCGCCGAGAACAGGGGCGAGGTGACGGTTCGTGGCGTCGATATCTTCAGTCCGCCCCGCGAGGACCCGACCTGGAAATCGGAGTAGTCGGCCCCGATACCACGGTTGAATACCACGGAGTTATATAATGGGCTTGGCAAGGGTGCCCAATGGCAGCCGAGACGCGCTCGACCGAACGGTCGCTCGGACGAATCGGGACGTTTGTGAGACGATTGGGGCCGACGTGGCTCGCCGGCGCGATCGCGGCCGGCCCGGCGACGATGGTCAGCCTGCTGGTCGCGGGAGCGAGTTTCGGCTACTCGCTGCTGTGGGTCGTCGTCCTCTCGGCCGTCCTCGGTACCGTCGGCCAGTACCTCGCGATGCGGCTGGGCTTGCTCACCGAAGCCGGTATCGTCGCCGTCGTCGAGGGTCACCTCGGCTCGTTCTGGGCCTGGGTCCTCGTCGTCGACGCCGTCCTCGCCGCCGGGCTCGCACAACTGGCGATCATGAAGACGCTCGCGGACGTCAGCGCGACGATCGTCGGCAACGCCGGACTCACCGCGCTTGCAGATCCGCGGCTCTGGGGGCTCACCTGGGCGGTGTTGCTCGCGCTGGGCCTCGCCGGCGGCGGCTACCGGACCGCCGAGATCGGTGCCAAGGTACTCGTCTCGCTGGTCGTTCTCGCGTTCGTCGCCTCGCTGGTCGTCGTTCCGATCGACCCCGCCGCGGCGACGACCGGGCTCGTTCCCGAACTGCCGGCCGGCGGCGCGATCGTCGCCGCGGGCGTCCTCGGCGGCGCGGTCCACATCACGCTGCTGACGATGCAGAGCTACACGATGCGCGCCCGCGGCTGGACCGAACGGGACCGGGACATCGCGACCTTCGACGTCGCGAGTTCACTGCTCGTCGCCTTCGGGGGCTTTAGCCTCGCCGTCTTCCTCGTGGCGGCGAGCGTGTTGCCGGGGACCGGGCTCGACCCGGCGACGATCACGGAGATTCAGGCCGCGGAGGCGCTCGGGCCGATCGCGGGCGAGCACGCGATGTGGGTGTTCCTGATCGGGCTCCTCGGGGCCGCGGTCTCGACGCTCGGCGGCAACACGATCGTGCCGCCCTATCTCGTCGCCGACAAACTCGGCTGGGAGCAGTCGGTCGCCGACCCGCGCTACCGGACGGCGCTCGTCGTCGTCGCGCTCGGCTCCGCGCTCGGGGTCTTCCTCGAGGGGGCGTTCGTCCAACTGCTGGTGCTCGTCCTCGCGTTCGGGCTGGTCGGCACGCCCTTTGCGCTCGCGGTGATCCTCTACCTGCTCAACGATCCCGCCGTCGTTTCGGAGCCGAACTCGGCGCTCGAAAACCTGGGCGGGCTCGCGCTATTCGCCGTCGCGACCGTCCTCGCCGGCGAGTTCGTGCTGGACGAACTAACGGGAGCGACGGCGGGCGACCCGGTGTCGGTGTTCGTCGTCGCCTTCGCGGCCGCGATGGTGCTTGCGATTTGCGGACTCGCGGGGCGATACGTTCGCGAGCGCTACTGGTGACGGAGCCGTAACCCGTTTCGCCGGAACGTGTTCGATCGAGGATATTTTAGGGGCCGCGGTCGAATCGTCCGGTATGAGCGAGCGCACCCCCTTCCGGAGCGTTCCCGGCTCGGTCCGGTCGTTCGTCGGCGTCGCCGCCGAGCGCCAAACCTACCGGAACCTCTGTTACCTGCTCCTGGCGATCCCGATCGGAATCGTCTACCAGTTCGGACTCACGCTCGGCTTCCTGGGCGCTATTTTCGCGGTTGTCCTCGTCGGGATCCCGATCCTACTGTGTACCATCGTCGGCGCTCGCTACTTCGCCGCGTTCGAGCGGCGACTCGCCAACCGACTGCTGACGACCGACATCCGGCGGCCGGCCGACCGGCGAACGGTCGCGGACGACGGTCTCGTCTCGACGCTCGTTGAACTCGTCCGCTCGCAGACGACCTGGAAGGGCGTGGGCTTTCTCGTCCTGAAATCGGTCTTCAGTTTCATCGTGACGTTTCTCCTCCTCCTCGGTGGCATCGGCTCGCTCGCGCTCGTCCTTGCGCCGGTTTCTTCGTCGACGGTCGTGTTCGACTGGGAGATCGACACGGTCGCGGAATCCGTCGTCGCGGTTCCCCTGGGCGTCGTCCTCGGACTCGTCACCTTACACCTCGCTAACTGGATCGCCGAAATTACGGAAACGTTGGCGGTCGCGTTGCTCGGGAACCAGGGAGAGTCCCCCGGGTACGATCCGGCGTAGCGTCGTCCGAACTCGGCCGCGGACGGCCCCGTTCAGGTTCGCGCTGGGTCTCCGAACCGTCGACCATGCGAATACAGGCGGCGGTCGCAAGGGTATCATTGCCGTAGGAGCGTCGAATGCAGATACCCAAGATAGCGAGACAGGACGATCACTCGCGTTGTCGTCTCGAACTTACGAGTTCACGTTCCCTGCTGGTCGGCCAGCGTTCGGTTCCGTTTCTGAACTCGACTCACCGTCTCGACGTCGACGCTACTGTGCCATGACTGTAGCACTCAAGCCGCTCGACGAGCAGGTGATCGTCATCACCGGCGCATCCTCCGGCATCGGGTTGACCACCGCGCGGATGGCAGCCGACCGCGGGGCGCGACTAGTTCTCGTGGCCCGGAGCGAGGCGGCCCTCGCGGAGTTGACCGAAGAGATCAGACGCGAGGGTGGCGATGCGGAATACGTCGTCGCCGACGTATCGGAGCCCGACGACATCCGCGAGATATCTCGGGTCGCACGGGAGACCTACGGCGGATTCGATACGTGGGTAAACGGTGCCGCCGTCCCGATCTACGGCAAACTCAGAGAGATTCCGATCGAGGACCTCCACGAACAGTTCGACGTCAACGTCTGGGGGCTCCTGTACGGATCGTTCGAAGCCACCGAGCAGTTCCGCGAGCGAGCGCAGGAGCAAGACCGGGATTACGGCGGCGCACTCATCAATATCGGAAGCATCGCCTCCGAGCGCGCCATCTTACTGCAAGGCAGCTACTCGGCGTCCAAACACGCGGTCAAAGGATTCACGGATGCCCTGCGAATGGAACTCGAGGAGGAGGACGCTCCCGTTTCCGTGACGCTCGTCAAACCGAGTTCGATCGATACCCCGTACCCGGATCACGCGAAAAACTACATGGACGACGACCCGACGCTCCCGCCGCCCGTGTACGCACCGGAGACGGTCGCGCGGGCGATTCTCCACGCAGCAGCGCACCCACAGCGGGAGGTAACCGTCGGCGGGGGCGGCAAGAGTCTCACGGTGCTCGACCGCTACGCACCGGGACTGCTAGATCGGATTATGGAGGCGGTGTTCGTCGATCGCCAGCAAACGGACCGCCCCTCCGGCCCGGAGCCGGAGCGGGATCTCGACACCCCGTCCGGGACGCTCGACGAACGGGGCGACTACGAGGGCCACGTCGCCGAGACGAGTTCGTACACCAGGCTCCTCCAGCGGCGTTCGCTTCCGACGACGCTCGGTGCCGGCGCTGCTGCGATCGGGGCGTACGTCCTCTACAGGGTGCTCCGCGGTACCGATCCCGGTGACCGGTGACCGGTGACTGGTGACCGGTAACTCCGGTCCCATCGCACCGAGTCGACTCCGGCGAGTCCTCAGTGTTCGTCCCCGTCCAGCCGTTTTCGCATTTTGACGTGCGGGATACCCGCCTCGGTGAACTCGTCGCCGATGGATTCGTAGTCGAGTTCACGGTAGAAGCCGGCCGCGTGCGTCTGAGAGTGAAGCGTGAGCGCGGTGAGTCCCTGCTCGTCGGCCCGCGCTTCAATGGCGAGCATGAGCGCGCGACCGACGCCGGTCTTGCGCCAGGGTTCGCGAACGGCGACGCGTTCGATCTTCCCGATGTCGCTGGCGTCCGCCGTTCGGAGCCGTGCAGCGCCGATCGGATCCGCGTCGGAGGCGTCGGGGGCGTCGCAGGCGTCGGTGTCGTCGCTGTACGCGACGAAGTGCACGGCGTCGGACTCGGGTTCGTCGTATTCGTCGTACTCGAGCGCTTCGTCGACGCCCTGTTCGTCGACGAACACCTCGTGGCGAACATCGAAGGCGTCCTCGCGCGCGTCGTCCGCGTCGGCGACACGTACGTCGACCATCGTGTGTTCGTTCAGTCTCGGCTCTCGAGTACGTTACGACTCCGGACAACCGGCCAAAACCGGACTCCGATCGGTCACAGTCGTCAACTACCGATGTTTGAGAGACGAACCAAGAACTGCGGATAGAAAAACCGCGTCGGCCGCGCTCGCGCTTACGCGAGTTCCTCGATATTGCTGACGACTTCGTCGGCGAACTCGCTGGTGGCGAGTTTCTCGGCGTCGTCGAGCTGGCGTTCGAGGTCGTAGGTGACCAAGCCCTCCGAGATGGTCTCTTCGACGGCGTCGCGGACGAGGTCTGCAGCGTCGGTCCAGCCGAGGTACTCGAGCATCATGCGGCCCGAGAGGATCATGGCGGTCGGGTTGACCTTGTCCTGGCCCTCGTACTTCGGTGCGGAGCCGTGGACGGGTTCGGCGAGCAGGCGACCGTCGCCGAAGTTGGCACCGGGGGCGATGCCGAGGCCACCGATCTGCGCACCGGCGGCGTCGGACATGTAGTCGCCGTTCAGGTTCATCGTCGCGATGACGTCGTACTGGTCGGTGCGGGTCAACAGCTGCTGGAGCATGTTGTCCGCGATGCGGTCGTTGACGACGACAGCGTCTTCGGGCGCCTCTCCGTCGTTCTCCTCCCAGAGGGTGTCCTCGGTGATGACCTCGTCACCGTACTCCGCTTCGGCGACCTCGTAGCCCCAGTCGCGGAACTGACCCTCGGTGAACTTCATGATGTTGCCCTTGTGAACCAGCGTGACCGAGTCGCGGTCGTGTTCGAGGGCGTAGTCGATCGCGCGCCGAACCAGCCGTTTGGTCCCGAACTCCGTGATCGGCTTGACGCCGATGCCGACGGGGCCGTCGTGGATGACGTCGTCCTCGCCCATCTCGTCCTCGACGAACTCCTTGACCTGCTCGACTTCGTCGGTGCCGGCTTCCCACTCGATGCCGGCGTAGACGTCTTCCGTATTCTCGCGGAAGGTGATCATGTCCATCTGTTCCGGTTCGGAGACGGGAGACGGAACGCCGTCCAGATGATAGGTCGGACGGACGTTCGCGTAGAGATCCAACAGCTTTCGCAGCCCGACGTTCAGCGAGCGGAAGCCGGCGCCGACCGGCGTCGTGAGCGGGCCCTTGATCGCAACGCGGTGTTCCTTGATCGCCTCGACGGTCTCGTCAGGCAGGTTCTCGTCGTACTTCTCGCGGGCGGATTCGCCGGCGTAGACGCGCATCCAGTTGATCTCGCGGCCGGTCGCATCCGCTGCGGCCTCGAGCACTTTCTGTGCGGCCGGGCCGACGTCGCTGCCGACGCCGTCGCCGTGGATGATCGGGATGATCGGGTTATCGGGGACCTCGAGTTCGTCCTCGGTTCCCTCTTTCAGCGTAATCTTTTCCCCGTCCTCGGGGACCTCGATCTTGTCGTAGCTCATCTCGTCTAGAGGGTTCTCCGACTGTGGTAAAAGGGCTACCATTTCTATTGCGACCGGCGAATATTGCACGCGGGCCCGACGAGGGAATTTCACCGAGGGGGAGCAGTCCGAGACGAGAGCCGAACCGAGTTCGGTGATCGGAACCGTCGGCGAGACGCCGAGCGCTGCCCGTAAACTCCCGTCTGTGGAGAGACTCCGATGAGAACGCGACCTGGCGGAGCGTTGTCTTTCACGGGCGTGCTCTGTGACAGATGCGCTCTCGGTCGTGACTGTCGGGCAACGACCGTTCTTTGAATCCGGAGTCCCGTTTAGTATTGCTGGTCTCCGGGAGACGGCTGACAGCGTCCTCACCGGTGTACCATTCCGGCGTCCGGATCGCGTTTTTCTTCCCGGCGCGTCGCCCCCGGTTTCAGGAACGGGGTCCCTTCGGACCGACATCGTCACTCCCCGTTTCGTCCCAGTGGCGTACGAGCAACCAGCCGCCGACACAGCAACTGGACCCGCCAGCCAGCGCGAGCAGGAGCTGTGCGCCGCCCGAAAGTCGCGAGTGGATACGAACTGTCCACAGTATCGAAAGCAGCGCGATCCCGACGACCAGGGCCGTCGAGCCGAGGTCGACCCGATCCCAGTCCGCCTCGATTCCCAGCCGCACGACCGCGAGCAGCGCCATCGCCGTACAGAAGACTCCGAGCAACGCGGCTGGCGTCGTCATCGTCGGTGGCGCTTCTCGTGCTGCCGTGGTAAGTATGTCCGTTTCGGTGCGTCCTCACCCGCCGCCGACCGTCGGTCGAATCCGAAACTCGTTATGACCGGTCCCCGTCAGTCAGGGTATGCAGGTACTCGTCCACGGTGGTGCCGGTAGCGACCCCGACGACCCGTCCCCGCGACGGGCAGTCCTCGACGAGGCTGCCGCAACCGGTGCAACGACGACCGATCCAGTCGGTGCAGTCGAAGCGGCGCTGCACGTCCTCGAATCCTCGCCGCGGTTCAACGCCGGGGTCGGCAGCGCCGTTCAGAGCGACGGCGAGATCCGCACGGATGCGGGAATCATGACCGATTCCAGGGCGGTCGGTGCCGCCTGCTCGATGCCGGGCGTCGAACACGCGGTCAGCGTCGCCCGCGTCGTCATGGAAGCGACACCACACGGCTTCGTCTCCGGCGATCACGCCGTCTCGCTCGCCGACGCGTTCGGCATCGAAACCGGCGTCGACCTCTGGTCGGAGCGAACGCGCGAGCGGTGGGCCGAACTCGATCGACCGACGGACGGTGTGCAAAGTGAACTCGCGTGGATCGAAGGCCAGTACGGCCGAACGGACCCGGGCGGACGCGACGGCGAGAATAACGGCGGAATAGACCAGCCAGCACGGACGGCGACCGACCCGCACGGTAGCACCCTCGATCACGACGCCGCCGGACAGGGCCCGCCGAATCGCGATCCGACGGATCACGACACCGTCGGTGCCGTCGCCCTCGATGACGACAGCGGCCGCCTCGCTGCCGCGACCTCCACGGGCGGCCGCTGGCTCGCACTCGCCGGCCGCGTCGGCGACGTCCCGCAGGTCGGCTCCGGCTTTTACTGTGCACCCGCCGCCGCCGTCAGCGCAACCGGTGCCGGGGAGGACATCGCCCGCGTCACGCTCTCGCGACGCGTCGCCCGACACATCGAACAGGGCCGCGACGCCGACGCGGCAGCCGAACTCGCGATCGACGAGTTCGCCGAACTCACCGGCTCGACCGCCGGCGTGATCGCCGTCGATGCAGCCGGGACGCTCGGCTCGGCGTACAACAGCGCCGCGATGCAGACGGCGCGGGCGACGGATCGCTGAGGCCATCCCGCAGCGATCGGAGACGCAACCTCTTTTTGCCGACCGGTACAACTCCAGTGCATGGCCGACTCCGAGGAGCAGGTGGACCTCCAGTCTGAGAAGTACGAGAAGCACCGCGAAGCGGGCGATATCCTCGCACAGGTGCGCGAGGAGACTGCCGAACGCGTCGAGGTCGGCGTCAGCCACCTCGAGATCGCGGAATACGCCGAGGACCGAATCCGCGAACTCGGCGGTAAACCGGCGTTCCCCGTCAACATTTCGATCGACGAAGAGGCTGCCCACGCAACCCCGTCGATCGACGACGACTCGACATTCGGTGAAGAAATGGTCAACCTGGACATCGGCGTCCACGTCGACGGCTGGCTCGCGGACACCGCCATCACCGTCGACCTCTCGGGCACTCCTGAACTCGCGGAGGCCTCCGAGCAGGCGCTCGAAGCCGCTCTCGAGATCGTCGAACCCGGCGTCGAGACGGGCGAGATCGGAGCGGAGATCGAAGACGTGATCGACGGCTACGGCTACAACCCGGTCGTTAATCTCACCGGGCACGGGCTGGACCACTGGGAGCAACACACCAGTCCCAACATTCCGAACCGCGCCGTTTCCCAGGGAACGACGCTCGAGGTCGGCGATGTCGTTGCAATCGAACCCTTCGCGACCGACGGCGGCGGCAAGGTCACGGAGGGCGCGACCGAGGAGATTTTCGGACTCGAACGCGAGGGGTCCGTCCGAAACCGACAGGCCCGCGAGGCGCTCGCACAGATCACCGACGAGTTCAAGACGTTGCCGTTCGCGACGCGATGGCTCGAGACGGATCGGGCGGAGATGGCCCTGCGTCGGCTCAAGCGAAACGATATCGTCCACGGCTATCCAGTGTTACAGGAGGACGACGGCTTCCTCGTCAGCCAGAAGGAGCATACCGTGATCGTGACCGAAGACGGGTGTGAAGTGACGACGCAGTAGGGCGTTCGCCGCCGTCGGTTTTCGGCTGTCTTTTCCGCGATCAGTTTCCGTTCACGGCCCACAGCCCCGCTCGGTCAGGACGGACAGTAGAGCGCACTATCCGCGTTGAGGGGTGACAGTGACGGGCAGATACTCAAGGAAGCAATTAACGCGCGGAAACAACAGATAAAGCGGCAGCGATACGACAGATCAGGCGTTATTCATCCGCTGACTCGACCGATTCCCGCAGCGCTGGCACTCGCTTACGCGGTAGGGTTCACGGGAAAACTGAGCGTTTTCCTGTTTGACACTCTCGGTTCGAATCTGGACCGACACTTCGTGGAGCGTTTGCAAGTCGCAGTCATCGCAGTATTCAGTAAGGCCGTTTACGGAGTCATCAGTCGTTGCCATTACCGGAGTAGTTGCGATAGTGAACTCTTAAAGACGCGTCTCATTTCGAACGCTGAGTCATGGAATCTGATATGTTCTGGGATCCCACTAGATCTTTCAATAAGTGCTCTCGAACGACGAGATCGATTGTCTCCATAGCTAAGGTATTCAATATCACGGTAATGAGGAGCACAGCTGCGCTCGGAGCGAGAGGGGCGGTTTCGGAAGTGACAGACATAATATACAATTTTTAGTAATATCACATAGAGCGGAAACGAACACCGTGGTCGATCGCGGGGTCGCCTGTCCGGAGACGCAATCAGTATAGGGTCGCCGCAAGTGATACCGTGTATGGACCAGGTGTTTGCCCCGTGGCGGATCGAGTGGATCAAACGCGACGAGCAAAACCCCGCTGTCGAGGAGTGCGTCTTCTGCGAGTTCCCCGAGATGGATGCCGACCGGGAAAATCGGATCGTCGCGCGGAGCGAGCACGCGTTCGTCCTGTTGAACAACTACCCGTACAGTCCGGGACACGTGATGGTAATTCCATACGCTCATACGGGAGAGTACGGCGACCTGACCGAAGCGGAACTGCTCGATCACGCGCGACTCAAGCAGCGAACGTTCGATGCGCTGGAGACGGGACTCGGACCCGACGGCTTCAACGCGGGGCTGAACCTCGGCGACGGCGCTGGCGGTTCGATCGACGATCATCTCCATACACACATCGTGCCGCGCTGGCAGGGCGATACCAACTTCATGCCCGTTATCAGCGATACGAACGTGATCGTGCAGGCGCTCGAAGAAACGTACGATCAGCTCCACGAAGCGTTTGCAGCCCAGGACGGCGCGCGCGTTGTCGATGCGAAGACTGCCGTCAGCTTCGACTAATCGCGCGAGAACTCGGCGTCGAATCGCTCGTCAGGCGTAACTCGCGTCGAGGAAGTCGACGATCCGCTCGGACTCGGCCATCGTCACGCCGGCGTCTTCGTCGACGATAACGGGGACCTGACGCTGGCCGGAGACGCGCTTGACCTCGTCGCGTTCGGAATGGAAGCTCTCGACCCAATTGCTCTCGTAGTCGACATCGAGTTCGTCGAGTCGGTCGGCGACGCGTTCGCAGTACGGACAGCCCTCGAGCTGGTAGAGCGTAATCGTACCCATGGCGGGCGTTCGCGCTGCGGCGGTAAAAGCGTACGTGACGGTCGACGCGGAGCGAAATCGACGGCGGTCGGGACGCGGTGAACTCGAGGCTCACTCGATCGGGACGTGGGCTCGGGTCTCGGCCGGGTCGGTGGCGCGACCGGGACGTTCGGCGAGTACGACCTCCTCGGTCGTCCGCTGTCCCTGCCGTCGCACCTCGATCTCGATGGTCTGTCCCGGCCGCGTTTCGGTCAACAGGTAGCGCTGGAGTTCCTCGTGGGAGTCGATCTCGTGTCCGTCGATGCCGACGATCACGTCGCCGCCGACGGGAACGTCGCGACCGCGTACCCGGCGGACGCTTCGACAGCCGCGCAGTGCGGCACTCGCGGGGCCGAGCGGCGCGTCCACGACGAGCACACCTTCCGGAGTCGCCAGGTCGTTGGCCTCGGCGACGGTGGGCGAGACGTCCACCGTCCGAACTCGCAGGTACGGATGGCGGAATCGGCCGCGTTCGACGAGGTCCGGAACGATCCGGGCGACGACGGCCGCGGAGATGGCGAACCCGATGTTCTCGCCGGTCTTCGCCCGGTTGACGCCGACGACGGTTCCGTCGAGCGTGACGAGCGGGCCGCCGCTGTTGCCCGGATTGATCGGCGCGTCCGTCTGGACGGTGTCCGGGATGGTGAATCCGCTTCCCGTCGGCGACGAGCGGTTCACGCCGCTGACGATCCCCGTCGTGATCGTTCCGTCCAGACCCATCGGGTTGCCGAGCGCCGCGACCGGTTCGCCGGGCGTCGGCGGCCGGTCTCCGATCGGCAAGGGGTCCGCGTTCGGCGGCAGCGCGTCGGTACGGATCACCGCGAGGTCCGTGTGGGCGTCGGTTCCGATCACGTGCCCGGTCTCCCAGGACGCGTCGCTGAACCGGAGATCGACCGCCTCGACGTCGCCGACGACGTGCCGGTTCGTGATCACGTGTTCGGCGTCGTAGACGAACCCGGATCCCGTTCCGCCCGGTCGACGGTGCTCCGGATCGACGTACACCGAGACGACCGACGGAATCGTTTCACGGTACAGTTGTTCGAACGTAGTTGGCGTACTCATTTGTCTCCCGGGGCCTCACACCGCCGTGCTGCCGCCAGGTTCACCACCGGTTAGGGGGCGTGATAGCATAAGTCAGTCGGTGCCCCGAACTAGTCAGTTATCAGTCATCAAACACCGGTCGTCAGTTGCCAGTCGCCGATCGTCCCCCTTCCCGTCTGTTCCGTACGCTCGTACCGAGTCCGTTACGACCGCTGGCGAGTTCGGCGGAGCAGCGACGGAGCAGTCGCGTTCGCTCGATCGACGCGAGGCGTTACACCGGCTCGCCGAACGCGTACATCGTCTCGTGGGCCGTCACGTCGACGTCGATGAAGTCGCCGGGTTCGATCCCGTGCTCGCTCGCGTTCTGAACGATGATCTGTCTGTACGCGGAGTCCCGGCACTTCACGGAGTCGGCGGTCCCCTCCTCGACGACGAGCACGTCCTCGCGACGCTCGCCGACCATGTCCGCGTAGGCGTCGGCGACGATCTCGCGCTTGGCGGCGCTCATCTCCTTCGAGCGCTCCTTCTTGATGGTGCCGCCCAGTCCTTTCATGTCGGCGGCGTCGGTTCCCGGCCGTTTGGAGAAGCGGGTAACGTTGATCTTTTCGGGGCGAGTTTCGCGGAGCAGCGCCATCGACTGCTCGTGATCGTGGTCCGTTTCCGTCGGGAAACCCACGATGAAGTCCGTCGAGAGCGTCCAGTACTCGAGCGCCTCGCCGAACGTCTCGACGACCTCGACGTACTCCTCGACCTGGTGCTGGCGGCGCATATCGCCGAGTACGTCGTCGCTGCCCGACTGGACGGGCGCGTGCAGGAAATCGTAGAGTTCGTCGTACTCGGCGAACGCGTCGGCCAGTTCCTCGCGGATGCCGTGGACCCCCTTCGGGTTGGCCATCCCGACGCGAACCCGGAAGTCGCCCTCGAGTTCGCAGATTTCGGCGAGCAGGCGGTGGAGTTTGCGCTCGCCCTCGTCCCAGCCGTAGACGCCGGTGTCCTGCCCGGTGATCCGGAGTTCCTTCGCGCCGGCGTGGATCAGGGCGCGAGCCTTCTCGACGTTCTCCTCGATCGACGGGGAGTCGATCTTGCCCGTCGCGTGCTTGGTGATGCAGTACGAGCAGTTCGACATACACCCCCGAGCGATCGGGAGGATGCCGACGACGCCGTCCAGAATCGGTTCGGCGTCGGGCGTCGTCGTCGGACACTCGCCGTTCGTTACGGCTTCGGGGACCGCATCCCAGTGAAGCACCTGACCGTCGACATCGGCCTGAGCGAACTCTTCGCCCTGTGCGAGGGCCATACAACCGGTGATAAAGAGGTCGGCCGTCTCCTCGGAGAGTTCTTCGGCCCGCCGGAGCATGTTGCGCTCGGTCTTCTCGACGACGGTACAGGTGTTGAGGATGGCGACGTCGGCCTCGTCGGGGCCGTCGACTTGGTGGTGGCCGGCATCGCGGAGCCGTCGCTCGATCTCGCGGCTCTCGCCGCGATTCGACGTGCAACCGTACGTTTCGATGTGATAGCGGGCCATCCGTTGCTATTCGGTTCAGGGTCGGGGAGGCAAAAGCCCGACGGATCGGGACTCTCGAACTCGTCCGCTCACGTCATGCCGTACTCCTCCGCGAGTCGCTCGTAGTTGTCATCGAGGACGTTGATCGTCGCGATCAGCGCGCCGAGGACGACCGGACCGAAGAACAACCCCATCACGCCGAACGCGTACACGCCGCCGAGGACGCCGAGGATGATGACGGCGGGATTGAGCTGGGCGTACCGATCGACGACGATCGGCCGCAGGTAATCGTCGGAGATGCCCACGATGACTGCGCTGTAGACGAACAATGCGACGGCCAAGATCGGCTGGTTCATCACCAGGAGATAGACGACCGCGGGCCCCCAGACCAGAAACGCCCCGACCAGCGGGATGAGCGCGAGCACGATCATGATGACCGTCCAGAAGCCGGCGTTCGGGATGCCGGTCGCGAAGAGGCCGAGTCCGGCGATAATCCCCTGGATGAGCGCGATCAGGACGTGACCCGCGAGGACGGCCCACATGACCTCGTCGAGTTCGGTGTAGAACTCGTCCTGCACATCCGACGGAAGCGGCGTCACGTCTCGAATCCAGGCCATGAGCTTGTCCCCGTCCCGGAGGAGGTAGTAGAGCAGAAACAGGGCGACGCCGAACCCGACCAGGGCGTGCGTGAGAACGCCGATCCAGGCCGTCGTCTGTTCGACGAGAACGGAGCCGATCTGCTGTGCTGAATCCGAAAGCGTGGCCGCCAGGTCGACCTCGTACCCGGTTTGGGCCGCGATGTAGCGCTCGATCTCTGCGATCTGGAGCGTTTCCGAATCGAGATTCTGGAGCATCCGCGCCGCGTCGTCGGCGACCGCCGCGAGGACGATAACGAACGGAACGATAAACACGGTGATCGCAAACGCCAGGAGGGCAAACGCCGAAACCGTCGGCGAAAACCGCCGCTCGAGACGGCGCTGGAGCGGATACAGGACGAAGGCGAGCAAAACCGCCATCAGAATGTACTGGAGAAACGGCACGACGAGCTGCCAGGAGAGGTACCCGAAGATCGCGACGAGCGTGAGGAGATACCCCTTGCTGATGTTCACGAGTGAACCGACCACGCTCGCCGGGATAAAATTGCTACCGGCATCAATCAATCTACGCCGTTCAACCGGCCGTCCGCCCCCTCACCTGCGGAAAGAGCGGCCGACTGGCGGATACACGTCGCCGTCTCCCTTGGAGCGGCCGACCTCGCGTACGCCACGGCCGTCGATCGAGGGTCGACGAACCCCGCCGCCGAGGCCGCCTACGGATTCATCGTTGCGCTCTGGGTCGTCTCCGTTGCGTATCTCGCCTGTAGATACCGGTCCGTCGGGCTACCGGAGATCGCTTCGTCGAGTTCACCTCGCCGCTAATCCGGACCGCCGTCCTGGTCGGCGACCGTTGCAGCGGGGACGGCCTGCCGGACGCCGTGGACGGCGCGCTTGGCGTTGGCCCGACTGGTGTAGCCCTCGCCGCTGTCGGCGAGGATGTTGCCGTTCCAGTGGACCAGCCGCCAGCGCCACTCGTCGGCACGGTCCTGGTAGACTTCGAAGCGGCTGGTGCGGCCGAATTGGGCGTCCGTTTCGCCCGCTCCCTCCGCGCTCTCTCCGGCGGAACCGTCCATTTCCGCCGCATCGTCCACCGCGTCAGTTCCGGCGTCGACTCCCGGTGAAAGCATCACGGGATCGGATCCCGACGCGTCGACATCGGTGTCGTCGACGATCCGAGCGGTTTCGTCTTCCTCGTCCCACTCGAGTTCGATTTCGAACTCGACGGTGGCGGGGCGGTCGACGTCTGCTGTGTCCGTGGCTTCGTCCTCGTCGTCTTCGTCGCCCTCGTCCGCGTCAGTCGGCTCGCGTTCGGCTTCGAGTTCGAGGTCGACCTGTGATGGAATCGTCACGGAGACGGTTCGGTCGTCACCGAGCAGGTGGATCGGTCGTTCGTCCTCGATAGCGACGGCGAGGTCTCGAAACAGCGCTCCGAGTTCGCCTCGGTCGACGGTGGTCTCGTGTTCGTGTTCGAACGCCGCATCCGTGGGGGAGTCGTCCATAGCGGGCGTACGAGTCGTGGACGCGTAATGGTTGCTGATGAATCGCAGGTGTTGCTGGGTTCAACGGCAACGACGCACAGCGGCACGGCGGTGTTGTCGTGTGCCCCGCTCGTGCGGCGGTCCACAGATTCAATCGCGTGAGCGCCGGCGAACGGCAAGGCCGGAGTGTTTTTGTCGGCGCGCTGTCTTCGCTCGCTCGTGACTTCCCGCGAGTGGGACATCGACCGGCGCGTCGTATTCGACCGAGACGAGTACACCTGCCAGCACTGCGAGAGTGCGGGTGACGAGGAGACGCTTCGGCTGTATCCAGTCGGTACCGTCCCGACCGGCGGCCCGGTCCACGAGAGTTCACTCGTGACGGTCTGTTCGACGTGTGCGGCCGTCCTCCGGGACGACGCCCGACCTGCTAGCGCCGCCGACTCGGCCGCTTCGAACGACGCGGACGGTTCGGCGACGCTGGCGGCTATCGCACCCGACGAACTGTTCGCGCTCGTCCACGAGACGACCCGCAAGCAGGGAACGGCGGTCTCCGATGCCGCCGCGTTCGCCTCGTTCGCGACGACACTCCCGTCCGCGCTTGCGGGCCCCGACGGTGACGGCGACGAGAGTACTGGTAGCGGTGATCGCGCCGAGAGCCCCGAGAGTCCCCAGAGCACTGCTCCTGCAACTGGAGACGAAACCGGAGACACAGGATCCGAAGCGAGCGTCGACGAACTCTCGCGCGAGTTCGTCACCGCTCGGCGGACACTCTTGCTCGCGCTCTCTGTCGTCGACCGCCGACTCGCCCGACTCGACCAGTTCGAGAGCGACGCAACCGAGTCGGCAGCAGCGCCGCTGCTACTCGACTTCGTCGACACGGCAACGAAACTGCAGTCGGAACTCCACGACCTCGTCTCGCTGGCTGAACTCGTGGCCGCATCGATCGGTCGGTGCCACAACTGCTTCGAGCCGCTGGCCGTCGCTGCTACTCCCGACGGACCGGCTCCGTCACGGCCCTGCCCGACCTGCGCCCAGTCCCCCCGCGATACCGAGGCGTGGCACCACGCCGACTCGAACGCCGTCGACTTCGAACGCCTCTTTTCGGCGACGAACGAGACCCTCCGCGACGCCGCGGCCACGACCGAAACGCTCACCGAGCGAACGACGGCACTCGCAACTGAACTCGTCGAAAAATAGCGCGAAAACGGTCGGTCGTCGTCGGTCGGCGTCGCGTGTCTACAGGCCGGTCGCCGCTTCGAGTGTGATATCGATCGCACGGCCGACGTTGTTCTTTGCCTTTTCGGGGAGTTCGTCGTCCTCGGTATCGGTTCCCTTCTGGGTTCCCTCGACGAGGTTGCCGTCGACGGTACAGATCGCGCCGGCGCGCAGCCCCTTCCGGCGAGCGAGCGTGAAGATCGATGCGGCTTCCATCTCGACGGCGAGCAGCCCCGCGTCCTCCCAGTCGGTGATGTACGCGTCGGTCTCGGCGTAGTACGCGTCGTCCGAGGCGATCGGGCCGACGTGGACCTCTTCGTCGTTCGCTTCCGCCGAGTCGACGAGCGACGAGAGCACGTCGTAGGACGGAACGGCCGGGTAGGATACGTCCTCGTAACGCTTCGATGTGCCCTCGTTCTTCGCCGCCCCGTTGGCGACGATCATGTCGCCGATCTCGATGCCCGACTGGAGCGCGCCGGTCGTTCCGACGCGAACGAAGGTCTCGACCCCGACGTTCGCGAGTTCTTCGACGGCGATGGCGGCCGAGGGGCAGCCGATCCCGGTCGAACAGATCGTCAGCTCGCGACCCTCGTAGGTGGCGTTGACGACCTTGTATTCGCGGTTCTGAGCGACCGTCTCGGACTCGTCGCAGTGGTCTGCGATCCGGTCGACGCGACCGGGGTCCCCGGGGACGAGTGCGATATCGGTCAGGTCACCCTCCTCAACCAGTAGATGTGGTTGTGTACCCATACCGTCGCCTTCCGCGGGTGGCGAGAAAAAAGATTCGAGAGCGACGGAGTCGGCCGTCAGTCAGCCGAGACGACGACCTCCTCCGGATAGACGGTGACTGCGGCGTCGTCGACGCGGAACGTCACCTCTTCGACCGACCGTGGCATCCCCGTGTTCGTTTCCTCGAAGAGGGCATCGAGGGCCTCGGGGTCGACGTAATCGTACAGACGGGTGCTAGCTGCTGTCACGTCTTCGTCCCGGAAGCGTGCCAGTGCTGTCGCGGCGGCGATACTCGGCGGTTCCGATGCTGTTCGATCGTACCGGACGCGCCGACTGAGTTCGCATCCGTAGGACTTGCGTGGCCTTTGATCTGTCATGTCTCTCCGTCACGTCTCCGTGACTTTCTATGCTAATTGCCAACGGGATCGCCCATATAGCTACCGTCAGACAACATGGGGTGAGAACGCCGGACGGCGTCGACATCGACCCACTCGAGCGTATGACGTATTTTTCGGTTAAAATCGCGTGCTGAGAAACCCTTCGACTGCCGGTCTCGTCGGCGCGCTTCGAGCCCCCTCCTGGCTCGCCGTCAGGGCCCCGCAAGCGTTTGCGAACTCGAGAGCCGGTTCGATATCCNTGATATCCGTCTCGGCCTCGAGTTCAGCCACCGGATCGGCTGTGAGTGTTGCCAGCGTGTCGACTCGGTCGAGGAGTGTCGCGATGAAGCCGGCAGCGAAGGCATCACCGGCACCGGCCGTATCGACGGTTTCGACGTCGAATCCCGAGTGGACGTACGAGCCGGCGGGGGTGTGAACTTCCGCGCCGTCGCCGCCGTATTTGACGGCGACGATGCGGTCGTCGAAATCGGAGCCGACGTACTCGTCTTCGAGGAGGGCTGCGATTTCGCGGTCGTTTGCGAAGACGATATCGGCAGCACCGAGCGCGTCGGTGTAGTCGCGGTCACCGAGTCGGCGGCCAGGGTCGAAACTGACGGAGAGGCCGGCCTCGGTCGCCGTGCGGGCGATAGCCGCGGCGGTATCCGGGCGCTGACTCGTCAGGTGGACGTGATCGGCGGTTCGAATCCGTTCCCGATCGAGATCGGCCGGCGTCACCGCCTCGTTGATGCCGTCGTTGCCGAGGACGGCAACCTCGCCGTCGTCGTCGACGAGCAGGTACTTGACGGCCGTTTCGGCACCGTCGACAACGCGGAGCCCATCGAGGGAGACCCCGGCAGCCTCGAGTTCGCGGCTGGCGAGCAGTCCGTTGTCGTCGTCACCGACGCTGCCGATAAGGCCGGTGTCGACGGCGAGCGTTGCGAGTGCGGCCGCGACGTTTCCGGCGCTCCCGCCGCCGGACTGGTGCTGGGAGCGGATCGCAGCCTCGCAGTCGGCCTCGGGGAGCCTGTCGACGCGTAGCGTCACGTCCCAGTTGACGTGACCGGCAGTGAGCACCCTGACCATGCACCGAACCGACGACCGCCGACGAGAAAAGTCTAGGCAACTGCGAATAGGATGACGTTGTGAATTCCCGGTCCGAAACCGACGGCAGCGATGAACGCAAGCAGTAGCCGAGCCTGCCGCGGCGCATCCTCGACGAACTCGCGGAACAGGCCGAGGATGCCCATCACGAGGGCAACCTTGACGACGACGAACAGCCAGCCCGCGCCGATGAACTCGGCGGTCGGCAGCGCGGAGCCGGCGTTGAGGATGAGCGCCGAGAGGGGAACTTCCTCGCCGGCGTTGAGAACGTCGTAGCCGATGGCCGTCGAGACGGCGTCGAGTGCGTGGCCGAAAATGACGAGAACGCCGGTCGTGGCCGTGACTGCGGCGACATCGGTAAACCAGAGTCCGAGGACGAGCCAGGCGATGGCAGTCGCGATACCCGCGGCGACGACGGCGATGACGGACCAGAACGGTTCGAACGTTCCGGACTCGAGGCTCTGGAGGATTGCGAACATCGTAAAGACGACGAAGAAGCCGGTGCCGACGGTCCCGAGAACGCGTTCGATCGTGGGCTGGAGCCCGCCCGTATAGATGAAAATCGAGAGAACCCAGACGAGTCCGGCCCCGGTCGCCGTGATGAGGTAGACCGTCGGCGTGGCAAACAGGACCTCGATCGAATCCGGATAGGCCCCGAACCGATGGAGGACGTGTAGCGTCGCCCCGAACATCATCCACGGAGTCAACGCGAGGACGGTCCGGTCGGTGACCGGCGGATCGAGCGCCCACAGCAGTGCGACGACACCCCCCAGCACGGCAAGCAGCGGTACCAACAGGTACCACGGTGGCAGCACGAATCCCTCAGGCAATACCATACCCCCTACTGTCGACACCAGTAACTAACACTTTCCGATCAGCGGTGATACTTCGGGGCGGAAGATGGTCTCGAACGCGGACACGGGGCACGCGAGACGCGAGATCTGCAACGCGAAAAACACGAAGCGAGATTCGAGAGCAGAAATGAAAGCGCGCGGAGCAGACAGCGGGCGGAACACCGTGTCGCTGTGTTAGCCGTCCCAGGGTTCGGCGGTCGTTTCACCGAATAGTTCGCGCATGAGCGTGACGATGCTCTCGGGCGGGAACTGGCCGCGTTCAGTGACGATCGCATCGACGTAGCGCGGCGGGGTAACGTCGAATGCGGGATTTTCAACGCGCAAGGGCGGCATCTCGTCGGCGTCCCCACCGATCGCCGTCCGCTCGTCCGCCGAGAGCACTTCCGTCTCCGCCCGCATCTCGATTGCGACCGTCTGTCCCGTCATCGTATCCGGGTGCAGTTTGATCGTCTGGGCCGCAACCATCACGGGAACGCCTCGTTCGCGCGCGTTGACCGCCAGTCCGCTGGTGCCGATCTTGTTGATAACGCTCCCGTCCGCAGCGATGCTGTCCGCTCCGACGAGAACGTGGTCCGTCTCGTCCAGATACCGTCGTGCAGCGTTGTCGACGATCAGCGTTACCGGCACGCCCAACTCCCGCAACCGTTGGGCCGTGATGTGACCTTGCTTTCTGGGACGCGTTTCCTTGATGATCGCCTCGACGGCCGTCCCCGACTCGAGCGCCGCCTCAATGCACGCGAGCGCGTCGGTCGAATGGCAGTGAGTCATCACGACATCGCCATCGCGCAACCGATTCGCACCGATCTCCCCCAGTTTGGACTGGGCCTGCTCGAGTTCGGCGCGGAACGTCTCGGCGGCGTCGATGGTCGACGATCGCAGTGCCGAGACGGTTTCGCCCTCCATTCCGCGGAGCACATAGCGGAGTGCGTTCGGCAGACTGACCGCCGTCGGGCGCGTCTCGTAGAGTTCGCGTGCACCGGCCCGCAGATCGCGTTCGAACGCCGCCGGGGTCGCCGCGTCGGAGCGTTCCGCCTGCGTCGCAAGCGCCGCTGCGGCCGCGTCCGCGATCGTCGCCGCCCCCCGAATCCGCATGGCTGCGATGTCGTCGGCGGTCGCCGTGACGGCTGGATCGACGACGGACTGGTCCGAATCCATGCCAGCCGGTTACACGTCACAGGCCAAAAGTAATCGGGCGGATTTTTGCCCGTCCGCCGAGTCGGTTCGCTATGGCCACGGAACTCACTCGCAGCGAACTCGCGCCGCTGATCGATCACACGGTGCTCGGCCCCGAAACGACGCCCGCCGACGTCGAAACCGTCCTCGCGGCGGCCGGCGACCACGGTATGAACGCCTGTATCCCGCCCTACGCGGTCGCCGACGCCGTCGAGTTCGAGTACGCCCCCGACGTGACCGTCGCAACGGTCGTCGGCTTTCCCCACGGCCAGCACGACCACGAGGTCAAACGCCGCGAGGGCGTGACGGCCTGGCAGGCCGGCGCGGACGAACTCGACGTCGTCATCAACGTCGGCCGCCTGAAGGCCGGCGAGGACGACGCCGTTCGCGCCGAACTGGCTGAACTCGTCGCCGCGGTGCCGATACCGGTCAAGGTGATCATCGAGACGGCGCTGCTCACCGACGAAGAGAAGCGGCGAGCCTGCGAGGCCGCCGTCGCGGCGGACGCGGAGATGGTCAAGACCTCCACCGGCTTCGCGGACGGCGGCGCGACCGTCGAGGACGTCGAGTTGATGAGCGAGTACCTCCCCGTCAAGGCCAGCGGCGGCATCGGCAGCTACGACGAGGCGACGGCGATGATCGAGGCCGGCGCGGAACGGATCGGAGCGTCGAGCGGGGTGGCTATTTTAGAGGGAGCACCCGAGTCGGAGTAGCGGCCCACCGTTCGAGCGTCGGCGGTTCGTCAGCGTCGTCCGTATCGCGGTCGGTGGCTCGAATCGTGCTCACCGCGGTGCTAGTCCCGCTCCCGCTTTACGGACGCTCCGTGTACCCGCTTGCGGGCGAGTTCCATCACCCTGCGAACGTCTTCGAACCGACGGACGAGCAGCGCCGTCCCGAGCACGAGATACAGCGCGGTGAACGCGAGGAGCCACTCGTGCCGGTGAAACGTCGGGTGCAGTTGCACGAGAAAGAGCGAGAGCAAGACGAGCGCTTCGCGGGCGCTGATTCGCAGATCGATGAGCAGCGAAATCGCGAAGTAACTTTGGGCAGCGGTGAGCCAGATCTCGCCGGCCTGTCGCGTCCCTAGCGGCAATGCACCGTAGTTTCCGAGCGAGACGCTGTAGACGAGCACGAGCGTCCCGATTAGCAGCGTCCACTGGTTGAGCTTCGAGGAGATCAACGCGTTGAACGCGGCGTTCGAGCGAGCCTTCGTCACGAGCAAGACGACGATGATGAACTCGGGGGTTTCGCTCGCGAGCGGGGCGACCCACTGGATCATCAGAAACGGCTGGATGCCGTACTGGAGCCCGAGTTCTTCCAGTCCGTGGGCGAACGGCTCGACTGCCAGGAGGATCGTTGCGCCGGAAAAGACGAACAGCGCGATGACGGTTGAAATCCGGTACGGTTTTCGAAACGACTGCAGGTAGGCCGGAACGCCGACGGACGCCTCCTCGGTGGGCGGCGTCCGGATCGCGGCGAGGATGTACAGCGCGTAGAGGCCGACGAGAACGACCATGTCGTGCAGCGCGATCGAACCCGTAGCCGGAATGAAGAACGCGTAGACCGTCGCGACGAACAGGAAGACGATCTCGAGCGAGAGTTCGCGATCGAGGTGAACGCGGTCGGCGAGAAAGCCGTCGACGTGTTCGACGTTTCTATCGCGGACCCGCCTGGTCCGGGCGATGGTAAACAGCACGATCCCCGACCAGCCGATGCCGATGAGGATGCGGTTGGCTCCGGTCATGTTCGCGACCGCGAGGTCGGCCGCTTCCCGCGAGGCGGTCGTCGCCGGCGCGATACCCGCTTCCCACGCGTAAAGCGCATCGACCGCGTACTCCGGGGCGACCGCCAACACCGCCAGCACCGCGATAGCGAACGAGCGAGAAACGTCTTTTTCGGCGGTTTCCGCGGCCCAGGCGAGCAAGAACGCCGCACCGAGGATCGAGGTTCCCGAGAGGGCAACCGATGCTACCGGACCCGGTGTCAGTCCGGTTGCTGAGACGGCGAGCCACGGAGCCGTGAGCGATAGCGCAACGAAAACGGGAAAGAGCGGCCGGACCCCTCGTTCGGTCATATCCTCGGTACACCGATACCGCCCGTATGTGTTTTGCCGTCAACGTCATCCGCATCCCGTTCGGGGAAGCCGCTGCTGTCTGATACCCGACCGTCGACCCGCCGGTAATCTCCTCCGTGACGTGGTCTCGCCGCGTGAGCAGTGATCGTCCGAAAACGCGCCCCTGTCGTCCGAATACGGCCGGGTGGACCGTTCACACCGAGTTCAGCACTGCGACGGGACAGGGGGCGTTAGTAACGACGAACTCGACGTTCGGACCGAAGAACGCCCGTCGGGAGATCGGCCGCGTGTTCGACCCCATCACGATCAGATCGGCGTCGTTCCGATCGGCGAGCGAGACGAGCGCTGCACCGGGATTGTCCGCCGCCGTAACCGTGGTTACGACCTGCGCACCGAGTTGTCTCCCCAGTTCCGCCTCCCGGTCGACGATCTGACTGCCGATGTCCAACTCGTCCGAGAGATCGGGTCCGCCGGCGAATCGGTCGCTCGACTGGGGTCTCGTGACCACGTGTGCGATTTCGACCAGGGCGTTCTCGGCGGTCGCGATGGCGAACGCAACCTCGGCGGCGTGTCGACTGGACTGCGTCCCGACGGTCGGCAGGAGGATGCGCCGGATCGGATCGTCCATCAGCGCCGGCGTCCGTTTCACGGATTCGGACGTGCTGACGATCATGGCCGGACACGGCGTCCGTTGAATAACGCGGTCGATCGTCCTGCTGAACAGCGGCGCACCGGGATCGCCGCCGAGAGTTCGCTCCCCGAGCACGACCAGATTGTATCCCGAACTCGCGCTCTCGAGAATCGTTTCCGACGCGCTCCCGTCGAGTTCTCGGACGAGTCGTCGCGTCGAGCCCGCCCGGTCCCCCAATCGCTGTTCGACCTGGGTAAAGAGGCGGTCGGTTCGCTCGGATTCGGCTCGCCGAGTCGCACTCGTCTCCCTCGAACCGGTTCCGTCTCGGACGAGACGGAATCGTTCGAGTCGGCTGCGGAACTTGCTCGGGCGTCGGCTCGATCGAGGAGACTCGTCGATACGGAGGAGATCCAGATCGGTCTGGCGATCCCGGAACAGGGAACCGACCAGTCGGGCGGCGTACTGGGTGTCGACGGAGCCCCGCGTCGGCAGCAGTACTCGAGTGAGGTCGTTGAGAAAGCTCCCCCGCAGGTACTGCTCGCGCTCGATACGAGTTCGCTCCCGTTCGCTCATTTCGATCTTCGGAATCGACCAGCGCATGATCGCGGGGGCCATCAGCGACGTTCCGATGGCGACCGCGACGATGATGCTGTACGTGCTCGTCGTCAGGATCCCCAACCCGAGCCCGATCGTGGCCACGATGATCTCCATCGCCCCGCGAGCGTTCATTCCGCCGCCGATCGTAATCCCCTCCCACTTCGAGAGCCCGGCCAGGCCGGAAACGCCGACGATTCCGCCGAACTTCCCGATGCAGGCGACAGCGAAGACGACGAGGCCGACGGTGAACACGGTCGGATCGGCCAGCGCTGCGACGTCCATCCGCAACCCGGCGATCGCGAAGAACAGCGGCGCGAAGATGGACAGCGTCACCGTCTCGAAACTGTGTCGAACCCGGTAGTCGAATCGGTTCACCTGCCCGACCAGCACGCCGACGACGAACGCGCCGAGAATCGCTTCCAGACCCATGTACTGCGTGATCGCCCCCGCGGCGAGCGCGAAGAGCATCACCGTAGACAGCAACGCGGCGTCACTGCCGACGGCATTGTCCACCCACCTGACCGTCTCCGCGACGATTCGACGGCCGATCGTAAACGCGACCCCGAGGAACGCGAGCACCGAGAGGACGGTCGTCGCGGCCGACCCGAAGTCGACGACGCCCGTCCGGGCGAGCCCCGCGACGGTCGCCAGCAAAATCCAGCCGATGGTGTCGTCGACCATCCCTGCCGCGAGGATCAACTGGCCCACATCGCGCCGAACGACGTCCAGTTCGATGAGTACCTTCGCGATAACCGGAATCGCCGAGATGCTCATCGCAGTGGCGATAAACAGACTGAACACGAGTCGCTGCCCAGGCGCGGCGATGAACTCGGCCGGCAGGACCCACCCTAACGCAAATCCGGTCGTAAACGGGACGATGATCCCGCCAGCCGAGAGGATGACCGCCGTTCGCCCGTTCGCGATAATGAGATCGATATCCGTCTCGAGACCGGTAACGACCAGCAGCATGATCAGCCCGAGCCACGAGATGATCTCGAGCAGGTGAAACTGGCTCGCAGACACCGCGAAGAGAGACCCGTACACGCCCGGCGCAACGAAGCCGAGCAACGAGGGACCGAGAAGAACTCCAGCGAGGAGTTCACCGACGACCGCCGGTTGCCCGACGGAACTGCACAGTTCGCCGAGCAGGCGTGCGACGAAGAGCAATACGGTAAGCTGGACGATGACGAGCAACAGTTCGTGGTGGGTAAGCGGTTCGATAACGTCCATAACGTTCCCGATGCCTGTCGATTTTCCTCGTACACGTTCGAACCACTTCGTTTCATATTGGCCGTCCCTGTGACATAATTGCCGACTTATAACTTGAACGTGAGACCCGTTGGAGAGTTCACCTGTTCACGATTCGACTGCCGAACGAAGCGACCCGTATGGATCCCGAACCCGGATGCCGCCGCGTGCGCTTTACTGGTCACCGAGGCGGAGATGCCGATGGCGATCGCGACGTAGACGACGGCGTAGAGGATCGTTAGCCCGAACATCACGAGATACGGCGTGACCGGGAGACGGGCGAGTTCGAGACTGCTAGTCCGTCTCGAGCAGCCGCGACACCACCGGCGACTCGTCCGACCCGAGCGCCGAGCGGACCAGCAAGTGCCCGCCGAGTTCAGCCAGGCTGATGACATCGTCAGCGCCGGCGCGTTCGAGTTTCGGCGTGTTCTCGCGGTCGGTAGCGGCGGCGACGATACGAATGTCCGGTCGGAGTTCGCGTGCGGTGAGAACCGCAAGAGCGTCCCTGGCGTCGTCGTTCGTCGCGACGACAACCGCGCGCGCATCTTCTATTTTCGCCCGCCCGAGCGGTTCTTCGTCGCTCGGGTTCGCATCGAGAACGCGAATGTCGCGGTCCGTGAGCGAACTCGTCGCCGATTCGTTCTCGGTGACGACGAGAAACTGTTCGCCCGTCGCGTCGAGTTCGCTCACGATCGGTTCGGTCAGATCCCCGTAGCCGAGGACGAGGACGTGGTCGTCTAGGAGTTCGAGTTCTGAATCGGTCATCATTCCGAGTGTCTTCGAGATGCGGTCCTGAATCGCGGGACCGACGAGCGCCCCGATGGCGATACCGAAACTGGCGACGCCGAGGACCACGACGGACATGGTAAACAGCTGTGCCTCCTCGGTCTCGGGACCGATATCGCCGTAGCCGACGGTGCTCGAGGTGATCAGCGTGAAGTAGAACGCGTCGAGCAGGTGCTCGATGCCGTCGAAGTCATCCCGGAGCGCGTACGCGCCGAAGGTACCGTAGGCCTGGACGCCGACGAGCGCGCCGGCCGCGGCGAGTTGCGTCGTCGTCAGCGAGAGCGATCGGTCGAAGCGCTTGTGGGTGAGGAGGAGCGTCGGCATCGAGACCAGCGACAGCACGACGAGCGGAAGCGAGTACTGACTCCCCTGGAGCAGCCCCTGGATTGCCGTCAGCGGCAACAACAGCAGCGTCGCCCACCAGCCGACGCGCAAGCCGCGCCTGAGCGCGAGCGCGCTGGCGACCATGAGAAACCCGGTGAGTGCGCCGGTGAATCCGACGGCTTCCTGGACGGCGAGCGGTACGTGCGGCGCGATAGGACCGAAATCGGCCGCCTCCTGGTCGATTCTGAGAATGCCGGTGGCGACCGAGAGCAGCGCAACAACCAGCGCGAGGCCGACGACTGCGCGCGTCGTCACAGACCAGCGCCAGTTCTCCGGTACCCGTTCCGTTACACGCTCGCCGACCATACGTACCGTCTCCAGTCCGGGCGTAGTTAAGCGTCTCCGTCGATCCAGACTCGTATCGCAAGCGCCACGATATCCCGGACGCCGGCACCCGCCACCGTCGGAGCGGTAGCTACTTGCCTCCGGCACCGATACCGCCACCTATGCCAACGGAGTGGAAACTGTTCGCGGACCTCGCCGAACGCGCCGGCGACAAACACGTCACCGTCGAAACCGCCGCCGGCGACACCGTCGGTGACGCCCTCGACGAACTCGTCGCCGACCGTCCCGCCGTCGGCGAGCGCGTCCTCACCGACGACGGCGATCTCCGATCCCAGATCAACGTCTTGCGAAACGGCACCAACGTCCTCGTCGAAGAAAACGGACTCGCAACCGAACTCGAAGCCGACGACGAGTTGGCGCTGTTTCCGCCGGTCAGCGGCGGGTAGTCCTCTACCCTGCGATACCTATTCGCCGCCGCCGAGTGCAGCAGCGAGGACGAAGTCCGGTTCCTCGGCGATGCTGACACCGGCGTACGAGGCGTCGCTAACCACGGCCGTCGTCTCGGGGATCAGCACTCGGGTTCGATCCGCGTCGAGGGCGGCGGCGTCGCGGGAGAGTGCGGCGAGCAGTGAGCGGGCCGCGTCGATGTCGTCCCAGGCACTGACGCCGTATTCGGCCCACGTTTCGGTCTCGCCGTCGTCGTTTTCCCGTTCGTAGCTTCGGACCCGATAGGCCGCTCCCACCCCGTTTCCGTCGCGTTCGACCGAGAAGACGGCAGTGTCATCGTCACGATCGTCCCCGAACGCCAGGAAATCCTCGCGCGTGAGTTCGCGCACGGCCCACGTCTCCTCCGGCGCAAGTCCCAGTCCCTGCAAGTGCTCGCGGGCGTCGCTGTGCGTCCAGTAGCGCCACGCTGCGGCGGGATCGTTCGAGACTGGGTTCGGTCCCGACGCGTCCGGGTCTGGTTCCGGATGTGCCATCCTGAACTCGGTCGTCGGCTCGAACCCGCTCGTTCGCGCCGCGCCGAGCGAGGCGGCGTTCCACGAGAAGATCATGATCCGGCCGACGGTCGCGCCCTGCTCGCGGGCCCACTCGAAGCAGGCGTCGTTGAGCCGGCCGCTCAGCCCCTGCCGCTGGTAGTCGGGGTTGACGCGCATGCCCTGAAACCAGGCTTCGTCGGGCGACACCAGGACGGCCTGGACGATTCCGGCGATGGCGTCGCCGGCGTCGGCGACGAACGTCTTCTTGTGGCTCTCGTCCTCGTCCTCGAGCCAGTCGTGGTAGATCTCCGGAATGTAGTCGCCGCCGCGATCCTCCCAGAGCGTCTCGGTGAAGGCCGCGACGCCCTCGTAGTCGTCGTGCGTCGCTCGCCGTATCTCGATTCCGACGGCCATCGAGATCACTCCCAGGGAACCGACCGCTCCTGTAGTTCACCGGCCAGCGAGGTCTGCATCGCCTCTTCGGCGGATTCTTCGTTCGCAAGCGCCCACATCAGTTTGACCGTCGCCGTGCCGGGGAGGGTATCGCCGGCTTCGATCACGCCGGCGTCGAGGAGGTCGCGGCCGGTATCGTAGACCCGATCGCAAACCCGTCCCTCGAGACACTGACTGGTCATGACGACCGTCGTCCCGTCGTCGATGAGTTCCGCGATCCGCGGGATGAGATCGGTGTGAACGTGCCCGAGGCCGGTTCCCTCGATGACCAATCCCGCTGCGCCCTCGGCGGCATCGAGGAAGGCGGGGTCCATCCCCGGCGTGAACTTGAGCAGGTCCACATTGCTCTCGAGTTCAGCTGTGAGTTCGAGTTCCACATCGCCGCGTTCACGGCGGTCTCGGCGGAAGGTCACTTCCTCGCCGTCGTAGTCGACGGTGCCGAGCGGGTTCGCGCCGACCGTCTCGAAGGCATCGCGGCGAGAGGTGTGGTTTTTCCGGACGCGGGTGCCGCGGTGGAGCGCGCAGGCGTCGTCGGATTCGGAGCCGTGCATACAGACGAGGACCTCCGCGCAGTCGCTCTTTGCGGCTTCGACGGCAGAGACGGCGTTCATCACGTTGTCCGAGGACGGTCGGTCGGCGGAGCGCTGGCTGCCCGTGAAGACGACGGGGACGGGCGTCTCGAGCATGAACGCGAGCGCTGCGGCAGAGTACTGCATCGTGTCGGTGCCGTGCATGACGACGACGCCGTCCGCGCCGGCCTCGATTTCCTCGAACACCGCCTGAGCGAGTTCTTGCCAGATCGGCGGCTCCATGTTCTCCGAGAGGATATTCGCGACGACGCGCCCGCGGTAGTTCGCGCGGCCGGCGAGGTCGGGAACGGCACGCAACACGTCTTCGGCGTCGAACTGGGCGGTCACCGCCCCGGTACGGTAGTCGACCGTCGAGGCGATGGTCCCGCCGGTCGAGATCAGCGAGATGGTCGGCAGGTCGTCGTTGAACTCGATTTCGGAGTCCGTACCGGCGTTCTCGTCTTCGGTATCGGCCCCGTCGATTTCGTAGACGTCTTCGTCGAGGATCTCGATGTCGGCGTCGTCCCGATCGACGCCGACGTTGTAGCCGCCGTCGAGTTTCACGACGAGATTGTCGTCCGTGCTGGAGGGGAGCAACACGCCTTCGTACGTGCGATCCGCGCGGTCGACGCGAACGCGATCGCCTGGATTCATGCGAAAGCGTTGCGCGTCGGCGGACTTGAAGGCACGCTTTCGATTCCGGCATTTGGCCCGAAACCGGGTAGGCTAGCGAGTCAGGCGATTCCGACGACGACGAGGCCGATGCCGGTCAGTAAGAGTACGGCGGCGATCAGCGCCGTCAGTAGCCGCACCGTCGCAAGCGCATCGTCGGTGAGATCGAGCCGGGGATAGAAGTGACGGGCTGCGGAGAGCACTCCCAACCCGATCGCGATCGCAACGATCCCGAAAGCAACCAGATCGACGTTCACACCGTTCTCTAGCAGCCGAGTCATGATAAACGTCGTTCGTGCCAAAGCGGACGGTCTCGCCCCGAAACCGGATCGGAGGAGCAACTGGGATTCCTCTCGTTCCGCTCGGCGGGATAGCTGACAGCGTGGCGAAAAGACCATGGTGCCGGCCACCCAGTCTTCGAATATGAACGATCGCTCGGACGAGGTGACCGAGCGTCGAGAGTCCCCCTCGACGGACGACCTCCTCTCAGAGACGGAGCAGTTGCTCTCAGACACCGGTTCTGGCACCGGACCGGACACGAGTTCAGGAGACCGACAGGGACGCGAGCAGGGTGCGATCGATGCGGGATCCGCTGTCGGGTCCGAGCCGGCCGACGAGTTCTCCCAGCCGGCCAAGTCGGCCGAGCCGGCAGCTGGCCGATCGGACGGCTCTCGCCTCGCCGGACTCACGGATCGACTGTCGCCTCGCAAGTACTTCTCGCCGAAGGCGTTTCTCGCCCTGGCGTTGACGATCGGTGCGGGTCTGTTCGTCGGCGACGCGGTGCTCCCGATCGCCGGCCAGATGATCGGCATCTTCGCGACGGCCTTCCTGGTCGGACTCATCACGTCGAAGCGGCGGTATCTGGAGCTGACCGCCGCGGGGGCCTTGGCCGGCGCGATCACGCCGTTGGCCGACCCGGTCTACGTGGCGCTCGGGGCCGGCCGGACGCTCATCGCGATCGGCCTCGCGATCGGCCTGGTCGCGTCGGTCGCCGGCTACTATTTCGGTCGAGACCTCCGCGACGGCCTCTCGCGAGACGTGACATAGCGGCCGTTCAACCGACCGTTAGGCCGCAATACCCTCATTTTCCGTGCCTGTTCCCGTGCCCGTGGCACTCGGTTCTCCGAGGCAGAAACGATGTCCGTTCGGACCGGCCGTCAGGTGGTCGTTAGCTCCCAGCCGCGTTCGGTTCGGCGAACCAGCCCGTCGTCGGCCATCGACTCCAGCAGTTCGGCGATGATCTCGCGGGGAACATCCAGTTCGGAACGCAGTTCGCCGACGGATTTCGGCTCCGACCGGATGGTCGCCAGCAGATCGGCGTAGATGCGGCTTTCCGGGCCGTCGCCGACGGTTTCGGAGATCTGATCGAGGACGTCGTAGAGTTGGCTCTGGACCCATCGCTGGGCGAGCGAGAGTTCGTTTTCGAGCTGCTCGAGTTCTTCGAGCGCCTGCAGGAGGTCACCGAGTTCGTCGAGTTCATCACAGGCGATGTCGAGCGAGAGGTGTCGGCAGGTGGTGATGTCGAAGCCGTTGTTGGTCGGATAGGCGCTCTTGCTCGCGAAGCCGTAGGGAGAGACGGTGACTTCGAGGCGAACGTTGCGAGCGATGTGAAAGTACTTGCGACGTTGGTCGTCGACACGGCTTTCGACCAGTCCGGCCGACTCGAGTTTTCGGAGGTGTTCGATGACCGCCTTGGGGCTCACGCCGAGGTATTCGGAGATTTCGGTTACGTAACAGGGTTTGCGAGCGAGAAGGCGGAGAATCCGCCTTCGGTTCTCGTTTCCCAGCAGATCCAACAAGGCGGCGGAATCCATCGTGGGGCCGTATGGCGTCGCCGCTGAAAAGCGTGTCTGCTCGGGAAAGTCCCGACCGCGCGCGGTCGTCCGGTCAGACGCCGGTCCGTCAACGCTCGATCGCATCTCGAGGCCGATCGCCGACAGCGATGGCAGTTCGCTCGCGGCGTCTGCCGTAGTATTCGGCAGTATCAGTCGTCCGTCGGCGTCTCGGTGGTTGTTGTGTCCGTCCCGCTATCGGCGTCGGTATCAGCGTTCGATGAACTCGTGCCGTCGGTGACCGAGCCGTCAGATGAGTCTGCGTCTGTCTCCGGTGTCGATGGTTCCGCGGCGTCGGTCGGTGGGCCGGTCCGTGCCGGCGAGCCATTGCCCGATCGGTCGGAGTTTTCACCCGAATTTCGCGAGTTCTGTTCGTGGGCCGAGCCCCGATTAGACTGGCTCCCCTGTCCGGTTCTGTTGTCGGGGTCTGCGTTCTGTGCGGGTGTCGGAGTCGAAGTCGGAGTCGGAGTCGGATTTTGCCCGTGAGTTTGGCTCTGATTTCGCCCGTGACCCTGGCTGCGATCCTGACTATCTCCACGTCCGTCGCTCTCTGGACTGCTACCCGGGACAGCCGCCGGAGGCTGCCGTCCGGGCGACTCCGCCGCTCCTGCCGAAGTCGACGAGTTCGGCGGGCCGCGGTCTGCGGGCGGGCCGTTGGTGACGCCGATGCCGCCGCCCGGATGCCGGTCGACGCCGACTACCTTCTGTGCCGTCGCCGCGATGTCTGGCCCGGCGAGATCGCTCGCGGTTTGCTGGAGCGTTTCGAAGCGCTCCTCGTCGAGACCGGCGGCGACGCCCCGCGACTTCGTCCGTTCGATCGAGCGGTTCAGCGACGCGATGGTGACTGTGAGTCTCGTCAGGCGGGCCTCGTATGCGGCCGATGAGAGCGAGTCCTCCCGTTCACGGAGTTCCTCTCGTTCGGCCTCGAGTTCGGCGAGGCGCTGTTCGAACTCGTCGGCGCGGTCGGTGACGAGTGCGGCGCGACGCTCGGTGTCTGTGGCGTGGTACGTGGCGTCGAAGAGGCCGGAATCGACGCTCGATTGGGCGTCTGCGCTCGTGGCCTGGAGGAAGGTTGCGACGGTCGTGTTTGTGGTCGTATTCGCAGCGTCCGTGTTCGCGTTTGTGGCCGTGTTCGTCTGTGCTTGCGTTTGTGGCTGTAGCCCCCCACTCGGTCCGTTCGCGCCGGCAGCCGACTGGTGGGCGACCGGCGTTGTGAGGGCACTCCCTGCGACCGGTGCGATCGCGAGTCCGACGACCGCCAGGAGGGCGAGACCGACGATCCGGGTGGCACTCATCGTATTCACGTTGGCTCACTCGGACCGTCCTAAAAAGACGATCTTTCGTTCGAACCGTTCATTACCGATGGTAGGCGGTGAACGGTCGTGAAACGGAACTCGGACGCCACCTGCGACGCCGTCCTCGCTGGTCGTTCTCCCGTTGATTTTCAGTCGGCAGGAAACCCGTAAACGGTACACCGAAACGGTTAGTTTGGCGACGGCGACTCCGCGTCGGCGTCGATGTCGTCGACCAGGTCGCTCGCGATACCGGTGTATCCGGTCGGCGTTAGCGCCCCGAGTTCAGCGCGCACGTCCGCGTCGACGTCGAGGTCGTCGAACAGTTCCTGGAAGTCCTCGAGCGTGACGGTTTTTCCGCGGGTCAGGGCTTTGACCTGCTCGTAGGCATCCGCTTGGCCCTCGCGGCGGAGGATCGTCTGAACGGCTTCACCGATGATTTCGGGCGTCGATTCGAGCTCCTCGCGCATGACCTGTTCGTTCGGGACGATTTTCGAGAGGCCGGCGGCCGTTTTCGAGTAACCGATCAGGCAGTGGGCAAACGCAGCCCCGATGTTTCGCTTGACGGTCGAGTCCGAGAGGTCTCGCTGGAGCCGCGAGGTCGTGATGTAGTCGCCGAGGAACGAGAGGTCGGAATTCGCCTTCGAGAGGTTCCCCTCGCTGTTCTCGAAGTCGATCGGATTGACCTTGTGGGGCATCGTCGAAGAGCCGGTTTCGCCGTCGACGGTCTCCTGGCCGAGATAGCGGTCGGAGACGTACAGCCACACGTCCAGATCGAGATCGAGGAGCACGGTGTTCGCACGCTTGATCGCGTCGAATAGCGCCGCGAGGTCGTCGCAGGGATTGACCTGCGTCGTCAGTCGGGCAACGTCGAGGCCGAGTCGCTCGATGAACTCGGCGGCGACGGCCCGCCAGTCGACGTCGGGGTAGGCGGCGACGTGGGCCGCGTAGGTCCCCGACGCACCGGCGAGTTTCCCGCACAATCCGTCAGTCGTCTCGCGGATCTGCCCCGTCGCGCGACCGAGACGGGCCGCGTAGACGGCCAGTTCCTTGCCGAAGGTCGTCGGGGTCGCGGGCTGGCCGTGAGTGCGGGCGAGCATCGGCACGTCCCGGTGCTCGCGAGCCATGTCGGCGAGCGTGTCCTGCACGTCGTACAGCGCCGGTAGCAGGACTTCGTCGACGGCCCCGCGGACGAGCAGCCGGTGGGCGAGGTTGTTCACGTCCTCGCTGGTCAGCCCGAAGTGGATCCACGCCGACGCGTCGCTGTCGTCGCCCAGACGGTAGCGGATGAAGTACTCGACGGCCTTGACGTCGTGATTCGTCGCCTCGAACTCGTCGTGGCCCTCGGTCTCGAGTTTCTTGATCAGGCGGGCATCCTCCTCGGCGAAGTGTTTGTACAGTCCCCGAAGCTCCTCGCGCTCGTCGAGGTCGAGTTCGAGCGGCGTCGCCTCGAGTTCGGCGAGCGTAACCAGATACTCGACTTCGACGCGGACGCGGGCGCGCATGAGGGCGGCCTCGCTGGCGTACGGCGAGAGCCGCTCCGTTCGGTTGCCGTAGCGCCCGTCGAGCGGCGAGACCGCATACAGTGCGTCGGTGTCGCTCATCGTGCGAGAGTTTCTATCCCTGTCCAAAAGCGTATCGAAACGGTCGTCGGGTTCGCCCACGGGTGTGCATACCTCTCCGGATACTGGTGAATATACTGTAGAATGTATACATATATGTGGATATTCTGCGTGGAGAGACCGCAACCACTTTGGCTCTCGCGGGCGGGCCTACACCTATGACGCGAATCGCCGGGATGGCCGGCAACCGAGGGCGTAACCTGTTGAACATCGCCGACCGACGACCGGGCGGCGCTGAACTCGGGGTCGTACTTACGACCGGCGAGGACGCGCCGGTGCTCGAAGCCGCCGCCGAGCGCGGGATTCCGACCGAAGTCGTCCCGCTCGCGGACGATATGACCCGCCGGGAGCACGAGGAGGCAGTGCTCGAAGCGCTCGCGGACTACGAGTTCGAGCTGGTCTGTCTGGACGGCTACATGCGCATCCTTTCGGACGCGTTCCTCGATGAGGCACCGATGACGCTGAACGTCCATCCCTCGCTGCTGCCGTCGTTCCCCGGCACGGACGCCTGGGGAGACGCGCTCGAGGCCGGCGTCTCGGTCGCGGGCTGTACGGTCCACGTCGTCACCGACGCGACCGACGACGAGGGCGACGTGGTCGAGAGCGAGGTTGACGGCGGACCGATCGTCACGCAGGAGCCGGTTCCGATCTACGAGGGCGACGACGCCGAGAGCCTGAAAGAGCGCGTCCTCTACGAGGGCGAGTTCCGCGCCTACCCGCGTGCGGTGAAGTGGGTCGCCGAGGGCGTCGTGACCGTCGACCGCGAAGCGGGGACGGCATCCGTTGCCGCCGACGTGGCGAGTACCGATGCCGATGATCACAGCGGCCTCCCCGCACGCCGACTCGTCTCGAACGACCGAGTCGATACGCTCCGGTACGGGGAGAATCCACACCAGGACGCCGCCGTGTACGCGGACGCCACCTGCGACGAGGCGAGCGTCGTCCACGCCGAACAGCTAAACGAGGGTGCGAAGGGGCTCTCGTACAACAATTACAACGACGCTGACGGCGCGCTCAACCTCATCAAGGAGTTCGACGAGCCCGCGGCTGCGGTCATCAAGCACACGAACCCGGCCGGCTGTGCAACCGCTGACTCCGTCGCTGACGCGTACGAGAGGGCGCTCTCGACGGATCCCATGAGCGCCTTCGGCGGCATCGTCGCCCTGAACCGCGAGTGCGACGCCGACACCGCCGAGCAGATTATCGACTCGTTCAAGGAGGTCGTCGTCGCGCCCGGTTACACCGACGACGCGCTCGAAATCCTCTTCGAGAAGGACAACTTGCGGGTGCTCGACGTTGACGACCTCGGCGAGCGGACGGAGCGGTTCACCGAAAAACCCCTCGTCGGCGGCCGACTCGTCCAGGAACGCGATCTACAGGAAATCTCCGCCGACGATCTCGAAATCGTTACTGACCGTGAGCCGACCGACGCTGAACTCGAGTCGATGGTCTTCGCCTGGCAGACGCTCAAACACGTCAAATCCAACGGTATCCTCTTCGCGGACGGGACCGAGACCGTCGGCGTCGGGATGGGACAGGTTTCCCGCGTCGACGCGGTTCGACTCGCCGCGATGAAGGCGGACGAACACGCCGAGGGCAAGGACGCCGAGGGAGCCGTGATGGCGTCGGACGCGTTCTTCCCGTTCCCGGACGGTATCCGGGAGGCCGCCGAGGCGGGTATCGAGGCCGTTATCCAGCCCGGCGGCTCCGTCAACGACGACGACGTGATCGAAGCCGCAGACGAGCACGGGATGGCCATGGCGTTTACGGGCAGCCGTAGTTTCCGCCACGACTAACGACAGAATAGGACAGGACTACCGGCCGTCTCCACCGGCGTCGGTCTCGGCCGTTCCGAGCAGGGCGCTACCGGCGTAGACCAGGAAGTAGCTCACGAGGTAGTAGAGCCCACCCAGCGTGAGAACGATGAGCCCCTGTCCGAGAACGGGAACCCCAAACAGTCGTTCGAGGCCGAGCGGGTCGAACAACAGCCTCCTGATCGCGCTGACCGGCATGTAGACGAGCAGCCAGAACACCCATTCGAGTTCGGTGAGCAGGGCGTCCGGAAGCGCGATCGGTTGGCGAAAGGAGAGGCCGGCGACGATGAGCGGCCCGGTAATGAGGAGGACGAAGACGGTCGTGACGGGCCGGTCAGCCGCCCGCTCTAGGAGGGGTTCGAGGCGGGACACGTGGTCGAATTGGTCGGTTGACAGTATAGTCATTTTGGAACGACAGCGGAGAACTCGCGAGAACGTCTCAACTAAGAAAACGTTACTATCTTTGAGAAGAACGTGTCAGGTATGCCTGATTGGTCACGTTGTCGTCCCTCCCGACGCCGACTCCTGGCGGGGGTGGGGACGGGAGTCTCCGCACTTGCCGTCTGGGGGCTGTCGCCGCTTATTACGAGCGGGTCAGTGCCATCGACGCGCCCGCGTATCGTCGGCCACCGCGGCGCATCCGGACTGGAACCGCCGAACACGGCAGCCGCGATTCGACGCGCCATCGAGCTCGGTGTCGACGGCGTCGAACTCGACGTACGACGAACTCGCGATGGAACGCTGATGTTGTTTCACGACCCCGTTCTGGACTGGGATTCGACGGGCCACGGGTGGATTCGAAACACCACCTGGGCGGAGATCAGCGGCGCTCGTATCGACGGCGAACCGCTCATTACGCTCGCTCGCGCGCTCGAACTCCTCGCCGACACCGACGTGTCGATCTACCTCGAGCTGAAAGAGGCGGGCTACACCGATGCCATCCTCGAGATGGCGCGCGACTACGACGTTCTCGACCGGGTCTCGGTACTCTCATTCGAGACTGCGCCCCTCGAGCAGGCGCAGGTATCCGACGTTCCAACCGGTCTGGTCGGCTCGGTGCCGACATCGGGGCTGGCGGATGAGGCGACCGACTGCGGCGCCGGGAGCGTCTTCAGTCACTACGTTCCACGCGCCATCCCGAGATTCCTCGAGACGGCGCGCGAGGCGGGACTCACCGCCGGCGTCTGGAAACTCGTCGACACCAAGGGCAGCGTCCGCGACGCGCTGACCACCGAACCCGACGTGTTCGTCACGAACCGGCCGGACTACGCGTTCGAGTTCTTGAACTCGACGCCCCGGAAGGGTGAAAGAGCGGTTTGACCCTGGCGAATCATTATTTGGTGTGCACGTGTCGAGAGCGTATGGATCGACGACAGTTCCTCGCGGTATCGAGCGTCGGTGTTGCAGCGGCGATGGCAGGCTGTGTTGGCAGTGCGCTCTCGACCGGCGATCCGGCCCAGTCGGGCGACGAAACGGAGTCGAGCGCGACGGACAACGAGATTACCGTCAGCGCCGAGGGCGAGGTCGAAGCCGAGCCGGATACGGCGACGGTGAGTCTCGGCGTCGAGGCGACCGACGAGTCCGCCGAGGCGGTCAGCGACGAGTTGGCCACGCAGTCCGAACGGCTCCGTGACGCCATCGACGAGCTCGGAATCCCGGACGAAAACGTCGAAGAGGGCCGGTATCGAATCCGACCGTCGGCGGCGGCGAGACGGGAGGAGGGCGTCGACGAGTTCGCCGGAACGCACTCGTACCAGGTGACGATCGACGACGTCGACCGGGTCGGCGAGGTCATCGACGCCGCCGTCTCCGCCGGGGCCGACGACATCGGCCGGGTGAACTTCACGCTACAGGAGGAGACGCGGGCGGCGCTTCGCAAGGATGCGATCGACGATGCGCTGGCGACCGCAGACGAGGAGGCGGCCCACATCGCATCGAATCGGGAGGTCGAACTTACCGGAACGACGGCGGTGACGACGAACGACGTTCGGGTGAACTCGGTGCGACACGACGTCGAGTTCGCAACGTCGGCGGACGACGGGAGTGCGCCGCCGACCGAGATCGACGCCGATCCCGTGACCGTGACGGCGAACGCGACCGTCGTGTACTCCTTCGCGGACTGAACGCTGTCGTCAACCGAACGGTTTCGGCTGGCCTAAATCGAATCCCTTTTAGATGATTAGGCGAGCCTAAAACGTATGGACGCTCGAAGCGCTATCGGACAGGGAGGGATCGACCGGAGCCGCCGCCGGTTCGTCGCCGCGAGTACGGCGCTCGGCAGTGCGATGCTCGCCGGTTGCATTTCCGGAAGAGACGATCCGACCGGGAACGGCCACTCGAACGGCGACGGCCACACCGCAACGCTGCAGCCGATGGGCGACGTTTCGTTCGATGCCGTCCCCGAACGCGTTTTCGTCGCCTTTCCGCAGTACGCCGACATGGCCGTCGCGCTCGGCCACGGCGATGCCGTCACCACGCTGTTTTCCACCGAGATGTCGGGGACGACGATGAACAAGTTCTACGACCGTCTCCCCGGCGTCTCCTTCGACTGGGACGGCCTCCCGAACCCGCTCGAGGGCGGCCTCCGCAAGGAGCAACTCTACGAACTCGACAGCGACGTTCACTTTCTGGACCCGTCCTACGTCCTGAAACACGACGACTGGACCGAGGACGACATCGACGACATCGCCTCGACCGTCGGGCCGTGGGTCGGCAACTTCCACAGCGGCGTCCACAGCGACCCCGCGGACGCCTACGCCGACCAGTACGAGTTCTACACGCTCTGGGAACTGTTCGACCGCGTTACGGACGTGTTTCAGGAGCGCGAGCGCTACGCGGCACTCGAAGCGGTGTACGACGACCTGCACGGGCGGATCGCGTCGAATTTACCGCCCGAAGACGAGCGCCCGACCGCCGCCCGCGTCACGCTCGGCGACGGCCAGTTCTTCACGTACCACCTCAACGCGCCCGGCTACTGGCAGGCGGATACGCGTCCACTCGCCGCCGCCGACGCGCTCGCCGACCGCTCCTGGTCGGGCGACTGGGGCACCGTCGACTACGAGACGATGCTCGATGTCGATCCCGACGTTATCTTGCACCTCTGGGGAATCACCTCCCAGTACAGCATCGACGACATCCGCGACGAACTCGAGAGCCATCCCGTCGGAAGCAAGCTGACGGCAGTTCAAAACGACCGCGTCGTCGCCGGCGGCATGCGATACCAGGGGCCGCTCATGAACCTCTTCCAACTCGAGATGACGGCCAAGCAGCTCTATCCCGACGAGTTCGGTACCTGGCCCGGCTACGAGCCTGGGACACCGTACCCGGATATTCCCGAGGACGAGCGGCTGTTCGACCGCGAGCGCGTCGCGGCGATCATCCGCGGGGAGTTCTAATGGGCGACCCCGCGTTCGATATCGACGCCTCGCCGCCGCACTCGACGGCGAAGTGATCCGCGAGCGGGCCGTGGAGATCGAGACCGACGAGTTCTGATACGGAGTGCCGTTCCGAGTACGGCGTGATCGTCCTCGTGTCGCCCCCTATCCGGTAGTGTCATAACCGGGGGATCGAATAATTACGCCGTGAAAAAGTCACTAGTTATCGTACTCGCCGTTGCGATACTGGCAACGACCGCGGGGTGTGCGGGCGTCCTCGACGGCGGCAGCACCGACACCGGCGACGGCGCCGACGGAGCGGCAGCAGAGGGAGAGACGGCCGCAAACGAAACGGACGGGACCATCGACTACCCTGACGGAACCGGCGAAACCGGATTCGATGCCGACGAACTCGCGTCTCGACAGGCGGCGATTCTCGAAGACGGTTCGTACACGGTCGACACGTCCGAGACGATCAGCATCGACGCCAGAACGTTCGAAGAGTCGATCGCGCTCGCCGTCGACGGCGAGCGAAAGGTACAGAAAACGAGGCTCCGACACGAATCGTCGACGGAGGAAACCTGGCTCTTCACGGAATCGGCGAACGAAACGCTCGTCCGCCAGACCTTCGACGGAGGCGACCGGTACCGGATCGAGAACGGACCGGCGGCTCCCTCGACGAACGAACGGAGCATTCGCCGGGAATTGGAAGCCGTACTGCGCGTTTCGGAGTACGACTTGATCGACGTCGAGGAGTCCGACGGGACGACGGTCGTCACTTACGAAGGGACGGAGATGAGCGACGCTCTCGAGCGGATGAATCCGGCGGACGAGTACGACGAGTTCGTCGCAACGGTCTCCGTCTCCGACGACGGCATCGAGCGCTACGCGTACGAGTTGGAGGGGACATCGGCCGGCGCTACCGAAACGATTGCGGTGGAAACATCGTTCTCGAGCGTCGGTGAGACCGAACTCGAGAGACCGGAGTGGGTCGACGAGGGATTCGAGAAAGCCCCCGAGGTGTCGATTTCGACTGACGGCGGAGAAGTCATCGAACTCGCGATGGAAGCCGGCGATCCGATACCCGAAGGGTCGACGGTCTCGCTGTCTGCGATCGGCGAGAACTATCGCGGGGCGAGCCTGGACGAGGCGTTCGAACCCGGGGAGACGCTGTCCCTCTCCGTCCGGGACGGCCGACTACGGGCGGGTGTCGACGCGGACCCCGATGCGGGCGATCCAATCGATACGGAGTGGTTCATGGTCACCCTCCGCACCGAGAATCTGCTCACCGCGTACGAGGGCACCTACGAGGAGACGACGGAGTGAACGGCCCTCGATCGGCGTCGGTTGTCCGTTCCCGTTGGAGTCACGATCGCTTCCGGAGACCACGCAAAACGAATTCGACTCAGTCGTCCGCCGGAACCGCTCGCTGCTCCGATTTCCCGGCCATACCGACGACGCTGTCGAAGAACTCGAGGGTGTCTTCCGGCCCGGGATTGGCTTCGGGGTGGTACTGGCGGGTGATGATATCGTGTTCGACGCCGTCGAGCCCCTCCGGGGTGTCGTCGTTGACGTTGATCTGCGTGACTTCGAGATAATCGCCGGGCTCGTCCACGGTGTAACCGTGGTTCTGGGTCGTCATGACGACCTGTCCCGACTCGAGGTCGAGGACGGGCTGGTTGACCCCGCGGTGGCCGAAGTCCATCTTCGCCGTCGTGCCACCCAGCGCCTCGGCGACGATCTGCTGGCCGAGGCAGATACCGGCAACGGGCGTGTCCTCGACGAACGCCTCGACGAGTTCAATCGCCTGTTCGTAGTTCGCGGGGTCGCCGGGGCCGTTCGAGATGAACAGGATATCGGGATCGACGGCCTCGACATCGGCTGTGCTTGCGTCGTAGGGGAGGACGTGAACCGTCGCGTTGCGGTCGAGCAGCGAATCGACGATCGAGCCCTTCGCGCCGCAGTCGACGAGGGCGACGGTCTCGCCGTCGTTGTCCGCGCCGTGGACGGTGTGATCGTCGACGCTGACCTGCGCGCCGATGTCGGTGTGTTCGCTCATGGCCTTGCAGGCCTCGAGTTCGGCCAGGGCGTCTTCCTCGGTGGCGTCCTCGCCGACGGCGATGCCGCATTTCATCGCGCCGCCGTCGCGGATGTCGGTGACGACGTCTCGCGTGTCGAGGTGATCGACCGCGGGAACGCCTTCGCCCTCGAGCCAGTCGGCGACGTCGTCGGTGAGTTCCTTTGCGAGCACGGCGCGAGGGTGGACGCGGTCGTCTTCGAACCGTTCCGTTCGGACGCCGTAGTTGCCGATCAGCGGGTAGGAGAAGGTAAGAATCTGTTCCTCGTAGGACGGATCGGTCAGGCTCTCTTCGTAGCCGGTGTAGGCTGTCGTGAAAACCAGCTCGCCGCGAGCCGTGCCCGAAGCGCGACCACGTCCCTCGAGTACGTGTCCGCCCTCCAGCGCAACGTAGGCTGCTGTCATTACGAACTACGTATTGGACACACCATCATAAGTGTTGTCTTCGAAACTCAGTTACGAATTTCGTAATCGGTAAGTGCCACTCGTCCGTAGTCACGGATCTCAATGGACGAACTCGATCGAGCGATCCTCGACGTGCTGCGACGAGACTCCCGAACGCCGTACACGGAAATCGCGGACGAAGTCGGGACGAGCGAGGGGACGGTTCGCAATCGCGTCGAGCGGATGATGGACGACGAGGTGATCGAACGGTTTACGATCGCGACCCGGACGGGCAACGTCAAGGCGATGATCGAAATCAGCGTCGCGGTCGACGTGGATACGGAAGGCATCTCGGAGCGCATGGCGGAGTGGGAGGAGGTCGATTTCGTCTGGATGGTTTCGGGCGAGCAGGACGTCGTCCTCGGCGTCGACGCCGCGGACACGCGCGGCGTGAACGATCTCATTACGAAAGCGCGCAACCAGGAGGAGGTCGTCAGCACGAAGACGCGGTTGATTCTCGACGAACAGCTCGGCTGATCGGCGTTCGGTCGGCGTTCGGTCGGCGGTCGGTCGGCGTTCGAGCAGAATTCGAGCGGCGTTCGAGCGGCGCGTGGAGGCGGCTTACTCCGTCGACTCCTCACCCGGTGGCGTTCCGACCCCCGGCGTCGGCCGCTCGATCGCGTCGATGACGCGCTTGCGGCGGTGGACGGCCCGGTACCCGCGTCGCACCACCTCGTCCAATGTCGACCGGGAGACCTGGGCCTCGACGCGACCGTCTCGAATCGCTTCGACGACCGCCTCGGGCGTGAGCCGATCGCACTCGACGATCGTGTACGCTCGCCCGACCTCGAACGGATAGTGCGCGTCGCTGCCGCCGACGAGCGGCAGGTTTCGTTCCGACGCCAACTTCTCGACCAGCGGACGCGACCGCGGATGTTTGCCGTTAACCTCGATGGCGTCGAAGGGAACGGCCGTGAGCTCGCGAACGGTGCTGTTTCGAAACGGGTGTGCGACGATAGCGGCACAGTCGCGATCGTGAGCCAGCGCGACCGCCTCCGCCGGAGACAACGCCCCCGGTTTCGTCTCCGCCGGCGGATCGGGTCCGATGACGAGGACGTGACCCCGATCGGTCGTAATCTCGATTCCGGGCAGGGTGACCGCGTCTGCGGCAGTGTTCAGGTGGGTGTAGTAGTCGTGGTTCGTCGTCGCGACGCCGTCGAGGCCGCGCCTCGCTGCCATCTCGGTGAGCACTCGTGCACCAAGCGGATCGAATCGGTCACCGAGAGACCGGTGGCCGTGAAAGAATCGCGTGTGCGCGTGAAGATCGACGAGATACACACCGAGGCAAACGCCAGCCAGACCCTTTTGCGCTCGGCCGGCATACGGTGGGGTATGCACTCGGAGGGTAGAGACAGCGACGCCGATCCCCGCCGCGTTCTCGTTCTCAATCCCGTCAGCGGCAGCCAGGACCACGTCGATGACACCGTCGAACTGGCGGCCGACTACGGGTTGACGGTCCGACAGACCGAAGGAGCAGGGGACGCGATGCGGTTCGCCCGCGACGCCGCACCCGAGGCGGACCTGATCGCCGCCGCCGGCGGCGACGGAACCGTCAACGAAGTCATCAACGGGATCGCGGCCGCGGACGAACTCGAGACGACGACGCTCGCCGTCGTTCCCGCCGGCACCGGCAACAACTTCGCGACGAACATCGGCATCACCGGCCTCGAGCACAGTTTCGAGGTGCTCGAAACCGGCCGACGGCGACGGATCGACCTCGGCGTCGCGAACGACCGCTCGTTCGTCAACTCCTGCGTCGGCGGCGTGACCGCCGAAGCCAGCAGCGAGACGACGCCGGACAGCAAACGAGCGCTCGGCGTCCTCGCATACGTGAAAAACACCGTCGCGACCGTCGCGGACTTCGACTCGCTCTCGCTGCGAGTCGAGACGGCCGAGGGACCGAACGGCGAGGCCGCCCAGTCCTGGACCGGCGACGCGATGTTCGTTCTCATCGGCAACTGCCGCCGATTCACCGGCACGCGCACCGCACAGGCACACGTCGAAGACGGCCTCTTCGAGGTCACGATCGTCGAAGACGCCTCGCCGGGTCGACTGGTCGGCGACGCCGCCCTCGAAGGACTGTTCGACCGCGAGAGCGCACACATCATCCGCCGACGAACGCCGTCGCTCACCGTCGAAAGCCTCGAAGACTCCATCGAATACAGCCTCGATGGCGAAATGCTCGAAACGGAGACGCTACACCTCGAACTACACCCCCACCCCCTCGAAGTGGCCGTCGGGAAGAGTTATCAGGAGAACCCCGACGCGGAGCAAAGGTGGCCGCTCGAACCTACTCAGTAGGCGCGATCCGAGTTCACCACTACCGGTCGAGTTCACCGTGGTTCGGGTCCCACGAGGCCAGCAGCAGGCGCTCCTTCCCGTCGTTCAGCGGTAGATATAAGTCGCTACCAGTCAACAATTAGGACGGAAGCCACATCGGACACGAAAGTGTCCCGGATGTACCAGCATCCGAGACGTGGCTTCCACCCCGCAAGGGTCAAAGCCATGATTGCGTACATTCTCACGGGATATAAACATCCCGCACGACTGACGGATCGGTATATCAAGCGAGCAGCGGCTCTTACAGGCGGTCTCGGGAACGCGCCGAGGTGTTCGACTGCGTGACCGACGACGACGCCGCACGCAACGCGGCTAGCGACGGCACCGGCGAAACGGGCGAGACGGACACCGCCGGCACCGATACCGGCGAGACGGATGGTGACGACGCGGAATCCGTCGGGACGGAAGCCTCCACGACGGAACCCGACAATACGGACCCCGACGATGCGAATCCCGGCGACACGACGGACAGTCCGGAAACCCTGTCCCTCCCGCGCTGTCCCCGCTGTAACACGCCCATCGTCCAGCGGACCATGATCGGGCCGGGCGAAGCCATCGCCGGTCCCTGCGGCTGTCGCGTCGCCCCCCGCGTCGGCACGCGCTCACAATCGGACTCGAACGCCGAGTAAAGTCGAGTAAAGCCGAGTAAGCCGCGGCCACCGCACGCCGAGTTCAGTTCACCTGCACTCGGGTCGCGGCGGCCAGCCGAGTTGGCGGGGGTGTGCGAGCGGATCACCGCGATCCGTCTACCACCACCACCACCATCGAAACCACACCACCATCCAACTCGGCCCGTACCCGCGACACCGACTCCAACGGTGAACTCGTCGCACGCCCGGTCAGACCGTACAGATTCTCGGACCGTAACGATTCTCACGGGCTATCTCTATGCGGTTGGCCCCCGTAGTACGGGTCGTGAACGATTCCATGCCGACCGACAACCGGCAGTACGGAGCGATTGGTCGTCACTACGGCCGACCGGTGAGGGACGGGAACGCAAGAAGAATCGGCCGACGAAACCAAACTGACGGCGCTCTTCGCGTTGACAACGCTGCCGAAATCCCGCCGGTTTCTGGACGAGGTCAGTGGGCATGACGACTCCGGGTGATGAGGGACCAAGTACGCAGGTGACAGTAGTTATCGACGCCCCGCGAGAGGAGGTTTACCGAGCGTTCCTTGACCCCGACGCGGTGGCTATGTGGCTGCCACCAGACGGTATGGACGGTCACGTCCATTCCTTCGATCCGCGGGAGGGCGGCGAGTTCAGGATTTCGCTCACGTACCGGGATCCCCGGAACGATTCGCCGGGGGGAGAGGGTGGGAAGACCGCCGACGATGCGGATACGCACCGCGGGCGGTTCGTCGCGCTGGTGCCCCACGAGAAAATCGTGGAGACCATCGAGTTCGAAACGACGGACCAGCGATTTGCAGGCGAGATGCGAATCATCGTCTCTCTAGAAGAGACGGACGGGAAAACGACAGTCACGTATCGCTGTGAGAACATCCCGCAAGGTATCCGCCCCGAAGACAACGAAGCCGGGAACCGATCGTCCTTACGGAACCTGGCTGAACTCGTCGAGTGAATTACCGGCGCTCGTCCCGAGCAGACGCTGCTCTTTTGTGCGTACACACGCCGTTCTCCTGAATCGCTCGCTCCTCACTCGGCCCGCTCTATCGTTCGCTATCACTAGCGTCTCTCGAAGACTCAGTCGTGAATTTTCCGCGCTACGAGCCACCGATCGTATCCCGACGGTGTAATTCCGACTCGAGTTCATCGATGCCGCTACCGAACGACCAAAAGCCGATACTGGTTTCACGACCCTCTGCAATGATGCAGACATGACTACGCCGCGGGACGACGACTTGCAGCACGAAAACGCCGGCCAGGACGTCATCGCCGTCGACGCCGACGATACCGAACTCGAACTCGTCAACCGACTCGAGGCCCACACCGGTGACGGCATTCGCCACCGGGCGTTTACCGCCCTCGTCTTCGACGACGAAGACAACGTCCTGCTGGCCCAGCGCGCCCCCGACAAACGCCTCTGGGGCACCTACTGGGACGGCACCGTCGCCTCCCATCCCGTCGACGGCCAGAGCCAGACCGACGCCACGCGCCAGCGACTCGAAGAAGAACTCGGCATTACCCCCGACCAGTACGACAACCTGCGCCTGACCGACCGCTTCGAGTACAAACGCTACTTCGAAAACGCCGGCGTCGAGCACGAGGTCTGTGCCGTCCTCAAACTCACCCTTTCCGATCGCGAACTCGAGCCGAACGAGGACGAGGTCGCCGGCCTGCTGTGGGTCCCCTACGAGCGGCTTCACTCGAACCCAGAGTGGTACCGCCAGCTCCGCCTCTGTCCGTGGTTCGAAATCGCGATGCGTCGGGACGTGCGCTGAGATCCGAGTGCAGTTCGCGACACGTAGCCTGGCACGCCTGGGATGTCTCGTTCTCGCGTTCGTGGTTCCCCTCAGCAGTCTCACCAGTCTCAGCGGTACGACGAGGGGTATCGTCGCGAGCCGCCTCACCTGTTCTGTCACCCGCGGGCCGGCGGAGCCGTCCCGAACGGACGACGACGGTGTCGGCCAGCCGATCACCGACGCGCTGGCCGGACGGAGAGACGGCCGACGCAAGGACGCCCACGGCGTATAGTAGGGGTGGCACCCCGAGACCGTCGACGTACCGCAGCAGGTTCCGAACGGCGCTGGCTCTGAGCGTACACGGCTCCCCCTCGGCCGTGGTGACCATCAGCGAGCGGGCGACCTTGCCGGGCGTACGACTGTACCGCCACTCGAAGACGAACGCGTAGGTGAGGTTGACCGGGACGAGTATTCCGAGCGAAATCGCGACCGCGACTGGTCCTTGCGCCTCCAACACCGGCAACACGGAGAGGACGACGTAGCTGATCGGCGCGACGAGCAGCACGTAACAGAGCCCGAGATCGATTCCCGCCGCCAGCGCTCGATCCACCAGGAGCTGTCGCCCTGCGGTCTCCGGGTTCGCCCGTGGCGGCTGGGTACTCGGCCAGAGATCGGGAACCCGCATCGCTTACCCTACCCGGGACTGACACTTGCCGATCACGGGAATCACCAGCCGCCGGTCAGCTCCTTGCCCTCCGCGAGTCGCTCCTCGGCCTGCCCCTTCGCCGTCGCGAGGGCGTCCTCGATGGCTGCATCCCCGACGATAATCTGATTCATCATGTCCGCGTAGTGGTAGCCACTCAGCCCGTACTGCTCCGCCCCCGTCGTCGGACTCTCCTCCGTGTTCTGGCCGTACATCGGGACGATCTCCTCCTGGATCTGCCGATTGAGTTCGAGATGCTCCGGCCACGCCTGGAAGTACTCGAGGTTCGCGTAGGCATCCGACGCGACCACGTCGTCGTAGGCCGGCAACAGCCGCATCGGCTCCTGCTCGAACAGCGACGCCGTCCGCTCGATCGAGTCCGCGTACAGCCACTCGATGAACTCGACCGCGCCCGCGGGATTGTTGCCGCCCTCGAACACCATGTAGCCGTTGCCCGTCGGCAGCGTCATGTACGACTCCTCCAGCGGAATGTCGTTTCGCGGCAGCGGCGCAACCGCCGTATTCTCCGCGATGTGATCGATGCCCTCGGCCGCGGCGACACCCGCCGCCCAGCCGTTGACGTGGTACATCTGACCGACTCGACCCTGCACCCACTGTTCGAGGGATGTCCCCCAGTTCAGGCCCGACGGATCCGGCGAGTACTGCGCGAGTTCAGTGAGATAGTCGAGCGCTTCGATGGCTTCGTCTTCGGGTACCCAGACCTCGACGTCGCCGTCCGCCGTCCGGTGGGTGTCGACGCCGTTCTGGTAGAGGAACATCCAGAACAGTTCGCGACTCTGGCCGACGACGCCCGCCGGGGTCGCGAAGCCGCGGGCGGTATCGAACTCGTCGGAATCGTCGATGGTTTCGGCGTTGTCGACGAGTTCGTCCCAGGTTTCGGGGACGTCGAGTCCGAGGGCGTCGTAGATGTCCTCGCGGTAGACGAGGACGTTGGTGTAGCCGCCGTGGGAGACGTGGAAGGTGTCGCCCTGGCTGACGACGCCTTCCTCGTCCTCGAAGGTCTCGACGTTGATGTCGCCGTTTACGTCCTCGACGGCTTCGAGGGTGTCAGTCATGGGCTGGAGCATTCCCTGGGCCCAGATGTCGGCGGCGGTGTAGAACGTTTCGACGTGGATATCGGGCGGGTCGTTGGCCTGGATCAGGTTCATCAGGCGCTCTTCGCTGTCGCCCTGAAATCCTGCGTACTCCGGGTTGACGGTGTGGTCCGTTTCGTCCTCGAACGCCGGAATGAGATCGTCTTCCCACCGATTCTGCCAAGTTTCCGTGCTGTAGTCGGTGTAGAAGTGAATCCCGTCGTCGTTGCCGCTCCCCCCGAGACAGCCCGCGAGTGCTGCTGCGGTGCTCGCTCCTGTTGCTCCCAGTAGTCGTCGCCGCGAGTAACGGTGTTCTCTACTCACGTGGTGTGATACCAAGTTACAATACATTACTCTTTGGGTTAGCAGAGTAATGAATAACGGGCCGTACCGCTAACGAGCAAGTTATTTAGAGAGAATTGCTAAAACGACGGTTAGAATGAACGTGGTTCTAGGAACCGGTGGTAGAGTTCGAATCGGAACCGATAGGCAGTACCACGAAATCGGTGTGCGAATCGCTACTTACCAGTCTTTCCGTTGACTATAAGATTGTTACCAGTGGTTCCCTTTCTACTTTAATTCACTACCACAAATTGGGACGAATTAGGAAACTGTGAGCAACCCGTCGAAGCGTTTAATAGCAGATGGGGAGATGGGTGGTAACACATGGCAAGTGAAACGGTCGAGTCGACAGCCACTACCGACCGCCGATCCGTGCGGGGGCGGCTTGGCCTCGATGGGGAAGCGCTCCGGGGCTGGGCAACGGTCGCTCCGGTGATTCTGTTGTACCTGTTCGTGGCCGTCACGCCGGTCGCGTTCGCGATCTACGCGTCGCTGTTCGAGGTTCCGCTCTTGAACCCGAACTGGACGTTTACGGGGCTCTCGAACTACGTCGAGGTGCTGACGATGAACTCGTTCTGGTCGTCACTGTGGCTCGGCGCGCTGTTTATGATCGGCAGTACCGTCGTCCAGTTGCTCGTCGGACTCTGGATTGCGCTCGTCCTGAACCAGCTCGATCGCGGCCAGCGGTTTCTGACCGCCGTCGCGTTCACCGCGTATCTCGTCCCAACTGTGATCGTCGTCCTCGTCGCGCTGTTCATGTTCGACGTCGAGGTCGGCGTGCTCCACATCGCCGGCTCGACTCTCGGGCTGTGGGGTGAACGCACCTTCGCGCTTGGCGACCAGACGTGGGCGATGCCGCTGGTCGTCCTCGTCGGTTCGTGGAAGTTTTCGATCTTCGTCACGATCTTCACGCTCGCGCAGTTGCGTGCGATTCCCGATCGATTCTACGAGGCCGCCAAGATCTGTGGCGCGTCCCGCTGGGAGATGTTCCGCGACATCACGCTTCCGCGGATCACCGGCGTCCTCCTGATCGCCGTGCTCTTGCGCGCGGTCTTCATGTTCAACAAGTTCGACATCATCTGGATGCTAACGGAGGGCGGCCCGGCCGGCGCGACGACGACGTTGCCGATCCTCGCCTACCGAACCGCCTTCCTGCACAACGACTACGGCGTCGCGAACGCGATGGCGGTGGTCATGTTCGTCTTCCTCGCGATCGGGGCCTACTGCTACTTCCGGGCGTTCGACCCGACCGCGGAGGTGAACACATGAGCACACCGACGGAGACGGAGACACCGTCAGAAACAGAGACAGAGGGCGGGACGCAACTCTCCTACGAGACGCGCGACCGCCTCTACCACCTCGCGCTGTACGGCAGCGCCGCGTTGTTCTCGGCCGTCATCCTGTTCCCGATCTACTGGATGATCCAGAACGCCTTCACCGACAGTCAGACCGTCATTACCGAGTTCAGCTGGCTGCCCTCGCCCGAGACGGTAACGCTCGATAACTTCGGCGTGCTGGCCGCCGGTGCAGTGCCGAGGTACGTCATCAATACGATCGTCGTCACCGCCGGGACGATCGCCGTGGTCGTCGGGATTTCGCTCGTCGCAGGGTACGGCATGGCGCGGTTCCGATTCCGGTACAAGGAGTCGTTCGCGCAGTTCCTGTTGCTCGGCTACATGTTCAGTCCGATCGTGCTCGGCCTGCCACTGTATCTCATCTGGTCCGAGATCGGACTGTTGAACGCCCAGATCGGCCTCGTTATCGCGCTCTCGTCCATCTCGATGCCCTTCGCGGTCTGGCTCATGTGGAAGTACATCCAGACCATTCCGGAGTCGATGGAGGAAAGCGCCTGGATCGCCGGGGCCTCGCGCTGGCGAACGTTCTGGGACGTGGTCGTCCCGCAGACGAAACCCGCGATCGTCGCCTGTGCGCTGTTCGCGTTCGCGATCGCGTGGAACGACTTCACGTTCGCCCAGATCCTGCTGCCGAGCCAGGAATCGACCACGTTCGCGCCGGGCATCATGCGACTCATCGATCAGGGCGGCTACACCTCCTGGGGTGACATCATGGCCGTGTCGCTCCTGATGACCGTCCCGCCGCTACTGTTCGCGTACTTCCTGCAGGAGTACCTGCTGAAGGGCTTCGAAGTTCGCACGCGGTAACGACCGTCGCCCGTTCGAGATCGAATTCACACGATACACGACGCAAAACGCACACACAACAGATCACACCGCCACGCGCAACACGCAACACACCATCCACCACCGATACAATGACCGTCCACATCGACAACATGACCCGGGTGTTCGACTCTCCGAACGCCGATCGCATCGTCGCCGTCGACGAACTCTCGCTGACCATCGAAGACGGCGAGTTCCTCACGCTCGTCGGCCCCTCCGGCTGTGGCAAGACCACGACGCTTCGCTGCGTCGCCGGCCTCGACACGCCGACCGCCGGCACCATCCGCGTCGACGACCGCGACGTAACCGAACTCCCACCGCAGCAACGCGATGTCGCCTTACTCTTTCAAGACATCGCGCTCTACCCGCACATGAGCGTCCGTAAGAACATGGAATACGGCCTCAAAATCGCCGGCGTTCCCGAAGACGAACGCCGCGAACACGTCGCGGAGGCCGCGGCCCTCCTCCAGATCGGCGACCAACTCGACAAGATGCCCGCCTCGCTCTCGGGCGGCCAGCAACAGCGTGTTGCACTCGGCCGGTCACTCGTTCGGGACCCTTCCGTGTTCCTCTTCGACGAACCGATGAGCGATCTGGACGCCAAACTCAAGCGCGAACTCCGACCGGTCGTCCAGCGGATCACCGACGAAATCGGCTGTCCCGTTCTCTACGTCACCCACGACCAGGAGGAGGCGATGACGATGTCCGACCGGATCGCCATTATGGACGACGGTGAGCTCCAGCAAGCCGGCTCGCCGAAGAACGTCTACTCCGAACCCACTAACGACTTCGTCGGCGAGTTCATCGGCCAGCCGGCGATGGAGTTCTTCGACGCCCGCGTCGAATCGGCAAACGGCACCGCAGCCGTCTCCCTCGGCGAACACACCGTCTCGCTCCCCGCGACCGCCGCCGAACTCGAGGGGTACGTCGACGGTCCGGTTCGCGTCGGCGTTCGGCCCCAGCAGATCGGTATCGGAGATCCAGCCGAGGGAATCGAGGCCGAGCACGTTCTCGACGAACCGCTGGGAGACGAAACGCACAGCATCTTCGAGACCGAGTTCGGCGACGTGACCGTCGTCACGCACGCGGACTTCGACGGCGACGCCGAGACCGACTACGGGCTGGTCCTCGATGAATCGGCGACGCAGTTGTTCGATCCGGACTCCGGTGTCAGGATCCATTAACCTTCAAGAACTCTCACTGGACCGGTCGTTTTGCACGCACGCTGCGCTCGGAGCTCGTCGTGCCGTTTCACTGGGGTGGTTTCGGTATCCGTTCGCTCTGTCACCGTCAGTGCCACCGGCTACACTAACTGATATATGATATCATGTGACAAACTTTATGAGCGCATCTATCGTAGTGTCGGGTGAGGATCGACGAAATCGATCCAGTATCGCAATGAGTACCCCACCATCGGAAACCGAACGCCACGAGGTCACGCTCTCCAGAGAGGAAGAATGGGTCGTCCACCATTCACTGGTGGCACGCGTCGATGAGGCCCTCGATGAGGACGCGTCACCACCATCGCAGATCCTCACGCTGGTCGAACTGGTCGAATCCAACGACAACACCGGTCGGTTCACCCAGTCACAGCTCCAACGACTCAGTACACTCCTGACCGACTATCTCGACCGTGAGGAAACGCCGTCCCGGGATGTCGAGTTCGGCCGCTCGGTGATCGATGAACTCGACGGGGTACTCGAGACACAGGAGTAGCGCCGGTCGCCGGTGCTGATCGCCGTTTTTCATCGACGCATCTGAAACCAGTCCAAGCGGCCACGTCAGGGGCGCGTCGTCGCCCACACTGCCGTCAGCGCGAGCAACGCCGCCGGTAGTAGCGGCAGGATCAACAGCGCCACGAAGTAGTTCAGATGCGGCGGCCACAGCAAAATCGACAGCGGCGCGACGACGAACGCGAGCACGATCGCCCCCACGAGAATCCACCCGCGCCAGTCGAACTCGCGCTCGGCCGTCGCCGGATGACGCGGCGCGTCGGTCCACTCCCCGTCGGAGTCAGCCTCGGCGGTTTCAGTCTCTGCCCCACGGTCGTCCGGCCCGTTGAACGCCGTAGGGTCGTGAACGTAGCCGTCGTCGTCGCTCGAGGTCACGAGTGTCGGTTTCGACTCCGTGATGAAAGCACTCCCGGTTCGTGATTTCGCAGCCTCGAGTTCACACCGAATTGTTCTGCTCGGTGCTGTTCGTGTCGCTGTGTTGGGTACCGGCTCATGCGGATTGCTGTCAGTCGTTTTTGGCGCAACCGCGCCCTTACCTGGAGTTGCACCGCGAAATCGGTACCGGAGACGGCCTCAGAGTTCACTATCCGGCCGGACGACGACCTTGCCGAACCCTTCGCGGCCTTCGATGATCTCGTGTGCGCGGGCGGTTTCGCTCATCGGCAGCACTTCTCGAACCGCGGGGGTGAAGGTGCCGTCCCAGACGAGTTCCATCACGTCGTCGACCTGGCCGGGGGTTCCCATCGTCGAGCCGATGATCTGGAGTTGATTCCAGAAGATGCGCGGAATGTCGGTTTCGGGATTGCCGCCGGCGGTGCCTCCGCAGGTGACGAGGCGGCCGTTCTTCGCGAGGCTCTTGATCGAATCGCGCCAGGTGCCGGCCCCGATGTAGTCGACGACGACGTCGACGCCGCGGTTGCCGGTCTCGCTGCGGACCCACTCCGCGAAGTTCTGTTGCTCGTAGTTGACCACGTGATCAGCGCCGTGTTCGCGGGCGTAGTCGAGTTTGTCCTCGGTGCTGCCGGTGGCGTACACCTCCGCGCCCGCGTAGTCCGCAATCTGAAGGGCGGCGTGACCGACGCCGCCGCTGGCTCCGAGGACGAGCACTTTCTCGCCGGCCTCGATATCCGCGCGGTCGATCAGCAGCCGCCAGGCGGTCTGGAAGACGAGCGACGACGCGCCGGCGGTGATCCAGTCGACGTGTTCCGGAACCGGGATCAGGTTGTCCGCGGGAACCGCGGCGTACTCCGAGTGGACGCCGGTGACGTGTTCGCCCAGCAGGTGGAAGTTGACACACAGCGTCGGGTCGCCGCTGCGACAGAATTCACAGTCGCCGCAGTTGACGCCCGCCGTGACCGCGACGCGGTCGCCCGGGTCGAATCGCGTAACGTCTTTCCCGGTGGCTTCGACGACGCCTGCGGCGTCACTACCGGGGACGTGTGGCAGTTCGAGGTCGAGCGTCGGCAGCCCGCGGCGAACCCACACGTCGAGGTGGTTGAGCGCCCCGGCTTTCACGTCGACGAGCACCTCGTCGCGGCCGATTTCGGGGTCGGGATACTCGCCGTACTCGATGACGTCCGTCCCGCCGTGTGCCGTGATTTTGACTGCCTGCATACACACAGGTTGGCCCAAACACCAGCATAACAGTTGTGACTACGTTCAGTAGCGCCGGTATCACGGCGAGGACACAGAACTCGTCGACTGCTTCGAGTTGTGCCAGCGGACTGTCGAACCAGTCGGTGACGCAAGCGATAGCCACTACCGACGACTGTCTGGATCGCCCCGATAGCCGAGCGACTAGCGTTTTACCCACCGGCGGTCAAGTCGGCGTATGAACGAGTCGACCGAACCGGACCCGGACACAGCAGCCGGCGGCGCTGAAACAGCCGCTGAACCGAGTTCTCGAGAACACGCCGAACCACTCGGCGTGGGGATGGTCACGATTGCCGACGATCGAACGCTCGAATCCGATCCCGCCGGTGAGGTTCTCAGCGACGAGTTCACCCAGGCGGGTCACGAGATTTCGATGCGTGAGCACGTGACCCATGATCACGACAGCGTCCAATCGATCGTCTCGCGCGTGATCGACCGCGACGACGTCGATGTCGTGGTGACCGCGGGCGGAACGAGTGTCGAGCCCAGCGATCGGACGATCGAGGCGGTGACGCCGCTTCTCGAGAAGCGACTGGAGACGTTTCCCGAACTGCTGACGACGATCCTCTACGAGGCAAACGGTACTCGCGCGCTCGCAGCCCGAACCACCGCCGGCGTAACCGACGGCCGACCGGTTTTCTGCCTGCCTGGAAACGCCAACGCGGCGCGGCTTGCAGCCACGGAACTCATCGTTCCCGAGTGTCGCCATCTCGTCGAACTCGCTCGCTCGGAGGAGTCGGCGGGCGAGTCGACCGACGCCGAGGTCGGAAACGGAAACGGAAACGAAGTCGAGAACGAGAACGAAGACGTGGACGGGGGCACGGACGAAAGCACGGGAGACGGAGAGAGAACGGGCGAGGACGAAAGCGCCGAGGAGATCGACGGTGATATTCAATGACGGACCGGGACACGCTCTCGAAAGAAGCCGTCCGCGAGCGCGTCTGGGACGACCTGGAAGACAGCGGCGTCGCCCGGTTCCCGTTTCCGCCGCACGGTCGCATTCCCAACTTCGAAAACGCGACGGACGCTGCCACGCGCCTGGCCGCCCAGCCCGAGTGGCAGGCAGCGACGACGATCAAGGCAAACCCCGACGCGCCGCAGTTGCCGGTCCGTCGCCGAGCCCTCCGGGACGGTAAAACGGTCTACATGGCCGTCCCCCGACTTCGCGACGAACAGTGCTTCCTGAAACTCGATCCCGACGAACTCGAGGACTACGACGCGGCCACCACCGTCTCCGGCTCTGCCGACCACGGTGAACAGGTCGGTCCAGCGGCCGTCGACGAAATCGACCTGATCGTCTCCGGAAGCGTCGCCGTCTGCATCGACCCCGCGCCCGTCTCCAACGAGGATTCCGGCAGCGTAGACGGCGGTCGAATCGGAAAGGGTGAAGGCTACAGCGATCTCGAGTTCGCAATTCTCGCCGAACTCGAACTCGTCGACGAGGAGACGCCCGTCGCGACGACGGTTCACGAACGCCAACTCCTCGCCGGTGACGACGCTGCAGCGATCAGCTTCGACGAACACGACGTGCCGATGGATCTGGTCGTTACGCCGGAGCGAGTGAGACGACCAGCAGGGCAGGAAGGCGAGAACGAAGCCGAAAACGGAACTCGTGCTGAAAGGCCGTACGGTATCGATTGGAGTTTGCTCTCCGCCGAGCGGCGCGAAGCGATGCCGGTCCTCGATCGACTGTCAGAACAGCGCTAAGGGCGGTACTCGGCGTTCACTCGCGGTCTATTGGGACTGGTCGACAGTTTAGCCGAGAACGAATCCTGAAGGACTCGGGACGAAAGACGCCCCGAGTACAGGTGCCAGAGCCGCAGTTGCCCGCGGGCTGGTGCAGTTCCCACGGGACAGCGATTGCGGTGTGGCAATGGTGGGGGAAGGGTGCTGTGGTGGGATTGCTGGAAGTCACGGGAGTCGTGGGTGCCTCGGGTGAGGTGTACCCGTCGACCTCCACCTGTGCCTATTGGAGGGATCTACTTGAACCGGGGTGATGGTCCACTGCTCTTGTCCCGGATTTCCCGAGTTTAACCCGGATTTAATCGACTAATACGACCAGTAGAACCGTTTAGAGGGAGTGTATCCGTTCTCGGTGGTCAGTTTGGCGGCAGCGTACTCGTGGGTGGCAGAAATTGCCGGAATAACCGCTGCAGGGCCGCAGGGTGCCCCACCTATTCGGCGAGTTCATCCGCGACGACGTCGGGCGACATGAGGCGGGGGTCGATCGCGAGGTCGAGTTGTCCCTTGACGAACTCGGGGACGGTCCGACGGGCGTAAGTAACGGTCCGCAGGTCGTCGGTAAGATCGTAGACGATCGGAATCGTCGTCGCCTGATCGATGTCGGTCAGGACGTAGAGATCGGTTTCGACGATACCGGCGTCCTCCAATTGCGGGCGCGAGATGACGCCGCCGAGTCGGGTGACGGTGACGCCTTCGGCTTCGAGCGCGTCGGCGAGACCGTCCTCATCGGGACCGGCGACGATTGCGTGCAGGTCTGTCTCTGTCTCTGTATCGCTGTCTGTGTTTGTGTCGCTCATTCGTACTCGATCGTTGCCGGTGGCTTGTGGGTTACGTCGTAGACGACGCGCGCCACGTTGTCGTTCTGGCCGGTGATCCGGGACTGGATGCGCTGGAGGGTCTCCCAGTCGATCTCCTGTGCGCGGGCGGTCATTCCGTCACGTGATTCGACCGAACGGACGGAGACGACCCAGCCGTGAACGCGGTTGTCGCCCTTGACACCCGTGGCTTTGCCGATCACGGCGGCCAGCGCTTGCCACGGATCGTATTCCTCGAGTTCGTCTTCGACGACGTGACAGGCGTGGCGTGCGACCTCGAGTTTTTCGTCGGTGACTTCGCCGATGACCCGCACTGCGAGGCCGGGGCCGGGGAACGGCATCCGTTCGGCGACGACCTCCTCCAGGTCGAGGTGGCGGGCAACGTCGCGAACCTCGTCTTTGTAGAGGTCCCGAACGGGTTCGACGATGCCGTCGAAGTCGACGACGTCGGGGAGCCCGCCGACGTTGTGGTGGGATTTGATGCCGCCCTCGCTTTCGATGCGGTCGGGGTAGATCGTCCCCTGGACGAGGTAGTCGGCATCGGACTCCGTTGCCTCGCGTTCGAACTCGCGGATGAACTGCTCGCCGATGATTTCGCGCTTTGCTTCGGGATCCGTCACGCCGGCGAGCGCGTCGAGAAAGCGGTCTTTCGCGTCGACGATCCGCAGGGAGTCCATGTAGTCGAACGTGTCGCGGATGCCGGCGGTTTCGCCCTTGCGCATCAGGCCGGTGTCGACGTAGACGGGTGTGAGTTGGTCGCCGATAGCCTCGTAAGCCAGGGCCGCAGCGACGGAGGAGTCGACGCCGCCGGAGAGGGCGATGACGGCATTTGCGTTGCCGATTTCGGCCCGGATTTCGTCGATCGCGTCTGGAACGAACGTTTCAGTGTCTACCATCAGTGGGTTACCTCTGTTTCGGTGTCGGTTTCGCCGTCCGTTTCGGTGGCGGCGTCCGTGGCGCTGGTTGTACTGCCGTCGGTGACCGCCTCGACCAATCCGAGGAACGGTGGACTCGGCTGGCCCGGACGGGACGTGTACTCGGGATGGAACTGCGTTCCGAGGAAGTACGGATGGCCCTCGAGTTCGAGGATCTCCATCCGGTTGCCCGCGGTCCCGGAGAAGGTCAGCGGTTCGGCCGCAAACTGCTCGAAGTATTCGGGGTTGACCTCGTAGCGGTGGCGGTGGCGCTCGGAACAGGACGTGTCACCGTAGAGGTCGTAGGCGAGCGTTTCGGGTTCGATGACGGTCGTGTGTTCGCCGAGTCGCATCGTTCCGCCCATGTCCTCGACTTCGTACTGCTCGGGGAGGATGTCGATGACGGGGTTGGGCGTGTCCTCGTCCATCTCGGCGGAGTGAGCGTCCTCGAGTCCCAAGACGTTGCGGGCGTACTCGACGACGGCCATCTGGAAGCCGAGACAGAGTCCGAGGAAGGGGACGTCGTTCTCGCGGGCGTATCGAACCGCCTCGATCTTGCCTTCCGTCCCGCGCATCCCGAAGCCGCCGGGGACGATGACGCCGTCGACGTCCTCGAGTTGGTCGTCGTAGCCGTCGGCCATTCCGTCGGCGTGGACCCAGTGGACGTTCACGTCGACGCCGAGTTCGAAGCCGGCGTGTTTCAGCGATTCGTGGATCGACATGTAGGCGTCTTCAAGGTCGTACTTGCCGACCAGCGCGATGTCGACGGTGCCCGATTTCTCGGTCGTGACGATATCGCGCCACTCGTTGGCTCGTTCGCCCTCCGGCAGCGCCTCGTCGGCGAGGCCGAATCGCTCGAGGACGTACTGGTCGAGTCCCTCGTCTTCGACCATCAGCGGGACGTGGTAGACGTCCTCGACGTCGGGATTCGAGAACACGGCGTCGGTCGGAATGTCGCAGAACAGCGCGATTTTCTCCTTGGTCTCGGGATCGAGCTTGTCCTCGCAGCGGCCGACGATCACGTCGGGCTGGAGGCCGATCGAGCGGACCTCTTTGACCGAGTGCTGGGTCGGCTTGGTCTTCTGTTCGCCGTTTTTCGAGTAGGGGACGAGGGTAACGTGTGTAAAGAGGATGTCTTCCTCGTCTTCCTCGTGGGCGAACTGGCGCAGGGCCTCGAGATAGGGCATGCCCTCGATGTCTCCGACCGTCCCGCCGACCTCGACGATACAGACGTCGTGTCCCGCGGCGGCCTCGCGAATGCGGCGTTTGATGTCGTCGGTGATGTGCGGGATGATCTGGACCGTCTTCCCGAGGTAGTCGCCGGCGCGTTCCTTTTCGATGACGTGTTTGTAGGTCTTCCCGGTGGTGATGTTGTGGTCCGAGGTCATGTCGACATCGAGGAATCGCTCGTAGTTCCCCAGGTCGAGGTCGACCTCGCCGCCATCCTCCAAGACGTACACCTCTCCGTGCTGGTAGGGGTTCATCGTCCCCGCATCGACGTTCAGGTACGGGTCGATCTTGACGGCGGTAACGTCGAACCCGGCGTTTTTGAGAAGTCGGCCGGTGCTCGCGGCCGTAATTCCCTTTCCGAGTCCCGACATCACACCGCCGGTGACGAAGATGAACTTGTTCCCCAGGGAGGGGTCATAATGAGTGTCCGGTTCCGTCGGCATACCGAGTGTCCGCGTGAGCGGTTGAAAACGATTTCGGAGGGGATCGGAAACGACAGTAGCTACCATACGCCGATAGCGTCCCCGATCGGATTCGACGATGACCGCCCGTTTACCTTCCCGCGATTGATCGACTGCCTGCACGCCCGTCTGCTTGCGGCCCGACTAGGGGTTTTCGTCTTGCACTTCGACGATCGCAGCGTGTTCGAGCGTTTCGATGCCGCTGTCCAGACGAAGTTGAACCGTTCCCCCGGGAAGGGTACTATCGTCCTCCTCAGTCGGATCGTCCGGCACGGAGACGGCGGTAACGCCGTCGATCGTAACGGAGCGGCGCTGGATCGGGTCGCCCCTGAACTCGATGGTATCCCAGGTTTCAAGCTCGAAATCGTCGATATCCGCCCCGAAGTAGTCCTCCGAATCCGGATTGACCGTGTCCTCGGTCTGGGACTCGCCTGTCGTCCGATTATCATCGAACTGAACCTCCTCGTGTTTGTACTGGCGACAGTGGACGAGCATGGATAACACTACCCGCAGTATCCATATAATGATTCTAGTGGAACTCGCAACCCGACCGTGTTACTATAGCACTTGCGGGGATCGACGGGATCAGAGAAACGTCGCAGCGAGAGCATCCAAAGCGTATTTTACGATAGGGATGCGTGGAGTACCTATTAGTGACAGCTCACGAACGACGGGCGACCCTCGAGATTAGCGACCCAGATATCAGCTTTCAGGCCGGCTTCGGGTTCTACCTCGGGGTCGCCGTCACGGGAATCGCGGCGGCCGTGGGAACCGCGGCCGGGGCAGCGACGGCGACGCTGCTCGGTATCCTGCCCAGCGTGGTCACCTGCGTGGCGATTCTCGGGCACATCCTCGCGAAACGAGCCTACGGCCTTCCCGAGCGGATCGGCCGCAGCCGGTGGCGACGACTTGCCTGCTATCTTCCGGCAGTCGCGCTCACAGCGCTCGTCGCCGCTCCGGCCGTCGTCGCAGTCGATCTCTCCGCTCGATTCCAGCTCGTCGTGGGCGTTTTCGCGCTGCTGACCGCCGTCTCGGCGTACGGCCTCGATCGGATGAGCCGCAATCGCTACGTCGCGGCGCTCACGCCCGAGGAGTCGGCCGCGAACTGGGAGTATCATCCGGCCGGCATCAGCCCCGGCGAGTGCATCTTCGTCGCAATCATGGGTCTGGTGGTCGTCTTCGGACTGATCAGCGCGGCGGCGGGCAACGGACAGGGGCTGATCTGGGCGTTCTACGGCATCCTGATCTTCCTCACCTCCCACCGCGGCCCGGGAAGTTGGAACGAACTCGATCCCGGCGACCGGTGGAACCCGCCCGAACTGCGCGCCCACGAGGCCGGCCTCGTCCACAAACGCCCGTTCGCGCGGAAGTTCATCCCCTGGAACGCCATCACCGACGTTCGGCTGACCGACGACGAACTCGTCCTCGAACGACGGTGGTTCGGCCGATTCACCTCCCGGTGGCTCGACGTTCGCTGCGATCGGGAGGCGATCGAGCCCGATGCCGAATCGCTTCGGGATGCACTCGATCGCGTTCGACGGCCCGAAACGAACCAGCTGCGCGACGGGCGAGCCGCCGATGGCGGCGCGTCGGTTCCCGAGCGTTCGACCGCGACCGAGACGACGGCAGATCCCGACGCGGCAGCTGAACTCGAGACGCCCGAGTGACCGCTACTCAAGTGTTATTTTAGGAGGATCGGATCGCCGTCAGCGACGCCACACCGCCGGCGTTCGGTGCGAAGAACTATCGCGCTAGCCGTCGCTTACTTGCCCCAGAACGGATCTCGGCTGCGCTGTTTGTCGAGGTACATGTTCAGCGCCTCGAGTTCGTCGCCGGGGATTTCGCTCGCAAGTTCCTGTTCTAAGATTTTGGCGTGTTTTTCGGGGATTTCTGCCCAGAGTTCGTCGTCTTCCTCGATCTGGCGGCCGACGGTAGGGCCGTCGATGGCGACGGAGACGCGGTTGCCGGCGCGGGCTTCGTCGACGTCTTCGCCTTGCTCTTGAATCCCCTTGACTTGCCCGACGCGCTCGGGTTCGGAGCCGTCGAATTTCACGATATTAGTGTTGTTTTGGACGGTTCCGGAGTTCACCTCGACGCCGACGACGGCGGGATCGTTCTGGCGGAAGGTGTGGTCGGGAAGGATGCGAAAGCGGGCGGGGCGGACGATGTTGTCGAGGATGGTGTCTTGCTGGGCGCGTTCGAGTTCGTCGACGTGCTCCTCGTACTCGTCGATGAGTTGATAGATGACTTCGTCCGTAAAGATCGTCACGTCTTCGGTTTCGGCGCGCTGATCGGCGTCGGAGAGCGTCTCGACGTTGAATCCGAGGATGGCCTGCTGTTTCGGGTCGTCGGCGGTCGAAGCGACTGACACGTCTCGGGGGGCAACGTCGCCGACTTCGGCGCGAACGATCGGTACTTCGGCCTCGTCAAGCGCGTCGGCCATCGCCTCGAGACTGCCGAGGGTGTCGGCTTTGACGACGACGCCCTCTTCGGCGGTGTCGACGGCGATGTCTGCGAGTTCGGCTTCAACCTCTTGGATAACCTCGTCGAGTTCGCGGTCGCGGACGACGCGGACGGGTGCGCCGGCCATCGCGTCTTCGAGTTCGGGGGCCGCGATCTTGATCCCCGAGGCGGCCGAGATTTCGTCGACTTTTTCGAACCGGCTTTCGGTGCGGATTTCGGCGAGCGGGCGCGGCTGGAGCAGGGCGCGTACGTCGGTGACGATGGGTTCGTTCATGCCACCGACGACGAGCTGATCGTCGGCCCTGATCGTGCCGTCGTAGAGGACGGTGTCGATGGTCGTCCCGAAGCCTTTCTCTTCTTTGACTTCGAGAACGGTACCGACGCCGGGGCCGGTGACGTCGATCTCCATCTCCTCTTTCATATAGCGCTGCGAGAGCCCCATCATAACGGTGAGGAGGTCGGGAACGCCCTCACCGGTCATCGCCGAGACGGGGACGACGCCGACGTTGCGCTGGAAGTTCTGCACCCGCCAGTAGAGGTCGGCGGAGAAGCCCTCGTCCGAGAGGTTGCCGATGATCTCGTAGAGGCTTTCGTCGAGGCGCGAACTGACGCGGTCGGTCTGGGCCTCGTAGGTCGCGTTGATCGGCGAGTCCTCGGTTGCGTTCCAGCCGGGAACGGTGTCGATCTTGTTCGCCGCGACGATAAACGGCGTCTCCGAACGCTTGAGGATGTCGAGCGCCTCGAGCGTCTGGGGCTGGAAGCCGTCGTTGACGTCGACGACGAGGATGGCGATGTCAGCCAGCGCGCCGCCGCGAGAACGAAGCGTCGTAAAGGAGTGATGTCCCGGCGTGTCGATGAACAGGAGGCCGGGGAGATCGAAGTCATCGGGGTCGACGAGGTCGCCCGCGATCGAGGAGATCACGTCGAGCGGAACGGCCGTCGCGCCGATGTGCTGGGTGATCGCCCCTGCTTCACCCTCGATGACCGCCGAGCCGCGGATCTTATCGAGGAGACTCGTCTTCCCGTGATCGACGTGTCCGAGGACGGCGACGATCGGCGTTCTGAGAGATGTGGAGTTGCGTGCGCCCGCGTCTGCGTCTGTGTCCGTGTCCGTATCGGTATCCGACATGATGAACCACCAGAGAAGCTCTTGCCTAGAGAATCCGGAGGGCGGTAGTTAAACCCATCGTCACGCCCCGCAGCCGAGTGCAGAAGTGTGGTCCTCACGACGGCACAGCAGGGTTTCCGAACGCTTTTGTCGGGCACCCGCGAGCAGGAGCGGAGATTCCCACTGGCGCTGTGTGACGACTTCGCCCGCCGTCGCAACCAGCGTTGAGCCCGAGGTTTTTAATACCGATTAGTAAATACGAGTATGCATGAGTGAGATACTCGCCGAGAACCTCTCGGGCAAGTCCGTCATGGGGTCGGACGGCACCGAACTGGGGCTGCTGTACAACATCACCATGGACCTCAAATCGGGTCAACTTCACAACCTCGTTATCGAACCGGACGAGGAACTTCCGGAGCGGGCCGTCGACTTCAGCGTCGACGACGCCGGTCGATTCCTCGTCTCCGTTAGCCGCGTTCAGGCGGTCAAAGACTACATCGTCGTCCAGCGCTAAGGGTATGTACGTTCTCGACTCCTCGGCTTTTATCCACGACTTTCACACAACAGAACAGACCGCAACCATCCCCCTCGTCCGCGAGGAACTCGAAGACGAGAGCGCCTATCGCTTCGACGCGATGGAGGGTTCGGGCATGCACATCCACATCCCGAACGAAGACACCACCGAGAAGGTCCGCCGCGCCGCCAAAGAGTCCGGCGACCTGAGCGTCCTCTCCGATACCGACATCCGCCTCGTCGCCGCGAGCTTCGAACTCGACGCCACGCTCGTGACCGACGACTACGCGATGCAAAACGTCTCCGAGAAATTAAACGTCGCCGTCGACGTGATCGCCCGCGACGGCATCGAGGAACAGCGCCACTGGCACTACCAGTGTCAGGGCTGTGGCCGCGAGTTCGACGAGGAAAAAGAACGGTGTCCGATCTGCGGCTCTGAACTCGCGCGGAAGAACCCGTCATAACGTCAGCGGGCTTCCGACAGCGTGTGCCGGGTTACGCGCTGTACGTGAAGTAGAGGTTCGCGAAGAGGACGGCGTTGTAGACGCCGTGAACGAGCGCCGGCACGAGTAGATTCTCCGTTCGTTCGTACAGCGTTCCCAGAACGAGCGCCAGACCGAAGATAACGGCGAGGCTCGCGACGACCTGTCCCGGGCCGGCAGTCCAGTACGCCTGGGTGTGAATAATCGCGAAGATGATGCCGCCGATCAGGATGGCACCGACTCGGGAGAACGACTCGTACAGCGATTTCTGGACGATATTTCGATAAAGCAACTCTTCGAAGGGACCGATGACGAGAATCGAGGCCGGTACCAGCACCAGCAGGATTTCGGGGTTCTCCGCCGCCTGCTGGGTCGTCCCGTGATCCGAACTCTCGACGCCGGTCGCCTGAAAGAGCAGTGAGATCGCTCCGAGCGTCCCGAAGATGACGAAGACGCCCCCCGCGATCAGCAGGAGATCTCGCCCCGTCGGCCGTCGCAGATCGATGTACGACAGGTCACGTCCGGTCACCGAGAGGTACCACCAGACCAGGATCGCCGTTCCAAGCGCCATCCCGAGTTGGCTCACGACGACCGACTGGATCCGCGACAGTTCGCCGATCGCCGCCATCACGGGCAGTGCGATCACGAGCGCGCCCACCTGTGGGGCGAGCAATCCACCAAAGCCGAGCGCAGACAGTATCGTCGTTCGTTGCGTTCGCTCCTTGAGTCCGACCAGCCCGATCCCGAAGTAATCCGCAACGGCCACACCCACGGCAAGTCCGCTCGTCACGAAGGCTGCAAAGACCAGCGAAAACGACGATTGGACGACGGGAACCTCGACCGAGACGGGGATTCCCTGATTCAGCGTGTAGCCGGAGAGCACGACGACGGCGATACTCGACGCGCCCGCGACAGCCGCGGCCAGTCGCCGGTCGAGGCTCCCGTGGCGACTGGCGAGAAAGGCGACGACAGTCACGACCGCGAACGCGGCCGCCGCCCAGATCGCAGGGCTCTCGATCCCGCGCGTAACGGGAAGCAGCGTCGCCGCGAGCATCACGGCAGCAAAGACCGCCCCGAGACCGGGAACGGCAGCAGACGTCACGGCAGCGGCCTCATCGGCCCCTGTGGCTTGGTTCATACGTCACGTTTCGTACGCGTCCACATATGGGCTCCGCAACCGGCCCAAACACCGGGTACTCCTCCGGAAACGACACCCCCGCAAGCCGATCTGCTCGACTCCTGGAGCGCCCCGTCCCGTTACCGCTCGACCCGCAACTCCGTCTTCTCTGCGACCGCCTCGGCCTCCGCGAACTCGCCGCCGCCCAACAGACCGCGAGTCGCCTTCTTCGCCCACTCCACGGCCGGCTGCTCGAACGTATTCACGCCGTAGAGTTCACCGGCGAGCACGCAGGCGGCTTCCATACCGTAGAGCAGTCCGCCGAGTTCGAACTCGTCGACGCGGTCGATTTCGATGCGGACGTTGGGACGGCCGGCGGCGGCGAGGCTCGCTTCGGTCGCTTCGAACTCGGCGTCGAGCAGGTCGCCGAGCGAGGCGTCACCGAGATAGGCGAGGTCGTCGACGTCGGTGTCAGGGATCGGCCGAGCCGCGGTTTCCTGCACCGTAACGAAGGTGACGAGTTTATCCCGCGGGCCGGCCCGATAGAGTTGCAACTGAGAGTGTTGGTCGGTCACGCCGAGCGCGCGGACCGGCGTCTGGCCGAGGTCGTCTTTGCCGAGGCTTTCGGCCCAGAGCTGGGCGAACCATTCGGCGTAGGTTTCCAGCGATTCCGCGTAGGGCATCATCGCGTTCGTGCGTGCGCCGCGTGCGTCGAGCGCGTAGGTGGTCGCGCCGTAGGCGTAGGCGGGACACTCGAACAGCGAGCCGGTGAGCGTCTCGGCCTCGGCGGCCGCCCCGCGGAGCAGGGCATCGAGATCGTGCCCGCAGACGGCGGCGGCGACCAGCCCGACCGCGGAGAGCGCGGAGAAGCGACCCGGAACGCCGTCGGGAACTGCGAGCGAGGGCAGATTGTGGCGCTCCGCGAGTTCACGGAGTGGCCCGTCGTCGCCGGTCGTGACGATGGTTCGTTCGGTCCAGTCGACGCCGGCTTCCTCGAAGGTCTCGCGGACGACGAGGAAATTCGCGAGGGTTTCTGCGGTCGTGCCCGAGCGCGAGACGACGTTGAGCACGGTGGTCTCGAGGTCGAGCCGATCGAGCGTCGCCGAGAGCCAGTCGGGGTCGACGTTGTCGAGGTAGATCGCCTCGGGATCGTCCGCGTCGTTCAGCGCGTCGGTGATCGTCGCCGCACCGAGTGCGCTGCCACCGATACCGACGGTAAGGATGGCGCTCGTGTCGGGACCGGTTACCCGATCGACGGCAACCCGTATCTCGTCGGTGTCCGTCCGGTTCGGCAGGTTCAACGCGGCGTAGCCGTGCTCGCCGGCCTCCATTCCGGCGTCGATTCGCTCGTGTGCGTCGGCGACCTGCTCGTCGAGGCGCTCGAGCGCCGCCCGCGAGATACCCGGAGCGGCAACCGCCGAAAGCGCGTTTCCGATGTCGACGTTCATGTGCGAGAGGGCAACCGCCTGCGGTAAAGACGTTCCGTCATCCGGCGGTCGTTCCCTCGGAGCGACCCGAAACCCCGAAACCGCCCGGATGCCTACGCCGGCACATGACCGAGAAAACCGGCACCTTCGTCGTCACCCACGCCGAGGACGACTCCGCCGTCGTCCGCGACGTCGAGACGACGCAGGTCCACACGCTCGCGTCGAATCCCGGCCTCGAAACGAACGACGTGCTCGAAGCCACCGTCGCCCCCGATCCCCCGCTCGAGGTCACCTGGCAAGTGATCGACGTGGCCGAGCGGCGCTCCGTCGACCTCGTCGACAGCGATCTCGACCCCACCCAGCACGCCAAAGCGCTCGCCGCCGACGCCGATCCCGGCGAGTTCATCCAGGAGGAACGCGCCGGCACCGGCGAGATTCACGTCTTCTGCGTGCCGGCGGCTGAACTCGAGGCGGCGGCTCGGGACGTACTCGAGGACGAGGAGACGATCGCGCGTGCGGCCCGCCTCGATGCGGTTCGGGTGGAGGTTCGTCGGGCCACGACCGAGGCGTCGGCCGATTCCCAGGACGACACCGGCGTGCTGAGCGTTCGCTACCTTCCTGACTAGTCACACGTCCCATCAGGGCAGTACACTATCCGGCAGTGCGCCACCACGACGAAACGAGAACCCCCCGCTAGGCCCGACTCGGCCCGTCCTCGCTCTGCACGCGCCAACTGCCCTCGATACCGCAGGCCTCGCGGATCTCGTAGCTGATCTCCGTATCCGCGTCGATCAGTGCGCCGCCTTCAACCGCCTCGACGCGAAGCGGGACGTCGAGCGAGTTCCCGCAGCACCCGACGCCGACGAACTCGTCCCACTGATCGCCTTCGCGCGCGTTTTCGCGCGTCTTGCGAAGGAAGGCGCGGAACGATGGCTTTTCGATCTGAAACCGACCCCACTCCGAAAGGTCGGCCGGATACGAAACGACGACTCGACCTGCCGCCTCGCCTCGAGAATCGCCACGGTGCTGCCGATCGGATCGGGTGCGCGAGCTGGTTGTCATACTCCCCGATAGGGTCTCGGCCGGCTTGAGCGTGGTGTCGTTTCACGCCAATTCGTTCTGGAACAGACGACTAAAATTGAGAAGGCTTACCTCGGGCGACACCCAGTGGTCCGATATATGGGGTATTTCGACGTACCGGACATACAGTATCCCCGGTACACTAACCGCCAGCTCGCGGCGGTACCGCTCGGACTCCTCGCCGTTGCACTGCTCGTGTTGAGCGGCTCGTTTCTGCTCACCGGCGCGCCAGTGCCACTCGGCATGGACTTTACGGGCGGTGCAGAGTTGACGATTCAGACGACGTCCTCGGAAGCCCAGATCCAGACGGCGTTCAGCGTCGAACCGGATTCCATCCAGCGCATCCAGGCTCCCGGCGTCGACAATCAGTATACCGTCCAGTTCGCTGGCGTCGAAGACGACGAGGCGATTCAAACGTTAAGTGAGCAAGCCACCGCTGAACTCGAGCAAGACGGGAACGCCGAAATCGTTCAGCAGGAATCGACGGCGTCACCGAGTTTCGCGGCCCAGACCCAACAGACCGCGCTGCTCGGTCTCGCCGTCGCGTTCGTCGGCATGAGCGCGCTCACGTTCTTGCTCTTTCGGACGTTCGTCCCCTCCATCGCGATCGTCCTCTCGGCGTTTTCGGACCTCGTGATCCCGCTCGCGTTCATGTCGATCGCGGGCATCTCGCTCTCGCTCGGGACCGTCGCCGCACTCCTGATGTTGATCGGCTACTCCGTCGACTCGGACATCCTGTTGAACAATCACGTGCTCCGCCGGAGCGGCGACTTCTACGAGAGCACCTCGCGAGCCATGACGACCGGCGTGACGATGACCATCACTTCCATGGCAGCGATGCTCGTCATGGGAATCGTCGCCTCGCTCTTCGGCATTGAACTCCTGGCGTCGATCGGGACCATCCTCTTCGTCGGCCTCGCCGCCGACCTGATGAACACCTACCTGTTGAACCTGAGTCTGCTTCGTTGGTACAAGTTCGAAGGGGTGCGATCATGACGAATCCGATCGCCTTCGTCAAGGAATACTGGCGGGTTATCCTGCTCGTCGCCTTCCTCGCGTTCGCCATGGTCGCCCTGTTCATCCCGGGCGGCATCATGGCGGACGACTCCCTCGCCGACAACCTCGGCGACAACGAAACCGCTGCCAACCAGTCCGGCGACGAGGGCTTTACGAACCTCGAGTACGGGATCGGTCTCGACGGCGGCACGCGAGTGAGCGCACCCGCAACCGGCATGATGGTCGACGAACTCGACATCGACGACAACGACCAACGCGATATCGAGACGACGCTCTACGCTGAACTCGACATCGAGAGGTCGGATGCGACCGTGCGCTACCACGAGAACGACGACCGATACACCGCCGAGGTCTTCACCGAGAACGTCACCGCGGCGGAGTTCGCAAGCGCACTCCAGAGCGCCGGCCTCGACGCGACCGAAGACGACGTCGAAAACGGCGTCACGCAGGAGACGCGCGACGAGATGATCAATACGATCGAGTTGCGGGTTAACGAAGCGGGCCTCTCCGGCGGGAACGTCTACCAGGAGGCGACCGTCGACGGCGGCTACTACATCGTCACCGAGGTTCCCGGGATGAGCCCGAACGAACTCCGGGGCCTGCTCAGCGACCGCGGCGACGTCCAGATCGTCGCGTACCATCCCGACGGGAACGGGAATCAGACCAACGACACCGTTCTCAACGACGACGACTTCAGTGATATCAGCCCGCCTGCATTCAACGATCGAGAGGGCACTCACTACGTGCCGGTGACGGTCGATAATACGGAAGGCTCCGACGGCAATAGCGCGGCCTCCGAGTTCCAAAGTTCGATGAACGAGTACGGCTTTACCTCGGAGGGAATCGGCCAGTGTTCGGTCCACGACCGCGACGCCGGCGAGTTCAACTTCGATCAGGATCAGCAACAGTGGTGTCTGCTCACGGTAGTCGACGACGAGGTAATCGACGCCCACAGTATGAGCAGCGGACTCGGCGGTGATATGGAATCCGGAACCTGGGCGAACGATCCCGGATTCCAGATGATCGTCCCGACCCAGCAGGACGCCCAGTACCTCTCCGTGAACCTGCAGTCAGGGGCGCTGACCGCACCGCTCGATTTCAGCCAGGAGCAGACCTACTCCACCGAACCGGCGCTGGCCGACCAGTTCAAGACGTTCTCGCTCATGATCGGGATCCTCTCGGTGATCACCGTCAGCGGGGTCGTCTTCCTCCGGTATCGCGACCCGCGCGTCGCGGCACCGATGGTCGTGACGGCGCTTTCGGAAGTCGTCATCCTGCTCGGCTTCGCCGCGCTGATACGAATGCCGATCGACCTCTCGCACGTGGCCGGGTTCATCGCCGTCGTCGGGACAGGGGTGGACGACCTCATCATCATCGCCGACGAGGTGATGAGCGACGGCAACGTGAGTTCACAGCGGGTCTTCGAGTCTCGCTTTAGCAAGGCCTTCTGGGTCATCGGAGCCGCCGCGGCAACGACGGTTATCGCGCTGTCGCCGCTCGCGGTGTTGAGCCTCGGCGACCTCCGCGGGTTCGCCATCATCACGATCCTCGGCGTGCTGATCGGGGTCCTCATCACGCGGCCCGCCTACGGGGGGATCCTCGAACGACTGCTCACGGATAAGTAACGAGCGAGACCGTTCAGCCGAACTCGTCTTTACGCTGCGCCGGTTTGATTTTGGCTCTGATTCTGATTCTGGTTCTAATCCTCCTCCTGATCCGCGATCGTTCCGTTCCGACCACGACCGCGCTGTCGCGGCCGCTACGAGCCGTTCACTACAGAATACGGCGACTGGGGTCGCCCGATCAGTTCTCACGGCAACGCGGACACCAGTCGACGGTACCAGCCTCTTCGTCACCGTGTGCGCGGACGAAGTCGATTGAAACGTGGTTTTCACACCGTGTACAGATCGGCATCAGTTAACTACCTCCGTTGTCTCCGATTTCGCTCGATCGCCACGTCGAGTGATCGCTGCGAGAGAGAAGAATCGCGCGCCTGCCGTTGCAACGCGCCTATGACGTCTGTATGATAGAGAGCAGCCCGATGCTCTCAAGGAGGAGCCAGAGCACGAACAGGCCGTACACGCCGATCAGGAACCAGGCCTCCCGTTCGGAGAGGAGCATATCGGTCCGCGCGATCGTGAAAAAGATCGCCGTCGCGAGGACGAGAAAGGCCATCATCGGAACGACGTGGGCGAACTGGATATCCATTCCTCTCGCGGCGAGAACGCCGATCGGCACCGCGACGAGCAGGTCGAAGATGTTGCTGCCGAGCACGTTGCCGAGACTGACCGACGAGCGGCCGGACCGCGCCGCGACGACGCTGACGAACGCGTCCGGAACGCTCGATCCCGCCGCGACCACGGTCATCCCCCACAGAAATGACGGCGTTCCAAAGGCGTCACCGAGCCCGACCGCCGCACGGACGAGCCCTTCGACGCCGACGATGATGACGACCAGCCCCAGCCCGAACCAGAGCCAGTTCTTGGCGAGATCGATGCTCGTATCGACCTCGAGTTCGTCCTCGGCGGTGTCGAGGTACTGCGTGAAGACGTACAGCCCGTACAGCGCGATCGGGAACAGCGCAAGCGGGCCCGTAACGGTGCCCCGGACGCCGTTCTCGCCGATCGGATAGTAGATCACCGCGAGCGAGAACGTCAGCAGCAACACGGCGACCGAGAGCATGTAAAAGAGCGACTCCTTGTAGACGAGTTTGCGGTTCGTCTGCATCTCTCCGGGGCCGGCGAGCGCGGCGAGGCCGGGGATAACGAGCAGGTTAAAGACGGCCGAGCCGACGATCGCGCCGACGCCGAGTCCGGACTCCTCGTGTACGAGCGTCGCCAGGAGCACGCTCATCAGTTCGGGCATACTCGAACCGGCGGCGGCGATGAGCGCGCCCTGGACGACCGGCGGCACGCCGTAGCCGGCCGCGAGGCTGTTCGAAGCGGATTCCAGCCAGGAACTGCCCTTCCAGACGACGCCGGTGGCAACCGTCGCGAGCGCGAGCAGGAGCAGAATATCGAGCACGTGTTACGTGTACTCGCGAAGAGAACTCACATAAAACAACACGACTGTCATCGACCGCTCGCAACGAGCCGTCTCAGAACTGGCCGAGCCCCGTCTGTTCGGCCGCCGCAAGCACGTCTTCGCACGTCGCCCACGACGTTCGCGCCACCGGCGGTAACTCGCCGTGCTCGTCGACGTAGCGTTCGAGGAACTCCCGGGTCGTCGGATCGCTCGGATACCCGCTACCGACCGAGCCGAACTCGTCGGCGATCGTCTCGACGTGGGCGTCGCGTGCGACCTTGGCGACGATACTCGCCGCTCCGACGATCGGCGAGTCCTCGTCCGCGCCGTGGCGTGCGTCGAGTTCGAGTTCGAGCGTGCAGGCGTCTGTTACTCGCCGCGCGAAGCGTTCGGCGTCGGTGTCGCAGGCGTCGCAGAGTCCCGTCAGCGGATCGGCGTCGAACTCGTTTCCGTTTTCGTTTTCATTTTCGTTTTTGTTCTTGTTCTCGTCCTTGGTTTCGTTCGCCGTCGAAAGGGATTCGATCGCCTGCGCGTGCGCTCGCACGGTGAGCGAGTTCATGTCCGTCTCGGGGTCGTCGATCTGCGCGGGCGTTATTTCGGCGAGACCGATACCGATCCGGTCGTCGGCTCGCAGCGTGTCCGCGAGTTCGTCGCGGCGGGCGGGGGTAAGTCGTTTCGAGTCCGCGATGCCCTCGGGGAGCGCCGCGTCCGTCTCGACGTGGACGGCGGCGGCGAACATCGATCCCAGGGCCGGACCCTTGCCGGCTTCGTCGACGCCGAATGGCATATGCCGAGGGTCGGTCGCGGACTGCTAAACCGTTGCGTTCTCTCGGTCCGTTACACCGAGTGACCGACGGGTGACAGCGGCCGGCTCGCGTCGAGAACGACGAGCGAGTCGGTGGGAATCGAACCCGAACGTGGCGTACACGTTTGGTCGTCGCCGTGAACGGTACTCGAACAACCACGATTCGGGGCGCTCTCGCGTGGCTGCGCGAACGGATCGCCGTCGAGGATGCCGACGAACGCATCGAGGGCTCCGGGGAGCCGATCATGTCTCCGCAGCATCGACGATCATCGGACGCAGAAGGTAACGCGGTCGGCTCGAAGCACTCGCCGATGAAACCGAGCGTGACGATTCGTAACTCTGCTATCTCGCAGGGGCGAACGCGCTACTCCTCGTCGACACCCGGTTCGTCCCGAAAGTACTCCTCGAGTTCGAACGGCTCGGTCTCTCCCTCGACGCCGATCACGTCGAGCGCCGTCACCTCGGCGTCGGTACCGAGCAGGCCAGCCAGACTCGGCTCCGTCCGCCCGTCGTCGCTGCTGACGAGTTCTTTCACGTAGAGGCCGCCCTCGCCGTGGATTCGAACCTCGGCCCGGGTCGGGTCGGACAGGTCGCCGTCGGTGTCGTAGACCGTCCGCTCGCGGGTCAGCGCCGCCCGTCGGTGGTCGACGCGTTGTGGCGTGTCCTGTTCGACCGTCGTGCCCCGGAGTTCGGCGAGCGCATCCTCGAACGCCGTCTCGTCGATCGGCTCGCTGAACTCGACGTCCGCGCGGTAGCGTTTGCTCGCGTCGTGTTCCTTGACGCGTTCGACCATCTCGTAGGTCGCCAGCCGGAGTCCCGCGACTTCGACGGAACCCGCAGCGGCCTCGTTGATCTCGCGTTCGAGCGCCGCCGGATCGGGGTCGCGGTTCCGGGGTCGTTTCACTTCGAGGACGAACGGGCGGCCCTCCTCGAGCATGCGGGCGTCGACGTCCTCGCGGCCCGCGCCGTGGAAGGTACCCTCGTCGCCGTCCATCGCGTCGACGACGTGGGGTCGAACCGTCTGCTCGACGCTCGTCTCGTACAGGTAGCCCGAGCCGCCGCAGTAGTCACAGGGTTCCTCGCCGCCGTCGCCGAGCTGGATGCCGCTGCCGCCACACTCCCGACAGGGCCACTCCGTCTGAGGAATGTCGCGCTCGAGTTTGCGGTAGCGCCCGTAGACGAAGGCCGGATTGATCTGTACGTCGACCGCGTGGCTCGTGACTTCGGCTGCCGCGCCCGATTCGAGCACGTCGAGGGGACCGAACCCCTCGAGATCGATGACCGCCAGTACGTCCGGTCGGTCGAAGTCGACGTCGGTACCCGTCTTCGCGCCGACGCGGCGACCCACTTCGCGGTTCATCTCGCGTTTGAGCGATTCGCCGCTGTCGGGTTCGAGAGCCGCGTCCTCCCGGAGGAGGCGCTCGTTCTCTTCGACTAGCGGCGGGACCTTCGTCCCGACCTGGTAGGTCTCGAAGTCGATACCGTCGAGTTCAGCGACGATGGTGGCGGCGATGGCATCGAAGGTGCCGCAGTACCCTTCACAGACCCAGCACGCGTCGGGGGCGTCGGGATCGTAGTCCGCGTCGTCGGCCAGTGCGATGGTCGTCCGAAGTGCCCGGCCGCGCTCGGCGTTCGTCAGGCCGAAACTCCGGTCGGCAAAGGGGCGACCGAGACAGGAATCACAGAGTGGTCCCGTCGCGAGCAGCGCGCGGGCGTCGTCCTCGAGCGTCGTCATATCCTATGCGTCGGGCAGCCGCGGGTAACACGTTTTCCCTTCCCGATTCGCTTCTGCGTGGCTTTCTCACCCTCTCTTCGGTCACGCTCCGCTGCCCTCGTCTCGTCGACAGATCGTCGGCATCATCGCTCGCACCCGGTTTCGCTCGTGGCTTCCTCTCGGCCGTGTCCGCAGCGGTCCTCGGTACTGCAAAATAGGTGGACTCTCATCCATCGGCTATGGACGATTTTCGATCGGGGCGACGACGGTTTCTGGCGGCGACGAGCGCCGGCCTCGCCGGCGTTGCCGCCGGCTGTTTGGAACCCCGGGCCTCGGGGCCTATCGAGGGCGGTTCCTCGCACGAAATAGATCGCGGAAACCTCGCAGACGGTTCGACGTTTACCGATATCTACGAGGCGGTTATCGATTCGGTCACGCAGGTTCGCGTCTTCGGCGTGAAGGACCCGAACAGCGACTCCGTTGGTCGCGGACGGGGATCCGGGTTCCTCGTCGACGAAAGCCACGTCGTCACGAACGCACACGTCGTCGCCGGCGGCGAAGAAACCGATCTCCAGTACATCAACGGCGACTGGACGACGACTGAACTCGTCGGAACGGACACGCACAGCGATCTGGCGGTCCTCGAGACGGATCACGTCCCGGATAGCGCAACGCCGCTGACGCTTGCCGACCAGCGACCGGTTGTCGGCCAGCAGGTCCTCGCGATCGGCAATCCCTACGGGCTCGAAGGCTCGATGTCCGAAGGAATCGTCAGCGGCGTCGATCGAACGCTCGACGCACCGGGACGCGAGTTCTCGTTCCCGAACGTCGTCCAGACCGATGCCGGCGTCAATCCCGGCAACAGCGGTGGACCACTGGTCGACCGCAACGGAAACGTCGTCGGCATCGTCAACGCTGCCGGCGGCGAAAATATCGGCTTTGCGATCTCTGCAGCACTGATGCAGCGTGTCGTCCCGTCGCTGATCGCTGACGGGGAGTACAACCACTCCCTGATGGGAATTACGTTCATGACCGTCGACCGCCTCGTCGCCGAGGCGAACGGTCTCTCCGAGGCGACGGGCGTCATCGTCGATAGCGTCCGGTCGGGCCAGCCAGCAGCGGGGACGCTCCAGGAATCGACGCGGACGACCACGCGCGGCGGCGCACCGATACCCGTCGGCGGAGACGTCATTCTCGAACTGAACGGCGAACCGGTTCCCGATCGACACGCGTTCTCGACGTATCTCGCCCTCGAAACCAGTCCCGGCGACACGCTCTCGCTCACGCTCTGGCGAGATGGTCGGGAGACGACCGCGGAAATGGTCCTCGGCGAGCGGTAGTCATCCGCACAATACCGGCGGCAAATCACTGATTGAATCGGTCCGTTTCCGTCGTTACGCTACCGCTACAGCCGTTCCGATCCCGATAACAGTTTCGTACAGGTCAGCCGCTGTCGAGTTCTTTTTCGGCGGAATGAACTGTTCGAACCGGCTCGAAATGGGGATCAGGGTATCGTTTGCGGCGTTTAGCCTCCCGATAACAATAGGTTCAACCGCTGAACCCGAAGATGGCGCGAACACTCGACGCCTGCCATTCAATGAATCACGATGCTGACAGCTGGTCGTCGGATACTACGGTCGGTGACGAACAGTCGACGTCGAGCACGATGGACGACGCGAACGCACCCGACGGTGAACTCGAGTCTACAGACGCGCGACGCTCACAGCGACAGACACACGACACCGGACCCGAACTCGATCACGTCAGAATCGACAATGGGGACTCGCCCGACGAGTGTGCGATCTTCCCGGCGGAGGCTCCCGAAGAAGAACTCATGTCGAACTGGATCGCGGCGACCCAAGGATCGTTCGTCGATCTCGAATCGATACGCTAGTCCAATGCACCTCGGGAGTACAGTTACGACAATCGGGTTCTGGGTTGGGACACTGCTCCCTGTCGTCTATCTCCCGCTGTTCGTGGCGGGCATCGGGTCGGTAACCAGATTTTCGATCTTTCTCTGTGTGCTCGTGATCAACATCATTGCCCTCGTTATCGGCCACGACTATCCTGGCTCTCGATCGTACGACGAGCGTCAAATCGACGGGTCCCGCTCACGATAGCGATCGCATTTCGACCGGGAGCGAGTCACGAGGACCATACCTGTGCCTGTGGCGTTCCACAACTGTCGCAGACGACGGCCCTGTTTCCCTTGTAACGGTCGCGTTCGAGTTCACCGTCATCACAGGCCGGACAGGGCCGTCCCTCGAGGAGTGACAGCAACTGTCCCCGCGCCGCGTTCTGCTGTGATTGTGATTTCGCCATATAGGTACTTCAGCCCGAGATACCGGAAACGATTGGCCCTGTCTATGCAATGTTCGGCTGCCCCGTCTCACCGCGCGGGACGAGTCGAAGCATCTATTCGTCGATCCCGAGAAGGGCCACGGGATGTGGCCCTGGGGACACCTTGCCGTCGCGTACCTGCTCTATACCGGCTACACTGCGCGTCGATTCGACCGCTCGCCGCGGTTCGTGCCACTGGTTGCACTCGCGATCGGCTCGCAGTTTCCCGATCTGATCGATAAGCCGTTCGCCTGGACGTTCGACGTCCTTCCCGGCGGACGGACGCTCAGCCACTCGCTGCTGTTCGTCGCGCTGTTCCTTCCGGCGGTATACGCAGTTGCGGATCGACTCGAGTTCAGGTCGGCGAGCATCGCCTTTTCGATCGGCTACCTCTCGCACCTGCTCGCAGATATTCCGCCGTCGGTGCTCACCGGTGAGCCGACGGGTGCCGCGTACTTGCTCTGGCCGGTGGTCGAGCAGCCGTCCGAGGACCCGATCGGCGGAATTCTGGATGCGTTTCTCAACTACTACACGATGGGACCCTACGAGTGGCTCCAGCTCGGCCTGTTCGCCGGTGCGGTTCTCGTCTGGTATCGCGATGGCGCGCCGGGGCTGGCGACCGTTCGGGCGTCGGTTCGGCGGTATCTGCCGACTCGATCCTGACTGGGAACCCATTTCGTCCGCCCCCGCTCGTTCTTCTCTTCTCCGCCCCACCACACCCCCCTTTCCCCACTCCTCGCGCCGTCCTCCCCCCGCTCCGGCCGGTCGAAACCGTGGCGGCTATCCCACCACCCGCCGTTCATCGCGTATGCGCCAGTTCGTTCTCATCGCCCACGACGTGCCGCTCGAACCCGACTTTTCGCTCGACGATCTCGCCGGCGGCGCCGGCCGACTCGACGCGCTCTGTCGATCGATTACCGCCTCGTTCGTCACTTCCCACGGCATCCGCGAGGACGTCCGCACCCATCTCGTCGTCCAGGACGAGTTCACGATCACCTTCACCGGGAGCGACCTCCGGCGACTCAATCCGGACGAACGAAGCACCGCCGCCCTCGTCCGCAACGCGCTGGAGCATCGGGAGGAAGCCATCGGTGCCTTGCCGGCCGAGCCCGGTCCCGGCATCGAACTCTACCGCCGCGGCCTCGCAGACACGCTCGCTGAACTCGCCGACGACGGGCCGGTCGTGCAACTCCACGAGGGCGGCGCGCCGGTCGTCGACATCGATGCGGCTGAACTCGAGTCGGGGGTGTTCGTCCTCTCGGACCACCGAGATTTCACCGACGCGGAGGTAGAACTGCTCGAAGCGCACGTTGAGCAGCGTCTTCGACTCGGTCCGGAACGCTTGCATGCGGATCAGGCGATCACCGTTGCGCATCACTATCTGGACACGGCGGGGTACGACCGGTTTTGAGGACACTGGGCGTTACGACGGCGATGCGAACGGAAGACACAGTCCCGCTTGCGGGGTTTCGGAAGCGTTAAACGAACGGACATCCACGTATAATCTGCGGGCCGGTGGGGTAGCTTGGTATCCTTCGGCCTTCGGGTGGCCGTAACCGCGATTCGAATTCGCGCCGGCCCACTTTTCCCCACTTTCGTTCCTCTAGCGGTGCCTTCGGGTGCTGTAACCGCGTTCTCGTGAGCGAAGCGAACGAGAGCAAGTGAGACGAGTCTCGTGTGATTCGAACAGTGGCAAAACCGATCAACGGCGCGTAGATCGATGCCGATTCGAGCGGAAAATCGAGTGAAGGCGTCGTCGATACGAAGCGGAATGATTACTCCGCAGTCGTTCCATCCGATGCCGGTTTGTCGTCGTCATCGACGAGAACGAACTCGGCCGAGCCACAGGGACACCCGTCGTTCCCGATCAGCTGTATGTCTCCATTCGGCCACTGTCGGGCCGCGTAAACGGAATCGCACTCGGTGCATTTGGCGAGTTCTCTCGAAACGTCGTCTCTGTTTGCCATCCCCGATAGTATAATGTCGATATCGATGGAATGAGCGTTTCTATTTGCGAAACTGTTAGCGCGGTTCCAGAACGGGAGCAGTGAGAACCCATCGCGGCGTCGGGCGGACGGACTGTTGGAAGTCAGTTCCGGCACACCCGCGACAGACGCGGGTGCGCTGGGAAATCGGTACAGCGGACCGTTTCAATCCTCGGGACCGCCGTCGGTGTCTTTCCAGTCACCGGTTTCGACACCGTGGATTTCTCCCTTTGCACGGCGTTCGGCGGGCCAGACTGCGATCGCGATAATGACGGCGTAGAAGACGGCCAGTCCTGCAACCACGACGATTCCCGGGATGCCCGGGAGTTCGGCGGCTTCGGTCCACTGCGCTTCGGGAGTAAAGAGCGTTATTTTACTTGCCCAGGCGACGCCGACGACGGCGAAGAGGAGCGCGTAGACCCGTCTCACCCGTCGAGACAGTGCCTCGAAGAACGACACTTTGAACGTCGGCTGTCTGAGGTCTTCCCCGACTTCCTCCCGCCAACGGGGGTGTTCAGCGCCGGTCGGGTCGAACGCGTTGGCGAAGACGTTCTCCTCCATCAGTCGAACGCGGGCGCGCCAGACGTCATAGAAACGATAGCGACGCACCTCGAAGAATAGAAACATCACCAACAGTAACAGGCCGACGAGCAGGAGGTACGCCGGTATCTCCTCGCTCGAGAAGACGAGCGAGAGCAGCGCCGCGATCAGCGTGATCGCCCAGTCGGTCGTTCGATCGAGCCGATCCTGCGCGCTCGTCGCCTGGGAAACCTCGCCCCGGTAATAGTGCGGGACGAGCGAGAGGAAATTCTCGGAATCCGTCGCTGCCTCCGCTGCGACCTCCTCGTGCTCTGTATCGAGTGTATCGTTCTCGCGACTCATAGACAGTTTACGACGGCGACGAATATAAGGGAGGTGTGCCGAAACGCGAACCGGACGAGTTCAACGCTGAACGTTACACGGGCGAGACGGGCGACTGATCGGCCTCGGCTGACCCGTCACTACCCTCCTGCGAGACGGCAGTCTCGAACCGATCGAGCGTCTGTGAGAGTTCGGCCGCCTGGTCCGCGAGGGTATCGACGCTGCGGGTGACTTCCGAGAGCGAGGCCGTCTGTTCCTCGGCGGCGGCGGAAACGTTGCTTGCCTCGGCGGCGGATTCCTCGCTGCTGCTTGCGACCTCGTCGACGGCGGTGACGACTTCCTCAGTCGAGGCCGCCTGTGCGTCGGTCGCGGCGGAGATTTCAGTGACGCCGTTGTTCGTATCCTCGGCGAGTTCGGCGATCTCCGCGAGTGCGTCGACGGCCGGCTGGACGGCTTCGGTGCCCTGCTCGACCTTCTCGCTCGTGTGCTCGACGACGTCGACGGATTCGTCCGTCTTTTCCCGGATGTCGTCGATCCGGTCTTCGATCTCCGCAGCGGCGTCTTTCGCGTCCGCGGAGAGTTCTTTGATCTCCTGGGCGACCATGTCGAAACCGCCGGCCTCGCCGCCTTCGCCGGCGCGCGTCGCTTCGATGCTCGCGTTCAGCGCGAGCAGGTTGGTCTGGTCCGCCACGTCGGAGATGGCGTCGACGAGTTCGGTGATCTGTTCGACCTCGGTTTCGAGCGACTGGATGGTCTCGACGGCGCGTTCGGCCTCGGTTTCGACTTCGGTCATCTCCTCGATCGCGACGGTCGCGGCCTCGCGGCCCTCGCGACTGGAGTCGACGGTCCGTTCGGCGACCGTCTCGACCTCGCTCGCCGTCGACGCGATCTCCTCGGTCGACGCCGAGAGGTCCGACAGCTCCGCGTCGACGGTCTGGAGCTGTTCGCTCTGGCGCTCGGAGGCATCCGAAATCTCCTGCACCGATTCGGCGACCTGTTCGCTCGCGCTTTGGACCTCCTTACTCGAGGCGCTGACCTGCTGGCTCGCGGCCGCCACGTCGGTCGCGAACTGTTTGACCTCGTCGACCGTCGCCTCGAGTTCGTCGAGCATCGCGTTGAACTCGGTGCCGATCTCCTGCATCTGCTCGTTATCGGTGTCGACGTCGGCGCGGACGGTGAGGTCGCCGTTTGCAGCCTCGCGCATCGTCCGACTGTACTGGTCCGCAGCGCGTTGCAGTTCCGCGGTCACCTCTGCCATGCGTTCGCGTTCGGCCTCGGCTTCGGCCTGTGCAGCCTCCGCTTCGGTTTTGGCTTCCTCCGCCTCGGCCTGGGCCGCCTCGGCCTCGGCTTGAGCCGCCTTCGCTTCGGTGATCCGCGTCTCGAGTGCCGTGCTCATCTCGTCGAAGGACTCGTAGAGCCGGCCGACCTCGTCGATCCGGTTCGTCGAGAGGTCGATATCGAGATCGCCCTGTTCCATCCGCTTGGCACGGTCTCGGAGCGTTTCAAGCGGCGTCACGGTCTGGCGCGCGAGGAAGACCCCGCCGACCAGCAGCGTGAGCAGCCCCGCTCCGATGACCGAGAGGAGGCTCTGCCCGACGGCTGAACTCGCGGCGAACGCCTGGTCCGTCGGGACGGTCGTGATCGCAACCCAGTCGTTGTCCGCCATCGCGCTGTAGCCGATCACGAGGTTGCCGTCGCGTTCGAACGCCGTGCCCTCGCGAACGGTGCCGAGCGATTCGACGATTTCCTCGTCGGGGTCACCACTGAGGTCGTTGCTCGCGAGGACGGTGTCACCCTCGGTATTGAGGATCATCGTCTCCTGGTCTTCGTGGAGTTGTCGAAGCCCGTCAACGCGGTAGTCGATCGTTCCGACGACGACGGCGATTCGGGCCTCGTCACCTTCGACCGGACTCGCGAACGCGATCACCCGGTCGTCGAGCGTGCCGGACTGGTATGCCGCCGGCGAGTACCAGACGTCGTTCGCCGCCGTCAGGTCGACGCCGGGCTCGATCCCCGTCCAAGGTTCGTCGATACTGGACAGTGACCGGCCGCTGACCTCCCCGTTCGTGCTCGTCAGCACCCGATCGTAGTTCGTGTCGACGACGTGGATCGCTCGAACGTCGACCGGCAACTTCGCCTGCTCCTCGATGATGTGTGACTCGGCCGTTTCTGTATCGGTTCCCGACAGCGCGGGAGCGGACGAAAGCGACCGAGTGTGTGATTCCATCGAAATCGTCCACTCGTTGATGGAGTCTGCGTGCATGTCAACCGTCGCCGTCAGTTGCTGTTCGGCGTCGGTTTCGACGGTGTTCTGGGCGTTGACGTAGCCGATCGCGCCGACACCGGAGAGAACGACGAGGATCGCTAGCACCGAAATCACGAACTTCCACCGATAACTCCCGCGAATCACCGATGGGACCAGCGACCGCATCGTGGAACCGAGTCCCGACTCATCCCCGATCGTCTCCGCCGCGCGCCCGTCGTGCCTCTCGGAACCCTCGTTTCCAGCCGTCTCTCCCGTTTCAGGATCCTCGCCACCAGCCGTCTCTGCCGGTTGCTCTGAGTCGTCTTCCGTCATTGTGCTACCCCCTCGGGCGTTCGCTCCTCGATCGAGACGATCGCCTCGCCCTCGAAGGTGAAGTATTCGTACGTAACCGACCCCCCATCACCGTTCTCGTCGAACGCAACTTCACCGGAAGCGCCGCGGTACTGAACCGGCTCGCCGTCCGCGGCGAGTTCGAGTCCGGTGGCGAGTTCACCCGGCAAGATTTCCGTTCCCCCGTCGGTCGTTACGTCGATCATATTCGATCGGATAGCCGTCCCGTCGTTCGCGCCCGCCGCGGCGTTCGAGAGCAAAAGCGTCGCCGCCGCATCGTAGGCGTTTGCCGTGAACAGCGGCGGCTCGCCGCCGTGTTCGTCTTGATACAGCGAGGTGAATCCGTCTCGACCGGGCCCGGACGACACCGGTGCGGTTCCGTAGACATTCGAGAGCGATGCGTCGACGCCCCGTGGAATCGCCTCGTCTTGGAGCCCGTCACTAACGAGGACGGTTTCCGTTCCCTGGTGGTTCTCGTAGTACTCGGTCAGCAGGTCGACGCCGCTCTCGGCGTAACTGACGAGAAAGAGGATGTCCGGATCGTCGGACAGCGCCTCGCGCAGTGGCTCGGTATAGGAATTACTCCCCTCCGTGAACGACACCTGGTGTTGAATCGTTCCGTCGAACGACGCCGAGAACGCGCCGGAGAGCTGCCGGCCGTAGTCACCGGCCGTATACAGCGTCGCCGCCGTCTCGGCATCGTGTTCGGATACCGCGATCTGTGCGGCGATGACCGCCTGTATCGAGTCGTCCGGTGCCGTCCGAAACGAGAATCCGCGATCGTTGAGAATGCCCATCGTCGGCGACGTGCTTGCCGGTGAACAGGTGACTACTTCGGCTGGAATCGTCGCCTGTTGGGTCATCTGTAGCGTCACGTCCGACGCCGCTGCTCCGACGATGGCCGGGTATCCTGCATCGATCAGTTCCGCCACGTTGTTGACCGCAGCCGTTGGCGCCGTCTCCGAATCGACGACTTCGAAATCGACCGAGACGTCCAGGTCGGATCCCTCGAGTTCGACGATCGGCAGCATCGCCCCGTTTCGGAGCGGATCACCGAACGCCTCGAGCCCGCCCGAAAGCGGGAGCACACCGCCGTACTGAAGCGTCCGGTCGGCCAGTGCCAGTTGGTCGTCAGCGGTGTTCCCCCCGAGCAATCCGTCGCCGAGGCAGCCAGCGATCGCTGTAACCGCACTGCCGGCGATACCCCCGAGATACTCCCGTCGCCTCACGGTTTCTCACACCCGTTCGTCACGTCCCCCTGATTGCAGTCGCTCTGCCTCATGTCACGGCACATAGTTATCCGTCTGCTGTTGAGACTTTCAACGTTCTGGCCATATTCCAGGACAGTGACTACTCTCCGGTATCTCGAGGGACATCACCGAGTCGTTATCGAGTAGCGTGCTGACACCCGGCAGGTCGTTCGCGAGACGCCCCGTCGGTAGCCACGGCTACCACCAGGGAAAACGAGTTCAGCCGCTGATAGAGCGACGCGACGCTACAGATCTCGAAGTCGAATCCCGTCTTCGACCAGCCGAGCGTTTCGCTCGCGGTCGATATACTCGGCGAGTTCATCGTGGTCGTGGATCTGAGCGATTACGTCCGCATAGAGCGTCCGCCACGCGATCGCGTAAATCGGCGACTGCCCCCACGCCCGCAGTTCCGGCACGAGGTCGTCGTAGGTCTCGTATCGCTGCTCGAACCGGTCGAGCACGTCGAGCACCTGGCCCGCTGCCTCGCGGTCGTCATCAGCGGTCTCGAGAACCTGGTTGAGTCGCCGTTCCCAACCGGCCACGGCCTCTTTCATATCGGCCTCGGCGACGTCGTCATCCGCCGGCAATCGCTCGAGCAACGGTTCCGGAACGCCGAGTGAAATCGAGTCCATACGATGGTGTCCGTCGGCGACCCTCAAGAATCTGTAGGCCAGGTCGCAAACAGCACCTCGTCGACGAACTCGTCGTCAAGGCGATAGTGATCCGTTCGGACGCCCTCGCGCTCCCATCCGTTGGACTCCAGGAAGGAAATCGCCGTCTCGCTCGAACTCGGGACGCCTTGGACGACCTTCCGGTAGCCGGCCTCCTTCGCCCACTCGAGGCCGTGCTCAAGGAGCGTTCGTCCGATTCCCGCACGACGATGTGCCGGGACGACGCCGACCGTCAACTCGGCCGTATGCGACCGCGAGTCGAGCGCCGGAACGTCGAGGTGGAGCCAGCCGACGATCCGAGTGTCGTCGGGTTCGTCGGCGGAAGTGGAACCGGCCTCTGGGGTAGAGTTAGAGTCAGAGTCAGAATCAGAATCAGAATCGGGGTCAACACCGGACCCGGCGTCAGTAGCCGTCTCAGACTCGCTGCTAGAATCGAGTACCGCAGCAAAGCAAATCCGCGACTGTGAGCCGTCCTCGGTACCGTTAACCCGAACCAGCGCCGGTGCTCGTTCGAGCCGCGTCGCCAGATCAGCCGCGACGACGTAACTCCCATCCTGTGCTACCGTCCGCATGGCCTCGAGAATTCCCTCCCGATCCGACTCTCGGGCGGTCCGAATCGTCACCGCCCCCGATCCGGTCTCGAGTTCAGTTGGCGATCCGGGAACCGAAACTCGGAGCGTCCCCTCGGATTCGGCCAGGTACCCATCGGTAAGCAGCGTCTCGAGACACGACTCCAGCGTCGACGGCTCGAGGGCCGTCTGTTGTGTGTAGTTGCCCGATCGTGCCGGCTTCGAGTGCGCCGGGCCCGCATCAACCCGCACCGACCGGAGCAACTCCGACCGCGTTGCCGTTCCGTGTCGGTCGACGAACTCGTAGACCGCCCGCTGAACGTCGTCGAACGAACTCGTCGGGTCGTCATCGGTGTGCATGGTCATAGTGGGTGCGCCATCGGGGAGGGGTATGAGTGTGCGGGTTGCAGACGAAACCTGGCCATCTGCCGCTCCGTCGATCTCCGTCGATCAGCGTCCCGACCGTCCAAGTTGTGACGACCGACCCGTTCGTGACGCTCGCGAGTCGAAGGGACCATCGCCACGGATCGAATTGATAATGTTCTCCGTGGCGGCGTTGAATGCCGTCATAATCGCGTCCCGAATCCGATCGATCTCGGGTCATCGAATCATCGTCCTCAAAATCCTCGTTCCAAAGGTCACGCGGTTCTGATCGCGGGCATCCTCGAGGTTGTCGACGTGAATCGATAACTGGCGAATGACGCCCCAGAGGTGGTCTTCACGCTCACAGAGTGTCTCTGCGTGGACAGTGATTGAGTCAGCGACAGCCGACGGGTCAGTCGCGGCTGTCAGCATCCGGTTCAGCCGCTGCGTCAGTGTCGATCCGATCGGAAAGCGTCCGAGGACTGGGTGGAACTGAGGGAAGTCGGCGCTCGTGAGCGCTTAGGTATTGGCCTCAACTTCACTCAGTCGTTTGACGAATTCCGGGTCCCGGTGGTCAGGGAACAGAGGTTCAGATTCATTCAGTTCCGAGATTGCATTCATGTCTTTGATAGTCAGGTCGAAATCAAAGATATCGAAGTTCTCGACGATCCGCTCCTTGTGGACTGACTTGGGGATCGCAACAATGCCTCGCTGTATCAGCCATCGAAGAACGACCTGTGCAGCCGATTTGCTGTACTGCTCGCCGATCGAAACCAGCACGTCGTTCTCGAAGAGGTTGTTCCGTCCTTCAGCGAACGGCCCCCAGGACTCATGCTGAATCTCATGCCTGCTCAGGAACTCAGCGTCTTCGGTCCGCTGGTAGAAGGGGTGTGTCTCGATCTGATTGACTGCGGGGACGACCTCGTTCTGGACGATCAGGTCGATCAAGCGATCCGGGTGGAAGTTGCTAACACCGATAGCTCGAATCTTGTCTTCGTTGTAAAGGTCCTCCATTGCCTGCCATGAGCCATGAACGTCACCGAAGGGCTGATGGATCAGATACAGATCCAGATAGTCCAATCCCAGTCGATCGAGTGACCGTTCAAACGCCCGCTTCGTGCTTTCGTAGCCAGCATCCTGTATCCAGAGCTTCGTGGTGACGAACACGTCCTCTCTCGCCACATCGCTCGTCTCGATCGCTCTGCCGACGGCCTCTTCGTTCTCATACCCGGCCGCAGTATCGATGAGACGATACCCGGTACGGAGAGCTTCGGAGACGCTCCGTTCACATACTTCGAGATCCTCGATCTGATACGTACCGAATCCGAGGATCGGCATTTCCACATCGTTGTTTAGCTTGACGGTTTCCATTTCCACATTCGAGTGTAGATCGCACGACATTTGGATTCGATGCTATTCTAAAAACCCATTTAAGTCCCTTCGCCTAGCCCGAACACCCCTCCATAGAGCGTCCTGGATAGCAGCATCTGATCAGAGGCTCAGTGAGTGGTTCAGGCACGGGACTACATATCGACATACAACACTTGCGGGGAAACAGCGATAGTCAGATAGAAATTGATCCTGGTGAATTTCCGACCCAGTAGTTCGGAAAGATACTGTCACGTCGAAGGGTTAGTCAGCGATGGCTGTGTCCCGATCGTCGACGTGAGTAACTGGCGCTCCCCTCGACGGAGAAGGTTCGACATCGAGGGTTGAGAAATACCCATCTCCTCAGCCAAGTCGCCGGCCGTGGCCTGTCGGGGATTGTCGTAATATCCGCGAGAGATAGCGAGCGCCAGTGCCTCGTATTGCCGGTCAGTTAGCCCGTACTGTGAGTGTTCATCTGGGGACGGAGAATCCTGCGTGATCGAGATAAGATCGACCCGAATGCCGTGCTCATCGCAATGATTCCGCATATTATTGAACGAATCATAATCCCGAACAACCTTCTTTTCGTACCATCCCTCTGGAACGATAATCGTCGGTTCTATTTGAGCCTTAGCGAACTGTCCGGGAACGAACGCTTCCGAAACGATATCATCCAGTTTGACGCCGAGCTGATAGACGTCCCTGCCGCTCTCGCGTCCAAGGGAGGTTGTCTCCACTACTTCATCAAGAGCAATGAGATCATCTTCGGTAACGCCATCGGCTGGGTCGAGATGGACGACGAACACCTGAGAGTCCCCTCCGAGACACAGGCCGTGTACACACTCGAGTTGATTGGACGGTAACGATTCTGCGAAACTAACGAACGGAAGCGAGGGTGAACTAACGAGGAGTTCCGCAGTAACTGTCATAGGATGTAGAAGACGCTACCCAGACTTAATCCTCTAGACCGGTGCCGACTTCTATACAATCATATCCTATTGTACCTGATCATCTAATTTAAAATCGACTCTTTCGATCTCTTCGGCGCTTGCTTCGTCTTAATCGGAGCGGTGTCGGAGTTCCACGTCTACTGCGATCTTCTCTGCGTTATCACAAAGAGAACGACGGGGCAATCTTACCGAACAAACACTCCTTGCTTGTACTGATGAACGTACCGATCAACTTGTACGAGTCCTTTATCCTACGTTTTCTGATGTCGGCTAGGTGGATTTCTAATGCACGATCAGTGTCGGAATATAGCTTAAAAGCCCACCATTCCCAGAAGGCTGTATACTAAAACCCATATCTATGTTATTTTAGACGATTACAGACTGAATGATCTTTGCTTCCGCCCGCTGAAGATGTTCTCCGATCGTCCGTTGTGACAATCCGAGTTCGGTCGCCAAGTCACGATGTGTTGTACGCCGTGGGATGTCGTAGTATCCCGCTGCGATCGCTGCTCGCACGATCTCTTTCTGTCGGTCAGTGAGTTGCGCTGCTGGGTCATCCATCTGCGGTTGATACTCTCCTGCTCGTTCGAGACGGAGGTCCATTTCGTCAGGGACGCTAGCGATCATCTGCTGGAGGGCTGCATCCTCACCGAAGAGGGTGACTTGCAGTCCGTCAGCAGTCTCCCTCATTGGCCAGTCGATACTGATCGCTTCGGTATCGAAGAGTTCGAAAAGCGTTGTTTGAAACGCTTCGGGCTTGTACCTGAGATACGCCAGCCACGTCTCACCACCCGTTACGGTACACGAGATGATCTCTGGGTTTTCGTCTTCTATCGTTGCGAGACGATCAGCATCACCTCGGAACTGCACGATTCCAACGGCGGTCCCATCATCGAGAAGATTCACGTAGTGTATCGCTTCCTGGGTCGCGACGAGCGTCCCATCGATCCATACCTCTCTTGGATCGTTGGTACTTTCCTGCATCTGTTGGTGGCTCTGCGACCGAATGTAGTCTTCCGTCAGGGCTAAGACGACGGTTATGTATCTCATTACTGTCGAGGTTCACGTACTCGGTCGCACTATTCGTTCTCTCTCGAATCGCCTCTCTCTGGATGAGGTGCTACCAACCGTATCATGCACGTGAGTGAGGGTGGAGTAATTATAAACATCCCGCCCATGGGCGGAGTAATCTCCGAGGGGAAACAGCGTCTCTCTTCCTCCGTGATACGGAGGATACAGACGCGAGAGATCAACACAGAACGCACCGATGCTCCGAATGGAACCACTCCACGACCAACAGATGATATAGATGATATGGTTGTGTTCGGGGGCGACCCCGCCGAAGTGAGCGAGGGCGAAGCGCACCGAGCTACCGTTCCCCTGTCGTGGAAGACACCTCCGGCTGACTTCCTCACGATCGGTGGGAACGAGATCCAAGACGCGGTTCCGGAAGAAACGAAGGAGGGACTGTGATCATGTCCGCCGAAACGACCGAAAGACGGAAGGCTTCCTCAACTGCGATCACGGCGAGGAACGTCGAACTCACGTACTCGGACGGCACCCGAGCGGTGCGCGATATCGACCTCGACATCCCTCAGGGTGAGTTCTTCGGATTTTTAGGACCGAACGGGGCGGGCAAGACGACCGCGATCAAGACGTTCGTGACGTTGCTACAGCCCACGGCGGGGTCGGTGACCGTCAACGGCTTCGATGTCGGTGAGGACCCCCGCGCCGTCCGCTCGTCCATCGGCTATATGGCCCAAGAGACGAGCGTGGACGAAGAACTCACCGCACGCGAAAACATCCAGTATGCGTGTGAGATATACGGCGTCCCCCGAAGCGGGCGCGTCGAGCGGATCGACGACCTGTTAGCCCTCGTCGACCTCGCGGACGTGGCCGACAAGCAGCCCAGTGGATTCTCGGGTGGGATGAAAAAGCGCCTCGATGTCGCGACTGCACTGGTTCATGAGCCACCGCTCGTGTTCCTCGACGAACCCACGACTGGGTTAGACCCGAGGGCCAGACTTTGCCTGTGGGAGCACTTCCGTGAAATCAACGAGCAAGGGACGACGATGTTTCTCACGACCCAATATCTGGAAGAGGCCGACGAGCTCTGTGACCGTCTCTCGGTGATTCAAAACGGGCAACTTATCGCCACCGATTCACCGAACGCACTCAAATCGCAGGTCGGCGGCGACATCCTCGGTATTACGCTCGAAGATCCGACAGCCGAGCAGCGAGCGCACGCCCAACGGGTCGTCCGCGAGTCGGGCTTATTCGAGGAGGACACGATCGAACCCACCGACGAGGGCGTCGCTATCGCGTCCGAGCACGCGCGCCGGGAGGGTACCGACCTCCTTGTCGCTCTACGGGAAGCGGGCTTCACGGTGACGGGATTCGACGTTCGATCGCCGACGCTCGACGACGTCTTTCTCGCGATCACCGGCGAAACAGCGAGCGAAGAGACGGCCGACGAAGACCAGCCGGACGACACCGTCCAGACGGCGGTGAGTCGATGAGTACGACCGAAACTGCGCGGGCAGTCGAACAGCAAGCGGCTGGCAACAGCTTCCTCGTCGATGTGTGGATCACGCTCAAACGCTGGCTCCGGAAAGCCGTTCGTAACTCGTCTGTGGTGTTTGAGGCACTGATAACGCCCTTTGTCTTTTTGATATTATTCACGCAGGTGTTCGGGCAGCTCGCCGGAGGGCCAATCCAAGAACTGTTCGGAGCGGACGTCACCTATGTTACCTTCCTCACGCCATCCATCGTCATCCTCTCAGCCATGGTGGTAGCCACCCACTCGGGAATGGGGTTGATCGACGACATGAACAGCGGCATGTTCGACAAAATACTCGTCTCACCGACCCACCGTGGGGCGATGTTCCTCGGGAAAGCCCTCGCAGATATGATCCGGATCATCATTGAAACGGGGATGATTCTCGTGCTCGGATACGTACTCTTGTGGATCGATTCCGGCGGCTCGGTCGGGACTTACATCCAAACGGGACTGGGAGGCGTGCTCGGAGTCTTCGCCATCGTCGTCGTGTTTGCGCTGTGGTTTACGGCCTTCTCAAACATCGCTGCACTCGTGACGCAGGACGCCACATCGGCCGCTATTTGGGCGTATCTCGTGCAGTATCCCCTGTTTTTCGCCTCAAGTGCCTTCGTGCCGATCAGCGTTCTCCCGAAGTGGATGCAGCTAGTGGCAACGATCAATCCAATCACGTACGGTGTCGATGCCGTCCGTGCGCTGATGCTCGGCCAGGATGTCCTTACTGTAATCGACGTAACGGCGTTCTCCGGCATCTGGAATACCGTCGTGCCTGCGGTGATAGTGCTCGGTGTGTTTAATCTCGTATTCGGTGGTATCGCCGTCTTCTTGCTGCGACGCGTGGCGAGTTCACGAGTTAGCTGATTCACTAGATGGCGCCCTGCAGACTGCCTTCCGCTGTTTCGCCCTCGAATCCAAAGGGTCAGCCAACGAGCTGGACGACTTCTCAGCTGTCACGACCATCGCGCAATCGTGGTGCGAGCGTGCTACCGACTGTGGCGACATCGAAACGCTGGCCTGTCGCCTTCCGATTGACCAGTGCACGTTCGATACGTGTGATTCGTTAGCGCCGTACTCGAGGCCGTATCCGGTGGTGAGACTAGTGCGAGCGTTCATTATCGAGATGGTCAACGGCTGGGACGAGATCGCGCTCCACGGTCACCTGCGAGCGAATCCATCGCTCGGTCGCGACCTCGGCTTCGAAACCCTCCCGAACCAATCGACATTCTGGCGGGCGTGGCACCACCGCTTCAGCGATGAACTGCGCGATGCCGTACAGGAATGCAGCGATGCGATTGTGCAGGCTGCTCGGACACGCTCATCGAACACACCTTCGTGACCTCTCGCGAATACGCCCTAGTATCATCTGAATGAATAGAGTCTATCCTCCGCCTACATGTGTGGAGATGAATGGTTTGTAGAAATCCAAACGCAGAATCTGCGGTGGACTGTACTCGACCCAATTCTATATCGCGATATACAATATATGAGTTGTATTGATACCCGCCAGCGGGTGAGCTGTATCGACCAGGCGACAGTCACTGCTCTCGATGACCGCCCACCGAGACCAACACCAGAGTCGCACTCGCCGCCAAGAACAGCACACCTGGGGAAGTCCGAGGACGGGACTCGAACCGCGTATCTCGCTCACACGGAGCGAATCTTACCGTTAGACCACCTCGGACACGTTTCCGACAGTATATCACACGCGTGCTACCCACTTCAGCCCATCTCTCGTTTGCATCAGCTGAAACGACGTTCGCATCAGTTGGGACGATCAGACTCGTAGTACCAGTCCGCAATCTGCACCGAACTCGTTCTTCGGTGAAGCGGTCACTGTCGCATCCGAAGGTAGAGTTCACGGCCAGCGGTCACAAATTTCCAGCGGAGTCCGTCGCCGCGCTCCCAGTAGAGATTCGGGACGAGTTCGCCGCCGAACCCCGCTTTGAACCGGAACAGGCCGCTTCGAAAGTCACCGGTCGCCCCGCCGAAGTCGTAGGCGTCGTACCCGTTGTCGATCGCCCACCGGATCACGGCGTCGTAGAGCAGTTCCGAGGCGTGGTCGTCGTAGTATTCCTCCGGGACGGCGGCGAAGAAGCCGTGAACGGCGGACTGTTCGTCGTCGAGCAGTTCGAGAAAGCCGCCCGCGTACTCGCCGTCGAGCCGGAGGGTCAGGAGGAGCAGCCGCGAGTCCATCGCCAAGAGGTTCTCGAAGAACGCAAGCGGGTAGGCGTCGCCGCCGATCTGTTCCATGTGCCGTTCGTACGCGCGGTGAAATCGTTCGAGCGTTGCTCGCGTGAGTTCTTCTTCAACGATTTCGTAGGGGTGGGCTTTGCCCTGCTCGATTCCCTTGCGTCTCGAGTCGCTCATCCCTGACCGGACCCGGTCGTACCCGTCCGTAAGGGAGAGGACGAATCGCCCCTTCGACCGTGCTGGTCGATACCCGTGCGAGCGGAGCACGTCGCTGTACTGGAGATACTCCGTATCGTGAGCCCGGATTTCGTGAACGATGGTCCGACCGGTACAGAGTGTTGGGACTATCTCGAGGATCGCATCGAGAGTCTCGGCGGTGTCGGTCGTAATCGCGGGACCGCCAAACCCGGGATACGTCGACCAGAGCCGTTGGAACGGAACTTTCGGGAGATCGACGACGAAGTTCGGGAGGATTCCGATCGGATTGCCGTCTTTGGTCACGACGACGTGGTTCGGCGTGTAGCCGAGCCCGGTTTCGATCGCCTCGAGCCACTCGTAGCGATGGAAAACGCTCGCTTGGTTCGCGTGGGCAACGACGTGATTCCACCGTGAACGATCGATGCTGTCGATCGTCTCGTGGACAGTCACCTCGTAGTCGGTGGTCGTCTCACGGGTGCGTTCGTCGGTTCCCACTCGTGTTCGACGATCGAGTTTCGTTTTGACTGCAGAGAGAGTACCCATCGGTGAACTCTTCCAGTCAGTGACTTGTGGTCGTTTGCTCACCACTCACGAACTGAACGCAGACACTACATTTAACACCGATTAAACGCGTAGAGAGGCGAGTTCTCCCTCAAAGCAGTGTGTTGGCCACCAGTTGATGATATCTTCCGATAAACTATATACAGCGATATGGAAGTGAGTGATCTGAAGGCAACGAGGTCAAATATAATCGCTTGAATTCGGTGTCTTCAACGGCCGGACGACCATGGTGGGGGTCGGTACCGGTCGATTCACTTGTAGTCTGGCTACGGTGCCGCCTCAGCGACGAATTACCCCGAAATTCGGCTTTCAGCCCGGTGACGCAACCTGCTCGCTGCCCAGTTGTGGCTGTCGAACGTCTCAGCCAGGTCATCGAGCGTGCAGTTTCGAGGTGTCTCGTAGTAGCCGCGTTCGACGGCCTCGGTAATGAACTCCCATTAGCGGTCTGTGACAAGAGACAACGAGACGGTCGGATAATCGCTTGAAATTGGCCGTTTCAGCCTGATTGGGAGTTCGCCGGGGCGACGTCTGGGTGATGAAGTCAAGCAGGCGGATTTTTCATGCGCGACGAACGTCGAAATCGACTTGGCAGAATGAATTCTATATGCTATTATACATAACTAATCCACATAGTCGAGTTCAGTTCTCGTTTCAGACCGAAGAAGATCCATGAAGTCTGAGGTCGGCTAGGCCGATTCGCCATACAGAGACTCATTCGAAATCCATACTGTAAAACGACCGACAACCGTCACGTTTCGGCCGATTTCGATGTTTCTGCAGTAATCACCTCGGTAGCCAATCTTCTATTAAGACCGGGAACGTATGGCTTCAAACGCATGCGTTATCTCCGTCTGACATTTGATGAAGATGTCTTCTCGCCGAGTCCAGCCATCACTCGGGGAGCAGTCCTCAACATGCGAGTCTTCCGTGATGGAACAAGCCTCGAACTCGATTATGTCGACGGTGATATTGACGAACTCGTCGCTGAACTCGAAGACGGTCCCGACTACGTACAGTACGAAGTCTGTGAGCGTGACGGACGACAGGGCTATGTGTATATTCGCGGCCGCCCGGATGAACACCTTTGTCGCCTTTACGAGCTGCTCGGGACGCACTCCCTGCTGATCGATCTCCCGATTCGATTCGGCGGCGGGTCTGACGTGACGGTCCGCATTGTCGGCTACGAACGGGGACTGTCCGACGCATATCAGGCCTTTCCGGAAGAGATCCGCGCTCAGACGACGATCGAGCAAGTCGGCACGTACATCCCAGACGCCCCCGAGATGCAGACGCTACTCACTCCTCGCCAACGCGAAGTAATTGAGGCCGCCGTGGCGGTTGGCTACTATGCGACGCCCCGTACCGCGACCGCGATCGACGTTGCAGAGCGAGTTGGATGCGCCCGCAGTACCGCCTCCGAGCATCTGCGCAACAGCGAAGCGCGGCTCATGACTGCAGTATCGGCTTCGTCACAGGCGGAGTGAGCCATCGTCTCCTGACGCCTCCCTGCTATCTCGATCCGAGGGCGAGGCGGTGCGTGGATCGGCGTGATTTAAAGATTCATCATTATCTGCCAGTAACGCCTTCGAATCTCTCCTCCCAGTACAGGTATGTCTCGGATGACAACTCCGGTCGACACGCGGCCGACGCGCACCGGTGGAGATCGACCTCGTACAATATCGTCTCCTGACAGTGCTCGTCGCTGTCGCTGCAAACGCACTCGTCCGAGTGGTCGTCCTCAGCGTCATCGCTGTCTTTGCGAGCTTCGTGCCGTTGGGAGGGGTATCGGCGATTGGGAGCTCCTTCCTTGGCGCAGTTGGGGCGACGGCCGTCTACGGCGTGAAGTCCGGATAATCGCACACAGTAGGACTACTTTGGCTCTCTAAATTCATTGCCGATGAACGAACATACCACGGAATCAGGAACCGGTACAATGACTCCCACACAGCCAACGGCGCTGAGGGGGATACATCGTGTTTCCCCAGTTCTCAGCCGGTACCAGAGGAGAACGTACCGATGAACGCACTAGCAACCGACGGAATGACGAAGCGACTCGGAAAGACCACTACGGTCGATGGCCCCTCATTCACAGTCACGCAGAGCGAGCCGTTCGGTCTACTCGGCAAACAGGCCGGACAAATCGACGCTGACCAAGGTACTCGTTCTCCCGCTTCGACCGAGCAATGGACATATCATCTCTACGAGGGACGGGCATGAGTGGTGACGCACAGCAGGAGTCACAGCTGCCGCCACTCTCGCGGTCAGGTGATGAGGATGCCTCGAACTCCAACGCGGCAGGGCGTCGGTCACCACTGACGTTCTTCGCGCTGGTTTTCGCGCTCTCGATCCCATTCGGGGTAGTCGGCATAGTGACCGGAATACAGTTGTTTCCGGGTATCCCGGTGACTGCACTCGGGGGCTTTTGCCCAGCGATAGCGGCTGCAATTCTTCTGTACAGAGAGAACGGCATCGCGGCTGTGACCCAGCTACTGCGGCGATCCGTTGATTACAAGCACATTAGGGCGAAGATCTGGTACATCCCCATCGTTGTGCTACTGCCTGGCGTGGTGATCGTGCGGTATGGATTGATGCGCTTATTGGAGTTGCCGCATCCACCCCCGCAATTCTCGGTGGTGACGGTGCTGGTCATGTTCGGTGCGTTCGTCGTCTTCGCTCTGGGCGAAGAACTGGGCTGGTCGGGATACGTTATCGACTCGATGCAGGAGCGGTGGGGCGCGCTCCACGCCAGCGTTCTCTTGGGGGTAGTCTGGGCCATGTGGCACCTCCCAGTGATGGTGCAGCTCGGCCAATCGTCGGCACTGATCGCTTTGGGATGTCTCAACATGGTGGGGGTACGAGTTCTGTTCGTCTGGCTCTACAACAACACGGGAAAGAGCGTCTTCGCAATCGTTCTGTGTCACGCCATCCTCAACGTCACGACAAAGACCCTGTTCCCGGGGGGTTCGTTCGACACGGGGCTTATCGACACGTGCTCATCGCCGTCGTAGCCATCACCGTCATCCTCGTCTGGGGACCACGAACGCTCGCCGGGTATCGACTACCTCTCTTGATGGCGCTCGAGGAAGACTGAGGAGGGGACCGACCGTGACTGAAAACGAAGGATAAGAAACTCGGCGGGAACGTGCAGACTACTCGGTGGTCGGCTGCCGAATCTCGGTTTCACACGCCGTACAACGGCTGATAACCACTGTTCGTCGGGGAACACCGGCAGCATCGATTTCGATGTGTCGTATCGGACGGAGTTCCGAGAACCGAGTTCCGTTTGCCCCCGAGAATAGCAGGTCCGTTTCGGTACCAGTATAGTAGCCGGACCCTCATCTTTTTCGTCGAAGAACGTGAACGGAGAGCATGGGCGAATCTCGGCGGACGCGCCCAGTCGGTCGGACGCGGGTGCCGATCTGGGCCGGCTACGCGGCCTGTCTGTGGGCGGCGGTGTTCGCCGCGATGAGTTTCTACTGGGCGCTCGGGGGAACTCTCGGACTAAAGACGATCGGCACGTTTGCGCAGTCACGGGATGCGACGTTTGTCGCGATGCTGTGGGTAACTGGGATCATGAAGGCCGGCGGTGGCCTCGTTGCACTTGCACTCGTTCGGCCCTGGGGTCACCGCGTTCCGCGTCCGCTCTTACTCGGTTGTGCCTGGGCAGGGGGTATCGGGTTGGTTCTGTACGGGGGCGGGAATCTACTCCAGCACGCGCTTATGGCGGCCGGAATGTACAGCGTTCCCGGCGCAATCGGTTCGACGACGGCAGTCTGGGGGCATCTCCTGTTCTGGGACCCCTGGTGGATCGGAGGCGGCGTGCTGTTCAGTATCGCAGCGTGGGGCTACACCACTAGCACGCGCAACTGACGCTGACGTTAGCAGAGGGCACCGGGGAGACAAAACGAACGTGGAACCCGCCGGGAGGACACGGCTCTCGTCGTTCCGGTGGACGCTCCGAGTTCACCGTGCGATCCGACACCGACGGTCTCCGTCTCTGCCTTTGCCTCTGCCTCCGTGGGGGCCATCACTTATTGTGATCGGTCAGCAACAGTGACGGTGTGATCGTCGACGGTCGAGTGCTCCGCGAGGACTTCGTTCCGAGCGAGGTCGTCCATCGCCACGACGAGGTGAATCTCCTTTCGGAGACCCTGGAGCCACTGCTCTCCGATCGCCGGCCTGATCCCGCGTTCCTGTTCGGTCCGACGGGCGTTGGCAAAACCTGCATCGCCCGCTACACGCTCGCCCAGTTACACGAGCAGGACCCGGATGTCCGGGTCGCCTACGTCAACTGTTGGCAGGAATACACGCGATTTCGCGTGCTGTACAGCCTCCTTGAAGCAACCGGCCGAACGACGGACATCCATCGATCGACGGCGAAAGACGAACTCTTCGACCGACTCGCCGAGGGGGATACCCGTCCGATCGTCGCCATTCTGGACGAAGTCGATCAACTCGAAGAAACCGCCGCGCTCTACGATCTACACCGGCTACCCCACGTCTCGCTGGTACTGATCGCCAACCGCGAGGAAGAACTCTTCGCCAGCTTCGACGACCGCGTCCGGTCACGACTGCACGCCGGTACCCGAGTGCAGTTCGACCGATACAGAACGGCTGAACTCTGCTCGATCCTTCGCGAACGAGCAACGCAAGGGCTCGAACCGGATGCGGTGACGACGGACCAGTTACGGATGATTGCCGACGCGGCCTCCGGCGATGCGCGCGTCGGGATCGGAATCCTCCGGTCAGCAGCGCGCCGAGCGGAACGAAACGGGCGCGAGTACGTCACCGAGACCACGATCGAGGCGGCGATCCCCGACGCTCGAACGGCGATTCGGCGCAAGACTGTCGAGGGTCTTCCAGACCACCAGCGCGTGCTCTATGAAATCATCACCGACGCAGGTGAGATCGAGCCGGGTGAACTCTACGAGGCGTACGAACGACGGGTCGCGGAGCCAAAGACGGCGCGGACGCTACGAAACTACCTGACGAAGATGGTACATTACGACCTGATCGAGTCGGTTGGCGAGCACCGCGGGAGGCGGTATCGGCCCGTCGCAGACGGGGACGAAGGCGAGGAGTCGGAGCCACCGACCGAGGAGTGAGACGACGAAAGCGAGAGGGACAGTGGAACGAAGCGGTGACGGCGGAGGACGTGAGCGCAGACAGTGCCAGAACGTACCACTATCTCGATCCGTTCTGACTGTCCGCGTCGACGGAACGTCCCATCCTGTGGAGAGTGAACACTACATTTATCCCTGCCAGCCGATTTTGCAATACTAGAAGCTGCAGTACAAACCGGCTGAGAAACGCGTTCAGGAGGCTTACATGGGTGGATACCGGAAATATGAGTTAGGTGCCAGACTGGGTATCGAATCAACAAACGCCGCGACAGAGGCGACAGGGACAACCAGCCCGCCTGCGACTCGTTCACTGCGAGTTCATACTGTCGGACAGAACGGCGTGAAGAGTGGTCGCTTCGCTGCGGCCGTCGCCGGTGGAGACAGCCGCGAATTCGCGACCAACTTCGTATTGACTGCTATCCGCCAGTATCAGAAGCGGCGACGACACGGATGGGTCGATGACTGACAGTCGAGCGGCCAAATCGATGCCGGTACAGATCCTGTTAGTGGAGGATAATCCGGGAGATGTTCGGCTCACCAAGGAAGCGTTCAAACAGGGACGAATCGAGAACGAACTGCACGTCGTTTCCGACGGGGCCGAAGCGCTCGAGTACCTCTATCAGCGCAGTGAGTATGCGGACGCACCGCGTCCGGATCTGATTTTACTCGATCTCAATCTGCCGCGGACGGACGGAACGGAAGTGCTCGAAGAACTCAAGAACGACGCAGAACTGCATTCGATTCCGGTGATTGTTTTGACGAGTTCACGAGCGGAGGAGGATATTGCAACCTCCTACGAGTTGCATGCGAATGCGTACTTGACGAAGCCGGTTGATCCTGACGAGTTTATCGAGACGGTACGAACCTTCGAAAAGTTCTGGTTTTCGGTGGTTCGGTTGCCGTCAGAGCGTGATCAGTAATGACAGAGAGTAACCCTGAGAACGAGCGCCGGAACCAGTCCGAAAGCGAAACGACGACCGGATCGGGCGGACGGGACAAACTCGATACCACGACCGCGACACCGGAGCAATCCGAGACGCTTCGAGCGTTACTCATCGAGGACAATCCCGGCGATGCGCGGTTGATCGAGGAAATGCTCCGGGATACGGAAGAACTCGCACAGCGGGTCAGTTCGTCCGAGTCCGCCGAGCAAACACCGGAGATAATCCGTGAAAGTCGGCTGGCAGACGGCCTCGAGACGTTCGAGCAGAGTGCCGTCGATGTCGTCCTGCTCGATCTGAATTTGCCCGACAGCCAGGGACTCGAGACGCTCGAAACCGTCTCCGAAGCGAGCGACACGACACCAATCGTCGTGTTGACTGGTCTGCGGGACCAGCAAGTCGGTATTCAGGCGATCCAGCAGGGAGCACAGGACTTCCTCGTCAAAGACGAAGTGACGAGCGAGTTGCTGGTTCGAACGATTCACCACGCGATCGAACGCGCCCGCCAGGAGCACGAACGCCGCCGCCAGCGCGAACAACTCGAGGCGATCAACCGCCTCAACGACATCGGTCACGACATCATCCACGCGGTGATCACCACCGAGACGCGCGCTGAACTCGAACAACGGGTCTGTGACCGGCTTACGGCATCGGACGGCTACCGCTTCGCCTGGATCGGCGAGGTCAATCCCGGGAGCGACGACATCGTCCCCAAGGCGGCGGCCGGCGTCGAGAACGGCTATCTCGAAGCGGTCGAAATCAGCGCCGACGAGGGGGAACCGACCGGTCAGGGGCCGGCGGGAACCGCAATTCGAACCGGGACGGTTCAGGTCGCAAACAACGTCGACAGCGACCCCGAGTTCGAGCCCTGGCGCGAGGAAGCCGAATCACGCGGCTACCAGTCATCNGTCGCAAACAACGTCGACAGCGACCCCGAGTTCGAGCCCTGGCGCGAGGAAGCCGAATCACGCGGCTACCAGTCATCGGCATCGATCCCGATCATCCACGAGGACCTCATTTACGGCGTCCTCAACGTGTATGCCTCGTCTCCACGCGCGTTTACCGCTCCGGAGACGCAGATTCTCGCCCGCATCGGCGACACGATCGCCCACGCGATCACCGCGATCGAACGCCGCGACGCGCTGGTCAGCGACGCCGTCATCGAACTCGAGTTCAGACTCGAAGAGATGGTTCCGGAACTGGTCGCGCTGACGGATACCGAGTCGCGGACGATTTCGATCAAGCAACTGATCCGGGGTGACGAGGCGCTGCTCGCATACGGGACGGCTCAAGACATCTCACGGGAAGCCTTCGAAGAGGCCGTCGAGCAAAGCGAGGGCGTCACCGCTGTCAGATTCCTTTCCGTAAAGCGCGATGAGTTCGAGTTCGAACTCGTGATACCGGCTGCGGCGTCGCTGTTCGAGGCGATTGCGACCCACGGTGGCCGGGTCGAGTCGGCGACGATCGCAGATTCCGAGTTCAGATTCGTCGTCGAACTCCCGCGCGGCCGCGATACGCGCCAGATGATCGAACTGATCAAAGAACACCGGGCCGATGCGACCTATCTCGCACAGCGAACGACGGAGCGGAGCGAGCGGGACGATTCGGGGTCGGGTGGATCGGGAGCCGGGCGGAGAATGATGGGCGTGCTCGAGGACGATCTCACGGAGAAACAGCGAGCGGCCCTCGAGACGGCGTACTTCGCGGGGTACTTCGACTGGCCGCGCGAGAGTACTGGCGAGGAGATCGCAGACCGCCTCGGCATCGCGCCGGCGACGTTTAATCAGCACCTTCGGACCGCAGAGCGGAAGTTTTTCGATTCGGCCCTCGGGGAGTAGTCCGCGGCTTGCTGTTGTGATGTCGTGAATCGCGTGTAATCACTTAGTGAGCGTCCAATCCGACAGCCTCGGCGAGCAGTTCGTGCGAGCGGAGCACGTCGTCGTGATCCGCGATGAGGTTCTGGACGATCACGTCGTCGACGCCGACCTGGTCGGTCAGTTCGTCGAGCAGCGTTCCCACCGTCTCCGGACTGCCGGACATCGCGCGAGGCCACTCGCCGGGCGGCAGCGACTGCGGTGTCGGATCGGGGACGCCACCGAGTTCGTCGATCGCTTCGTCGACCGTCGGCGTCGATCCGGTAACACCGCGTTGCATGCGCTTGTAGGACGCCTCGGCGCTCGCCCGAAGCCGTGCGGCCTCCTCGTCCGTGTCGGCACAGGCGACGTTCACCGCGAGCATCCCCTTCGGTTCGTCGACCCCGGCGTCCGACGCGGCGGGATCGAAGTGCTCCCGGTAGGTCTCGAAGGCGCGCACGGCGAGGGTCGGCCTGATAAACGCTGCAAAGCAGTAGCGGAGCCCGAGTTCGCCCGCGATCTTCGCACTGGAGGGACTGGAGCCGAGCACCCAGATTTCCGGGACGTCCTCGGCCGAGCGAGCCAGTTGGAGATCGGCGTACGGATGGTCCGCACCGAACTCGTCGTAGAGGTGGGTGGCGGTTTCTTCGATCTTCCGGGCGTGGTCCTCGTCGGGGTTTTGCTTGCGTCGCTCGGTTCGGAGCGCGCGGTCGGCGGCGGGTTTGCCGGTGGCGCGTCCGAGTCCGAGATCGATGCGGCCGGGGGCGAGCGCATCGAGTGAACTGAACGTTTCGGCGACCTTGAACGGGCTGTAGTGGTTGAGTAACACCGTTCCGGAGCCGACGCGGATCGTGTCGGTCTTGGCCGCGAGATGGGCGATCAGCACCTCGGGCGTCGTGCTCGCGATCGAGTCGGCCATGCTGTGGTGTTCGGCGACCCAGAACCGCGAGTACCCGAGTTCCTCGGCCAGTTGAGCGAGTTCGACGGTGTTCTCGTAGGCCTCAGTTGCACTCGCCCCGTCAGGGACGGGTGCAAGATCGACAATCGAGAGGTTCACACCGATGATTTGAGGCGGAAGCCGAATAATTGCTCGCTTCTCTCCAACCGTGAGGGGGGACACAGAGCGTGACGCTGGTGAGCGAAGTGGCGAGCAGCAAAAGCAGGTCAAAATGAACCGGGATCGGGTCGATCGTCCGGCTGGCGTCTCATGCGCTCCGCGGCTCACCCGCGGTGGCGTTCGTGTCGTCCATGTTTCGGCCGCTGATGGCGACGATGCCCATCGAGAGGCCGGTCATGAAGAGGCTCACGCCGACAAGTAGGCCGATCGCCCAGGCCGCATCCGCCGGGAAGCCGGCCCAGAGCAGGACCGCCAGTGCGAGCGAGAGCACGCCGCTTGCGGCGACGGACATGCGTCCGGGCTGGTCCGCCATCCGCATCGACATCCAGAGTTCGGCGATGCCGTCGGCCAGGAGGTACGCGATGGCCAAGATCGTGAGCGTCAGGAGGCCGATAACTGGGTTTGCGAGTAGGAGGACCCCGGCAACGACGGCGACGATTCCGAGTGCGAGTTGCCAGAGCGAGCCGCTCCACCCGCGTGCGGTAACGGCGTGTGCGCCGTGGACGATGCCACTAAGTGCGAGCAGTGCGCCGAGCGCAAGCGTCGCCGAGATCCCCGTCGCGAGCGGGAACGCAATGGCGAAGAGACCGAGGAGGCCGACGACGGCCCCGGCGATGGCGAGCGTTCGCCAGCCGCGCTTGAGCGAGTAGCTGTACGAGTCGTCTGTAGATACTGTGTTCGAGGACATTACTGTCTCCGATAGGGAGTAGGGCGTGTAGGGGGATAAAACAATTCTATATTTTGATAGTAACTCCAAAGAATGGACCGGTCCGAAAACTGGATACACCGACGGATCGGGACCGAGAGACACGCGTTAGTCCGCGGTATCGATACTTCGTGTCGGCTTTAAAACTTGTCGAGAACCCGGTCGATTACATCCGTGGCCCGCAAACCAACTCGTGATGGTCGAACAGGATACGGACACGGACGAACGCGATTCCTACTGTCACTGCGATCTCTGTGGGGACCGAGTTCAGGTGGCGATCTATCGCGAGCACTTGCTCAAAGAATGCCCCGGTCGGTGATCGCTCGCGGTCGTCGCTGACAGTCACTTTTCTTCGACGTGATGGCTTTCGAAGGCGACGCCGCACGAACACCTCGGCGCGGCCGACGGTGAAAGGACCCGTCGAATCGGTTCAGTTCGAGCCGGTCGACCGCGGGTCGACGGTGAACTCGAGCAGTCCGAGGGCCGCCACGCAGTCGGGACAGCAGGGCCGGGCGGTGGCTTCGTAGGTCCCTGTCACGCCGGGTCCCGGACGCGCGGTGAGGCGGATCCAACGGTCGGCGTCGATGGGGCGGTCACAGCGGTAGCAGACCGTCTCGTTCTGTGCGTCGAGATCGGCTGGGTCGTGGGCGGGTGCATCCAGGGGTGGCGACCCGTCGGACTCCGCGGTCACCGACACCACCCGTGGTGGGCAGCAAGGAGACAATTCGAAACAGGCCCGTGCGTGGAACCATCCGGCTCCGTGCGCTGGTTGTGAACGATAGCTATCCCTGTCTGTCGTGCGAGACCTTTTTGTCTCGGTAGCAGTAATGGAAACATGGCAACCATTGCGAGCCGCAGTGGAAGCCACGTCTCGGGTGTTCTAGCACCCGGGGCATTTCGTACGCATGCCCCCGCGTATTCGTTTGGAGGTGACTTCCGTTCTGACAGTTCCGCAAGGAGAGTAATATAACTACTGGAATTTCTGTGAAGAAAGTGGGCGGATGGGTGCCCTCGTTATCGTGCGGAGACGGGGTCGGTTCGTCAGTCGTCGCGGTCAGTCGCGGACACAAAGGAGGAATGGGATTGGGTGGTGGGTGCGATTAGCAACACAGTCACCAAATATTTAGTGTGGCGGAGTGAGCATCTGCCGTGCCTTCCATGCGTCGTCGCCAGGTCCTCGTGGCCGCATCCTCCGCGACCGTCGGTCTCGCTGGCTGTACTACGGCTCGGGAACGCCTCGGAGATGTGCGCCGCAGTACCCCGGAGCGCCGCGTTGACCCCGACTGGCGTCCCGGGCCGGGAACGTGGGCCGAAGACGACTACGGCCCTGCGAAGCGCCGGTACAATCCGCACGCAACACCACCACGAACCGAACCCGAGATCGACTGGCGGTACGACCTCGACGACCGGCTCGGTGACGGGTCGCTCGTCGTCGCCAACGGGACAGTGTACGTCTCGACACGGTACCGGCTGGTGGCGCTCGACGCCGCCGACGGAACGCACCAGTGGGAGCACGATATCGACGGCGCTTCCGGGCTGAAGTACGTCGATGGACGCCTGTACCACCTGAACTGGGGGCTCCAAGAATCGGAGCTGGTCGCGCGTTCACCCACAGGAGACGAGCAGTGGCGAGCCACCGTACCGAGCCAAATCACGGGTATTCACGAGCAGAACGGCTACGTGTTCGTCGCGGATCGGGATCGGTACTGGACGCTCCACGCAGACACAGGTCAAATCGTCCGCGAGCGCGAGACGTGGGTCCGAAACATGGCGGCTGCCAACGGCATGCTGTACGCAGCCTTTTCCGGGATCCTCGCCAGCTACGAGGGAGAGGGCCGAACGCTCGCGGAACGCTGGCGCGTCCAGAGTCAGGACCCCACCGAATCGCGTCATCCAACGATCGCGGAGGAACTGATCTACGTTTCACAGTACCAGCCTCCCGCCGACGGCGGAGACGTGGTTGTCTACGACGCCGACGGAGAGACACAACACAGAATTGAACTCGATTACGGGTCGTTCGCGATCACCGTTGCCGAGAACGGACCGATCGTCGCGCCGATCGCGACGAGTAACAGGGAACTCCTCGCGATGCGGCCCGACGGGAGTCGACGATGGACCGCCGGCGTGAGCGGGGCTGCCGGCGCGATCGTCGCCGACGGAACGGTGTACGCCGGGTATCCGCTGACCGCGATGGACGCCGAATCCGGCGAACGTCTCTGGGAGCGAGACGCGATCGGAACCGCCCGATTCGTCGCTGCGGACTCGACGCTGTACGCGTCGACGGCCGACAATCACATCGTCGCCTTACGCGAGTGATCCGCCTCGGTCGGCGGATAACGCCACGGAGAAGCGGGTGACCAGCGCCAATTGTGACAGCCATCAGGCGGTCTCTCGGATGAACCGACCACTTACGATCTTCTATTTCTCCCATCTCGGTCACGTGTAGACGTAGTTTTCGCTACTGAGCCACGAATCTCCCTGCTCAGTTAAACTGTGAAGGAACTCCAAACGGCTCTCTAATTCCCTAATTCCCTCGGACAGACTTCGTGGCTGAGCCCTCAAAGGCCAACAGATGAAGGACCCTACTCACTTCTCTTCGACGTGGCGAATCTCGCAGGCAACGCCGCGTGAACTCTCCGCCATCTCGCGGCCAAACATCTCGGCGCGGCCGACGGCGAATGCATTGGGACCTTCGACGACAACCTCGTCGCCGACGCGAATATCTTCGTCGGCGTCGACCACGCCCGGCGCGAGCACGCTGCCGTGGGGAACGAAGCCGTCGATTTCGACGCGCTTGACCGGCGCATTGCTGTCGACCCACCGGCGGGCACCCGCGAGGGTAAAGGAGAGGGTACCGTACTGGGGCACCATCGTCGCGAGCTGGGTATCCTCGCGGTCGCGGACCTGGATCTTCGGGTACCGGCTCGTAGTCTGGATGTCGTCGAAGAGTTCGTCGCCGGCTCCGTCGCCGAGCAGGTAGTCCGCGATGGCGCGGACGGTGTTGTGCTCGCGCTCGCGCTTCGAGTACTTGAGTTCGCCCGCGAGCGCCTCGCTGAGATTCGCGAGTGACTCGTCGTCCGTCGGGTGTTCCGCGACGGTGTAGGTCACGTCGAGGTCGAGTTCGTCCTCGACGCGGCCGACGATGTCTCGATACCCCTCGTCGGGAACGTGAGCGATGATCCGCGGGTACTCGTTGCGCTCGAGATAGCGCCGGAGCACCGCGCTGACGAACTGCTTTTCATCCTCGGACCAGCGCCCGGTGACGACGGTGTCGTAGTGCTGGGCCGGATAGGTCGTCTCGAGTTCTTGTGGAACGACGCCGATGGGGCTGGTCATCGAGACGAGGTGGGCGCGCCACTGGATGGCGTCGTGGAACTGGCGGTGACTCTGGGACTCGCTGTAGGGCTTCGCCGCGGAACAGGGCACCAACACGAGCGGGTTGTCGAAGCGGTTTCGGTACCGCGTCGTGACGCGGTCGGCGTAGCGCTGGATCTCGACCCGGCGGAGGGTGTCCTCGGTCGCCGCGTCGATCCGCGCATCCCGGAGGATCGGCGTGCGCTCCTCTAGGTAGCCCCACTGCGAATCGAGTTCGCGCATCGCGGCGGTGAGCCACTGGTCCTGGCGGGCCTGTCCCTCGACGTAGTCGCGCAGGCGGCCGTCGCGAATGCGCCGGCGGACGATTCCCATCTCCGCTTCGAGCGCGTTGACGTTGTGCTCGACGCAGTCCTCGCGAGTGAACTCGTCGCGGGGCTGCTGGCAGGCGGGACAGGAACAGGGCAGTTCATAGAGATCTTCGAGGAAGTAGGCGTCGTCGGTCGTCAGGTACCGGCCTTCGGTGCCCTTCACGACGGCGGCGGTGCGGTCGAGGAGATCGACGCCGGCGTAGGCGAGCAAGGCGACGTTTCGCGGCGTGGCCACGCCGGAGAAGAACAGTGCGGTGTCGGTCGGAATCGCGCTTCGAACGTCGACGACGGCCTCGACGAGTCCGGCACCGTGGCCGGTGAACGATTGCACGTCCGAGACCGCGTAGGCGTCGGTGCCGTGGTCCGCGGAACTCTCGCTCGAGACGACGGCGACGCTCGGGTAGTCGACATCCGGATACTCGACGGCGAACGACTCCTGAACCTCCTCGGCGGTGCCGCCGGGAAACGCTCGGTGGGGGAGGACGGTGAGTTTCGAGCCGTCGCCCGCGGGGAGTTCGCGGTCGGCTGACCAGAGCGACCCCGCGTCCTCGAGCACGTCGTCGACGAGCGCGGGGGTCGTTCGGGGTGGCTTGCGATCGGGGTCCGAATCGGCAGCCGCAGCCTCGAAATCGAGGCGGAGTTCACCCACGCGCGCGGCCCCGTCGCGCTCGTGGATTTCGAAGTACTCGGTCATACCAGAACTGGGCGGGGGAGCGCGAAAGAGGCTGTCGGTGTCGGTCGCCGGCTACCGTGCGTCTTCCCCTCGTGCTACGAATTCCCAACGTACCGCGCCGTCGCCGACGTGTGTCCCCGGTTGAACGAGAGGATCGAAATCCGAATCACGTCCGTCGGCTCGCACCGGTCGGGCACGTCCTCGACGAAGACGACGAAGCCCTCGATCTTGCAGACCGCCTGGCGCTCGCCCGTGTGGTGTTCGGAGAACTCCTGAATCGCGACCTCGCGTTCGTCGCCGATCTCGACCGGCGGCTCGCGCTGTTGGGCTTCCCTGTGGCTTTCCCACGATTCCCGTTGAGCGGCCGAGCCGCCCGGGCCACGAACCCGCCGAACGACCCACGACGCGAACAGGACTAGTACGAGCAGTCCGAGCACCAGCGACGCTACACCGAGCATATCGGATACTGGATCGTGCTCGCACCTTTGCTGTTCTGATTCGACTGTTTCACTCGCCGGTCAGATCCACGAGTTCAACGCGGGCCGGCAGCCGGTCTCGAATCGTCGCGGGCCAGCCCCGGTGCGCCAGGGTGAACTCGGTGTCCGGGTTGGATTCGACGAGTCGGGTCACGCCGTCCGCGGCGGCCGCGATGGCCGCGCGGTCGGTTCGATCCGGCACCTCCGCGGTGAGCGGATAGCTCTTCGAGAGCGCCCGCGGGAAGGGGCCGAACGGCGGCTCGACCCGCCAGGAGGCGTCGAACTCGTCGCCGCGGGGGGCGTCGCCCTCCGTCAGGAGCAGCGAGTCGGGGACCGAGAGCCGGTCGAGTCGCCGGTGGTGGCGGAGCACTTCGGGTCGGCGCGCGCTCTCGTGGGACGTATAGAAGAACGCGCCTTTCGAGACGGGGTCCGTCCGCTCGAGTTCGGCGGCGTGATCGAGCAGCGTCCGGTAGCCGTCGAGCATCGTGGGGTGGGAGCGAGCGCGCTGTTCGACGAGTTCGAGCAGGGTGCCGGCGCGGATGGCCTGTTTGATCCGGCGGATTTCGGCGAAGGTGACGTGGAGGTTGTGGGCGGCGAGTGCTTCCTCTCGCTTTCGGTCCGGCAGCTCGCGGATTTCGGTCGGCGAGTAGGAAGCACAGACGGGACACGAACAGGGGAAGTACGCGAGATCGTCCAGGTTGCGAGTGCCGCGAACGGTGAGGTAGCGGTCGTCGCGGGCGTAGAGGGCGTAGGCGGCGGAGTCGAAGAGGTCACAGCCCATCGCGGCGGCGAGGGCGAACATCATGGGGTGGCCGGCACCGAAGAGGTGGACCGGCGCGTCGGCTCCCAGCCCGCGTTTCGCGGCGGTGACGGCGTCGACCACGTCGTCGTAGCGGTAGTCGTTCATCAGCGGGACGACCGCGCCGACGGGGAAGACGTCGAGATCGGTCGCGTCGGCGTGGCGGCCGGCCCGCTCGCGCAGGTCGGGGTAGGTCGAGCCCTGGACGGGCGCGGTGACGAGCATCTCGCCCGTGTCGACGGCTTCGGCGGCTTCGAGTCGCTCCTGGGTCGTTTCGAGTTCGGCTTCGGCGCGCTCGCGGGAGACGTCCGGCGGGGTCGGAATGTCGACGGGCGTGCCGATGTCCGAGCCGATCGCGTGCTGGAACTCGAGGATTTCCTCGGTCGTCACGTCGATCTCGCCGTACTCGGCGAGTTGGAACGAGCCGGAGTCGGTCATGATCGCACCCGGGAAGTCGAGCACGTCGTGGAGGCCGTTCGCGAGCGCTTCCTCGCGGACGTCCTCGGTGCCGTGGATGATGTAGGAGTTCGTGATGAGGATCTCGGCACCGAACTCGTCGGCGAGCCGTCGGGGGCTGATCGTGTCCAGGTTCGGGTTGATTACGGGCAGGAGGGCGGGCGTTTCGACGGTGACGTCGGCCCGTGGAACGGTCAGTTCGCCGAGGCGGCCGCCGGCGTCGGTCGATCGAATTTCGAAGCACTCGCGCATCGAGCGTGTGTTGGCGAGGGGACCGGTAAACGTTCCGTTCCGCGGCGTTCCGTTCGGCGGACCGTTCCGATGGATGTCCTGGACGGGCGTGTTCGTCGCACCGTTCACGGTGGGGTAACCGGCTGCTTCCGACACGCCGGTGGGGATCGCAGGCCCAAACGAGAGTCGCTGCCGGCCGAGGTGACGTATCATGCCACTGCCGACGTTCATCGGTACCGACCGAGTGAACGACCGATTAGTATCCCGTTCGCCCGTTCTAATGAGACGTTCCGCCGAGCGAAGTCCGTAACAGTCGGCTCGTTTTAGCCAGCGGTACGCCGTCGGACCATCCGCATGGATTCACGACTACGATCGGCCCGCATCGGCGTCGTCTTCGTCGCCGTCCTCGTCGTCCTCGCCGTCCTCGCGGGGGGTCCTGTCCTCGCCGGAGCGGCAGCAACGCCCCCAGACGACGCCGACGACGGAGACATGAGCGCCACGCTTACGAACGTCCAGGTCGGCACGCTCGAACTCGAGAACGTCACGGTCGAGAACGCGACCATCGAAGCGTTGTCCGTCGAGCAACTCGATGCGGACGCGGAAGAACTCGAGGATGAACTCGGTGGCACCACCGAGACCGGCGACAGCAACGAGACGAATGAGACGGACGCCGGCGGCAACGACGTGACCGAGACTGGGACCGCGGCCGAATCAGAGACGACATCGCAGCCCGAGTCCGTAACGCTCTCGAATATCGAAATCGAACGGCTCGAACTCGCGAACGTTTCGGCTGCAGAACTCGAATTCGACGGTAACGCGGTCGGAGCGATCGATACCGAAACTGGCGGTGACGACGCTACGAGCGACGGCGAGAGGGAGACTGCTGACAACGCAACCGAGGAGACGGACAGTCCGGACACTGACGCCGAAACCGACACTGGAACGGATACCGACGCCGCAGCCCAACTGATCGGCGAGAACGCGGACGAACTCTCCGTTCAGAACCTCACGATCGTATCCATGAACGTCGATCAGCTGTCCATTTCGGATCTCCAGATCGAGGAGAACGAGGGCGTTCTCGACCGGATCGGGACCCTCTTCGGCGGACTCTTTGCCGGTGACGACGCCGAGAACGGCACCGCCAACGAAAGTGACGGTGCAGCTACCAACGATACGACCGACACAACTGAGACAATGGCTGAGGAAAGCGGAGACGCAACCGCCGACGAGAACGGTACTCCCGCCGACGGGACCGAAACCAATGACTCGACGGCTGAACTCGACGAACTGACGATCGAACAGTTCGACGTCGGTGAGATCGCTATCGACTCGATGACCGTCCAGACCCTGGAGGAAGCAGACGATGGTGATAGGGGTGCGACGAACGAAAGCGACGAGGGCACCGAAGCCGGCAATACGGCTGGGGAAGATAACGCAACGGGCGCGGGTAACGATATTGGCGCTGAAACCGACATGACCGGTAGCAGTGAAACTATCTCGGAAGCGAGTGCGACATCGATCAGTATCGGCGATGCCGCGGCGGATACCGTTACACTCGATGATTCGTCAGCCCTCGAGTCAGGCACTGCCGACGCGACAGGCGACGGGATGACCGGAAACGGGAACGAGACGGCTGGGAACGGGAACGAGACGACCGATGACGGGATGACTGACAACGGCAACGGGACCACTTCCGACGAAACCGAATCTCAGAACACGATTCCGCCCGTCACTAATCGGTAGTTCAGACACACCAATCTTCTTTTTCGACCCAACCGGTGGTCGTCTCTCGGCTGATACGCCCAGCAGCCCAATTACGCCGACTCGCCCGCCCCGAACAACTCGTAGTACGATACGGCCAGCACCGCTCGTCCGTCCCGGACCTCACCCGCAGCGATCGCATCCACGAGTTCGTCGAGCGGCGTCGGGTCGACGCGGATGCTTTCGTTGTAGTCGAGTTCCTGCTCGGCGGTCGGGCGACAGTCGCGGGCGACGAAGAAGTGCAGGACGGAGTCGGCGATGCCGTTTGCCGGTTCGACGGTGACGAGCGGTTCGAGACGGTCGGCTTCGTAGCCGGTTTCTTCGGCGAGTTCGCGGCGAGCGGCGGTTTCGAGGTCGTCGTCTTCGGGTTCGGTGCCGCCGACGGGGAGGCCGTAGTTGACGCGGGAGACGGCCTGTCGCCACTCGGTGATGCAGACGACGTCGCCGTCCGGCGTGAACGGGAGGAGACAGACGCTTGCGGGTTCGGAGAGGTAGTCGAACTCGGTGTCGGTGCCGTCGGGGAGGCGAACGGACTCGTTAACGATATCGAAGCCGGGACAGGTGTAGGCTACCTGCCGGTCGACGGTCTCCCAGGCGAGGGGATCTGCTGGCATATCGCTCGATACGACGCTGTGTCTCAAAAGAGCCACGTCATCCGGGCCGGTGATCGGAGCGGTGAATCGACGTGGGCAGTGGTGGCCTGTATCGACGCTATGGAGTCCGTTCTTCGCGATGGTGGGCGTGTACTCGCTCTATAACAAAACCACGAATCGATGAAGGTTGGGATTCAGAGGATGATCCATGGATCAGCTAACTGGATTCCAGCGTGATTTGCTGTACGTGATCGCAGGCAAGGATCGACCATCCGGCCAGACGATTCTCGATGATATCAACCACTATATCGACCAGCCGGTCACCCACGGACGGCTGTATCCGAATCTCGACACCCTCGTCGAGAAAGAACTCATCGAGAAAGGGCAACTCGACCGCCGGACGAACTACTACGCACTGACACCGAAGGGACGACGAGTGTTACAGCGTCGTCAGGAGTGGGTTAATCAGTACGTCGACGTCTGATCACTGCTGGCGAGCGACTGCTCGAACCGTCTCAGGTGTTTTTCTCGCGGTATCGTCCGTTGAGTCGATTCCGTTGATTCGTCGATTAGTGGATTCGCTGATTCGTCGATCCGGTCGGTCTCGGACTGCAAACGGGACCGCTGGTTCGACTCCCAGCGTCGCCGCCGGTCGAATCGAAACCCGCGCTATTCGACGTATGGGTGCTGTTATCCGGAGTCCGTGTCGGATTCCGATTCGTTGTCGGTGCCGGTATCGTTCTCGGTATCGGTTCCGCCCTCGGTGTCGGTACTCGTGTTGTTCCCGTTCTCGGAATCGGTATCGTTCGTCACGTCAGTGCCGGCTTCTTCGTCTCCGCCGTTTCCGCCTCCCTCCTCGATGTCCTGCCCGTTACCGGTGCCCTCCTCCGATTCGGGGGTGCCACCTCCGTTACCGCCCCCGGGACTGCCACAGCCGGCAACGAGCGCCGTTGCAACCGCCGTTCCTGTTACTCCGAGCAATCGCCGCCGAGATCGACCGTTCGAACGCGCCATATTCGCTCTCTGGCGGCGAAACGAATAAACACTGAGCCGACATCTGCGGGGAACGGCACCGTACCGGCTCCGGCGTCGACATTTATACCGCCGCCGGTCAACTATTTCGTATGGAACTCACGCTACGCTTCTTCGCGACGTTCCGGGACGCCGTCGGCGAGAAGGAACGAACGCACACCGTCGATGCCGACGCCACCGTCGGCGACGTCCTCGCCGACCTCGAAACGACCTACGACGGCCTCGATGGCCACCTCCTCGCCGAGGACGGTACCGCGGTTCGCCAGCAACTGAGCGTCCTCAAGAACGGCCGTGATATCACCCACATGTCCGGCCCGGATACTGAACTCGAAGACGGCGATGTCGTCTCCATCTTTCCGCCGGTCGCCGGCGGCTGCGTCGACCACCGTCGGTGAACCGAACCGCGGGACGGGCCTCCAGTAGCGGACGACGCTCGAGAATCGAGTTCTCTTTGACCGTGCGTTTCGAGAACGCTTTACGCGTCGACCCACCGAATTACTGCAAGGAGTGATCGAATGGAACTCGACCCGGAAACTGACGAGTACGCCGACAGCGAGACCGATGCACGACGGTCCGAACGCGCGAGTAAGCGGACGGACGGTCGCGAAGATGCGGCGGCCGACGTGACGCCGGCTACAGCGGGGCCGAACACGGCATCGACCACGGCCACACCCACCGCCGAGAACGAGGCGACCGCCACTGAGGCCGCGGCCGGCGCAACCGAACCGGACGCCGCCGTCACGTTCGACCGAGACGGTCTTCGAGCCGGCTTTCTCAAAACGATCCCGGTCGCGCTCGGCGTTGGCGGCTACGGCATCGCGTTCGGCATCCTGGCCGATCAGGCCGGTCTGAGCGTTATCGAGGCTGCACTCATGAGCGCAACCGTCGTCGCCGGTGCCTCCCAGATCGTCGCCGTCGAACTCTGGGCCGACCCGCTCCCGATCGCCGCCGTGCTCGTCACCACGTTCGCCATCAACCTTCGGTACTCCCTGATGGGTGCCGCCCTTCAGCCGTGGTTCAAGCGCCTCTCCGCCACCAAGGTCTACGGCAGCCTCTTCGTCATGGCCGACGAGAACTGGGCGCTGACCATGCGCTCGCTGAAATCCGGCGCCGGCCACGGCGCGTTCCTCCTCGGCAGCGGCATCGCCGTCTGGCTCGCCTGGGTCGGCGCGACAATCGTCGGCACCGTCGCCGGCGGCGTCGTCGGCGACCCGACCGCGTACGGCTTCGACTTCATCCTCGCCGCCGTCTTCCTCGCCCTCGCCGCCGAACTCTGGGAGGGCCGGTCCTCGCTCCTCCCCTGGTCCGTCTCGCTCGCCACCGCTCTCGTCACCGCCGAACTCGTTCCCGGCCGCTGGTACATCCTCCTCGGCGGTCTCGCCGCCGCCACCGTCGAGGTGATTCGCCGTGGCGAGTAACGCTCTCACCCTCTCCCTCGACCCGCTCGTCGTCGCCGTCGTCCTCGCGATGGCGCTCATCACGTTCCTCACGAAGGTCGGCGGCATCTGGCTCGTCCGCCGATTCGAACTGAGCGACCGCCTCGAAGCGGGCCTCACCGTGCTCCCCGGCGCGATCGTCGTCGCCGTGGTCGGGCCCGAACTCGCAGCCGGCGGCCCGGCGGAGTGGGCTGCTGCGGGTGCTGTCTTGCTCGTCATGTGGCGGACCGAGAGTATCCTCCTCGCGCTGTGTACCGGCGTCATCGCCGTCGTGGCGTTTCGGACGACCTTCTGAGATTCGACGCGAGAGGACGGCTACGCCTGGAGCGTCCGACGTGCCAGCGCAGCACCGAGGGCGATCAGCCCGACAGCGCCGAACAGCATCGGCGTCGCGGTGCCGACAGTTTTGGTCGTTGCCCCGGCGAAGTCCAGGGGGACGATACCGTTCAGGGGACCCGCGTACCAGAGGACGAGATAGCCGAGTTCGAACGCTCGTCGTGTTCGGCTCCACAGTCCGAGCGCCTGGGCGACCGAGGGAACGAACAGCACCGCTCCGACGAACACGACTGCTCCCTCGGGCCCGGCATCGAGGACGGTCGGCCAAAGCGCGACGCCGAGAAAGGCTGCCGTCACGACCGCGCCGGCGGCCCACTCCGCGAGTAGTTGCCGGTACGGCTGATTCGAGGAGATGACAACGGGCGTGATCCGGTAGTGGTCCGTCCGGTAACCCATCCCCGACCAGACGAACAGCGGCCAGATCGCCGCAATCGAGACGATCGCGTTCGACGGCGCGGAACCGACGAGTCCGACGACGGCGATGAGTGCCACCCCAGCGTACCACCACCGAGCGTGCCCTCGGACCAGGAGCTTGAGTTCCTGAATAAACAGTCGGCCGAACCCGCCGGCCGAACGGTCCGTGACCGGCGTCAATGAGATGTTCACGGGTTCGCCCGTCTCGGATCCGGCGGCAGTGGTATCATCGCGGGAGAATACGGACGTGACGAACCGACCGAGTCGGCCGGCGACACCAATGTCCGCCGATTCGTCGCGAGGCGCGTATCGATCGTACGGCAGGGTCGCGACGAGTGCCAGTCCAACGCCCGCCAGCGCGAACCCGAGGCGATTCGCGTAGAACCACGCGGGCCAGGAGCCGCCGTTCCACTCGAACGTGGCCATCGCGCCGCCGATCGTGCCGGTCCCGTAATTTGCTACCGGCGGGCCGTCGTATCCGGGAGCGACTTCAAGCAGCGCGTCGAACGTCATCTCTCCGGCTGCGACCAGACCGATCGAGTCGACGGCCCGAATCCAGAGCGAAATCGATCCCGCTCCCCCATCGTCCCCCGCGAAGGCGGCTGCTACGAGGGACAATAGCGTGACCGCGCCGAAGAAGTACGTCACGTTCCCGAGCGTACCGCGAAGCCGATCGGTCGACTGGAAGACGAGCGTCACGCCGGCGACGAAACACCCCATCGGAACGCCGATCAGGAATACCGCGCCGACGATCCAGACCGGATCGGTCGGACCGACGCCGTGGACGGCGTGATTGACGAGCGCCGCCACGGCCAGCGTGGTCAGCATCACCGCAACGACGCCGACGTGGCTGAGCCACTTGCCCAGGAGGTACGCGCGGTCGCTCACGGGCGTACTCGCGAGGAGTTCGTCGAATCCCGTTTCCCGATCGCGTCTGAGCGAACTCGCGAGCACGTAGTAGCCGAAAAACAGCAGGAATAACCCTCCAGTGAGCCCGGTTGTCAGCCCGATGTACGGCGCGGTCGGCTCCCCTCGATAATCGACGGTGGTCCCGTCCACGGTATCCTGATACAGCAACTCGAACGTTCCGACGTTCAACTGGTAGCCGATGTACGCGATAATCGCTAACACGACCAGAAACCGGCGCGAGCGGGTTCGCTGAAGAAAATCGGCGCGAGCGACGCCGACCGCGGTCGACACTGTCCCGGCGACCATCTACGCTCCCTCTCGCGACCCGATATGGTCGAGATAGGCGTCCTCGAGCGTTGGCGTCACCGATTCGGCGTCAGGTGACGGACGTTCGTCGGCGATGAGCCGCACCCGGACGCCGTCGGCCTGTTGGACGGTGCTCGAAATCCGGTACCGCTCGCGCAGTTTCGCGAGGTCCTCGCGCGGGGCGACGAACTCGTAGACCGTCCCGTCGGTGGTCGCGACGAACGATTCGGGATCGTCGTGGGCCAGTAGTTCGCCGTCGTTCAGGAGGGCGACCCGCTTGGCCGTCGCCTCGATGTCGGGGACGATGTGCGTGGAAAGGAGAACGACCCGATCGCTTGCGACCGACGAGAGCAGGTTGCGAACCTGGACCCGCTTTTCGGGATCGAGGCCAACGGTGGGTTCGTCGACGACCAGCAGGTCGGGATCGTTGAGCAGCGCCTGTGCGATGCCGACGCTCTGGCGCATCCCACCGGAGAAGGCGCGGAGTTTCCGATCCCGCGCGTACTCGATGCCAGTCAGCGTAAGCAACTCGTCGATACGAGCGTCGGCCGTCTCTCGATCCAGCCCGCGCAACGCGGCCACATACTCGAGAAACTCCGCGGCGGTCAGATCGGGATAGACGCCGAAATCCTGCGGGAGATATCCCAGCACCGCCCGAACCTCACCCGGCGCTTCGGTGACGTCGGTGCCGTTCCAGAAGACAGTTCCCGTCGTCGGTTCCGCGACCGTCGTGATGATGCGCATCAGCGTCGACTTCCCCGCCCCGTTCGGGCCGAGCAAGCCGTGGACCCCCGTCTCTAATTCGAGGGTGACATCACGAACCCCCCAAAGCTTCTCTCCGTAACGTTTGCTGACAGACTCCAGACGAAGACACATTACTAACATGACCACATTGGAAAGACAAAAAGGTGATTGTGGTGTGACATTCTCGCTGTCGACCGCGATCGGGGCGAACAGTGCAGTCCGATGGACCCCCCGGCACGCGAATTTATCCGTTCGGACGACGAACCGTCTCCATGGAACGGCGTATCGAGCGGTCCTTTCGCGGTATTTCCGAGCGGCTCGCGGTTCGGTACCTCTCACACCTCGGCGGCGAACGAGTCGAGGACGGCGACGAAACGGTGGTCGAAGCCGACGACTGGACGGCGACGATCACCTCGGAATCGGTCGACGTCGGACCGACGCTGACACTCACCGAGGTGACGATCGTTTTCGAACGTGATGCGAGCGACGACGCCGACGGGAGCACACCGCTCGACGAACTCGTCGACACCTTCGCTCAAAAGGCCATGCGTGCCGGAGGCTGAACGAGCGTGAGCGCCGACCCCATCGACGGGCAGGTCCTCCTGCTCACCGCAGCGAAAGCGAGCGTCCCACCCACGCGCCTCCCTGAACTCGTCGACGACGCACAGACGCATCTCGCCAACCGACTCGAGCGCTACCGACACGAGTTCGAACGCCTCTACGCCGACGAGTTCATCGAGGCGTTTCTCGTCGAGTGGGGTCACTGGGCGGACCTCGGCGCTGAACTCGGGATGAGCGAGCGAGAGATCGCAGCGGTTCGCCGGGCACACGAAGAGCAGGTACTCCGTGCCGGTCGACGGATGGATCGCGAGGGCGAGTTCGAGACGGCGTTCGAGATTCGGGAGGCGGTGTGTATCGGAGTGAAGTCCGAGTGCGAGTCGGATCCAGAGTGAGTGGGGTGGGGCGGATTTCGGATCGTTCTCTCAGGCTCCAGCGACGGTCACGGAGATTTTCTAGCCGGGAACTACTGAAGACGAGGCAAAACGGATCGAAAGCGGACAGCGAGAGTCGGAACCGCGGTTCAGTCGTCGGCCGGAGCCGCCGAATCGTCGGTCGAGACGCCCGTTCCCGGCCCGATATCGATTTCGAGTTCGGCGAGTTTTTCCTCGGGGACGACGCCGTCGACCCAGCCGCGGTAGTCGTAGTACTCGTCTTTCATTTCGTCGAGTTCGCAGAACTCGCCCTCGCTTGCGCCCTGACCGCGGATGCCGTCTTCGAGGAAGCGCTCGGGGAGCGAGTCGTCGTCGCCGTCGAAGCCGAGGAGGTTGTTGTAGTAGCGCTCCAGGTTGTAGACGCGTTCGCCGGCTTGCAGTAGTTCGTCCTCGGTGACGTCGCGGCCGGTCATGCCGTTGTACTGGAGGACGTACTCCTCGATGCCCTCCGCGAAGGCGTTGAACTTGCAGATGTCGAAGGAGTCGCTGATGGCGTGGAGATCTTGGAACTGGGCGGTGAGTTCGCCCTTGCCTTCGTATTCGTAGGGGTCGACCTTCTCGGGGATGCCCAGGATTTCGGCGGCCGGCGTGTAGCCGCGCAGGTGGCACGCCCCGCGGTTCGAGGTGGCGTAGCCGATCCCCATGCCTTTCAGGCAGCGCGGGTCGTAGGCGGCGATCGTCTGGCCCTTCACCGCAAGCGAGTTGTCGTGGGCCTCCTTGCGGTCCGCGACGCGGCGCGGGCCTTCGGCCAGCAGGTCCGCGAGGTCGTCCTCGCGGCGGGCGATGCGCTCGATCATGTCGACCATGGTCTCGTGGTCGCCCCAGTCGAGTCCGCCCTCGTCCTCGAGTTTGCCTTCCTCGGTCATCTCCATGGCCATCGCCATCATGTTCCCCGTGTCGATGGTGTCGACGCCCATGTCGTTACAGCGGTCGATCATGAGCGCGATGGCGTCGCGGTCGGTGTGTCCCGAGTTCGGTCCGAGCGAGTAGGCGGACTCGTACTCGTAGGATTCCATCCGGACGTTCATCTCCTCGCCCTTGTGCATCGCCTGGACTTCGACCTCCTTCTTGCAGGCAACCGGGCAGGAGTGACAGGTCGGTTCGTCGACGAGAATGTTTTCGCGGACGTTCTCGCCGGAGACACGCTCGGCATCGATGTCGACGCCCTCGGTCTCGCGCATGCTTTCGGTCGACGTATAGCGCCCGTTCTTCGTCGGGAGGCCGTCCATCTCCTCGCCGATGTTCATCAGGACGTTCGTCCCGTACTGCGAGAGGCCGCCCTCGTTCGGCGCGGTGACCTCGGATTCCGTGATCGCCTGCATGGCCTGCTGGTGGCCCTCGCGGAACGTCTCCTGGTCCGCCGGCTGGGGCATCTTCGTGTTCGACTTGATGACGATCGCTTTGAGGTTCTTCGACCCCATCACACAGCCCGTTCCGCCGCGGCCCGAGGCCCGATCGTCCTCGTTCACGATGCTCGCGTACTTGACCTCGTTTTCGCCGCCGGGACCGATCGCCATCAGCGAGAGGTTCTTCCCGTAGGAGCCGTCGACTTCCTCCTCGAGTCGGTCGCGGGTCTCGTGAACGCCGTTCCCCCAGAGGTGGGAGGCGTCGCGGAGTTCGACCTCGCCGTCGTCGACGTAGGCGTAGACCGGGTCGTCGGATTGTCCCTCGACGAGCAGTCCGTCGAAGCCGGCCCACTTCAGGCGAGCGCCGGACCAGCCGCCGTGGTGGCTGTCGGTAACCGTACCGGTCAGCGGCGATTTCGTGCAGACGGCGATCCGTCCGCTCATCGTCACCTGCGTGCCCGATAGCGGCCCGTTCATAAACGCGAGCAGGTTGTCCGGCCCGAGCGGGTCGACGTCCGGTCCCTGTTCGAAAACGTGCTTTACACCCAGCCCGCGTGCGCCGATATACTTCCGCGCATCTTCCTCGTCGATCGACTCGTAGTCGACTGTTCCCTCCGACAGATCGATGCGAGCGAGCCGGTCCTGGAAACCACCGAGTTCAGTCATGGTAATCCCTCACCGTTTATTTGGGCCGCCAGAGTGTTAGTTGTTCACACCCTTGGGTAACGGGTTCCGGTTACGGCCATTGGTATCAGCCTCTCAAACTGCCCGCCTGCACGATCGAGTATCGAGTGAGAGCGATTCAATGGATCTTCGAGAGTCGCGTCCGGTCACAACAGGAGTGCAACGATCGCGAGCACGATGAAGACCAGCACGAAAATCCGTGCGATCTCCATCGAGATGCCGGCGACACCCCGAGCACCGACTGCAGCCGCGACGATCGCGAGGACGAAAAAGACGATCGCCCAGTACAGAAAGCCGTCACCGGCGAGCTGGAGCGGCGGTGTGAACTCGAACATGGCCCGAGTCACCACAGCATCCCACATAAACGCCGTTGACCGTCTCTCACTGTTTGTCTCGCTAACGACAGGCTACGGCACAGTAAGGGTACCTTCTCGTTTCATGGGTACTCCCTACTCCGCCAGAATCGGAACGAACGGTCGTGATTCGTTGGTACCCATGGTAACACCAATCGAGATCTATTCGAAAACTCCGGTTGTTGTTCGACTCCGAATAACTGGGTGCCAAACTGTTAATAAGGATCACGATAGATGCTAACACATGTCTACCTACCACTCCCCGTTCGATCGGCTCCGGGCGAAGTTCGACGAAACTGAACTTACGTGTCGGCAGTGTGGGTATCACGACGAGAGCGGCGGGTGGCGCGTCAGTTCATCGGGAGATCGTGTTCAGTACCAGTTCGTCTGTCCGTCCTGTAGCGCCGTCGAAACGCGGGAAATGCGGCTCAGTTGAGGTGATGCGATACCAGCCGGTTTGCGATCGAGTGAAATTAGGGACGTCGGTCAGCCCAGACGAAGGCGCTTTAGGCACCCATCCGCTTTGTCCGCCTAATGAGTCAACCCACGCCCGAAGTCTACGAGCAGGGCAAGGGCATGGACGCCCACAACCAGGTAATGCGGGAGATCCGCTCGCGCAAGGAGGCGAGCTACGATCCCCACGAGCCGACCCGCGTCTGGCTCGACGAAGACAACACGCCCGACGGCGTCAAACAGAGCCTGACCATCATCCTCAACACCGGCGGCTGTCGCTGGGCGCGCGCCGGCGGCTGTACCATGTGCGGCTACGTCGCCGAGAGCGTCGACGGCGGTAGCGTCAGCCACGAGGCCCTGATGAACCAGATCGACGTCTGTCTCGAGCACGAACGGGAAAACGGGGACGAGCCGGCCCAACTCATCAAGATCTACACCTCCGGCTCCTTCCTCGATGAACGCGAAGTCGGTGCAAAGACGCGCCGCGCCATCGCCGACACCTTCGCCGACCGCGAACGGATCGTCGTCGAATCGCTCCCGGATTTCGTCGACCGCGAGAAGATCGGCGAGTTCACCCAGCACGGACTCGACACCGACGTTGCGATCGGACTCGAGACGGCGACCGATCGCGTGCGCCACGACTGCGTGAACAAGTACTTCGACTTCGCGGACTTCGAGGACGCCTGCGCGGAAGCCGCTCTCGCCGACGAGGACGCAGACGGCGAGGCAGACGCCGGCATCAAAGCCTATCTCCTGATGAAGCCGCCGTTTCTCACCGAATCCGAAGCCGCCGCGGATATGATCTCCTCCATCGAACGCTGCGCCGCCGTCGAGGGCTGTCACACCGTTTCGATGAACCCCTGTAACGTCCAGCGCTACACGATGGTCGATGAACTCTACTTCAACGACGGCTACCGCCCGCCGTGGCTCTGGTCGGTCGCACACGTACTCGAGGAGACCGCCGATGTAGACGCCATCGTCGTCTCGGACCCCGTCGGCCACGGCTCCGATCGCGGACCGCATAACTGCCAGGAGTGTGACGACCTCGTACAGAAGGCGATTAAGGACTTCGACCTGCGACAGGACCCCGCCGTCTTCGAGCAGGTCTCCTGCGAGTGCGAGCGGACGTGGGAGGTCGTGATGGAGCGCGAGCGGAGTTTCAACCAGCCGCTGACGCGCTAGGTACTGGAACTGCGTCCGATCGTCCGTTTTCTATGCGGTCTCGAATCCGCGCAATATACCCTGTCCGTCCGTCGGACCGACAGCCGGCAGCGTCGCACGCTCCGGGTGTGGCATCAATACTGCGACCGTCTTGCGGTCGCCGAGGATACCCGCGACATTGTGCTTCGATCCGTTCGGATTCGCCGCCGCGCTCGGCTCGCCATCCTCGTCACAGTACCGAAAGAGGATCCGGTCGTCGACCTCGAGTTCAGTGAGTCGCCGCTCGCTGAGTTCGTAGCGGCCCTCGCCGTGGGCGATGGGGATCTCGATGACTTCGCCCTCGTCGTAGGCGGCGGTCCAGGGGGTGTCGTTGCGTTCGACGCGGAGGTGGACGTGTTCGCACTGGAAGCGGGCGCTCTCGTTGGTCGTGAACGCGCCGTCGGTGAGACCGGTTTCGCAGCCGATCTGTGCGCCGTTGCAGACGCCGAGGACGGGCGTGCCGTCGGCGGCGGCCTCGCGGACCGCGGACACGATCGGGGAGCGGGCGGCCATCGCACCGGCGCGGAGGTAGTCGCCGTAGGAGAAGCCGCCGGGGAGGACGATACCCGACGTATCCGCAGGGAGACCGTCCTCGTGCCAGACGATCTCGGCGTCGATACCGAGGTGTGCGAGCGCGCGTTCGGCGTCGCGGTCGCAGTTCGAACCGCCGAATCGGATGATCGAAACCGTCACAGTCGCCACCCCGCGGTGGTGCGACCGACGGGTTCGATCAGCGTGATTGGGGCGGACATCTACCGGTCGTCGACCTCCACGTCGTAGTCGTGGATGGTCGGGTTCGCGAGCAGTCGTTCCGCCATGTCCTCCGCGCGCTCGCGGGCGGCCGCGATCGAGTCGGCTTCGAGGTCGACTTCGAAGCGGTCGGCCGAGCGCAGCGCTTCGAGTTCGAAACCGAGGCGTTCGAGGGCCTGTTTGGTGGTTTCGGCCTCGGGATCGAGGACGCCGTGTTTGAGTCGAACCGTCACCGTGGCGGTGTAGGCGGTCATCACCTGAAACCCCGTAACCGTGCTCAAAAACGCTTTCGGCTTCGCTACGTAATCCACGTTTGTGGATAGATGTTGCAGCGAGGGCGACGTGCAGTCATAGTACGTCCGGTTTCGAGACAGGAACGAGAAATCGCCCTCATGTTGAATCGACTATCTTTTTTATTTGGAGGAAAAGACAACTGTATGACCTCGGATCGGCCGGTGATCCGCGTTTCCACGCTCGCGATTACCCTCGCCGCGCTGGTGCTCGTCCTGGGTCTGCTCGCATTGGCCGTGATCGACGTCAGCCTCGCGATCGTCGTCATCATCTTTGCGTTCATTTTCGGCGGCGATCTCCTCGGACACATCACGACGGCGCTGGCCGACGAAGTGACGAGTTCAGCCGACGGGGCAAAACCGAACGACACGGCTGCTGATCCCCTTGAAGCGCTGCGAGCGCGGTACGCAAGCGGCGACCTCTCGGACGCCGAGTTCGAGCGGAAACTCGAGACTCTCGTCGAGACGGAGACCGAGACCGATGCCGCTCGGTACCTCGCTGATCAGTCCCGACAAAGCGATCGCGGCAACCCCCCGTTCGATTCTGCGGCCGAACGCGATGGTGACACTGCCCGGGAGGATGAGATCGACGCTACTCGCGACCGTGACCCCGACCGGTCGATCGAGTGACGCCGCTATCGGTTCCGTCCTCGTGAGACCGGAACGGTGGTATCGAATCTCTCGCAGAGACAGGCACGGAAAGCAGGACTTTTAGCCGCCCGTGGACTGAGATGCGTACTGATACTGATGTCCCGACGTACGCTCGAGCGGAGGTGGCCACGATGACGACCGACGTGACCGAAATTACGGTGATCGGAGACGACGACACCGGGCTCGTCGCCCGGGTGACGAGCCTTCTGTTCGAGCGCGGGATCAACATCGAGGACCTCGATCAGGCGGTTCGAGACGGCGTCTTCCGGATGTCCCTCGCCGTCGATACGAGCGAGATGGTCTGTACGGAGGAAACGCTTCGCGAGGACCTACACGCCCTCGGCGACGACCTCGGCCTCGACGTGCAAGTTCGCTTCCCCGCGGACCGCGAAACCCAGGAAATCGCCGTCCTCGGAACGAAGGAGAGCCACTGTCTCGAAGCCCTCTTCGAAGCCTGGGCCAACGACGAACTCGGTGCCGACATCGGGGTCGTCATCGGCAACCACGACGACCTCCAGCCGCTCGCCGAACACTACGGGGTCCCGTTCCACGACATCGGCGACGAGAAGGGCCAGCAAAACGAGGAGCACCTCATCGACCTCCTCGCGGAGTACGACGCCGACCTCATCGTTCTGGCCCGCTACATGCGCATCCTGAGCCCGAACGTCGTCTTCCGCTACGAGGACCGGATCATCAACGTCCACCCCTCGTTGCTGCCCGCGTTCCCCGGTGCAGAGGCCTACCGCCAGGCCGTCGAAGAGGGTGTCCGCGTCGCCGGTGTAACCGCCCACTACGTCACGACGGACCTCGATCAGGGACCGATCATCACCCAGCGCGCCTTCGACGTGCCCGACGACGCCGATATCGAGGAGATGAAACGACGCGGCCAGCCGCTCGAAGCCGACGCCCTCCTCGAAGCGGTTAAACTCCACCTCAACGGCGACGTTTCCGTCCACCGCGGCCGAACGACGGTCCGCGAGAACGGAACCGGGTACCAGCTGGGCCTGCCAACGAAAATCGACGATGTCACCCCCGACCGCCCCGTCGACGGCATCGGCAGTGCAGTCGCAGACGACCACTCCGGCGCCCACGAACCCTGACCGACACGCAGTAGCGAATCGTTCGGTTATTTTGAATTCTGGTCCCCGAATCTGAGTCAGCTCACCCACTTTCCGAAACGTTCATCTACTCGACGGACGGATTTGAGACTATGTCTCCCGGAACGGAGCCGGTCGGCCGGCAACGGGCTCCCGATTGCGATGTCGTTGGCGCAATCGACGAGTTCGACGGCGAGCCACACTACATCATCGCCGATATTTCGCGGGATGACGCCTGGCTCTCGATCGCTGAACCCGACGCCGAACCGCTCGAGGCGTGGCGATAGGGTCGTTCGAGCGACGACCGACACTCGCTCTGACTCTGCCGGTTCCGGCGTTTGCTTACCGAACTCGAGACCGGAGACAGTGTGCTGTAGAAACGATTGTGACTACGACGCTATCAGCGACAGCAAGAGCGACTGGGCCTTTGACACCGCCAACGAATAATAACCACCAAGACGACCGGACTCCCGAGACGCTCAATCCGCGTCCGTCGGATCGATGGAGGGCCCGCCCTGTGCGGACGAGACAACTCGATCCGTCCACGAATTGGAGACGACCGGAGCCAACGCGAGGACGACCATGGTCGCGACGAAGACGGTCAGCATAGCGCCAGCGACGATAGTGAACCCGATAACAGGGTCAAACGGGACGATACTCGAAACGATACTCGTGGGAACCGTCATGCGAGGTCGTGTTGCACTCGGGACCCGTCGAATATGAGCGTTACTTTCTGTACCGAGATGCTGATCGCGGCGAGTTACAGCCGGCGGACCGCACCGATCGCCGACGAGAGCGGCGGAGCATCGAAGAGTTCCCGTCCAGTGTAGGTGTTTGCACCTGCACAGTACATGTCTCGGGCGGTTTCGAGGACATCGTCGTCGAGCGATGCTGGCTCACGAGTGCACAGTGCCTTCCAGTCGGCGACGCCGTCCTGTTTTGCCTCGACCTTTGCAGCCTCGACGGCCTGCACCCACTCCGGCTGGGTGCGCTTGTGGTACTGGCGGAGTACTTCCTTCGAGAGCTGCGTGCCCTCGTAGCTGAATCGGTTCTCGTCGAACGTGCCGACGACGTCTGCAACGCGAATCTCTCCGTCGTAGTAGAGACACTCGATCTTGCCGTCCTGGTGGTCGAGTCCGGCCGAGTCAGCCTGGTCGGTGATGATCCGGTTGACCTCGCGTGCGAGTTCGGCGAGCGCGTCGATGTCGGCGCGGCCGGCGATGGCGTCGGCTTCCGCGCGGTCGAGGTAGCGGTCACTCTCCTCGTACTTCGTCGAGAACTCGACGATCGGGTCGTCGAGGTCGACGGGTTCGTCGGGCCAGGTGTCGAACTCGAGGCCGTGATCGGCCGGCTCGGTGCGGCTGCGAAGGCTGGAGCCGATCGGGACCTCGTTGCGGAAGACGATTTCGAGCGGAATGAGGTAGTTCGTGCCGGCGGTGTCGTGGTAGTGTTCGTAGTCGTATTCGCGACCGTCGTTCGGGAGGTCGGGGACCTGGGTGAGGTCGATGGCCATCTGCCAGGGTGGGCGAGAGGCGTCCTCGAGCGGGACGACTTCGCCGTTCTCGACGACGCCGCGGTAGTGCGTCGGGACGCCCTCGGACTCGAGTAGTTCGAAGTTAAACGCGCCCATCGTACAGAGACTCGCGCCCTTTTCGGGGATTTGATCGGGCATCTTCCCCCAGTCGAAGACGGAGTAGTCGTCGGTGAAGACGAACGACCCGCGGCCGAGTTCGGTGTCGGTTGCCGCGTCGTCGATCTGGAACTCTTTGACGCTCGTCACGCTCGCCACCTCGTATGGGCATGGAGCCGGTCACCGTCGTCCATACCTCAGTTGCCGGGACGGCGGGTCAAGAAGGTTTCAATATCGCTTGCCAACCGTCCGAGGTGGAGATGCGTAGAGAGGCGTCGAGTGACGAGGAAAGCGGTCAGTCGGGACGGCGGGTTGACCGGTTCCATCACGTTTTTCTCGCTGTGTGCGTATCGTTACCTCGATGGAGCGCCCGGTGACCGAGGCTGATCTCACGTTCGAGCACGTTCCCGAGACCGACCAGGCGTTCGAGAACGCACTCGAGAAGGCACGGACAGGCGAGCGACTGACGGTCGACGACGCGATCGAGTTGCTCACGACAGGGACGGATACCGACGGCATCGACGACGCGCGCAAGGAACTGGTGCTCGAGGCGGCGGATCACCGTCGAGCGGACGTCGTCGGCGAGGAGGTGACCTTCGTCGCGAATCTGAACAACAACGTCACGACGGCCTGTAACGTGGGCTGTCTGTTCTGTAACTTCAAGGACGCCGCACACACGTTCGAACGCGAGACGGCGGTCCAGACGGCGGGCTTTACGAAGACGCCCGAGGAATCGCGGGAGATCGTCACAGACGCCGTTTCGCGCGGAATCTACGAGGTCACGTCCGTCTCCGGGCTTCACCCGGCGTTCGCACTCGACGAGGAACACCGCGAAATCCTCGACTCCCATCCCGATCCGAAGGAGATCAACTACAAACCGCCCGAGCGCTACGAAACCGATCCCGAAACCTACGCAGCGCAACTCGAGGCGATGAGCGTCGACGGCGTCCACGTCCACTCGATGACACCGGAAGAGGCCTACCACGCCAAACGCGGCACGGACTGGTCCTACGAGGAGGTGTACAGTCGCCTCGCAGACGCCGGCCTCGACACCGTTCCCGGGACCGCCGCCGAAATCCTCGTCGACGAAGTGCGTGACGTGATCTGTCCGGGCAAGATCACCACCGACGGCTGGCTCGAAGCGATGGAGGCCGCGGCGACCGTCGGCCTCGGCCTCACGGCGACGATCATGTACGGCCACGTCGAGAACGAGGCGCACCGTGCGATGCACCTCGAACGAGTTCGCGAACTCCAGGAGCGCGTCGACGGCGCGATCACGGAGTTCGTCCCGCTCTCGTTTATCCACCAGAATACGCCGCTGTTCGAACACGGCGTGGTCGACGGTGGAGCCTCCCAGGCCGAAGACGAACTCATGATCGCCGTCTCGCGGCTCTTCCTCGATAACATCGACCACATCCAGTCCTCGTGGGTCAAGTACGGTGACGAAGCCGGACTCAAGATGCTTCACTGCGGCGCGGACGACTTTATGGGGACGATTCTCTCCGAGGAGATCACGAAGCGGGCCGGCGGCGAGTTCGGCGAGTTCAGATCGGTCGCCGACTACGTCGAGTTGATCTCTTCGATCGGGCGGGTGCCGGTCGAGCGGTCGACGGACTACGAGACGCGGCGGGTGGTCGATCCGGCCGCCTCATCGTTCGGTCCTGAACTCGGGCCGAAGGCCGACGGAACGCCGCTGCTTGCCGGCGGAGAGCGACCGGTTTCGGCGGACGACTGAGCGGTGGGGTTTCTAGCGGACGACTGCGTGGCAGGTTTCTAGCGGACGGTCGAACGGTGAAGTTTCAAGGGTGGAAAACGCTCGGCGGGGTCTTTTATACCGGCGTTCGACGGACTAACTGCCAGCGACGAATGGGGGAGTCGGATCGGCAGTCGTGACGAACCGGGGTGGTGGCCGTCGGACGGTCACTATCGCCGATAGCATCGCTTCTACCTATAAATTACCTAGTTTAAAGCAAGGAATTTTTATATATCCAGTAACGAGAGTTATCCACACTGAAATGACAGGAATACTCACTGCCGTCCGAGAGCTATTCGGGACGATCGCACGGTCGTACGTGACCGTCGTCGTCGCTGCCCTCCTCGTCGGCGCTGCGGTCGCGCCGATCGCCTGGGGAGCCACGAGCGGTCCGGATGGGTCCGTTGCGGTTATCGAAGTCGATCAGTCGATTACCGAGGCATCCGCCGACGAAATCGCAGCCGATCTCGAGACGGCCCGCGAGAACAGTTCGATCGATGCGGTCGTTCTCGAAATCGATAGCCCCGGTGGCGGCGTCACCGCGAGTGAACGCCTCTATCTCGCCGTCGAGCGCACCGCCGCAGAAATGCCCGTTATCGCCAGCATCCAGTCGATGGGTGCCTCCGGCGCGTACTACATGAGCGCCCCGACGGACGACATCTACGTCTCCCCGAGTTCGACCGTCGGCAGCATCGGCGTCCGCGCAACCTACACCGATAGCTCGGCCGCGAACGAGATTACGACCGGTCCCGACAAGGGTACGATGAGCGAGACGCAGGTCAAAGAACAGACCGAACTGATGAAACAGACGTTCCTCGGCTCGGTCCTCGAACACCGCGGCGACGTCCTCTCGCTTTCCGAAACCGAACTCTCCTACGCCAAGGTCTACACCGGCACCGAGGCCGTCGACAACGGGCTCGCAGACGAAATCGGCGATACCGAAGTCGCAGTGGGCGAGGCCGCGGATCGAGCCGGACTCGGCGACTACGAAACCGTCACGATGGAACGGAGTTCGTCACTCGACACCGGGATCCTTCTCGAGGGCGACGACAGCGGCGGCGAAACCGCTGCAACCGGGCCGCACCACCACCCGCAGACGTTCGGCCAGTACGGCGACGTGTCCACACCCGCGTTCCTCGCGCTCTGGGGGAGCGTCGACGGCGAGACTGTCATCGCCGAGACCGGTGGCGAACGCACCGCAGCCGACACGGCAGGACCGACACCATCACTGGGAGCGGCCACACAGGGAGGTGTCTCGCCATGAGTGCAGGCCCGCTCCGTTCACGACTCGCGCTGTTCGTCACCGTCGTCCTCCTCACCGTCGCCGCCGTCACCGCCGCCGGCGTCGTGACCGACCAGGGACAGACGGCGAAACCGACCGTCGACCAGCCCCATTTCCAGCCGGACGCGACCGCCGTCGATGAACTCGACCAGAGCGGCGAGATCGAGTTCAGTTCGACCGGGTCGAAGACGGTGCTGATCGACGTGGCTCACGGAAACGGCGTCTCGGAAGCGGATTTACAGCCGGTCGTCTCGGCGCTGACTGCGGCCGGTCACACCGTCACGTACCACGAGGGTGCCGGTCAGTTCGCCGACAGCCCGGACGCTGCGCTCAGGAGTGACTTACAGGATGCGGACGCGTTCATCGTCGCGGAGCCGACGCAGCGATACACGGCAGGCGAGGCCGACGCCGTCACGGAGTTCGCCGACGCCGGCGGCCGCGTCATGTTCGCTGCCGGATCGAGCGGCGGTGGCGTGAGCGATGCCGTCGGCGGCCTGCTCGGCGATGTCAGCGGTGCCGAAGCCGGCCAGGGCGAGTTCGCCGCGGTCACGTCGCCGCTCGGGATCGCCTACGATACCGGCACCCTCTACGATATGGACTCCGTCGGTTCGAACTATCGGACGATCGACGTGACGCCGGCGTCGGAAACGGCCTTGACAGACGGCGTCGACCAGGTCGTTCTCGATAGCCCGACGGCGGTCGTCGCCGATGGAGAGACGCTCTTGGCGACGAGCGAGACGGCCGAACACGAAGAGAGTCGCCACTCGGGCGAGTTCGGCGTCGCCGTCCGAAGCGATAACGCGGTCGCGGTCGGCGACACGGGCTTTATGTCCTCTGAGACCGCTACCATCGCGGATAACGAAGTCTTCATCGGAAACCTTCTGGAATTCCTCGTCGGCGGAGAGAAGACGCCCGGTGAGCCGAGCGTTCCCGACGACGCGACTGGCGGACAGGGAGCGGCCGGCGGGCAGGTTGGAACGGGACAGACCGGCGGCGCGACGATCACACCCTAAGTACGTCTGTACCGCTCTTTGCGTTCTTTTTACCTCCCGTCTCTCATCTCAGTCGTCCGTCGCTGTCGAAATCGTTGCCTCACCCCGAAGCACCGACCGGTACCGCTGTCCGCCGGCATCGTCCGCCGTCAGCGCCGCCCGAATCTGCGGTGAAAGCCACTCGCGTGTCTCCGATTCAGCGCCGGCCCCATCCGAACCGGTTCCCGCTGCTGGCACGCCGCCGAACTCGTCGGTGCGCAGGTCAGCCGGCAGGAATCGCTCGTACACTGGGAGCCGTTCGCAAAGTGGAAGGCCGGCGTCGGCCGCGATGTCCTCGAGTTCGCGGAGTGCCGGCCAGGTGTAGTCGGGGTTGATGTGGTCGTCGGTGACGGGGGAGACGCCGCCGAGGTCGTCGACGCCGCAGTCGACGAGTTCGCGGGCGGCCGTGAGATTCGGCGGGACCTGAACGGAGATTTCCTCGGGGAGGGCGACCCGCGCCATCGCCGTGACGCGGCGCATCGTTTCGAGATTGGGGGACCCGTCGTTCCAGCGCTCGTTGCTCACGACGGGTTGGATGATGACCTCCTGAACGTGGTCGTACCGCTCGTGTAGCTCGCGAATGGCGAGCAGACTCTCGGCCCGGTCGCGCCAGTCCTCGCCGATGCCGACGAGGATACCGGTCGTAAACGCCACGTCGAGTTCACCTGCGTTCGCGATCGTCCGCAGGCGCTGGCCCGGGTCCTTCTGTCGGGGGCCGCCGTGGGCGTCGACGTCGGCGGTCGTCTCGAGCATCACGCCCATGCTGGCGTTGACGTCGGCGACCGCCGCCAGCTGCTCGCGGGTCTGGTCGCCGGGATTCGCGTGCGGGAGCAGCCCCTCCTCCAGGGCGACCTCGCAGGCCGCCCGCAGATAGGTGTGGATCGAGTCGTAGCCCCACGCATCGAGCTGGCCGTGAATCTCCGTGTAGCGGTCGTCAGGGTCGTCACCGAAGGTGAATAGCGCCTCGGTACAGCCGGCGTCGGCTCCCCGTTTGCAGATGTCCCGAACCTCCTCGAGCGAGAGCAAGGAGGCCTGTCCCGGCGGATCGAAGTACGTACAGTAGGTGCAGGTGTACCGACACGCCGTCGTCAGCGGGACGAAGACGTTCCGCGAAAAACTCAGCTCCGACGGCGGTCCAACGCGGTCGGGTTCGACAGCCAGCAGGTCGGTGATCGCCGCTTCGTCGATCGTAAGTTCGACATCGTACTCCGTCGCCCCGGGAATCATTACCTCGGTGTGTCGTTGCGCCGACCTAAAGCGTTTCACTTCGAGCGGTACCTTCTCCCGGTCAGAAATCGGACGCCGAATCGGCAGCCGAGCGATCGACGCCGACCCGTCCGTCGCTCGTCTCGAGTTCGAATCCCCACTCTCGAAGCGTCGCCGCTGTCCGTCCGCGACCGTGGAGCAATACCTCGGCCAGATCCGCCGGTTCGTCGATATCCGTTCCCAGCCGAAACGAGTCGACCGTCTCGATCGTCGCGCCGACCTCCCGGGCGCGCGCCCGGTGGTCGCGATACGAGGCCCCGTGATAGTCCACTCTGAACTCGGGGTGGCGAACCGCGAGCGCGTTCGTTCCGCCGCCCCGTCCGGGCGCGATGACGACATCTCCCGGCGTCTCGACGACGTCCGTAATCGCTTCGGGGGTTGCAAGCGCCAGATCGGCCATGACGATTGCGACCGGCTCCGCCGTCGATACGAGGTGGTCGTTAACTGCCTCAGTCAACGGCCGGTCGTCGACCGCGACGACGGGGCGTGGCACGCGGTCGGTGAACTCGTCGTACTCGTCGAGTTCGATCGGTGCTGTCGACAGGATCAGCGGATCGAGTTCCGGATCGGCCTCGGCGATTGCATCGAGAACGTCCGCGAGCATGGCTCTGGCCACAGCGTGTCGCTCGCTGGGAGCGAGTACCGTGCTGAGACGCGTCTTCGGCGTCTCGGCAGCGAACGGAACGACGACCTGCATTTGTCAGTGGTTAGTAACAGGCATCCAAAAACACGTCGAACTCCCGGGTCGGGAGCACACCCCGTGTCACTCGGTTAGCCCTTTCGTTCGTGCCCCCCGACACGAACGCCGCGAAGCGACGCGAGGTGGTCGCTACAGCACGTGTATTCGTTGATTCGTTTGTGAGCAGTGACCGTAACTACGACGGACCGCTATCGCGAGTGCAGTTCGATAGCGCGTCGGTGAACTCGCCGCCGTCAGAACAACGGCTCGAGTTCGTCCTCGTCGTCCTCGACGAGTTCTTCTAGGTTCTCTTCGCTTTCGGCCTGGATATCGTCCATGTTGTCCTGGGCCTCGATTGCGACCTGCTGAAGACGTTTGATCCGGGGGACGTTCGTGACGCCCGAGAGCAGGATCGCTGCGGCGACTTCCGGTTTTTCGCGCGGGTAGTCGCCACCGCGGACTTCCATGCTGCCGGTTTCCTCTTCGAGCCACTTACGCCCGCGCTCGATGCCTTTTCGGTTTAAGTACTCCGAGGGGCCGCCGAGGACGAGCAGCGCGCGTTCGGTGCCTTCGATCTCACAGGGGAGCGTGAGTCGACCGAGGGCGGCCTTGCGGACGAGACTGGTGATCCGGTTGGTCGTGTTTGCGGCGTCGAGTCCCTCGTCGCCGGCTCCGTCGCCGGTGAATCGGGAGAGCAGTCCGCCGCTGGTGTTGAGTTCGACCTCCTCGCTCGCGAAGCCGACGGTAGAGACGCCCCCACCCGAGAGCGTGTTGATGATCTCGGAGGAGTCGACGACGCTCTCTGCGACTTCCTGGTCGCCGGCGACTTCGCCGGCACCGAAGAGGAGCCCGAACCGGCGGACGATCTCCTCGTTGATCTGTTCGTAGCCGCCTTCGACGGACTCGCCGGTCTGTCGCCAGGAGTCGTTGTCGAAGACGAGCAGGTTGTCGACCTCGCGAACGAACGTCTGGAACGAGCGTGCCGCGTTGAGCGTGTAGATCCCACCCTCGTCCGTGCCGGGAAGAACGCCGAGACCGTAGACGGGAATCGTATAGATCCGCTGGAGATGCTTCGCAAGAACTGGCGCACCGCCAGAGCCGGTCCCACCACCCATGCCGGAGACGATCAGGAACGCGTCGACCTCGTGAGTCGGAATCGAGTCGATCGCGTTTTGCACTTCGTCGATGTCTTCTTCGGCGATTTCCGCGCCGAGTTCGTTGTCCGCTCCAACGCCGTGGCCCTTGACGCGGGCCTGACCGATGAGAACGCGATTGTCCTTTGGAATCCGCTCGAGACCCATCAGATCCGCCTTCGCGGAGTTCACAGCGATCGCCGCACGGACGATACCGCTGTTAGTCCGATCGTCGTAATCGAGGAACCGATCGACGATTTTGCCACCGGCCTGTCCAAATCCGATCATCGCCAGCTTCATACTTTGTCAGGGGGCTCCGTTGATTTGGACCAGAGCGATTAGGACCATAAGTCTTTCTATGAAGTGAATTTCTTGCATAATTCTATATCTCCATAAATCGATAGACGGGGACGGGTTTGAAGAAATAACTATTCGATAACCAACAGATATGCGTCCATAACTTGAGACGTAAACGGCGGCCGATTATGCGAGCGGTCGGCTCTCCTCGTGTGGTGTTCCAGGTCGGACGCCGAGATACGCACCGAGTGTCAACAGATCGGTTGGTTCGACACCGAACGCCTGCACGTCGTTCTCCGCGACGGTGTTATCGAACTCGAGCGACCGCGCCTGGTCCGCCCCGAACGGGACGAACGGCAGCGAATCGGCGGCGGCGAGTCCGAGCTTTGTGAGCGCCATCGGTATCGGGAGGATTGTCACTGGCCGGTCCTCAGCCTCGTAGACGAGTTCGGTCGCGTCGGCCAGGGTGACGACTTGCGGACCGCCGAGCTCGTACGTGCGTCCGACGTGGGAGTCGTCTTCGAGCGCATCGGCGAGAAGTGGCGCGAAGTCGCCGACCCAGATCGGCTGAAAGCGCGTCTTCCCGCCGCCGGGCAGGCCGGTCAGGTACGGCGTCGTGAGTTGCTTTGCGAAGGTGAGGAACTCGCCGCCGTCGCCGAAGACGACTGCGGGACGGACGATCGTCCAGCTCAATGCCGCCTCGCGGACGATCGATTCGGCGCGACCCTTGGTGCGAATATACGCCGTCGGCCCGTCGGGATCGGCACCGAGGGCGCTGATCTGGAGGAATCGATCGACGCCGTTTTCCTCGGCCGCTCGAACCAGGTTTTCCGTGCCGCCGAGGTGGACCGTCTCGTGGTCGGTCCCGTCGGGGGGCTGGTAGAGCGGGGAGAGGGCGACGAGATTGACGATGGCGTCGTGGCCCGCGACGGCGTCGACGATCGAATCGTAGGCGCTCACGTCGCCCGTCGACAGGTCGACTTCGTCGGGGAGTTCAGCGGCGTCTTCGGTCGCCGGATTTCGAGACAGCGCCGTGACCTCGTGGCCGCGTTCGGCGAGTTCGGTACAGAGGTGCGTGCCGATGAAGCCGGTGCCGCCGGCGACGAGGACCTGCATAGGTGAGACATGCACTCGATTCCCCAAATAAGTAGCTGCCGCGGAGAGTCACCGTAGCCGTCGGTACGAGGGTCCCATTCACCCGTGACAGCAAACACGAACGTCGTCACCGCTCGAGCGGTCGACAACGGCCACTCGACAGATTGTAATACCTCACCCGACGACGTGCGAGCATGCTCGTCACGCTCGAGGGACTCGACGGGAGCGGTAAAACGACGGTCTGGGAGGCCCTGCAGAAATCCTACCCCGACGCCGTCTTCACCCGCGAACCCACCAACGACTCCTGGTACGGCGACGCCGTCTACCGATCGATCGAAGACGACGACGCCGACTCGCTCGCCGAACTCTTCCTCTACACCGCCGACCACGCCGACCACCTTTCCCGAAAGATCGAACCGGCCCTCGAGCGCAGTGAACTCATCATCTCCGATCGCTACGCCGACTCCCGATTCGCCTACCAAGGGGCGACGCTCGCGGAGACCGAGCGCGTCGAGAACCCCCTCGAGTACGTTATCGACGTTCACGACGCGTTCTCGGTCGAACCCGACCTGACGCTCTATCTCGACCTCGATCCCGAGACGGCCGCCCGACGCGCCGGCTCGACGAACAAGTTCGAACGCGTCGAGTACCTCGCCGCGGTCCGGGAGAACTACGAACGGCTGTGCGAGCGATACGACGACCGGTTCGTCCGCATCGACGCCGCCCAATCACCCGCCGCAGTGCTCGAAGACGTGCGGGACATCCTCGCGGCTACCGTTGAGCGCTGAACGCGAACACTGAGTACTAAACGCTGAACTCGCAACACGACCGGCCGATTCACAACCACTCGGACAGCCGGTGTCGAGTTCAGAAACAGCGGGGTATCGATCGGGAGCCGAGCGCACGTCAGCCGTCGTTCCGGTCCATCGCGATGTAGGTCTTCGTGTCGGTCACACCCTCGAGACCCTGAATGTCCGAGGAGACGGCCTTGAGAACGTCGTAGACTTCCGGGGCATCGATCTCGACGATGATGTCGTAGTTGCCCGCGACGATGTGGGCGTTCGCGACCGTCTCGAGCGCGGTCACCTGCGAGAGCAGCCCCTCCGACTTGCCGGCGGCCGTCTTGACCATGATAAACGCGTGGACCATCGTTCGCCGGTGTGGTACACCCCCGCACGACTAAAGCCTTTGCCTCTCCGGAAGGTGACGCGGGCGTCAGTCGAACTCGTCCGGGACGGTCATCCCTTCGACCACGTCGAACTCTTCGTCGCCGTCGAATCGGGTCGGGTCGAAGGCGTCGATACCGTCGCCGCCGAGCACCTGTCGGGCGAGCCGCTGGCCGATCGCCGGCGCGCGCATGAAGCCGTGGCCCTGGAACCCCGTCGCGACGTACAGTCCGTCCGCTAGTTGCCCGACCAGCGGATCGCGGTCCGGCGTCGCCGTACAGAGGCCGGCCCAGGCCCGCTCGAGTTCAACGTCGGCGGTAGGCAACCGATGGCGCACGCGTTCGAGCAGGTCCGACGCGAACTCGGGATTTGCGTCCCGGTCGTAATCGTCCGGGTCGGCCTCCCACTCCTCGGTGCCGTCGCCCGCGAGCAGCCCCTCCGGGTGCGGGCGGAGATAGAATCCGTCGCTGGCGTCGTAACACGTCGGTTCCGGGTGGTCGCAACTCGCGACGAGCGCCTGGACGCGGTAGGGTTTCACGGCGATCGAGATGCCGGCGTCCGCGAGGAGTCGCTTCGTGTGCGCGCCGGCGGTCACGAGGACCGCGTCGAACTCGTCGACGGTCCCGTCTTCGCGGACGATCCGAGCCGGGTCGGTTCGGAGGCTGACGGGCGTGTCAGTTTCGAGCGTCGCGCCCGCCCCAGTTGCTGCGGCGGCGAGGCAGGCGGTGTACTGGCCGGGGTCCGTGTACCCCGCGCCGCCGGCGACGCCCGCGACGGCCACGTCGTCCGCCCGCACGGTCGGGAACCGGTCCGCGAGTTCATCGCCGTCCATCGTGACGGCGACGACGCCCTGTGCTTGCATCCGTTCGACCTGGTCGCGGATGGCGTCGGCACGCCGGTCGTCCCCTTCGCGGGCGAGCCAAACGTAGGGACACTCGACGAAGGGGAACGTGTCGTCGCCCGAGAGCGCCCGGAAGCGTTCGATCGCATCGCTCGCGAGTTCGGCGTCGAGCGAGTCCGCGAAGGCGTCATAACAGATGCCGGCCGCGCGGCCGCTCGAGCCGTGTGCGACGCCGCCGCGGTCGTACAGCGTCACGTCCGCGCCCTCGCGCGCCAGATCGTAGGCCGCGGTCGCGCCGACGGCTCCCGCACCGACGACGGCGACGGAGCGCCCCGCACCCCGGTCGGTGAAGGCATCGGCACCGACGGCGAGTTCGGCTTCGTCGCTCATTTGTGATCACGCGGCCAGCAATCCGCGAGCGGTTGCGCCGCGAGCCAGTCGAGCAGCGCGTCGAGGTGGTCGCGCCCGGCCTCGAACAACGCCGCGCCCTTCTCGGGGTCGGCCTGGGTCGGCCGGCCGACCGCCCCGCTCTCCGAGAAGTCGATCGTATCGAACCCGATCGGCGCGCCGTGGCTGAACTCGCCCCAGGAGTCGCTCGCCCCGTCTTCCGCGGCCGCGAACTCGTCCGGCCGAACGAGGTCCTCGCGGAGGTGCCAGAGCAGGCTCGACTCCATCGCGTCGGCGTGACCGCCGTCCTCGTCGAACAGGTCGGCCGCGAGGTCGTCGACGCTGTCCCACCAGTTCCAGGGGGGCGCGAACGCCGTTTCCTCGTTTCGCAGGGTCCGTGCGGCCCGTCGGAGCGCCCCCGTGTTGCCGCCGTGGCCGTTGACGACGACCGTTTTGCGGACGCCGTGGTCGGCGAGGCTCGCGATCGTTTCCTCGACGTAGCGTTCGAACGTCGCCGCGGAGACGTACAGCGTGCCGTCGAACTGCCGGTGGTGGCCGCTGACGCCGATCGGAATCGTCGGGAGGACCACGGTATCCTCGCGATCGGTTGCAGTGTGAGCGAACGCCTCGGCCGCCATGAAGTCCATCCCGAGCGGTAACGCCGGTCCGTGCTGTTCGGTGCTCCCAGTCGGTAGCACGGCGACCTCGGCCGACCCGAGTTCGTCGGCGGCGTCGGTCGTCGTTCGTTCGGCGAGCAGTGTCATGCCGTCCTCTGGTTGCCGGAGTGACTTATACGTCTGCCGTTCGTTTCGAAGAAATAGCGGTCCTACTCGAGGAACGCCTCGAGTTCGCGAGCGGGGTAGCCGACGACGGTCGTTGCGCCGGCCTCGCGGAGCGCGTCGGTCCGTTCGCGGACCGCAGTTTCGGTGCCGACGAGCGTGTAGTCCTCGGCGGCGGCGAGCAGGATTTCACGGGTTCGGCCCGTCGCGCGCGAATCGGTGACGGTTCTGTCTCCGTCTTCGTCTCCGTCGTCCGGGAGCGCCGCGGCGACCGGTCGCCGGCGAGCGACGTAGTCCCCGACGGCGTCGAGGATCGCGTCTTCGTCGGCCGTGAGTACCGTCGGTGCGTAGACTGCGATGTCGCCGTCGAAGGTCGCAGCACGAAGCGCCCGCAACTCGCGCATCGTCGTTCGCGAGAGCAGGTCGTACTGGGTTGCGCCCGTCGCCATCGCGATTCGTTCGACGCTCTCGGTGCCGACCCAGGAGTCGGGGGCCGTTTCGAGTGCCGCACCCAACCGGGGCGCGACGGCGCGGTCCCGCTCGTCGTCGGTGAGGTAGGCGGGGTGGCCGGCGACGAGGATGCGCTCGACGCCCGACGGGAGTTCGGCAGCGAGCGAATCGTCACCGAGCGGGTCGAATCCGTCGGCGCGAACGGGGGTCGTCAGCCGAACTGTCGCGTCGGCCGAAAGCGCTTCTATCGTCCGCCGGTCCGGGACGTGATCGTGCCCCTCGTAATCGATCGCGATCGTCTCGACCGGGAGCGACGTCGCTCGCTCGACGTTACACTCGGCCGGTTTGAGCGCGACCGCATCCAGGCCGGCGCGGGCAACTGTACTCGTTGTTAGCATCGACGGACACCTCGCATGTAGCTGATAGTGGGTACTTCGTCTCGGAAACGGCAAGAACAGTACAACTGAACGCGACCGGATCGAAATCGGGTCGGGTGACGGCGGCGATGACGACTGCCTGTGGAAGCGGTGTCGTTATCGCCCGTGCGGAACTCGACCCATCGTCTGTGCGACCATAGGACTCCTGGGTCCGGCGCGTGCAAAAACCTGACGCTCGATGCGGATCTTTCGAGACCCGGTGGGCCGCTCAGGCGTCCGCTGGTGCCTCGAATGGCGTCGCCAACTCGAGTAGCTGGACGAGAATCCGGCCCGTGGCTCCCCAGACGGTGTAGCCATCGACGTGGAAGTAGTGGACCACGATATCGCCGTAGTAGGGGTGATCGCGCCGATCGAACTCGTAGTTCTCCGGGTCGAGCAGGTCGGACAGCGACAGGAGCACGATTTCGGCGACTTCGTTATCGTCGCGTTCGTACTCCCGGTCCGGAACGCGGGCGACGAACGGCGTGACCGCGTACTCGCTGACCGTGCGGATGTCGTCGAGTTGGCCGACGAGTTCGGCTTCGGTCGGGTCGAGGCCGATCTCTTCGTTGGCTTCGCGGAGTGCGGTATCGAGGATGGAGTCGTCGATCGACTCGGCCCCGCCGCCGGGAAAGCTCATCTGCCCGGGGTGGTCGCCGAGGTGGTCGGCGCGGCGGGTGAACAGGAGGTGGTCCTCGCCGTTGCGATCGATAATCGGCGCGAGTACCGCGGCGTCGAACTGCTGGTCGTCGATCCCGACGGGTTCGTGAGCGGCAATCGGATCGAGAGTGAGCCGCCGACTCATCTCACTCGAGCGCCTCCGAGATGGTCCGGCGCGCGGGCGCTAAATCGAGCGGTGCCCAGGCTTCGAGATCGTAGCTCACGTCGAGCAGGCGTGACAGTCGTTCCTCGTCGGACGATTCGGTGGCCTCCTCGACTGCATCGGAGAACCGTTCGCGGGCGCTCTCGCCGAGTGCAGTTCGGTCGAGTTCTCGTCGCTCGACGTCGAGGATGTGGGGAACGTCCTCGGCGTGGTCCGGAACGGTCGGAAACGCCGTCGGACCGGCGACCAGAAGGGGTGCCGTCGGTTCCGACGGAGCGGTGACGGCGGTCGGCGGGGAGCGAACGAGTGCGAACGACGCGAGCGCGCCGTCGATCGTCTCCTCGAGTGCCGTCTCGTTGACGGACTGGCCGTCCGCACGGAAGGCGGCCTCCGAGAGGGCGCGGTCGAGTTCTGTCCTCGTCAACCCGCCGAAGAGGTCGACGACGCCGGCCAGTTCGTCGGCGGTCGCATCCATACGCGGTGTAACGGGTGGTTCGCTGATAAAGATTGATAGCCGTCAGTCGGCCACAGCGCGGCGCCTGAGTCGATAGTAATCGATCGTGTTAATCGTCCGCGTTCGGTTCGAGTCGCGTCGCGCCGTCGAGCCAGGGCCGGGACGCGGCGAGAACGGATGCCGGTTCGACCGGTGCGTCCGTCCACTCCGGCAGTCGCCGGTCGAGACCGGGCAGTTCGATCGAGTCGGCGTAGCGCTCGAGTTGGTCCCGTTCGGCCGCCGGATCGTACGCGAGTCCATTGAACGCGGCGTCGGCGCGGTACTGGTCGATCAGTTGCCGGCCGGCAGCCAGGTAGCGCTCGGGAAGCGTCTCGTAGTTCAGTTCGACGCCACCCTCCTCGAGGACGCGACAGAGCGTCGCCGCGACCTCGCGGCTCATCCCTTCGAGTCCGGTATCGCCCGCGACTGCGCGGTGATCGTGGACGTGTCGCCCGAGGTCGACCTGTGCGCTCCCCTCGAAGCCGGCGTGTTCGAACGCGTCACCGAGAATACCGACTTCGAGTCCCCACGCCCGCGGCGCACGGATACGACGCGCGAGGGAATCGGTCATGGCGAACTCGCCGGCTAGCGCGTACCGGAACGAGTCGAGGTACGCCAGGAGAGCCGCGTCGTGATCGTCGCCCACTGCGCGAAGCAACGGGCGATAAAACAGTCGAAACAGTCGCCCGTAGAGGCGATTCTGCTCGATGCGCGCGTAGTAGCCCTTGGTGAACTCGAACTCCTGGTCCATCGCCAGCGGCGCGACCAGTCGGCGGACGTGATCCGCCTCGTAGCTCCGAGCATCGGCGTCGTGGACGACGATGAACTCCGCGGCTTCGGCTGCGGGTCCGAGCGCGAGCCACACGTCGCGGCCCTTGCCCGTTCCCTCGCCGTTCGGGAGGCCGGCGTCGGCGAGCGAGGCTTCGACGGCGGGTGCGTTACACCAGAGAACCCGAATCGGCAGCGAAAACGAGGCGAGCCACTCGCGAAACGGCTCGATCCGATCGGGGTCGGCACGGACGGGCACGAAGACGGCGGCGGGCGTGGGGTCGAGACGCTCGAGTTCGGCCAGAACGCGGCCGGCGGCGGGGCTGTCGTGTTCGCGCCCGGCCATGGGAACGACGATGGCGGTCTCGCGCAGGTGGTCGTCGAACTCGAGTTGCCGATCGTGTTCGCGCTCGTACTCGCGCTCACCGGCGGGAGCGGGCTCCGCGGACTCGCGCGCTGTCTCCGCACGCTGTCCCCCGCGGGCGCGCTGGGGCCGGCGGGTGGGTTGGGTGCGGAAATCGTGGAGCGTCGCGATTCGCTCCTGGACGTACTCCATCGGTAGGGTGTTCGGCCGAATCGATAAAACGCCCACGACTCTCGCTGGGGCCTGTTCCCAGGAGTCATGTTTCTGCGCCTACAGAAATCCGGGCCAATGCCCCACTCACGGCGTTCGATACGGCCCCGCGAAGCCCTGGTCTTTTTCTTCTAGACCTTCCTACGTAGTGAACATGAAATCTGTCCGGAAGGCGCTGCGCGAGGGCGAACTCGACAAAGACACGTACGATCGGCTCGTCTGTGCCGATTGCGAGAAACCGTTGAAGACCGAGAACGATCCGAATCAGATCAAGACGGTTCGAATCTGTCCAGATTGTGACGTGGAGTGGAAGGAAATTCGGTAGCGACCGGGTCGGTTCGACCGCGGTTCGGGATGCTCGGTCCAGTCTCGTTGGAGTCGGCTTTGATTCCGGTCCCGGTCCCGGTTCCGGTTCGATGTCGCTGTGGAGTCCGATTTCGATCTCGACTCCCTCGACTTCCAGCGGGTTCCGTTCGCCGTCGCCAGCGGTGATCGCGCGCGAGCGACTGCCGGGAAACTGCTTTTAGGGTCGTTCGTCGTCAACGGTGGTATGGATGTAGCGTGAGCTACGATGCGCTCTCCGAGCGACTCTCGGTCGCCTTCGACAGCGAGGACGCCGGTGGAGAGAGCGACGAGAGTGGCGTCCGCGTCGTTTCGCTCCCCGATGGCAGCGTCGACTACTTCTACAGCGTCGAGGACCCGCAGGGAAGACGGCTCGACACGCCCGCCGCGTTCGGTCGGCGGCTCACCGACGGCGAGGCGACGTTCCCGCTCACTCCAACCGATACCCAACCCGGCGGTCAGGCGACCAACGCAGCGATGCAAATCCACGAACTCGGCGAGCGGGCGACGCTCGTCGGCCACCTCGATCATCCCGTCTTCGACGAGTTCGGATTCGAAACGTACTCGATGGGAACGCCGGCGACGATCAACGTCCTCGAGTTCGGCGACGGCGACGTGCTGCTTCCGGAGCCGGGACCGACGGCTGACTGGACGATAGCCGCTCTCGACGCCGTCGTCGACTGGCCCGACCTGATTCGCGCGGACGCGTTCTGTTGTGTCAACTGGGTTTCCGTCCGCGGCCTCACCGACGTCTTCGACCGACTCGCGTCGGATCCGCCCGAAACCAATTCCTTCCCGATAATCGTCGATCCCGGCGCGATCGGCGTCCCCGACGAGACGGCCGTGGAAGCGTTCTTTCGAACGCTCGCGGAGACGGACGCGGTCGGCCCGCTCGATGTCGTTTGCAGCGTCAACCCGACGGAGTTCGACCGCGTCGCTGCGGTTCTCGACGTCGACGGCGACCGGTCACACCTCGATCGACTCGCCGCAGCGCGAACTGCACTCGGCGTTCACAGCGTCGTCATCCACGGCCCCGAGGCAGCCCGTGCGGCGACGCCGGACGGCGTCGTCTCCGTCGACATGCTCGAGACGGCGACGACGAAACGGACGACCGGCGCAGGCGACCGCTTCTCCGGCGCACTGGCCTGTGCGCTGGCGCGCGGCTGGTCGACCGAACTCGCGCTTGCACTCGCCAACGCCTGCGCTGCACACTTCGTGGCGACTGCAGAAACGGCGACGCCGGGGGCGCTCCGCGCGGCTCTCGCGGACCACGGAAGACGATGATCGGCTGTCTGTGCCTGCGAGGGCGAACTATCGCTCGCCGGATAGCGCCGAGAAGAGTTCTTCCTCGAATTCGGTTTTGTCGATGCCGCCAGCGGGGCCGAGTCCGTGCATGTGCTCGACCGAAAGCTGGCCACCGCCCATCCGCGCGTGGCCGCCCGCGTTCGCCATCGGAATGTCGCTGACCGCGTGTCGCAACGTCTCACCCATGTGAACGCGGTCATCTCGCGAGCGCCCGGAGAGGTGGATCGTCCCGTCGTTCTCGCCGTAGACGACGACAGCAGTAACCCCCTCGAGTTGCATGAGTTCGTCCGCCGCCTGCGGGATCGCGTCGGTGTTCGAGACCGCTCCGACATCGCAGATCGCAAACGAACCCTCGACGCGCTTTTCGGTGATCGCCGTCGCCTTGATCTGTAACACGTCGTCGCTCACCTGCGGGTTCGCGATCCGTTCGAGCAGATCCTCGTCGAGTTCGCCGAACAGGGTGCCACAGGCCTCGAACTCGGCCCGCGAACAGCCGTTCGTCAGGTGGTCCGTATCGGACTGGATGCCGTAGAGGAGGCCGGTCGCGAGTTCGGCCGAGAAATTGGGGCCGGTGTCGGTATCGTCGTCCGCGCCAGCGCCGAGATCGTCGAGATACTCGACCAGCAGGGTCGCAGCGGCACCGTAGTCCGTTCGAACGTCGGTAAAATTCGTCCCGGTCCCGTTGCCGGGGTGGTGATCGACGACGGCGACCGGTTCGACCGTTTGTGCCCCGGTAAAGCCACGCGCCGTGTTGTGATCGACGAGGACGACCGCCTCACTCGCGAGCGCTGAACTCGAGGCGATCTGATCGAGATCGAGGCCGAGAACGGTTCGGAACGCGCGGTTTTCCTGATGGCGGATCTCCCCGGGGAACTGTAACGTCGTGTCCGTGTCGACCGCGTCGGCGATGGCATCGACGGCCATCGCACACGCCATCGCGTCCGGGTCGGGGTTCGGGTGCATCAGGACGGTTACGTCGTCGTAATCCGCGAGGACGGACTGGAATCGAACGCCCGGTGGACGGCGAACCCAGCGGACGAACCACCAGCCACCGAGGACGAGTCCGACGGCTGCGAGAACGACGAGCGAGAGCACGAGCGGGTCGAGCGCCTGTACCGAGTCGATGGCGCGCTCGACGGCCGCGACCAGCGGCTCCGCCTCGACGAACGCCACGTCTGTCGAGGCGTCCTGGTAGACCATACCGGACACTCAAATTCAACAACCAAGAAATTTCCCCCATTCGTGACGGTTCTCGGCTCGCGTACAGCCGCAGGGATCGCAATCGACCGGTCAACGGCTCCAACACTCGACCCGCCGTCTCACGCCGGTTGATCGGCCTCGCCAGCACGTTGCCTAGCGAATTGCCTCGACCGCCTCCCGATACCCCTCTCGGAACGTCGGATAGCTGAACTCGTACCCCAGCTCTCGGAGCCGGTCGTTTCCGCAGCGCTTGCTCGTCAGAATCCGACGACGAGCCGGTTCCGAGAGGTCGCCCGCTTCGAGTCGCTCCGCTTTCGTCCGTTTCGGCGGGTGCTCCCGATCGCACGCATCGGCCAGCCAGTCGGCGAACGTCCACTTGTCGACGGGTTCATCGTCGACGACCTGGACGACCTCGCCGCGGGCGAGATTCGCGTCGAGGAGAACGCGAACCGCACCAGCGGCATCGTCCCGATGAACCATATTCAGGTACCCCGCCGTAACCGGCCCCTCGAGATACCGCTCGAGACGGTACCGGTCGGGTCCGTACAGACCCGCATAGCGAACGACCGTCCCGTCGATACCGAACTCGCCGGGATACTCGAGTGCAAGCTGCTCTGCCTCGGCAAGCACCTCGGTCTTGGGCGTCGTCGGCTCGATCGGCGTGTCCGAGCCGACCCAGTCCCCGCCGTGATCGCCGTGAACGCCCGTCGAGGAGGTGTAGACGAGTCGGTCCGGCGGCGTCTCGCGCTCCCCGAAGGCTTCGATCGCCGTCCGAAGCCCGTCGACGTAGATTTCGCGCGCCGCGTCGACTCCCCGGCCGCCGCTGCTCGCCGCGAAGACGATCGCATCGACGTCCGGAACCGCCTCGAGTTCAGCGCGGTCGGTCACGTCCGCCTGGACGGCCTCGAAGCCGGCGGCCTCGATGGCGTCGATTCCCGCATCGGAGCGTCGCACGCCGATCACGTCGTGGCCGCTGGCCGCGAGTTGTCGGCCGAGTTCGAGACCGACGTAGCCACAGCCGAGCAGTGCAACACGCATTGCGGTCATACGATGAACTCGCGGGTGCGGAGGTATAATGACTGTGACTGGGGCTGCGTCTGTGAGTGTGATCGCGCTCGTGACTGCACTCGATGCGAGTCACCGCGGGAGCCGGACTCAGACGGTCTGCTGTACCGGGTTTCCGGCACACCCACAAGACGCCGCAGCACGGTCGCGGCTGTGCCGGCACTGCCTGACGGCGGCCCGTATCAGGGGGCAGCGTCCACGATCACGAACTGAAGGTGAACGTACTCCTCGAACGACATCGGCGCGCGCCGTTCGAGTTTCTGTTGGATCTCCTTTGCATCTAACTCGAGTTCGAGTTCGCTCTCGACGGCGTCCACGTCGAGGACGGCGGTGGACATGCCGAGCAACAGGTGTTCGCAGGCCATCGTGACGACGGTGTCGGCGTCGGGGGCGGATTCGGCGCGGGCCTGGATCTCGGCGGCGTCCTCGAGTGAGAGGGTACCGACCGTCTCGCGATCGAGGTTCGCGATCGTCTCGCGGTCGAGAGCCGTCCCGTCGGCGAGTTCGTCCGCGCCGTGTCGGTCGACGATCGAGGCGAGATCGGCGGCGTACTCGGCGCGCAGATCGGCGGGCGTGTCGGGGACCGTCATCCGCTGTTCGTGGAACATACCGGGTGTGACTGCGGGCTGGCACAAGTGGATTGCCATTCGGGCGTTTTTCGGTGATCGTGCGATGATCGTCACGAACGGCGACGTTGGACGGCACTGGGCCCGGAAACGGGTACGTACACCGGAACGTTCAACACGGTGCACTTATACGATATCTGTATGAAAGTTGCCCTGATCGGAGTCGGTCAGGCCGGTGGGAAGGTCACGGAACGGCTCGCTCGATTCGATGCGGACATGGGCTTTGGTGCCGTCCGTGGTGCACTGGCAGTCAACTCCGCGAAACCCGACCTCCAGTCCCTCCAGGTCGTCGACACGCAACTGATCGGTGCGGACCGCGTCAACGGCCACGGCGTCGGCGGCGATAACGAACTCGGAACCGAGATCATGCAGTCGGACATCCAGCAGGTACTCGGGTCCTTGGACGGCCGCGTGACCTCGAGCGCCGAGGGCATCTTCGTCGTCGCCGGGCTCGGCGGCGGAACCGGTAGCGGCGGAGCGCCCGTCCTGGTCCATCACCTCCAGCAAGTCTATGACGTCCCGGTGTACGCCCTCGGCGTCCTACCGGGGCGCAACGAAGGCGCGCTCTATCAGGCCAACGCCGGCCGCTCACTGAAGACCATCGTGCGCGAAGCCGACGCGACGCTCCTGATCGACAACGACGCCTGGCACGAACAGGGCGAAAGCGTCGAGGATGCCTTCGAGACGATCAACGAGAATATCGCCCGACGAGTGGGCTTGCTGTTCGCCTCCGGCGAGGCCGTCGAGGGCGTCGGCGAAAGCGTCGTGGACTCGAGCGAGGTCATCAACACGCTCCGTAGCGGCGGCATCGCGACCCTCGGATACGCGAGCGAAATCGCGAGCGACGACAGCGCCGAGAACGTCCGGACGGCGATGACGGTCTCGCGCCAGGCGCTGTTGACCGGGACGAGTCTCCCGGACGCGACGACGGCCGACTCCGCACTGCTCGTCATCGCCGGCGATCCCGAGAAGATCCCGCGGAAAGGCGTCGAGAAGTCGCGGCGCTGGCTCGAGGACGAAACCGGCAGTATGCAGGTTCGCGGCGGGGACTTCCCGCTCGAAAGCGACCGCCTCGGCGCGCTCGTCCTCCTCGGCGGGGCCGAACGCTCCGCCCGCATTCAGGAGTTCATGGAGCGCGCACGCGAGGCGAAGCGCGAACAGGAGTGCGAAGAGACCGATCACGTCGAGCAGTTCACGGACGACCGGCTCGAGAACCTCTTTTAACCCCGTCGCCAACCTGCGGACTCGGCGGCATTTATAGGCCGCGACGATCGCAACGTACGAACGAGCGCGGGCGGAATACGACCCCTGATAACGGTTTTCACGGGGTCTACGACCGGTACATTTAAATTGCAAGCACCAGTAGACACCGATACCAGAACGCCACCGGGGCGCGTATCGCTCGACGATCGATGACAGGAAATCTTATTCACCGGGATTTCGCAGATTGTGAGCGATCGCTGTATACAGGACTACGATCGGAGCCGCGGCGACACGCTGTCGCCCCGCTCCGACCGTCGCTACTCCGGTGCGGGTATGGCACAGAGGTTTGACTAACACATGGTAGACGAATCGAAAAACATCGAACTGACAGACGACGACCTCGAAAACAACTCCAAAGGACAGCTCATCAAGATGGCCGGCCAGCTTCGAGACCGGCGAAACGATCTGAACCAGATGGCCTCCGAACGGGCTTCCAGCCGAGACGACCTAAACGCCAAGACGCGCGAAAAGGTCGACGAAGCCCAGGAACACCGCGAAAAACGCGACGAACTGAACGAGAAGGTTCAGGAACACAAGGAGAGCCGCAACGAACTCAACGCCGAGGCCAACGAACTCTTCGACAAGGTCGAGAAGCTCAAGTCGGATATGGAACTCGACGAGGGCAAGGACCTCGAAGAACTCGAAGAAGAAATCGAGCAACTCGAGTTCAAACAGCAGACCGAAGTCCTCTCGAGCGAGGAAGAGCAGGAACTCATCGAGAAGATCGAGAACAAGCGCGAGGAGTACGAAGAGCGCAAGGGAAAGCTCGAGCAGAACGAGGATCTCGAAGAACTCGTCGAGGAAGCCGAGGAAGTTCGCTCTGAGGCCTCCCAACACCACCAGAAGGTCACGGAGCTTGCGGACAAGGCCCAGGAACATCACAACCAGATGATCGAGGCCTACCGCGAGGCCGACGACATCCGTGATGAAGCCGACGAGATGCACGAGAAGTTCGTCGAGGCCCAGGAAGCGGCCGACCAGCACCACGAGGACTTCGTTCGCGTCCAGAAGCGCCTGCGCGAACTCGACAAGCAGGAAGAAGAAGAGCGCAAGTCCGAACGCGACAAGAAGAAAGAGGAAGCCAAAGAGGAAGCCGAGGAGATCTATCAGAAGTTCAAGGAAGGCGAAACCCTCGATACCGAGGACCTGATGAAGCTCCAGAAGACGGGCCTGCTCTAAGGTCGTCTGCGCTCGCTCGATTCGTCTCACGGTCGAGTACGGCATGTTTTGCGTTTCGAACGTCACGATTTACGTCCACGTTTTGCGCTCTACACTCTGCGCTCCGCGCTCTGTGACTCTAGCCGCCGGTTACCATTCCGTCTCGGCATCCCGGTCGTGATCCGTCTCCCGGAGGATAAACGGCCCGGGAGCGAGCGTCCGCTTCGCAACTGTTCCGATGCGGACCACATACGAGAGGAGTAGACAAAACGGGAAGAGCGCGAGCGTGATGACGATCGGGACCACCCAGGTCGCGTTGCTGACGCCGAGCAACGTTCCCGACGCGAACTCCGCGTTCATGTAGAGTATGATCAGGATCGCACCGGCCAGCGGCGGGAGGGAGGTGTAGAGCATCGCCCGTGAGAGGTCGATGAACTGCCACTGGAAGTACAGGGTTTTGACGTGTTCTCTCGCCGGACCGAACATCGTGAGCGTATCGATCAAATCATCGAGCGTTCGGTCCATCTCATCATCGAACTGACCCTCGTATTCCTCGCGGAGTTTCCGCGCCTGATAGATCTTCCAGGAGTAGTTGTAGTCGATCGCCGCACGAACCACCGCGAAGGTTCCGAACTGCGCCGACGAAAGCCGGTCCGAAACCCGCGCTTCGTTCGTGAGCACTTCGTCGGCGTAGGACGTTACGTCCTCTCGAAACGCCTCGTCCGAAGACTCCGCGACGGACTCCTTGAGTGACCCTGCCTGGAGCGCGTTGGTTTTGAGGAGCGCCCGTAGGAAGGCCGCGGGCTCGGGCGGACTCGTCGATCCCAGCAACTCCTCGACCTCGCCGCGAAACGCCGTCGACTCCGCGACCTGATCACGGAGGTCGCCGAGCGGATCGAGTTCCTCGGAAATAACCAGGAGGTTGATCCCAACGATGAGCGTGACGCCAGTGATCAGACTGATAATAAGTGCCTGAAACAATGGCACGGTCGGCGGCTCCGATTCGAAGGTCTCCGGGAACGGAGAGGCATCTAAGAGCCCGATTCCGAAGATAACCCCGAAGAAGACGAGCGCGATCATCCCCGCCAGAAGCCACCGGTTCGCATCCATCTGTACCCAAAGTCGAACTCGAGCGACGGGACCTCCGACCCGCTCTTCCATTTCGTCCGCCGTCTGTTGGTCATCAATCGCCATATCTGTTCTTCACCACGGCCTGCAAAAATAGCGGCCTAGAGACTTCCCTGTCAGGGAGAGTCTCTTCGCGCAATTTGTCCGGATAGGAGCGACAGTTCTCAAACTCGATACTAAACGGCGTTCCGACCGTATTCACTGCGTTGGTTGCCGAAACATAACCTCAATCGGCTCTGTGTCGACCAAAACGGCGATCCAAGGTGTGAAGAACTCCGCTCCGGAGTCGGAGGATATCAACTGTTCTTTCAGGGAAACTGGATCTGGAGGGACCACGCTGGTGAAAGAGCGCAAGAGAACAACAGAACAAAGGCGCGATCGCCGACGCTCGCCGGCGGACGGCAACGGTTAACAGGACAGCACACACACAGAGCAGTATGAATCGAGGTGGAGCCGTTGGTCGAGGCGCAGCGAGCTAATCGACTCGCCGTCGTCGTCGCCGGGACCGTCGTCGTTGCAATCGCCAGTCTGTGGCTGTTCCTCGCCTATCCGGACACGCTCACCGAACTCTTCGGTATCGTGATCGCACTCGGCGTGATCCTCGTCGGGATCCGGTTTGCGGGGACGATCGCAGCGTCGCTGTTTCCGGACTACGACGTCGCCGAGGTTGCGGTCGACGGACCGATCACTCGCGACGGCGGCGGCGGACCGCTTCCGTCACGCCCGCAGTCGACGCCGGCCGACGATATCGTCGATCAGATCGATCGGGCCGACGAGGACGGCCACGTCGACGCGTTACTCCTGAAGCTGAACACGCCCGGCGGCGAGGTCGTTCCAAGCGAGGACATTCGCCTCGCAGCCGAGCGCTTCGACGGCCCGACCATCGCCTACACGACCGACGTCTGTGCGAGCGGCGGCTACTGGATCGCAAGCGGCTGCGACGAACTCTGGGCGCGTGACGGCTCGATCGTCGGCTCGATCGGCGTCATCGGCTCGCGGGTCAACGCCAGCGAGTTCGCCGAGAAGGTCGGCCTCTCCTACGAGCGCTTTGCCGCCGGCGAGTTCAAGGACGCCGGTACGCCGCTGAAAGAACTCGACGAGGACGAACGCGACTACCTCCAGGGACTGATCGACGACTACTACCAGACGTTCGTCGACCGAGTCAGCGACGGCCGCGATCTGGAACCCGAGTTCATCCGCGAGACGGAAGCCCGGATCTACCTCGGCGAGCAGGCCCACGAACTGGGGCTCGTCGATACGCTCGGGACGCGACGCGAACTCGAATCGGAGCTGGCGGAGCGACTCGGGACGGACGAGGTGACCGTCGAAGAGTTCGAGCCGGATCAGCCGTTGATGGCACGTCTCGGAACGGGAGCACAGCGGGTTGCATACGCGTTTGGAGCCGGGGTTGCTGGGATTGCAGACGATCGCGAGTTCAGACTTCGGTTGCGAAACTGAGTTGGTGAGCTGAACTCGGTACTCGGTACTCGCTGCTTACTGCTCGCTGCTCGGCTGCTCGCCACTCGGTGTGGTGTTGCTGCTCGGTACTCGCGTGGTGCGTAGTGCTGCGGTAGGCAGGGGGTATGTCCGCGAGCAGCCCACAGGCACGCGGCGATAAGTGGTTTTATCGTCGTACGGAATGCACGGATAACCGTGACAACGCTGGTCGTCTGTCTCGACCGGACCGACGACGTCGGTCGGAAGACTGGGCTTCAGTCGCCGATCGTCGGCTGGGAGGCTGTTCGGGCTCTCGTTACCGATATCGGACTTGCTGACCCGGAGGACTCGGGAGTCAATACGCTCCTCGAGACGCTGCGGGTCGGCCAGAACCTCCGCGACGAGAACGAGGAGGCGATCGTCGCGGTCGTCTCCGGTGACCGGGAGTCGATGGTCTCGGCGGACAGGGCGGTCGCCCGCCAGCTCGACGACCTCATTGCACAGCACGACCCCGATTCGGCGGTCGTCGTCATCGACAGCGGCGAGGACGAACGGCTGGTTCCGATCGTCGAAAGTCGCGTTCAGGTCGACTCGGTCGATCGGGTCGTCGTTCGGCAGGCCCGGGATATCGAGTCGACGTACTATCTGCTCAAGCAGTTTCTCGCCGACGAAGAACTCCGACAGACGATTCTGGTTCCGCTTGGACTAACGTTGCTCGTCTTCCCGATCCTTGCGATGGTCGTCGCTCCGGCCGAGGGGGCCGCCGCGATTACGACCGTTATCGGACTCTTCTTGCTCTACAAGGGGTTCAGCATCGACGAAATCATAACCGGGTTCGCACACCAGGTGCGAGAGTCGCTTTACTCCGGACAGGTCTCGGTCGTCACCTACGTCGTTGCGGCGGGGCTCACGCTCGTTGGCTTCTTCGTCGGCGCACTCGGCGTTTCGAATCTCGATGGTTCCACCGGAATCGGCATTCCTGCGGTACAGTTCGCGTTCGACAGCGTTCCCTGGTTGACGATGGCCGGTCTTACCGCAAGCGCCGGGCGACTGTTAGACGAGATCATCGGCGAAGACCCGGTTCGACGGTCCTACCTCAACCTGCCGTTTATCGCCGTCGCCGTCGGTCTCGTCATCCGCGGGTTCTCCGCGTACTTCCTCGAACAACAGCAGCTACTCTCCTCGATTGCGATCGTGGAGACTGAACTCGGGCCGCTGACCGTCGAGGGATTCTCGCTCGCGCCGGGCGAACGGCTCGCCGTCTTCGTCATCAGCGCGATTCTGGTGAGCCTGATCGGTGCCTGGATCGCAACCGCAGTGAGCAGTTCGGACGACGGCTCGTCCCCAGGATCAGGACCAGGACCAGGACCAGGAACCGGTGACGGGAACCCGGGCACCCGTCCCCGATCAGAACTCACGGACGGCGGACCAGGATCGAACCAACCCGCGTCCACGACACCGCCGTCAGCCGATGTCGAGGTTGTAACCGACGCCGACAGCACCGAGTGCAGCGACGGTGAAACCGAAACCGGACAGCACGCTGGGGCTGGCAGTTCGGATACCCGCGATGATTCGAACGCCGACTCGGAGCGCGAGTCCGAGGGCGAATCTGACGACGACCGCGAGCGCACCACGACAGCCGCGTCCGAACGCGATGCTGAAGACCGCTAATCGCCCGCGACTCGTCACGCATTTACTCCCCCGCTCCCACCGTCTGCTATGAGCGACAGCGACGCAGACGGCGCGTGGGTGAGCCTCTTTTCCGGCGGGAAGGACTCGTCGTGGGCGCTGTACCGAGCCCTCGAAACCGGCCTCGACGTCCAACGACTCGTCACGGTCCACCCCTCCGAAGAGTCCTACATGTACCACGTCCCCGCGACCGATCTCACCGCGCTGGCGGCCGAGAGCATCGGTATCGACCTCGTCGATGTCGACCCTGCAGATCTCGAAGCCGACACCGCCCGCGATTCGAGCGCCCAGGGCGACGCCGAACTCGAACCCCTCGAAGCGGCCCTCGAAGAACTGGACGCGGATCTCGACGGGGGCATCGCGGGCGTCACGGCGGGGGCGGTCGAGAGCGAGTTCCAGACGAACCGCATCGAAGCGATGTGCGACCGACTCGACTGTGAACTGTTCGCACCGCTGTGGCAGGAAGACCCGCGAGCGCTCGCCGAGGCGATGCTCGACGCCGGCTTCGAGATAAAGATCATCCAAACCGCGGCTTACGGACTCGACGAGTCGTGGCTCGGGCGCACGCTCGACCGCGACGCTATCGCCGCACTCGAGACGCTCAACGAGGAGTACGGCGTCCACGTTCTCGGCGAGGGCGGCGAGTTCGAAACGCTCGTCGTCGACGGGCCGCATATGGATCGGCGGATCGACCTCGAGTACGAGACCGACTGGGACGGGACGCGTGGAACGATACGGATTCTGAACGCCGAACTCGCGTAGTCTACTCCGAGTCGTCGTCAGAACGGACCGTCGTCCAATTGGCCGTCCGAGTCGATCGCGACGGCTCGAATCGGTGCTCCATCGGCTTCCGCGATTGGGAGGGGAAAGGCGACGAGCGTGACAACCGAACCGCCCGCTGGCAGCGATTCGAGGCCCGTGAGGTTCTCGATAACGAACAATCCGTTCCCGAGCAGCGTGTGGTGGGCTTGAAATCCCGCCGGTTCCGAATCCGTCGCGTTCTCGGTCGGCGTCGGGTCCGGATTAAGCGTATCCAGACCGACGCTCCAGTCCGCCTCGCGACAGCGTTCGGCGGCTCCCGGCGTCAGGTACGGGTGATCGAAGTACCGATCCGTGCCCCAGCACTCGTCCCAGCCGGTGTGACAGAGCAGGAGGTCCGCAGTGCCGTCCGGGACGGGTAATTCGGCCGCCCCGATCGGTTCCCGTAGCGATTTATCGGTACAGTCGACGAGTCGGGCGTCGAAGACGAACTCGTCGACGGCGATCGAGTCGAGTTCAGATCCGTCGCGGAAGACGTGACTCGGCGCGTCGATGTGCGTCCCGGTGTGGCTGCCACAGTGGAGTGCGGCAACGTGATAGCCGTCATCTTCGACCGTTGCCGCCGGCGTGATGTCGACCGGCGGATCGCCGGGAAAGACGGGCATACCGGACCGAATCGAGTGGCTAAGGTCGTAGTAGGTCATGGGTCGCTGTCGGTCATTTCGCTTTCGCTCTCGAACGACCGTGTTTCGGCTTCGAGTGCAGCCCGCGCGTCGTCGACCCACGCCGGTTCTTCGAGTTCGATGTCGTCGCCGCGGGTGAACTCGCCGACGGTCGTTCGTGTCCGCTGGTTGCCGTCAACCGTCCATTGGAGGCCGATCTCGTAGGTTTCGATAGCCCCGGATGGTGTAATGGTGATATTAAACTCCATGAACGCCCCATCGGATAGATTTCCGGCTCCTGTGAGTCGGTAGCGCTCGGCCCCTCCGGCGGTCTGTTCGACGGCGACCGAGTGCTCGACTTCGTCGAATCTGTGGATCGATACCGGAAGACTCGGCGAGTCGGGTCCGGCCGTCCGAGAGAGTACGTGTGTCTCTCCAGTTGCGTCGATGACGCGACCGAGGTCGTCGTCGGCCGAGCGCCACTCTTGGCGGCGGATGGGCCGTTGCGTTTCGTTCGCTTCGAGATAGTCGGGATCGTTCTCTCGGACGGAGTACGCTGCGTCGTCGGTGACGGTCTGTGTCCTGTTCGCGACGTTGCTGATGGTCTCGGTTTCGTCGTACCGATACGTCGTCTGCGTCCGCTCGAAAGTGGCGCTCTCGAGTACACTGCGGTGAGCGGTCGAAAGCGCAACGGTGTCGGTGATCCCGCTCTCGCTAAGGCCGGGAGCGAGTTCGTCGTCGACGGTGAGTGGCTCCCGTTCCCCGGCGTCCGGCGACGATTCGAACGCGCTACAGCCCGCAGCCGTTACGAGCAAAGCGACGAGGAGGGCGGTGGCGAGGCGACGCATTGGTGTCGTCACCTCGACGGTCACGCCGCGATCACATAGGCGTTCGGTAGACTAACTGAGATGAGCGGCGTCCCGGCGTGACCGCAAGCGCCGGGTTTCACACGACGGCCCAATCTCTTTGCGATTCGGCACTCCCACCTCTGGTATGATCGAGAACGAACACGATCTGTTCATCCGGACGCTGCGCGAGTTCTATCACATCGAACGCGAACTCGAGGACCTCCAGTCGGAACTCGCCGACGCCGCCACCGACGAAGAACTCGAGGAGTTTTACATGGCCCACAGCGAGACGACAACGGAGCAACTCGGGCGCATCGAGCCGATCTTCGACGCGATCGAGGCCGACCCGGGTGTCATCGAGAGTGACGCCCTCGACGCGCTCCGAAGCGAGCGCGACGACCTGGTCGGAGACATTCGGGACCCGGTCCTCGGCGACCTCGTCGAAGCCGAACTCGGGCGGTCGATCGAGCGACTCGAGATCACGAAGCTAGAGACGTTGCTCGCGCTTGCGGATCGAATGAATCTGCCGGACGAAGTCGTTGGGCCGCTCGAAACGACGAAAGCGGAGGCGACGACGGGTCTCGAACGAGCGCAGGAACGCACGGAAGTATAGGGAGCCCGGACGGGGGATACTAGAACGTAACCAACACGACGCGAGCGAGGACGAGAATCGTCGCCGCCGCTCCGAGCGCGACGAAGATGATGTGTTCGAGGGACGGATCGCCGGATTCGATCGGCGCTGAGCTCGGTTCGGGTGCGTACGGGTCGTCCGTATCGTCACCGGCGTGGCGCTCGCCATCTCGTTTCTCCCCGTCGGTCCCACTCGCGGAGAGGTCGATCGGAATCCGTTCGGTGGTTGATCCCGTTCCGGCTCCACTCCGTTCTCCGTCACCGGCCCGGTCACCTCCAGCCCCAGCAGTTGTCCCCCACTCGTCCGCCTCCCCGTGCTCGCCATCGGTCGGCTCGTCGGCCGTTCTCTTCGATCCGTCCGACCCAGTTGCACTCGTCTCCGACGTGCTCCAGTCGTCTTCGCGGCTGTCGGGTCCGGACGTTTCATCTGCCATACAGTGTCGTACTTGCCGCGGCGTCAAAAATCCGCCGTCCCGAACGCGGGTGATCCTGGTCTGCTCCGTCTCGCGTTCTTCGGCCCGACGTTACGGTCAGCGGCCAGAATCGACCGCCCGAGCGCCGTTCCCGTTCTCGCTACCTACCGATCCGTTCGATCCCGAATGTCACCCTCGTAGACGACCCCTCGTTCCGCGTCGATGGTGACGACCGTTCCCGTCTCCATCTCGGAAATCGTCGCACCGCTTACCATCGGCACGTCCATCTCTCGTGCCACCAGCGCCGGATACCCCGTCATCCCTCGCCGAGCGTTGACGATGCCGCCGATCTTCGAGACATCACCCGTAAACTCCGCGTCGAACTCCGTCGGCAGCGCGAGGATCGCCCCCTCCGGTACGTCGGTGAGATCGCCATCCTGAACTCGGGCAAGCGGCCCGGTCGCACGACCCTCGACGACGACGCGGCCCGTCGTCAACGCCTCCGCCGCGACGTGGACCTTCAGCATGTTCGTCGTATTCGCACCCTCGAGTTCGGTCATCATGCCACAGAGGACGACGACGGTATCGCCGCTCTCGGCGACGCCGGCTTCCAGCGCGGCCTGGACGGCTTTCTCGACGACGGCGTCGGCTCCCTGGTCGGAGACTTCGGCGTACAGCGGTGTAACGCCCCACGAGAGGGCGAGCCGCCGGCGGACGCGGTGGCTCGGCGTCGACGCGACGACCGGGACGCCGGGACGGTACTTTGCGGTTTTCAGCGCCGTGTAGCCGGATTCGGTCGCCGCGACGATGGCATCGGCACCGATGTCGCGGGCGAGGAAACGCGCAGAGCGTGCCAGGGCGTCCGTTCGAGCCTCGCCGGCGGCGGGAACGCGCTGTTCGAGGAGTTCGGCGTACTCCTCGGACTGTTCGACCTCGCGGACGATGCTGTCCATCGCGTCGACGACCGCGACGGGGTGGTCGCCGATCGCGGTCTCCGCGGAGAGCATGACGCCGTCGGTACCGTCGAGGACGGCGTTTGCTACGTCCGAAGCCTCCGCTCGGGTCGGTCGGCGGGCGTGGACCATCGAATCGAGCATCTCCGTCGCCGTGATAACCGGGAGACCGGCCTCGCGACACCGGCGGATGATGCGTTTCTGGATCATCGGTACGTCCTCCATCGGACATTCGACGCCCAGGTCGCCGCGGGCGACCATGATTCCGTCCGAGGCGTCGATAATGTCGTCTAGGTTGTCGACGGCGCCGGCGCGTTCGATCTTCGAGATGATCGGAATCTCCGCGCCGGCGTCCTCGATGACCTCGTTGACCTCGTAGACGTCCGCCGTATCTCGGACGAAACTCGCCGCCACGAAGTCGACTTCCTTCTCGGCGGCGAGTTCGAGATCCTTGCGGTCGGACTCGGTGACGACGTCGAGGTCCAGGTCGACGCCGGGGACATTGACGCCCTTTCGGCCGCCCAGTTCGCCGCCCGTATCGACGTGTGCCACCACGGCGTCGCCGTCGCGTTCACGGACGGTCGTTTCGATCAGTCCGTCATCGAGCAGAATTCGATCGCCCGGTTCGACGGCGCCAACCGGCAGCGAGAGGCCGACGGTTTCGGGTGTTGCATCGTCCCCTTCGACGAACCTGATCTCCGAGTCGGTTTCGAGCGTGACCGTCTCTCCCTCGGGGAGCGGCGCAGTCCGGATTTCCGGCCCCTGCATGTCCAGCATGACGGAGACGGGTTTCTCTCGTTCCTCGTCGACCGAGCGAACGCGGTCGATGAGTGCGGCACGATCCTCGCGAGTTCCGTGACTCGCGTTCAGCCGAGCAACCGACATGCCGGCGTCCGCGAGGTCCCGGATCGTCTGGCGATCGCTCGAGGCAGGACCGAGCGTACAGACGATCTTTGCGTTTCTCATGCCTTGTGCTATCGCGAGCACGGCCAAAAAGATAGGTGACTTACTCGAAGGCGAGTGTTTCTGTTTCCATCATGTGCCACGGCAACCGTTTTCAGCATTCACGCGTAGTGACGTGATAGGCTAGCGTATGCCTCTCCCATCGAACTCGAAAACCGGGACAGACGAAACGCGCAGGAACTCGCATCGACTTGGGGCGAGGTGAGGGTCGAGTTCGACCGGTACGGCGCTGCGTTACGCGATGCGTACACGATCCTCGGCGAGCGCGATTTTCTGGCCATTTTCGAGACCGAAGACAGGGAGGCCGCGTTCAAATCGGCGCTGACGCTTCGTCGCCACGGATTGAACGCGTAGACGATGGAACTCATCGATACGTCGCAGTTCTTGCAGTTAGTGGACGAAGTGTGATCGGAAATTGGGGATCGGGGGTGGGGATCGAGGGATCGAAGAGCAGGAATCGAGAACCGAGAACCGAGAACCGAGAATCGGTACTGTTGGCATCGCTTCCGTTATCGCCGCTGGTTCGTCTCGAAAGCGAGAGTAAGCAAGCGCGAGCGCAGAAGCGAAAGCCCACGAAATCGAGAACGTGAACTCGAACGGCCGTCTACTGCACCTTTTCGCCGACGACGGCGTCGTCGTGGGTCGTCAGCAGATCCGCCTCGTCACCTGCAGCGAGGATCATGCCGTTGGATTCGACGCCGAATAGCTCGGCGGGTTCCATGTTCGCGAGCAGGATGCACTTCTCGCCGGGGAGTTCGTCGAGGTCGTGGAGTTGCTTGATCCCGGCGACGATCTGGCGGGTTTCGAAGCCGATGTCGACCTCGAGTTTCGCGAGGTCGTCCGCGCCGTCGATTCCCTCGGCCGACTCGATACGCCCGACGCGAATGTCGAGTTCTTGGAAGTCTTCGAAGCCGATGCGGTCCTCGAGTAGCGGTTCGAGGGCGTCGGTGTCTGCCATGGCAGCCGATTCGTCCGGGGCGGTGTCGTCGGTTTCGTTTTTGGTCTCCGTTTCTTCGCCTTCGCCTTCATCTTCGTCTTCATCGCCGCCCGCCGCCGCGACGCGTTCTGCGAGTTTCTCGTTGAGTTCGTCGACGCGGTCGTCTTCGATCTTCGCGAAGAGTTCACCGGGTTCGTCGAAGGTTCGGGGCGGTGCCTCGAGCGCGTCTTCGAGGTGGGCGTCCGCAACGTCGCCGGTCTCGCCGAGTTGCTCCCAGAGTGCCTGGGCCTTGTCGGGCGTGATGGGTTCGATGAGGACGCCGACGGCCTTGGCGATCTGGACGCAGTCGCGGATCACCTGCTGGGCGCGCTTGGGGTCGTCGTCGGTGAGCTTCCAGGGTTCGTTGCGCTGAATGTACTCGTTGCCGAACTGGGCGAGCTGGGTCGCGGCCTGCCCGATGCCCCGGAGCGAGTAGTCGTTGACGGCCTCGCGGGTGTCGCCGATCGCACCCTCGATGCGTTCGGACACTTCTTCAGAGATATCCGCCTCGGGGGTGCCCTCGTAGTTGCGGTAGGCAAAGAGCAGCGAGCGGTACCAGAAGTTGCCGACGGTGCCCACTAACTCGCCGTTGACCTTCTCCTGGAAGGCGTCCCAGGAGAAGTCCACGTCCTGCTGGAGGCCGCCGGTGGTCGTCAGGTAGTACCGCAGCAGATCGGGGTGAAAGCCCTCGTCGAGGTATTCTTTCGCCCAGATTGCGCGGTTGCGACTCGTCGAGAGGCCCTTGCCGTTGATCGTGATGAAGCCGGTCGCGGCGACGGCGCGGGGCGTGTTGTAGTCGGCACCCTCGAGCATCGCGGGCCAGAAGATGGTGTGGTGCTGGATGATGTCGCGGCCGATGACGTGGACGATCTCGCCGTCGTCTTCCCAGACGCGCCGCCAGTCGTACTCGTCGGTCCCGACGCGTTCTGCGTACTGCTTCGTCGAGGAGATGTACTCGACCGGTGCGTCGACCCAAACGTAGAGGACGATATCTTCTGTGGTCTCGTCATCGCCGTTGGGATAGTCGATCCCCCACTCCATGTCGCGAGTGAGACACCAGTCTTGCAGCCCCTCTTCGATCCACTGGCGGGGCTGGTTGCGCGCGTTCGACGTTCCTTCGAGCCCGTCGAGGAACTCGGTCAGGAAGTCGGTGAACTCCGAGACTTCGAAGAACTTGTGCGTGCGCCCGCGGTACTCCGCCGCGTTCCCGGTGACCGTACTCTTCGGATCCTCGACTTCGCCCGGTTCGAGGTGGCGCTGACAGCCCTCGTCGCACTCGTCGCCGCGGGCCTTCGCGCCGCAGTAGGGACAGGTTCCCTCGACGTAGCGGTCGGGCAGGTACTGGTCCGCGTCGGGGTCGTACGCGACCTGGATCTCCTTCTCGTAGATGTAGCCCTCCTCGTCCAGCGTCCGGACGATCTCCCGGGTCAGTTCCGTGTTCGTCTCGTCGTGGGTGTGGCCGTAATTGTCGAAGTCGACGTTGAACTTCGGAAACGTCTCCTCGTACTGTTCGTGCCACTCCAGCGCGAACGCTTCGGGCGAAACGCCCTCCTGCTCGGCGTTGACGGCGATGGGGGTGCCGTGCATGTCCGACCCGGAGACGTAGGCCGTTTCCTGGCCGAGCGTTTCGAGCGCACGGCTGAACGCGTCAGCGCCGATGTATCCCCGCAGGTGACCGATGTGCAGGTCGCCGTTCGCGTAGGGCAACCCGCAGGTCACGACCGCGGGACGGTCCGTCGGAAAGTCGTCGTTGGTAGTGCTCATATGCGTGGTCAGTCGGTCGCGGGCGTAAAACCCGCTGGTTTCGATTTCTCGCCGGGACGCGTTCCTTGTCACTCACAAGCCGCGAACACACCCGGCGAACAGCTGAACTCGGGTACCCGAGTTTCGACGCCGCGAGAAGCCTGTATTCCGTATGACCGGTCGCGTTCGCGGCACTCCACCCGGAGACGGCGCTGTCGCTACATCCGCATGGGAAGAGAACAGTCAGCGTCGACAGCACGCGTCGTCATTGGTAGGCACACGTACGGGGTCGCGCTCTATAACGTTGACGTGTGCCGGACCGGTTCGATTCAGTATTCGGCCGTCTCCCGTCGCTCTCGTCACGACGGTCAGTCGCTACTCGAGTCGCCGGCACTGCCCGGTGTCGGTCCGTTCTGGCATGTCCGTGACTGGTCCGTCTCGGAGCCCCCGCTGAGGTTCGTCGAGTTCAGGTTTGTCCCCGCCGGTCCGAGGCTGGTTTCGGTTCCGGTTCCGACTGTCCCTGGGTGGCTTCCGAGCTCGTCGAGATCGGCGACGAACGCCTCGAGCATCTCGCGGGTCACGTGTGGCATGCAGACGATGCGGAGTTCGCCGGTGCCGGTTCGGGAGATTCGCCAGCCTGCGTCGCGAAGCGCTTCGAAGGTCGCGGCGGGAACGTCGGCAGCGACGAGCGGGAGTTCGGGAGTGACGGCGTCGTAGCCCCGCGCCGTCAACGCGCCGGCGAGCCACTCGGCGTTGGCCTGCGAGCGGGTACACTGCTCGCGGTAACCGGCGGGCCAGAGTTCGTCCATCGCGGCGACGGCGCTCGCGACGCCGGCTCCGGACCGCGTTCCAGTGAGCGTCGCCTGCGAGGTCGATTCGAGGTAGGGCGTGTCGACGGCGAGTTCGTCGAGCAGGGACTGTTTCCGGACGAGCAGGCCGCCGGCGGGAACCGCGGCCTGGCCCATCTTGTGGGGGTCGATCGCCATGGTGTCGACGGGGGCGTGGTCGAAGTTCCAGTCGTGGTCGGTAAACGGCAGGACGAAGCCGCCCCAGGCGGCGTCGACGTGGAGCATGGCGTCGACGGAGCGGGCGAGGTCGCCGAGTTCGGGAATCGGATCGACGCGGCCGTACTCGGTGGTGCCGGCGACGCCGACGAGCAGGGCGGTGTCGTCGTCGACGCAGGCGCGGACGGCGTCGAGGTCGGCCCGGTGGTCGTCGTCGGTGGGGACGAGTTGGAGGTCGACCCCGAGCAGGGTGGCCGCCTTCTGAAAGCTAAAGTGGCCCGATTCTGGCATGACGACGGTGGGTGTCGCCGTCTCGGCGCGTTCGCGGGCGATTCGGACGGCCTGGATGTTCGCTTCGGTCCCGCCGCTCGTGACGTACCCGGCTGGATCCGCGAGACCGGCGATCTCGCCCAGTCGCTCGATAGCCTCGTCTTCGAGTGACGAAATCGCGGGATACGTCCCGGGATCGCCGGGGTTCGTCGCGAGAAATCGTTCGGCCGCCTCGCGTGCGACCGGGTGGGGCTCCGTACACATTGACGAGAGCACCCGGTCGAACGCTTGGGGCTCGATTTGCATATCACGTACGTCGGCTGTCGGCGGTTTAGTAGTTGCGTTGTCGGATTTCGAACCCGTTCCGGGCTCGGACGGTTATCGGACCGAATCCAGCAACAACTTCTGCTCGACGCGTTTGACCTCGTGTTGGACGTCGCGGACGGCGTCGATGTTCGCCGAGACCGAGTTGATGCCCTCGTTGACGAGGAACTGCACCATGTCGGGCTTGGAGCCGGCCTGCCCGCAGATGCTCGTATCGACATCGCGTTCGCGACACGTCTCGATCACGTCGCCGATCAGGCGCAGGACCGAGGGGTGGAGTTCATCGAAGCGATCGGCGACGTGTTCGTTGTTGCGGTCGACCGCGAGCGTGTACTGGGTGAGATCGTTGGTGCCGAAGGAGGCGAAATCGATGCCCGCGTCGGCCATCTCTTCGACCGCCAGCGCGGAGGCCGGCGTCTCGATCATCACGCCCCACTTGCGCTTCTCGGGATCGATGCCGGCCTCGGTCATGAGCCGCTTGGCCCGATAGACGTCCTCGGCGTCGTTAACCAGCGGGAACATGATCTCGACGTTGTCGTAGCCCATCTCGTAGAGCCGACGGAACGCCTCGAGTTCGTGAGCGAACACGTCGGGGCGATCGAGCGAGCGCCGGATACCCCGGTAGCCGAGCATCGGATTGTGTTCCTCGGGTTCGTCCGCGCCGCCCTCGAGCTGGCGGAACTCGTCGGTCGGCGCGTCGAGGGTTCGCACGCGAACCGGCCGCGGATAGAACTCGTCGGCGACGCCGCGGATGCCCTCGACGAGTTCAGTGATGTAGTCGTCCTCGCCGCGTTCCTCGATGAACTTCGCGGGCGTCTGGTTCAGCGAGAGGATCATGTGCTCCATGCGCAGGAGGCCGACGCCGTCGGCGCCGGTTGCGGCGGCGCGTTCGGCGGCCTCGGGGATGGAGACGTTGACCTTCACCTCGGTCGCGGTCATCGGTTTGACCGGTGATTGTGGCCGGACTTCCTCGACGGGTTCGGTCTCCTCTTCGGGTTCGACTTCCTGGCCTTCGAGAATCGCGCCCTTGTCTCCGTCGAGCGTGACGACCTGGCCATCCTCGAGGACGGTCGTGGCGTTGGTCGTGCCGACGACGGCGGGAACGCCGAGTTCGCGCGAGACGATGGCGGCGTGGCTGGTCATGCCGCCCTCGTCGGTGACGATTCCCGCGGCGCGTTTCATCGCGGGGACCATGTCGGGCATGGTCATCTCGGTGACGATGATGTCGCCGTCGCTGACCTTGTCCAGGTCGTCGAGTTTCGTGACGATGCGAGCGGCTCCGCTGACCGTGCCGGGGCTCGATCCGAGGCCGTCGACGATGACGTCGCCGGTACCAGCGTCCGCGGCCGAGTCGTCAGCGTTGCTACTGCCGGCCGCCTGCACGCCGCCGCTGCCGTCGGTGAGGCCCTGTGCCGCGTCGGCGCCGCCGGCACCCGAGCCCGTGGCGGCGTCGGCCGCGCTCTCGCCGTCGTCGATCGTCGTGATCGGGCGCGACTGGAGCATGTAGACCTCACCGTCGGCGATCGCCCACTCGACGTCCTGCGGATCGTCGTAGTGGTCCTCGACGCGTTCGCCGAGGTCGACGAGGGTATCGATCTCCGCATCGTCGATGACGCGGGCGTTCCGTTTGTTCTGGGGAACCTCCCGCTCGACGGTTTCGCCGGTTGCCTCGTCTTTTTCGTGCATCACCTTCTTCTCGGCGACGGTGTATTCGACCGAGCGATCGTCGCGGCTGACGATGTAGTTGTCCGGAGAGACGGCCCCGGAAACGACGGCCTCGCCGAGCCCCCAGGCGGCCTCGATGATCATCGTCGGATCGCCGGTCGAGGGGTGGCTGGTGAACATCACGCCGGACTTCTCGGCGTCGACCATCTGCTGGACGACGACCGCGATGTTGACCGCGGAGTGGTCAAAGCCCTGCTCCTGGCGGTAGTAGATCGCCCGTTGCGTAAAGAGGGAGGCCCAACACTCCCGAACTCGTTCGAGCAGCGCCTCCTCGGTGACGTTGAGGAACGTCTCCTGCTGACCCGCGAAGGAGGCGTCCGGAAGGTCTTCGGCCGTCGCGGAGGAGCGAACGGCGACGAAGGCGTCCCCGTCGCCGACCTCGGAATAGGACTCGAGGATCTCCTCGCGCAGGTCGTCGGGGAACGGCGTCTCGAGGATGAGTTCCTGCGCGCGGTCGGCGGCGTCCGCGAGCGCGGCCGAGTCCTCGACGTCGACATCGACCGCCGCGAACAGTTCCTCGTCGATGCCGGCCGCTTCGATGAACGACCGGTAGGTCCCGGCGGTGACGACGAAGCCCGGCGGTACGGGGAGCCCGGCTCCGGTAAGCTCGCCCAGAGAGGCGCCTTTGCCGCCGACCTTCTCGAGATCGCCGGCGCTGATTTCGTCCAGCCAGAGTACAGCCATCTGTAGTTGTGTGGACAGGGGACCCGATAAAGAAGGTTGCGAACGATCCGCACGATTAGCTACTCAGAACCGAATGAACCCTTCCGCAGGGCGGCGAATTTCGCCGCGGTTTTCGCCAAAGAAGCGGACGGTTCAGGCCTCGAGAATCTCGTCTTCGTCGTCCTCGGGAACGGCGATCGATCCGTCGAGTACCGGTACACCACGACCGCCAACCCGGACCGTCGATCCGTCGAGTTCAGCGCGGACGTATCCGGGGCGGTCGACGTAGTGACCTTGCTCGAGGCGGAGTTCCGCGGGCAGGTCGTCGTCGAACGCGCCGAAGCGATCGAGGTAGGCGGTGACAGCGCCGCTGGCCGTGCCGGTAACCGGGTCTTCGGGGACGCCGGCCCCGGGCGCGAACATCCGTCCGTGCAGCGTCGAGTCGGCGTCGAGCGCGTCGAAGGTGAAGAGGTAGATTCCGGCCGCGTCGAACTCGTCGGTGAGGGCTTCGAGCGCGCCCATATCGGGCGTCGCGTTGCCGAGGTCCGAGAGGTACGTGATCGGGACGATCAGGAAGGGCAGGCCGGTCGAGGAGACGGCCAGCGGGATGTCGTCTCGCGCACCTTCGAGCGCGGCCTGTTCGACGCCGAGGACGTCGGCGACGCGGTCGTATCCGGCGTCGACCTCGCGGATCTGGGGCGTATCCTGGGTCATCCAGACCGTCCCGTCGGCGTCGATGTCGATGTCGAGCACGCCGACGTTGGTTTCGAGCGTCGTCGTGCCGGACTCGAGGCCCTCGTCGTGGAGGTGAGCGAAACTGCCGATCGTGGCGTGCCCGCAGAGGTCGACCTCCTGGGTCGGCGTGAAGTACTGTACGCGGTAGTCGGCCTCGTCGCTTTCCTGCAGGAAGGCCGTTTCGCTGAGGGCCATCTCGTCCGCGATGGCCTGCATCTGGGCCGTCGAGAGGTCGCCGGCATCCGGCACGACGCCGGCGGGGTTGCCGGCCAGCGGTTCGTCGGTGAAGGCGTCGACCTGCAGGACGCGAGTCGTCCGCGCGCTCCTGGCGGGAGAATCGGTGGGCATACCCGGAGATATGCTCACGGAGTCTTCGGTCTTTTGACTCGTCGTGTCGATGCGGTCCGCTCCCCGTCAGTCGCTCTCCGACGGCTCGGTCTTCGAATGCGGCGCACTCGAATCGAGTTCAGTCGCCGACGCCTCGCTGCCGGCGTGGGTCCCGACCGGCGGCAGGTTGACCTCGGCCGCCGGGGACGCGTCGAGATCGGTCTCGGTCTCGAGGGCATCCATCTCCCCGTCTGCGCGCGCATCTTGATCGATGCGCATCGAGCAGAACTCGACGCCGCACATCGAGCAAAAGCGCGCCTCCTTGTAGTTGTCCCCCGGAAGCGTCTGATCGTGGTAGTCGCGCGCGCGGTCGGGATCGAGCGCGAGGCGGAACTGCTCGCGCCAGTCGAACTCGTACCGGGCCGTCGAGAGCGCGTCGTCCCAGTCGCGAGCACCCGCCCGACCGGTGCCGATATCGCCCGCGTGGGCGGCGATCCGGTACGCCGCCAGTCCCTCGCGAACGTCCTCCTCCTCGGGCAGCCCGAGGTGTTCTTTCGGCGTCACGTAACAGAGCATCGCCGCCCCGGCCTGGGCCGCCATCGCCGCGCCGATCGAACTCGTGATGTGGTCGTAGCCGGGGGCGATGTCGGTCACCAGCGGCCCGAGGACGTAGAAGGGTGCGCCGTCGCAGACCTCCTGCTGGCGCTCGACGTTCTCGGCGACCTTGTGCATCGGAATGTGGCCCGGGCCTTCGACCATCACCTGCACGTCGTATTCCCAGGCGCGTCGGGTCAGGTCGCCGAGCGTGTCGAGTTCAGCGTACTGGGCCTCGTCGCAGGCGTCGGCGATACTGCCGGGACGGAGGCTGTCCCCGAGGCTGAACGTCACGTCGTGTTCGGCGAAAATCTCGCAGATGTCGCCGTAGACCTGAAAGAGCGGGTTCTGCTCGCCGTGTTCTTCCATCCACTTCGCCATGATCGACCCGCCGCGGGAGACGATCCCGGTCGTGCGGCCGTCCGTCAGCGGCAGGTGCTCCGCCAGGATCCCGGCGTGGATCGTCATGTAGTCGACGCCCTGTTTCGCCTGCTTTTCGATGACGTCGAGCAGCAGCTCCGTCGTGATGTCTTCGGGGCTTCCGGCCCGCTTGACGGCCTCGTACAGCGGCACCGTCCCGATCGGGACCGGCGAGTGCTCGATCTGCATCTCCCGAATCTCGTCCAGACCGGTGCCCGTACTGAGGTCCATCACGGTATCCGCACCGTAGTGAACCGCCGTGTGAAGCTTCTCGAGTTCGGTGTCGCGATCGCTCGTCGTCTCGCTGTTGCCGATGTTGGCGTTGACCTTCGTGGCGAACTCGCGGCCGATCGTCATCGGGTCGAGCGCGTCGTGGTGTCGGTTGGCCGGGATCACGGCCTGTCCGTCGGCAACCTGCTGGCGGACGAACTCGGGGTCGCGGTTCTCGCGGTCGGCGACGCGTTCCATCTCGTCGGTAATCGTTCCCTTGCGGGCGGCTGCTAGCTGGGTGGATGGCATCGATAACTAGGTTGTACTATCGAGTTATAAATAGCTGTCCTCTCACCCGTCCGGTCGACAGAGAGTATCTCTGGTAGATATGCGTGATGAGTGGCGCGTCGGAACGCAAACGAGACGGCCTACTGGTCGAGCGAGCCGACCGGACCGCCCCGAACGCGAAGCGACAGGGAGTCGTCGGTCTCGTCGGGTATCGAAACCGTGATCGTCGCCGTTGCCGTCTCCGTTTCGTTCTCCTCGCGCTCCGTTTCTGGAACCGTCACTGTCGTTCGTTCTCCATCGATCGCGAGCCAGTAGGTACCCGGCGCGGCGGCGATCGTGGCAGTCACGTCGACGGAGTCACCCGACCGGATTTCGCCGCCGAACGCGAGGGAGTCGAGCGTCGGTGACGGCGTCTCGACCGCCAGATCCACGTCGATGGTGTGGTCCATCGTCGTCGTGTAGACCGGCACGGACGCCGTCGGCTCCGGGGTGGTGCCGTCTTCGGATTCCTCGTCCGGTTCGGCGGTCAGCACCTCGACGCCGAGTTCAGTTTCGACGGCCGCGATCCGATTGCAGATCGTCTGTTGGCTCGAGCCGGCAAAGAGCAGGCCGACGAGCGCGCCGTCGTCGAGGAAGACCGGCGAGCCGCTGTCGCCGGGTTCCGACAGGGGGCCGGCGACGAGTTGCTCGCGGAATAACACGGGCTCCTGATCGCCGACGTCCACGCGAACGCTCGCGCTCGTGGCCGCGAGTTCGGCGCTCGTGACGCCCGACGTGCGCCCCGTTTTCGTCACCGTTTCGCCCCGGAGAGCGGCGTAGTCGTCCCGGTAGACGCCGGTCGGCCACGACTCGTCGAGTTCGTAGTACGTCGCCGTCTCCCGTGCGGGATCGACCGAGCGGGCGGCGACGTCGACGCGCCCGTCGTCCGCGATCGGGACGTAGCCGACGAGTTCGCCGACCGCGTCGGCGTCGGCGGTGCCGCCGTCCTGTGGCGAGGGTTGGAGGATCAACTCGCCGAATTCGGCTGCGTTCGAGCGGGCGTAGGTGTGGTTGTTCGCCAACCGGACGAGATCGCCTGCGGCCGCGTCCTCGCGCCAGCGCGCGGCCGACGCCTCCGGGTCGTCGACGCGGGCCGGATACGGGCCGGCGGTGGCGGCCGTCGAGTTAGCGTTGATTTCGCTGACCCCGCCGGGAACGGGCCGGTGGCGGTCCTGCCGACCGGGCGCGGCTTCGGGGACCGCTTCGATCGGTCCCGCATCCGTCCCGGTGTTCGCATCCAGCGCGTCGAACCCTTCGCGCGTCTCGCCGTAGCCCGCGTCGACGACCGTCACGTCCACGTCGTCCCCGGCATCGGCCAGGCGGGTTTCCACGTCGTCCGCGGCGTCGAGCGCCGATTTCGGCCGCTTCTGCGAGACGAACACCGTGAGTTGCTCCGCGTCCTCGTCGTAGTCGACGCCGATCACGTTCTCGCACTCGAGTAAGAACTCGTAGTCTGGTGTCGAGGGCATCGGTCACGTACTCGTTCGTGACACCGTTAGTTATAGCTGAATATTATTACAAGATCGGCGAAGACGGACAAACGCGGCGTCTTTCAGCCCACTTATAATGGTCGCCCCATTCTGTCCCGAGTAGGTGGCCACCAGATGTCCGATCTACCGGACGATTTCGACTGTACGATTACGAACTGGGAGTACATTTACAGCCTCTGTCGCGACGTCAGCGACGACGTTCGCCGCGACGAGTTCGAACCGGATGTCATCGTCGCCCTCGCACGCGGTGGCTGGTTCGCGGGACGGTGTCTGTGTGACTTCCTCGGCCTGAACGATCTGACGAGTCTGAAGATGGAACACTACGTCGGGACGGCGGAGAAGTCGGGCGAGCCGACCGTTCGGTATCCGATGCCGGAAGGAAGCGTCGAAGGCAAAGACGTGTTGATCATCGACGACATCGCCGACACCGGCGGCTCGATCAAACGCGCGCACGAGTACGTCGAGGACCGAAACGCCGGCGAGGTCCGCACCGCGACCCTGCAACTGCTCGGCACGAGCGAGTTCGAGCCGGACTACGTCGGCGAACAACTCGAGACCTGGACCTGGGTCGTCTACCCCTGGAACTTCATCGAGGACATGATCGACCTGCTCTCGAGCGCGATGGAACAGGCCGACCAGGAGACGTTCTCGCAGGAGGAACTGCGCCACTATCTCACCGAGTTCCACGGGATCGAACGGATCGAGATGGAGATCGCCCAGCCGAACCGGCTCACGGAAGTCCTCTCGGAGATGGAACGCCGAGAGTTACTCGAAATGCGCGACCACGGAGAGTGGGCGCTTTGCGGCGATTCGTAGGGATTCGCCGACCGACTCGCCGTCTCCGATTGCAGTCACCAGCCCGGTGAACCACGCTCTCGTTATCCGTACTACGGTCGACTGACGGACACGAACTCGAGTCAACGGACGGACGAGACGCGTCGCTCGTACCCGGGCGCGTGCTCGTGTCCGAGAAGCACGCAGCTCCCGTGTACCGCGAGCAACGCGACCAGCGCGAAGAACGGATCGAGCGGTACAGCCGTCGGAGCTACCGGCAACAGCAGCGTAGACAGCACCGGCAGGTACGCGGCCGGCAGCACGACCGCGATCCAAAACGCAATCGCACGCACACCGGCGACGGCAGTTTCCTGCAGCCGCTTCCCACCGGACCGATCCGTTGGTGCGACGGGAGCCGACATCGATTACCACCTCCCCCGGGCCACGCTACTCGCTGAACTCGTCATCAGGGCACGCCACTTGCGTCGATATCGTCGCGAGTTCAAGCGTTCCCGCCGCGTCGAGTTCGGCCTGCGTCGTCGAGGCGTTACAATCGAAGGACGTCGCGCCGATGCGTTCGTGGTCGGTCGCGTCCGTTTCGAGGACGGTCACGTCGAGATCGTACTCGCCGCTCTCCGCGAGTTCGATCTCGGCGGTCGCACCCGGTTCGAGCGCGTACACGCCGTCGAAGGTCGGATCGGACGACTCGTCGAGCAGAATGTGCGTCGTCCAGGTCTGCGCCGTCGGGTTGTGAACGACGATTCCGTGTCGGGCGTCGGCTGATTCCTGTTCGGAAGCACCCGGCACGGCGCCGACGGTCGTCGAGTTCGTCTCGTCGCGTTCGACGGTCGCCGTCACGACTCCCCGGCAGGCCATGAGCGTGGAGACGACGGACGACTCGAGCGTGCCGTCGTCCCGCACGGCGACGGTCGCCGTCGTCGCGTTACAGTCGAACTGATCGCGGCCGACGGTGACCGTTTCTTCCTGCTCGGCGTCCGGGAGGGTCGCGCGAACGGTGTACTCGTCGAGGTCCGTCAGCGAGACGTGAACCGCCGCGTCCGCGCCGAGTTCGAACGCTTCCTCGAGAACGGTCGTTTCGTTTCGCTCGATGGCGAGCGCGGGCGTGTGCGTCTCGCTCGCTCGGTTCGTGAGGGCGACCTGCACCGGCTTCCGAAGGCCGCCGTCCGCGAGCGTCTCGTCACCGATGAGCCGATCCGCGGTCGCCCCGCTCTCGACGGCGGTGGGCGCGGACTCCGCCTGCGTCGCCAGCGATCGGCCGTCGCTTTCGGGTCCTGATTCCGAGTCCGACTCCGAGCCCGGATCGGCCGTCGCGTCCGTTTCGGAGAGACAGCCGGCTGCCGCGGTCGTCAGTCCGATACCGATGGATGCCAGAACGGTTCGTCGTTCCATACAGTCCCGTTCGGTGGTAGGTCCTTCCCACTATCCCAAACTCAAAACCGTCTTTGAGTCCCGTTCGTCGCCCGGACCCCTCCGGTCACTCGCCGCCGGCGGCACGTCGCCGCGTCGCCGGTCGATACCGCGTCCAGTACCAGTAGCCCGCCCAACAACCGATCGCGAACAGTCCGGCCCCGAGCACGAACCCGCCGGGCCCGGTTGCGAACTCGAGAAGCGACTCGCGAAGCGTCGGCTCGGGTGGCTGTGCGGTACTGAGAAGCCTCGGCTGTGCCGGTTGCGGCTCGTTCCACCGCGTGTGAACGAGCGCGCTCACGAGACCCACGAACACGCTCGCACCGAGCACTCGCTGCAGCGCACTCGAAAGCGACGGCGTCGTCTGCTCGGCCCCGGTATACAGAACCAGCGGACCGTTCGCCGGCGCGTAGACGTCCATCTCCCGTCCCTGGCTCGAGTACCACGTCCCGGCAACGACGATCAGATCCGCTTCGACGAGGCGCTCGAGATGATAGCTGACGTTCTGCACCGAGGCGTCCATGCGATCGGCGATATCCGACGCTGTCCGCGGCTCCTCGTAGAGCATCGCGAGAATCGTCCGCGCCGTCGTCGACGAGACGGATGACAGTATCTGCTCGGCTTCCGTCTCGGTGAACTCGACGAGTTTCGGCTCGGTTTCGCGGTCGTCCAGTGCCGACGATCGTTTCAGCGGAAAGAGAGAGCTCATCGTACCTACAGTTCCGTTTTCGCCGGGGTGCTATATTCGTGCGTGAAACTCAAAGATCCCTTTGAGTTTGTGAACGCCACGCAGTGCGACGATTTCGACCGGTGAAACGACCCGGTTCGCCAGCGATGGAAACCGGTACCAGCGACGGTCGGTACCTGCAACTATTCCGCGATCGATTCCGAATCTGGCGTGGGATCGGGTTCCGATTCCGATTCCGCTCTCGTCCCCGTTTCCGATTCCGTCCGCGTTTCCGCTTCGCGGTCCGGGCCGAGCGTCCCCGCCTCGTCTGCAGTCGCCGACGCGGCGTCCGTGGAGTCGGTTTCGCTCGTCTCGTCGACGATTGACTCCGTCCAGGTCCCGCGGGTAAACCACGCGGTCGCCGCGATCGCGCCGACGATGTCGCCGATGACGACGCCCGCCCAGATGCCCGTCGGCCCCCAGTCGAGGACGAAGGCGAGGACGTAGGTGACGGGGACGCGGACGATCCACAGGCCGAGGACGGCGAACGCGAGTGCGGTCTTCGTGTTCCCTGCACCGCGGAACGCGCCCTGAACCACCTGCATGACGCCCATGAAGACGAACGCGACCGCGGAGAACCGCAGGTAGGTCACACCGTAGTCGATCGTCGCCGCCCGTCCTTCCGCCTCCGCCGTCAGGAACACCGAGACGAACGGTTCCGGCAGCAAGAACGCGAGCACGCCCGCCACGAACATGATCGATCCGATCACCCCCGCAGCGATCCAGACGGCCCGCTTTGCGCGATCTGTCATCCCTGCACCCAGGTTCTGGCCGACGATCGAGTCCGTCGCCTGTCCCATACCGAGCGCCGGCAGGAACGCGAGCGATACCAGTCGGTTCCCGAGCCCGTAGGCGGTGACGACTTCGGACGGAAACGTGACGACGATCGCCATCATCGCAACCAGTGCAAGCGCCGTCATTGACTGCTCGAGCGCCGTCGGAACGCCCAGTCGCGTAATCTTGCGGATGTACTCGAGCCGCGGCCGAATATGCGACGCCTTGATCGCCGGTCCGGTGTTCGTGTAGTACAGCAGGTAAAACCCGATGGCCGTCGCGATGGCGCGCGAGATGACCGTCGCGACGGCCGCTCCCTGAACCTCGAGCCGCGGGAGCGGGCCGACGCCGAAGATAAGCAGCGGGTCGATCGCGACGTTGATGACGACGCTGATGAACATTACCCGCATCGGCGCGCGCGTGTTGCCGTAGCCGCGCATGAGTGCGACGAAGACGAAGAATCCGAACACGGACGGCAACCCGAGGAAGAACACCTCCAGGTACTCCGCGGCGAGCGGGATGATCGCCGCCTCGGTGTCGGGATCGGACGGTAACGCGGTGAGCATTGGATCGGTCAGTAGATACCCGAGAATACCGAGTCCGACCGCGACGAGCGAAATAAACGACAGCGTTTGCCCGGCGATGATCCCGTCCTCGTCGCTGTCAGCCCCCGTGTGCTGGGCGATCAGGATCGCTCCGGCGGTCGTAAACCCGCTTCCGACCGCAATCAGCAAGAAGAGCAACGGAAACGCGAGGCTCACCGCACCGACGGCGTCGGGCGAGAGCGCCCCGAGCCACAGCGTGTCGCCGACGTTGTAGGCGACCTGCAACAGTTGAATAACGACGAGCGGCCAGGCCAACCTGAACATCGGTCGGACGAGTTCACCTTCGGTAAGGGAGTTCTCGTCCGCCGTCGCGCCAGCGGACATATCCGCACAGTGTCGGGCGGCGTACTTGACCACTCGGGAGATGTGGTACCGTATTGCACTCGACGGTGAGCGGTCCGGGCGTGTGCGTAACCGAGAATCCGGACCGTTTACGGTGTTCCTCCGACGATGCTCGGTCATGACGATCGGAGTTATCGGCGGCAGCGGCATCTACGAGGCGCTCCCGCTCGAAGATACACGTACGGAAACCGTCACCACGCCCTACGGCGACCCCAGCGACGACGTGACGCTGGGCGAACTCGCCGGCAAGGAGGTAGCGTTCCTGCCCCGCCACGGCGAGGACCATCAGCACACGCCGACCGACGCGCAGTACCGGGCGAACATTTACGCCCTCAAATCGGTCGGCGTCGACCGCGTCATTTCGACGAACGCGGTCGGCAGCCTCCGCGAGGATCTGCCGCCTCAGACGCTCGTCGTTCCGGATCAGATATTCGATCGGACGAAACACCGCTCGCCGACGTTCTTCGGCGACGGCATCGTCGTCCACATGGGCTTTGCCGAACCGTACTGTCCCGAGATGGTCGATCACCTCGCCGATGCGGCCGCAGCGGTGACCGACGCGGAGACGAAGACGGAGCGGGGCGGCACCTACGTCTGCATCGAGGGTCCGCAGTACTCCACGCGAGCGGAGAGCGAGTTCTATCGCTCGCAGGGGTGGGACGTCGTCGGCATGACGACGATTCCGGAGGCCAAACTCGCCCGCGAGGCCGAACTGAGCTACGCGACGGTCGCGGGGATAACCGACTACGACGTCTGGAAGCAGGACAACGAGGTGACGCTCGACGAAGTCCTCGAGAACGCCGCGGCAAATCAGGACTCGATCAACGCCGTGATCGAACGCGCGATTCGAACGATGCCCGAGGACTTCGAAAGCGACGCCTGGAGTGCGCTCGAGGGGACGATCAACACGCCGACGGAGGCAATTCCCGACGAGACGCGCGAACGCGTGGATTTACTGGCCGGTGAGTACCTCGACTAATACATCACTTACACGACAAATATGTGTGCATGACTATCACCCGAGCCAAATATAATTGGCACACTGACTATCACCACTGAGGACATAGCATGAGATATGAACCCCGATTCCGAGTGCCACCCTCGCCCGACAGACGGTTCGGCCGGTCAATCGCATGCCAGTCTCACAGCCACTCCGCCCGCCCGAGACCGCTCGCTGTCGCTTGAGACCCCGCTTTCCCCTCGAAAGCGCGACGCGCTGCAATTCCTCCTCGAGGCTGGCTGCCCCGTCACGATCCGTGCCGTAACGGACCACGTGGCAGCCGCGGAACACGAAACCACTACAACGGCCCTCTCCGCCGACCAGCGGCAACCGGTCTACGTCGCCCTCTATCAGTCGCTGCTCCCTGAACTCGACGACGCAGACATCGTCGAGTACGACAAAGCTCGCGGAACCGTTCGCTTGACGGCCGACCGCACGGCTGTCGAGTCCGCCCTCGAGTTCGCGGAGAGCGAGCCCGAGCCAACGGGCGCGAGTACGAACGAGCAGACGGGGACTGCAACTGCAACCGCGACCGAGAAACCGTCGGTGAACGCAGACGGTGAGTCGTCGAGTATCGTCGCCGAGGGAACCGTGAGTCTGTTCGGAATCGCGTCGCTGGGATTGCTCGCGTCGCCCGCTCTTACGGCAAGCAGCACCGTCATTGCGACGGTCGCGCTGGCACTGGCTGTCGTGAGTCACCTCGCTTGAACTGGGTTCGAGACTGGGATCGGCACCGGCACTTCCGTACCGTTCACACGATGTCGTGTTGCACTCGTTTTTCGCTGCCTCGTGGTTACGACGGGCTTTTCGGGACGGTATATCGTTATCTGTGGCATCAGACGGCCGCTCGAATCGAAGAGTTCCGTGATCCCTCATCTCGCAACCCCGCGATCACGCGATCACTCATCACTCGGCGACTGCGTCGTTCGCCGGAACCGTCGTCGCATCCTGGATCCAGAGATCCCCGAAGAGTTCGTCCTGGTCGAGTGTCAGGCGGCCGCGGTGGGCGAGAAAGAGCAGCGCGAGGTACGTCATCACGCGCGAGCCGCCCGTTTCTGCGATCTCCGCGTACAGGACTTCGCCGCGCCCGCGTTCGTAGCGCGCGGCGAGTTCGGCCTCGACGTCGTCGATGACGGTTTCGATGTCCTCCTCGTGGGTGGTGTGGGTCACGTCGTCGCTGGTCGGCTCGTCGTCCACCCGGAAGTCATCGCCCGAGTGGTAGCTCAGTTCCTGGACGCCGCGGTCGTAGCCGTGCGGCGAGTCGCTCGTGTCGTAGCTGCGGGATTCCTTCCACCAGGTCCCCCGTTCTGCACTGCGGAGTTCGCGGACCAACTCGTCTAGCGTCTCGGGCTTCCCGCGGACGTGCTTGCGTTCGAGTCGGCGGTCCATCTCGGCTTCGAGACTGTCGACGGGATCGAATCCGGCCCCGGGCGCGTCGCCGGCAGGGTCGGATGCACCGCCGCCCATTCCCCCCTCGTCGGCGAACGGGGCCTCCCACGGCGGGAGTTCGTCCTCCTCGGGTTCATCCGTCGCGAAGAGTTCGTCGCTCTTCATCCGGAGCAGCACGCTCGCGTAGAACAGCGCCCGCCCCGAGGTCCGCAGGTCGGCGTCGTCCAACGCCTCGAGAAACTTGTCCGTGACCCGGACCACGTCGATATCCCAGGGGTCGATGTCGCCGTTTTCGGCGAGTTGGACGAGGAGTTCGACGGGTTCAACTTCGTCGTCTTCGTCACCGGTGCCGGCGTCAGTATCGCTCTCGTCTCCGGCGGCCGCCCGCGAACGAGCGTCGTCGGGTTCGGTGAACTCGAGTACCGTGCCCCCCTCGCCTTGCGTATCGTCTGCTGCTCCGGGTCGTTCTCGGTCGTCGTGGCCGACGATCTGGAGGGGGATGTCGTCCTCGTTATCCGGTCCGGCCTCTCGCTCGATATCCGTCTCGTCCGGCGGCGGTTCCCGTGCCGGCGAGGGCTCTTCGGCCCCGTCGCTGTCTCGCGAGTCGTTTCGCTCGCCGCTCGCATCCGTCGAGGACTTCCGGGTCGCCGTCGGTTCCTCGGAGCCCTCGCTAGTCATCAGCCGGAACCCCCTCGCTCAAGTCGATCCCCGTCACCGCGCTGACGTTGTCGTCTTGCATCGTCACGCCGATCGCCCGCTGGGAGCGGTCGAGCATCGCCGAGCGGTGTGAGACGACGACGAACTGGGCCTTTTCGGCGAGTTCTTCGACCATCTCGCCGATCCGCTCGGCGTTGACGGCGTCGAGGAAGGCGTCGACCTCGTCGAGCGCGTAGAACGGGGCCGGGTTGTGTCGCTGGATCGCGAAGATGAAGGCCAGCGCCGTCAGGGATTTTTCTCCGCCGGACATCGCGTCCAGGCGCTGGATCGGCTTGTCGCCGGGCTGGGCCTTCATCGTCAGCCCGCCGTCGAACGGATCGTCCTCGTTCTCGAGGTGCAATGTGCCGGTCCCTTCCGAGAGCTGTTCGAAAATCTCCGTAAACTGGCCGGAAATCGCGTCGTAGGCGCCCATAAACGTCTGTTTTTTCTGGGTTTCGTACTGTTCGATTCGGTCTCGAATGCCCTCCGCCTCTTCGACGAGCGTCGCTTTCCCGTCTTCGAGTTCGTCGAGATCGGCGCGGACCTCGTCGTACTCGTCGATCGCGAGCATGTTGACGGGCTCCATCGCCGCCATATCGCCTTGGAGGTGGTCGATCATTTCGAGGACGGTCTCGTGGTCGGGGACGTCTTCGGGGTCGTAGTCGCCGACCTCGGCTTCGAGACTCTCGATCTCCCATTCGAGGTCGCCGACGCGCTCGCGTTTGTCTTCGAGTTTGCTCTCGACGGCGTTGACGCGGTCCTGTTGTTGGTCGCGCTTCGTCCGGGCCCCCGAAAGATCCTCTTTGAGGTCGCTGCGGTCGTCTTTCAACTCGGCGAGTTCAGCCTCGAGTTCCTCGACGGCCTCGTGTTTTGCCTCCAGGGTTTCGCGTTTCTCGGCGATGGTTTCCTCGCAGTCTGCGATGCGCTCTTCGTGTTCGGCCGTGCGGTTCTGGGCGGTCTCGATGTCGTCGTGGAGATCTTCGATGGCGTCTTCGGCGTACTCTTTCTCGAGTTCGAGTTCGTTGAGCGTGCCGTCGAGGTCGTCGATCCGGTCCTCGCGGTCGTCGATTTCGCTCTCGAGGCCTTCGATCTGGGCGGTGAGTTCCGGGATCTTCGAGTCTGCGAGTTCGGCTTCGAGGTCGTCGATATCGGCCTCGATGGCCTCGATGTCGGCCGTCTGCTCGTCGATCTCGCCGGCGATCTCGTTCATCCGCTCGTCGACGGATTCGCGCTCTTCGCGGAGGTCGTCGAGTTCGGCCTCGAGCGTTTCGATTTCGTTCTCGATGGACTCGCGGGTGGAATCGAGGGAGTCGAGTTCGCTTTCGATCGAGCGGACCTCGTCTGCGGCGTCGGTCTTGCGGTCGCGGGCGTCGTCGAGGCGGTCCTCGACGCCCCGGAGGTCCTCTCGGAGGGACTCGCGTTCCTCTTGCAGGTCCGTGATCTGTTTGGCGACGCGCTCGAGTTGGCCTTCGCCACCGCCGGTGAAGGAGTAGCGCGAGCCCTTCCGGGAGCCGCCTGTCATCGCGCCGCTTTTCTCGACCAAGTCGCCGTCGAGGGTGACCATCCGGTAGTCGCCCATGTACGAGCGGGCGGTCTCGATGTCCTCGACGACGAGGGTGTCGCCGAGGACGTACGAGAAGACGCCGGCGAACTGGTCGTCGAAGTCGACGAGGTTGTACGCGAAGTCGACGACGCCGGGATCGCTCGGGGCGTTCGGAAGTCGGCGCTGGCTCATGTCGGTCAGCGGCAGGAAGGTCGCCCGACCCGCATTGCGCGATTTCAGGTGTTCGATACACTGCTGGCCGACCACGTCGTCGTTGACGACCACGTTTGCGAGTCGGCCGCCCGCCGCCGTCTCGCAGGCCACGGCGAACTCGCCGGAAACGTTCCCCAATTGCGCCACCGCGCCGTGGACGCCGTTGATCCCCGAGTTCAGGATCGTGGTCACCGCGCGGCCGAACGAAGAGTCGCCGCTCTCGCCGGCGTTGGCTTCGAGTTCGGCGTACTCCTGTTGTTTGGCCTGTAGTTCGTCGTCGGCGTCGTCGATGTCGGCCTGAATACGGCGCTTCTCGTCCTTGAGATCGTCGACGACTTCCGCGATGTTCGCACGATTTTTCGTCGCCTTCTCGAGTTCGCGTTCGAGGTCGCTGCGCCGGTTTTCGAGTTCGGGGAGTTCCTCGCGGCGCTCCTCGATCGTCGTCTCCTTCTCGCTGATCGCGTTCGACCGGCGGCGAGCTTCGTCGAGGAGTCGATCCTGCTCGCGCTGGAGGTCGTTGCGCTCGGTCTTGGCGTCTTCGAGGTCGTCCTTTCGCGCCGCGAGATCGGCTTTGAGTTCGTCGAACTCGGTGTCGACGGCGTCGATTTCGGCTTCGAGTTCGTCGCGTTCGGTCTCGCGTTCCTGGATTTCGGTCTTGAGCGAGGCCTTTTCGAGTTTGTGCTCGCGCATCTCCTCGTCGAGTTCCTCGATCGTCTCCTGCTTGCGGTCGATCTGGACGAAGGCTTCGCGCCGCTTCGATTCGGCCGCCTCGATTTGCTCCTCGCTAGCTTCGATTTTGTCCTCGAGCCGCGAGATGTCGCCTTTGATCTCCTCGATTTCGCTTTTAATCTGGAGCTGTTCGTCCTCGCCCTTGCGCTCGATTTCGGCGTTTAAGTCCTCGAGGTCCTCCTGGAGGCGGACGACTTTCCCCTGGCGCTCGTCGAGTTCGCGCTGGAGGTCCTCGAGATCGGATTCGAGGTCGTCGACGGCCGCCGCAGCCGTCTCGAGTTCGGCGCGCTTTTCCTCGAGTTCGCTGGCCTTCTTGTAGCCCTCGTACTCCTCTTTCTCGCGGCGGAGTCGTCGGTAGCGCATGGCTTGCCGGCGCTCGTCAGCGAGCTGGTCGAGGCGGTCGCGTTTCTCCTCGATGCGGAGTTCGGCCTCGTCGATGCGTTCTTCGACGATATCGAGTTCCTCGAAGGCGTCTTCCTTCTTCGCGTCGAACTCGGCGACGCCAGCGATTTCGTCGATGATCTCCCGACGGGCGTGGGGGGTCATGTTGATGATTTCAGTCACGTCGCCCTGCATGACGACGTTGTACCCCTCCGGCGTGACGCCGGCCTGGGCGAGCAGGTCCTGGATGTCCGAGAGGTTGACCGCCCGGTCGTTCAGGTAGTAGTAGGAGTAGTAGTTGTCCTCGGTTTCCTTGACGCGGCGACGGATGCGGATTTCGTCGACATCGCCGACGTCCTCGCTGCCCGCGGCGTTGACGACCTGCGACCGATCGAGCGTCGCGTCCGAGTTGTCGAGGATAACTTCGACGATGGCCTCGCGAGGGCCGCCGGAGTCAGCGCCGTCTTCGTGGCCGGGGTTGTAGATGAGATCGGTGAGTTTCTCCGCGCGGATACCGCGGGTCCGTGCGAGTCCGAGTGCGAAGAGAACGGCGTCGATGATGTTCGACTTTCCCGAGCCGTTCGGCCCCGTGACGACGGTGAAATCCTCGTAGAACGGAATTTTCGTCTTTCGACCGAAGCTCTTGAACTTGTCCAGAACGACTGCCTTGATGTACATTCTCTTCTCGAGCCCTCCGTGCCGTCGGGGATCGCACTCGGGGCGTCGTGGCGGACACCGGCCTGCGACGAGCCAGTCCGGTCCCCCCGAATGCGAACCGCCGTGCAGTTATGCGACAATAATGTCGTCGCTACCTGAGTCTTCCGCTTCGTCGCCGGATTGGGCCTCGCTTTCCGTATCCGCATCGGCCGTCGCCTCTTCGACTTCCTCCGGAGCGGCTTCCGGCGTTTCCTCGAGTTCGGTGGCACTGGCGCTGGCACCGGTACCGGTTTCGTTCTGGCGGCGCTCCGGAACGCGAGTCGGCGTCTCCGTATCGAGTTCGGCTTCGAGAACGCGGATGCGTTCTTTGGCTTCGATGAGTTCGTCGGTCAAGCCCTCTACGGTCGATTCGAGTTCTGCGACCGTCGATTCGAGCTGCTCGACGCGGTTATTCGACATACGTTCTAGGGCTGTTGCCTGCCACATAAACGTACGTCAGACACACCTACCCGTTTTGGTACATACTGCCGCCGGCTATAGGAACACCTGAAACGGGGGACACACTGCTCGTACAGCCCTCGTGCGATCGGGCGTGCACCGACTTGCAGCGGCTACTATCGGTCCCGTACTCGCCTTCGCACAGATCTGTCGGCAGATGGAGCTTGGACGCCAGGAGACGCCACTACTGTCCGCGAGCCAGCGCGATACGACCTGTTGTTTGATAGGGGGCTGACGCCAACCTGTGCGTGTCATCATCACCATGACCGCGAACACCAGCCTCGACGACGTTGACGAGATCGTCCACGAACCCAGCCAGGCGTTCGTCGACTCGACGAACGTCGCCGAGTTCATGCAAACCCACGGAATCGAGGACTACGAGGCGTTGATCGAACGGACGACAACTGAACTCGAGGGCGTCGAGGCGTCGGGCGTCGACTGGTTCTGGGACGAGATCGTCGACTACCTGGATATCGAGTTCTACGAGGAGTACGAGACGGTCCGAGATGACGGCGAGGGGCCGCAGTTCACCGACTGGTATCCCGGCGGCGAACTGAACGTGGCGCACAACGTCGTCGACCGCCACGCCGCCGTCGACGAGGAGCGCCGCAACAAGGTTGCGACCATCTGGGAGGGCGAGGACGGCGAGGTTCGCGAAATCACGTACCACGAACTCCACCGGCAGTCGAACCAGGTGGCGAACGCGCTCGAAGCGCGGGGTATCGAGACGGGTGAGACGGTCGGGCTCTACATGCCGATGGTGCCGGAGGTCGTCTCGATCCTGTACGGCTGTTTCAAGGTCGGCGCGATCGCGGTGCCCATGTTCTCGGGCTGTCTCTTATACACATCTCTGAGC
>NZ_AOIO01000033.1 GCF_000337555.1 Natrialba asiatica DSM 12278 | reverse complement strand
ACACGATCGTCTTCGATCGGCTCGGTTCCGGCGGGGACGGGACGGAACGCGAGATTCCCTGGAACGATGACCGCGACGAGTGGTGGGCTGAGGCCGTCGAAACCGCGAACGACGAGTTCGAAACGAAGTCGCTGCCCTCGGATCGGGAGTCAATGCTTCTCTACTCCTCGGGCACCACCGGAAAGCCGAAGGGGATCGTCCACACTCACGCCGGCGTGCAGGTCCAGTGCGCGAAGGAGGTCTACTTCGGCATGGATCTCAAACCTGCGGACCGGTTCTTCTGGGTTTCGGACATCGGTTGGATGATGGGGCCTTGGACGCTCATCGGGACGCACACCTTCGGCGGCACCGTCTTCATGTACGAGGGTGCGCCCGACTACCCCGCGCCGGATCGCTTCTGGGAGATGATCGACCGCCACAATCTCACCCAGTTCGGTATTTCGCCGACCGCCATCCGAGCACTTCGTAAACACGGGGACGACTGGCTGGAGGGCCACGACCTCTCCTCGCTGCGCCTGCTCGGGTCGACCGGCGAACCCTGGGACCCCGAATCCTGGCAGTGGTTCTACGAAAACGTCGGCGGCGGCGAGTGCCCGATCATCAACATCTCCGGGGGTACCGAAATCTGCGGCTGTTTCCTGATGCCGATGCCGACCGAACCGCTCAAACCCTGCACGCTCGGCGGGCCGGGGATCGGCATGGACATCGACATCGTCGACTCCGCGGGCGAATCGGTCGCGGACGACCACGAGCGCGGCTTCCTCGTCGCCCGAGACTCCTGTCCCTCCATGACCAAGTCCCTCTGGTCGGGCGACGAACGCTATCTGAACGAGTACTGGTCGACCTTCGATGACCCGGCAATGTGGGACCACGGCGACTGGGCCCAGAAAGACGCGGACGGCTTCTGGTTCCTCCACGGCCGCGCCGACGACGCGCTGAACGTCGCCGGCCGCAAGGTCGGCCCCGCCGAAGTGGAGGGCGCGCTCATCGACCACGCGGCGGTCAACCAGGCCGCCGCCATCGGCGCGCCGGACGACACCACGGGCACCGCAGTCGTCGCCTACGCGATTTTAGCGGACGGCGTCGAGGAAACCGACCGCCTCCGCGAGGAACTGCGCGCGCAGGTCGGCGAGGAACTGGGCAAACCCTTCCGCCCTCGCGAGGTCCTGTTCGTCGACGAGTTCCCCAAGACGCAGTCGGGCAAGATCATCCGCCGCGCGATCGAAGCGACCTACACGGGCGAAGATCTCGGCGATATGAGCAGTATCGAAAACCCGGCGGCGCTCGATGAACTCGAGTCCGCCCGGTAGTCGGCACGGAGACGAGGGTCGCATCGGGCCCTGGGGGCTCCTGTCGCGGCACGGACTCTTCGAGCGGCGATCCTGAGATATTTGTCGGGCGAAATCGCATCGTGAGGAACTACTGTGAAACGTCTCTATAACCGCAGCCACGAGCGGCTGAGTGGGCTCTCGTGGGCAGTATGCAGTTTTCTTGGAGATATCGGCAGGTACCGGCGTTCTCGTAGCCGGTCTCCCGTTGGGTACGGAACTCCTCCTTGTTCGGGCGCTCACGATGGCTCTCGTCATGTTCGGCTTGGAACGTGTCTTTGGACTGCACCAGACGACCCAAGAGTGACTGAGACGAATTGGTTGAACGATTTATCGGCGCACCCGCGACCCGTTTGCGGTCGCGCCGGAAATGACGACCAGCAGTCCGTACGAAATGACTACCTACTGCAGGCATTACTGGAGCCGCTGACTATCGAAAACGTATTATCATCCACTGTGACAGCGCCTTGTAACGGAGATTTCACTATTCGACCGGCCGAAGGGCACCGCTACCGGTCATGCTTCGTTATTCGATCGATTACGGCGGACACGGGAACGGATCGACGTGGATCGATCCGGACGGGAATACGCGGTGACTGCGTGAAAGAGCGATCGAAGCGACTCCGGCCGGTCCGGGGAGACGGGGGGCGGGGGCCGGGGGACGGGAAGATGGTGGACAGGAATCAGACCGTCGGAACGCCGAACAGCAGCGAAAACGCGGCGGCGCAGATCAACGGAACGCCCATAGCGAACGCGACGCGCTCGCCGTCCGGCGTCAGGCGCTCGATCGAGACGACGAGCGTCAGGCCGACCATCACGAGGAAATTCATCGACCCGAGCGCGACCATCAGCGCGAACAGCGGCCAGGTGCACGCGACGCAGTTCGTCGCGTAGGAGATCCCCCTGCGAACCATCCGGTTCACGTTGGGACAGTGCGGAATCGACTGGCAGGACGCACACCGCGAGAGCACCCGACGTTTGAACGGCGTCAGCTGGTAACCGCCGGCGAACGCGAGCAGTCCGGCGACGGGGACCGTCCCCGCACCGAGACCGAACGCGGACGCGGTCGAGAACTCGTGAATCGAGACGAGCAGTTCGACCGCGAGCGGCACTGCACCGATCGCCGTCCAGACGAGCGCGTAGCCGCCGAGGAACCCGGCGATCGACGGAGCGGCGACGGTCGGACTCTGGCACACGTCATCGAGATGCTGTCGAACGACCGGAATCAGCGACGGGAGCATCATCGCGAGCATCATCGTGCCCCACATGAGCAGGTACGCGACGGTACCCGAGAGCCCGTTTGCCGTCGCCATCGCTTCGGGGACGCCGGGGGCGGCCATCGGCGCCTCGAGTTCAGCGGGAGCGGGGCCGAGGTCGGGAAGCCAGCCTTCGAAGAGGACGAGCCAAAGGAGTGCCGAGAGCGAGAGGGTGGCGAGTTCGGCGATGGGGAGCGAGTCGGAATCGATACGAGCGGTGAACGAGAGTGGATTGTCTGGGAGCATCGAGTGAGTAGCAGGACGATCGGCGGTTCGGGGTCGGATTTCGACGATAAAACGGTTCGTACGACGGTACCGAACGGTGGTGGAAGAGACAGAAACGGTGGGGCTGTCATGCGGATCGGTCAGTTGCGCGAGCGAGAGGCGGAAGAGGTTGTGAGCGGTGGTGTGGGCCGGTGGGAGGCGTTAGTTCGAGGTGTCCGAACGGTCTCGCTGGCGCTCGAGAACGGTGCCGCCAGCACCGACGGCGATGTCGACGGGAACGGTCGCCAGTCCCTCGTCGTCCGACCGCCGGCGGGCGAGGGCGAGATCGAGGAGGGATTGTTCCGTCGGCGTGTCCCGTTCCTTCCAGCGGATGCTTTCGATGCGCTCGTAGACGCGTCCGCCGGTTGCGACGGCGACGGCAGTGTCGCTGCCCTCGGCCACCTGGATGGACTGGAGCGCACCCTGTCCGACGTTGATCGGAGTCCAGTTCTCGCAGTGCGGGTCGTACCGGTACGCGATGCCGTCGGCACCGGCGACGAAGACGGTTTCATCGCCGGCCCAGATGTCGTAGAAGTCGACTTCGGCGTTGCGAACGCCGATTCGTTCCCACTCGCCGTTTGCATCCTCGTAGTACGCGCCGCCGCTGGTGTCGATGGCGTAGAACCCGTCCGGACCGGCGGTTAGGCCGGGTATCGTCGACCCGCCGCCGGGTTCGACGACGTCGCCCCAGACCGGACAGCCGTCCTCGACGGTACAGTCGAGAACTTCGCCGGACCCGTTCGCGATGCGGATGCGCTCCTCGCCGGTCGGCCCGGACACGGCGATTCCCTCCCAGGTGCTCGTCTTTTCCCCCGGTGCCGAGTAGTCGCTTAAGTAGCCGTCGGCGACGTCGTAGTACCCGAGTGCACCGCTGTCACCGGCGAACCAGAGTCGACAGCCGTCGGCTGTTGCGTCGATCGTCCGCAACGTGTTGTCCGCGACGCCCGGACCGCGCTCGATCAGTGTCTGCCACCCGTCGTCGCGCCGGTGCAACAGGATACCGCCCTCGCCACAGGCGTAGGCACCGTCCGCGCCGTGGATGACGCCGTGCAGTGTTCTCGAGGTCGGCGAGTCGGCTTCTTCCCAGTCAGCGGCCGTTTCGGCGCTCGGCGGATCGGTCTCGCGACCGCCGTCCGACCGCGGCACAGCCTCGTCCTGGGATTCGGAGTTCGATGGGGAATCGGCGGCTTCCGACTCGGGTTCGGATTCGGAGTCAGAATCGGATTCGGAGTCGGCAGACGGTTCGATCTCGGGACCGATCTCGGTCAGCCACTCGATTGCGTCGCTGAGCGAGTCGTCGAGACGATCGATCATCGAACCACCTCGTGAGCCGAGACGAGCCGCGAGAGCCCGAGTTCGTACGCGCCGTCGCGCCAGCCCACGTCGCGGCGCACGCGATGGGCCCGAACGTCGGAAACGGCGTCGATAACCGCATACGAGAGTTCGTTCGCCATGCGGGTGTCGCTCATCTCGCTGCGGCCGACGTGGCGACGCCATTCGAGACTCGCAGCCGATAGTTTGCCGGCGAGCGACAGCACGGCCGGCACGACGGCGACATCCTGCTCCTCGAGAACGCGTTGCCCGCCGGCGGTCACCGCGCCGTACGCGCCTTCGACGACGAGATCCGCCCGGATCGTCTCCGCGTTCCTGGCGGTCACCGCCGTCCCCGATCCGGCGAGAACCAGCACGTCGACATCCGCTTCGAGGACGTTCTCGGTTCCGGTCATCGTGCCGCCGCTGAACTCGTCGATCGCACCCGGTCCGTCGAGGTAGCTGGGTGCGACGGTCGTATCGATGCCGTCGTCGGTAGCGTCGTCGCTGTCGCCGTCTTCATCGTCGGTCTCCTCGTCGCTATCGCCGTCGACAGCAAGCCCGACGTGATCGCTACACAGTGCGACGATAGTGCTGCCCCAGCGGTCGAGCAAGCGCGCAGCCGTCGCACCGACGGTACTGGTGCCGTACACGGCGACAGTTCCGTCCGACAGCGATCGGTTGAGATCCGTTTCGAGGATATCTCGGACGACGTGGGCGACGCTGTGGCCGCCGGCACAGGTGAACTCTCGTGAGCCGCCGAGAACGGCCGGCTTCCCGGCGGCTGTCGCGGTGTGGGGGCCGTCGACGTGTTCGGCGACGGCATCGGCGGCGCGAGCCATGGTGCGTTCGTCGGTTCCCAGGTCGGGAACGAGAACGTCGCTGTTCGGCCCGATGTCGGTAATCCGACGTGCGTAGGCGCGCGTGAGTCTGGCGCGTTCGTCCCACGAGAGCGTTTCCGGATCGCAGTCGATGCCGCCCGCTGCGCCGCCGAACGGAACGTCGGCGAGTGCGGCGGTTACGGCAGTTGCGACCGCGAGTCCGGCACAGTCGCCGATTGTCAGTCCGGGGACGTAGCGGTGCGGGCCGATGTAGGGACCGCGAACGTCGTCGTGGCGAACGCGATACCCTGCTCGAACGTCGATAGTTCCGTCGTCGCGCTCGAACGGAATTGCGATTTGCTGGCGCTGGCGCGCGTACAGGAGCCGCTGTTCGATGTCGTCCGGGACCGAGAGACGGTGGGCGGCGGTACGAAGGTGGCTCCACGGAGCATCGAGTGCGGGAGCGGTTCGGCTGGTCGTGTCGGTTGAAGTATCGTGTGGAGTAGTCATCGGTTGTTTCGAGCAGTTTTGTGCGTGCGTTGGCGGTGGTGCGGTTGGTACGACCACGTCGACACGGCCAGTCTGCACAGCGCCGGCTGTTTCGATCGCGTGTGGCCGAATACCGGTCTGCAATGCAGCCGCGTCTCAGTGTCTCAAGTGTGGCAGTTACGCATCCGCATCAGGGGTCACAGAAGAGACAGTGACGTTCCCACTCGTGGTGTTCTTCGAGTCGCCTGTTGGCGCGCGTGCTCGGCCGGTAGGCATTGGTTCGTCCGTCGAGTGGGTGCTTTTCGACGTACCCCTCATCGACGAGTTCACTGAGGTTCTGGTAAAGCCGGCCCTGGTTGATGTCCTCGTCGTAGTAGCAGTCGAGTTTGTCTTTGATCACGAGCCCGTGGGGGTTGCGTTCGGCCAGCAGTCGGATGACGAATAGCTGGTCGCGCTTGAACCCGGTCAGGTTCGTCAGGGGGCGAGGGGGTGTCGACCCGTCGATACTCGATTCGTGCTCGTCGTTGTCGTCGGTGTCGTGGTTGGTGGGGATGTTCCTACACATCGGTGCATCATCGGCGGGAAGACCGCCGAAGCTACGTGTGGGGGTCGAACCCACTCCCGGCCGAGCCCGGACGTAGCGAGAATCGGATCAGGGACCGTGTTCCTTCCGGTGTTCTCGGTAGAGGACGAGGACGAACGTCCCGAGCGGGAGGAGGCCGAGCAGAACGAGGAGCAGCCCTGCAATGAGGGTGATTGGCAGCGAGACTGCCGTCAGGAAGTACAGGAGGACGGCGACTGCGCCGCCGAGCAGGAGGGTGACACACGAGAACACGAGTCCGAAGCTCAGTTTTCGGATGGTCCATTCGAGGTTCTGCGAGCGGCGGAGCTGGTCGATCAGGACGACGGCTGGTGGAATTGTTAGTGCGATCAACTGCAGGAGCATCAGTGCAACGTCGGTGCTTGTGGTGGATGCCATGGATTGTGGGTTAGAAGTCGGGATACCGGTGCGCAGTGGGTGTGCTGTCTCGGTGACTGGTGAGATGCCTGTGCGAGGTGGGTGGAGAGGACTGGCGAGTCGCTGCGGTCACGAACGAGGGGGTTACTGTCGTTGGTCAGCGGCGGGGCCGATCGGCGGCTGGGTCGGGGATGTCTCCCGTCGGGCCCGATCGGGCTGGGTCTGGGTTGGGTCTGGGTCGGGTCTGGGCCAGCGCCAGGCCCGCCGGTCGCGATTCGGAACGAGTCGGGATCGAGTTTGAGTAGCGCTAGCTACGAGCAACCCCGATATCGAAGTTTGGCACGACTGCCGTCGTAATCCGATATTAACGTTACTCGGCCGACAGCTCACCATTCTCGTGCGTGTGACGGCTCGTCGGCGAGGCCCCACGGATCGTCGCCGGCGCGCTCGCCGACCCAGAGCGATCGACCGATGTTGAGGAGGAAGACGAGTTGGCCCACGGCGATGACGTAGGCTCCGACGGTGGCAAGCTGGTGGATCGGCGCGAACGCGGGCGGGTAGGTCGCGATTCGTCGCGGTAACTCTGCGAAGCCGACGACGAAGAGCGCGCCGAAGGTCACGATGATTCCGACGATGGTGAGCCAGACGTGCAGGTGAGCGAGCGTCGGATCGTACCACCGCCCGGTAAGCAACGGAAACCAGTAGTACCCCCCGGCGACGAGCGTGAACGCGACGAACCCGACGAGCATCATGTGGAAGTGAGCGACGACGTAGTACGTCCCGTTGTAGAGGACGTTGATCGGAGCCACCGCGAGAAAGACGCCGGTCACGCCGCCGACAATGAAGAAGGCGATCGCTGCGATGCTCGCGATCATCGGCGCTGTGTGCTGGATTGCACCACCCCACAGCGTGCCGAGCCACGTACAGAGCTTCGCCGAACTCGGGACGGCGACCGCCAGCGTCACGAACATGAACACGGCGCGGACGCTGACGCTCATCCCGGCCATGAACAGGTGGTGTCCCCAGACGGTAAACGAGAGGATGCCGATCGCAAACGTCGAGTAGACGACCGACCGGCGGCCGAACAGCCGCCGCCCGGCAAACCGCGGTAGCACGTGACTGGTGATGCCCATCGGTGGCAACACCAGGATGTACACCAGCGGATGAGCGAAGAACCAGAACAGGTTCAACCAGACCATCGGGCCGCTCCGACCGACGAGGAGCCCGACCCCAGCCGCCCGTTCGAGGAGCAAGAGCGCAAGCGAACCGGCGAGGACCGGGAAGGCGACGACCGCCATCGCCGCACTCGTTACCACCGTCCAGGTGAACGTGTCGACGTCGCTCCACGGAATCGTCCGCCGACGACAGACCGTGACGACGAGGTCCGCCGCGGTCAGCGACGTGCTGATAGCAACGAACAGGAGGCCGGCGACCAGCGCGTCGACGGCGGGGTTCGACGATGTGACGCTCATCGGCGGGTACATCGTCCAGCCGATCGCGACGGGGTCGAGTCCCGCCACGTCGAGTGCACTGCCGATCGTTCCGGCTCGAACCAGTATCGCAGCCGGGATCTGCAGCCAGAACGCCGCCGCTGCAAGGGCGGGAAACGCGGTTCGCTCGGCCCGGATCAACGACGGAATCGTCGCGTACGCAAATCCCCATATCACAGGGACCGCGAACAGGAACAACATCGTCAACCCGTGGGTCGTAAAGAGCGAACTGTAGACGTCGGCCGACCAGTGATCCAGCGTCGGCGTGACGAGCGTCGTCCGAAGGAGCACGGCGTCGAGGCCGCCCCAGAGTCCCATCACCAGCGCGAAGACGAGGAACCACCGTCCGAGTCGAACGTGGTCGACGGCGATCAGTCGGCGACCCGTTTCGAGGGGCCCGCTTGTCGCTTCGAGTTCAGCGTCGCCAGTGCCGCCAGTGCCGTCAGTGCCGTCAGTATCGGATGAGTGGGACATGCTGGGTCACCGTGCAAAGTCGGTGCGAAAGCGTCGTCTCGATTCGAACCGGTTCTCGTGCGATCAGTCGCCTATTCGCTCGAAACTGAACGATCTGAGCAGTTCGCGAACCCCGAGCAGAGAGACGGTCGTTGCGACGGTAAACGCCGCAACGGGGTGGATCGCGTACAGAAGGCCGCCGACGAACGGGGCCGGGACGAGTGCGATCCGAACCGCCGTCTGGAGAGGCTCGGGTGGCGGGAGACCGAGCGCCGTTGCGTCCGCATCGGGACTCACGTCGTGGCTCGGTCTGATGCGCGGTCCGACGGTCGGTCTGAGCGGTTCGATCGCGGTCCGGCAGCCGAGCACGGCAAACAGGAGCGCAACGATGGCGACGGACGATGTCGCGACGAGGGCCATCGGAACCAGTGAGACGCCCGCGAGACCGAGGGTCAGGAGCCACCGCCGATCGACCGCAGAGACGAGTCGCGGAGCGGCTATCGCGCCGAGAAGCGCCCCGCCCGCCTCCGCGAGGACGAACGCGCCGAACATCGCGGCTGGCATCAGCGACCGCCCGCCGACCGAGAGCGAAAGCGGCTGTTCCTCGACGAACAGCAACACCAGGTACGGCGTACTCCCCACGAGCGCCAGCCTGACGAGCGCGTCGCCGGTGATCGTCCAGCGCCGCCGGTCGGAGAGGGCGACGACCGCCCGGCGAACCGACGCGACCGAATCGGGAACCCGACCCCTCGCCGCACTCGGCGCTTCGATGCGACCGACGAGCGGAAGCCGGTCGGTATCGCCGATGACCCCCCGCGTAATCGCTGCGACGAGCGTGACCGCCGCACCCGTCGCTGCGACGATCGAAAACCCGGTTTTGACGCCGCCAACGATCGCGATCGCTGCAGTCACGATCAGCGCGCCGGCACCGATCCCAAGTGCGCCGATAACGGTGCCCGCACGAGCGTCGCGCTCTCGATCGGCTCCCGACGGCGTGAACTCGTCGGCTTCGGTTCGGGTCGATCGCGTCTTTCGACCGACGATCCTGGTGTCGATCGGCCAGAGGGTCCGCACCGGGCCGAAACTGTGCCAGGCCTGGAGGAGCACGACCCCGACCGCGAGCCAGCCGAGCGCCGAAAGCGGCGTGCCGAGGAGCGCATCGAGTGTCGGTGCGCCCGTCCAGACGAACAGTCCGAGGGTCGCAAACAGCACCGAGACGACTGCGACTACCCGTGCCGGGAAGCCGCCGGTTTCGGCGTTTCTATCGCCACTTTCTGTCTCGTCGCCAGAGTTCAGCCCGGCGGTCGCGGATGCCGTTATGATGACGGTCACGCCGAGACCGATGCTGACGACCAGTCCGGTGACGATCGGCCCGTAGCCAAGTGCTGACAGGAACTCGGGGAAGTACCGTTCGGCGACGCGGATCAACCCGTGGCTCGTGACGAGGGCGACGAGCAGGACGATCCGAACGGGATCGAACCGTCCGCCGGGTGATGGTCGTGGCCGTGGCTGGGGCCGAGACCGGGACTGGCCCTGGGATCGGGACTGTGGTTGGGATGTCGTCATGGGTGTGAAGCGACTTACTTCAGGCCTCGCGATTCGAGCGCGTACGCGACTCGTCTCACGAGGTCGTAGGCGTGGTAGAGAACGCCCGCGACGTGCGGTGCGATTCGGTTGCCGAGGCGGACGCGTTGGTCCGGCTCGAGGGCGACGTACACCTGCACGGCGAAGAGGGGGAGCGTAACGACGTTGAACAGGGACGTGTACGCTCCAGGGACCGTCCCGCCGGACGTACCGGGTGACGGAACGAGACCGACTCCGGAAAAGACGAGTTCGACGAGGAAGCCGGCGATGACGGCGGCGGCGAAGAACGCGGCGAACATGACGCCGGCCATGCGAAGGCCGTAGTAGCGGTGGTACGTTCGGACCAGCGGAAGGATCAGCAGATCGGCGAAGATGAACGCGAGGACGCCGCCGAACGAGACGCCGTTTTGCCAGAGGACGACGGCGAAGGGGATGTTGCCGACCGAGCAGAGGAACGTCAGCACGCCGACGATGGCTCCGAGCACGACGTTCGAGAGGAGGCGCGTGAGGCTTCCCTCGGGACCGACCCCGAAGAGGGCCGTCCACCAGGCGTCCGGGACGAACGCGGCCAGGAGGCCGGCGAGGAGGAATCCGAAGAGGATGTCCCGCCAGAGCATGTCCCACTCGCTCATCGTGTTCGTGATCGCACTTTGCCAGCGGTCGCCCGAGAGGAGTTCGGGGCCGGCGGTAACGGCCTCGCGGTCGTCGGCCGGGTCGTACGCGTTGAGACAGCCGCCACAGCAGAAGTATCGGTGCTCGCCGTCGAACGTTCGCGTGATCGTCTCCTCGTCGGTCGGCGGGGCGGCCATGCCGCAGGTCGCGCATTCGGTTTCGTCGAGCGCGCGGGCGTGGGAACGTGCTCGCTCGACCCACGAGGGCGGGACGAATCGCCGGTAAATGATGCCGAGGACGACGACGGCGATTAATCCGCCGGTGATCTCTGCGACGGCGAACTGCCACCCGAGCAGCGTCAGGACGACGAGTGCGAGTTCGAGCACGAGATCCGTACTCGCGAACTGGAACGCCCCGAGGGAGGACGCGGCCGAGGCACCCTTGGTGAACAGCGACCGGGTCATCGCGACCGCGGAGAACGAGCAACTCGAGGAGGCCGTGCCGAAGGCGGTTCCGTAGCCGATCTCCCGCCAGCCGTCGTCGCCGAGGTAGTCGGTGAGCTGATCCTCGTCGACGAACTCCTGGATGGCACCGGTGATCGTAAAGCCGAGGACGAGCGCCCACCAGGTGTCCCAGGCCATCTCGAGTGCGACGACCAGGGCCGTCACGAGCTGGAGTAGGAAGGCACCGAGCAGCCCGACGAGTCTGGCCGCGAGGTCGAGTCCGCCGCCGGAGATCGGTCCGAAGACGAAGCCGAGGTCGGCCGAGACGACGATGGCGATGGTGGTGGCGGTGGTGGTAGTGTTGGTGGTGGGGGTGGTGTTGATGATGGCCGACCCGGATTCCAGGTGGCTCTGGACGAGCAGCAGTCGGAGCAACGAGACGAACTGGTGGCCGGACGCGGGCCAGAGACTGGCCTGGTCGGTGAGCAGGTGTATCTCTGAGAGCATGGCTGGGTGAACTCGGTATCGAGGCGGTAGCTGGTCGGTGTGAGGTGAGCGGTGACGGGTAATCGCCGCCGGTCGAGCAGGGAGCGGCACGCGAAGACGGGACGCGGGAGTGAGGATAGTGGCGGCTGTGTCGGTTGGCCAGGAGGTCATCCACGCCAGCGACGGTGGCGTGTCGTCCGGGCTACTAACAGATATAGCCAGAAGTTGTGGCCACATAAACATGGGCAAAACCTAGAGAATATAGACCAACGCGGCGTGAGCGGATCGAACCGGACTGCCGCGGCGGTCGGTGCCGGGTGTCGGGCAGACACCTTGTCGGCCAGCCGTTGGTGAAACCGCGGTCCGAACTCGCGGCCGTCGCCGAGTGAGGACCGCTGTGTCCACGCCGCAACGAGAGTCCCAACTGCAACGGGTTATCCGCCGATCGCAGAGCCGTCGTGCGATCGGGTGTGCCGTGACCTGCAGTGGTTACGATAGCTCTCGGCGGTATCAGCGAGCGAGTAATCCAACGCTGCGGTGGCGGTTGTACAGGTACGCCGAACAGACAGTTACCGTCGACAGCAGGAAGCCGAGGACGGTGATTGCGATCGCGATTCCGAACCCGGCCGCCAGTCCGGAGAGAACGCCGAGGAGCAGCGGGACGGCGACGGCCGCACCGACGTAGATTTGCCGATCGGGGTCCCACGCATCGGTTTCGGTCGCAACGAACTCGGCGTCCCGCCAGATCGCCGGCAGCGTGATAGCACTTGCGGCGACGATGACGATCAGGAGTGCGATACTGCCGACACTCGAAGCCAGTACCGAGCCACCGCCAGTGAGGCGGGCGAGCGAGATGATCCCGAGCAGACTCAATACGGGATAGCCGATCAGTATGTACCAGTACCACGGTGCTAAATCGGTCGAATCGATGGCTGGAAGATCACCACGTGACATGGTGCAATCGTTGTAGTGGCCGGGCACGGATAAGGTATCAACAAACATTAGAAACATATAGAAAACATCTATAACACGTTTCTAGAGTAGGAAATGGGTCGCTCTATTTATTTTAGATTCTCTCACTACTGTGTCAGTTTATCCCCCTGGCACCGCTACGCTGAGGTACCCGGTCGGATCGGTGCCCGGTTCGGCCGTCCCAACAACTAACAAATGATTGGTGAACACGCATTCTGTCCGACCAGCGGTGCGTCTCTCTCGCGAGAGCGCCATTACGACGAACACGGACGTCCGGAACGCGCTCCGGAGGCAGACGGCTGTTTGCAGAACGTCGCTCTCGAGACGCCACTGACGACGGGAAAGCGACGGTCGTCGAAGCGAGCACTGCTGACGTACTTCCGGCGTTGTCACCAACGACACGCCGGCCAGGACGACGAACTGTACACCCGCGCTGCGGTCACGCTCACGCGGTTGAAGCGTGCGGCGTCGGGCCGAGGTGAGCGCGACGTCATCGTCTGGTACGCACTCGGCGAGCGACTCGCTCGTGACGAGTTCGCCGTCGAGTGGATGACCAGCCACGTCGAGCCGCGGTGTCAGAACTGCGGTGGCCGCCTGACGTACCTCGACGGGACGGACGGATTGATCGGCCGCTGTGGGACCTCGTGTACGGACACCGGCAGGGACCAACTCGCGGTGATCCGCCACCTCGTCCGCTCGCTTCTCAATCGAACGTTTCCCACCTATTCACTGTCTGAGGCCGATGCACTCACGCTACTGTGATCGATCGCGACAGCGTTCGACGATCATCACCGAGACGAACGTGGCGGTCGAATATGCGCCTCCTGACGGTACTCGCAGACACACAGCCGAGTATCGACGAGGTGATGGCCGTCCTCGAGTCCCACGATCTCACGTACAGCCTCACCGATCACACCGACGGCGAGCACTGGACGCTTACCGTTCCCGTGCCCGCACACGCGGTCGAACCGGTCGAGGACGATCTGGAGGCGATCACCGGAAACGTCACCATCATCGTCGAAGCGCCGATGGCGATCCTCGAAGCCGGCAGCAACTCCTCGCGCAACCGTTCCAACCGACGGCCGGAGTGGCTCTCGTTCGAACGCGTCTCCAGAAGCGAATTGCGGTCGAAAGCCCGCTCACAGCTCCCCTCCTTCATCATCTTCGCCACGATGACGGCGATCAGCAGCGTCGTCGCAACCACCGGCGTCCTCCTGAACTCGCTGCCCGTCCTCGTCGGCTCGATGGTCATCGCTCCGCTGCTCGGCCCGGCGATGGCCGCAAGCGTTGCGACGGTCCTCGACGACCGACCGCTGTTCGTCCGCGGCGTCAAACTCCAACTGCTTGGCATCGTCGTCGCCCTCGTCACCGCGCTCGCCTTTGCGGCGTTCGCACGGACGTCGACGATCATCTCCTCCGTCGTCGATCTCGAGGCGAGTCTCGGGCTCGGAAGCCACGGCTTACCACCATCGCTGCTCGTCACCGTCGCCATCTGCTCCGGCGTCGCCGGCGGACTCGGCATGGCAACCACGGGCATTACGGACCTGATCGGGGTGATGATCGCCGCCGCACTTATGCCGCCGATCGGCGTCATCGGCGTCGCCGTCGCTTGGGGTGCACCCGAGGCGACGCTCGGGTCGTTCGTCGTCGTCGCCGTCAACCTCATCGCGATCAACGTCGGGTCGATCGCAACGCTCTGGACCGTCGGCTTTCACCCGTCGGATCGCGCCCGCATCAGGACGACGCGAAGCGCCATCCTGCGACGCGTCGCCGTACTGATCATCCTGCTCGCCCTCGCACTCCGCCTGCTCGAACTCGTCTCGGCCCTCCTCTGACCCGCCCGCTGCAACCAGCCGCTGGACGATCCCAGCACCACACGATCTCACTCCCCATCCCATGACTGACGACCCCTCATCTCCCGATCCCACATCGACCGACTCAGTCCCGGACACTGCGGCCTCGCAAACGCCCCCCAACACAGCACGGGACTCGACTGAACTCGGTGCGCCCGACCGCGGCGACTCCAGGACGGCCGACGAAACTGTCCACGATGACGCCGACTCAACGGCCGACACCCCCGCTGACGACTCGACACCCCCCTCCGAGCGGTCGCACGCCGAGTCCGATCGCTCCAGTGATGAGGGGTCATCGCTCGGTCTCTCCCTTGCGGTCTACGTCGTTCGGCTGACCGTCGCCGGACTCCTCGTGGGTGGGCGCTTGCTCTGGGTCGGCGCTCGAATCGGCATCCGGCTGTTCACCGAAACGAAATCCCGTCGAGACAGCCACCGCTGGCTCTTACTCGAGGGCGACCGTCGCGTGATCGCCGGCGGATTCGTCGGCGGTATCTTCGTCATCGCGCTTTTGCTCGGAGTGAGCGACGTCATCGGGGTTCGCGAGAGTCGCTTCGTGACGACGATGTTCAGCACGATGATCGCGGGCCTGTTCTCGTTCATTCCGATCGTCGTCGCGGTCAACCAGTTGATCATCTCGCGGCTGTTCGGCACGCCGGACCGACTGACGGATCGCATCGACGGCGTCCAGGAGTTTCGCACGCGTATCGAGCAACAGACGGAAGGGGACGGCGTGAGCCCGACCAATCCCGCACCGTTTCTCGCCCGCCTGGCCGGAACGCTCGGCAGCCGCGCCGACGCGCTCGTCTCCGAATGTGAATCCGACGACGGAACCGCGACCGACGACCAAACTGCGGGCTGTTCGATGGACGCCTTCGAGTCCATTCGCCGCTTCGCATCGCAAACCCGCGACCACACGAGTGAACTCTCGTCGACGCTAACCGGCGGGACGGACTCCGTCTTCGACGTCGTCTTGCCGACGATCGATCACGACTACGCGGGTGCCGCCACCGAGGCACGGCGGTTTCGGCGACGGTTCGACGACGAACTGTCCGACCGGGCGTCGGAACTGCTCTCCGAACTCCGAGAACTGTTCGTCGCCGCGGACGCCACGCGACAGTACTTCACGACGATCTACCTCCAGCGCGACCTCGCGCGGCTGTCCCGGTGGATCACCTACAGCGGCACCGCGGCGCTGTTGCTCTCGACCCTGGTCATCATGATCTACGCGAGCGGGTATCCGCCGGTCGCCCACGAGGGCCCGCTGCTCGTCCTCGTGAGCCTCGCGCTCGCGGTCGCGTTCAGTCCCCTCGGTGTCCTCTTCGCGTACGTCGTTCGCATCTCCGCGGTCCTCAAACGCACGTCCGCCCCCGGCGCGTTCACGCCGTCGTCCCCGCCGAGCCGCCCGTCGGAAGCCGGGATCGAAACCGCCGACAGCGAACCGGCGGCGACCGCTCCGGACCAGCGGCTAAACAACGGCCCGTCGAGCACTCGAGTTCACGAGCAGGAACGGGAGGACGAGACCGATGGCGATGGAGCCTGATCGAGTCCGTCGGCGGACCGTCCTCGCCGCGATCGGCGGGGCTGCGGTTTCAGTCTCGGCGTCGCTGGCCGGCTGCGGCGAGACGACCGCCGAGTGGACGCCGGCCACCGTTCCGACCGACGCGACGCTGTACGACGTCGGAACGACGGCGACTGGCGCCGTCGCCGTCGGCGAGGACGGGATCGTCCTGACTCGAGGCGACGAGTCGTGGACCGTCGCGCTTCCGAACGGCCCCGGTGGGACGGCCGATACGCTTCGTTCGCTCGCCGTGACGAACAACGGCCGCGCGGTCTGGGCCGCCGGCGATAGCGGCGCACTCGGCCTCTACGACGTCGTCGCCGATCGGGCCGTGGACTTCTCGGCACCGAAGGAGATGACGTCCTCCTGGACGGCGGTCGCCGTCGCCGGTCTCGCCGGCGAAGAACGGATTACGGCGCTCAACGGCTCGGGTGAACTCCTCCACGGGCAACGCGACGGCACGTCGGTCGAGTGGGCCGAGGTGATCGAACCCGGTACCGGTTCGAGCGTCACCGACGTCGATATCACGCCGCTGTCGTACGTCTACACCGTCGACACGGACGGCGGTGCGTTCGAATCGCGGGACGGCGGCGATACCTGGACGCGTATCGGAATCGATGCGGCGGCTATCGATTTCGACGCCGTCGCCGCGGTCGATTCCGGGGCGGTATCCGTCGCCGGCGGCGACGGCACCGTCTGGACCTACAACGGCGTCGACTGGTCGCGCGCGTCGCTCGCCGAAACGGCGATTACGGCCCTGGTCCGGAACCGCTACGACGCGCTGGCGATCGCCTCCTCCGGCGAACTCTTCGAGCGCGATTTCGACGGCTGGACGACGCAAACGACGCTGCCGGCCCAAAACGACCCGCTCGCGATCGCGCTCGGCACGTCTCGCGCCCCCGAACTCGTCGTCGGCGAGTCGGGGATGGTGATCGAGCGGCGGTACTGACCGTCGGCCGACCGCCGCTCGACCCGTGGCCCGGGTCGCAGCTGCGGCCGCAAACGACCGCCGCGAGGATACGATCCCGTTACGCTTTACCCCCACCGGGCCGAATCGTGGCTCAATGACTGCCCAAACCGTCCAGCAGGGCGACCTCGTGACCGTCATCGGGCTCGAGGTCCACGTCCAGCTGGAGACCGACACGAAGATCTTCTGTGGCTGCTCGACGGATCAGACCGACGAGCCGAACGAGAACGTCTGCCCCGTCTGTCTCGGCCTCCCGGGCGCGCTGCCGGTGCTGAACGAAGGTGCCGTCGAAGCCGCCGTCAAGGTCGGCAAGGCCATCGACGCCGACATCCCCGAGGAAACCCGCTTCCACCGCAAGAACTACTACTACCCCGACCTGCCCAAGAACTTCCAGATCACGCAGTACGACGAACCCATCTGCGCCGACGGCGAACTCGAAGTCGCCGTCGAGGGCGACCGCCGCACGATCGCCATCGAGCGCGCCCACCTGGAGGAAGACCCCGGCAGCCTCCAGCACGTCGGCGGCGGCATCGACACCGCAGACTACACGCTGGTCGACTACAACCGCGCCGGCACGCCGCTCATGGAGGTCGTCACCGCCCCCGACTTCCGCAGTCCGAGCGAAGTCCGCGCCTTCCTCGCCGAACTCGAGGAAGTGCTCGAGTACCTGGGCGTCTTCGACGCCGAGCGCGACGGCAGCCTGCGCATCGACGCGAACCTCTCGATGATCCCCGCGGACGAAATCGCCGGCGACGGCATCGACGAGATCGGCGCGGACGCGCTCGCCGCCGCCAACCGCACCGAAGTCAAAAACATCTCGAGTCACAAGGGCGCGGAGAAAGCGCTCGCGTACGAGGAGACTCGCCAGAAGAACGCCATCCAGCGCGGCCGCGCGGTCGAACAGGAAACCCGCCACTGGGACGAATCCCGCGGCATCACGGTCTCGATGCGCTCGAAGGAAGAAGAGAAAGATTACCGGTACTTCGAGGAAGCCGACCTGCCGCCGCTTCGCGTCTCCCACTGGAAGGACGAAATTTCGATTCCGGAACTCCCCTCGGCCCGCCGCGAGCGCTTCCAGGACGAGTTCAGTCTGAGCGAGGAGGCCGCCTCGAAACTGACCTCCACGAAGCAGGTCGCCGACTTCTATGAGGACGTGGCCGGCGAGTTCGATCCCGATCTCGCGGCCACGTGGGTCGCGGACAACCTGCTCGGCGAACTCAACTACCGCGACATGGAAATTACCGATCTCGAGGGTCGACTCGACGAGGTCACTCGTCTCGTCGAACTCGTCGCAACGGACGAGATTACGGCGAAGAACGCCCGCGAGACCGTCCTCCGATCGATGCTCGACGACGGTCGCACGCCTGACGAGGTCGTCGCCGAGGAGGGACTCGGCAAGACGGACGAGGACGAAGTACAGCAGGCCGTGGTCGAAGCCATCGACGAGAATCCCGGCGCGGTCGAGGACTACGAATCCGGCGACGACGGCGCGATCAACTTCCTCGTCGGCCAAGTCATGCAAAAGACCGGCGGCAGCGCCGATCCCGGCGACGTGAATCAGTTGCTCCGAACTGAACTCGAGAGCTGACGGGTTCCGATTCTTACACTCGCTCGTACGTACAGCTACAGACAGATAGAGACTCAGTCGTATACAGACAGAGACACAGGCTCAGTCACACGGATACAAACTCACTCCCGCCTCGCCCTCCCTCACTTTCACTCCCCCAAATTCTGCCTGCGCGCCGTTCCGGTACCCAGTGAGTTATTATCGCTCGACGGATGCATCTCGGTATGGATCGTATTTCGCTGGGTAACGACGAGTTCGAGGGACACAACAATTCCTACGTGCTCGAGGACCCGGACGGCGACGAACTCGCACTCGTCGATACGGGCGTTGCAACCCCCGACGTTCGCGACGACCTTCGGGAGGGGCTGGCAGACCGCGGCTACGAGTTCGCCGACGTCGACGCGATCGTCCTGACGCACTTTCACGTCGACCACGCCGGCCTCGCCGGTGAGGTCCAGGACGCAGGCGGGGCGACGGTCTACGTCCACGAGGCCGACGCGCCGCTGGTCGAACAGGACCCCGAGGAGACTGCTGCGCTCCACGAGCGCCGACGGGCGTACCTCGACGAGTGGGGCGTTCCCGAGGGACCCAAATCGGAACTGCTCGAGTTCGTCGACGCCTCCTCGCGGCTCGAGGGCGAACCGGTCGACGCGACGCCGATCGAGGACGGCGACGTAATCGATGTCGGCGGTCGCACGCTGGAAGCGGTACACGCACCCGGCCACGCGGCGGGTCTCTGTTGCTTCGAACTCGCGAACGGGCCGGAAACGGCGGACGACGACACAGCGTTCGTCGGCGACGCCCTCCTGCCGGTCTACACGCCGAACGTCGGCGGGGCTGACGTCCGCGTCGAGCGGCCGCTCGAAAAGTACCTCACGACGCTGCGAACGATTGCGGATCGCGACTACGACCGCGTCTGGCCCGGCCACCGGGACCCGATTACGGACCCGAGCGGTCGCGCGACGACCATCGTCGATCACCACCGCGAACGAACGGAGAACGTCCTCGACGTGCTCGCAGACCACGGCCCGGCGGACCCCTGGACCGTCAGCGCACACCTGTTCGGCGACCTCGACGGCATCCACATCGTCCACGGCCCCGGCGAAGCCTACGCCCACCTCGATCACCTCCACCACGAGGGCATCGTCGAACTCGACGACGGCGAGTACCGACTCACAGCGGACGACGCTGAACTCGATCTCGACCACGTCGTCGCGGCTGACGACTGAGGCGGACTGCTGTCCTAATTTCTCGGCGCAACCGCAGAACGGTCGCGGGGACGATGGAACTGACTGCCAGCAGTCCGTCTGAGCGGGATCGACGAATGCGGCGCTGGTGGTGATACTGGAGTCGCTGTAAATGCCGGCCGTACTGCTACCCGTTTCGGCGTTAATTGGTTCGTATGGTCAAACCATCGACGATCTTGATCCTGCTCGGGATCGTCCTCATCATCGCACCGATTCCGCCAGTCGGGATGATTCTGGGCCCGATCGCGCTCGTGCTGGGAATCGTGCTTCGGATACTGACGGATTCGTGACCGCGAGTTCGGAACGCTATAACAGTTGCCGGCACTCGCCGAGCGGCGGGAACCACAGCGGTTCTTCGGCTCCGACGTCCCAGACGATCGGATGGAACGCGTTCGCGTCGGTGACCAGCGGCGACTGAAAGTCCCGAGCGGACATGCTGTTTACCGTCGCTCCGGCGGCGAGTTCAGTAAACGCCGGCACCATGAGTACGTCCGCCCCGTCGTAGGCCCCGGGACCGAAGAGAAAACAGGGGCGTTTGCGGCCCTCGATCGAGAGGGCGGGGTGGTCGTGACCGACGACGTACAGGGTGGCGTCGAGGGTGGGCGGTTCGTGGCCGTGACAGACGACCACGCTCTCTTGGGCTTCGCTCGTATTCTCACTCTCGTTCTCATTCTTGCCTGCGGGCGGGAGTCGGCACGCCGCTCTCGTCTCCCCGTCGAACACCGACGAGAGCATCGCGTCGTGGTTGCCGGACGTGACGACGAGCGATGCGTCGGCATCGGCGACCGTCGATTCGAGCGCAGCCAGCGCGTCGGTGACCCCGCGGGGAACGCGATCGAACGCGTGCAGCAGGTCGCCGGCGACGACGACGGCCGCCGGCCCCAGCTCCGCGAGCACCGCATCAAGGCGCGCTCGTGAACTCGCGTTCGTGCTGTCGGCGATCGGAGCGTCGACGGCGGAGGAGACGCCGCGGCCGAGGTGGAGGTCCGCGACGACGAGCGTTGCCGAGTCGGGAAAGAAGGCGGCGCGCGAGCGGAGGACGAACGGAACGTCGGGTGGGCGTGGAGTCACTGTTTTGCTACTGTTCGAGGGCGCTCGGCGCGTACGCGGGCCGCCGCTCCTCGACGTCGAGGGCCTCGAAGAGGTCGTACTCGGTGCCGGTCAGGATGTAGAGTACGTCTTCCAGGGGCGCGAGCACCTCGGGAACGAGTTTGACGACGAGGTAGGTGATCCCGAGGAGGGCGACGATCGACAGCGATTGGGCGATGTAGTTGTGGGAGACGAGAAACGAGACGCGGTCGGGTTCGGCGCCCATGTAGGTCGTCAGCAACGAGACCAGCATTTCTTGTTGGAACCAGCCCCACGGCGACGCCAGGCCGATGAAGATGTTTCGTCCGAGGTTCAGAACCCAGATGACGCCGATCGCCATGGTGAACGCCGAGAGCTTGCGTTTTAGCGGTGCCGTCACCGACGCGATCAGCCCGCCGAAGATCGCCATGCTCCCGATTCCGGTACAGGAGAGGACGATGTAGGTCGTCCGGCCGGTCACCGTCTCGGACGGATCGAAGGCGAACTTGCTCTGATAGCCGTTCGCCCCTTCAATGAGTCCGGGACTGTGTCCGAGCAGCTCCATCCCGTAGTGAGTCTGGGCCGCCGTCGTCTCGATCAGCCACGTCCGAACGACCGGTATCGTCTCGGCTGGCAGGTAGATCAGGCCCATAAAGGCGACCGCCTTCGAGAGCAAGAGCAACGACGTGCGACCGCCATAGAGGAGGTATGCAGTGTACGCAGACAGCGGTAACGCCGCGAGCGCGAGGAGCGTCTTGATCGGACTCTGGGCGTCCGCGAAGTAGTACGGCACCATCGTCAGCCAGAAGACGCCAAAGACGACCCAGGCACCCCCGGCCAGAAGGCGCGCCGAATCGACGTTCCCGTACCACTGCAGGAGGGCCGCACCCATGAACGCGACGATCGCGATCCACGCGAGGGCGTCCGTCAGCGGCGAGTTCAGGATCGCCGAGAGGGATGGGGGTGTGAGCGCGACGGCGTCGCCTGCGAACTCGAGGCCGGCGGCCGGCGCTGCGTCGGCCGCGGCTGAAGCGAGCGGCATAGTCAGGCTAATCCGAAGGACTCTCTCGCTATCAACTTGACGCCTTGGCCGTCTCGTGTCAAGGTAGTAATAGCACGACGACAGGGCGAGGCGACACGGCATCGTCGTCCGACGTATCGAAGCCGTTTTCCCCGGTGCACCGTTTTGAGACAGTATGAACGGCGGTAGCGACATGACCCTGGCGTTCGAACTCGAGGCGTTGAAGGAGTTCGCATCGCCGGAGAGCGTTTTCGAAGACGCCCGCGGCTGGACCGAGTACATCGGCGTCGTCTCCGAGAAGCCGACGTACGTCGTGACGAACTTCACCCGAAAGAATCGCATTCGGCAGGACTTCTTCTCGGGTCCGCGCGGCAAGGAGGAGAGTCTCGCGGGTGTCAAAGACCAGTTCGACACCGAGCGCTACGTCTACGTCGGCATCGACGACGCGGACGAACAGTTAGCCGAAGACGTCGAGTGGGAGTACCTCTCCGTCGACGATGCCGCGGAGGCGGCCGACTGGGTGCTGGCGACGAGCGTCGAGGAGGAGACGGGAGACTCGGAACCGGTTCGAGACGACTGGCCGTAACGCGCCGTTTCCTTTTCACCGAGTTCCGTCCCGAGTTCACGAGCAGCGAAGTCGTCGCGCTTATGGCCGGCCCGGCCCAACGATAGCTGATGGCAACACCCCGCGTGCCGGGTCCCGAGGACGAACGGCAACTCGAGTTACCCTGCGGTGCGACGATCGATCCGCACGATATCGATCTCGGGATGCGCGAGTTCACCTGTCCGTCCTGCGGGGAGTCCCACGCGGTCGTCACCGACGTGCATCCGCCGTCTCGCTTTTTCCCGGAATCGCTCGTGACGATTCTCCAGGAGACGATCGACACCGAGGACGACTTCGGCGACTTCGGCACGCCCCACCTCATGGGCGTCGTGCTGGAGGAGTTTCCGGAACGGGTCGTCACGCACGACGCGAGCGACGACGGCGCGGTCGGCTATTCGATGGTCTGGGTCACCGACTTCGATTCCCGACGGCTGCACGAGATCGTCGTTGAACTCGTCGTGGAGTTGATGGAGCACGCGATCAGTCACGCGGAGGACGATACGGCGGTGAGCGAGTTCGAGTCGCAGATGCTCGAGTTCGACGTCTCGGAATTCGTCGAGCAGTATCGCCGGCAGCGGGATTTCGAGAGCGAGCACGACCGGCCGGTCTGAGCAGCGTCGGTGGGGCGACACGGGACGGAAGCGCTAGCCCGGCGGTTTGGGGGCTACAATCGAAAGGCGTCGTTCAGCCGCCAGAGCAGGACGCCGGTGCCGACGAGGAGCAAGAGAAGAACGGCGGCGCGGGCGGCGTCCGGTGCGATCGGAAAGAGGCGAAGCGCGATACTCACCAGTAGGAGCCCGATGATGAGATCGAGTCGGCGTCGAATCGCCGTTTCGTTCATGTACCTGGTATCCCGGGTCACGTTCAATACGTCTTCTGATGTGTGACACGAGAGACAGATAGTGATCGATCCGGCGGCTCGCACGGCGAGAGAAGAGTTTCGTTCTCCGAAGGCTACGAGTCGAACCCTAGAGTCCGACGTTCAGCGCGTAGGGCCAGTGCACGGTGCTGACGGCGAGAAAGAGCAGGGCGGCCCCCGTTCCGTAGACGTTCTTGAGGAAACTCGTGAACTCGTCCTGGGCGTCCGCGCCGTCGGCGTTCCAGAAGTCGTGCATCGTCACAGCAGAGACGAGCAAGAAGAGCGCGAGTCCGGCGGCTCCGAGCGCCGGGAAGACGCCCACGATGAGCGAGAGCCCGCCCAGGAGGAGCAACACGCCGCTGAGCAGTACCGAGGCCGTGGGCGCCGGGATGCCCTTGAACTCCGCGTAGCCAGCCATCTCCTCGACGTCCAGGAAGTGGTTCAGCCCGGTAAACGCGAGGACGCCGCCGAAGAGCAGTCGAGAGACCAGAAAGAGCAAATCGGCTCCGGTCGCGTCGAACATTAGGCGAGCACCTCGCGTTCGGAACCGTCGGTTCGGATCGGATTCGTACGAGTCGCGTCGATACCGGTTACTGATTGCATTACGTTACCAGGTACGAACTCGAACCTATATATCGATTCTTGGACATCAGTATCACCGACTAACGGGCGTGTTACCTCGCGATCCGAGCGGTGGTCGAGTGAACGGCCCGAACGATGGAGAATTCGGGTCGCGTTCGCACCGGTACGAAATTCGAAAACTGATTTCGAGAATCGTACTGTATCGTGGGGCTTATTACGATGTACGAACTTCGAACGGACAAGACCAATGAGTACGGACAACGATACAGCAGGGGACGGACGCACGATCCTCCTCATCGGGAGCGGCCCGATCCAGATCGGGCAGGCCGCCGAGTTCGACTATTCGGGAGCCCAGGCCTGCCGGGCGCTCCAGGAGGAGGGCGCTCGCGTCGTCCTCGTGAACTCGAATCCGGCGACGATCATGACGGACCCGGAGATGGCGGACGAAGTGTACATCGAGCCGATCACGACCGACGCCATTGCCGAGATCATCCGGAAGGAAAACCCCGACGGCGTCATCGCCGGCCTTGGTGGCCAGACCGGACTGAACGTCACCGCCGAACTCGCCGAGGAGGGCGTCCTCGAGGAGTTCGACGTGGACATCATGGGCACGCCCCTGGAGACAATCTACGCGACGGAAGACCGCGACCTCTTCCGCCAGCGCATGGAAAAGATCGGTCAGCCGGTGCCCAAGTCCACGACGATCTCGCTCGACGCGGACGAGGAAGTCTCGGAACTGACCGAGGACGACCTGAAAGATCGCGTACGGGACGCTGTCGACGAGGTCGGCGGGCTCCCGGTCATCGCCCGGACGACCTACACGCTCGGCGGCTCCGGATCGGGCGTCGTCGCGGAGATGGACGAACTCCTGCGCCGCGTTCGGAAGGGACTGCGCCTCTCCCGGAACAGCGAGGTGCTGATCACCGAGTCCATCGCGGGCTGGGTCGAGTACGAGTACGAGGTCATGCGCGACGCCGACGACTCCTGTATCATCATCTGCAACATGGAGAACATCGACCCGATGGGCATCCACACCGGGGAGTCGACGGTCGTCACCCCCTCCCAGATCGTCCCCGACGAGGGCCACCAGGAGATGCGCACCGCGGCGCTCGACGTGATCCGCGAACTCGGCATTCAGGGCGGCTGTAACATCCAGTTCGCCTGGCACGACGACGGCACGCCAGGCGGCGAGTACCGCGTCGTCGAAGTGAACCCGCGCGTCTCCCGCTCCTCCGCGCTGGCCTCGAAGGCGACGGGGTATCCGATCGCCCGCGTGACCGCGAAGGTCGCCCTCGGCAAGCGCCTCCACGAGATCGAAAACGAGATCACGGGCGAGACGACCGCCGCCTTCGAGCCCGCGATCGACTACGTGGTTACGAAAGTTCCGAGGTGGCCCAAGGACAAGTTCGACGACGTCGACTTCGAGTTGACGACGGCGATGAAATCGACCGGCGAGGCGATGGCCATCGGCCGCTCTTTCGAGGAGAGCCTGTTGAAGGCGCTTCGCTCCTCGGAATACGAGCCGGACGTCGACTGGGCCGAGGTCGGCGACGACGAACTCGAGGAGCACTACCTCGAACGGCCGTCCCCCGACCGTCCGTACGCTATGTTCGAGGCCTTCGAGCGCGGCTACACCCTCGACGAGGTCGTCGACCTGACCGGCATCTTCGAGTGGTACACCGAGCGCTACAAGAACATCGCCGATTCGACGCTCGCCGCACAGGAGGGCGACTTCACCGAAGCCGCCATCGCCGGCCACACCAACACGTCGATCGCCGCTACCGCCGGTTCGGACGTTGGAACCGTCGAACAGGAAGTCCCCGGCCGCACGTACAAACAGGTCGACACCTGCGCCGGCGAGTTCGAAGCCGAAACCCCCTACTACTACTCCGCGCGCAAGAACGAGTTCGAAACCGGACCGTACGAAGGGATGGCCGCCGCGGGTGAACTCGAGATCGACCCCGACATCGAGAGCGTGATCGTCGTCGGCGGCGGCCCGATCCGCATCGGCCAGGGCGTCGAGTTCGACTACTGCTCGGTCCACGCGGTCCGCGCGCTCAGGGAGCTGGGAATCGACGCGCACGTGGTGAACAACAACCCCGAAACCGTCTCGACCGACTACGACACCTCCGACGGGCTGTTCTTCGAACCGATCACTGCCGAGGAGGTCGCGGACGTCGCCGAGGCGACCGGTGCCGACGGCGTGATGGTCCAGTTCGGCGGCCAGACCTCCGTCAACATCGGCGAACCGCTCGAGGACGAACTCGAGCGTCGGGGCCTCGACTGCGAGGTCATGGGCACCTCCGTCGAAGCGATGGACTTAGCGGAGGACCGCGACCGCTTTAACGCCCTGATGGACGAACTCGAGATCGCCCAGCCCGAGGGCGGCACCGCCTTCTCGAAGGACGAAGCGCTCGATCTGGCCCACGACATCGGTTACCCCGTCCTCGTGCGGCCGTCCTACGTGCTCGGCGGCCGCGCGATGGACGTCGTCTACGACGACGCCGAACTCGAAACCTACATCGAGGAGGCCGTCCGCGTCAGCCCCGAGAAGCCGATCCTGGTCGACGACTTCCTCGAAGACGCGATCGAACTCGACGTGGACGCGGTCTCGGACGGCCGCTCGGTGCTGATCGGCGGCATTATGGAACACGTCGAGAGCGCCGGCGTCCACTCCGGCGACTCGGCCTGTATGATCCCGCCGCGCTCGCTCGACGACGACACCCTCGCCCGCGTCCGCGAGGTCACGGAGGACATCGCCGAGGCGCTGCAGACGCGCGGCCTGTTAAACGTCCAGCTCGCCGTCCGCGATGGCGAGGTGTACGTCCTGGAAGCGAACCCGCGCTCCTCGCGGACCGTTCCGTTCGTCTCCAAGGCGACCGGCGTTCCCATCGCCAAACTCGCGGCGAAGGTCATGGCCGGCGAGACGCTCTCGACCCTCGACGCGACGGAACAGGTGCCCGAACACACCTCGATCAAGGAGGTCGTCCTACCGTTCGACCGCCTGCCGGGTTCGGACCCGCGTCTCGGCCCGGAGATGAAATCGACCGGCGAAGTCATGGGCACCGCGAGCGAGTTCGGCACGGCCTACTGGAAGGCCCAGCAGGCGGCCCACAACGACATCGATGAGGGTACCGCCGTCGTCGACCTCGATGTTGCGGGCTTCGAGAACCACTTCGACGTGGTCGTCTTCGACGACGTGCCGCAGGCGATCCGCGAGGGCGCGGTCGACTTCGTCGTCAGCCGCGACCGCGATTCGCTCGAGATGGCCGTCGAAGAGGAAGTGCCGTACCTCTCGACGGAAGCGAGCGCCGAGGCGTACGTCGAAGGACTCGAGAGCTTCGAGGGTGAACTCGAGGTCGCGTCCGTGACCGACCGCCCGAAGGGAGCGGCCCGGTGGGGTATGTCGGAGTAACGCCGTCGATCCTCGGTGTGGTTTCACCGTCGATCCGTGCGGCGCCATCGCCAGATGATTCGATCCGTCCGAGTGAGGCCACGTACGCCGTCAGCGTCGTCGACCCCGACGGAGACGCAGCGATCGGTGGCGAACTGATCTCGTTCCTCGACGCGAGCGGATCGCGACGTTCGGTGCAGATATGTATACTATCTCACATCCTTTTCCCTGTTCAGCCGCTACCCCGGATCGCGACCCATGTCCGAACAGACCAGACGCGACGTCCTTCAATTCGCGACCGTCTCGGCAGCAACCGGCGTTCTCGCGCTCGGATCGGCGGCCGCCCAAACGAACGAGACCGAGTGGCAACAGGCTGATTCACCGACCGGAAAGGCGCTCAACGACGCCGTCGATACCGCCGCGGGGCCGTTCGCGGTCGGTGCCGACGGCAACGTCCTCGCCCGGCGGGAAGACGGCTGGCAGACGGTCGTCGCGTATGGCCCGCAAGCCCGAAGCCGCCGCCTGACCGGCGTCGACGCCACCGACGACGGACGGGCGGTCTGGTTCGTCGGCGGAAGCGGCGTCATCGGCGAGTACGACGTCGAGACGCAGACCCTGACGAATTACTCCGCGCCGAACGGGAAGACGAGCACGTGGGAAGACTGCACCGTACGGGGAACGGCCGGAGAGAACGAGCGCCTCTACTTCGTCAACGGGTCCGGCGAACTGCTCGTCGGCATCCGTCAAGACAGCGGCGCGATCGAGTACGCGGAGGTAATCAAACCCGGCGGCGGCTCGACGATCCCTGCTATCGACTGTCATTCTCGGGACGCGGGGCACGTCTGCAGCACGAGTCAGTTCGTCGCGGAAACGGCCGACGGCGGGGTGACGTGGGAGCAGATCGGCATCGACTTCGCGGGCGGCGCGTTCTTCGATCTCGCGAGTCGGGGCGAGCGAGACGTGAACGTCGCCGCCGGCTCCGGGATCGTCTACCGCTACGATGGCTTCCGCTGGACGCCTCACGTCGTCGACGACGCCCGACGGGCCATCCGCGCGATCGACCGCGACGGAACCGACGGCCTCGCGGCCGGCGACGGCGGCGCACTGTACGAACGCCAATCCGCCGGCCAGTGGCAACAGTACGAAACCGGAATCGAGTCCAAATTGGACGGCGTCGCAACGGGATCATCGTACGACGTCGCGGTCGGTGACGGCGGGACGATCCTCGAGCGGGCCGCCGCCGGCTCCGATGGCTCCGCCGGCTCCGACGGCGACGGGAACGAGACGAATTCGACGACGGTCGAAACTACAGCTCTCGCAGTGGACGTGCTCGACGCGGAACCGCTGTCGGTCGAGCACTACGTCGAAGGGGAGTGGATCACGCCGGTGTAACGGGTCCTCCCGGCCGGCTCACTCGATCGCGTACCAGTCGAACCGCTCGACCGCGTACCGATAAGCGACCGGCGGTGCGACGACGCCGATCGCTACCACTATCCACGCCATCATCGTGACCTGACTCGCCGTCAGCCCGACTTCGACCTGCGGGAGCATCGTGGCCATCGCCGTTGCGATCTGAGCGACCAGCGCCGCAGCGTCGGTATAGAGCACGACGGCGGCCCCGATCGGGAAGATAATCCCTGCGGTATAGACGACGAACGACATCTTGCTCGGCATGACGGCCTCGCGGTTGCCGGTGATCGAGACGCTCCCGAATCGCGGGAACGCCGACCCGACACCGACGGCCAGCGCCGGCGAGGCGAGCGCGCCGAGAACCGTCCCCGCGAGCAAAACCGCGGTCGACTCGAGCGAGATCGGACTCGCGAGTCCCGCCGCCAGCGCCACGAGCACGCCGAGTGGCACGCCGACGAGCGAACTCGCGATCATCCGACTGCGAATCATCGTCGTTCCGTTAACCGGCGAGGACAACACCGCCGGCAGCGTCTGGCCGAGGTCCCCGAGCGGGTTCAGCGAGAACAACACACCGGTCCCCCAGACGACGTACAGACAGAGCATGACGGCGATGTACGACGGCACCGCGCCCGTCTGAATGATCTCCTGCGCGAAAAAGAGCGACCCGAACAGCGGATAGGCGGCGTACATGAGCCGAATCGGAGCGCGCTTCGTCCGCCGGATCGTCGTCAGCGTCAGCGTTCGAAGCTGTTTCGAGAGGCCGTATTCTAAAACTCCGTCGAGGCGACTCTCGGACTCCGCTGTCGCCTTCGCGTCGTCTTCAACCCGCGCGGGATCGGCGTACCAGTGAACTCGTGCGGAGACGACGCCGGCACCGATCATCAGCGGAACCAGGACGGCCGAGCCGACGAGTGCGCCGACGATCGCACCCATTGAGGGATCGACGTTCGGAACCCCGAGGAGGAACAGATGTCCGAACCAGCCGAGCGGGCCGTCTCCGAGAACGTCGAACAGCATTCCGGCGAGGATGTCGAACCAGCCGAGCGATATCGAGCCGAAGTACGCGACTGCGAGAACGATAATGAGCGGTGTGCGATACCGGGCGATCGGTTCGTAGACGGTCAGCAGGTGTCGAACCCAGGTTCCGATAACGAACCCGACGGGGACCGCGGTGACGAGCAACAAAAGGGCGACAGCCGGAATCGCAAGCGCCGGTAGGACCGTTCCAGCACCGCTCGCGAACGCCGCTGAAAAGACCACAACCGGTGGAACGAGCCAAATCGCAAACAGTAGTATCTCCGCACAGACGATGCCGATAACGGTCGATCGAAGCGGTGCCGAGAGCAGGAGCACCGCCGGCTGATCGATATCGGCTGCGGCGGTGACCGTCCTGATCGCCGCCATGAATATCAGAAAGATCCACGCGAGCGCGACGACACCCGTCACGATAGTAGTCGCCATCGCGTTGTCGACGGTTCCGGTTGCGATTTCCTCGCCGAACGTCGGCAGGAACAACACGCCGAGTGCCGTCATCGGCCCCAGCGCGAGGAGGGCGACAATCGCCATCATGAGGAGTTTCGTCCGGTTACCGACGACCGTTCGAACGGTTCGACGGACCTCCGTTCGAGCGACGAGAGTCGCACGCGAGTTCATCGGCGACCACCCGTCGGTGGCTGCGTCGGATGGAGGAAGGAGACGAGAATGGGCGGGTCACGGGCCATACCGACACTTCGACGATGGGAGTGATAAACAATTTGGATCGCTGTCATTCCCCAGCAGCGGGAAAGACGGAATGTCATAAATTTAACCCCCTGGAGAGAAAACGGGGCGTATGGCCCCCGAGTTCGACACTGCGTCCCCGACCCCGAAAACGGCCCCCGCCATCGCGACCGACGGGCTTACGAAACACTACGGAGAGACGAGTGCCGTCTCCGATCTGACGTTCGAGGTCCCGCGCGGAACGGTCTACGGCTTCCTCGGGCCGAACGGCGCGGGCAAGACGACGACGATGCGGATGCTGACGACGCTGACGAAGCCGACATCGGGTTCGGCACGCGTCGCCGGCCACCCGATCACCGACCGCGAGGCCGTCACGCCCCACATCGGCTACCTGCCCGAAGAGCCGCCGATCTACGACGAACTCACCGGCCGCGAGCAACTCGAGTACGCCGCCGGCTTGCGCGACCTCCCCGAAGCGGAATCGACGGAGCGAATCGAGTCCCTGCTCGCTCGCTTCGATCTCACGACCGACGCCGACAAACGGATCTCGGACTACTCGAAGGGGATGCGCCAGAAGGTCGGCGTCATCCAGGCCGTCCTCCACGAACCCGCCGTCGCCTTCCTCGACGAACCGACCAGCGGTCTCGACCCCCGCGCCGCTCGGACGATGCGCGAGACGATCGCCGAACTGGCCGACCAGCAGATGACGATCTTCCTCTCGACGCACATCCTCTCCGTCGTCGACGACCTCGCCGACCGCGTCGGCGTCCTCCACGGCGGCGAACTCGTCGCCGAAGACGACCCCGAGACGCTGAAATCCCGCGCCGAAACCGGCGAGACGCGCAGTCTCGAGGATGCGTTCCTCGAAGTCACGAAGGAGTCGTCCGACGAGCGACGCGAGGCTGGCGTGAGCGCCGACCCGTCGTTCGAGTAAGCCGTCAGTCGACGCCACCACTCACCGGTACGAATGACGCGTTCATCCCTCCGTCCGTCGCCGTCTACGCTCGCACTCGCCGCGTTGGGTGGAGCCGCCAACGTCGTCGCCGTTCTCGCGCTGTTCGCCCGCGCGGACTATCCGGCGCTCGAATCGCCGCCCGAACTCGCCGTCCTCGCAGCGACCGGGTTCGCGCTCGGCTTCGTCTCGCTGTTCGTCTCAGCACACACCCGCCTGCTGACGCCCGCGGTCGGCTTCGTCGCCGTCCTCCTCGGAACCGTCTACACTGAACTCACCACGCCGATGCCCGAGTGGGGCGAACTGGGCGGCTACGTCATCGTCGAGGGACCGACCCATATCTCGAGCTACGCGAACTCGTGGTACGTCTGGCTTTCCTTGCTACTGATCGCCGGACTGGTCGAGTTCGGCGTTCGTCGCGGCTACGGACTCGGTGATCGGCGGCTCCGAAATCTACCGTCGATGCCGCTCTCGCGCACCGCAATGCTGGGGATGGTCGCGGTGGGTTCCGGATCCCTCGGCGTTGGGACGACGCGACTCGTGCTCCGAGCGGGGATCAACCCGCGGGTAGCAGCAGCGGTCGTCTTCGTCGGTGCAACCGCCGTGGCTGCCGTTCCGCTCGCAGCGTTGTTGGCGCGGGGACTGTTGTTGCCGACAGTCCTGTTCGCGCTGCTGGTACCGTACTTTCTGACGATCGAGGTGTTCACCGCGACCGACAGCCCCGTCCACATTATGTTGTTCGGCCCCTACGCGGTCGGCCTCCTCATCGTTGCGGCGTTCGAGAACTTGCTCCGATCGCGGCTGCGCGGCTGGAACGGTGGCCGATTCGTCGATCATCAGTCTGCGTGAGGAGGGGTGAAGGGAGCGACCCGAAACCCGAGTCCGACACCCTAAAGCGGGCTGGCTCTGTGGTTCGGATATGGAGTATCACGAGGCGGCGGACGTTCTCTTTGGCTTGCGGCGTTTTCGACCCAAGCCGGGGACGGCGTCGACGGCACAGCTGCTCGCCCACCTCGAGGACCCCCACGACGGGGTCGCGTTCGTGCAGGTCGCCGGCTCGAACGGGAAGGGAAGTACGGCGCGAATGGTCGAGCGGACGCTTCGCGAGGCCGGGCTCTCGGTCGGACTCTACACGTCTCCGCATCTCGAGGACCTCCGCGAGCGCGTGCAGGTCGACGGACGGAAGATGCCCCGGTCTGCGGTTTGTGCGTACGTCGAGGCGATTCACGACTATCTGACGGAACGGGCTGCGGCCGGCGAATCGCCGACGTTCTTCGAAGCGATGACGGCCATGGCGCTGTGGCAGTTCGACCGCGAGGCCGTCGACGTCGCCGTGCTCGAGGTCGGTATCGGCGGGCGCTACGACGCCACCAGTGTCGTCGATCCCGTCGCAAGCGCGGTGACGAGCGTGACGCTCGAACACACCGGTATCCTGGGCGAGACCGAGGCCGAGATCGCGCGCGACAAGGCCCACGTCGCCCCCGAGGACGAGCACACGCCCCTCGTCACCGGCGTTTCGGGGCCGACGCTCGATGCGATTCGCGACGTTGCAGGCGAGGTCGTTACAGTCGGATCGAGGGGTGTGGCCGCGGGAACCAGCGCCGATCAGGATTCGAGCGACGAAAGCGACGCGAGCGATGAGAGAGGCGAAAACGACGAGAGCAACGGGCCGGACGCAGACGACGGCGCGCCAGCGGAGACCGAAACGGAGGCGACAGCGGACGGAGACACTGACTCCACTTCGGCGGCCCCCGACATCCGCGTCTCCTACAACGGCCGTGTGAACCACACCGAAGCCGCCATCTCGATCGACGCCGACGACTGGGCCGTCTCGACCCGAATTCCGCTTCTGGGTCCACACCAGGCCGAAAACGCCGGTATCGCCGCCACCCTCGCTCGGCAAGTTACCGATATCTCCGACGCTGAACTCGCCCGCGGACTTCGGAACGCCCACTGGCCCGGTCGGTTCGAGGTCATGGATACCGACCCGCTCGTCGTCCTCGACGGCGCGCACAACCCCGGTGCCTGCGAGCAACTCGCGGCGACGCTCGACACCTACGAGTTCAGCGAGTTGCACCTCGTCTTCGGGGCGATGCACGACAAGGATCACCGCGAGATGGCCGCGGCGTTGCCGACGCCGGCGTCGGTGGTCACGACGGAGCCGGGTCTCGATCGGGCGGAGGACCGCGACGTGCTCGCGACGGTGTTCGAGCACGCCGGCGCGCCGGCCGTCGAGACGACCCGGAGCGTTCAGGACGGGCTCTCGATGGCGCTCGAGCGGGCGGGTGCGGACGACTGCGTGCTCGTCGCTGGGTCGCTGTTCGCGGTCGCGGAGGCGCGTTCGCGCTGGACGACGACCGGCGTGACGAAGCGTATCCGCGACCGGACGGACGCCAGAGACGCGCTCGAATCGGCACAGGTCGCCCCGGGCGATGTCGACCGGTTCGACGAGCAGGCCGTCCATCGCGTCGTCAGGACGAACCTCCAGGCTCGACAGGCGAATCGCCTCCGGGAGGAGTTGGTGCGCCTCGACGGCGAATGCGTCCTGTCGGGAACCGACCGCCAGCACGACGAGCGCGTCGATGCCGTACTGATGGGCACGCTCGAGCAGTTCGAACGGCTCGTCGAGACGCTCACGTCGACGCCGGCGGACGGCGACGGACTCGACACCGTCGCGCGCGAACTCGCAGACACGCTCGAACTCTCGGTCCCCGGCGATGACGCGGATGCAGATGGAGATGGAGCTGTAGCTGTAGATATGGAGACGGACGCGGACGCAAACAACGCCGTGACCCGCCCCTGGACCGACGACCGCACCGCAGTCATGGGCATCCTGAACGTCACGCCCGATAGTTTCCACGACGGCGGCGAGTTCAGCGCGCTGGCGGACGCCGTCGAGCGCGCCGAGGCGATGGTCGAGGCCGACGTGGACGTGATCGACATCGGCGGCGAGTCGACTCGACCCGGTGCCGATCCCGTCCCTACCGACGAGGAAATCGATCGCGTGGTGCCCGTCGTCGAACGGCTCGCTGAACTCGACGTCGAACTCTCGGTCGACACCAGAAAGGCCGCGGTGGCGGACGCCGCGCTCGAGGCCGGCGCGGACATCATCAACGACGTGTCGGGGCTCGAAGATCCGGAGATGCGGTTCGTCGCAGCCGACCACGACGCGGGGCTGGTCGTGATGCACAGCATCGACGCGCCGGTCGTGCCGGGCCGCGAGGTGGCCTACGACGACGTCGTCGAAGACGTGATCGACCAGCTCGCAGAGCGCGTGTTGCTCGCGGAGAAGGCGGGCGTCGACCGAGACCGGATCGTCGTCGATCCGGGGATCGGCTTCGGCAAGTCCGCGGCCGAGAGCTTCGAACTGTTAGACCGGATCGACGAGTTCGGCGCGCTCGGGTGTCCGGTGTTGGTCGGCCACTCTCACAAGTCGATGTTCGCCCGCGTCGGTCGGGAGGCGGGTGAGCGCCGCGAGGCGACGGTTGCGGCGAGTGCGCTGGCGGCGGATCGGGGAGCGGATATCGTTCGGGTCCACGACGTGCCGGAGAACGTCGCCGCGGTGCGGACGGCGCTTGCGACGCGCGATCCGGAGCGGTTCGAGTGGTGAGTCGCCGGTCGGGATCCGGTTCCAATGGCCCGGATCGGTTTCGGTAGTCAGTTGCCGGTCTAACTTTCAACCGTCAGGAGCGCGTAGTGCCGACGAGCCCGATCGCTTCCGCTCGGTGCTCGGTGTCTTTCGATGACAGGAGAGCATCCGTCAGATCACGGCGACGGTGAAGAGCAACGCGACGAGTACGGCTCCGGAACGATGCTTCCGACGGGGCCGAACGCGGATTCCGTTTCCGCCCCCGGAACGCTGCCAGTCGTCGGCGGTGCGGTTCTGGTCCTCTCCGGGCTTCGCTCGCTGCTTCGCGGGCGGCTCCGCTCGCTTCCGATCGGCGCTGCCGGCCTTGGCCTGCTGAGCTACGGGCTGCGAAAGCGCCGCGAGGAGGGCAGCGCCCAGACTGCACTCGCGTCGTTCGCCGAGACGACCGAGGAGTCGACCCCCAGTGACGAGACCGCGGACGAGGACGCGTCGTCCGGAATCGAGTTCGTCGACGGCGAGAACGAGGCGGCGTCGCCGACGGGTTCGAAGCCAGAACTCGACTCCGACGAGCACGATCCGCGACGGAACACCGACGACGACGAGCCGCTCGAAATTGACGTCTCCGAGTCGGCGACGAGGGACGAGGTTTCGGAGGCGACTGGTCCCGACCCCGAACAGGCCGAGCCCGTCCAGACCGAAGCCACCGAACCTGAGCGGACGCCGGGCGGCGATTCGGGTTCGGTGGACGAAGGAGCGTCGGATACGGCAGCGGAATCCGGTGACGAGGATGGGGCGGCCGAAGACGGCGGTGAGGGCTCATCCGACGTGACCGGTGACGACGAGTCCGATACCGACGAGGTCGACACCGATACCTGAGAGCGGGCGCTATTTCTCCCGTCCGCTCTCGCTGACAGTCACCCAAAGGCGGGAAAATTCTCATTTTACGGTCGGTTGTAGCTCCGAGGAACCGTCGCCACGTCGGCGACCGATCCAGTATGAGCGACCCATCACAGCGCACCCGCGCAGAGATTGATCCCGAGTACGACCACCGCCGCGAGGATGGCGTCGACGAGTCCGAACTCGAATCGCTGCTGGCTGGGTACACCGTCGGGCGGGACGACCACGAGAACGCGCCCGCGTTCGTCATCCGACCCGACGACGTGCAAACGGTGTTGACCATCCTTCGGGACGAGGCGGGGTTCGACCACCTCTCGTGTATCACGGGCCAGGAGTACGAGGATCGCTACGAGTCGCTCCTGCACGTGACGAAATACGACCGGCGAACCCACGAGGTGACGCTCGTCGTTCAGCTTCCGACGGACGCGCCCGTCTCTCAGACCGCCGAGCCGGTCTTTCGGACCGCTGACTGGCACGAACGAGAAATATTCGATCTCGTCGGCATCGAGTACGAGGGCCATCCCGACCCGCGGCGAATCCTCCTTCCCGACTCCTGGCAGGGCCATCCGCTGTCGCGAGAGTACGACCAGACCAAACCGCAAGTCGTCAAATACGCCGAACACGCGAATCCGCTCCAGTCCGACCACAGAACCGAGACGGATACGATGGTCCTGAACATCGGACCGCACCATCCGGCGACCCACGGCGTGTTGCACCTCAAGGCGACCCTCGACGGCGAAACGGTCGTCGATGTCGACCCGGATGTCGGCTACCTCCACCGCTGTGAGGAGCAGATGTGCGAACAGGGGACCTATCGCTACCAGATCATCCCCTACTCGAACCGGTGGGATTACACGGCGAACCTGCCGAACGAGTGGGCGGTCGCCCGCGTTATCGAGGATGTGGCCGCTATCGAGGTCCCGACGTACGCGCAGATTCTTCGCACGATGGCGACCGAGTTCGGCCGGATGCTCGGTCACTTCCTCGCGCTCGGCACCTTTGCACTCGACGTGTACGGCGAGTTCACGGCGATCTTCCAGTACGCGTTCCGCGACCGCGAGGTCGTCCAGGACATCCTGGAGGATCTGACCGGTCAGCGGATGATGTTCTACTTTTTCCGATTGGGCGGCGTCGCCTGGGGCTTGCCGGAGCCTCGCGACGAGTTCATCGACAAGTGCCGGGCGTTTCTCGACGAGTTGCCGGCGAAGATGGACGAGTATCACGCCCTCATCAGCGGTAACGAAATCTTCCAGATTCGGACGGTCAACACGGGGGTTCTCGAACCCGATGTCGCGAAGGACTACGGCTGTACGGGGCCGGTGGCCCGCGCATCCGGCATCGACTACGATTTGCGGCGAGACGATCCGTACGGCTACTACGAACACCTTGACTGGGATGTGGTCACGGCGGACGGGTGCGACAATCACGCGCGGGTGCTCGTCCGCATGCGAGAGGTCGAGGAGTCGGCGAAGATCGTACAGCAGTGTCTCGACCTGATCGAGGACTGGCCGGAAGACGAGCGGACCGTCCAGAGCAACGTCCCGCGAACGCTGAAACCGGACCCGGACATCGAAACGTACCGCGCAGTCGAGTCCGCGAAGGGTGAACTCGGCATCTATCTCCGAACGGACGGGTCGAACAAACCGGCCCGGTTCAAGATTCGGAGCCCGTGCTTTCACAACCTCTCCGCGCTCCCCGAGATGTCCGAGGGGGAGTACGTCCCGGATCTGATCGCCTCGCTCGGCAGTCTGGATATCGTGCTCGGAAGCGTCGACCGGTAGCAATCTGACGCGTCGGGTGACGGATGATCGGCATTCGGCCGCCCGTCCCGTTCTCCGTTTCTGTTCCTGTCCTCGTTCCGCCCTCCGCTCACCCCGTCCCGGTCTTTACCCACGTCTCCGCTCTCTGTTCACCTGTCTCGATCTCCGTTCCCGTTCCCGCCTTCATCTCCGTCCTCCTCTTCGACCCCGTCCAGGTACTCCGGACAGCAGTCCCGATCTGCTGCGATGTGCTCGCTGGCCGTCCCCGCCGCCTCCGACTCGAGCCCGTCGAGTTTTTTCGCCACCTCGTCGATCCGGTCGGGTTTCGGTCCCGGTTCCGTCTGCGTCCTGTGCCCGTCCTGTTCCTCGGACGTCCCCTCGTTGAGCGAGTCGACCAGATTTCTGAACCGTTCGGTCGGCCGCGTCGCTCGCTCGACGCAGGAGTTCGTGGGCTCGATCGAGGAAGTCCGTGTCGTCCTTACTGTTCTCGGCGTCCTCGGCGGGAAGACTTCGTCGTACGAGCGGGAACCGGATATAGACCGAGTGAGCACGTGTCAGCGACCGGAGAGCCGTCTCGTCGGCACGTTCACGCGTCACAGAAAGATGCAATATACACCTGCATCACTGACGAATCGACAAGCGTTAAGTTCGCGGGTCCGGTGCATCCGAACGAATGTCGCTCGATCGATGGGAGTCCGGTGTCACAGTCGTTCGGTCCCGCTGGACGGGACTCGAACGCGACTCGCAGAGCGTCGTCGCCGCGACGATCATCGTCACGACCGGCCTACTCGAACTGCAGATCCCTTGGTGACGGATGGCGGTTCACCGGCTCCTTCCGGGGCTCGCCGTCCTCGGTATCGGTGCGTTTTTCGCCCGAGCGCTCGCTCCAGTTATCGGGTTCAACCACCTGCTCCTCGCCATCGCGCTCGGATTCGTCCTGACCAACGCGGTCGGCGTTCCGGCCCGTCTCGAACCGGGCATCGCGACGCACAAACTCTGGCTCGGCGCCGGTATCGTCCTCATGGGCGCGTCCGTTTCCCTCGGCGCGGTCCGTGACGCCGGCTGGCTCGTCCTCCTCGCGATCCTTGCCGTGGTCGGAACCACGCTGCTCGTCGTCGAACTCCTCTCGCGGTTCGTCTTCGGGCTGACCGATCGGCTCGGCTCGCTGCTCGCGGCGGGAAGCAGCATCTGCGGCGTCTCGGCCGTCGTCGCCGTCGCTGGTGCGATCCGCGCCCGGGAGGAACACGTCGCCTACGCCGCGGCGACGGTGCTCCTGTTCGACGCCGTGACGATCGCGATCTACCCGGTGATCGGCGACCTGCTCGGTCTGTCGGGGCGAGTGTTCGGCATCTGGGCCGGAATCAGCATGTTCTCGACGGGGCCCGTCGTCGCCGTCGGCTTCGCCCACTCGGACATCGCCGGCCAGTGGGCGACGATAACGAAGCTCGCGCGCAACGCGCTGATCGGCGTCGTCGTCCTCGCGTACGCCAGTTACTACGCCCGAGAAGCGAATCGCACGGACGGCGATCGTAGCGCTCCGTCCGCCGGCGCCGCGAGCTCGACGATTCGAACGCTCTGGAGCGAGTTCCCGAAGTTCGTCCTCGGCTTCCTCGTGCTCGCCGTGCTCTCGAGCCTCGGCGCGTTTTCGGCGGCACAGCGGGCCTCGCTCGAGAACGCATACAACTGGCTGTTCCTGGTCGCGTTCGTCGGCCTCGGGACCGAAATCCGGCTGGACGAGTTGCGACAGACCGGCGTGACGCCCGCGTTCGTCGTGCTGCTGGCGCTGCTCGTCGCCAGCATACTGTCGCTCGCGGTGCTTCTACTGGCGTTCCCGTCGGCGTGAGCGGTCCGCAGCCTTCGAGTCGCCGTACCGCTGCGTCGAAATCGAACGTCCGTCGAAGGTAACGGAGATACTTTCCTATTCTTTCGCGAACCGCTGTAAGGGCGATCCGTCGGCGCTCCGAGCGCAGAACTTACTTGCCGGTGAGGCCCGACAAGCCGGATATATGCCTGAACGAGAGTTCGGCGGAGACGAGAGCGGTGGCGAGTTCGAAGGGTACGGCGGGCGATACGTCCCGGAGCCGCTACAGGAGCCGCTCGAGCAACTTGCAAGCGCCTACGACGAGGTGGCGGCGACCGACGAGTTCGAGACGGCGTTTCGCGGCTATCTCGAGGAGTTCGCGGGACGACCGACGCCGCTTTACTACGCGGAGAACCTGAGCGAGCGCTACGGCGCGGAACTCTACTTCAAACGCGAGGACCTGCTCCACGGCGGCGCACACAAGATCAACAACTGTCTCGGACAGGCTCTACTCGCGAAGCGCGCCGGGCGGGACCGACTCATCGCCGAAACCGGAGCCGGACAGCACGGCACCGCGACCGCGATGGTCGGCGCGTTGCTCGGTCTCGAGACGGAAATCTACATGGGGAAAAAGGACGCCGAGCGCCAGACGATGAACGTCTTCCGGATGCGGCTGCTTGGAGCCGAGGTCAACGAGGTGACCCGCGGCGGGCAGGGGCTCGCGGACGCCGTCGACGCCGCGCTGGAGGACTTCGCCGAAAACGTCGACAACACCCACTACCTCGTGGGCAGCGTCGTCGGTCCGGACCCGTTCCCGCGGATGGTCCGGGACTTCCAGAGCGTCATCGGTACGGAAGCCCGCGAGCAGTTTCAGGAGCGAACCGGCGGCCTCCCCGACGCCGCCGTCGCCTGCGTCGGCGGCGGCTCGAACGCCATCGGACTCTTCCACGCCTTCCGCGACGACGACGTCGACTTCTACGGTGCCGAAGGCGGCGGCGAAGGGACGAACTCGAGCCGACACGCGGCCCCGCTCGCGAAGGGAACGGACGACACCATCCACGGCATGAAGACGCGCGTCCTCGACGACGATGTCGAGGTACACTCGGTCTCGGCCGGCCTGGATTATCCCGGCGTCGGCCCCGAACACGCCATGTTCCGCGCCGTCGGCCGCTGTGAGTACACCGGCATTACGGACGAAGAGGCGCTTGCTGCGTTTCGCGAACTGAGCGAAACGGAGGGGATCATCCCGGCGCTCGAGTCCAGTCACGCCGTCGCCCGCGCGATTGAACTCGCCGAACGCGGCGACCACGAGACGATCCTGGTCAATCTCTCGGGTCGCGGCGACAAGGACATGGAGACCGCCGCGGCGAAATTCGAACTCTGACGCTCGATCCGACTAGCAGTATTCTCGAATCGCCGAGACGAGTTCACTCGCATCCGACTCGCCGAGGCGACGGCGCGACAGCGCCAGGGACACGGAATCGTCTTCGAACCGCGGGACCAGATGGACGTGCGCGTGCTCGACGGTCCCGACCAGCGGTCCGCTCGTGTAGAAGACGCTAAATCCGTCGGGTTCGAGCGCGGCTTCGAGCGCGTCGGTCATCGTCTGTACCGTCTCGAACACCGCAGCCGTTGCCGCCGCGTCGAGGTGGAAGAGTTCTCCCTCGTGTGCGCGCGGTACGATCAGGGTGTGGCCCGTGACGGCCGGCTGTCGATCGAGAAACGCGACCGTCTGCTCGTCGGCGTAGAGGCGGGCAGCCGGTTCGTCTCCGGCGGCGATGTGGCAGAACTCGCAGGGGGGTTCGCGCTGTGGCTCGCCGCACTCTCGCTCAGCAATGCCGTCGGTTGCAATTCTCCCGTCGTCGCTCATACGAACGCCCTCTCAGCAGACGATTATATACCCGTCTGCCCGTCTTCGCGATCAGAAAATACCCGCCGACTCCTGTAGCGCCCGGTAGGTCGTCAGATACCGGTCGCGAACGTCGTCTCGGTCGTACGTCGCGAAGTGGTCGTCGACGTCGCGGAACTCGAGTTCACCGGCGTCGAGAATCGCGTCGCCGAGTTCGTCTTCGCTGGTGGTTCGAAAGCCGCGGTCCCAGCCTTCGACGAGTTCGTGGGCGCTCGAGTTGGCGTGGTATTCGACGACGCCGACGCAGCCCGCGGCCAGTGCCCGGAGCATTTCGGTAGGGAAGACACAGCGTTCTGCGGTCTGGGCGAAGACGTGGGCACCGCGGTAGGCGGCGATCCGGTCGTCGAGCGAGAGGTCGCCGGCGAAGGTGACGCGGTCTTCGATGCGGAGGTCTCGCGTAAGTTGTTCGTAGGTCGCTCGTTCGGGGCCGTCGCCGATGACGGTGGCTCGCCAGTCTCGCGTCCGGTGTTCGGCGAGTGCGAGCAGGAGGCTCTCGAGGTTCGCGCCGTCGTCGAGGCGACGGGCGTAGAGGACGTCGGTGCGCTCGCCCGGCGTGACCGAGCGAATGCGGTCGATATCGATCGGGTTCGGAAACGTGTCGACGGCGCGTTCGGCGACGCCGAGTTCGCGGACCCAGGTTGCGACCAGTTCCGACGGGACGAAATTCCGGTCGACCGAACGCGCGGCGAGTCGTCGCCAGCGGTCCGTCGGGAGGCCGCCGTGGCCGTACCAGTCGGCCACGGCCGGGGCTCGAGCGAGCGTTGCGCCCACACTGGCGGCGAGAGCCTGTTTTGGTCGGTCGGCACTGGCGTGGATGATGTCGGGGTTTGAAGCGGCGAGGACGAACGGCAGCCGAACGAGAAACGACGCCCGGGCGTCGGGGCCGACGGAGACGCCGTGATAGGTGATGTCCTCGCGTTCGAACGCCGAGTGTTCGCCGTCCCAGAATTGGGTACAGTAGACGTGAATCTCGTGGCCGGCGTCTCGAAGGAGTTCGAGAACGGTCTGGAGTCGCTGGTTCGCCTCGGTGTCGTGGTGGAAAACCGTTTCGGAGGAGACGAACGCGACGCGCATATGCCACGGCCACGAAGCGAGAGGATAAAAAATCACTTCTTTCGTACTCGACCAATCCGCTCTGTGGGCAGCGCCGGCCGAACGCTTCTGAAGTGTTTGAAGACGGATCTATTCCCTGGAGAGACGTTTTGCGTCTCGAACGGGTTGTGTTTCCGGACTGGTTCCGGTTCGAGGACGATTGCTATAGTAGCCATTGCAAGTCGCTGCACACCTGATCACGCGACGGCTATGCGATCGGCGTGTAATCCGTTACAGGTGGTCCGAAGGATACTGCCGGACGGCACGACGTGACAATCAGGGACGCCGCTGGATCGATACGATCGAGGATCATCGGGTTTCGCAGCTGGATAGCCAGCGGTCGGCTATGGGAATTACCGGAATCAATTTCCTATTCCACTAGAGTAACGAGTGTATTCTTTCATATAATTTCACTGAGCGGAGACTGTCAGGAAAAATTAACCGAGAACGCGATTGACTGACCGATACCGGATCGAGGAGCGATCGCCCGTCTCAGCGGTCTGAGGACACACGCTCGACGGTTTACCGCCGCTCGGATAACCATGGTAAATGATAACTTTCAGGAGGGTGACGAGCATCGAATCGACAGACGAACGACGCTGAAACTCGCCAGTGTGGTCGGCCTCGGGGCGGTTTTTTCGGGAACGACGCTCGCCGACACGAACTCGGTAGACGATGTATCGATCGATCCGGAACGCTCCCCACCGTGGGAGAATCGTGATGACCTCCCGGACCGGTGGGCGCAAAATCGATGGTTCGTCGAGCTAGACACACCGCCGACTGCTCGCGGCGGCAACGTGCACGCTCACGCATCCGAACGAGCGAATCTGCGCGCACAGGCTCGTCGGGAGGAGGCCCAGTTTACGGAGCAGTTCGATTACACCACGCTGTGGAACGGCTTATCAGTCGACGCCGATCTAGCGACCGCCATCACGGTAAGCACGTTTGAGAGCGTCAACGCGGTGTATCCGGTTGCGATCGTCGACCATCCCGAGCCCGAAGACGCATCGCCGGCGCTCGACACCGCACTCGAAATGACCGGTGCTGCGACCGCCCAGTCCGAACTCGGATACTCCGGCGCCGGTCAACGCGTTGCAGTCGTCGACACGGGCATCGATTACAACCATCCGGACCTCGGCGGCAGTGGAAACCAAAACGGGACGTATACTGCTGTCGCCGAGCACGACCGCACCGTCACTGACCCCGACGGCGAACACCATCCCCGAATCAGCCACGGCTGGGACTACGTCGGCGAGGGCTTCGACGCTAGCGATCCGGCTACCTCGGAGCCGAACCCGAACCCCGATCCGATGGACAGACAGGGACACGGGACCCACGTCGCCGGAATCGTCGGTGCGGATGCAGCAGCCGAAGACGGTGTCTCCGGCGTCGCCCCCGATACGGCACTCGGCGCGTACAAGATATTCGACGTCGGCTCGAGTTCAGCCGACATTATCGTCGCGGCTCTCGAGGACGCCTACGAAGACGGCATGGACATCGTAAACATGTCACTCGGAGCAACGCTGGCGTGGGGGCAGGAGTACCCGACGACAGCAGCGAGTAACGAACTCGTCGCACAGGGCGTCGTCGTCGTCAACTCCGCCGGCAACGATGGCGGACTCGGTACCTGGAGCATGAGTGCGCCGGCGAACGGCCACGATATCATTAGCGTCGCTAGTGCCGAGAACACCCACCTCGAAGCGCAACTTTTCGGCGTCGACCACCGTACCGAGCCGGTCCCGTATCTCGAGATGACCGGCGCAGAACGACCCCCAACCGAGGGTGAATCTGCGCCACTCGCACTCCCCAGCGCGAGTGAACTCGAGGGTGAAAGCGGTTACTTCGGCTGCGATAGCGGTGATTTCGACGAGTTCCCCGAGGGCCATGTCGCCCTGATCGAGCGCGGCCACTGCTCGTTCGCACAGAAGTACCTGAACGCCGTCGAAGCCGGTGCCACGGGCGTCGTGATCTACAATAACGTCTCGGGACTCTTCTCGGGGACGGTCCAAGACGCCGGTGTCGACGGCGTCTGGAGTGCCGGGCTCAGCGATACCGACGGTCAATCGCTCGCGGCGCTCCTCGAAGACGGTACCGACGTCTCGCTCGAGTTCACAAGCGACGCAGCGACCGTTCCGAATCCGAACGGCGGCCTGTTGTCGGATTTCAGTTCGTACGGGCAGGATGTTGAACTCGAGTTCGGCCCGAGCGTCACAGCGCCGGGGGGCCTGATTACCTCCACGTATCCACTGGCGCTAGACGAGTACGCGATGTTGTCGGGAACATCGATGAGCGCCCCACACGTCGCTGGCGCAGTCGCACTGTTGTGTGAATCCGAGTCGGGTCTCGATCCGGTCGAGGTACGCGATCGACTCCAGAATACGGCCGAACCCGCGCCGTGGTCGCTTGCGCCGGATCTCGGCCTGGATCATAGCTTCCGACAAGGTGCTGGGATGATCCAGATTGACGAGGCGATTGAAGCCAACCACGGGGTGTCTCCGGGACAGATCGCTGTCGGTGATGGGGCTGGAACCGACGCCACAGTGACGATTCGAAACGATGGTGACGAGGAAATCGTCTATTCGATCGCTCACGTCGGCGCGATCGGTACCGCGGGTAACACGTTCGCACCGTCGTTTTACGGAGCCGGAAGCACGCTCGAAGCGCCGGAGACCGTCGCGGTGCCTGCAGGCGGCGCTGCGGAAGTCGATGTCCACCTGACTGCGCCCGCGTTTGGGCTCCCGAATCACCAGTACGGCGGCTACATCGAGTTTGACCCAACGGACGAGACCGCAGCGACGCTTCGGGTTCCATACGCCGGTTACGATGGTGACTATCACGAGCTCCCACTGTTCGGATACTATGAGAGTGTCGACGAGTTCGTCGAGCAAGAACCGCGAGTATCGGCGATCGTTGGTGAAGATGAAGACGGGAATCCGATCACCGAACCGGTCGAGGAAGGCTATGAGTTCACCGTTGCGGAAGGTGACTATCCGATCGTCGAGGCGTTCTTCGGGCACTTCCCGCGTGAGATGCGGATATACGCGGTCGATCAGAAGCGCGGGCACGAGTATCTCGCGATGGAAGATCGGTACCTCTCACGAAGCGATAGTCCAGACACGTACTACGAGTTCCCGTGGATGGGACTGACGCAGGCCGGGGAGAGCGATAACATGCGGCCGGTTCCGAAGGGGACGTACACGCTCAGGGTGGAAGTCCTGCACGCCCTCGGGGAGCCTGAAAACGAGGACCACTGGGAAACCTGGCAGTCGCCCGAGTTCGACTTAGATACGCGACGGGTCGGTGGACGGACGCCGGTGAGCACTCCCGCTTTCGCCAGCGCCGATGAATAGCGGAAGGACCGAATAACGGGTTCAGTAATTGATCGGCTGCGAATGGCTGCCCTGCGGCGACGGCCCGAAAGCCATAATCGGGTGTTCGCGGACTGTCGCTCAACGGTCTCATTCGTCGCTGTTCTCGTCAGCGATGTCTTCGCGAAGATCGTTCATCGCACCCTCAATAGCCGAGTCGAGTCGATCCGTGAAACTGTCCTCGTCGGGTTGTGAGTTGCCGGGTGTCTCCGTCTCGCCGGTCTCGTCTGCACCGTCCGTTTCAGCGTCGGTGCTGTCGCTCTCGCCTTCTGTTTCGTCGTCGGTCTCCTCGTTGCCGGTGTCCTCGGCGTCACCGTCATCGTTCTCGTCGGTTTCGTCCTCGCGTTCGTCTTCGCCACGATCACCGTTTCTCCCGTCGGTTTCGTCCGCTCCGGCGTCACTGTCACCGTCGTCAGTTTCATCCCCGCTTTCACCGTCGTCACCTTCGTCTTCATCCTCTCCGCCACCATCCTCGTCTTCACCCTCACCGTCGTCAGCCGCATCTTCACCATCACCGTCTTCCTCGCTTTCATCCTCCGTTTCGTCCGTCCCATCGTCTTCATCACTGGTCTCTCGGTCGTCGCTCTCTCCGTTTTCATCCCCGGTCTCGCTATCCGAATCTTCATCAGCCGCACCTTCGTCATCTGCATCCTCACCGGACCCCATCGAGAACCCGTTTTCGTCTTCTTCCCGCTCGCCCGAGTTCGGTGTGGTCGATCCGGTATCGTTCGTCGATGCACCGCTGGCCCCGTCGTCGTCGCCGTTCGTCTCAAGGACGCCGAATCCACTTCCCGTCGAGGGCTCACCGTCTCCACCGCCCAGTTCCGGGCCGACGACAGCGACAGTCGTCCCGAACGCGACGAGAACGACCAGAATCGTGACCATGACCACCCCCACTGAACCGTTCCCCTCAGTAGTTGGTTCGTCGGTTGCGTCCGCGCCAGTCATTGGTCGTTGCTTCCCCTGTGTGGCCTTTGTTAAGCACAGCAATTCGGTGGGTGACGAGCCGAAGGCTGTCACTCGCATGCCAGGGCTACAAGTATCAACGCCTGCCAGGCACTCGATTCGAGCGCGGTTGAAAGTGAACGCAAACGGAGATAGTCGCCCGCCTCGGCGGGGACTACGGTGGGAACGGCGGACGCCGTGACAGTTTCAATTTTGAAATGACGGTAGCCACCGGCTATTGTCGGGGCTCCGTCTCCGGAACCCAAACGACTACCGGCCCGCCACACGCACCGTCTGCTATGGCAGCCTACGAAATCGATCGTTATCTCAACATTCGCAGCGCATACGGGGTCTCGTTCGGCCCCGACGGCGACGAACTCTCGTTTCTGATGGACACGACCGGCACCCCGCAGGTTTGGACGCTCGACGGCCCGCGCGAGTGGCCCCAACAGCGGACGTTCGCCGACGAGCGCGTCACGTTCGCCTCGTGGTCCCCGGAGCGCCCGGAACTGATCTTCGGGATGGACGAGGGCGGGAACGAGCGCGCCCAACTCTTCCGTCTCGACGCCGAGACGGGTGCAATCGAGAATCTGACGGCGATGCCCGACGCCAAGCACCGATGGGGCGGCTGGAGCCACGACGGCGAGCGGTTCGCGTTCACGTCGAACCGCCGCGACGAAGCCGTCTTCGACGTGTACGTCCAGCACCGAGACGAACGCGGAAAGGGTGCAACCCTTCTCCACGAGGGCGACGGCTGGCTCTCGCTCGCCGGTTGGAGTCCGGACGACTCCCGACTGCTCGTCTCCCAGGCCTACTCGAACTTCGACCAGGACCTGTACGTTCTCGACCTCGAGACGACCGAGATCGAGCACCTCACACCACACGAGGGCGACGTTCGCTATCAAAGTGCGAGTTGGGCACCCGACGGCGAGGGGATCTACCTCGTCACGGACCGCGGCGACGCCGACACCCTCTCGCTGGCCTACCTCGACGTCGCCTCGGCTGAACTCGAGACCGTCGTCGCGGACGAGTGGAACGTCGACGGCATCGCGCTGGACGACGAAACCGGGCGGTTCGTGTACTCCCAGAACGTCGAGGGGTACACCGAACTCACCGTCGGCGAGTTCAGTGCGGACGACCCGACGGCGTTCGAGGAGTTCCCCGCGCCCGACCTGCCGGGCGGCGTGTCGGGCGGCGTAAGCTTCGGTCCGGACGCGGAGCGGTTCGCGCTGTCGACGACCGGGGATACGGTCAACACGAACGTCTTCGTCGTCGACATCGAGTCCGGCGAGGCCGAACGGTGGACGGACGCGCCGACGGCGGGCATCCCGCGCGAGACGTTCGACGAGTCCGAACTGGTTCACGTCGAGAGTTTCGACGGGCTCGAAGTGCCGGGATTCGTCACGCTTCCGGACGATCGAAGCGCCGGCGCAGAGAGCAGCGACGGTGCCGGCGAGACGCCCGTTATCGTCGACATCCACGGCGGCCCCGAGAGCCAGCGCCGCCCCTCCTTCTCGAGCGTCAAGCAGTACTTCCTCGATCGGGGCTACGCCTACTTCGAGCCGAACGTCCGCGGTTCGGCCGGCTACGGGGCCGACTACGCGGCCCTCGACGACGTCGAGAACCGCATGGATTCGGTCGCCGACATCAAGGCCTGCGTCGAGTGGCTGCAAGACCACCCCGCCGTCGATCCCGACCGCATCATCGCGAAGGGCGGCTCCTACGGCGGCTTCATGGTCCTCGCTTCGCTGACCACGTATCCCGAACTCTGGGCCGCCGGCATCGATATCGTCGGCATCGCCAACTTCGTCACGTTCCTCGAGAACACCGGCGACTGGCGGCGCGAACTCCGCGAGGCGGAGTACGGAAGCCTCGCCGAGGATCGCGAGTTCTTGGCGGAGATTTCCCCGACGAACAACATCGAGGATATCGCGGCCCCGCTGTTCGTCCTCCACGGCGAGAACGACCCGCGCGTGCCGGTCGGGGAGGCCGAACAGATCGCGGATCGGGCCGGCGAACAGGGCGTTCCGGTACGGAAACTCGTCTTCGACGACGAGGGACACGGCTTCTCGAAACTCGAGAACCGTATCGAGGCGTACTCGGCGATTGCCGACTTCCTCGACGAACACGTCTGATTTCGGGTCGACGCGCCATCTCGGAGCGCGAGTCCATTCAGTTCCGGGGACGAAGGAGCCGTCCCTTGACATTAGCTCACAAACGGGCGATTATAATAGTCCTCGTCTGTTATCATCCCGCATGCGAATGGAGCTTCGGGTCTGTAAGCACTGTTATAACGGGGATCATGGAAATCCGCAGAAGACGGCGGTGACGAACGACATGGTCGCCTGCGCCAGGACGATTCGAGAGTACAAGGACCTGATCGAGATCGACTCGCTGTACGTCACGATGGTCGAGGAGGGCGACACCGGCGGTGCCGAAGCGCTATCGGTCTACGTCGCGAGCATCGGTAACGAGCAGGTGCAGATCAACGACACGCAACTCGTCATGGAGGACGACGACGGGAACGTCCTCGTCTATCCCGAGCCCGACGATGTTCTCGAGGTGCTGACGCGGAATCTCGATCAAATCTCCGAAAAAACGAGACAGGATGTTTCCGTCGGTCTCTCACCCGAAAGCGCGGAGATCCTCACCTGACCAGTCACCGATAGCCTCCGATCGGTTCGCCGATCGGTTCAAACCCGTGACTGTGGGGTTTGCTTACTGTTGCCGTGGTACGTTTTCACGGTGGAGGGTGATGAGAGAGCTATGGGACTTCGAACTGCAGTCGAGCACAATTCGCTCGTCGCGTTCGGACTGTTGTTCGCCGCGGTGTGGACCGGGCTGATCGGAGCTCGCATTGTCACCCAGATGGGAGGAGTTACTCCCGGTAACTGGGTCGGACAGCACGGATTCGGCGGCGTGATGGGCCTGCTCGTGATGGCCGCGTTTCTCGTTCTCATCCTCGTCGCGTTCGGTGAACTCGGCGAACCGGAACCGACACCCGAGGAGTGGCCACCCGATGAGTAGCCCGCTACCCGACTCGAACGTCAGCTCGTATTGTACTTCGATGGTCGACGGCTACACACATCCTCGTTCCCGCTGCAGACAGTCGAATCGACTCGGATCCCGAGAGCGCGGTGATCGGTATCGGATCCGGCAGAACGGCGACAGCCGGTCCCGCTCGCCGCTTGCGTGCAACAGGAAGGGGGAAGCGTCATGACGCTGTCGATCACCGTCAGCGATCGGTTTCGCACCGCTGCAGCCGACTGGGGCGACGACCGCCTCATGGAAGAGACGGACGCACTCGAGGTCAAAGCCGAGCAGGCGCTGCTCGAGATCGAACACCTCGTCGCCGGTGCGACCGACGTAGCGTTCGACGTCGATGGCGACACAATTCGGCACGAACCGAGCGAAGAACTCGAGGCGTTTCTCGAGCGACAGGCTGACGCGTACGGCATCGACCCCGCGGATGTCCTCGAATTGCACGTCGATCTGTTCGCGCGGGCGTTCCTCGAAGACGAAGGCGGGTCGGGCTCACCGCCAGCCGATCCGCGTCCCGGACGGTGAGTGAGCAGTGCCGTGGCAGGTCGCCCGTTTCGATCGTTCCAACGGATCAGGAAGCCTGACGGACGAGTTCACCGTCACAAAAGTATATCCGTGGTACCGTCACACATGAACGTATGACCCACACGGACTGGGAAACGAAAGCCGGTCTCGACAAGAAACGCGGCAGGAAGGTCTGGACGCACACGGCACCGCACTACGTCAACGACGGCGAACGGGACGGAGATGTCTCGTTCTCCGACGACGTACTTGCGCAGTTCGTCGACGACGACGGCGAGGATGAAAGCGAGCCGAATCCCGAAGAGACGGCCGCGGAACGGTAACGGAACGGGATCTCAGGCCATCTGCATCGCGATCTCTTCTTCGAACGCGATATCCCCCTCGAGAACGTCGGCGACGGCCGCATAGAACGGCTCGTCGGTTCGCTCGCGGATATCGGCGGCGAGGTCATCGATCCACGCGGAGAGGTGTTCCTCGTGGAAGACTCGCTGGTAGCCGAACGTCTCCTCGTCGCCCGTGCGCTGTCGCCGGATCAGATTCCGGAGAAATGCGAGTTCGACGGCGACGTAATCGTTCTCCTCGGGATAGTCGTCGGGCGGGGACCAACCGGCCGCCCCGTAGCCGGCCTCGACCTCGGTGAGCCCAGTCCCGCGGAAGTCGGTGTCCTCGCGGTAGTACGTTTCGTGCGGGAGGATCGGCGGCCGCGGGCCGACGAATAAGCGCGTGAACTCGCGTTCGAGTTCGTCCTGGACGAGTTCGGGATCGCGTCCCTCGTTTTCGTCGAGAACCGTCTCCAACCGCTCGAAGCCGCGATCGAGCGTTTCGCCGACGCTCCCGTCGGGGACCGTGATTCCGTCGTCCAGTAGCGTCTCGACGAACGCCGTGCTCGGCGCGTCCGCGAACGCGTCGATCAGGAAGTTCACCAGCTCGAGTCGCGCCACGTACAGCGCGCGTTGGTCGACGCTCATTCGCTCTCACCCCGGTCGTACAGCAGTTGTGCACGACAGTCGCCGCAGTAGTCGAAGATGCTGCCCGACGCGTTCGGGGCGATCCCGGCGACGAGTTCGCCGACCTCCGCCTGGATCTTCCGGGCGGATCCCTCGCTCGTGAACGGCGTGCCGCAGTTGGCACACTCGCGCATCGAGCCCTCGAAGACCGGTATCCACGGCTCTCCGTCGCGGTTCTCCGGTAGCAGTGACCTATCGAGCCCGTCGCGCACCGTGATGACATCTTCGACGCAGCCCTCCTCGCAGAGCCCGCAGTTGACGCACTGTTCGTGGTTGAACTCGAGCGTGGCCGTCTCCTCGTTGCGGCGGATCGCGTCGGTCGGACAGAGGGTCGAACACGTCGGGGTGAACGTACACCCGTCCTCGACTTCCATCCGTCCGAAGTCTTTGAGGCCGCGGATCACCTCCCGATCCGGGTCGACGTGTTCTACGATCGCGCGGACGCTCTCTAAGGTCCAGCCGTGGCTGTCGAACGCCGGGTGCTCCCGGTCGGCATCGCCGGACTGCGTCCGGCCGCTCGCGGAACTTCGTTCCGCGGTGTCGATCTCGCCGGCTGCCTCGTGTTCGCCGGCGGGAATCGGCGAGGTCTCGAGTTCAGCGGCGAACGTCGAAATCGCCTCGACGAAGGCTTCGTGACCGTCGGGCTCCGGCGCGAAGAACGCGAACCGCTCGCCCAGTTCGAGGTCCCGACTGGCCCGGTTGAGCCGGTCGACGAGTTCGGTTTTCGGATCCGGGCCGGAGTGGTGACAGTCGTCGCCGCAACCGACGATCGCGACGCCGTCGGCACCGCAGGCCAGTGCGTGCACGGCGTGGGCCTCGCCGACGGTGTCCGCGCAGTTGACGCGCACGGGGAGAATCGGCGGATACTCGATGTCCGCCTTGCCCGCGGCGGCCAGGCGGCCGTACTCGGCCAGCGCGTCGTCGGCCTCCTCGGAGCAAACGAAGGCGACGATCGGGCGCTCCACGTCGGACCCGGATCGGTTCAGCAGTCGGCCGCCCTCCGCGTCGGTCGGCCGGCACAGCGCCTCGACCTCGCGGGCGAGCCGCTCGTTCGAGGGCTCGCGGAGCATCGTCGCGCCCGTCGGACAGGAACTGGTGCAGGCCCCGCAGTTCTGGCAGGCGTCCTTGTGAAATTCGACCTCGTCGATCCGCGTCCGCTCGACCGCGTCGTGAGGACAGGCCTCGACGCACTCGGTACACCCCGGTTGACTCGAGTCACCCGCCGCGCAAACGTCCATCTCGAGGTCGAGGTGGTCGGGTTTCTCGATCCCGCCGAGGTGCTTTTTCACCGCCGAAATCGTCGCGGCGTCGATCGGCGCGGTGTAGAAGCCGATGCGACCGCCCCGCGTTCGGCGGGTCGCGGCGGGATAGACGATCTGATCGAACTCGAGGCTGCGTTCGACGCCGTCCGTCTCGATCGCGTCGGTGGGACAGACGCCGGTCCACTCGCCGTCGGGGGCTTCGGGATCGATGTCGACCGGGTAGCGCGTGACCATCTCGTCCGGTCCCTCGCGGACGCACTTCATACAGGAGACGCAGTCTTCGGTGACCCGCGACTCGAGACGGACGGTGAACTCGCCGAACCGGCCGTCGACGTCGGTGACTCGACCGCGCTCGATCGTAACGCCGTCGAGGTTGGCCGTCGACCCGACGTACTCGTTCCCGTCGGCGATCAGCGTGACGGCGGCGTCGTCGGCGAGTGCGGCCGCGGTTTCGGGATCGGCGACGACCGCGACGCTGTCGCCGGCCTCGGCGGAGACGGATCGGGAGGCGGACTCGGCTTCGAGGCCGGCCGTTCGAGCGTTGACGATTCGGGCAGTTTTGGCCGTCGCGCCGCTCTCGTCGTGAACCCAGCCCGCGCTCTCGCGCTGATCGACGAACGAAATCGCATCCGGATGTATCCCCTGTTGTTCGGCGACGCGCTCGAGTTTCCGCTGTGCCGTCGCTTCCGGACAGGTGACGACCAACTGATCGAGGTCGTACTCGTCGATCACCTGTTCCATCGCGGGCACCCCGTCCGCACAGAGTAAACTCGAACTTGCCGCGACATCGACCCCTTCGATCCCTTCTCGAACACCCTCGAGGTCGGTGGAACACGTATTAGCACAGGAGCAGACGAAACTCCCAACGTTCATCCAGTTGTGCTATACCATGACAAGGTAATAGCGTTATGACCGTTCAGACACACAGTCCTCAGAGATTAGTAATAGCGTCGAAAATGTATGCGTATATCGGATGAATATTCGAATAATATAACTACACCATAATTTCCACGTAGGTTCCTTAAGCAAATATTCATACCGTTTGATGTAGAACGGTACTCCTAGGTATGAGTATCCATGGCATGATCCTGGAGCGAACAGGACGGTACGCGGAAACAGGTGCAGTGTCATGAGCGTCGAGGACGATCCCGTCACGATCGATCTCGATCGGCGCTCGTTCATGAAAGCCAGCGCGCTCGCCGGCGGCGTGTTCCTCGGCGGTGGCGCGGCGGGACACGCCCTCGGCGGCACGCAGGAACCGGACGACGGGGTTCCGGACGACGCGGAGATGGCGAAGGTGATCTGTAACTACTGCGCCGTCGGCTGCGGGTTCAAGGCGGTCAAGGACGGTAATTCCTTCGTCGCCCAGGAACCCTGGTTCGAGAATCCGATCAACAACGGCTCGCTCTGTTCGAAGGGAGCGGGGATTCTCGAAACCGAACACTCGCCCAAGCGGTTGAAACACCCGATGCGCAAGGTAGACGGCGAGTGGCGGCGGGTTACCTGGGACGAGGCCTACCAGGAGATCGCCGACACCTGGGAGGAGACGATCGACGAGTTCAGCCGCGAGAGCGTGATGTTGCTGGGGAGCGCCCACCACTCGAACGAGGCGGCCTACGCCAGCCGCAAGTTCGCGGCGTTCATGGGGACGAACAACGTCGACCACCAGGCGCGGATCTGTCACTCGCCGACGGTCACCGGCCTCGCCAATACGTGGGGCTTCGGCGCGATGACGAACACGATCAACGACTATCGCAACTTCGACCTGCTCATCATCCTCGGGCAGAACCCTGCCGAGTCCCACCCGATCGCGATGCAGCACATCCTCGAAGGGCAGGCCCGCGGCGGAACGATCGTCTCGATCGATCCCCGGTACACGAAGACGTCGGCCCACGCCGACTACTTCTACCGGCTCCGCCCCGGGACGGACGTCGCGCTGGTTTTCGGGTTGCTCAACTACGTCCGTGAGCAGGGCGAACTCGACGACGAGTTCCTCGGCGACCGCGTGATGGGCTGGCCCGATGTCGAGACCGAACTCGAGCAGTACGATCTCGAGACAGTCTCGGATATCACCTGGATCGGGCAGGATGATCTCGAGGAGATCGGCGACCTGATCGTCGAGAACAGTCCACAGATTCAGGTCGAGTGGGCGATGGGCGGGACCCAGCACAACAACGGAACCCAGAACATCCGCTCGTACGCGCTGTTCAGCCTCGCGACCGGGAGTGCGGCCCGGTCTGGCGGCGGCCTGCAGGTTATGCGCGGCCACGCGAACGTGCAGGGCGCGACCGACCTCGGCGTCGATTCGAGCATCCTGCCGGGCTACTACGGCGTCGACTCGCCGGGCTCGTGGGATCACTGGACGGACGTCTGGGATCGGAGCCCCTGGACCAGCGGGAGCACGTCGTTCGAGGAGCTGTACGAGAAATTCGAGCGGATGCCCGACGAGATGTGGGAGGGGCTCGAGGTCCCGACCGAGGTCGAAGAGGGAGAATCGGAGTCGGAAGACGAAGGTGAACCACCGGACGAGGAGGAAGACGACGAGGAAGGGGGCGAAGAACAGGGCCTCCAGGAGGAGGCACCGATCGACGATGCGGATCCGCAGTCGATGATGTTCCAGCGGGGGTTGACCGTCGCCCGCTGGTACGAAGCGGCGCTCGGGCAGGAAGACCGACTGCTCGAGTCGGATCTGTACCAGCCGGAGCCGTTGAAGATGGCCTTCTTCTGGGGACACTCGGCGAACTCGATCAGCGAGATGGATCGGATGAAACAGGCGATGGAGGAACTGGACCTGTTGGTCGTCGTCGACGTCTTCCCCGCCGTCGCCGGCACGCTGCCGGACGACGCCGACGTCCTCCTGTTGCCCGCCTCGAGTCAGTACGAGCACGTGCGGTCCGTGACGAACTCGCACCGATCGGTCCAGTGGAGCGAGCGCGTTGCGACGCCGGCGCACAACTCGAAACCGGACCTGCAAATCTTCCAGGAGTTGGCCCAGCACATGGGCTTCGGCGAGCACTTCGACTGGGGAACCGGCCCGGAGGTTCACAACGGACGGACCTCCTACGAAGACGCGCTCCGGGAGATCAACCTCGGAACGCGCTCGATCGGCTACCAGCAATCGCCCGAAAAACTCCAACAGCACCACGAGTACGATTGGGCGTTCAGCACGGACGATCTGCGGGCCGAGAACACGGGGACGCCGGTCGACGGCGACTACTGGTCGCTCCCCTGGCCGTACTGGGGCGACGATCATCCCGGCTCGCCGATCATCTGGACGAAGGAGGCCGATCCCCGCGAGGGGGGACACGACTTCCGCGAGAACTGGGGCACGCAGGCGCCGACGCCGGAGGAGTGGGACGAGATGAACGTCGATAACGAGTATCCGCTCCAGGAGACCTACGATCAGGACGGCGAGGACGGCCTGGACCTGATCGCCGGATCGTTCGAGGCACCGTGGTGGGACGACCAGGAGATCGAGGGCGTCCCATCGTACCCCGGCTACTCGACGATACTTCCCGACGACCCGACGGACCCCTCGACGCAGACGCTCCCGGTGGAGATGGCCCTCGACGAGGAAGAATCGGTATACGATGCGGCGCAGGCGATCGCCGACGAGTACGGCGACGAGGTGGACGTCGACCCCGCGGAGTACGAGGAGTACGACGCCGCACAGCCGGATCCGCCGACCGGCCGCGGGAAAGCGCGGGCGGTCGTCTGGAACTTCCTCGACACGGTGCCGGTTCACCGGGAACCCGTCGAGAGCCCGCGACCGGATCTCACCGAGGAATGGCCCGCAAACGGCGAACAGACCAATTTCTGGCGGCTCGACCAGAACAATGCCACCGTCCAGCAACGGGCGACCGAGGCCGTTCACACGGAACTGGGAAGCGACGCCGAGAGCGGCCGGACCGTGATCCTCACCTCGGGCCGGCAGGTCGAACACCAGGGCGGCGGTGCCGAGACGCGGAACAACCAGTACACCGCCGACCGCCAGCCACACATGTACGCGGAAATCAGCCCCGGCCTGGCGACGGAACTCGACGTCGTCGGCGGCGACGACCACGTCGTCGTCACCTCGGCCGACAAGGGATCGATCCTCGTGAAGGCCAAGGTGACCAACCGTGTCAACAACGAGGAGATCTTCCTTCCCTACCACTGGGGCGGCGTCTTCCACGGCGAGGACCAGAGCCCCAACTGGCCCGGGGACACCGAACCGCTGGCGATCGGGGAGAGCGCGAACATCATCACGCCGAGCGGATTCGACGCCGAGACCCAGATGCAGGAGACGAAATCGGGCGTCGTTCACGTCCAGAAGGCGACCCAGCAAGTCGTCGACGACCTCGACATGGCGTTCATCGACTACCCGCAAGACGAACTCGGTCTCGGCGCGCAGAAACAGTACGACGTCCGCGAGTGGGACATGCACGACGGAGCTGAACAACTATGAGACAAGAACAGGACGACCCGTCTGGCCAGGTACTGAGCCAGGGCGTCATGAGCACCGGCGAGGGAATGCGGATCTTCCCCGACGTCGAGGCCTGTATCGACTGCGGCGGCTGCGTCGTCGCCTGTAAACGCACCTGGGACCGTGAGATCCAGAACCAGCGCATCGACATCACGACCATGGCCGAAGGGGTCGCCGGACCGCAGGGAGAAAACGCCGACAAGACCGGTCGGCTCGAAGCGGGCGAGAACCCCGGCGAGACGAGTCTGCCGATGCAGTGCTACCACTGCGAGAACGCCCCCTGCGTCTCGGTCTGTCCGACGAACGCCCTCCAGAAGGAGGACGACGGATTCGTGACTGTCCACGAGGACCTCTGTGTGGGCTGTCAGTACTGCCTGTCGGGCTGTCCGTTCGGTGCCCCGCAGTTCCCCGACAGCAACGACGGCGTCGCACAGATCTTCGGCACCGGCGGCATCATGGACAAATGCACCGGCTGTCGCGAGCGCCAGGAGTCCCAGAAGGGACCGGCCTGCGCCGAGGAGTGCGCCACCGACGCCATCCTCGTCGGCGGCGCCGGCGAAATCGCCGACGAACTCGAGCAACGCGACAGCCAACCGTTCTTCAACAACGAGGCCATGGAGATCATCTTCGGGGCCGACGATGCTGAACTCTTCCAGTGACTTCCGACCATGAGCGACGAACGACCACCCGACGACCACGACGACCGCGCCGGCGGGCCGACCGACCCGAGCGACGACTCGCCAGCGGACGTACCGGATACCTCGAGCGACGCCGACGCTCCCGGCGACACGGAATCGGCCCGGGAATCCGGGGAATCGATCCGCGATGCCCGCGACGAACAGGCCGACGGGGGATACGCCGAGGAATCCGCCACCGAGCAACGCGAGAGCGAACCGGAACCGGAAACCGCCGAATCGGCGTCCGGCGATCGATCGGATCGAATCGCGTTCTGGATCAGCGCCCTGATCGGTCTCGCGCTGGCGGTCGGTGCCGTCGCGCTCGTCTCCGGGCGCGGCCCGTTTTTCGAGTCCGTCCTGCGAGTTCGGCCGACCGTCGACGGCGGCGGTGTCGGTGCCGATTGGGTCCTCGGCAACACCGAACCCGTTCTCGATGCCCTGATCGCAATCGTTCACTTCGCGGACGTCGTCCTGGGGATCTTCATCCTCCTGATGCTGTTTATCCACTGGGCGGCGTTCCGCCGGTTGGCGACGCAAATGCGTCCGCCGAGCGGGACGCGCACGCAGGAGCCAGAGCCGGCGACAGCGCCGGACGGCGGGTCGGGCCGAGATGACCGTAGCGGGCCGTCGCGCGACGATGGTGCCGCTGCCAGTGGAGGTGACCGCGCGTGACGAACCTCGATCACGGGAAATTCTCACGCGCCACGACGATATTCCACTCGTTGCTAGCCCTGGCGGTGTTCCTCCTGTTCTTCACGGGGTACGCCATCGCCTTCAACACGGAACTGTGGTGGGTAGTCGAACTGATGGGCGGCAACCGGGGGGTGCTCTCGATCCACCGTTTCGCCGGCTTTTCGCTGATCGCCCTGACCGGGTTCTGGGTCCCCTACATGCTCATTCGCTCGGCCAGTCGAGCCAACTTCAGCGCGGTTCTCCCGAGCCCGGACGACGTAGCGGCGTTCATCCAGGACATCAAATTCGCGCTGGGACGGGCCGACGAGCGCCACCCGGCGGCCCGCCAGTTCGCGGGGTACAAGGCCGACGAGGTGCCGCTGATCTCCTACGTCGGCAAGGGCGTCATCTGGATCTTCACGATTGAACTCGTGTTGCTGATGATCTCCGGGTTGCTCATCTGGCAGAAGACGTGGCTGATCGAGTTCTATAACTCCCAGTCGGTCGCGATGGCCTTCGTCGCGTTCCACGGGCTGCTCGGGATTATCATGCTGATGGGCGTGATGTTCCACACCTTCGAGCACGGCTTCCATCCGGCGTTCTACCCGGTCGAGATGAAGGCGTTCCTCCCGAAGGATCAGACGCCGAACTTCCACGACGACCCCGACGAGTACGAGACGACCGGGATCGAGCGACTTCGGCTCCGTCCGTCCTGGCGGTGGGCAACGAACGTCGCGGGCGTGCTGGTCGTCGTCGGCATCGTCAGCGTCCTCATGGCCAGCCTCGACTACGGCGGCTATCCGGTTCCGGAGACGCTGGTGTTCGCCGAGGGCAGCGTTCTGCGAACGATCGGCATCAATACGGGGATATTCGTACTACTTCTCGGACTCGTGCTCTCGATGTACGGCAACGTGTTGCGGGCGCGCTACCTGCGCCGGCGTCGGGAACAGCGCGCTTCCGGCACGGCCGCCGACGGCGGTGAGCCGGGCGGCGAACCCGCCGGTGACGAGTCTCCCAGTACCAGCGACGATTGAGGGCCGGACTCGGGGTTTTCGTGGTTTCAGTTTCACGACCAGCATCGCGCGTGCGCTGCGTACGATGCCGTCGGAAATCCGACGACTCGCCCGTGGATTTACGTCGATTCGCGTGGCGTGATAGAGTATGGCAAGCCTCCTGTACTCGATCTACGCCATCGCCGTCCTCGTCGTCGCCGTCGGCGGACTCGTCGGGGTCGTCTTCGGAACGCCCGACACCGCCGAAGGGCGAGGCTATCGGTACGAGGCGCTCACGATTGTCGCCGTCCTCTTCATCGCCGCGTTGATCGGCGGGTTCCTGCTCTAGGGGCGAGAACCGCCGCGCCGATCGCGTGTCGTTACAGTCACCCCTGTAGATCCCAGTCCGCTTTCTCGGCGGCGCTCTCGACCGGGACGTACTCCCAGTCGGCGGCCTCGGCGATCGTTTCGTCGGATTCGGCGCTGCCGACGACGACCATCCGTTCCGCGTAGAACATCGAAGTGCGATCGATACCGCGGAGCCGCTCGGATGAACTCGTCCCGCTACCGGTGAAGAAGTCGGCGTCGAGGGCGTGCGTTCGCTGGAACGATGTGATGTGGTGCGTGTCGACATCGCCGACGATTCCGATCCAGTCGGCCCAGGTCGAAGCGTCCGCGAAGACGGCCGCCGGGTTTGCGATCCGACGAAGGGCATCGTAGGTGAACGCGATCGTCATGTCGTCGACGCCGCCTCCGTGCGGTCCGTCCGCGGCCGACCCCGCGGGTCGCGGTTCGGCGGGCGGTTCCTCCGACGCGCCGGTACCGACGTCGCCGCCAGCGTGGCCACCAGCACCGGCACCCCCGTACTCCGTCGGTATCCCGGCCGGTTTTCCCGCGTCCGTTCGGGGGACGTGGGGCGCAGGTTGGGGCGTCGGATCCGACTCGTCCGCGTCCCGTTCACCGCCGTCGTTCTTCGCGTGCGCGTCCTCCTCGCCCGCGCCCTCCACGTCCTCTACGTCCGCGGTGGGCCCGGCGACGCGTTTCGGCTCCGGTTCGTCCACGGGATCTCCCTCGCCGCGCCAGAACCAGTCACCCGGGTTCGCGTCGGGCGTCTCTTCGCACTCTTCGCCCTCCTCGCCCGCATCGAGTTCGTCGAGATCGAGTCGGTCGGTCATCGCGTCTCACCCGCCTGGTCGGAGCGGTCGAACTCGTCGAACTCGTCGAGGCCNGTCGAGATCGAGTCGGTCGGTCATCGCGTCTCACCCGCCTGGTCGGAGCGGTCGAACTCGTCGAACTCGTCGAGGCCGAGCCGTTCCAGCGTTGCCGTCGTCGGCCGGCCGCGGTCGTCCCACCCGCGGCGTTCGTAGTAGCGGTCGAGCATCGCTTCGAACGACGCGGGATCGATCGCAGCCCCGTCGTTCGGCCCGCCGTCGATCGGCTCGGTCAACCGCTGTGGAAGCGTGTCGTCGTCCCGAGAAAACCCTTCGCGAACGTTGAAAAGGCGAACGAGCGTCCAGATGCGTGCGCCGATCCGATCGAGGGCGATCGGGTTGCGGCCGACCGCGGCGAGCCACTCTTCGATACGGTCGGGCGAGAGCGCCTCGGCGACGAAATCGTCAGCGACGAGACTCCAGCGGAGCGCTCGCCGATCCTGTTCCGCGATGACGGCATCCACCCGATCGCCGACCGACCACTCCGTTCCCGCGAGCGCTTGCGCTTCGACCGGTCGCGCCCGCCGGTGGCAGGCGCCGCGGTCGCTCGTGGCGTACGCGAGCGCCATCGCCGACGCGCCGCGGGGATCGTACGACGGCAACGCCATCCCCTTGATCGACGGAATTAACGCCGAGCCGCCGTACGCCGCGGCCGCGTCCTCGACGCCGTCGGCGAGCGCGTCGCCGAGCGAACTCGAGCGCGCGGCGATCTCTTCGATGAGTTCGCGCGCCGCGTCGTCGTCGCCGAACGAGAGGTCGCGATCGAGGTGGCCCTCCTCGCTCGCGCGGATCGCCCACGCGACCGCATTGCCGCTCGAAATCACGTCCTGGCCGAGCCGATCGCAGAGCGAGCCGAGCGTCGCGACGGCGTCGAACTCGTCGATACCGAGCCCCGCGCCGAGCGAGATCGGCGTCGCTCCGCGCGGGACGCTCTCGGTGGTACCGTCGCTGTCACCGTCACCGACACTGCTCTCGACGCGAAACCCGCCCGGAACGGGACTGTTGGGTCGTTCCCGATCGGACGCGGCCGCGCGGACGGCCTCGATACCGATGTCGTCGGTTCCCTCGAACGTCCCTTCTTGCCAGCCGTGAGTCGGCAAGACGCCGACTTCGTTCGCGAAATCGATGGTCTCTACGGTTTCGCTGGCGGCGTGCCAGCGGCCGGTCTCGTCGTCGGCGAACGCCGCCACGTCCCGGCGTCGAAGCGCGCGAAGTTCGTCGTCGGCCGTCGGCGGCTCGTCGTGGGCGACCACAGCCTTCAGCCGTTTCGCACCCATGACCGCGCCCGCACCGCCGCGTCCGGCGTGATGCTCGCCGCCGTCGGACGCGATCGTCGCGTACGAGACCAGGTTTTCGCCCGCGGGACCGATGCAGGCGACGCTCGCGTCCTGAACTCGATCGTCCGTCTCTCGAGCGTCGAGTCCCCACCATTCGTCGGCCGACTCGATCGTCACGGTGCCGTCGGCGATCGAGAGGGCGACCGGTCGCTCGGCGCGTCCGGTAACGAGAACGCCGACGTGGCGGCCGAGCGAGCCCGCAAGTCGAGCCGCCATCGAGCCGCCGGCGTAGGAATCCAGAAACGTTCCCGTCAACGGTGATTTGGTGACGACGACGTACCGCTGTTCACCCGGAAGGTAGCCGGTCAGCGGGCCGACGAGAAAGCAGAGTGCGTTGGCGTCGCCGAGCGGATCGGTACCGGGGGACACCTCCTCGTACAGGTACCGCGCGCCGAGCCCCTTCCCGCCGACGTACGCTCGAAGCCAGCCCTCTGGCACCGGTTCGCTCGTCACTGACTCGTTCGTGAGATCGAGGCGAACGATGGAGTCGCGCTGGTCCATGCGGTTCAGTGACGATAAACGCCATTCGTAAGTAAACGTTCTTGGCCCTTATCGAGTCATTCTTTTGAATGTACCAAATCGCGACGCAAGTAACGCGGCGCCGAAACACCGCGGCATTGGCGCACCGAAGCCATCGGTTACGCCGTTCACTGTTCCGCGTCGTGCCGACGATTCCGGCGGGCCGGTGACTGTGACGATGCGGCTCAGTCGATAACGCCCGTCTTCGTCGCTACCTCGCGAGCCGCTTGCTCGTCCATCCCGTTACCGAGGATCGTATAGCGGTCGCGAATCTCGTGGCACGTCGTCAGCGCCTCGAGCACGGTTTCGTCGTCGAGTCCGAGTTCAGCCGCGGTCGTCGGCGCGTCGATGCTGTCGAGGGCGTCGCGGATGTCCCGCCAGATGCCGCGCTCGCCGCCGTGCAGGTAGGCGGTCATGATCGAGCCGACGCCGACCTGGTGGCCGTGCAGCGCCGCACCCGGTGCCAGCCGGTCGAGCTGGTGCGAGAAGAGGTGTTCGGCCCCGCTCGCCGGCCGCGAGGAGCCGGCGATGCTCATCGCGACGCCGGAGGACATGAGCGCCTTCGTTACGACCCAGGCGGATTCCTCGAGGCCGGGCCGGACGTGATCGGCGTTGTCCACGAGGATTTCCGCGGTCATCTCAGAGAGCGCGGCCCCGTACTCGGAGAACTCGACGTTCTTGAGCCGCTTCGCGAGTCGCCAATCCATCACCGCCGTGTAGTTCGAGATGATGTCGGCGCAGCCGGCGGTCGTCAGCTCCCAGGGAGCTTCGGCCAGGACCTCGGTGTCGGCGACGACCGCCAGCGGCGGTTCGGCCGCGACGCTGTGGCGCGTATCGCCGTCCGGGACCGAGCCGCGATTGCTCACGATCCCGTCGTGGCTCGCCGCCGTCGGCACCGAGAGAAATCCCACGTCGAGGTGGTGGCTCGCCATCTTCGCGATATCGATCGCCTTGCCGCCGCCGACGCCGATGAGATAGGAGGCGGCCTCGGCTTCGGCGGCTTCGATGACGGTTTCGACGGATTCGAACGTCGCGGACTCGATCGTGACGATCGCGGGATCGATCCCCGCGGCCTCGAAATCGGCGGCGACCGGTTCCGCCGCGACCGCTCGCGGCGTCGGACTCGTGACGAGGAGCGGTCGGCCCTGCAGGTGGAGTTCGTCGACGACCTCGACGACCGACGACCGGACGCCGTGCCCGACGACGACGTTTCGTGGCAGGCGAATCCACGTCGACTTCTCGAACATAGTTGCCCTGATTCACCCACGGGATATACGTGTTTTTTCTTGTCATCCGCGACATCCTTGGCATCCTCGGCATTCACGACAGTTTCGACCCGACACGACCGCCCGCCGATCCGTCCCGCTGTCCGTACTGTACTCGGCAGTGTCAGACCGTATCGAGAATTTCTAGAACTCGCGCTTCGGCGTCGCGGTCCGGCCCGTTCTCGCGTCCCGTCCGGTCGCTTGCGAGGTGGTCCGCAACGGATTGATCCATCGCCGTTTCGGGGGGTGTCGACTCCCAGCCGAGGTCGGCGAGTTTCGCCGTCGAGAGGACGTGCGGGTACTCGCGATAGAGCGGATAGTCAGCGAGTTCGATCTCTGCGGCGGCGAGTTCGCGCGGGCCGGCGTGGACGATGTCGACGGTCGTCTCCAGCGCGTCGGCGATCAGATCGATCATCTCTTCTATCGTGACGAGGCGGCGGTCGCCGACGTTGTACGCCTCGCCGGCCGCGCCGCGTTCGGCGACGAGTCGGAGCGCGCTGGCAACGTCGTCAACGTAGGCGCGGTGCCAGATGTTGGTGCCGTCCCCCGGGATGAGAATGCGGTCGAAGCGATTCACGCGGTCGATCCAGAAGTCGAGGCGTGCGGTGTAGTCGTGTGGACCGTACACGATGCAGGGACGAACGGACATGGCGTTTACGCCGCGCTCGGCAGCGGCTGCGATCGCACGATCACCCTCGGCTTTGCGCTTGCCGTAGGTCGCCGTGGTGTCGTCGGTCGCTTCCTCCCGAGTACAGGGCTCGAGCGGCGTCTCGTTTTCCCGCTTGGGGATGTCCTCGCGGCCGTAGGCTGCGCCGCTCGAGACGTAGACGTAGGCCGCACAGTCCGCGAAGATCCGCGTCGCCGCCTGGACGTCTCTTGGCTGGTAGGCGACGCAGTCGAAGACGGCGGCGGGATCGGCGGTCATTACCGCGGCTTCGAGCGCGGAGTCGTTCGTCCGGTCGCCTTCGATGTGATCGACGCGGTCCTCGTCGACGAAGGGGTTTTCGTGCGTGCCACGATTGAGAAGCGTCACGTCGTAGCCGTGGTCGAGCAGGTCGGACACGAGCTGTCGGCCGATAAAGCGCGTCCCACCGATGACGAGTGCGCTGTCCATACGTGATCCACTCGAGGATGGCGGAAAACGATAGCGGAACGGTCCGTCTCGGGCGCGAGCGGGAGTCGTTGGCGGGCTACGAGCCGACAGGAGGGATGCACGCTTACGCGCGCTCAGGATTTATCCGCACGATCTGCATAGCACCGCCGACGGACGGACTGCAGTCGGCGGACGCATGCGTCGCACGGTGACGGACGACCGGAATTCAGTTCCGTTTCACACGATCGAGACCCATGAACGACCGCAACGAACGCCGACACCGACGGACGGACGAACAGGAGCGCCCGACCACGGACCGAGACGAGCGCCCAGCTCGTGAGGAGTACCGACGCCGGGTACGGGACCTTCAACCGCGGCAAGAACAGAGCCGCTGGCCGCGGGATGACGAGCGCCGCCAGTCATCGAACCGACGTGACCGACAGGAACGAGGTCGGTTCGGAGAACGACGCCCTCGCGGCGATATTCGGCAGTACGAACAGGGGCGAACGCGGTCGTCGGATTCGGACCGCAACCGCTCCCGCTATCGCTCTCAGAGCGACCATCGACGAGGGTTCGAAACGGATATTCACGACGCAGATTCGCTCGAGTACGGCGGTGAAGCCCGCCACGACCGGCAGGGAGAGACTGACCGCGGCCGGCGAGAAGGCCGACGACAGGAACGTCCTCGGGAGACCACACGACAGCGACAGCCCCGGCGACGATCACAACAACGGCGATTCCAGCAGCCGCGCCAGCAGCCTCCCCAACAGTCACAGCGCTCGAGGCAGTCGGAACCGCGGGAACGAGACCAACCACGTGGGCACCGCCAACCCCCACAACAGCCACCGCAACAACAGCGACAGCGACGGATGCCCGAGAACGAGCCGGGTCGTCACCCGGAGCCGGCGGGCCGATCGGCCCAGCACGGCCAGTCTCGACGGCTGGATCAGCACAGCCAGTTCGAAACGAACGTTCAAGACGCGGACTCGCTCGAATACGGCGGTGAGGCCCGACAGCCGGACCGCTCCCACAAAGGGGGCCGGGACCGAGTTCGCGGCGATCAAGGGACCGATCGACGGGCTCGCTCCCGACAGTGCGATCAGCGCCGACAACAACCCGAGTCACAGCACCAGCGGAGTCACCACCCCCAACCCGAGCCACGACAGCGACGCGTCGGTGGACACGATGACCCCCCTCAGCGTCGCAGCCACCGAGCCCAACCCGAGTTCAGTACGAGTGAGTCGAGCCGATCCCATCGTGCACAGCCACAGGAGCACCGACGGCGGTCCCCGGACTCGGAACCGGACCGCCGAGGGCGCAATCGGTCGGTGACACGGCGAGAGCAGCCGGGTGCCCCCGACGACAGACTGCAGGGAAACCGCCCGCAGAATACTCGACGGAGGGAACAGGGACAGGCGACGGCGGGCCGGCACCGGCGTAGCCAGGGGGTCCGGGAGTCGACGTCGCAACAGCAGCCCGAGCCAGAACCTCGGCGAAAAGGTGACGAGCGCCGGCATCAAGGAGCGGAACGGCACAGTCAGGAGCCAGGCCGAACTCGTCGACTGCCGAACCGAGAGTCGGAGTGGGAATCGGATCGAGTACCGGAGCGAGGGAGCGATCGGGAAGGACGTCAGGAACGCACCCGAGGACAGAGACAGGCGAAAGGACAGCACCGAGAGCGGCGCCAGTCACGGGAACCGCCGGAGGAACGGCGATCCCGGCGCGAGCCGGCGGCAACGTCCGATCCGCAGCGGCGACCACACCCACAGCGCAGTCAACTGGACCGTCGAAGCAGGAGACGAGACGCCCGCTCACTCGACGACGGCGATCGCTCGGGATCGGAGACGGAAACTGCGCCGCAGAACCAGTCCGGCGGCGGGCTCCAGTACCGGCAGGCGGGACACCGATCGGAGCGAGGGCACTGGACCGACACGTCGGATCGGGAGCCGCGCGGGGACGATGAGCACGGAAGAAATACGAGCAGTGATCGGGACGCAACCAGCGATATGAGCAACCGACGCCACGTCCACGAACGGGATCCCGTTGGCGACCGGGACGAAGACCGCGACGAGAGACGATCCGGATAGCCGGACCGGTCGCTGCTGGCTAGCGAATCCGTTTTTCTTCACGGAACGCCGTACCGAGCGCACGAGGAGCGAGTTCAGATTTCCGTCGCGGTATCCTCCGTAGCAGTACCCAGCGATGCGGACGAGTGGGCGGACAGGGCCCGTGAGTTATTATCCCGACGTGTGAACTGGCAGGTATGGCAGACACCGACGACACCGATTCGGCGACGGACGCAACACCGACGCTCGCGGACGACGCGATGGCAAACTTTCCCGTCCCCGACTTCGCGGCTCTTCCAGAGGACCTCCGGGAGCGGATCGAAGCCGAAACCGAGGAGGCCGGGTTCACGCCGAACGTCTTCTCGGCGTTCGCGTACAAGCCGTCGCACTTCCGGGCGTTCTTCCAGTACCACGACGCGCTCGTCGAGGACGCGGCGCTCGAGCGCGAGGAAATCGAGCTGATCGTCGTCGCCGTCTCCGGCGTCAACCACTGCTATTACTGTAACGTCGCCCACGGCGCACTCGTCCGCATCTACGCCGATGATCCACAACTGGCGGACCAGCTCGTCGCGAACTACCGAACGGCGGATATCAACGAGACTCACCGCACGATGCTCGACGTCGCCGTGACGCTCACCGAGCGCCCGACCGAGGTCGAACGCGCCGACCTCGAACGACTCCGCGATGCCGGCTTTAGCGAGGAGGCAATATGGGATATCGCCGCCGTAACGGCGTTCTACAACCTGAGCAATCGGATGGCGATGTTCGCGGAGATGCGCCCGAACGACGAGTTCCACACGCTCGGCCGCGACTGATCCGAGCCGCAAACTGACGGTGACGGCGGAACCGATCGTTCGGCGCGGGATGGGCTAGTCGTCGCTCGCAGCGAATCCGGTCGACTCGGCCTCGAGTTCGGTCTCGGCCATTCCCGGCAGTTCGCCGCGGACGTCGTCCGATCCCTGCTCGGTGATGGCCTCGCGGTAGGCCTCGGGCATGACCTTCACGAACGCATCGAGGGCGCGTTCCCAGTCGTCGAGCAGGTCCGCGCCGCGGTCGGAGCCCGTGTAGGCGACGTGGTTCTCGACGAGTCGCCGCAGCATCTCCTCGTCTTCTTCCTCTAGGTCCTCGTGGAGCGTCGCCATCCCGGTGTTCGCCCTGGCGGCGAACTCGCCGTCGGGGTCGTAGACGTAGGCGACGCCGCCTGACATGCCGGCCGCGAAGTTCGTCCCGGTTTCGCCGAGGACGGCGACGACGCCGCCGGTCATGTACTCGCAGCCGTGGTCGCCGACGCCCTCGACGACGGCCTTGGCACCGGAGTTGCGGACGGCGAAGCGCTCGCCCGCGACGCCGTTGATGTAACACTGCCCGTCGGTCGCGCCGTAGAGTGCGACGTTGCCGATCGCGATGTTCTCGGTCGGATCGTAACTCGCCCTGTCGGGCGTCCGAACGGTGAGTTTGCCGCCGGAGAGGCCCTTGCCGACGTAGTCGTTCGCGCTGCCGTTCAGGTGCAGTGAGACCCCGCTCGCCAGGAACGCACCGAAGCTCTGGCCGGCGGTCCCCTCGAGATCGACCGTGATCGTGTCCTCCGGCAGGCCGGCCTCGCCGTAGCGGCTCGTAACCCGGTTCGAGAGCATCGCCCCGACCGCGCGGTCGACGTTCGTCACGTCCGCCGAGAGCGCGACCGGTTCACCGCCATCGAGCGCGTCCGCGGCGGCGTCGATGAACTCGTAGTCGAGTTGCGCATCGAGTTCGTGATCTTGCTCGCGGATCTTCCGGCGGACGTCGCCGGCGGGTTCGGCCAGCACGGCCGAGAGGTCGACGGAGCGGGCTTTCGGATGGTCGACGGTGTCGCGCTGGGCGAGCGCGTCCGCCCGCCCGATCATCTCGTCGACGGTCTCGAACCCTAACTCGGCCATGATCTCGCGCAGTTCCTGGGCGATGAACGTCATGTAGTTGATGACGTGTTCGGGTTCGCCGGGGAACCGCTCGCGCAGGTCCTCGCGCTGGGTGGCGACGCCGACCGGGCAGGTGTTCTTGTGACACTGGCGGGCCATCACGCAGCCCGAGGTGACGAGCGAGGCGGTGCCGAAGACGTACTCCTCGGCACCGAGCAGGGCGGCGACGGCCACGTCGCGGCCGGTCTTCATCCCGCCGTCGGCGGAGACGCGGATGCGGTCGCGCAGGCCGGTTGCACTGAGCATCTGGTTCGCCTCGGCGAGGCCGAGTTCCCACGGGAGGCCGGCGCTCTTGATCGACGTGCGCGGCGAGGCACCCGTGCCGCCGGAGTGGCCCGAGATGTGGACCACGTCGGCGTTTGCCTTCGCGACGCCGGCGGCGACCGTGCCGATGCCGGCCTCGGAGACGAGTTTGACGTTGATGTCCGCCTCCTCGTTTGCCGCCTTCAGATCGAAGATCAGCTGTTTCAGGTCCTCGATGGAGTAGATGTCGTGCAGCGGCGGCGGGGAGATGAGGCCGACGCCCGGGGTCGACTTGCGGACGTGGGCGATCATCTCGTTTACCTTCTCGCCGGGGAGGTGACCGCCCTCGCCGGGCTTTGACCCCTGGGCCATCTTGATCTGGAGTTCGTCGGCCGACGAGAGGTACGTCGAGGTGACGCCGAAGCGGCCCGAGGCGACCTGCTTGACGTTGCACTCGCGCTCGGTGTCGAACCGCTCCGGCGGCTCGCCGCCCTCGCCCGTGTTGCTCTTGCCCCCGATCCGATTCATCGCGATCGAGTTGTTCTCGTGGGCCTCCGGCGAGAGCGAACCGAGGCTCATCGCGGCCGTCGAGAACCGCTCGACGATGTCCGTCACCGGTTCGACTTCCTCGACCGGAATCGGCTCGCGGTCGGAATCGAACTCGAGCAGGCCCCGAAGCGTCTGGAGGTTCTCGTTCTGATCGTTGATCAGCTCGGCGAACTCCCGGTACCGCTCGTAGTCGTTCGAGCGAACCGCCTGCTGGAGCGTGCCGACCGTTTCCGGATTCCACTGGTGAGTGAGACCGTCGGAGCGGTGTTCGTACTCGCCGTGGCGGTCGAGTTCAGTCTCGTCGTCCGCTGCGAAGGCGGTCGCGTGGCGCTCCCGGAGGTCCGCTTCGATCTCCGCGAGCCCGATCCCCTCGGTCCGGTTCTCGGTGCCCGCGAAGAACTCGTCGACGAGATCGGAGTCGAGGCCGACGGCTTCGAAGATCTGAGCACCCTGGTAGCTCTCGACGGTCGAGATGCCCATCTTCGCCATGACCTTCAAAAGGCCGTTCTCGAGCGCGCCGACGTAGGCGTCGATGGCGGCCTCGGTGTCCGCCCCGTCCGGGCCGGCCGTGAGATCGGCGATCGTCTGGGTGGCCAGGTACGGGTTGACCGCGCCGGCACCGTAGCCGACGAGCGTCGAGAGCTGGTGGACGGTGCGGGGTTCGCCGGACTCGACGACGAGGCCGACGTGGTTGCGAAGCCCGTTTCGAACGAGGTGGTGGTGGACGCCGCCCGTCGCGAGCAGGCTCGGAATCGCGACGCGCTCGGCGTCGACGTTGCGATCCGAGAGGACGAGCACGTCGTGGTCCGCCTCGATCGCCGCGACGGCGTCCTCGCGAACGCGTTCGATCGCCGCGTCGAGGTCCGAGCCGAACTCGTCGCTCGTCGGTTCGTAGGTGATGTCGATCGTTGCGGCCGTAATGCCGTTCGTCGAGCAGTCCCGGATCGCCCCGAGTTCGGCGTCGGTCAGCACGGGCGAGTCGAGGACGAGTTGGCGGGCGTGGGCGGGCGATTCGTCGAGGAGGTTGCGCTGGAAGCCCAGGCGGCTCTCGAGGCTCGTCACCAGTTCCTCGCGGATGTAGTCGAGCGGCGGGTTGGTGACCTGGGCGAACAGCTGCTTGAAGTACGAAAAGAGCGGGCGGTTGAACTCGGTGAGGACGGACAGCGGCGTGTCGTCGCCCATCGAGCCGACGGGGTCTTTCCCCTTCGCGGTCATCGGCTCGAGCAGGTTCTCGAGTTCGTCGTGGGTGTAGCCGAAGGCGGCCTGCCGGGCTCGCAGGTTCGAGACGGGCCGTTGGGGACTGTTGTCGCCAGTCGACTGGATTTCGGGCAGGCGAACCTGCTCCCGATCGACCCACTCGCCGTAGCGGTCGTCGGTGAGGTCGTCGAAGACCTCCTCGTCCGGGATGACCTGTCCCTCGTTCGGGTCGGCGAGGAAGAGTTGGCCCGGCTTGAGGCGGCCGCGTTCTTCGATCTCCTCGGGATCGGTGTCGAGGGCGCCGGCCTCGCTCGCCATGACGAGGCGGTTGTCCGTCGTCACGTCGTACCGGCAGGGACGGAGGCCGTTGCGGTCGAGGACGGCTCCGACGCGGTCGCCGTCGGTCGCGGCGACGAGCGCGGGACCGTCCCAGGGCTCGACCAGCGAGGCGTGAAAGTCGTACCAGTCCCTGCGGTCCTCGTCCATCGCGTCGTCCCCGCGCCAGGCCTCGGGGACGAGCATCCGCAGGGCGTGTGCCAGGTCGCGCCCGTCCTGCAACAGGAGTTCGAGCGCGTTGTCGACGCTCGCCGTGTCGGACTGGTCGGGATCGTCGATGATCGGCTTGACGGCCTCCAAATCGTCGAGAACGTCGCTCTCGATGTCCGTCTCCCGCGCGCGCATCCAGTTAATGTTCCCCTTGATCGTGTTGAACTCGCCGTTGTGGATGACGTTCCGGTAGGGGTGGGCGAGGTGCCAAGCTCCGAGCGTGTTCGTCGAGAACCGCTCGTGAACCATCACGAACGTCGATTCGAGGCGCTCGTCGGTGAGATCGGGGTAGTAGGTGGCGACCTGCTCGCCCTTGAGCAGGCCCTTGTAGACGAGCGTCTGCGAGTCGAGCGAACAGACGTAAAACCGCTCTTTCCCGTCGATATCCGCCTCATCGACCGCATTTTCGAGCGCGCGACGGGCCACGTAGAGCCGTCGGTTGAACTCGTCGCCCGTCACGTCGTCCGTGGGAGCGACGACGACCTGCCAGACGTCGGGCTCGGATTCGAGCGCCGTCGCACCGAGGTCGGCGTTGTTCGTCGGCACGTCACGCCACGCGAGCACGTCGAGGTCGTAGGTTCCGAAGGTATCTTCGAGCAGAGAGACGAGTGCAGCGCGGGCGTCGTCGTCGGTCGGCAAAAAGAGCGAGCCGACGGCGTAGGCTCCCGGAGCAGGAAGATCGACGTCGAGTTCACCGTCGAAGAACGCATGTGGTGTTTGGAGCATAATCCCCGCACCGTCGCCGGTGTCGGGTTCCGCGCCGGTCGTCCCGCGGTGTTCGAGATTGACGAGAAGGTCGAGTCCGTCGGCGACGACGTCGTGGCTCGATCCCCCATCGAGGTCCATGACGACGCCGACGCCGCAGTTCGACCGCGCGTCAGCAGGGTCCGAAAGTCCCTGCGAACGCTCGGCGGATGCTTCGCTGTGTGGCTGTGGCATACCACTGCATACCGAGACGGCCTATAAGAGGATAATCCATAATGACTAAGTGTATTATAAACACATATAATGTAGTATAAGGTGTATTATTCACGAAATCGTGATGCTGCTCGTCCGCGTGGCCGACTGTGCGATCTGGAACTCGGGACAAAACATTCGCTTCAACGGAGCGATTGTACCGTTCGACTCGGGAAAAGTGTCAGAGGCACGTAGTGCTCACCCACCAGAGTGAACACCACACTCACGAGTTCACACGCTACCGGTAAGCACTCTTGGGTTAAATCATTAGGTCTCAAAATCTGATACGTCGACGCCCGGTGGAACGCCGGGTTCGAGGGTTCGAACAGCGGCTTCGGAACCCGATTCTGAACTCGATCGCGACGGAGACGAGCGAGAGCGGCGCGAGCTACGAGCGGGTTGCGATCGGTGATCCGTTAGTAAGACTTCGCGAAGTAGGCGATTTCGTCGGCGGGTTCGCCACAGACACCGCACTCGTCGCGGTCCGGTTCGGGGACCTCGCCGGCCGTCGTTCCGCCCTCGTCTTCGAGCGGTTGCATGACGATTTCGGCGGCGATTTTCTCCTTGATAGCCTCCTCGCAGGCCTCGTCGCCACACCACGGCGTCTTGACGTAGCCGCCGTGTTTGCCGAGCGTGCCGAGGATGTCTTCGGGGCTGTGGGCTTCGCGGATGTTGTTTTCGAGGTTTTCCTCGGCGGCGTCGTACAGTTTGTCGAAGATGTCGTCGAGGTGCTCGTCGACGGTTTCGACGATGCCGTCGCGGTCCGCGACGCTCTCCTCGTTGTCCGGCCGGTGAACCAGCGTGACCTCCTCGTCTTCGACCTCGTAGGGGCCGATCTCGAGTCGGAGGGGAACGCCGTTGAGTTCGTGTTCGTTGAACTTGAAGCCGGGATTGCGCTCGTCGCGGTCGTCGAGTTCGACGCGGAAGCCGGCGTCCTCGAGTTCGTCGGCGATGTTCTCGGAGTACTCGAGGACGTCGTCTTTGGTCTCTTCTTGCCAGATGGGGACGATGGCGACCTGCGTGGGTGCGACGGTCGGCGGGAGCACGAGGCCCTGGTCGTCGGAGTGGGTCATGATGAGCGCGCCGAGTGCACGCCAGGAGAGGCCCCACGAGGTCGTGTAGGCGGTCTGTTCGTCCTCGTCTTCGTCGACGAAGGTGATGTCGAACGCCTCGGCGAAACTTTGCCCGAGGTTGTGACTCGTCCCGCCCTGAACGGACTTGCCGTCGGGCATCAGCGCTTCGACCGTCGTCGTGGTGTCGGCACCGGGGAACTTGTCGTGTTCGGGTTTTTTCCCGCGGAGGACCGGAATCGCGAGCACGTCCTCGTAGACGCGTTCGTACTGCCCCAGACGGGTCCAGACCTCGTCCCAGGCTCCGTCGTCGGACGCGTGGGCGGTGTGGCCTTCCTGCCACATGAACTCCTTCGTCCGGAAGAACGGCTTCGTCTCGGTGGCCTCCCACCGAACGACGGAACACCACTGATTCAGCCGCAGCGGCAGGTCGCGGTGACTGCGCGTCCAGTCGGCCATAAAGGGCGCGATGATCGACTCGCTCGTCGGTCGCACCGCGAGCCGTTCCTCGAGTTCGTCGTGGCCGCCGTGGGTGACCCAGGCGACCTCGGGATCGAAGCCTTCGACGATGTCTTTCTCGCGTTCCAGAAAGCTCTCGGGGATGAACAGCGGGAAGTAGACGTTGTCGACGCCGGTCTCTTTGAACCAGCCGTCGAGTGCGTCCTGAATGGCTTCCCAGAGGGCGTAGCCGCGGGGTTTCGTGACGATGAACCCGCCCATGGGTGCGTAGTCCGCGAGGTTCGCCTTCTGGACGACCTCGGCGTACCACTCACCGGGTTTGTGCGATTTCGACTCGGTGATGCCGAGTTCCTGACTTTCGTTGCTCATACGAGTTCCTTTGCGACCGGGGAAATAAATCCGCAGTGTTTGGCGAGCGCCGTCGATCGACTATCGTCGGGGCGCTCTCACCGCTTTATCAGCGGGCACACCGGCTGGCCTGTATCACATGGCGACGGCGGACGGGCCGGACGGCTCCGTCGACCTCCCGCAGTTCGACCGCGACGAGCACTGCCACGACTACGGCACGCTCGGCGAGAACTGGTACTGGCAGGGAGGCGGAAACGACGAAGAGCGCGAGTTCGAGTGGAAGACGCGCCGCGGCCCGTCCGGCGACACCGGCGACGTGTGGGAGCGCGGCTCCAATCACGGCCGGACGGATCTCCACCCGTCTCATCAGGGCTGGGCAGACGAGTAACGCTTGCCGTCCAGCAACGGGTGAATTGCCGCCGACAACGGTTGGTTGGTTCCTTCCGGTTCTCGCCCCTTTATGCGGTCGTGTTACGAATGTACGAGTATGCGAGCGATTGAAGTAACAACATACGGCGACAGCGATCAGCTCGAGCAAATCGACGCCGATCTGCCCGAACCGGACGCCGGGGAGGTCCGGATCGAGATCGAAGCCGCGGGCATCAACTTCGCGGACATCATGCAGCGCCGCGGCGCGTATCCCGGCGGTCCGGAAACCCCCTACGTTCCCGGCATGGAAGCCGCAGGGACGGTCGACGCGACCGGCGAGGGCGTCGACCTGAACGAGGGCGACCGCGTCGTCGCGATGCTCGACACCGGCGGCTACGCCGAGTACGCCACGGCCAACGCGCAGATGCTCTTTCCGATTCCGGAGGGCATGAGCTTCGAGGAAGCCGCCGGTTTCCCCGTCCAGTTCCTCACCGCCCACAGCTGTCTGTTCGAGTGGGGCGGCCTCGAAGACGGCGAGACGGTACTGATCCAGGCCGCAGCGGGCGGCGTCGGCACCGCCGCCGTCCAACTCGCCTCGAACGCGGGCGCGGAGGTCTTCGGCACCGCGAGCACGCAGGCAAAACTCGATCTCGCCGCCGAACTCGGCTGCGATCACCCGATCAACTACACGGAGACGGACTTCCGCGAGGTCGTCGAGGAGGAGACCGACGGCGAAGGCGTCGACCTCGTCCTCGAATCCGTCGGCGACGACGTCTTCGAGCGCAGCCTCGACGCGATGACCCACTTCGGGCGCATGGTCACCTACGGCGTCGCGAGCGGCGTTCCCGCCAGCGCGGAGAACCGCCGACTCCTCTTCGAGAACAAGACCGTTTCCGGCTTCCACCTCGGGCAGGCCTCCTACCACGACCCCGAGAGGATCATGAAAGCCGTCCCAGATCTGACGGAGGGCCTGACGAGCGGCGATCTCGAGGTTATCCTCGGCGAGGACTTCGCACTCGAGGATGCAGCCGAGGCCCACCAATACATCGAGGACCGCAAGAGTTCGGGAAAGGTCGTGTTGAAGCCCTGACGTGCGGTGACCGATAACTCACTGAAGTGAGTGGTCAGAAGTTGGAACTGTAGAGCGAAGAGCGAGGTGGGAGGCCGGAGGGCGGACGTAGGGCGTGAAAGAAACTCAAAAAATCGACCCCCGTCGCGGCGACCGTCATCCATTCGAGTTCGGGACGACTCCTCTCCCGTTTCGGTCGTGTTGCTGTCAAAGACAGCCTGTAAAGCAGCGGACGACGCGGGTAACTACCATCGAGCTTCGTCGGAAGATCGTCTGCGATACCGGCGCTCCGCGGCTACAACGGACCTCACAAAGTGCTTTGGGGTCGTCTCGGTCTCTCCGAGAGCGGCTCTATTGAACTCTCGTCGACGCGGTGCGGTGGACTCCTCAGCGACACGTACGGGCAATCTTATTCCAACGAACACAGTGTAATAGATATGGACGAAATCGTCTTGTTATTCATCAAAACCATTGAGTTGATTTTCGATCTTGTAGAAACGATCTATCGACGGTTCTTTGCTGACGAGATAGATGACGACAAACAAGCTCAATCAGGGATTGACGACGTTCAATAAGCGCGTGTAGCAAATGTCCATTCCGCACGACGGCACAGCTGAAGAAACAGATTTCAACGAAGTTGGTTGACGGAAACGAGTTCAAGCCGGTTCAGTCGCTCTCTGCCGCACGAAACGACGCGTCCCACTCGAGTTCGTGATCGACGAACTCGGCCTCGTCCAGCGGCCGCCCGCCCGCGAACCTGAACTCGCCGGCGACGGTCTTTCCTTCGAGCACTCCCGGAAGCCAGAGCCGGTCGTCCTCCCACATCTGGTCGTAGGGGACTTCGTCGATCGGAACCCACTCGGGACGGGCTTCGTCGGAGGCTGTCTCTTATACACATCTCTGATGGNTGAACCGCGTCGTCGAGCAGGAACGCGAGTTCGCCCGCCTTCTCGAGGGCCGCGGGATCGAGTTCGAGTCCGACTTCCTCTCGCATCTCGCGGACGGCGCACTCGCGCGGCGTTTCGTCGCCTTCGAGTTTCCCGCCAGGGCCGTTGTACCAGCCCTCGCCGAGGCCGCGGCGTTTTTCGATCAGGAGGACCTCGTCGGTGGCATTCGGCGCACCAGCCGCATCGTCGGGCCGTCCATCCCCGCGACCGCGAAGCACGAAACAGAGCGTCGCCTCGATCATACGAACTCGTTTGGCGACCAGTTACTAAAGCCAGCCGAACCGGTATCGCTGCGGATCGGCGTCGGCCGCCGACCTACGGCCGCTTCCCAGTCAGCGCCTCGCTCGCCGGTGCGAACGAGATCGTCGAGCCCGCGCCCGCCGCTTTTGCGCGTTCGTACAGCATGTGCGCTGCGGCGACGGTTTCGATGCCCGTCCCGCCGCTGTCGAAAACAGTGATCTCGTCGTCTCCCCTCCGACCGGGTGCGGTTCCGGCGACGACCTCGCCGAGTTCAGCGTGGATGTGGTCCTCGGTGACGGCGCCCGCCTCGAGCGCGGCGAGGAACGAGCCCGCGTCGTAGGTGGCACGCTCGCGGAGGTCCGGCACGTAGGTGGCCCGTTCGACCGTCGTCGTATCGAGTTCACGCTTGCCCTCCTGATACTGACCCATCGCCGTGACGTGGGTCCCGGGATCGAGGTCGGTGCCGTCGAAGACCGGGTCGCTGGCGCTGGTCGCCGTGATGACCACGTCCGCACCGTCGATCGCCGCCGCACTCGAGTCGACGGCCGCGACGTCGGCGTCGAGCGCCTCGTCGAACTCGTCGGCGAACGCCGTCCGGCTCTCCCGGGTCGGCGAGTAGACGCGAACGTCGCTGAACTCGCGGACGGTCGCGGTGGCGTGGACCTGGCCGCGGGCCTGCGGGCCGCTGCCGATGACGGCGAGCGTCGCGGCGTCGTCTCGAGCGAGTTCGTCGACGGCGACGGCCCCGGCGGCTCCCGTCTTGAACGGGTTCATGCTCGCGCCGTCGAGGAGGGCGAGGGGCTCGCCGCTCTCGGCGTCGAAAAGCGGCGTCACGAACCAGCCGTCGCCGGAGCCGAAGCCGGCACCGTACATGTAGCCGCCCATCGCGCCGGTTTCGGGCAGGAGGGCCGCGTAGCTGGTGAACATCCCCGCGGGGTCCTCGCGGTAGAACTTCTGCCGCGGAAACGCGGGCGCGCCGTTGCCGACCTGTCGGTAGCCGTCCTGGACGGCGTCGACGTAGTCCGCCGGCGATGCAAGGTCGTCGATCTCCTCGCTGGTGAGAAACAGCGTGTCCGTCATGCGTGCTCGTTTCGGCTCGAGCAGGAAAAAGCCGTCACAAGCGGCGAACGCGGTGGGAAAGCGAAACGAGCGGCCGCGTCTCAGAACACCTCGTCGATCGCCGCCTCGAGTTCGGTGAGCGCCGTCTCGATCTCGGTCGCCGTCGCGCACAGCGGCGGCGCGAGCAGGAGCTGCGTGGCCGGACGACCGGTGCCGACGATGACGCCCCGGTCCTCGAGCGCCGCGGCGACGGCCGGCACCGGATTCTCGGGTTCGTCGGCGTTCTCGTCACCGTCCGTATCGTCGACGCGCGGATCGTAAAACGGCTCGCCGGTCGCGGGATCGGCGAACTCGACCGCCCGGAGGTAGCCGCGGCCTCGAACGTCGGCGACGACGTCGGTCCGGGACGCGAGTTCGGCCAGCCCGGTCTCGAGGGCCGGAGCGTTCTCTCGGGCGTTCTCGATGAGTCCGTTGTCGTAGGCCTCGATGGCGGCGAGCCCCGCCGCGCAGCTGACGGGGTGGCCGCCGAAGGTCTGACCGAGGTCGAAGCCCTCCTGCTCGATATCCGCGACGAGTTCGGGTCGCGCCAGGACGCCGGCCAGCGGCGCGTACGAACTCGTGACGCCCTTGGCGAAGGTGAGCAGGTCGGGTTCGACCCCTTCGGTTTCGATGCCGAACCATTCGCCACAGCGGCCGAAGCCGGTGATGACTTCGTCGGCGATCAGGAGGATCTCGTACTCGTCGCAGAGTTCGCGCACGCGCTCGAAGTACCCCGATGGGGCCGTGTACGCGCCGCTCGAGCCCGCGACCGGTTCCATCATGATCGCCGCGATGCTGTCGGGTCCCTCGTTTCGGATGACGAACTCGAGGTGGTCGGCCGCCGCGTCCGCGAGTTCGGCCGGCGTCTCGGCGTCGAACGGCGACCGGTGGGCCATCGGCGGGAGGAACTTCGCCGCGCCGGTCGTGGCGGCGTGGGTTTCGACGAGGTTGCGGGTTTCGGGGTCGCCGGTCAGGCTGCCCGCGCCGTAGGTCGAGCCGTGATAGGAGCGCCAGCGGGTCAGAACCTTCGATGCGCCGGTGTGGTTGCGCGCGAGTTGGACGGCGAGTTCGTTGGCTTCGCTGCCGGTGACCGAGAACAGCGCGTGCGAAAGAGAGGCCGGAGCGAGGTCGACGAGTCGCTCGCCGAGCGCGGCGCGAACGGGCGAGCGTTTCGCGGCGGAGACGTACTGGATCTGCTCGAGTTGTTCGGTCATGCCGTCGATGATCGTTCGGTTACCGTGGCCGGCGTTAACGCAGTAGAGTTGCGAGACGAAGTCAAGGTACGTCGTTCCCGTCTCGTCGACGACCGTCGTGCCGTCGCCGTCCGTAATCGCTAACGCGTCGCTGTCGGGGTCGTACCAGTGGGGTATCGTCGTCGGAACCGCCGTCGATTCGCCCGTGGGTCCTTCTAACATGATAGTGACATCCACTCGGTTCGGGTTAACTGTTGTCCCGCAATTCGACTGGCTTTGATCTTGGAGTTAGATCATCTCACAGCGTTCGAACCACGGTCAACCCGAATCGCGACCGCCCGCGACGCCCGCTTCGTCGCGGGTCAGTTTCGCCGGTCGCCCGTCCTCGAGAGGACGACGGAGAGGAGAGCGCCGGTCGTGGGAAACACTGCCAGGAGAGCGAAGGTTTGCCAGACGGAGATCAGCGAGAGGAGAGCGCCCGCGATCGCAGCGCCGGCGGCACCGACGCCGAAGACGCAGAGGTAGGTGTATCCGTACGAGAGGCCGCGATCCCCCGGCGGACTGTACTCCGCGATCGTCGCCTGGTACATCGGCTGGAGCGAGAACAGCAGAAAGCCGAGCAGGGATCCGATTACCAGTAGTGGGACGAACCCCATCCGTGCGACCGGGACGAACACCACGGCGACGGCGGCGAGCGAGGCGAAGATAACCGTCATCCCGGTCTCAGTTCGGATGCGATCGGTGAGTTTGCCGCCGACGTACTGGCCGGCCATGCCCACCATCAACAGCCCGGCGTAGAGGTACGAGGCCGGATCGAACTCTTCGGCCATCGGGCTGTCGGGGTCGAACAACTGGAGTCGCTCGGCGATGTTCGGCATGAAGTCGCCCAACACGTCGGGCAGGAAGGTCAACGTGCCGCGGTAGAAGAGCCCGTTCATCATGACGACGACCATCGCGATCGTAAAGCCGACCGTAAATAGCGTCCGGCTATCCGCGACGAACTGCGAGAGCGACATCTGCCGGTCGTCCCCTGGGGTGCCGCCGTCCGGCTCCGTCTGCACCGCAGCCGTCTCGTCGAAACTCGCCGTCAGCGCGTAGAGCACGCCGAGCGCGGCCGGCGCGACGAGCAAGGCCGTGACGAGTTCCCAGTCGAAGAACAACAGCAACACCGCCGTCAGCAGCGGCCCGAACGCGATGCCGAAGTTGCCGGCGATGCCGTGATAGGCGAATCCGGTGCCGCGTTGTTCGACGCCGGTCGAGATCAGCGAGAGCCCGGCGGGGTGGTAGATGCTCGCTGCGACGCCCCAGAGACAGAGCGCGGCCGCGATCATCGCGACTCCCTGGGCAGCGCTCAACAGCAAGAACGAGCCGCCCATCCCCGCCAGACAGCCCACCACGAGTTCGCGCGAGCCGAACCGGTCGACCAGGATGCCGGCCGGCAGCGCACCGAGTCCGAACAGCGCGTAGCCGACGGAGACGGCGACCCCGAGAACGGCGGTATTGACGCTGAACTCGGCAAGCCAGATCACCATCAGAATCGGGATCGAGAGCTCGTAGGTGTGAACGACGGCGTGGGCGATCATCACGAACCCGGTGATCGACCTGTCGTTCCCGGTGAGTCGACCCGATTGGGCAGTACTCATACTAGGTTTCACACGCACTGCACGTGGCATAATGGTTGCTAAGCCAGCGATACTGTCCGGACACGCGCCCGTGGCTACCCACTCGACACGCCGGTCTGCACTCGTCAGTCGTTCAGCCAGACGCTCGCCTGTGGTTCGTACGGGTCGGTAGGGATCTCGACCAGCGTCGGGCCGTCGCTGTCGATCGCGCCAGCCACGGTTTCGGTGATCTCCGTCGGGGTCGCGGCCCGCATCGTCTCGAGTCCCATCCCCGACGCGATCGCGTCGAACTCGAGCGGGACGTCCTGCCAGCCGTACTCGCCTTCGTCCATGCGGTAGTTTCGTTCGGCGTCCTCGCTGATGATCGCGTAGTCGCTGTTGGTGAAGACGACGACGGTGACATCGAGGGCTTCGTCCGCGAGCGTGTGGAGTTCGTGGACGCACATCATCAGGCCGCCGTCGCCGACGAGGGCGACGACGGGTTGGTCCGGGTTCGCGGCCTTTGCGCCGATGGCGGAGGGGAGGCTCGATCCCATGGTCGCCCAGGAGCCGGGGTTGACGTAGTCGCGCGGCGCGTACGTTTCGAACGCGACGAGCGCCCAGATCCGAGAGCCGCCGGCGTCGGCGGTGACGACGGCGTCGCGGGGGACGCCGTCCCGAATCGCCTCCAGCGCGCTGACGGACGTGATCGGCGATTCGTCGACCGCGCGGAGATCGTCGAGCCGCCGGTCCACGGCGGTCCTCGTTTCGCGGGCGCGTTCGCGGCCGCCGGTCGCCGCGATCGAGCGCTCGGCGAGTTCAGTATCGAGGGCGGCGAGCGTGCGCCCGGCGTCGGCGACGATGCCGACCGCCGGATCGTATCCCGTGCCGATGTCGGCGGCGTCGAGGGTGACGTGAACGAGGTCGTCGGGAACGTCGATCTCCCAGTGGTGCATCGAGACGGCGTCGAAGTCGGTCCCGACGCCGAGCGCCGCATCGGCGGCGGCGATGTGCTCTTTGACCGCCGTGCCGGTGCCGCCGCAGAGGACGCCGCCGAAGAGGTCGTGATCGTCGGGGAAGACGGCCTTGCCCTTGTAGGTGGGAAAGACCGGTGCCCCGAGCCGTTCGGCGACGGCCTCGAGTTCAGCGCTCGCGTCCGCGGCGCGAACGCCGCCACCGGCGATGATGATCGGGCGCTGCGCTGCTGCGAGGAGGGCTGCGGCGTCGCCGACCGAGTCGTCGGCCGGCGCGGCGGGCGAGTGCGGGTCGGTCTCGCCGGGGTCGGCAAGGGAAGCGTCCATCGGCAGGAAGTTCTTCGGAACGCCGACGCGAACGGGTCCCTTCGGCGGCGTCAGCGCGATATCGATCGCGCGCTGGAGTTCGGCGATCGTACTCTGTGGCGTCTCGACGGTGACGTTCTCCTTGACGACGTTGTCGTACGTGTTCGGCGGCGTTTCGTGGATCCCGTCGCCGCCCCGGACGTCGGGCTCCGTCTCGACAGCCATGTGAACCAGCGGCGTGCAGTCGTTTTTCGCGTTCTTCAGGCCGTTCATCGCGTTCATATCTCCCGGTCCCGGAATGACGACGGTCGCCGCGAGGCCGCCGCTGCTCTCGGCGTAGCCCCACGCCTGGTGCGAAACGGCCGTCTCGTGGCGCGCCATGATGAACTCGATGTCGGTGCGCTCGCTGATCGCCTCGTTCAACGGGAGCGTCTGCTTGCCGGGAATTCCGAACAGCGTATCGATCCCGTTTGCCACCAACCGCTCGATGACGGCCTCGCTGATTCGCATACCGATGGATGTGCCACACGGGAGCGTAAAGGTTGAGGATCATATTCGTTCCGTGGAACGTCTCCCGTTGCTGTCGATCGAAAGGGAGTCTGCGGAGCCGGCGAGTGGCACGAACCAGTAGCGAAGGCCGACCGACACCGTCACGACGGCCGCCGTGGGATGAACGGGCCGAAATCGGCCGTTCGAGCGGCAATCGTCGCGATCCGAAGCGCGTAGCTCAACAGCACGACAAACGGGAGAAAGACGAGGACGACCCCGCCCGCAGCGATCGCAAGCAGCCCGAGCAGTTCGATCAGGTCCTCGAGTGGCTGCGTCTCTTCGAATTCTCCGCTCCACTCCGCTTTGAAGAAGCGAGCAGCATGGTAGTAGTTTCCCTGATGATGTCCGAGAACGGCCGAGAGCGCTTCGAACGTCCCGAATTCGGCCTCGGAGAGCGTCCCCGCGACTGCGTCGCCATCAGCCTCGAGTTCGCGAACGAAGCGTGCAACCCCCTCGCGCTGGCGGGCCGTCGCGTCGGCTGTCATCGATGTCGGAAGCCGTCGCCCCCGATCGACGGTCGCTCGTACGATAACTTTGGAGAAACGCCGCCGACGAGGCCGGACTCACCGTAATGTCGGTCACCCCTCGACGCGGCGCTGGAACTCCGTCATTCGTTCGAAGCGCTCGGTCAGTTCGTTCGGCCAGCCGAGTTCCTGCGAGAGCCACTTCGATAACGCCGGCAAACTGACAGCCGATGACAAGGGCGTACAGCCCACCCGCGAGTATCCCGGCGATCAACAGCCGATTCCCGTCCAGCAAGAGCCAGCGTTTGATCGGCGACTCCCCAGTCGTCTCGTACGTGAGATCGGTCCCCGACTGGCTCTCGAACGACCCAGTGCGCCGTTTCCGGTCCAGATTCCGGTCCCAGTCGATCGTCCATACCGCGTCCAACGACGGCCCCCGAGGAAAGTGTACGCGGCGATTCACCTCCCGCAGTGAACTCGTCAGTACAGTGTCACCCGACGCGTTTGCCGCGCTCGACACATTTTCGAAAACGAAGAAGCGACGACGGAAACTGAACTCGTCGGGGTTGAGCAATCCGAAGCGTTTGCGATGGTCGGCGAGTTCACGACTGAACGAGTAACGGGACGTAACGGAGTGGACTCGCCGGGCGGGCAACTGTAATCCGCGGTCGTAATCAATCGCAGTACGGCGGAGGTGTCGGCGCGTGACCCGATACTGCCCGCACTGCGGTGGTCGGATGATCACCGAAACCTCGACCGGCGGCCTCCCCCGTCGCGTTTGTGAGAACGGACCACACGATCTTCAGGAGGTGTCCCACGGCCGATGAGCGCCTTCCCAGAGCCGACCGACGGCGAGGACATCGACTTCCTCGAGGAACGCGACGCAGACACCGAGTCGTGGGCTCGAGCGGATCCACGCGAGGCGTTGATCGAGTCGTTCAGTCGGTTCGGCTACAAGGTCACGCTCAGAGACGGCGAGAGCGTCCACTACTGTGCGCTCGGCCTCGAGGACGGCGAGTACATCGGTCGATGCGACTGCAAGGGTTGGGAGTACCACGACGGCCCGTGCGCCCATCTCTGCACGCTCCGCAAAGCCGACTTCCTCGAACTGATCGACGTAAAGTCGACCGACGGCAGTCCCGACGACGAACACGAGATGTGCCACGCGACCAACGAGGCGCTCGAGGGTGAGCCACATGATGGGGCGATCGAGAAGACACGACGCCACGAGCGGGAGGCGGAGGTGCGGCCATGACGCGCACGCACACCCGCGCGATAGTCGCCTCCGTAGGCATCCCCGCCCCCCTTGCATACGAACTGCGAAGCCCGACGCCGTCTGCGTATTCACGGGATATGCAAATCGGGGTGAGCCACTGATGGCTCGGATGGATCACGACCCCTCGAGCCGCGTCTCCTTTGGCTGTCCCGACAACCTGCTCGAGACGCTCGACGAGATCGCCGAGCGGGAGGACAAGAATCGGAGTGAGAAGCTTCGCGAGTTGGTCCAGAAGGAGGTCGAGGCGAAAGGAGATCTGGACGAACCTCAGCCGGTCCTTCCCGACGACGAACGGCTCGCTGAAGCGTACCGCATGCTCCACGAGCGAGCGTCGGCTCGCCACAAGAGCAAGCGCCGCGTCAAACTCGAGACTGCGAAGAACAAGCTCTACGACAACACCACGCCGAAGAGCGCCGTCCTCGACGAGATTATCAAGCCCCTCGAGAGTGAGGGATACGTCTCAGTCTGGGCGGGGAACCAACACGTCTGGGTGATCGTCCCGCCGATGCGTTACACCGACGGTGAAGACATCGTCGACGCGGGAGAGAAGGCAGTCGCCTAAGCGGTCTCTTTTCTTCACTTCCCGATCGCACTTTCGTCGATATCAGCGAAGCGGACCGCCCATGTTGACGCCGTTGCCGGCGTACATGCCCTTGATTTCCGTGGGGTCAAGGACGATCACCGCCTCGTCGTCTTGCGGACCGACGACGTTCTTGACCCCCTCATACCACATATATCCGACATCGTCGCCTCGCGGGGCGAGCCCCCGAAACTCGGTATAGGTGGTCGAAAGCATCGGTAGCTGACCGACACCGTTCTCGTCGATGCTCGTCGACGATGGGAACGGTGTAAGCACGAGCAGTTGCTCGAGATCCTCGAGCGGTTCGCCGTCTGGATCGACAACGACGACGGTAACGCCTCGAAAGTCTCCGGGGACGAGGACTGCATTGCTCGTCGTCGGATCATCGATGCTATCGCTACTTCGGGTGAGGACTGGTTTCCTGGCGTTAGTGAGCGTCTGGCGTCCGGAGTCGTTCCCGGATCGGACTGCCGAGGGTCGGCCGGCGTTGGTAAGTGTTTCGCGTCCAGCGTTGCTCCCGGCTCGGGCTGCCGATGGTCGGCCGGCGTTTGTGGGTGTCGTCCTCGAGGCCGATGCCGTCCGAGTGACGGTTCCGGTGCTTGCTGAGGACGAGATCGTCGTCGCGGTACTGGTTTCGTAGCTGGCCATTTTGAGTTAGTCCATGCGGATCCCGACCGGGGAGGGCAGCCCTTCCTTGAAGATGGTGAACTTGTCGGCTCCGCCGTCGGTCACCGTGTCGAGGTGAGCCGAGCGGTCACCAGAGTCGTCCTGAATCCAGAGGTCGTGTTCGCCGATGAGGGCGTCCTCGTACTTCGCTCCGCCCTGAAGCGTCGTCTCGACCATCGGGTAGTTGTCGTTGTTGCCGTCGGCGTTCACTTCGCCCTTTCCGTGGTACGTTCCAGAGCTTGCGCCGCCCTCGAACGTCGCCGAGAATTGCGTGATCCTGTCGCCGTACTCGTCCTCCTTGTGGCCGACCACGAGGGCGGTGTACTTCGACTCACGAACCTGTGCGGTCGTGTAGTCCCACAGGCGCGTGAGTTCCGAAAACCCCATCGCCATCGCCTCGTCCAGACCGTCGCCCTCCTCTCGCGTGGCGACGAAAGCGAAGCCCTTCCCATCCACGTATTCGATCCACCAGCGAACCTGCGAGTCCATGCTCGCCGACTGGTAGTTGTCGCCGTTCACTGGGAAGCACGACCACGAGTTGCTGTACTGGTCGCTCCACGAGGAATTCTCGGTGTCCCACTCGAGACCGTGAGAAAGTTCGAGCTCCTGATCACTTACGATAGCGAGCCGGACATACGAACCGGTCGGCGTCTCAAATACTGCCCAGTCGCTGCTACTGAACGCGTCCGTTCCGGCGGTACTCTCCTCCGTGAGCGTCCAGTTCGCCATGCTCGCGATCTTGTCTCGAATCTGTGCGACCATCTCGCCATACGTCGAATTGATTGGTCCGTCGAACGTCATTTGTACGCTTTGACCTTGACCGTCGTGTCGTTCGTCTCGCTACTCTGTTTGCTAATCCATGCGGCTGATGCCCCGAGACCGCCTTCTGGTCCCGCGTGATAGGGTGACCCAGAGGGCTCCAACGGAATCTTTCGATAATCGCCCTCCGACCGGAATGCGACGTAAATCGGTTCGTCGAATTCCGACCGGAATGCGACGTAAATCGGTTCGTCGAATTCCGACCGGAATGCGACGTAAATCGGTTCGTCGAATCCCCAGACGGTGACCGAGGTTGCTGGGTATCCCCATTTGAGACGATTCTCTTCAGTCGACGTTACCGGAAGCGGCTCTTCGGTCACGAAATACGCCGCCTCTTGGGTGTCCTCCGACTCGGGGTTGAGTGCCTCAACCGCGTTCTCCCCGCGCTGCTCGAGCAACAGCGCGAGCAGGAGTCGCTCCGTGTCGTTCTCGACGATGTCCTCGGTCCACGACGAGGCGTCGATCCCGTAGTCGGCGAGAACCTGCTCGATCGGGCTGTTCGGTCCGATCGTCGATGATCCGATCACGGTGCATCCTCCTCCTGCTCGCCGCCGTCAGTCGCGACGGTCTTGACATCACGTCGGAGATCGCGCACAGCGTCCGTGTGCTCTTGGATCGCCTCGAGCCAACTCTCCCGTTCGTCTTGGCGCTCGTTGCGTTCTTCCCGGTAGAGTCGCCACATGAGTCCGAACGCAACGGCGGGGAACCCGAACTGGTTGAGCACGGTGATGGGCTCCATCTTAGATCAGCCCTCCGGCGAAGTCGGTTGCGCCGTCGACGAGATCGCCCCCAGCGTCGGCCGCGCCGTTGACGATGTCGCCACCGACATCAGTTGCACCGTCGACCGCGTCGCCGCCGGCGTCGGCTGCTCCGTCAGCTGCGTCGCCGCCAGCGCCGAGCATCCCGCCGAAGAGATCACCGCCGGTGTCGACGGCATCTCCGAACGTATCACTGATTCCGTCCGCGACATCGGTCGTGCCATCCCAGGTATCGCCCAGAACATCGCCGCCGAAGTCGCTCACGCCGTCTGCGAGGTCGGTCGCGCCGCCCCAGACATCGCCGACCGCGCCGCCGATTCCACCGGCCGCATCGGTTGAGCCGCCCCAGATATCACCGATTGCACCGCCGACACCGGCCGCCGCATCGCCGGCTCCGCCGGCCGCGTTGGTCGTTCCGCCGACGATGTTACCGATCGCATCGCCGATACCGTCCGCTGCTTGCCCGGGGCCGCGCGTCATCTGCATGACGCGCCAGACGATGAACGCGAGGGCGAGCGCCCCAACGACCATCGCGATGTTGAAACCGCGGCTGTTCTGGGCTGCTTCGCTCACGTTATCCGAGACGTTGCTCACTGCCTCGGCAGCGGGCTCGGCGACATCGCTGGCTTGGTCCGCTGCCTCGCCAGCGGCCATCGCCGCTGCAGGTCCCGCCATCGGTCAGCTCACCTCTCTGCCGTTACTGTCGGGGGGACTCATCGCGAGCCCCTTCGTGTGTCCATTCATGATCGAATCGTGACGAAGACCAGCAGCACTGCCTGCAGCGCGAGCAGGCCGATCATGATGTCGTCCTGCGTCCACTGCGTCCCGTAGACGAGCCGTGCCGTCGGACTCTCCGGTGGCTGCTGGGATTGGTTCGCCGGCCTCGAGGTTGCGGTCGCTTCGGACGACATGGTCGTCGTGGTGACCGCTATCTCTCCGGGTTCGGTACCGTCTGAAAGACCGCCCTGCACGGGGGATCACCCCCGGACTCCGATCATGTCCTGCTTGACCGCCGCTCCTAGCCCGTCGATGCGGGCCTCGGTCTGGAACCGCGGCAGCGACAGCAGGGCGTTGCGCGCTCGAGGCGTCCCGTTGGCTCGCTCGGGAGCCTCGAACGCGACTTTGTACGGCGCGTCGACGACGACCTGCAGCCGGAACTTTCGCGGCAGGTACGGCTGCAGCGGCGTTCGATCGAACCCGAACCGGATCTCCTGTTGGGCCTGATCGCGAGTGTGCAGGATCGCCGTCTGTGCCTCCTTGAGCGTCTGATTGACCTTACCGCCCGCTCCCGGTGCGGTCTTCCGAATCTCGACCGCCGCCGGATCGCGCGGGACGTAGAAGACGTCGAGGTCAGTCTCCGTCCCGCTTGAGGTGTAGTCGAAGGAGTTGGCGTCATAGTCGACGCTGTCTGGTTTGACGATCGCGCCGTCTTCGTAGAGGACGAACGACTCGGTCGTCGGACACTCGATCAGGTTGTGATCGAGTTCGAACGTCTCCTGATCGTCTGCCGTCCCGTTGGTCGTTCGATGTTCGTGAGCCGGGAGGACGACTCGGAGTTCGCTGTCTGGATCGTCGCGGAGCTGGAGTGGCCGGCCGAGCTGGATTTCGGCGACGACGCTCGCCTCGCCGGGAGTTGCGGCTTGAGTCTCGAACTCGCGGAGGGAGACGCTGCCGGGAACCCAGCTTGCCGACTTGAGCTTGTGTTTGATCGCCATTACTCGAGGTCCACCTCCGCCAGCGCCGCCTCCTCGAAGTAGATCTCACTCTGGGCGTGGTCGATCGGCTCGGAGGAATCGACGAGGATGTACGCTTCGTCGATGTCCCGTACCTCGAGCTTCTCGCCCTTGAGCTGGTGCTTGACGGCGTCAACCTTGCGGTCGTCCTGCTGGTCCGAGACGGAGTTTTTGATGTAGCTCGCGATCGTCGACTTCGGATCGGAGACGACCTGAATGCTCTCGTCAGTCGGTGCTTGGTAGCCGAGTGCGACGCGGGTGTCCGCCGGTAGCGGGTTGCCGTCGGTGTCGCGAAGCTTTGCGTAGATCGGCAGCCCGACCTTGTTCCCCATGTCGACGGCGTTGCGGATGAGAACGCCGACGCCATCCTTGGGGTTGATCGAGAGGACCGGCGTCAGCTGATCGGTGACGTTCGTTTCCGTCTCGACGTACTTGCTCGAGTCGCCGAGGGCGGCGTAGAGCGAGAGGCTCATTTAGGCCAGCACCTCGTTGATCATGCCTTGGGCGTTGAAGCGCTCGGCAGCCTCGCGGATGACGAATGCGCCCGAGCCGAGGGTGAACGCACGCTTGTTGACGACCATCTCGCCGAGGGCCATCCCGCCGATGCCGAAGATTTCCGATGGAAGCATCGTGCCGGTTGCCGTGTCGACGAGGTACGGGGTGAGGTAGCCGCCCGCGACCATGCCGACATCCATCCACACGTCGCTGTCAGTCAGAGCCTGCGTGGCCTGATCGAAATTCATCGCCATGCGACTCCAACCAATCGGCCGAATTCGGATATAAGAGCGCGTTAGGGGCGCCGTCAGCAGGAGCAGATAGCAGAGTTACGCGGCAGTCCGCGGCGATTTGCTATCCTAATTAGGATCGATTCTAGCCAATAGAACTGGTTGATTTAATTTATATATTTTCGTAAGTGGTCTTGTATTCGTTTTCCCCGATCTCCGCCATGGCATTAACCTTAACTAACTCCTCACATACATCTGCAATCTCTTGTACATCTATCTGTGAGTGGATTTCCTGCAATAATTTCTCTGGAGTGAATGAACTACGGAAGAACCTGCTGGCTCGCACAACGTCCTTCACTAACGAATCTTTCTGCGGAACTTTGTTTGCAATATCTTTGTTCCGAGGTTCAAGCGCATCATTAATTCGGTCTATCTCTTTTACAACCAATTCACGATATTTATAAGTAGAGTATCCATTCCCATATTCGTCTATTTTGTCGAGGAATGTAACTAATGTGACTACTGTCCATTCTGCTTCATCCATTATTGATACTTCATCCGCTACCGCAACAATTTCTTTTGACTTCGCTTCCTCCATAGCGAACTTTTCGCCAATTAGTCCCATTGATAGCAGATCGCGTTTCGGATTACTACTTGGTATACGAAGTCGAGCTTCTATTATTAAACGTATGCCGTGGGTAATTACCCTGCCTGGTCTGTAATCCCCCTGGCTAATTGATTCAAGTGCAAAATTCATGCAATCACTCCCAAAATTGTGCTTTGTCGCCCCGTTAACTCTGGTGTGTGGGGAATCGATATCCTTCGCAACAATTCTAGCGACTGAACTATATTCAGATGCAATTGTGCGCCGTTGACTTTGATCACATTCAGTAACATAGTCATTAGTTATGCTTCCGAATAGCCGAAAGAATACTTCCGGTACATCTCGGTCTGCCTTATACCATGAAACAATAGATTCGCGGAGAAGCGAAATGACTTCCATCGTAATAATATGGTTATCGTGTTTGAGGGCATGCCGAAATATGTCTTCAAGAGGCCCATAGAGATACCAGCAAACCAGCTGCGAATCGCTATGTGACGTTTTGAACCCACGATATCGATATCTCTGTATTATTATTGGTTCGATTCTGTCAATATATTCGTTAAGTACACGCTTTGCAGTTCCAGTATCCTCCTCCGTAATACTGGACCGAACAATGTCCGATACAGTGTCTACCGGGTCATTTTCAGTGGTTTGTGAATAAGTAACCTCCTTAAAGATCGTGTCGCTGTTCTGATTAGAATTCTCGTGGAACTTCTCTCGCTCTTCCTGCACGATCCCCTCTACTCGATTGAGGTAGCTATCGTCAATTTGTTCTATCGACTTTATGAGAACCTCACTCGGCGTTAGTGATTGGAGCAGCCACAATATAAATGGGAAGATGCTCAGAATGGCAGCAACAGTGAACGATACGAATAAGGGAAAGAGAATTGTGTTAAAATCAGAAGATGATAGAAGTAGTATTCCTACGAAAATAGCCAATAGATGCGGCGAAAAATGAAGGCCAAATGGCCTTATTTGGAGTACAGAAGAGTCAACTCGGTGCGAATACCGCGTCGAAGCGAGTTGAATCCCCATCGTAGTAACAGTTAGACTGATTGTAAATAGCGTGATGACTCCTACAACTAGTGAATTAACTACTGACGACCGTGCTTCTGCATTTGACGTACAATTTGCGATAATAGCGATGGTGATAGAGATTATTATGATTGCTATCCAAAGACGGAATATAAGAGGATAGTCCTCTGCTTTAGACCGAGATTCTTCTAGGAAAGCGGATATCCCATTTTTAAACCGGTTAACGGACAAAGTCACATTGAGATGTTAATAGAGATGGATCATACTATTTTCGACGGCAATTGAGTAGTTTAGTAGAATTGGCACGGTCAGTTTCGGTATCTTGCTCAAACTCGGCCATTAAGACCCCGACAACATCGGTTCGCGAGAGTTCGTGACCGCGGCGGTCCTCGAGGTGATTCTGAATCCGTTCGAACTGGTCGGCCTTGCTCCCGCGGAGCGTGACATCGGTGCGCATCTGATTAGTCGTCGAAGGGGTGTTTGATCCGGACGCGATCACTTCCGTAGTGGGTACTCTCGAGCGTCCATTCGCGTGAATCGATGCGTCTGAGGGTAGTGTCATCCGAGTAGATCCACTCGGAGCCGATCGTGTTGCCCGTGTCGTCGCTGAACCGGCGAAGCGTCAGCGATTCGCCGTCGACGAGTAACTCGTCGGGGAGCGTCCGCGGGCAGGTTTCGGCATCGGCCTTGTGGACATCAGCGGGGTACTCGACGATCCCACGGACCTTGTCGAGATCGTTCCCGGAGCCGAAGCCGCCGAGCATCGACGCCTGACACTGCGAGGCGATATCTTCATCGAGCTTCGCGAAGCGCTGGGTGACCCAAGCGACGCCCATTCCGTCGCCGTGCCAGGTCGTCGCGAGCGTGTCAAACTCGTCGGGGTAACCGTCCCGCTGGGGAGCGAGACGGTGCGCCTCGTCCAGTCCCAGGAACGTGCGTTCCTCGAGCTGGGCGAGCGCGGCGATGGCGGTCGCGATCGCCTCGCGCCAGGCGTCGTCGGTCATGCCGTCGCGGGCGAGTTGGAGGCTGCCGTTGTCCTCGAAGATCCGTCGCCACTCGGCCCGCGAGAGCTCGTCAGTTCCCGGTCGGAGCGGGAGCCGTTGCAGGAGCCCTGACTCGACGAGGCCGGTGTACTCGTCCTTGTAGTCGACGAGTACCGTCCGGTCGTACTCCGGCGCGTTGCGTTCCGTGTACGCCTGTAGACCGTACGATTTCCCCCAGTTCGTTCGGGCACCGAACGCGAGGTTCATCGATCCTCCGAGTCGACGGCGTCGGTTACGTCGCGGATCCCCTGTTCGGCCATCTCGAGGCCGCCGGCGAGGGCTTCCTCGAGGACGGCTTGCTGTCGCTCGTTGGGCCACTCGACGACGGCCTCGCGGAACGTCTCGAGGTCGTCAACATCGAAGCGGGTACGGACGTGGGCGGTCGCGAGTTCGTCGACGCCGCCCTCGACGCCTTGCTCGCGGTAGCGGTCGGCCCACGTCTCTTTGGTCGTCTGCCACTCCTCGTCGGAGAGATCGGCGTACTGAGCGGCTTCCTCGGCGTTGTCGATGTCGATCGCTTCCTCGACGTACCACGAGGGGAGCGAATCGTCAATCATCGCGAGCGCCATCGAGCGAATCTGCTCGACGCGGTCGTCGACCGACGGCAGTCCCTCGAGGGGTTCGATGTTGTCATCGTCGACGGCTTCCTGCAGATCGGCGACGGCCTCCATGATCCGCCGCTCGCGGTGAGCGACGATCGAGAGGAAGGCTTCGGCCTGCTTGCTCTGGAAGAACTTGGTCGCGAGGGCCTTCCGCGGGTCGCCGCCGGTCGCGATCTCGCGGAGGTTCATGCCTCCACCTCCGCAGTGGCTCCGCTCATGGAGTCGATCGCCCCGTCGAGCATCTCCGTGTCCTCGACGAGAACCATCACGGCGAACAGCGAGGTCATCGCCACGAGTCCCTGACCGGGCCCGAGTTCCGAGCTGCCGCTCAGGTTCTCCCGGTACCACTGGTCCATGTACTCGTCGAGGTCGAGTTCCTTCGCGAGGTCAGCGTACTCGTCGATCACCGCCGAGCGGTCGTCGACGCCCGACCCCATCCGGTCTTGGCTGATCGCCGCGCCGGCTCCGAGGGCCCGGCAGTAGACGTGACCGACCGTCTTCCGGTCGCCCGTACTGGTACTGTCGTCGGTGCCGTCCTGCTCCTCTGCCGGGTCGTCGACGTCTACCTCTTTGTCGGGGTCCTCGGCGTCGGCTTCCGCAACCTGCTCGGCTATCTCCGGATCGATGTCCGCGTAGGCTTCTTCCTCGAGGGACTCCTCGGGCTCGGGTTCGTCCTCGCGGTCGCCGTCTCGGTCGTCAGTCAACGAGACCACCCCCGGCCTCGCGGTCGATGCCGTTGCCGCTCGAGTCGTCCTCGTTGGGCGTCGGGTCGGCCGAGTCGGCGTCGATCATGTTCGACCGGCGACGACGCCACAAGAGGATCAGGAGCGCCACGGCGACGGCCGCCCCGATCAGGACGGCAGTGGTCCGGAGACTCGGTCCACCGATCGAGGCGCTGCTCGAGGCCCCTTGAGCGGCCCCTTTTTGCTGGTCGTTTCCCTGCTCGTCTGGGTCCCACGGGTCGGTGCTGTCTGCGGGTTTCACTTGCTCGTCTCCTTGGTCGTCGTTGCTCTCGTCAGTCGAGTCGCTGCTCGAGGGGCTGGGTTCGTCCCCTTCGTTGCTGCTTTCTGCCTGCTCGTCTGGCTGGTCGTTGCTGCTCTCGGTCCCTTCGGGTTGCTGGTCGTCGCTGCTCTCGACCCCCTCGCCGTCTGTGCCTTCGCTGCTGGTCGGGGCCCCTTCCCAGGCCCCTTCGTCCCTTGCTCGCTGGTGGTCGTCGCCGCTCATCGCGTTGATGTGGCTCCTGACCGCCTCCCTCGAGGCGAAAGGAGGTTGCTCGTCGTCCCATTCATCGTCGTGTTTGTCGCACCCCTCGACGGGGCAGAAGTAGCCTGTCATGAGTCGCTCTCGAAGTCTTCGAGTGCTTTCGTGTCGCTTCTCCTGGCTCCGAACTGGCCGAGTCCCTCGCGTTCGTCGACGTCATCACCGTCACTCTGTCGGAGGTAGCCGTCTTGCTGAGTTGCGCGGAACTCCCTCGAGGGTCCGTCGGATCCTTCGTCGGGTTCGTTCACCGCGTGGTCGAACAGCGTCTCGTCCGTCTCGTCCTCGAGGTGGCGATCATCTGCGAGCGGTTGGTCGTCAGATTCGTCGTCGGTGTCGAGTTCATCACTGATCTCCGCCGTTGGATCCCACCGAAGGGGCCGCTGCAGTCGCTCGAGTTCGGTGAACGCCTCAATTTCGTCCTGACCGTGCGCTCGGCGGATGCCATTGATGGCCTTCGCGGCGGCGATCGCGTGGTTGACCGAATCGCCGGCTTCTGCGAGGGCTGCCTCAAGCGTGTCGGTCGCGTTGTGGTAGCCTTGCCAGGCCCGCCGTATCGTACCGAGCCACTTCCCGGTGATTTCGTCGGACGGAACTTCATCATCGAAATTGGAGAGGAGCGTCTGTACCTCCGATTCGTCGAATCCACATTCGTCAGTGAGGAACTCGCAGGCGGCATCGTCGCCGTCCTCACAGTGGGTCGCCGCGTTACCGCATTGATCGCCTGCAGCTCGCGTCTCGGCGAGTTGCTCGTCGACATCCGATTCGGAATCGAGGCGATCACCGCGCTCGTCTCGAGTGGCCCGCTTGGCAACGTCGCGGTGTTCGTCGACGGTGAGCGACGGATCGAGGAAGGCAAGCCAGTCGTCGACGCCTTCGTCGCGCATCACCGCTTTGACCGAGCGGGCCCACGGGACGTTCGCCCGTCCCTTCGACCAGTCGATCGACTCGATTTCGTGATCCTCGAGGGGGAGCTGGCCTGAGCCGTCCCGGTCGGCCTGGCTATCGGACGCTTCGATCGTTGCCGTCTCGAGGACGTAGTTGGGCGCGTCCGAGGAGATCGCGACGGTCTTGAGTCGGCGATCGTCGTCGGCACAGAGGTGGTCGGCGTACTCGTCGCGGAACTGGTCGGCCGCCGCTTTCGATCCGAACTCAATCCGTTCGGTCATCAGTAGGCTCCGGTGATGTAGCGGGCAAGTCGGCAGTTCTTCAGCGTCCGCGAGTGTCCGTCGTAACCGCCCTCTGGGTTGGTCTGTTGGAGCGACGAACGCTCGAGAACATCCTCGAGATCGGGAGTGACGTGCCACGACTTCTGCCCCGTCGGAGTATCAACCCAGACGAGGGGCCACTCGTCGTGCCAGTACCAGCCGGCGCTGTTCGGGCCCCACGTGAGCCGGATCGCACTCGCGAAGGCGATCGCGAGCAGATTCCGGTCGTGGTAGACCTCGTCGATAGGCTCCCCGTCAGTCGGTGGCGGGTTGTCTGCACCCATGCTCAGATGGAACTCTCGAGCGAGTGATAGCGGTCAGGAATATCATAGTCTCGTACTGGTGAGACCAATGTTTAAACAGATTCAGGACCAGTTGAAAACGTAGTCATGCCGATCCATCAGTTGGTACAAGTTGGTCGTACGTCGGGCGGTGTTGTGCTCCCGAAGAGCGAGCTTCGGGCGCTTGGATTGGTCGATGAAGAGGGCAACGTGAAAGATCAGCCAGTGCGGGTGACCCAGAAGGATACCGGGACGTGGGAGGTGTCTGTAATCGACCCAGATGATTATCCGAAACCTGTGATATCGTGATCGGAGATTAAAACCGACATCAGATAACGAAGGACTGGCAAACAAGAATATATAAAGTCGTCTCTATCTCCAATTTAGTTATGTCAAAAGAGGTTTCACAGACGCTACCTCAGCGAATACAGAGCCACCAACTGTACGGTTCAGTGACGGCATTCTTATTGGGTATAATGAGCATTCTTTTTCTCACCTTACTCGGTGGTGCTGTTGGTCAATCAACCGATCTGATAGATATCTCTGGCGAACTTATTACCTCGATCCGGATGTCATCAATCGGACTCGGAACAGGCTACTACTTAGGATCGTCACTAAAACAACATCAATCTGGTCTGAGCTGGTATCTATTTGGTGTATTCTCCACTTTAGCTGTGATGTCTATTCTGACCGTTGAATCCACGATATTCAACCAGTTCCCTTCGTATACTTTACTTGTATGTGGAGGGGTTCTTACGACACTTGCACACCTAACCCCTCTTGTCGCCGAAAACGATGACTATAGGGCCCTTCTGAAGTATCTCTCTGGATATCTTTCAACAAGTGTTGTTGTCATCCTCGCAGCCTCAGAGTACCTTTTAACATTCACTTCTTTGATTTGGGATTGGTACTCCTCACAAGATATGATGAACCAGGTATTTGTCCTTCTTCTCATCGCTTTCTTTGCTTTTCTCATCTACGAAAGCCGAAAAAGCATAAACAACTCTAGTGTCTCTGAACGCTGAATAACACCATTTAACATTGTGATACGGTTAAACAGACGATTGTGGAGAAGCAATTAACGACAGAAGCTCTGCTATTCACTTACTTCCTGTGTGAAATGCTCCTCCTCGTATTCTTCCAAAAACTTCGAAAAATTCTCAAACTCAATTTGATCCTCATACCAGCCAAATGTACACGTCCAATCGTCACTTCGAGGTGAATGATACTTGCAGTCTTCACAGTACGCACTCTTGAACTCGGAGAACATTGATTCTAAATCAGTTCCGGATATGTGTCCGCCGTGCCCGCACCACATTACCTTCTCTCCAAGTGTGTGGACACCCGTTGCTTTGCCTAATTGATTAGTTGTGTAGTATCGCATCCTCAAATGCTCACAGTATCGAAAGTACTCTGTTGGATCAGCATCTTCAATTCCTTGTCTTAACGCCCTATCATACGCGTTCGCGGGATCCTCTACGTTATGGCCTAACTGTTCTACCAGTGTCTTCATCATGTCCTGGCGCTCACCCATCTCTAAGTCACGGTCATCCTCTGCAGCATCTGGATTGGAGAATTCTGCGTACGGATCTGGCTCGTTTTCGATTTTCTCAACAAGGTCCCGGCTCAAGGGTATCAGACGCTGATCCTCTAACATCTCGGCCAACTCAACGCATTTCTCAGCGTGAACAAGTGCTGTATCTGGATTACAAGTATGATGCCGATAGAGTGCCAGGCTCTTGTGTAGATTGTAGGCTTCCTCTCGTTCCGGTAGGAAGTCTAATATTTGCTCAGCTTGCTCTACGAACGGGTGCTCTCGTTCAGAAAGCGTGTCACGGTCAACTCTTCGCAGAGCTACGGACCCCATTAATTGACGAGAGATGAAGTCGATAATATCAGACAAACAGGTCGCATACTCGAAAAACAAGCCCTCATCAAGCAATGCAGCTAGTGCATTGTTCAGTTCAGTAGACACCTCAAGCTTCTTTTCCAGCAGTTCCCTCTCCTCTATAGAAAGCGATGCAAGTACGTCATCACCACTGTATGTTGCCTCTTCCTGGATAGAAGCCATGATAGCGATATCTCGTTGCTTATCCAGTAACAAGTAGAGCTTCGCTATTTCACGTTGCACACGGAGGTATTGTTCATCTCCAATCATCTCCAATTCCTCAGCCAGCTCGATCCCATGACCACTTAGTTTCAGAACTTGCCGCGCACTCTCTGGCTCCATGGGGTCTATGAAGAACATTCTAGCGAGAATAGATTTCACTTTACCCTCATCGTCTTTCGGTGCTTGAAGAACTTCTTCAATTATTTTGCGGGCCTCGCTTTCCTCTCCTTGTTTCATCAACTTTTTTGACTTCAGAAGGGAATGGCCCTTGTAGTTCATAATATCGGACTCTATCTGCTCGTCCATTTCACGAAAATCATTAACATTAATTGCGACACCTTCTCCAATATCGAGCCCTCGATTTTGGCGCCGTAAGATTCGTTTCTGTACGTCTTCGACAGTACGGTTTAGGATATCAAGATCTTCAAAAGTATAGTCTTTATCGACTTTCATCCGAAATGTTGTTTGTCGTCTCCAGTCTGGTTTTTTACGTTCTAACTTGTCCCAGACATATTCTTGGATCGCACACCAGTAAAATGTGTCTGCTTCTTCATCGTATAGTGCGAGAATAACGGGAATGTTCTGCCTGATATAGAACTTTAGGTCAGAAGTCCGTATGTCGAATTTAGCCTTATCACCTTCGAAGCTATTAGAGGCTTTTAGTTGGATGTAGAAGTTCTGAGCAGTTACCTCTTGAACATCTTCTGTATCTTCTTCTGTCAGTGCCACTTCGAGATCGAGGCCGAAGTCATTCTCCAACTCGTTAACAACGAATGGGCTTAGGAGAACCTGAGCTTTTCCACGAGAGAGATCTTCAAGCCGTTGATTATCGCTCCGGTTTTTGGCCATTACCAGGTATTATCATACGGCAGTAATAAGATTTCCGTCGTATGAAATCGTCCTGGTGGTACTGTAACTTCTTGACTGATGGATATACAGCCGTAGTTACTGCGAGCGCGGTGTCCGAGAATACTGGTAGAGTCGGACAGAATCGACCCGATCTCCCCCTCGAGCACCACCGAAAAAACTAGATTCCCGGCGGTTCTTGTCCGGGATGCAGGCATCCCGGACGCATGAATCTGCAACAGCACGAGAACCGCGACGACATGAAGGTCTGGCTCAGCCAGAACGAAGTGGAACAGTTGCTCGAGGCTGCCGACGATACCCAGCAGCGGATCGCGTTCGCACTCGGAGCGCGGTGCGGACTCCGCTCACACGAGGTCCTCGATGTTGCACCGGAGGACGTCGTCGACACCGACGCTGGAACGATGCTCCGCGTCTGGCACGGGAAAGGTGACAAGTTCCGAGAGACTCCGGTCCCGCGCGATCTCGCGACGACCATCCGAACGGTCGACGACGTGCGCGACGCACCGACCAGCTCGTCGCTCGTCGAGATCACGAGTACGCGCTCACTCCGGCGGTGGGTTCGATCGTCTGCCGACCAACTGTACGACGAGACGGGAGACGCCGGCTGGGATCACCTCGGGTTCCACGATCTCCGTCGGACCTGGGCGACTGCACTCGCCTCAGACGATGTCGATCCGCTCTTGGTCTGTGACTGGGGTGGGTGGAACGACCTCGAGACCTTCCTCGAACACTATCGAGGTAGCTATAGCCCTGAGGCTCAGCAGCGAGAACGCAAAAAAGTAAGGTGGTTATGAGTGTCAGTGGGCTAACTCAGATAGAGCCGTATGCTTCTGTGTGGACGATAGAATTACATTCAGGACAAAGCCAATCCATATATTGAAGCTGTGGACCCTCTCGTTCTTGAGATAGCCAATTAGGATTGTCATCTGGAGTATAATTACAGTTTTCACAACTGATTTTCCCCAGCTTTTCTCCTATATCCGCTATTTCAACAAACGCTAATGTAGTCAACACTCCAGCCGTATCCTGTTTGTCATATGTCTCTGTAGTAACAACCGTCTTTTCAATAGAAAATGGTCCATCATACGCACTCGCGACCGATGCTGCAATCGCCATTTCTGAAACGTGGTCAGATCCACTCAATTGTTCTCTTACTGCATCAGGGTCTACTCCGGCAGAATACTTACCTGGACCGTCTCCTGGTTGTACTGCTACTAACCGACCTGTCTCTCTTTCCCAAGATACGCTGACCATGTGGTGAGAAAGGCGCAGCTAGTATTCTATCTTGGGGTTAGTCATCAAAAAATGATCGCAGACGAGCCTATTACTTTCGAAGGGCTCTGAGTCTACGCTAGAGTAGCTCTTCCTGGACTAACTCGAGCCCCTCTGTGGTAAGGCGGTAACGGTTCGGGTTTGAGGCGATCCGAAGAACGTTACTTCCCACTGTTCCATTCACGCGATTGCACACGAACCCCCATTCTGGGAGACGGTCCTCTGGAATGTTGATAGTGACGCCATGACGATCTGCGATTTGCGCTACCAACTGCGCGATCTCGTTGGGTGTAACAGCGGTGACTTGGTCGCCTTCGTCTTCGTCTGCGCCAGTGTCGATAATGAAACGATTCGTACCGCCTTGTTCGGTCTTGTGGAGATAACCGTCCTCCTCGGCGATCTTGTTGAGGAGGCCAGTTGTGGTTTGGAGAGTATCCTCCTCTTCGTCGTCGTCCTCTTCGATGAGGTGGCCCATGTCGTTGTAGTACATGTGGGCATTGAGCTGACTGCGAGCGAACTCTGTCCGCTCGAAGTCTGCCGCAATGACTTTGATGATCTCCGTCCGTTTCTCCGTGAGTTCGTCAGTCTGAGTGAGTGTACCTGTCATGTTCTCGCTCCTGCCCGATCACGACAACATTCAAGACCCACCTCACCTAAGGACAGGTGAAGGCAGCAGTCAACACTGTTGCCTGTCGGGCGAACTTCTGATCGACCCGGCATCCACCGGATGTCTGGCAGGACTTTCCTGGATGCAAACGGGTCAACCCGACCAACCTTCTTCGACCGACTCATCTTCCACTTAGACGATAGTACTCCCCCATAAAAACTCTTTCGCCGCATCACCGACGGCATAGCCCGAAAAAACTAACAAGGACCGGATTCGTAGTTGGAAACAGACTATGACACCGGGACTAACAGAGGACTTTGATTTAGACCGAGATAGAGGGATTTTGACACCAGCTGATCGAGATTTCCTAAGAGGCGAAAAAGAATATTCTAGTGAACAGTCTGAAAGGGATGCTCGTTATCGAATTCGACAGCGGCTTATGGATTCTATTCTCGATTTTAATATATTAGTTAATAATATGGATGAGAAAGATCGAGAGCAAATATTTGAGAGTAACTTTTCTAAGTCAGAGAAGCCACCAAATGACGAGATAACTGAAGATGACCTCCAAGAACTAGTTAAGAAAACGATGTTCATAAACGGTATCTCATCTGCTATTGGTTTTTTCTATCTTGGAGTTACTGATACTGGCTCTCCATTTGACGAGGTATTAGAATCAGGAATCGAGATTGGAGAAGAACAACGTGGATATGTAGTTGAAGATGTTAACGTTAGCTATGATGTTTCTAGAAAAAAGACAGATATAAAGAAATTAGTTCAGAAACTAGAAACAGGAGATCCGTTAGAACCCGACGAATTACGTGCTATTGTTCGATCAGGTGATTCTGATTTGAATCCAGAACTACTAGACAATCTCTTTTCCCGTTTGACCGATGATATCTCCTCAGAGATGGAGAAAGGTGAGATAGATCTACATTTGAACTCAGACGAGGAATGAAAATCAGTTTCCGGTCTTTCCGATCTCTAGTAATCCTTCAGAAAGTCGATTTGAATTAATATCTGATTCGGATATGTAGTGGTTTATTGACAATCGCCACTTTCTGAGATGGTTAGCATTGGCAGCTGTATCTGATTCGTTCAACGGTTCTCTGTAACGGTTATCAGACTCCTCAATTTCATCCAAAAGTTGATCAAGTCCTGTATTAAGGATCTTTTCGCTATGGAGGCGGCGAGAGGCGATATAGTGCCTCTGAAGAATCTGGTACTCATCACCTATTGCAAATAGATCGTCCCACTCATGGATCTCTATCTCACAAACATGGCAGTCACAGGTTCTCTCATCAAATTCACTTCCCATTTCAACTGCTTCAGGTATATTCAAAAACTCTTTCACTGGATTAAAATAATATCTCTTTAGACCTTCTCCACCACTTCCACCGGAGCTTTCTGTTTTCTCTTTCTTTGACTCTTGATGGAAAGTTCCAAATCCGACTCCTCTGAGGCCAAAAAAGGCCAAAAGATGCGAGAAATACCCTCCATAGAACATATGTGGCTCCACGCCGCAATTACTTATACGCTGAATTAGATTTATCGTGTTTACGTACTCTCTTGTTGTTGTATTTGGTTTATCTAAATCTTCTATCCAAACAAAGACTTCTTGTATATCAGAATCGTCCACTAAACTAGTCAGACCGCGTTTGAAGTCCTCATTTTTCACTAAGTCTTTCTCAAAGAATAGACATGGTTTAATCGGTGCATCTAGATAGTCCGTAGCATATTTTATGGTCCTTTGATTTGAGGCGATGTCGGCCTGGCTTTTCATTTTCACGTACCAGGGGATTATTGCTCGAGGTACCAATTCAACTGTATCTATACCATATCTACTCAGGTTCTCTTGTTCGGGTGCGTCCTCTAAGAAATTGAGTTGGAAGTCACAGGATTGTTTAACCACTTTCTTTTGCTCCTGAGAAGTTAGATCTCTAAAACGTATATTCCCCTCCTCAGATAAGATATCTTTCACGAGGGGATCATAATAATCTAGAAGACTCTGATTCCATTCAGAAATATCTCCCGTATCTTTTCTAAAATCATCTCCCTTACGATAACGAGGGAGTTGTGGATTGATATAGTATTCCGTTCCATGGTTGTTCTTTAATCGATTCAAAAAGCCGGATAGATTCTCATATCGAGCTGCAACGAAATGTGCAGGGATAATAAGAGAATCATACATTGCAACCGACTTGTCTATAGCCGGCCGCTCTCCTTCATGAAGATAGTGTACGCTGTTTTCGATCATCGTTAAGTACTTTCTCTATGACCCTCTTTCTCGCGTGTTGACTAGGGGTATTTCGCCTAGGTAATGATAAGCATTCAGTATTTTCGGCGATAGATAGTAACCCAACTGAAGAGTCGTCTATACGCTCTATTAGATTCTCAGTCACATTTTCTTCCCAAACAGATAGATATGAGTAATCAGTATAGAGTAGGTTACGCTCTGCTTGACGAATTCCACGAGAAAAATCTCTAGTTTTAAGCTCTATTGCATAGGTATCATCACCGTCATATCCTAGGATGTCAACTGGGATTGAGTATAGGGAAGCCTCAGTAACAAAATCGATTCCCTCTTCATAGAGGTAGTGACTGACGATGCCAACCTGGTACTTTTCTGGCCAATACATTAACCGAGAATCTTTTCCTTAATTTCTGATTCAGTTGTATATTCCGGATACTGTTTATAGACGTATTCGAGAAGTTCTTGAAGAGATAGATCCGTGTACTGGTCGATGACTTCCTCAAACTCTACCTGTAAGTCGTCATCAAGTGCCGCGTTTACCCCATTCATGATTTTCTCACCCTTTTCTGTTACTACGAATCTCTTTCCAGCATATGGGTCACTTGGATCCGTCTCGTCTCGTATGAAATCCACCTCTTCTTCAGGATCGATGGCCTCAATAGCGCCAATTGATAAAAGAAATTCTAATTCATCAAACACGCGTTCTGAAAATGGGCCGTATTTATACGCAGTAAATTCGAACTCGAGATCCGGATAGCGCTCTTTGAATTCCGTCTCCTCTTGAAGAAGAAAAATCAGTTTCTGCAACTCAGTTTTACCTTCAACTTCGTCGGCGTAATGGAATAGTAAGAAAGCTAAATCCTTTTTGTTGTTTATTTGATCTATTTTAGGCATCGTGACGTTACTCAGGTTATCGTTCTTGCTTCCTATAAACTGTTGTCTCTTAGTATCTATTCACTTGGATCCGTTGTACAATTGCTGAATCGACGGTTCCGGTCGATTCTCGGCATCAAGATCACCATCGAGGTATCCCTGTCCTTCGCAGGTGATTTCGTACATGTTGCTATCCTCGAAGATCGGAGCGACTAGTCCGACCTGAGAAAGCATTAGACATCGCTCTTCGACCCGCCCACGTGACGCAGTGAGTTTGACAGCTTGAGACATATGCCGTGGTGTCGACCACGAATCCTCCGAGAGATGCTCGAGAATCCGTTCATCAAGCGTACACATCCAGCAGGCGGGCTTTCGGCTCATTAGGGTTGGGTGGTTCCACTGGCGCTCGGTCCATCTCTCGAGTCGCCGCCGTTGAGGTAGGTCTCGTTTTCGGCGTCGTACTCCTCATCGAGGTATGCTTCGCCCCGCTCGGTGATCGTGTAGACTCCGTTTCCGAGAGGGGTGAGAAGACCATGTTTTGCAAGCTTCTTGCATCTCCGGGATACTGATGATTGAGAGATTCTGATCCCATCCCGATCAGTGAGATCTCCTACTCGTCCTGCATCCTCGTCTCGAATGATCTCCAGAATACGGTCATCCCATATAGTCATCCATGTCCCAGATTGTCTCATTGTGATCCAAAACGGTATCTGTGACCCTAATGGTCCGGAATATACTGTTAAGAACAGACTTAGGCACCTATAGCTAACCGTTGCATTTATGCAAGATTAGACTAACAGTGGCTGTACGGAGCTACCAACTCGGCTGAAGATGACTCTTGTTGGTATGTGAGACCGGGCGGCGGTGCAACGCCGCCCAGAAGGTAGCTCCGTCGATCAGAGTATGAACTCCGGAACTTCAGTGGGGCATACACCCCACGCACGGCAAGAGGCATCGCCAGCCAAAAGGTCTAACGCTCGCTGCGCCTGCGGGGCTCGAGCGGAGTGCTACGACGCTCGATTCGACGAACCAGCCTGCCGATCGTGCGCGACGATCCATGCTGACGGCGGCCCCACTACGGGCTCACCTGAGGAACGACGTCAAGCCGACACGCTCGAGACGATCGTGAGCGAGCTGCGGTACCAGAACGCTGTTCTCACCGAGGTTATCGCCACCCTCGACGCGATCCACGGCGAGGGAATGCGCTCGGCGACGGCGATCAACACGGCAATCGACGATCACCTGGCCACTCGAAACGAGCAGGGGGTGAGCCGATGAACGCCCGCAGTCCCTACACCTGCGATACGCCGGGCTGCACCAACTGGAAGGAAGTCTTCACGCCTGACGGCTACGTCTGTGAGGACTGCGCGGGCGAACTCGCCGAAGACTACGACGCCGAGCCCGAGCTGGTCGCCGACGGCGGCATCGCGTGGGGCGATCTCTCCGGCTTCCAGCGCGACATCCTCGAGACGATCGCTGGCCTCGAGTCGGCCGGGATGGATCCCTACGGGCTCGCGATCGAGGAAAATCTCGAGGAGTATTACGGCGACGTACCCCACAGCCGGCTGTACCAGAACCTCAACGGTCTGATCGAGGACGGGCTTGTCGAACGGAGCGAACTCGACGGCCGGACGAACAGCTACACGCTGACGCCCGACGCCGAGACGCTGCTCGAGGAGAGTGTTCGCCGACGTGCCGAGGCTTGTGAGATCCAGATTCCTGCGACCGACGGTGGCAACCGATGAGCGAGGACGACGCGATCTCGATCACGACCGAGCTCACTCGCGGGACATCGACCGACGATCGCGACAAGATCCGTGCCGAGGTGAGCGCCGAGTCCGTCGATGAACTCGACGCCAAACTCGAGCGCGTCCGCCGGCAGCTTGAGGACTGGGCCGACGAGGTCCGGAACATCCAGCCGGAGAACTCTCGAGGCCGCCGCCAACTCACCGATGATCAGTCTGAACTCGGGGAGGTAGAGGCATGAGCGACAGCCTCCAATGGCCAGACTCGTTCCCTCGAACCTCATCGGCGGATCGTACATCGTATCCGGGCGGCTTTCGGGTCACTCGCTCAGAAGCCTTCCAGAACGTCCTCGACGAACTGGCGACGTGGGACGGGATAACTGACGTTCGACTCGAGAGTGGTGCTGAGCATCAAACTCAGAATCCGAACAAACCGTACGCGAACGCGAGCGTCGAGGATCCGGGTGTCGTCGCCTACTTCACCAAAGACAGCGAGCAGATGGCCGCTGCCTGCGATCGGTGGGACAACCTTCGGGACAACGCGCAGGACCTCTATCACTTCCTGCACGAGACGCGGATGCAGGAACAGCGAGGGACCGTTACGGCTGAAAGCGAATATCAGAAGCTCCGTCTCCCCAGTGCTGACGAGACCGAGGATGAAACGGCGCAGTCGCCCTACGAAATCCTCGGTGTTACGGAGGATGCCAGCTCCGACAAAATCCGCGAAGCGTACCGGGAACGGGTGAAAGAGACGCATCCGGATACGGGCGGAGACGAGGACGAGTTCAAGCAGGTGAACGTTGCCTACCGGGCTATTACCGCGCCCGAAGGTGGTGAACGATGAGCGACGACCTCGAGCCAATCTCGCCTCGCGAGGCGGTCGACCTCTACGTCTCACACCGCGAACTCGAGATCAGCGCGAAGACGCTGCAGAACCACAAGTACCGTCTGAATGCCTTCGTCGAGTGGTGCAACGAGGTTGGAATCGACAACCTCAACGATCTCACCGGCCGGGATCTCCACCGCTACCGGGTGTGGCGACAGCAGGACGTGAACATCGTTACGCTTCGCGGGCAGCTCGCGACGTTGCGCGTCTTCCTCGAGTTCTGCGCCTCGATCGACGCCGTCGAACCGGGGATGCGCGAGCGAGTGAAGCTTCCGGACGTCGACCGCGGTGATGAAGCGCGCGACGAGATGCTTGATGCCGATCGCGCCCACAAGATAATCGGCTACCTCGAGCGGTACAAGCGCGCGAGCCGCGAGCACGTGATCATGGCGATCCTCTGGCACACGGGGATCCGCCTCGGGAGTCTTCGAGCAGTCGACCTCGAGGACTACGAGCCCGAGGACCAGTGCTTCTGGCTCCGCCACCGACCAGATACTGATACGCCGCTCAAGAATCAGGAGCCGGCCGAGCGGGCGATCGCGCTCGACGACTACTACTGCGATGTCCTCGACGAGTATATCCGCTTCCACCGGCACGATGTCGTGGACGACCACGGCCGCGAGCCGCTGGTAACGAGCGATCAGGGCCGGCTGAGTTCCGGCCAGATCCGGTCTGAAGTGTACCGACTCACACAGCCCTGCATGATCGAGGGGTGTCCCCACGACCGCGATCCGAACGACTGCGAAGCCACGGAGTACGGGCACTACTACGACTGCCCGAGCAGTCTCTCGCCGCACACTATCCGGCGCGGCGCGATCACGTACCAGCTCCGCGAGGACATCCCCGAGAAAATCGTCAGCGACCGCTGTGACGTTTCCTCGGAAGTTCTCGATCGCCACTACGACCGCCGTACAGACCGTGAGAAGATGGAACAGCGACGCGACTTCATCGAAGACCTATAACAGGAACATGACTCTCAAGCAAGCCGCTGTCAACACTGTCGTATCGATAGCCGTCAGAACACCCTTAGGGAACGGAATTCGGGAAGTAGAAGGCCTGAAACGCCAAATTTCGAGTGGACTCGCCGGGATTTGAACCCGGGGCCTCTCCCATGCCAAGGGAGTGATCTACCCCTGATCTACGAGCCCTCGTTCGCAGTACTTGCTTTCCCACGGGAATAGATAAACCCCTCGAAATCGTCGGGGTGGCCCTGTCGTTGCCTCACACGCCGACTCTATTCGTTTCTCCGACGAGTTCAGCGGCCGCGCCGATTCCGTTCGATCCCCCGCCCGCTCGTGGAACGCTGTTTGGCGCAGGTCGGTCCCGCGATGCCGCGGCGAAACGAACGCGTATTGAAGACTGCCGCGACGGTCGCTCTAGATCTAGAAACCCTTTAGTCCGTCCCGCTGAAAGCGACGGTGGGAAGCGCACGGCCGCAAATCTGACTGTGCCACTCGCTTGGGTGGCTTGGGATTGCGGAAGTGCACCATGCACGTTCAGACAGTTGGGTCGCTGTATGGCATCGACTGTCGCGTCTTCGAGCGGTCAGTGCGGTTCCTATCCTCACCAATGGCACGAATGCATACGCGCCGTCGTGGCTCGTCCGGTTCGGACAAGCCCGCGGCAGACGAACCACCGGAGTGGAGCGACGTCGACCCCGACGAAGTCGAACAGCGGGTCGTCGAACTGGCAGAACAGGGCCACGATCCCAGCCAGATCGGGATCAAACTGCGTGACGAGGGCGTCACGGGAACGCCTGTCCCGGACGTGAAGCTGGTGACGGGCAAGAAGATCACCCAAATCCTCGACGAAAACGATGCCAAGGCAGACATCCCCGAGGATCTCCGTAATCTGATGGAGCGCGCCATCCGCCTGCGCGAGCACGTCCAGGAGAATCCGCAGGACTACCAGAACAAGCGTGCCCTGCAGAACACGGAGTCGAAGGTCCGCCGACTCGCCGACTACTACCGCGGCGACGAACTCGAGCCGGACTTTGCGTACTCCTACGAGATCGCTGTCGATCTCCTCGAAGAGAACTAACGCGTCCGACTCGTCGAGACACGACCACCCGCACGATCGTCCACGTTCAATGTCCACCGACGGCCACGCCGGCTCTACCGCCGTGACAGACGCCCCCGACATCGAGAGCGCCGGCTTCGTTCGCATCGTCACGCGAGCGGACGGCGATGCGCTCGCAGCGAGTGGGATTCTCGCCGCGGCGCTCTCTGAGTCGGAAATCCCGTTTCAGATGACGGTCGCCCGAACGGTCGGTGATCGGACCGACCGAGTTCGGGGACGGGATGAGCGAGACAGCGATAGCGACGAGCTGACGGTCGTCTTCGGTGCCGTCGACGTGGGTAATGCCGAGGCCGTCGTCCGGCTGGACTCCGACGACCGTCCGGCTACGCTCGCAGCGACCGACCTCGTTCGCGAGTTCAGTGCGGACGGCTCGACGGCAGTCGCCGGGGTTGATCCGGTGCTCGCGCTTGCTGGCCTCGTCGCAGCCGGCGTCGAACCCGGCGCTGGCGAGAGCGAGTGGCTCCTCGAGAGCGCTCGCGAACGCGGGCTCGTCGAGCGCCGACCCGGTGTCGCGGTGCCGACCGTCGACCCGATCGACGGCCTGGCGAACTCGACGCGATTGTGCGCGCCGTGGTCGGGCGATCCCGAGGCGACTCGCGATGCGCTCGCGGGGGCCGGACTCGAGTTCGACGAGCCGGCCTCGTTCGGCGCGGACGCGCATCGGACGATCGGCTCGCTCGTCGCGCTCGATGTCGTGGGAACCGAGGCGGCCACCGAGGCGGCCGCAACGTCGATCCAGCGCGTGTTACAGCCGTACGCGATCACCGGGACCGAATCCGATTCTGAGGACGAGTGCGCCTTTCCCACCGTCGGCGGCTACGCCGACGTGCTCGAGGCGACGGCTCGCACGGAACCCGGTACGGGGGCCGCACTGGCGATGGGCCACGACGCCGTCGGACCGGCGCTTTCGGCCTGGCGAACGCACGGAAAACGCGCACACGGCGCGCTCGAGACGGCCTCGACCGGCCGCTACGACGGGTTGTTCGTCGTGGATATTGACGACGGTCCCGTCGAAGCGGTTGCTCGCATGGCCGTCGAGTTCCGTTCGCCGGAGCCGACGGTGCTCGCCATCGGCGATGGTGAAGCGGCGATTGCGACGCGCGCGTCCGAGTCGGCGTCGCTTGCGGCGACCGTCGAAGCGGTGGCGCGCGAACTCGACGCCGACGGTATCCGTGCCGAGTACGACGTTGGGCCTCGACGCGGCTATCTGCAGTACGGCGTCACCGTCGATGGAGCCGAGAAGGACGAGAGCGCGGCCGGCGAAGAGAGACGGGTGGACAACTCGACGATCATCGCGGCAGTGAGGGAGCACTACTGATCATGCCATCGGAGACAGACACGGAGATGGCACCGCACAAACGCGCCACGATCCGCACCGACCACGACGATCCCGAACTCGTCGCGCGGGCGCTTCGCCCGGACAACACCGACGAGATGGAGACCGTCGTGGCGGACGAGACGACCGTCGTCACCCGGATCGAGCGCGAGACGACGGGCGGACTGCACTCGACGGTCGACGACTACGTCGTCAACCTCGAGGTTGCGGTCGATGTTGCTCGCACAGTGCGAGACGCTCCCGATGGACGAGACGGCGACCCCGCGGGCACCGACGCCACGGACGCCCCACCCGCAGACGCGACTGAACAGTACGACGACCCAGCGGACACGGGTACTGTGTCCGACGCTGATACCACAACACAAGAACACAATGAGTGAACGCTCAGTCTCACGTGCGAAACAGGAAAAGCGGTGGTACACCGTGCTCGCTCCGGAGCAGTTCGACCGGACCGAACTCGGCGAGACCCCCGCAGACGAACCGGAAAAAGTCTACGACCGAACCATCGAAACGACGCTCGGCGACCTCAACAACAACGCCAGCGAGAACAACACGAAGCTGACCTTCAAGATCACGGACGTCGGCAGCGACACCGCTTACACCGAGTTCCAGAAGCACTCGCTGACCCGCGACTACCTGCGCTCGCTGGTCCGTCGCGGTGCCTCGAAGATCGAGGCCTACGTCACCGTCCTCACGACGGACGACTACCGCGTGCAGGTCCAACCCGTCGCTTTCACGACCAAGAAGGCGGACGCGAGCCAGGAGAAAGCCATCCGCGAACAGATGGTCCAGATGGTCGAGGAGGCGGCCGCGGAGCGCACCTTTGCGGAACTCATCGACGGCGTCGTCGAGGGGCGACTCTCGTCCGCGATCTACGGCGAAGCCAAGACGATCTACCCGCTTCGCCGGGTCGAGATCCAGAAGGCAACGCTCGAAGCCCACCCCGAGGAAGTCGCCGAAGAGGAAGCGACCGCGGTCGATGTCGACGACGAAGACGTCGCGACGAGCGACTAATCGATTCGATTGAGACGCCCGTTTTGTTTTTTCGACGCCAGCGTACGAGCAGCGCCGCCGGAGGAACGAGCACGGACTGCGCTCCCGCGGCAACGATCGGTCGTCAGCCGAGACGGATCGGATCGACCTTCATGAACTCTCGCAGGACGACCGTTGCGTACGACCCCTTGGGAAGCGAAAACGAGAGGGTGAGTGCATCCGACCCGTCCTGCTCGGTCTGCTCGATGCCGAGTGCAGTGCGGAGGAGGACCGGTCGTCGCGTGCCGGTCGAGTGGAACTCGCCGGGGAGGTCGAAGTCGCCAGGGCGGAGTCCGAGGTCGTCCAGTACGTCCCGTTCGATTTCGCCCGGTTCGCCGTCGGCGAGTTCAGTGTCGGTGCCGACGAGCGGGGCGGTGACGAAGGCGCGGTTGCGCTCGCAGTGGCGGGTTACCGAGTGGACGCGGCGCTCGTCGACGCGCTGGAGGCGGTCGGTATCGGGGAGCGTGAGTTCGGCGGGGACGTCGTCGCCGGTGTCGGTAAAGCAGACGACGTCGCCGGCGACGGGACGGTCGAAGGGGAGGCCGCGTTCGAGGCGTTCGCCGAGGAGCAGGTTGAACGCGTAGGATTGGGCGGCGTGGACGAACAGACGTTGCAGGTTCGAGGGGACGGACTCGAGTGCGGCACGGAAGTCGTCGGGGCCGGGGTCGCCGTCGCACGCGGCGAGTTCGTGAAGCATCGAGCGTTCGTAGCGCAGCCGATTCGGGAATCGGTCGAGCGCCTGTTGCCAGTCCCTCGTCTCCTCGATGAACGTTCGGGCCGCCTGCGTCCCGTCGGGTTCGGCCTCGGTCGGAGCGCCCAGGTAGGCCATCACTGCGCCTTCCCAGTTGTCGCGGGCGATTTCGAGGCCGACTTCGTGGGTGACCGGCCGGCGGCTGCCGAACCGCTGCTGGCCGAAGTAGTTGGGGACGCCGATCGGGGCGGAATCGCTCGGTTCGGTTGCTACCGACCCGTCGGTCGTCGGTTCGCCGTCGCTGTCGCCGTCGGTGCGACCGGATTCACCGTCGAACGAGCCGAACGCCCGCAGTTCGCGGGCGATATCGGTCGCGTTCGCCGGCTCCGCGGGATCGCTGATGACGACTTCGAAGGCGTTGCCCGCAAGGTCGCCGAACTCGAGCGAGCGACCGGCGCGCCCGAGCGGTTCGAGTTCGGCGTCGTTGATGTCCGGCAGGTCCACCGCGTCCGTGCTGTAGACCGAAAAGAGCTGTGTGGTGACGGCATATTTGTCCTTGGTGCCGGCCCAGTTGATCCGTTCGCGGGAGACGCCGAGGGCGTCCGAGATGCGCGCGGCGAAGTCGTTCGTGTCCCACCCGTGAAGCGTCGCTCGGAAGACGAGGTGCGGATAGGCGTCCGTCGACGCGTCGATCGGTTCGGTCGAGAAGCGTTCGAGTTCACGAACGCGAAAGTGGTCGTCGGCCGCACGGAGGCGGCCGCCGGTGCCGTCGGTGTCGCTGACGTAGGCTGTCATTCCGACGGCGTGTTCGGTGGGGTGTGCCGGGCGCATGCTGATGGGGCGTTTGCGTGCGGAGACTAAATCGGTTTGTTCTCGCGGTCCACGCGGTGTGTCGGCTGGTGTCTGCCGCGGCTCCCCGCGAGCGGCCGTCCGGGCTCGTGAACGGATCGGGACGGGCCGATACGGTTATTGCCGCCGCTTGCCTCCTGGCAACAGGCAATCGAGTACCGATCTGTCTTTGCCGCCCGACCATGAATACGAATCACTCCCCCGAGGATCACACGGAAGCGACGGAGACCTTTGAAGCGGACCTCAAAACGCTGATCACGTCCGCGTTCGCACACGGTGCCGCCATCGAAGCGACGTGGGTGATCACGACGCCGCTGGCTGATGCCCCCAACTGGATCGTCACGGTCGAACGCGAGAACGCGGATTCGCAGTCGTCTGACTCGCATACGTCACCGGAGAAATGAGCCGAACCGATCAGTACTGCTGACGTTTTGTTCCCTCTTCATAAATCGACAATAAAGGTTATATGTACCCCCGTCAATTTGTACGTGTACTCTACTGAAGTCGGGGCGCGAGAATTGTCGGCGATCGAGAGCAGTGTAAGTGAAGTACGGAGCGCATGATGTCCGATACACGCAACTCCATCGATGACGCGACGGAACCACGACTGATCACTTCGACCGACCTGTTTGCCGCCTTCGCCGTCAAACGGCGACAGTATGCACTCGCCTATCTAGCGGCGCACCCGGTTCCGGTCTCGATCACGGACCTCGCTACCTTTATCACGCGGTCGGAACTCGAGTCCGACGACAGTTCGCTCGACGCGACCGACGATATGGCCGAACGGCAGCTTTCCCATACCAATGGCCGCTACACCGATCGCTACGAACGCGTCCTGACCGACCTCTATCACGTCCACCTGCCACACCTGTCCGACGCCGGCCTCCTCACCGCTACCGACGTGACTGAACTCGTCGAGTTGACGGTCGACCGGTGTGTTCTGTCGCCGTATCTCGATCTTACCGGAGTTACCGTTGATCTCGACAGTACCGTCGACGTCGACATCGAAATCGACGGCGACAGCGCATAACGCGATCAGCACGTGGGGGACGGTCAGTCGAGTAACACGGACTCTTGTCAGTCAGTTCCGAAGCAACCGCGAACCGTCTGCGGTTGCACCAAGAAATCGGTACGGCAGACCGTCTGATACAGACTGTAACAGTTAGAACAACGAGAGTTCACCAGTCACGCTATCGACCCGGTCATCGCCGGCCGGTCCGACCGCAAGTGCAGTGACGGTCCCCGGTTCGAGTTGCGTGTGGCCGGCATCCCGGATGATCGCGTTCGGAATGCCGTCTCGATCCGCGATCTCCGCGAGTTCGTGGAGTTGGCGCTCGCTCGTTCCTTTGAGGACGACCTTCTTCTGCCCGCCTTGCTTCCACTGATTTCGAAGTTGACTATCGGCCTTCTCGTATGCCGACAACGACGCGTGTGCGACCTGTGCGGCGAGTTTTCCCTGTCCCATTCCGATATCCGTTCGGGCGATGATGGCCTGTTTCATACGGGTGTTCTCGAGAGCGACGGATAAAGCAACGGCGATTACGACCATTAGGGCTCTGTTGTGGCGATCGACACACATTTCGTCCGAGGGGACGAATAGCCGCTATGAGCCGAACCCGGCGAGCGGTTCTCGCCACGACGGCGGCCGTCGGTATCGGTGGTGTTGCTGGCTGTCTCGGGAATGGGGGCCCGCCGGATGCACCGGTCAACGGCGATTCGGACGCCGACGTGACCGTTACTATCTACGAAGACTTCTCCTGTCCGTACTGCCAGACGTTCAAACTCCAGGTCTACCCCGACCTCGAAAGTCAGTACATCGAACCGGGGGAGATTCGGTACGAGCACCGCGATTTCCCGAATCCGGTTAACGAGAAATGGTCGTGGGAGGTCGCTAGCGCGGCACGCGAGGTCTTCGAGGATACAGGTAACGACGCCTTCTGGACCTTTGCAAGTGACATCTACGAGCACCTCGGATCCTACACCTACGATGTCATCGAGGAGGTCGCTAACGACGCCGGAGCGGATGGCGGGGCCGTCCGCGAGGCCGCCGAAGAAGAGCAACACCGGTCGGTAATCGAGGACAACAAGTCCCACGGCGAATCGAACGATGTCGCCGGGACGCCGGCCGTCTTCGTCGACGGCGAGCAGGTCGAGTTCTACGAGAGCGACGACTTCGTGATGATGGCACTCGAGCAGACGACGACGGCGATCGAAAACGCACTGGAGTAGCGCGGGGAGCGAAAGGCCGCGTCGGTCCGGCGCGACGACGGCAATCGGAACAGTTTCACATCCACCGTCCGACTCGTCGGATATGATCCTCTCCGATGCGGACATCAGCCGCCGACTCGACGCGGACGACCTCGTCGTCGAACCGCTCGACGATCCGGAACTGCAGATCCAACCCGCGAGTATCGACCTCCGTCTGGGACGGGAATTCCTCGAGTTCCAGCGGACGAACATCCCCTGCATTCACCCCGACTCCGAGCGCGAGGTCGACGAATACGTCACCGAGACGCTCGTCGAGGACGGCGACGACTTTATCCTTCATCCGGGCGATTTCGTTCTCGGAACGACCTACGAGCGCGTCGAGATTCCGGCGGACCTGATCGCCCACGTCGAGGGGCGCTCCTCGCTCGGCCGCCTCGCCGTCGTGGTCCACGCCACCGCGGGCCTCTGTGACCCCGGCTACCGGGGACAGATCACGCTCGAACTCTCGAATCTCGGAACGGCACCCGTCGCGCTGACGCCGGGCATGCGTATCTCACAGCTTACCTTTACGGAACTCAAGACGGAGGCGGAACGGCCCTACGGCAGCGAGCGCGGCTCGAAGTATCAGGATCAGGACGGTCCGCAGGCCTCGCGCATCCAGAGCGATCACGAGTTCGGCGGCGAGCAACTGGACCGCTAACGGACGATCGTCCCGCGAACTCGAATCCTCACCGATACCGGGCGACCGCGATCGCGACGGCGAGCCCCAAAACGACGCCGACGGCGAGCGAACTGACGGCGCCGAATATCGTGCCAGCCGCGATGAGGATACCGACGACGAGACCGACCGCGAATCCGCCCATTGCGCCCGCAAGCTCAGGTCTCCCGTCGGAGGTGTCGTCGGTGAGTTTCAGGGCGACGCCGATCGTTGCAACGGCACCGGTAACGAAGCCGGCCGGCAGCCCGAGAAACTGCGGATACGCGACCCAGTGACCCGTGATCTCGGTCACCCCGAGTCCAACTCCGAGAAATGCGGCGATGCCGGCACCGATCGCGAAGACGACTGCCTTGACGCTCATCGATCCGTTCGTTTACACCCCAGCGATAAGTATGTTCGAGTTCGGGTCGGCCGTCTCTGAACTCGACCTGCACACCTGAAGTGCGATCTGTGGCTCGTGGCTCGTCAATCGCGATCCGCGATCCGCGATCCGCGATCCGTGAGCCGTGAGCCGCGAGCCACGATCTGCGATCCGCAAACGGCAGCCCGAATCCCCGGAAAGTTAACCCCGCTGCGGTCCAAGGCCAGCCTACCGAATGCAATTCGTCGAAGAACTAGTGGTCGACGAGTTCCTGCCGACGGTCCGCTCGCTCCTGGCCGGGGAGCTTCGCGACCGGGGGCTCACCCAGAGCGAAGTCGCGACCGTCCTCGGGATCAGCCAGAGCGCCGTCTCGAAGTACGCTCACGGCGACGTTGCCACGAACGACCGTATCGCCGCCGACGAGCGCGTCGACAGCCTCGTCGACGAACTCGGTGCCGGACTCGCGGCCGGGGACATCACGCCCGTCCAGGCGCTCATCGAAATCGAGATCCTCATCCGCGAACTCGAAACCGGCGGCGACCTGCTCGCCCAACTCCACGAAGAGGCCGTTCCCGAACTCGCCGATCACGGATCGAGCTTCCGGGTGCACGATCCCGAGAACGACCGGCGGACCAGCGAGCGCGTCCTCTCGTCGCTCCGACGCGGCCTGCGGATTCTCGAGAACGCGAGCGGCTTCGCCGGCTTGATCCCGGCGGTCGGCTCGAACCTGGTCGCCTGCACGCCCGATGCATCGAACATCGACGACGTCGCCGGCGTTCCCGGGCGGATATTCGACGTGAAGGGAAAGGCGACGGTGCCGGCCGATCCCGAATTCGGCGTCTCCGAACACGTCGCGACGGTCCTGCTCTCGGCGCGCCGTCACGGCGCGACCGCCGAAGCGGCGATCAACGTCCGGTACGACGCCGACGTGCTCGCCGAACTCGAGGAACAGGGCCACGAGACGGCCGAGTTCGACGAGAGCGACGACGTCGGCTCGAGCGTCGGTGCGGCGATCGACGACCACCCCGACGCGACGGTGCTGTACCAGACCGGCGGGCCGGGGATCGAGCCGTTGATCTACCTCCTGGGTCCGGACGCGGAAGCCGTCGCGGACGACGTGCGCTCGCTGCTCTAATCTGGAGACTGGTGACGGGAACCCGCCGCTGCGGATGACACGCCGTCCCGCGTCCCCGCCCCAGCCCACCGCAAGCTTTTGGGACACCTGTCGAGAACACAGACCGAACGCGACGAACGGAGACCAGGACCGACGGATGACAACCGAAACCACACAGGAGTTCTACGGACGCTGGGCGCGCCTCTACGATCTGATCGCGCGTCGAACACCGGGCGTGTCGCGGCTGCGACGGCGAGTCGCCGCCGCCTGCCGACTCGATCCCGGCGACACCGTCGTCGAGATGGGCTGTGGAACCGGAGCGAACCTCCCCTATCTTCGCGAGCAGGTCGGCCCCGAAGGGACCGTCATCGGTATCGATGTAACACAGCCAGTACTTGCGCGTGCAGCCACGACGGCGGCCGACCGATACGACAACGTCCACGTCGTCCGCGGGGACGCGACGCGACCGCCGATCCCCGCCACCGACATCGACGCCGTCCTCGCAACCTTCGTCGTCGGCATGCTCGACGATCCAGCCGGCGCGGTCGACGACTGGTGCGAACTCGTCGGCCCCGGCGGCCACGTCGTCCTCGCCAACGCCGCCCGCAGCGAGGCGTGGTACGCCCCGCCGGTCAACGCCGTCTTCCGCGCCATCGTCGTCCTCTCGACGCCACCGACGACGCGACTTCGCTACGAGCATCCGCCCCACGTGCGCCTGGACGAGCGCATCGACGCGGCACACACCCGACTCAGAGCGAACTCGCGCGCCGTCGCCGACGAAACGCACCTCTTCGGCGTCGTTCGACTCACCGGCGGTGAACTCGAGTAACTATCGACGAGACGGCAAAACAGAACCGAAGCTCAGGACTACGCCGGTGCCTCGAGTTCTTCGAACTCGCGAACTCGATTCCGGACCGCGTCCGAAAGCGGCGTCGGGTGCCCCGTGTCGGGATCGACGCGGACGATCGTCGTTTCCGCGGTCGCGGCGATCTCGTCGCCGGTGCGGATCTCGTAGGTCATCGTACAACTGCTGTCGCCGAGGTCGGTTACTTCGAGCGCGACGGTAGGCTCGTCGTCCATCGTAATCGGACGTTCGTACGAAATTTCGAGATTCGCGATGACGAACGCCAGTTCCTCCTGAGGGATCTCGAGAACGTCCGCGATGTAGTCGGTTCGGGCGGCTTCGAGGTAACTCGCGTAGACGGCGTGGTTGACGTGATCCATCGGATCGAGGTCACGGTACCGAACGGGGACCGCGACGGTAAACTTCTCACTCATTGTGTGTTTCAAAAGTGGGTCGCACAAAAGTACACATCGGTTTCGGCGAGTTGCCGTTCGCGAATTCGGGACAGCGGCGAGACGCGGACCCGTCGTCGAGTCGCCCGACGACAGCTACGTCGACGCGCCGTACATCGCGGCGTGTTCGGCGCAGAACGCGGGCTCGCGCAACTGCGCCTCGATCAGTTCCTCGTGATAGTGCGCGTTAAAGAGCCGGCAAGAGTTTCGCTCGCAGAACGGCTCGCCCGTCTCCAGGTAGTGCACCGCCTGCAGCACGTACCCCTTCAGCGCGTCGGTCGTCCGCGGATCGTCCGCGACCAGGAACTCGCCTTCGACCTGGTTCTCGAGCACTTCCCGCGGCGGCGTATCGCCCGACAACAGGGCGTGGCGCTGCTGCTCTTCGTAGTACGCTTCGGGCTTCGCCGGCGCTTCGTAGAGGCCGGGGACCGAGATCAACGCCGGCTGTCCGAGGACGGAAACTCGCTTGTGCCAGCGGCCGTCGTGCTCGCCCCAGGTCCCGATCGCTCTGTCGAGCACCGGAACGTGTACCGCATCGAGTTCGCGTTCGGCCGCCGGCAACGCCTCGTTCAGCGCGCGCTGGATTCCGATACCATCGTAGAGTACCCCTCCCTCGCGCTCGGGGTCGTCGAGCGCTCGCTCCTCGTACCGGACCGTCCCCAGCATGGTGTTTCCCGTGCTGAACTCGTGCGGCGATTGCACGCGCGCCTCGGCGAACCGTTCGGCGAGGTCGTCGGTGCGGTGTACATCGAGGAACCGGTCGCGGACGGAAACGGATGCGTCGACGTGCGCTTCGAGCCAGTCGGCGATGGCCTCGGTGTCGGCCTCCGCCGTCGGCGCTCGGTAGATGACGATCTGCTCGACCATGTATTCGCTAGTTGTACCACAGAGTGAATTAGTTACGGTTGAACTCGTGTCAGTCGTTCTTGAATACACGAAAGCGGATTCACGAATTGTCGATCGAGCCTCTTGATCCAGCGAAGAGCGCCGCTCGAAGCTCGCGTGGGTCGTCGATCGGGTATCACGGCCGATACCCTCACCTTCTGACATACGACTGAATCGTTTCTTTTAAAATATAGTTCCAGTTATTCAAAATATATATACAATAAGCTATTTCACTGTAATAGACGACTCATGGCAGTCATTGAAGCCAATGCCCTCTCCAAGCGATACGGCGAAAGTACGGTCCTCGATTCGATCGATTTGCAGGTGGAAGAAGGAGAAATATTTGGATTTCTTGGTCCGAACGGCGCAGGGAAATCTACGTTTATCGACATTCTGCTCGATTTTCGGCGACCGACCTCCGGGCAGCTTTCGGTTCTCGGTCACGACTCCCAGCGAGAATCCAAAATCGTTCGACAGCGGTCCGGAATTCTCCCGGACGGATACGAGCTGTACAGCCGACTTCCCGGACGACAGCATATCGAGTTCGCCGCTACCGTCGCTGGCGTCGATAGCCGCCCGGATCGCGTACTCGCTCGAGTCGGACTCGAAGGCGACGGCGACCAGCCGGTCGGCAGCTACTCCAAGGGAATGTGCCAGCGTCTCGCTCTCGGCATGGTACTTGCCAGTGATCCGGATCTGCTTATCCTCGACGAACCGGCGTCCGGACTCGACCCGAACGGAATCCAACAACTGCAGGAGATCGTTCGAGAAGAGGCCGACCGCGGAACGACGGTGTTTTTCTCGAGTCACCTTCTCGAACAGGTCGAGGCCGTCTGCGACCGCGTCGGTATCCTCAACGACGGAGAGTTGCTCGCGGTCGACGCCATCGACGCCTTACAGGAGGCGATCGGCGGCAGTTCCGAACTCCTTCTTACGGTCGACGACCAACCGATCGAGTCGTCGCTCCGATCCCTCGAAGAACTCGATGGGATCACCGACGTTGACGCCGACGGGACGACGATCCGGCTCTCCTGTTCCGATCCGGCGGTCAAATCCAAGGCGATCACGCAGACGAGCAGCGCGGGCCTGACGGTGACCGATGTCGACGTTCAACGACGGTCGCTCGAGGAGTTGTTCTCGGAGTATACGGAGGCCGGGGACCGATGAATCGCAAGAACGTTCTCTCGATCGCTAAACACGACTTCGAACAACTGATCCGGTCGAAGATCGTCTGGCTCGGCATCGTCGTGCTGACGGTCTATCTCGTGTACGAGTGGCACACGTCCTCACAGCACCTGATCGGGAGCGCCTGGAGCATTATGATCGATCCGTTCGTCATTATGAGCCCGCTGTACGCCATCGGGCTCGGCTACACGGCGATCGCGGGAGAACGCGCCTCGGGACGGATCCGACTCTCGCTCGGGGCCGGACTCACTCGACCCGAATTAGTAGCCGGGAAACTCCTCAGTCGATTCGTCACGCTCGTGAGCGTCCTCTGGCTTCCGGTCGTCATCGCCGCCGTCATCGTAACCGTCGGGTGGCAACCCACCGAGGCGACAGCCGTCGGCTTTCTCGGCGCGATGGTGGTCGTAACGGTGACCAGCACGGCGTGGCTCGGCATCGCACTCGGTGCCTCCTGTAGCGCGTCGACGCAACTCCGTTCGATCGCGATCGGCGGCTTCCTCGTCTTTCTCTTTCTCTACGCGTGGCAGTCCATCTTGGAACTACTCATGTTCGTACAGACTGGTTCGACGGATCTCGGAATAGACATCACCACCGGTCTCGTCGATATCTTCGACCCGGCGTGGTTCCCCTACGCCGTCCGCGTCAATCCCGTTAATGCGTTCGAAGCCACACAGTGGTACGTCCCGAACCTGCTCGAGGCGCTCGCCGCCGGAGAAACGATCGACGCGGCTCACGGACCGAACCTCTTCGGACTGGCAATGTTACTCGTCTGGGGGACCGTCCCGATCGCCATCGGCTACTACCGGTTCATCCACGCAGAACTCGAGTGAGCCCACGATAACGTTCGGTGTCCCTCGACGCAGTGTTTTCACCACTAACATGGCGCTGATTGGAGACCTGTACTGCCGCTATGAAGCGAGTGCAACAGGACCGGTAACACGAAAGATTAGATTCTCGGTCGGCGTTAGCAACCGCAGTCCCGACCGGTAACACACTCTCCGTTGTCGCAGGTTTGGCAGTACCGTCTGTCGTTCCACGGCTGAGTGTTACAGAACCGGCCGCACGTACACCCGCCACAGTTGCTCCCGCAGTCGAGAGCGTTCGCGTCGGGTTCGTGGATGAGTTGCTTATACTTGTCTTCGGTACCGTCAATGACGAACAACGTTGTTTCCGAACGCTCCTCAGGGTAGTACGCCGCAAACGGTTCGCCTTCGGAATCGAAAGTAATCTGAAGGGGACCCTTGCCAGTCGGCAGTCGGAAGTGCACTTCCGGACCGGCCTTCCCCTCTCGGTAGTACGTGTCTCGAGCGCGGTCGACAACATTCCCGAGTGAACTCGCCCGAATGATATCGTTCGCTCTCAACGTTTTCAACAACTGCTCTCCGGTCACCATCGCCTCGGAAAGTGACCGCTCGTCGTCGGCGACGACATCGAGTTCGCGCAGCGTCTCCAGCGCCCCGTCTCTCTCTAAATCGAGATCGGTTTTCTCGATTCCGTCGGATTCGGCTGCGACGCTCGACGAAAGCGCTCCCGCCCCGACGCCAGCAACGCCGGCACTACCGAGTGTTCGTAGAACTGTACGTCGTGATCTGTCTAGGTTATCATTGCAAGACATTGATGAATAATATAATATAATCATTAATAAATATAGGGTAGATAATAGAAGATTTCTGAATAGACGCATATAACACTACATATTGTAATATCATGTTAACAATGGTATCTCACATATGTGCCACCCAATCCAATGACCAATGATAATATCTCATTGATATTATGGGGCTATAGAAGTGTAAGTAAAGAATACCAAACGCCAAAATCATGTTCTCGCCGTTCGATCTGGAGTAACACGGTCGAGCAACGCAAAGAGTTCGAAGAGTTCGTCCGGAACACTACCGGGCGATCCAACTGCTGCTTCCGTTGCGTCGAGGGCGAGGTGTGGGAGAGGAGACGATCGTCGCTTCGCGGCCAGTCGCCGACGGACGAAGCGACCGGTCGGTTTCAGTCGTCGGCCGGCGCGGCGCGCGAGGTCAACTCGACCGGCTCGGCGTCGACTTCGAGTTCGTCGAGCGCGACCTGGGCGGCGCGCTTGCCAGAGACGAGCATGGCACCGAAGGTGGGCCCCATCCGCGGGAGTCCGTAGGTCGTTGCAGTCGCCATTCCGGTCGCGATCAGGCCGTCGTGTACGAGGCCGGTGTGCTCGACGACGGCGTCCTCGGACTTGCCGACCCACATCGAGTCGTGGCCCGGTGAGTCGTGGCCGGGCGCGCCGTAGCTGTCGTCGCCGGTCTGGTCCATGCCGGTCGCGCTGGCTTCGGCGTCGCCGATACCCGGGGCGTCGAGCACGCCGCGCTCGTCGAGTTTCTTGACCGCCATCGCGTCGTGGCCGGTCGCGTCGATGACCAGGTCGGCCTCGACCGCGATCGGATCGACGCAGGTGATCTCGCGCGGGAGCGCGTGGACCGGCGTCCAGTTCATCACGATTCCCGAGACCTTGTGGTCCTCGCGGATGACGATATCGGTGAACTCGGTCATGTTCTGCATCTTCGCGCCGGCGTCGCAGGCGGCCTTGATGAGCCCGGAACAGGCCTCGGGACCGTTCGCGATGTACAGTCCCTCGCTATCCTGGGACTGTTTGTACGAGACATCGAGGTCCGCTAAGACCTGCTGGGCGGGATCGCGGACGGTAACCTTGTTCATCAGGAACCCGCCGAGCCAGAACCCGCCGCCGAGGTAGTTGTTCTTCTCGACGACCATCGTCTTGACGCCGCGCTCGGAGAGTTCTTTCGCGGCCGTGAGCCCGGAGGGGCCGCCGCCGATGATGATCACGTCCGAGTCCGAGAAGTCCATGAACTCCTCGGTCCATTCCTGCCCGATTGCGCGCGTAACGTCGGCTTCGCCGACTTGGCTGAACTGATCAAACTCGCTCATACAACTAGGTGGTATCATCCAGTAGTGAAAAGTCTATCGTGAGGACGACGCGAGAGCCGCCGCTCACCGAGTACGTGACCAACGGCCGGAAAACGGACTTGTGACGGCCGATAGGCGCGATATCCGCTGCCGTCGGCTCCCAAACGGAACTGAAAAGATTACTCGCTGACGATAATCGTCCCGACCATGTCCGCGTTGACGTGCGGAATACAGATGTACTCGTACCGGCCGGGGACATCGAAGGTGTGCTCGAACGTCTCGCGGGTATCGAGTCCGCCGCTGTGGTTCTCGCGCCACTGCTCGCGAGCGGTCGCGTCGTCCTCGAAACCGCCGGTCGCGAAGTACTCTGCACCGTCCGGAATGCCCGATTCGAGCGCCGTAATCGTGTGAATCGCACCGCTCGTGTTCTTCCAGACGACCGTCTCCCCGACGGTAGCCTCGTACTCTCTGGGGAGGAACTCGTTGCGAGTCATCCCGATGGTGCAGTCGTCGCCGCTACAGGGCGAATCGTCGAACACGCCGAGCGTGGAGGTACAGCCGGCAAGGCTGGCCGAGAGGGAAGTGCCGACGGCGGCGAGATAGGCGCGCCGGTTCATACCGAACGCTTGGGAGACTCGCGATATAATCGCCCCGGTTCCGGGCTCCGGTTCGACGCTCGAACCACCGTCGGAGCTGTCCCGCCTGGAGCCACGTCTCCGGCGTTCTCTACTCTTTCCCCTCTGCACTCTCCCCAGCCATGCACCCCAATCTCTCCCGGCTCCCGCGCTCGTCCCACACGACTCCCATACTCCCTGTCGTCATGAAACGAAAACACGTAAGGTACACGCCCGCCGAATCCGCGAGTATGCTCCCCCGGTTCGTCGGGCGACTGGGCGTCGCCGACGCGGTGACGATCGCCAATGCCGCCCTGGGGTTCGTCGCCGTCGTCGTCGCCTTCGTCGACATCGACCTCGCCGCCCGACTCATCCTGTTCGCCGCCGTCGCCGACGGTCTCGACGGTATCCTGGCCCGCCGCTACGGCGGCACCGATGCCGGCCCCTACCTCGACTCTCTCGCCGACGTCGCCTCCTTCGCCGTCGCCCCCGCCGCCCTCGCGTTCGTCGTCATCACGGCCGGACTCGACATCTCGCACGAGACCGTGACGGGTGAACTACTGCTCGTCTCCGGCGTCTGTGCGCTGTTCGTCGCCATGGCCGTCGCTCGACTCGGTCTCTACACGGCCTACGATACCGCCGTCAACTACACCGAAGGCGTCCAGACGACCCTCGCGGCGACCGTCCTGGGTGCGGCGATCCTCGCCGGCGTCGCCGATCCCTGGCTCGTCCTCGCCGTGACGGGCGCGTTCTGTTACCTGATGGTCTCGCGGATCAGCTACCCGGACCTGCTCGCCCGCGACGCGGCCATCATGGGCGTCGTCCACGTCCTCGCGATCTTGATCCCGAATTTCGCCGGGCGCACGTTTCCCTACGCCCTCTTGACGCTCGGACTCGCCTACATGACGCTCAGTCCGTGGTTCTACTGGCGCGAGGAAACTCCCCGGCAGGGGACGACCGCGCATGGAAACGCTTAGGACGATCCTGACACGACCGTAGCGTATGAACAGTGGTACGCGTCGGCGTCGTCCCACCCCCGGGGCGGTGAGAGTATGAGCTGTCTCTTATACACATCT
>NZ_AOIO01000032.1 GCF_000337555.1 Natrialba asiatica DSM 12278 | reverse complement strand
AGGACGATCTCGATGACGTTGAAGCCGACCTCGAGGCGTTCCGTCCCGAACTCGAAGCGGTCGAAATTCCCGAGCCGCCGGAGACGGAGGACGAGGAGGAAGAAGACGAGGATGAGGACGACGAACCCGCACCCGAGGAGGAACTCCAAGAGACCTACGACGAGATCGAGAGCGACCTCTCGGATCTCGAATCCGATCTGGAGGATCAGCGCGGTCCCTACGGCGAGGACGTGGTCGGCGAAATCGAAGACGCCAGCGGCACGATCACGGGCACGCGCTGGACCGCGGAAGGTCGCGACGAACTCCTCGTCGCCGCCGATGACTACCTCGGCGAGTTCAACGAGATTCTGGGTTCATCCGTCGCGCTGTCGACGGACGAGGCCGATGCAGACACGCCCGACCGACTGGCCGACACGCTCGACGACGCCGTCGCCGCCGTCGAAGACGCCGAACTCGATGCCGACGAAGACGCGGGGACGATCGCCGGACTGCTCGAAGCGACCGACGACTTCCAGGGGGCCATCGACGACGCGACGGAGTGGACCGATCTCGAGGTCCGCGAACAGCTTCGCCGGGAGGGCTTTTACGACGTGCTCGACCACGTCAAGGACTTTCCCCCCGAGTGGCACGCCCTCAAGGTTCACGAGAAGCGCGGCAACGTCGACATGATCCTGCTGGCCTACGAGAGTCTGGGGTCGGAGTTCATGGAGAATCACTGCCTCGAGGCGCTCGCCCGCATGGGTCCCGAGGAGGCCATCGATCCGATGGTTCAGAAGGCCGGCCGACGCGACGAACAGGCGATCAGCATTCTCGGCAAGATCGGCGTCGCGGACGACGATGTCGTCGATGCCCTGCTCGACTACGTCGACTCGAACCCGACCCTCCAGAAACCGACCTTCAGAGCGCTCGGCGAGATCGGTGCCGAGGCGGCCGTTCAACCGCTCGCCAACCAACTCGTCGCCGACAACCCCGACGTGCGAAGCTGGGCCGCGCGCGCGCTCGGACTGATCGGCGATACCCGCGCGATCGACCCGCTCGCGGACGTGCTCGCGGACGACGAGGAAGACAGAGTTCGCGCGAGCGCCGCGTGGGCGCTCAACCGGATCGGAACGAGCGACGCGCTCGAAATCGTCGCCGAGTACGATGACGACCGGGCGTACCTCGTCCAGGCTGAGGCCGAACACGCCGATCCCGAACCGGTCGCCTAACCCCACGTTCGTCGCTCCGTTTTGTCGCCGGTTCTTACAGTTTAAGTACGAAGACGCGGCCAAACCGGGTGATGTCCACTCGCCGGTCGGTCGCGCTCGTCCTGCTCGTGAGTTGTAGCCTGCTCACCGGACTCTCCGCCGGCGCGTGGGGCGTCTCCGACGGCGCTCCAGCAGCGACTCACAGCGCTGGTGTCACTGCGAGCGACGACCTCGCCTGTCCCGTGGCCGCTTCGACGAGTTCAGCTCCCTCGACGGCCGCGGGACAGACCGTCACCCGGCCTCGACTCGTCGAACTCGCGCCGAATCCGACGACTCAGGGGAACGCCGGCGAGTTCGTCGTGCTCGAAACGCCGCCGAACACCGGCGTCGGCAACTGGACGCTCACCGACGGCCACACCACCGCCGCGCTCCCGAACGAAACCGTCTCCGGTCGCGTCGCCCTGACCGCGAACTCGTCCGCCGCTGAATCACTCACCGACGATCCGGTACTCGAACTCGAGGGGATCGTTCGATTCGCCGTCGACGGCGACGAACTCGAACTGCGAAACGGATCGACGGTACTCGATTCGGTGGCATACGACCGCGCTCCGCCCGCACAGCGGTGGTATCGAACCGAGAGTGAAGGTGCAGGCGTTGATACAGGGACAGAGACAGGACCGGATGCGGATTCGGGAACCAACACCGACACCCTCGGCGCTGGCACCGCTACGAACACCGCTGACGCCGACGTAACCGGGCAGTGGTGGCCCTACGAGGCAACCTGTCTCCCCGTCTCGCGCAGCGACGGCGGCACGGCCACAACGTTCGTCCTCCCCGACGACCCGGCCGTGCCGCTCGACACCATTCGCGAGGCCGACGACCGCCTCCTGCTCGCCGGCTACACGATCACCTCCGAATCCGTCGCCGCCGAACTCGTCGCCGCGGCCGACCGCGGCGTCGACGTGGCCGTCCTCCTCGAAGCCAGCCCCGTCGGCGGCACACCGGCCGCAACCGAACCCGTGCTCGGGACGCTGACCGAAAACGGGATCGATGTCCGTGCGACCGGCGGCGAAGGTGCCCGCTACCGGTTTCACCACCCGAAATACGCCGTCGCCGACGACACGGTTTTGGTGACGACCGAGAATTGGGCTCCCTCCGGCGTCGGCGGCGAGTCGAGCCGCGGCTGGGGCGTTCGGCTGGCAGACGAGACCCTCGCGACTGAACTCGCGACCGTGTTCGAAGCCGACTTCAGCGGCTGGGATACCGAATCAGGGGCAGAATACGCGGTTCAGACGTCGTTCGTCGAGGAAGACGACGAGTTCACTGCGTCACCATCGTCATCGTCATCGCCATCGTATCCGACAGCACACGAAGCCGAACGACGATCCGTCGAGTCGGCCGAACTGCTGATCGCGCCCGACAACGCCGAACGCCGCGTCCAGACGCTTCTCGCCGAGGCCGACGAGGAGATTCTCATCACCCAGGCCAGCATCGACGGCGACCTCTCGCTGCTCGAGACGACGGTCGACGCCGCACGCCGCGGCGTTTCGGTTCGCATTCTGCTCGATTCGACGTGGTACAACGAGGAGGACAACGAGGCGCTGGCAACTGAACTCGGGAAGTTGGCGGAACGAGAGGATCTCCCGATCGAGGTTCGACTCGTCGCGGATACCGATCGCTTCGAGAAGATTCACGCGAAGGGAATCGTCATCGACCGCGAAACCGCCGTCATCGGCAGCGCCAACTGGAACGCAAACTCCTTCGAAAACAATCGCGAGGTCCTGCTCGCAGTGCACGGATCGGACGCGGCGAGCTACTATGCAACGGTTTTCGAGGCCGACTGGAGCGGTGACACGTGGTCACTGCCGATCGGAACGGTCCTCATCGGCACCGTTGCGCTCGTCCTCGCAGCACTCATCGGGCGACGGTACATCCGCTTCGGCGACGACGCTGCTGCTGTGAGTGGCACGCGGACTGATGAGTGAGTGCCAGCACTGACTGCCGCCACGAACCACGAACACGCAACAACGAGAACGAGGCTCCTTTACTTCGCGTGGTCGCCACTCTCGAGCAGTTCACAGTGGTCCTGCTCGGCATCGAAACAGTCCGGACACTGCGCCGGGCGGTCGATAATCGTATCCAGACGCTCGGCAACCGTATCGTCGATCACGCTCTCGAGCGCGCGGGCTTCCTCGCGGAACTCGTCGACTTCCAGTACGTTGGTGAGGAATCGTTCGATGATACAGTAGGTCTGGAGCGCGTTGTGAGCGCGTTCGAGGCCTTCATCGGTCAGGGTAGCTCCCTTGTACTTCTCGTGTTCGACGAGTTCACGATCCTCGAGTTTGCCGACCATCTCGTTGACGCTTGCCGGGCTGACTTCGAGCAGGTCTGCAAGCGTTCCCGTCGAGGCAGGGCCCTCTTCGATCCGTTGTGCGAGATAGATTGCTTTGAGATATTGGTCTGCCGTGTTCATCGCGTCCCTCCGTCGCTAATGCGCGTGGCGGTGATAGTATCGGTTCGACTGCGCTCGCCGTCGGTCGTGGACAGCGTCCAGACGGGGTTTTCGTTCCTGGTGCCGTTCCCGGTTCCGAACGTTGCAACCGCCACCCTCGGAACTACCGGCGTCATCATGCTCTGCGCTCCATAATTTCGGTTACTTCCTCGGCCCCCTCCTTTTCCTCCTCGCGGATCGTCGTGAGGGTGTCGAGCAGTCGGCCACGGTCGACCGCGAACTCGGTCTCGGAGGCGTCGATCGCGGCGATCAGGTCGTCGTAGAACTTGTACGCCGTTTCCTCGTTTGCCAACTGATCGTAGAGGACACCGTCCGTATCCTCGGGCGGACCGTACTGGGCGTCGACGAGCGTGTTGATCTCCTCGTAAGAGACCGTTTCCGCCTCGAGATCGTCGATCAGTGCTTCGAGGCGTTCACGGTGATCGGCCGACTCCTCGGCGGCGTCGACGAGTAACGTTTCCACCTCCCCGTCGACCGCATCCCGTTCGTCGGGGGGTAAGGTCTCGAGGTGGTGGGCGGCGCGTGACTCGACGACCTCCTCCAGCACGACCCCGATTTGTAGGAGTCGCGTGAGTTGCCGGTCGTTCGAGACGCGCTGTCCCAGACTCATGCTACGGCGTCAGGGCCGCGGCTACTTAATCGTCCCTACTCGCGCGCTCTCTATCTCTGTGCCCGTTCTCTTCTGCCACCAGAACGAACCGACTACCGTCTTCGACTGCTTCGACTGGCGCGTAAAAACAGAAACAGCGGTGCAGCGAGTTAGTCTCGCTTGTGCAGCCGCGTCGCGATCAGGTCCTCTAAGTCCTCGCGCAGTTCGTCGACCGCGATCTCCTCGAAGACCGGCACGAAGAAGCCTTCGACGAGCATGTTCCGCGCGGCACGCGGGTTGACACCGCGGGAGGTCATGTACAGCAGGTCCTCCTGGTCGATCTGACCGACCGTGGCGCTGTGGGAGGCCTCGGTGTCGTGATTGTTGATGATCAGCTTCGGCGAAGCGTCGGCCTCGGACTCGTCGCTTAGCATCAGCGTATTCTCGCGCTGATACGAACTCGTGTCCCAGGCCTCGCTGCCGACATCCTGGACGCCCTCGTAGACCGAGCGGGCGATGTCGTCGGTGACTCCGCGGGTGACGAGGTCGGCCGTCGTGTGCTCTGCACGGTGCCAGACCTTCGCGTCGAGATCGAAGTGCTGGTCGTTGTGGCCGTAGAACGCACCGACGATCTGCGTCTCCGAACTCTCGCCGTTGAGTTCGGTCGAGACCTCGGTCTTGGTCAGTTGCGTCCCGAGGTTCGCCTCGATCCAGTCGACCGTGGCGTAGGTGCCGGCGTCAGCGCGCTTGACGGTGAAGTTGTAGGCCTCCTCCGAGAGATTCTGGAGGCTGCCGTACTGGACGTTGCTGTTCTCGCCGGCGACGACCTCGACGACCCCGCTGTAGTACTGTTCGTCCTGTTCTTGGCCCGTCGACTGCCGTTCGAGGATCGTAACCGAACTCGATTCCTCGGTGACGACGAGCGTGTAGTTGAACAGCGACTGCGAGTTCTGTTCGGTTCGGATCGTCACGTCCTCGGCGTCGACGCCCTCGGGGACGTAGACGACGGTCCCGGTGCTAAACAGCGCCGTCGAGAGCGCCGTCAGGTAGTTCTCCTGCGGGTCGACGATGGAGCCGAAGTGTTCCTGCAGGAGGTCTTCGTGCGCTGCGACGGCCTCGGACCAGGAGAGGACCTCGGCGTCGGCCGGCCCGATCTGATCCTTGTCCTCGGCGGCGTTCAGCGGGTCGACGAACGACTCGAAGTCGAGTTCGTGGAGATTCGTCCAGTCCCGACCCGGTGTCCGGATGACATCGGGCATCTCGAGGTCGGCGAGCGCGTCGAGGGCCTCGAGGCGGGTCTCGAGGAGCCACTCGGGCTCGTCCAAGTCCCCGCTGATTTGGCGGACCTGTTCTTCCGTCAGATTAGCGTGTACCTGCGTGCTCATATTATCCGAGACTACCTTCCATCTCGAGTTCGATGAGGCGGTTGAGTTCGACCGCGTACTCGATGGGCAGTTCCTCCGTGATTGGCTCGATGAAGCCGGCGACGATCATCTTCTTGGCGTCGTCGTCGTCCAGTCCGCGCGACTGGAGGTAGAAGATGTCCTCGTCGCCGATCTTGCCGACGGTCGCCTCGTGAGCGACGTCGACCTTCGATTCCTCGATCTCCATGTACGGCATGGTGTCCGAGGTGGACTCGTTGTCGAACATCAGTGCGTCACATTCCACGGCGGTGGAGGAGTTCTCCGCGCCGTCGGCGATGTGGACGAGGCCGCGGTAGTTAGTGCGGCCACCGTCCTTGGAGATCGACTTGGACTCGATTGTCGAACTCGTGTCCGGCGCGTTGTGGTAGACCTTTGCGCCGGTGTCGATGTCCTGACCCTCGCCCGCGAAGGCGATGGTGATGTGGGTGTCCGTCGCGCCGCGACCCTTGAGGATCGTACACGGATAGAGCATGGTCGCTTTCGATCCCATGCTGCCGGAGACCCACTCCATCGTGCCGTTTTCTTCGCAGATGGCACGCTTGGTGTTCAGGTTGAAGGTGTTTTTCGACCAGTTCTGCACCGTGGAGTACTGCACGTGAGCGTCTTCGCCGACGAATACTTCCACGCCGCCGCTGTGGAGGTTGTGGGTGCCGTACTTCGGTGCGGAACAGCCCTCGATGTAGTGGACTTCCGACCCTTCCTCGGCGATGATGAGCGTGTGCTCGAACTGGCCCATCCCTTCCGAGTTCATCCGGAAGTACGCCTGAACTGGCATCTCGACGGTGACGTCCTCGGGGACGTAGACGAACGAGCCGCCCGACCAGACGGCCCCGTGCAGCGCGGCGAACTTGTTGTCGCTCGGCGGCACGCAGGTCGTCATGAAGTGCTCTTTGACGAGCTCGGGGTGCTCCTGGACGGCCTTGTCCATGTTGCAGAAGATGACGCCCTTCTCCTCCCACTGCTCTTGCATGTTCTGGTAGACGACCTCGGACTCGTACTGCGCACCGACGCCCGAGAGGGCGTTCTTCTCGGCTTCCGGGATGCCCAATTTGTCGAAGGTGTCCTTGATCTCGTCGGGAAGGTCGGTCCAGTCGTCGACGCCTTCGCGTTTGTCGGCGTCAGGGCGGATGTAGGGAACGATCTCCTCGACGTCCAGCTGGGTCAGGTCCGGCTGCCCCGGCCAGTCCGTCGGCATCGGCATATTCTGGTACTGCTTGAGCGCGCGGAGTCGCCGCTCTAACATCCAGTCGGGCTCGTCCTTGTCCTCGGAGATCATCCGGATAATCTCCTCGGTCAGCCCCTTGTCGGACTTGACGGCGGCGTTCTGTTCTTTCTTGAACTCGAACCGCGCCTCGGTGTCAGTTTCTTTGAGGTGATCTTGTTCTGAACTCATGGTTTGTATGTAGTCGTGTTTACGGCTGTAGCGTTATTACGGTTGTTCTAGCCAAATCCGGTTACGCGGTGCCGTAGACCTCTTCGCGGACCCAGTCGTACCCCTTGTCCTCGAGTTCTTCCGCCAGCGAGGCGTCGCCGCTCTTTGCGATCTTGCCGTCGAGCATGACGTGGACGTGGTCCGGCTCGACGTAGTCGAGGATACGCTGGTAGTGGGTGATCTGGAGAATACCGGTCCCCTGCTGGTCGCGCAGCGCGTTGATCCCGTTCGAGACGTCCTGCAGGCGGTCGATGTCGAGCCCGGAGTCGATTTCGTCGAGGACGGCGATCGACGGCTCGAGGATGGCAGCCTGCAGAACCTCGTTTTGCTTCTTCTCGCCGCCGGAGAAGCCGGCGTTGAGGTACCGCTGGGCGAAGCGTTCGTCCATCTCGAGCTGTTCCATCTTCTCCTGAAGGATTTCCTGGAACTCGGCGACGCCGATTTCGCCCTCGTCCGCGGGGCCTTCCATCGGCGAGGATTCGAAGCCCTCGTCTTCCGCCTCGTCCTCGTCGCCGTCCTCGCCTTCCTCCTCGAAGAGTTCTTCGCGTTCTTCGATCTTGGCGTTGAGTGCCGTTCGCAGGAAATTCGTCATCGTGACGCCCTCGATCTCGGCGGGGTACTGGAAGCCGAGGAAGATGCCGAGCGCGGCGCGCTCGTTAGGCTCGAGATCGAGCAGGTCCCAGGTGCGCTGGTCCTCGTCGATCTCGATGTCCTCGCCGAACTCGTCGTCCTCGATGTGGAGCAGGACCTCGCCCTCGGTGACTTCGTAGGCCGGATGGCCGGCGATGACCTTCGCGGTCGTCGACTTTCCGGAGCCGTTCGGTCCCATCAGGGCGTGGATTTCGCCCGACTCGACCTCGAGGTCGACGCCCTCGAGGATCTTCTCGTCGGCATCTGCTACTTCTGCGTGCAGGTTGGATAGTTCGAGGCGTGCCATAGTACTCTGTCGTGTGAATCGTGGGTCGTCCGACTGATAACGGTTTCGTATCCGACTGTATACGGTGCGGAATTCGATAGAATATTTTCCGATTGCGGAAATCGATATTTCGAGAGTGCGTACTTTGACCGGGAGAGAACGGGGTTCGAGGACGGCGATAGTGACGGTCGAAAGGCGGGTCGAGAGCCCCGAGAGGGGCGAGATATATCAGTAGTCGCCCGCGGTCGCTGGGCCGCTAAAGACCGAATACAGGAGCACGAAGTAGCCGACGATAAGCGGCACGAACGTGACGGCGACGACCGAGTTCACCGTGAGGGCGACCGGACTGACGACGGCCTCGCGGATCGACAGTGCGGCGGCCGGGTCGACGGCCGGGAGCATCGTCCAGGCGAGAAAGACGACGAAGACGAGCGCCAGTCCCGCGACCGAGAGCGCCCAGCCGTAGTCCTGCCGGCGGCGGTTCGCGACGATACCGAGCGCCGCGAACGCGATCGTTCCGCCGATGGCGACGGCCGTTTCGGCGGTCGATGGCACCGGCGACCCGCCGGGTTCGGCGAGGGCGATATAGCCGATCGTCGCGAGCGAGACGGCGACGTACCCGACCGATCCGAGGCGGCCGTACCGGCGCATCGTCCGCCGGAGGTCGCCGCGGGTCTTGATCGTCAGGAACGACGCGCCGAGGACGATCGAGAGCGTTACGAGGAGGAGGCCGACGGCGATCGCCGTCCCGTTGACCGTCGATTCGAGCCCGAACCGCCAGTTCGCAACGAGCATCCCGAGGAAAAAGGGCGCGAGCGTACTGCCGGCGACGAACGAGCGGTCACAGACGCGGTGCCAGCGGTCCGAATCGCGTTCCTCGCGGAGCTTCGAGCCGATGCCCCGGAGGACGAGCGCGGCTAGAATCGCGAAGATCAACAGGTAGTGCCGCGAGAGGAGATTCGCATAGACGGCCGGAAACGCCGCGAAGAGGACGGTCCCGAACAGGACGAGCCACACCTCGTTGGCCTTCCAGACCGGGCCGAACGCGGCGTGCATCGTCTCTCGCTCATCGCCGTCCGCGCGGGCGTAGAGCATGCCGACGCCGAAATCGAAGCCGTCGAGCAGCAGGTACGCGCCGAGGACGGCAAAGACGAACGCGAACCAGAGTTCGGGCAGCGATTCGACGGGATACTGGACGGATGACATGGAGACGAGTTCAGTCATCTGAACCCACCACCTGCTGGCCAGCATCCGAGTTCGAGCCGGAGTCGGGTCCCGAATCGCCGTCGCCCGCCGTCGGCGGCAGCAACCGCTCGCGTTCCGAACGGACGTACTGGCGGACGAGATAGCAGAACGTCACGAGCGCCGTGCCGTAGACGGCGGCCACGCCGAGCAGGGAAAGCGTCGCTTCGGCCGAGGAGAGGCCGATCGTCGCTCCCTCGGACGTTCGCAATACGCCCTGAATGATCCACGGCTGGCGGCCGACTTCGGTCACGTACCAGCCCGTGATCAACGCGGTGAATCCGAGCGGTGCAGAGCACATCAGGGCGATCAAATACCGGTCGCTGGCCCGGATGCCGCCCCGGAGGAGCCGATAGCCGCCCCAGACGCCGAGGCCGACGAACCAGAACCCGAGCCCGACCATGATGCGGAACGACCAGAAGACCAGCGCGACCGGCGGGGAGTCGTAGTTGAACTCGTTCAAGCCGGTAATTTCGGCGGACGGATCACCCCCGCTTGCGAGGAACGAGGCCAGATTCGGGATGTTGATCGTAAACAGGTTTTCGGCGCGCGGATCGTCCAGGGCGTCGACACTCGTCGGTACCGCGATCACGTGGAGGTCCGCCCCCGTCGACGTTTCGTACTGCGCCTCCATCGCGGCGAACTTCTGGGGCTGCGTGTCGGCGACGTGGCGCGCGTAGAGGTCGCCGTGGAACACTTGAAACACGGACATGACCAGCAACACCACGACCGCGGCGCGTAACGCCGTGTTCCAGACCTCGCTGTCGCGGTTGTGGTAGACGAAGTACGCCGCGATACCGGCGATCGCTAGCGTCACGGAGATGATCGCGGCCGACTGCATGTGGACGAACAGCCACGGCAGTCGCGGCGTGAAAAACGCCGCCATGGGGTCGGTAAGCTGGGCGACGGTCCTCCCGCCGCGCTCGACGAGTTCGTAGCCCCGCGGCGTCTGCATCCAAGCGTTCGCGACCAAAATCCAGAACGCCGACAGCCAAGCACCGAGCGCCACGAAGCCGGACGAGAGGGCGTAGAACCACTCCGGGACGCGCTCGCGGCCGTACAGCAGGATACCGAGGAAGGCCGCTTCGAGGAAGAACGCCATCTTGGCCTCGAACGAGAGCGGACCGCCGATCAGCTCGCCCGCGACCCTCGAGAACGACGCGAAGTTCGTCCCGAACATGAACCCGAGCGGAATCCCCGTGACCGTCCCCATCACGAATCCCAGCGCGAATACCTTCGTGAAGAACTCGCGGAGTCGGACGTACCGCTGCTTGCCGGTTCGGATCTCCTGCACGACGAAGTAGACGAGAAACGGACCGAGACCGACAGAAAGCGCTGCAAAAATGATGTGGATCGTCAGCGCCACCGCAAATTGGGCGCGGCCGGCGACGACGGGATCGAGCACGTTAGTCCACCCCCACCCGAACGGGGTAGTCACGGCGCTGTAACACGACGACCGGAACCCGATTGGAAGGGACCATGTCGACGGCTAAATCTTGGCCCAGTAACGGCATGTATCGTCTGGTGCGGCTCTCTATTGTGCCTTATCGACCCAGACGGATGCCGTGTGCCGGTGATCTATCTCGGACGATGGATCGCACGGGAGTCGTTGCATACCGAGGGAACGTCATAGAACGAGCCGCTACTGCTGTATTTCCTGCCGTTCTTTCGGTACAGGAGTTCCGACTACCGGTTTGGCGCAGGAGTACTATGATGCGTTTGCGCTGGTCGGCTCCCCAGAAACGGTGTTTGCCATCCAGCCGCCGACACGACCGAATCCGACGCCGAATAGGACCGAGGCGCACACTGTTAGCCCACCGGCGAAGACGAAAAAGACGACTCTGGAGAGCGACCACGTCGCCGTCGTCCCTGCCGTCACGAGGAATACGAGCGGTCCGATAGTGCTACCAAGAAGACCAGCGCGAAGTCCAGCAGCACTCGGGTCTGACGATCGGAGTGCAGCGACGACTCCCGCGATGAACGCTCCGATTATCATGATCCCGCCGCCGATGGTCGCCTCCGAGTTTGGCAGCCGCTCCAATACGGCGATGGCGGGTAGCGAGGCCAGCGCACCGATGAGCGCAAATCGCCACGCTGCAGGGAGCGTGTGGATGCGGAGGGGAGATACCATACTCATCTCTAATGGGTGTCAGTATCACAAGCATTTCGATTGACCGGACGATTGGTTTCAACGACTATTCAAGTACCGTTGCAAATCTATTCCTCGATCAATCGTTATCGGACGGCTACGATCAGTCTCGTGAGCGGCGGCGTACGACGCCCTCTACCGAATCAAAACAACCGGCAGAACGCATATCGACGACGGTGACGTGCGTCCCCGAGGCGGTCACATGAAACTGTCCAGCCCCTTCTGCTCCTGGCCGCTCTTTACCTCCTCCCAGGAGACGCCGAGTGCCTCGAGAATCCGCTCGATCGGTCCCTTCAGCGTCTTCTCTAACATCGTGTCGTAGTCGATCTCGAACTCCTCGGGAAGTTGGTCCTCGTACTCGAAACAGATCACGTCGGGGTCGCGCTTGAACGCGCCGTAGATCGGATCGGTTCGCGCGTCGAGTCCCTCCTCGGCTTCGAGTGCTTCGAAGAAGGTGGGATCGACCCGATCGAGGTAGAGCCGTTTCGGCTTGCTGCCGCGCTGGAAGTTGGTACCGAGGAGTCGGTTGGCGTACTTCGCGCCGCGAACCTGGGCCGTATCGGTGTCGTAGTTGTCCAATCGCTTGCCGATGCCGCCGGGGATGGCGATTTCCTCGGGCGAAACCGAACCTGCGCGAACGTCTTCGATGATGCCGTTGACGTACTCTTTCGCCCCTTCGATATCGCCCTCGCGGACGATCATCTCGATAACGCGGTGCTGGACCTCCTTCGTAATCGGAGCGATGTCCGAACGTTTGTACTCGAAGCCGGTGATGTCGATGTCGTCGACGTCCTTGCCTTCCTTCCAGATGATGTGGCCGGCGTAGCGTTTCTTCTTGCCGGCCTGGAAGAAGCGCCGGTAGAGTTTTTCGAACTCGATCTGGAAGCGGTGTTCCTCGGCGTTCAGATCCTCCTGTGCGAAGTCGTCGTAGCGGCCGTTGATGTACTCCTCGATGTCGAACGATTGCTCGAGCGCGTCCTCCTTGGACACGTCCGGGCCGAGTTCGAGCATGACCGAGTCGGTGTCTCCGTATGCAACCTGATAGTCCAGTTCGTCCGCGGCAGTCTCGGTGAACTCGATCACTTCGCGGCCGGTTGCGGTGATCGCCGAGGCCGCTTCCTTGTCGTAGAGTCGGAACTGCTCCCACCCCGACACGCCGTAGAGCGAGTTCATGATGACCTTCACCGCGCCCTGCTGGCGGTCGTACTGTTCGTACTCGGGCGTGCCGGGTTCGTGCTCGTTTCGCAGCGCCTTTTTCTCCTCGCGCTCGGCGAGAAGTTCGGTGATCATCTCCCGGTTTACGCCGTCGGGTTCCTTTCGGAAGTGGGTCCCGGTGGGTGCGACGTAGGTTTCGCCGTCGTAGGCTTCGGGATCGACCCTCGTCTCCGGCGACGCGTTGATCGTCGTCATGCACATCGGGTACAGCGACTTCAGGTCGAGCACGGTGACGTTCTCCTTGACGCCCGTGATCGGTTCGAAAACCGCACCGCCCTCGTACTCCTCGCCGGCCTCCTGTTGGCCCTTCGAGGGCAGCGCGAACTGGCCGTAGGCCTGGTGGAGGACGTACATGTCGACCGCGTCGCCGGGCGTCGGCGCGTCCTCGAGTTTACAGCCGACGAACGAGCGCACCTCGTCCCAGAACGGGATGATCTCCTGCTGGCGGTCGAGTTCAACGCAGAGTTCCACGTCCCGGAGGTTGTACGCGAGCAATTGTGTGGGGTCGTCCTCCCAGAGGTCGCCGATGTCGCCGGCGTAACGCTCCTTGCCGACCCCTAACTCGGCTTCGCCGACCGCGTCGAGCCGGTAGGAATCGAGTTCGGAGAAGACCATCCGCTGGTAGCCATAGAGCAGGTCGAAGACGACTCGGCCCTTGATATCCGGGCCGCCCCAGCCGCTTCGCCAGACCTCGTCGACGCGCGAGAGGCGGTCGGTCGAGAGATCGAACTCGTGGTGTGAGCCCTGGAGTTCTTCGAGTCGGTCGAGGAAGTACGGCGCGTCGAAGTCCTCGAAGTTCCAGCCGGTGAGCACGTCGGGATCCGTTTCGGAGACGTACTCGATGAACGCCTCGAGCATCGCTTCCTCTGTCTCGAAGCTCCGGATCGTGTGGTCGATCCCGCTCTCGATCGGGTCGTACTCATCGATCGCCGCGGGGATCTCACCGTCGCCCTCGTCGGCCTCGCAGATCCACATGACGTACTCGTCGCGGTAGGAATCGTGGCTGGTGAGACAGAGGATTTTCTCTTCGCCGTCTTCGGGGAAGCCGTGGCGGTCCTCGACCTCGATGTCGAACATACAGACGCGGGGATCGGCGTCGACGTCGACGGCCGCGACCTCGTCGTGGGGAACGACGAGCGAGCCGTCCTCCGCTCGGCGCTCGGGGATGCGAATCCCGCTGCGAACGTCCTTGTCGATGAGAAACCGGTTCGGGAACAGGATGTCGGCCTCGTAGTGCTCGAAGTCGTCCCTGATCTGTCCCACGTCACGGGGCGTCTGGCCGAAGATTTTCGTGAGTCGCTCGCCGCGGATGCTCTCGTAGGACTCGCCGTTCTCGTCTTCGGTTTCGCTGCCCGTGAGCCGATCGTACTGTTCCGCGGGCGGGCGGTCGAGGGTCTCGGTTGGCGCGTAGAAGTACGGTCGGAAGCCGACGAACTGAACGTGTTCGAGTTCGTTCTCGGTCGTCCGCCCGAAGACGTGCATGATCGGCCGTTCCTCGTCGCCGTAGCCGGCGATCGTGTAATCGACCTGCATCACCGCGAGTTCGAGTTCACCGTCGGGTTCGGGGAGGGTTTCTTCGACGACGTCTACCACCTCGGTCGTGGTGGTTCCACCGTTGCCCGCGACGGCGACTGCCTCTTCGTCCGGCCGCGTTGCGGACTCCTCTGAGAACTCCGCGAGTCCGGTCTGGCCCGCCTCAGTCATGGTATCGGGCTTTGTAGCCGGTGAATAAAAACCCCTGCAATCCACGCCGCTCCGTCGCCGCGTGGAGACGGCTATCTGGGGGTCCCGTGCGTACGCCGCTACCGATTTTGTTGGTTTCCACTCCAACGTGATATTGCAGCGGTAAAAAGACATATAATGTGGTAACACATACCAAGCACTCGGGTGAACGAGATGTCAACTGCTACCGACGACGTGACGGATCGTGGATCCGCTGTAGAGTCCCCGACGATCGAATCCTACGAGACTGACGATGGCGTCGTCTTCTTCGATGCCCAAAACCCGCTCGCGTGGGTCGAAACCTCCCGGACATTGGTGCTTACGGAGATCGCCTGAACGCGGACGTGCCGTCTGATCGAAAGACGGCGCGGGTGCGTTCGACTGTGGGGCAAGCCGTAATCTGCAACCAGCGACCTGCGAACTGTAACTCGTGAACTGTAACCTGCGACTTATCACCTGAACTCAGAACTACGTGTTGCAACTGCGGCCGACGAACGCGAATCCTTTTGCGGATGCTCGTCCTCTGCCCACCTGTGGTATCCGATCGGACCCCCGGGAACTCCGAGCGCACACACGAAGACAACGACAAGAGTGGGGTCCGAGACGCGACAGCGGACGAGAACGAACGTTCCCAGCCACACGGGAGCGAGTCGTCGTTCGATCCCACCGAGGAGTGGGACCCCGAAGCCGAGTTCACCGATCCCGAGAGCGATTCGTTGACGATCCCAGCAGTCGAGACCGAAGACGCCGGCTCGACGCTCCGCGATGACCTCGCCGCCGATCACGAACTCGACTCGATTCCCATTCCGGAGGTCTCGACGACCGAGACCGACGTTCCATCGGAACTCCTCAACATCTTCTGGGGACTCGTCCTGGTGATCAACGCCGCCGTTCTCGCGCTCTCGCTTGGCCTCCTCTTTTTGCTTTTCGACGGCGTCTCGACGCACGGCGTCGGACTCGTCGTCGGTGGTGTCGTTCTCTTCGGGTTCGCCTACCGCCGATATCGGTCCTATCAGGCCCGCAGCGACGAGCTCACGAGCGACGACGAGACAGCCGGCGGCTCGGAGCAAGACCCTGCGAGCAGCGATGGGGCAGCCAGGAATACTGACGCTGGCAAAAGTACTTCAGGGGATGGTACCGAACAACGGATACCGGGCGACTCTGACAGATCATGACAACCGTCCAAGACGACACCGGCAAACGATATCTGCTTCTCAAACGCTCCGAACACGCGAGCCTCGTTCGGGACCCACAGACCGGCAACGAGTGTTACGTCCAGAACGACCGCCTCGATTCGGTCGATGCTGACGAGGAATTCACTCCAGTTGCCGAGGTCGTCAGCAGCCCCGTCAGAACGCTGCTGACGACCGTCCACGACGAGGCCACGCTCGGCCTCCTCTTTGAACTCGCAGACCGGGGACCGCTCGACGTGCGGACGATACTCGCCGGAAGCGAGTTCTGTGAAAGCGATCTCCACGGCCGATTGACCGTCCTGACGAGCGCCGGCCTGCTCGCCGAGGTTGAACTCGGGGTCGGCGGCCGGCGGGGGTATCGGCTCACGGACACGGGCGAACGGGCACTGGAAACGATTCGATTCGATACCGCGGTCGATGCGGGTTCGGAGTCTGGTGAACAACTCGGTGCGGATGCGAGTACGGAGACGGACGACACGAGTTCAGTTCGCAAGCCGCCTCTCGAAACGCGAGACTCGTAGCGGTTCCGAGTAGCGAGTGGTTGATCGGGTTTTTATCGGTGCCGAGAGACGAAGCGTGAACTGGAGTGACGTTATTCTGCCGCGAGGAGCGTCGTTTCGGGTGTCTCGCCGCGTTCGAGTCGCGAGCGATTCGACGTTGCATCCTTCTCGACGCGGACCAGCGAGTCCGCCGCGCCGACGAGTTCGCGGTCGTGGCTGACGACGACGATCTGTTCGACGCCGAGGTCGCGCATCGACTCGACCAGCGAGACGAGTTGCGTCACGTGGCCGGAGTCGAGGAAGACGGTCGGTTCATCGAGGATGAGCGGGGGCATCGGAGCGGCGCCCTCGACGCCCTCGGCGAGCAGGCGATAGATGGCACACCGCAGGCTGAGGTTGAACAGCGCGCGCTCGCCGCCGGAGAGCTGTTCGGGATCGAGGCTCTCGCCGTCTTTCTGGTAGACCGTCAACTGGTAGTCGCCGTCGAGGTCGATCCCCGCGTAGGAGTCGTTCTGGTAGACCAGTTCGAACGTCTCGTTCAGCAGGCGTTCGAGCGTTTCGACGTTTCGCTGGCGCAGTTCCGAGCGCAATTCGCCGTAGGTCGTCTGGAGGGTTTCGGCCTCGCCGTACAGCGATTCGAGGGTCTCACACCGCTGCTCGACGGTATCGAGGCGATCCCGAAGCCGCTCGAGTTCGTCGAGTTTCTCCTCGACGCCGCCGATCTTCCCCTGGAGATCGTCGCGTTCGGCCTCGAGTTCGGCCAGTTTCTCGTCGACCTGGTCGATGTAACCCTCGGCGTTTTGCTTGTCTTCGCGCGCCGTTTGAACGCGGTCCTCGTCGAACTCGGCGTCGAGGTCGCGCTTGCGGTCGCGTTTCGTCGAGAGCGTCTCGCGGCGCTCGTCGTTCATCTCCTGCCAGTCGGCCCGTCGCTCCCGGCGGGTTTCGATCTCGCGCGCGAGTTCGGCGCGCTCGTCGGCGATTTCGCGCACGCGTTCGAGCGTCTGGATGGTTTCTTTGAGGGCGCTCCGGTCGCCGTTTATCTCGCCCAGCGTCGCCCGGATCTCGTCGATTTCGGATTCGAGATCGTCGGCCGCCTCGCGCTTCGATTCCGCCTCGGATTCGAGGTCGTCAGCCTCCTCGCGAAGGGCGTCCCGCTGATCGCGTCGCTCAGCGACGGCCTCCCGTTTTTCGGCGAGCAGTTGCGCGACGTTGTCGCGGTTGTCTTCGAGTCGTTCGACGCGCCGCTCGGCCTCGCGGAGCGCTTCAAGGTCTTCGAGACGCGCGTCGAGTTCGGCTCGTTCGGCCTCGAGTTCGGCGCGGCGCTCAGCGAGTTCGGCGCGTTCCTCGCGTTTCTCGTCTAACACGTCGACGTGCGGCGAGTTCTCGACGGGCTGGCCGCACTCGGGACACTTGCCCGCCTCGAGCAACGCTTCCGCCTCCTCGATGGCGTTGTCGACCGCCTTGATGTCTGCAGTGATGTCGTTTCGGTCGGCGACGACCGCCTCGCGCTCCGTCTCGAGTTCGTCGAGTCGCGCCTGCGTCTCGCCGAACGCGACTGCGGCGTCGTTGTCGCTGTCGCCGTCGTTGTCGCTGCCGCCGTCGTCCGTCTCCTCTCCGTCCGCAAACCGCTCTCGGAGCGATTCGATCTCGTCTTCGAGGTCCGCGAGTTTCTCCTCGCGCGCGTCTATCTCCGATTCGTCGTCGGCGAGTCGCTCGCCGAACTCGGCGGCGTCCTCGCGTGCGTCGGTCGCCTGCGCGTCGAGATCGGCTGCCGCTTCGCGGAGCCGTTCCCGTTCCTCGGTTTTCGTCTGGATCGAGGCCCGAACGTCCGCGAGTTCGTCCTGGAGTTCCTCGTCGCGGGCTTCGAGATCGGCGATGTGGCTCTCGATCGTCTCGTCGTCGGTGCCAGCGTCGCCGTCGGTGTCGCCGGCAGGGCCGACTTCGCGATCGAGTTCGGCGAGCAGGTCGTCGCGCTCTTCGGCGAGTTTCTCGCGAGTGTCCTTTCGGTCGCGAATCTCGTTCTGGGCGGTCTCGCGTTGTCGCTCGGTTTCGCCGATCTTCGACTGGAGCGAGTCGATCGCGTCGGTGAGCGTTTCGATCTCCTCACGAGTCTCCTCGTGGCGGTCGAGCACGTCCTGGGCCGTCTCTAACGTGTCGACGGCCTGTTCGCGCTGGGTTTCGTAGTGCTCGAGTTCGTCGACGAGTTCGTCGCGTTCGGTTTCGAGGGCGTTCAGCGTGTCGTGGAGATCCTGCGTTTCTTTCTGTTCGACCTGCGAGCGGACGTCGTCGAGGACTTCGCGCTGGCCGTCGAGGACGGTCTTGACGCCGAGGCGGGCCTCGCTCGCCCGCTCGCGGTACTCCTCGAGCGCGCCCAGTTGGAGCAGGTCGTCGATCATGTCCTGGCGGTCGCTCGGCGAGGCGTGAATGAGTTTGTTGACCTCGCCCTGGCGGACGTACGCGCAGTTGACGAACGCCTCGGCGTCCATCCGCAGGAGTTCGGTAATCGTCCGTCGCACGTCGCGTGCGCCTTCGACGGTGTCGGCGGGCGTTTCGAGGACGCACTTCGTCGTCGTCGCCCGGTCGCCGCGGAGTTTGAGTCGGCGCTCGACGCGGTACTCCCGGTTGTCGTGGGTGAACCAGAGTTCGATTTCCGCCTCCTCCTCGCCGGTCGTGATCACGTCGTCGAGCGTGCGGTCGTCGAGCGCTTTCGAGCCGTAGAGGGCGAAGAAGACGGCCTCGAGCAGCGTCGATTTGCCGCTGCCGTTGACGCCGTGAACGACGGTGACGCCGCGTTTCAGGGTGAGATCGGCGTCGCCGTAGCACTTGAAGTTCAGCAGACGGATTCGGTCGACCCTCATGCAAAATCACCCAGCGAGGCGTGGTCCGCCTCTCCGTCGTCGTCCGCCCGACTTCCGTCCTCGGTTGTCGCCGCAGTACCGTCGGCCTCGGTGGTTTCGCTCGACGCTTCGTCGCCGGCCGCCGCTGTGGCGGACTCCGCGTCCGTCCCCCCGAGTTGATCCGCAACCGTCGTCACGTCCTCGTCTGCAGGCTCGCGATCCGGGACTGGATCGAACGCGGCCCGATCGTCCTCGAGAAGGTCGCGGACGCGGCGCTCGACCGTCTCGCGCACGTTCGAGTTCGGCAACTCGTCGTTGCGAACCGTCTCGTCGATACCG
>NZ_AOIO01000031.1 GCF_000337555.1 Natrialba asiatica DSM 12278 | reverse complement strand
CCTCCTCGGTCTCGTCCGGCAGTTCTCGCCGGTCGTTCATCCGCGCGACGAGCGCACCGCGGTCGAGCGCGAGTTCTTCGACGGCGGCCGGGGTGATCGGGCGACCCTCGCCCTCGACCGTGACGATGACGACGGCGTCCTCGACGCCGTGCTGGCGGACGCGCTCTTGCACGCGGTCGATTCCCTCGTCCGCCTCGAGTTCGACGTCGACGAAGACGAACTCGCGGGTGTCGGTGAGCGCACGACGGCTGATGGCGACGCCGTCGCCGTCAGCGGCCTCGCCACCGAACTCGATCAGATTGTATCCGCGCGCCTCGCGCTCGCTGGCGCTCGCACGTTCGGTCGACCCGCAGTACGTGACCCAGGTGTCGAGCACGTCCGCGGTCTCGGGCGCGTGATTGTCCCCGAGGAGTACGGCGTCGAACTCGACGGTCGCCTCCTCGAGCATGCGTTCGGTGTCCCAGTCCGCGTGGGCGAACGGTTCGAACAGGCCGTGGCCAACCAGCGCCGCGTGGGTCGCCTCGTCGGGGCGCGGACTGAACTCGTAGTCGAGTTCGTCTCGCCGGGAGCGGGGAACGAAGTCCTGGCCGTAGATGGCGACGTCGTCGACGATTTCGGGGGTTGGCCCGAGTCGCGCCGCGAGGCCGATGTCGGCGAAGAGGTCGAGCCACTGTGCGTCGCGTTTGCCCTCGTGGTTGCCGACGATGGCGAGAAAAGGGATGTCGGCGTCGTCGAGCGTTCGGAGGACGTCGATGGTGCCCTGGAGGTCGACCAGTCCCGGCCGACGGTCGTGAAAGAGATCGCCGGCGTGGATCACGGCGTCGACGTCGGCCGCGACCGCGTCCTCGGCGACGGTTCGAAACGCCTCGAGAAAGTCCCGTCGGCGCGCGGGCGAGTTGTACTGCTGGTACCCGATGTGGGTGTCGCCCGTGTGTATCACCCGTGTCATCTACCCGTCATTGGTGTGCGGACCCTAAAGGGGTTCCGCGACCGGAGTGAAAGTGGCGACCGTTGAAGTATCACCTGACGATACTGTTCGGCGACGAACGGCGGGAGACGCTGGCGCTGCAAGCGATGCACGTGGCGGGCGCGGTAACGCGAGACACCGCGTTCGCGGGGCCGACAGGGCAGGAGCGTCTTCGAATCGCAGTAGTTTACGCGTCGATATCGAGACTGTACAGGCGCTTGCGGGCGTCCGAGAAGGAAAAGCGAGCGTCGACGACGCTCTTCTCGTCGAGCCGATTCAGTGCGTAGCGCACCGTTCGGGCGGGGAGCAGGGTCTCGTCGGCGATCTGCTGTTGGGTCATCGTGTCGTTGTACTCGAGGACCTTCGCGACGAGTTTAGCGCTCGGGGGGAGTTCGCGCACGTCGTCCCAACTCCCTCGCTCCTGTTCGGTCTCTTGACGAAACGTCTCTGAAGCACTCATCGTATACCCATTACCGAATACGAGGTGATAATATTTTCTGTTTCGTATAATACACCACAGTTATACACAGAAGGCGATGGAGCAGTGAACTCGTTGTGAACCGGGGAGGGGAAACGAGCCACCGAGCCGGTCTCGTCGAGAAGCGGTAAAATCGAAGCCGGTTGAATCTGTCGGCACAACCGGCTTCAGCGGGGACAGATGACCCGAAGCCTCTTATGAACCAACACCCAAGGAACGGGTGATGACTGACACTGTGGACGACGTCGACCTCCCATATGACGAGGACGAGGCGTCCCAACAGGAGAAAATTCAGGCGCTCGAGGATCAGCTGGAAATCCTCGAGTCGCAAAACGAGGAGATGCGCGACAAACTCCTCGACGCGAACGCCGAGAACAACAAGTACCAGCAGAAACTCGAGCGGCTCACGCACGAGAACAAGAAGCTAAAGCAGTCCCCGCTGTTCGTCGCCACCGTCCAGGAACTCACCGACGAGGGCATCATCATCAAACAGCACGGGAACAACCAGGAAGCCCTGACCGAAGTGACCGACGAGATGCGCGAGGAGATCGATCCCGACGCTCGCGTCGCCGTCAACAACTCCCTCTCTATCGTTAAAACGCTCTCTAACGAAACCGACGTTCGAGCCCGCGTCATGGAAGTCACCGAGAGTCCCGAAGTCAGCTACGAGGACATCGGCGGCCTCGAAGACCAGATGCAGGAAGTCCGTGAAACCGTCGAGATGCCCCTCGAGAAGCCCGACATGTTCGACGACGTCGGGATCGACCCGCCGAGCGGCGTTTTGCTGTACGGCCCGCCGGGTACCGGGAAGACCATGCTCGCAAAGGCCGTCGCCAACCAGACCAACGCCACCTTCATCAAGATGGCCGGCTCCGAACTCGTCCACAAGTTCATCGGCGAGGGAGCCAAACTGGTCCGGGACCTGTTCAAGGTCGCCCGCGAGCACGAACCCGCCGTCATCTTTATCGACGAAATCGACGCCATCGCCGCCAAGCGCACGGAGTCGAAGACCTCCGGCGACGCCGAGGTCCAGCGGACGATGATGCAACTCCTGAGCGAAATGGACGGCTTCGAAGACCGCGGCGAAATCCGCATCATCGCCGCCACCAACCGCTTCGACATGTTAGACCGCGCGATCCTCCGCCCCGGCCGCTTCGACCGCCTCATCGAAGTTCCAAAGCCGAACCAGGAGGGCCGCGAGATCATCTTCGAGATCCACACCCGCGGCATGAACGTCGCCGACGACGTCGAGTTCAGCGCACTCGCCGAAGCGGCTGACGAGGCCTCGGGTGCCGATATCAAAGCGGTCTGTACCGAGGCCGGGATGTTCGCCATCCGCGACGACCGCACCGAGATTCAGATGGCGGACTTCGAGAACGCCTGGGACAAGGTGCAGGCCGAATCCGACGAGACCGAAGGCGTGTCGAAGACGTTCGCCTGAGCGGTCACACCCGTTTGGCTGTCGGCTGTTTCGAGGAGTCGTCTGCCGTCGTTTTCCGTCGACGATCGTGAACTCGCCAGCGGCCGCTTTTCGTGCACGGGATCGAGAGTCTCTCTATACCAGCACGGAGCAGAATTTGTGATATGTAGCACTCATATAAACGATCTTTGTTGTCAGTCGGGTGGTCCGTCGTGATGGCTAGAAGACAGCCCGATTCCGGCAAGACGGCACAGCAACGACACACGACTGGCACGGCCGGTCGGCGGACGATCCTCGGAACGATCGGAGCAATTACGGGACTCGCAGTCGGGACCGTCGGTATGAGCGACACCGGAGCGGCACGGGAGGCTGACGAACGGGTAGCCTCGTCCGAGCGGTCTCGCTCTGGAGCAACGCACGGCCCGCACCTGACCGCACACCGCGGGTACGCCGACATCTACCCGGAAAACACGGTCGCGGCGGTCGCCGGCGCATCGCGGCTCCGAGCGGACCGCATCGAAATCGACATTCAACCGTCCGCGGACGGCGAAATCGTCGTCTTCCACGACGAGTTCCTCGACGACCTGACGGACGAGACGGGACGCGTCGCCGAGACGCCCGCCGAAACGGTACTCGGGGCCGAGGTTCTCGAGAGCGGGGAGACGGTGCCGACGCTTGCAGCGGTTCTCGACGCGGCGCGCCCGAACGTCACGATGAACATCGAGTTCAAGGATAACGGCGACTACTCCTGGCAGGAAGTCGCCGAACGCACCCTGCCGATTGCGGCCGACTATCCGGGCGAGTTCTACGTCTCGTCGTTCGAGACGGCCGCGCTCGAGGCGGTCCGGAACGTCGATCCGAGCGTGGCGGTCGCGAAGCTCTTCGGGTCGAACAAAGACGAGAACCTCCAGATCGCCCGCGAGCTCGACGCCGAGGCGGTCAACCCGTCGCTCGGCGTCCTCGATACTGAACTCGTCGAGACCGCCCACGAGGAGGGCCGTGCCGTGAACGTCTACACCATCGATACCTGGCAGGAGGCGCGCCAGCCCCTCGAACTGGGCGTCGACGGGCTTATCGCGGATTATCCGAGCGTGATCGAGTTCGGAACCAGTAAACGGGTGTAACCCGCCGACGGTCGTTTCACCGTCGGTAGCGCAGCGAGGTTCGAACGCGTGGGAAGACGCAGCTTCTGGCTCCCCCATCCCCATTCCCTTTCCCTTCCCCTTACAGCAATGCCGAGAAGACGAGCCACGGCACGACGAAAAGGGCGATCGTCAACACCGCGAGGAGCAACAGGTAGCCAGCGCCCGTTCCGAGCGCGGTGATCCAGGCCGGATGCTTGAACTCGTTGAGATCGACTGCCATATCCATACCGTTCGCTGACGAGCGTATAAACGTACCGGACAGCAGCAGCGGGACAGCAACAGAGGTGGCCAGCGATGCAGGTCATCCGAGAAGCCGCCGGGAGACGAGACACCGCCATCGTGCGGCGTTTCGCTTCCGGACCGTTTTTACCGAGTGACTGGCTAGAGGCCCGTAATGACGAAGATCGTCGTGGTGGACAACCACGGGCAGTTTACGCACTTAGAGCGCCGGGCGCTTCGCGACCTCGGCGTCGACACGGAATTGATCGACAACGACACCCCGCCGGAAGAGATCGATGCAGACGGCGTCGTCCTCTCGGGCGGACCGGACATGGACCGCATCGGTGCATCCGCCGAGTATCTCGAGGCGGACGTCCCCGTCCTCGGCATCTGTCTCGGCATGCAACTCATCGCCGAGGAACTCGGCGGCCGCGTCGAGGACGGCGACTACGGCGGCTACGCCGACGTCACCGTTGAACTCGTCGACGCGGACGACCCCCTCACCGGGAGACTTCACCCCGAAACGCGAGTCTGGGCGAGCCACGCCGACGAGGTCGTCGAACTCCCCGACGGCTTCGAACGGACGGCCACGAGCGACGTCTGCGGCATCGAAGCGATGAGCGACACCGACCGCGACCTCTACGGCGTCCAGTGGCACCCGGAGGTCGCCCACACCGAGGAGGGCGACGCGATCTTCGAGAACTTCCGGGATATCTGCGAAGCAGCGTAAGCGAGCGAGCCGAGCCGGACGAGCATTAGAGTTCTTCTGCGGTCGCTCGCAACTGTTCGATAACCGACGGCCGCCCGCGACAGACGAGCGTCACGGTATCGCCGTCGTAGTCGACGGCGTCGACCGACGTGCGATCGTACGCCCGCGAGACGAGCGACATTGCGTCGTCGCAGTTCGGCAACTGAAACACCGCCCGTTCGGCCGGCAACCGGTCCAGGATCGCCGTCCGAAGCGGTTTGAGGTGTCTCCCCGTTCGAACGCTTATCGGGACCGGGTCCGAGGCGGATACCGGGAGAATCGACCGTGCTACCGAGCAGCGATGCGCCCGCTCGCGGACGCCGAGCAGATCGACTTTGTTCAGGGCGGTGACGATGCGGTCGTCGTCGACGCCCTGCGCGTCAAGCACGTCGAGCGAGACCGTGAGCCGCTCGCGAAAGCGGGCCGGGGGATCGCTCGCGTCGACGACCAGCACGACGACGTCCGCGGCGGCCGCCTCCGAGAGCGTCGCGCTGAAGGATTCGACGAGTTCGTGCGGCAGATCGTCGACGAAGCCGACGGTGTCGGTCGCGAGGATGGGGCGGCCGCCGATGGTCGCTCGCCGCGTCGTCGTTTCGAGGGTTTCGAAGAGGCGATCCGCGATGGTAGCGGTCGGGTCGTCGTCGGAGCGATCCGTCGCTGGCGTCTCCGGTGATCGGTCGGTCGGTCGCGAGCGCTCGGGTGGCGAGTACGACAGGTCGTCGGCGAGCCGGTGCAACAGCGTCGACTTGCCGGCGTTAGTGTAGCCCGCGATCGTGACGAGATCGAATCCCGCTTCGCGACGGCGCTTGCGAAATTCGGCCGCTGGATCCTGGCACGCGGACAGTTCGCGTTCGAGACGGTCGATTCGATCGCGAATGTCGTAGACCGGCGATCCCGTTTCGGTTTGTCTGTTGAGTAGCCCTTCGTCCGCGGCTTCGATCACGCGCGGGAGTTCGTATCGCAGCGTCGCGAGTTCAACTTGCAGTTGCGCGCGGCGCGTGCCGGCCCCGTCTTCGAACCGTTCGAGAACGAGCCGGTAGCGGTCGATGACGGCCGTCTCGTCCGGCATCGATGATGCGATCGCGTGGTGTTGGCGTGGCGTGAGGTCGCCGTCGACGACGACGCACTCGGCGTTTCGGTCCGCGACGGTCCTGGCGAGTTCGGTGACCTTGCCGGCCCCGAAGTGGGTGCCGGGGTCCTCGGGACCGACCTGGGTGCGTTCGGCGACGATTTCGCGTCCGGTCGCGCGGGCTAACTCGGTGATTTCGTCGGTATCCACGGGGGCGGTTGCTGATCGTTTCGCGATGACTGTGCGTCGGGTCGGCGTGTTCGATTGTACCATGAGTGGGTGTTCGGCGGCATGGGTCGGGACGGAATCGGTGCTCGCCGCGGTTCGCGCGGGAGCCGCGGCTCTCGACGTGGTGACGGCCGGGTGCTCGCTGTGTGGTTTCGCCGCGTTGCGGTTCCGCAGTGTCGCGTCTTCGCGGACTCTAACCTGTTCGGTGTTAGACACGAACGCAGTACTCTCAGCCCGAAACTGCCGCTCACGACGGCGGCGAGCGATCCCGGCTTACCGGATGAAAACGGTCTCCATAGTCCTCGCGTTCACTTCAGCAAGGACCGACATAGCACTTTGCCCGGTGTGTGGAAGTTACACACGATCTCGTTCTCGGTGCGAGACTAGGACGACCGCCACGCTATTGGTCTCCCACCAGAACATGGTAGATAATGACAACCGATACAGTCGGCCGATTCGAACGCAGCCTCGACGAACTCGCAGTGAGCGTCGAGTTCACGTCGACGGCCGATGCGACCGACCGACTCGACGCGATCCTCGAGCCGCCGGCAGTCGGCGTTTCGCTGCCGTTCGACGACGTTTCGCTGCCCGAACGCGTCGCGGCGGAACCGACGGCTGCCGAACTCGCGGACGCCCGAACCGGCATCACGCCGGCCACGTTCGCGATCGCGGAGTACGGTACCGTCGCGATCGAGTCACGAGCGGCCGGCGACGAACCGATCAGCCTCTACCCGGAGCACCACGTCGCCGTCGTCGCGGCGACCGATATCGTCCCGGACATCGGGGCCGGGTTCGATCGCCTCGCCGACCGGTTCGCGGCCGGCGGCGACAGCATCGTCTTCGCGACGGGCCGGAGCGCGACCGCCGACATGGGCGGACTCGTCCACGGCGTCCACGGTCCCGGCGAGGTCACCGTCGTCGTACTGGAGGATCGATAACCGATGGCCGAACGCAGCCACGCACCGGACCAGTCCGACACGGGTGCAGCGCCGAACTCGCGAGCGGAAACTGCCGCCCACCTCCGTCACCTGCTCGAGACCGAAGGCGAGGCGATCCACACCCAGACCAGCGTCTCGAACTATCGCCGTGCGCAGGCGTACGACGAGACGGACAACCTCGACGCGCTGCGAACCGAGGCGCGGGCGATCAAAGAAGATGCTATCGATCGTCTCCCCGAGTTGATCGAGACGGTCCGCGAGGCGGTCGAAGCGAACGGCGGCACGGTCTACGTCGCGGACGACGCCGCGGACGCAAATGCGTACGTGGCCGACGTGGTCGAAGACCGCGCGGGTGTCGACGACCCGGAAGCGGCCACCCGCGGCGAGGAGGGCGAGGCCGGCGATAGCGACGGAAACCGGCCGTCGGTCGTCAAATCCAAATCGATGACGACCGAGGAGATCGACCTCAACGACGCCCTCGAAGCCGCCGGTATCGACGTCACCGAAACCGACCTCGGGGAGTGGGTTCTCCAAGTCGCAGACGACACGCCCTCGCACATCGTCGGTCCCGCGATGCACCTCACTCGCGAGGAAATCGCCGACCTGTTCGTCGAGCACTTTGATCCCGACGTCGAGTTCGACACGCCCGAGACGCTCACGAAATTCGCCCGCGACCACCTCGGCGAGCACATTCAGGACGCCGACGTCGGCATTACGGGCGCGAACTTCGTCGCCGCCGACAGCGGAACGATCGCGCTCGTGACGAACGAGGGCAACGCCCGCAAGTGCGCCGTCACGCCCGATACGCACGTCGCCATCGCCGGCGTCGAGAAACTGATTCCCTCGGTTCGCGACCTCGAACCGTTCGTCGACCTGATCGCAAAGAGCGCGACCGGCCAGCCGCTCTCCCAGTACGTGACGATGCTCTCGCCGCCGACGGACTCGCCGACCGTCGACTTCGAGTCGCCCGACGAACCGCTCGGCGGCGATGACGGCACCGCTGCCGCCAACCGAGACCGCGAGTTCCACCTCGTCCTCCTCGACAACGGCCGCACGGACATGCGCGAGGACGACCAACTGCGGGAGACGCTTTACTGCATCCGGTGCGGAGCCTGCTCGAACTCGTGTGCGAACTTCCAGTCCGTCGGCGGTCACGGCTTCGGCGGCGAGACGTACTCCGGCGGCATCGCCACCGGGTGGGAGGCCGGCGTCCACGGCCGGGATTCCGCAGCCGAGTTCAACGATCTCTGTACCGGCTGTACGCGCTGCGTCGACGCCTGCCCGGTGAAGATCGACATCCCGTGGATCAACACCGTCGTCAGGGATCGAGTTAACCGCGACGACGACCCCGAGGCGTACGACTTCCTCGTCGACGGCCTGACGCCGGACGACGAACCGGACGGATTCGACCTCGGCAAGCGCTTCTTCGGCAATATCGCCACCGTGACGAAACTCGGCAGCGCGACCGCGCCCCTCTCGAACTGGCTCGGCGACACCGAACTCGTCCGCTCGCTGCTCGAGCGCACGCTCGGGATTGACCGTCGACGGGACCTGCCGACGTTCGAACGGCAATCGCTCGTCGACTGGTTCGCGGCCCGCGGCGGCGAACGGGAGTCGAGGCGGCGAGCAGCGGCCGCCGATCTGGAGGAACAGACCGCTGAACTCGACCGCGAGGTCGTCCTCTACCCGGATATCTACACCAACTACGTCGACACCGACCGCGGGAAAGCCGCCGTTCGAACGCTCGAGGCGCTCGGTGTACCCGTCTCGGTTCCCGACCTGCCCGAAAGCGGGCGCGCGCCCCTCTCGCAGGGAATGGTCGCGACGGCGGATCGACAGGCCAGCCGGGTCTACGCTGCGCTGGCCGAAGACCTGGACGCGGGCCGCGACGTCGTCGTTATCGAACCGTCCGACCTGGCGGCGTTCCAGCGCGAGTACGAACGGTTCCTGCCGGAACGGTCGTTCGAACGTCTGCGGGACAACAGCTACGAGATCTGCGAGTTCATTTTCGGCTTGCTCGAGAACGGGGCGGACCGGGACGCGCTCTCGACGGGCGATGGTGATGGTGATGGTGATGGAGATGGCAACCGGTCGATCGCCTACCACTCGCACTGTCAGCAGCGCACGCTCGATCTCGAAGCGCCGACGACGACCCTGCTCGAGCGCTGTGGCTACGCGCCACGGACTTCCTCGGTCGAGTGCTGCGGGATGGCCGGTTCCTTCGGCTACAAGCGGGAGTACTACGAGGTCAGTATGGACGTTGGCGACCGGCTTGCCCGGGAGTTCGACCACGGGGGAACGGATCTTGTCGTCGCTTCGGGAACGTCCTGCGGCGATCAACTCGAGGCGTTACTCGAGCGGGACGTCCCGCATCCGATCGAGGTGCTCGCGCCGAATTCGGCCGTGTAGCACCGCCGGCTGCGGAATTCGTGGCCGATCGCTTCCGATTTGACGGGTGGCTCGAACGGGTGTGAAAACAGGCGAACAGGCGAACGGACAGGACGGTGGAGAACTATTCCCCGAACAGGTCGTCGACCGCCTCGCGTGCAACGCGTGCGGCCTCGTCTGCGACCTCCTCCGGGTCGGTCCCGCTGTCGCGCTCGGGTGCGTTGAGATAGATGTCGACTTCGAGAACGCCGTCCTCGAACGACACCGTCACGTCGAGATCGCGTACGTTCGACTGCTTGTACCGCGAGAATATCAGCCCTTCTGCGGCCTCGGCGGCCGTCTGGACGACCTCCTCGTCGGTCGGCTCATTCGGTCGCTCGTCCGTCGAATCGCTGGTCGACATCGGCAGTTACGCGCCGCCTGCACCCGGGCCGCCGGGGCCGGCCGGGCCGCCCATGCCGCCCGCGCCGCCGAGCAGGTCTTCGAGTTCGTCCTGCAGGCTCTCGAACTGGTCCTGGACGCGATCTTCCTGCTTTTCGAGCGTTTCGAGGCGGAGTTCGAGCGAGTCGACCTTTTCGTCGAGGTCGTCCTCGGCTGCGTCGTAGTCCGTCTCGACGAGGAGGTCGCCGACCTGCCGGTACATCGTGGTGTCCTCGTCGATGTTCTCGAGTTCGTTCTGGGCGTTCTGGGCCTCGGTGAGACCCGATTCGGTCTCCTGTTTCTGGACGGCGACCTGCTGGGCGGTCTCTTGCAGGTCCTGAAGCTGTTCGATTTTCTCCTGTGCCTCCGGCGGCAGATTCCCTTGCATGTCTCGACCGTCGCCCTCCGCACTGATAAAGCCAAGCTTTGCGTTCGGACAGCGCCGGGCTGCACCAGCAGCCCGTAGCCCTACCCGCTTGGCGGTGGAGGGCACGAGCGATGCGACGCCGCGACGCACTCGCCGCTGGCGGGTCCGCCCTATCGGTCTCGCTTACCGCCGGCTGCCTCGAGACGCTCCGGCGCGAGGACGCCTGGCGCGAACTCGTGGTCGACCCACCCGAGGGCGTCTACGTGCCGCCCCACGTCGACGAGATGCTGCCCTACGCGACGACGACCGCGGCCGGGCGCGCACTCTCGCTGCTTGGGTCGCGCCCTCACTCCTTCTGGCTCGTCGCCGGCGCAGAGCGGAGCCGGGCCGACGTTCGATCGCGACACGCACTCCACCTGATGGTGGTCGTTCGGGATGCGGAGACGGGTGTGATCCTCCCTGCACCGGTGACGGTACGAATTCGGCGCGGGCGGACGAGCGACGACGGCGAGCGAATCGACCAGCGGGATCTCTGGCCGATGCTCTCGCAGCGAATGGGGCCGCACTACGGCGATAACGTCTCGCTCGACGGCGATGGGACCTACACGGCGACGGTCCGAGTCGGCCCGCCGAGCGCCGCGCCGACCGGTTCCCTCGCCGGTGAATTTGGGACGACGACCGTCGACCTCGAGTTCGAGTACGAGGCCGCCGCAATCGATGAACTCGAGCGCCGGCTGATCGACGCGGACGAGGGCCGAGGCGAATCTGACGCGCTCGAACCGATGGGCGACCACGCCGGAGACGCACGCGGTCGCGACCGCGGTAGCGCCGAACTCGCGTTCGATCGCGAGGGCGTGACTCGAATCGGATCCGAAACGAGCGACGATATCGTCTACGTCGCCGCGCTCGTCGAGGACGACGTCCGAAACGCGGAGGGAACGGACGCTCCAGCGCTCGCGGTGACGGCGCGGACGGCGTACAACCGGTACGCGCTTCCGTTTGCGTCGGTGAAAGCCACGATCTCGAAAGGCGGCGATCGGATCGCCGGCGAGTCGCTCGACGGGGCGATCGACCCGCGGTACGGATACCACTATCGAACGCCCGTCGATCCGGACACCCTCGAGCGCGGCGACACCCTCTCGATCGGCCTCGAAACCCCGCCGCAGATGGCGCGTCACGAAGGGTACGAGACGGCGTTTCTCGAACCGGCGACGGTTCGGCTGCCGCTCGATGCGCGGTAGCCGCGCCTGTCAGCTGGTTGCGCCGGACCGGCGGGCATTACTCGGATCGTTCCCTGCCAGCGGTCAGAACGGGGCCGTCAGCCGTTCGAAGGAGGGCCAGACCGAGAGCGAGCAACAGGACGCTCACGAGGATCCACGGGGGGTTCCACGCCTCCGTTCCGTGGACGACGTTGTGCAGGTCGAGCACGTAGTGGTCGACGATGCCGTCGTAGACGTTGAACACGCCCGCGCCGACGACGATCGAACCGATCAGGTACCGGGTCGAAAGCCGTTCGGCGGTTCCGTTGACGATCCGCCAGAGCAGCCCGAGTCCCACGAGCGTGATTCCGAGCGTCGCCACCAGAAAGAGTCCGTCGAACATGACGTTCGTCCGCAACCCGTCGAGACTGTACGGATCGTAGTATCCCGAGAGAAGGTGGTGCGTCTGGAACGTCAGGTGAAAGATTACGGTATCGATGACCGCACCGAACCCGAACCCGATCGTTCCGCCAGCGAGCAACAATCGACGACGCGTTCCGGCGGCTGTCGACATACGCCGACTTCGACGACGGCGAGCAAAAAACGAAAACCGGCAACTGCCGTTGCCGCAGTCGCACCGATGGGCTCGAGTCGGATCGAGTTCACCGGAAACCGGCATCGGAACCGGTACTGGCACTGGTACCGACGTGATTCCGTCGGTTATCGGTCGTGGCGCGCAGCGACGCCGATTTCCGCCGTGCGTTCGGCGACATCGACCAGCGCAAACCAGGTATTCACCGCTGCCCGAAGTGCGATTACGTCCTCGGCATCGATCCGAATCGCGACGACCGATCCGTCCCGATCGATCGTCGTCCGGGAGCGCTCGTCGTCGATCTCACCGATCTCGCGAGCGACGCTCTCGGCAACGACCGTTGCCCGCTCGGGACGCCCGTAGTCGAACTCGAGGAGTGTGTCGTGTGAAGCCACGGAGATCGTTTTCGGGGTTTGATTACGTCAAAACCGAACGCTGTTGTGGGCAGTCATCGGCCGGTCGACGTCGGTACGGTTGTGGCCCGATAGGAAGTGACGTCGAACTCGCCGCCGCAGTGGGTGAGTCCCGTATCGGCGGCGATATCGACGGCCACGGACGGTCATCGGCGTTAGTTGACGTCGACTTCCTTGACGTCACGACTGCGTTCTTTCAGGAGCACGCGGTGACCGCAGTAGGGACAGCGGACGCCGCCGTACTCGTCGAGTTGCACGTCACGTTTACAGCGGGAGCACTTGTAACTCATTCTGAGAGGGGATAGAGAGCGTTAGTCGTCCTCGGCGAGCGCAGCGCGGATCGAGCGCTGAACGGTGCGACCGGCAGGCGTCTCCGGGCGGTAGGCACCGCCGGTGAAGACTTCGCCGGTCGCTTCGTTCTTCCAGATACCGGTCCCGACGCGTGTCACGTCGTCACCGTCGACCTGTGCGTTCTCCATGTCGTCTTCGATCTCGCTGATGCGACGCCGGGCGACGCGACCGTAGCGTGCGCCAAAGCGGCCCGCGCTACCGATGGTTCCTTTATCGGCCATAGTACTGCTGTCTATCCGGAGTGGATTCTTAAACCTGTTGAGTTACTGTTCCCGGTACGTTCTCTCGTATCAATAGCGCGTCGCCAGCGATTGAGTCACCGTTCGTCAGACAAACTGCTGGGAGTCAGTTCCGGCGCACCCGTCGACCTGCGGGTGCGGCCGACCTGCGGTGCGCCGGGAAATCGGTACGGCAGATCGCCTCAGTCGGTTTGCTCATCGTCTGCAGCCCGATCAGCGACCGGTCCGACGAGTAACTCCCGGAAGACGACCGCAAGCGCAGCGAGCGGACCGACTGGGGCAAGCGGTGCTGCAAGAAGGCCAGTCCCCATACCCGTCACCGCGATCAGGGATCGAAGGGCGAATCCACTTACTGCAAGCAACGGAATCGCAGCCAGGACCGCGTCGGCACGATCGAGCATGGCTAATTAGATATAATTACAGCTGCACGGATAAAGTGCAGACAACCAGCAGTGAGTGTCACTTCCATCGACTAGCGACAGTATTTGTCAGCACCAACTGCGAACGACTCCCTACCGAAACTCGTCTTCGGCGAGCACGTCGTTGAGATCCGCGCGGATTCGTTCGCCCATCTCCCGGTCGCGAGCGGTCGTCACGATGCGATTTTCCTGTACGCTCGAACCGTCCCGGAGTAACATCCGCACGTTACCGCCGTCGTCGGCGCGCGTCACTTTCGCCCGCAGCCCCGACTGGGAGCCGTTTCCGCCCGCATCGATCGGTCCCGGAATTACCTTCTTGACGTGTGGGTGTCCGGCCACGGTCTGAATCGCCTGCATCCCCGTCCGCCCCCCGATCAGCGTCGAGTGACTCCCGCCGATCTTCTCCACGGGCGGCGTCTCCACGACGTCGAGGGCTCGCGTTCCGCGACGCTCGCGGACTTCCCCGACCGGATCGTCGGCGTCGACGCGGTAGAACGTGTGGTGGACGTCCTCGCGAACCGCACGGATCACGGTGCGGTCGCCGCCCGCATAGACCTCCTCGGGGCGCTTACGCCGGATTTCGTCACCGACCAACCCGGCGAAGTTCCGGAGTTCGATCGGCTCGTTCTCGCCGTCTTCGGGCGTCGTCGTGATCGTCGTCTCGCCGAGAACTGGCTCTGTCCGGTCGCGGTCGTCTTCCGCCGCGAGCATCGTCAGCGTCACCCGGTCGCGTGCGGCCTCGAGAACGACCGCTTCGGTGTTTTCTTCCCGACAGACCAGACAGAAGTCGCCGGGTTTCTCGAGCGGCGAGGCGCAGTGACGACACTCCATGACGATAGGGGCGGTTGGGGGCGGACGTGTAAAACCGACCCGCTTTCGACCGGGCGCGGCGAGCCAGCGTCGGCACTCACACCCCGGGTGCCGACCGGCTATTGCCGGCCGTGAAGCCGACCCGAACGCTGAAGGTCCAGCCTCGTCTACACACGGCAGATGTCCCGGCTGCACCGTCGCTCGGTTCTGGCCCTCGCCGGCACGGTTCTCTCCGCTGGCACCGCGGGCTGTCTCGAGTTCATCGACGACGATGGGGAGGACCTCACCGAACCCGGGGCCGGTGACGTAGACATCGTCTGGGATGACCTCGTTCGCGTCGATCCCGATACCGAGGACGAACGCGTGTTCGTCTGGGCGGTCGTCAGAAACGTCGGCGACCGCACGCTCAACTACGTCGAAATCCGGGCGACGTTCGTCGACGCCGCGGGAGACGAACTCGAACGCGTCATCGAACACGTCGACGAGGACGTGTCCTCGGGCGAGGAGTGGTCGTTCGAGGTCGAGTTCCCCCAGTTCGGCGAGCGAGCAGCCGCGGTTTCGGAATACGAACTCGAGCCGGTGACGGGCGTGTAGCGTGATCGGGTGGGTCCGCTGACGAGCGGACGAAACGGGCGGCGCGAATAGAGGCGGCGACCGGGCGAGAACGCGGACGGCGGGACCGAAGACGAGGTGATCGTGATATGACCGAGCGTAATGGTGCTGCCGAGGGTGATTCCGCGTCCGCGTCCGGGGCGGGAACGCCGTCCGATGTCGAGGACGGATCCGACAGTGCGTCCGGCTCCGGCACTGATCCTGATTCCAATTCCGAGTTTGATTCTGTCCCTGGCCCTGAATCCGCATCTACCCCCTTGTCCACCGCCGAAGCCGCCCACGACGAGGGGATCGCGACCCTCGCAAAACAGGGCGGCATCACGTTCGTCGGGAACGTCGTCAAGGGCGCGTTCGGCTTCGCGATCGTCATGCTGATGACCCGGTTCGTCAGCCCCTCGATCTACGGGCTGTTCGTCCTCGCGACCTCCGTCATCCTCTTCACCCAGGTTTTTGCCAACCTGGGGCTGCCGCTCGCGATCGACTACTTCGTCCCGCAGTACCTCGACGCGGGCGAACAGGGCAAGGCGACCGGCGTCATCGTTCAGGTCACCGCGGTCGTCCTCGTGGCCTCGTCGATCGTCGCGTTCGCACTCGCGGCCGGCTCGCGGACCATCGGCGACCTCTTTCGGGAGCCCTCGATGCGGGTCGCACTCCTGTACCTGTCGGTGACCATTCCGATGCTCGCGATCTACAGAGTGGTGCTTACCTCCGCCTACAGCATCAAACAACTCCAGTACCGCGTTCTCATGCGCGATATCGTCCGGCCGCTCGTCCGCTTCGGCGTGACGGCCGGCCTCCTGCTCGCCAGTCTCGGTCTCCTCGCCCTGATCATCGGCTACGTCGTCGGCCTGTTCGTCGCCATCGCCGTCGGCGCGTTCGCCTTCGTCTCCAGAGCACGCGACCGGGGTCTCCTGACGAGCGATATCGAACTCGTCTCTGTTCGCCCGCTCGTCACCTACTCGCTCCCGCTCGCGATGACCAGCGTCGTCTTCGTCCTGATGGGACAGGTCGACTACTTCGTCGTCGGCTACTTCCTCGACGCCGACGACGTCGGCATCTACCGGGTCGGCTACATGCTCGGCTCCGGCCTGATGATCATCTTCAACTCGCTCTCGCCGGTGTTCAAACCGCTCATCGCCGAGACCCAAGACGATCCCGAACTCGTCGAACGGCGGTTTCGGGTGGCTGCCCGGTGGATCGCCGGATTGACGCTGCCAATCGCGATCGTCCTTTCGCTGGGCGCGAGTTCGTATCTCGCCGTGCTGTACACGCCCCAGTACGCCGAGGCGAATCTCGTCGTCGTGTTGCTGTGCGGAGCATTTTTGTTCAACGTGACGGTCGGCGGGCCGAACGGCTCGCTGTTGCAGGGGATGGGGTACTCGCGGATCGTCTTCGCCAATACGCTCGTGCTCTTCGGGGCGAACTTCCTCGTGTCGATGGCGCTCGTGCCGGTGGTCGGGATCGAGGGGGCGGCGATCGGATCGGCGACGGCGCTGGTTTTGGTGGGCGGGCTCACGCTCGGCGAGGTGTACGTTATCGACGGGATTCAGCCGTTCACCCGGGATTTCGCCAGGGTTGTGGGTGCCGGCATCCCGGCGACGATTTCGGGTGTACCGATCGTGGTCGTGTTCGAGTCGGCGCTGCTGATCGTCGGGTTACTGCCGGTCGTCGTGGTCGGCGTCTATCTGGGGTCGCTGGTCGTTACGGATGCGTTCACCGAGGAGGACGCTCGCATGCTCGGCGAGTTCAGTCCGGCGCTCGAGCGGTGGTTGCCGGTCGGCTGACGGGTGGTGGCTGTGTCTCGCGGTCGGCTCACTCGCCGACGATACCACGTTTCCAGGTGCCGAGGCGGAACCAGGCGACGGCGACGACGAACGAGAGGACCATGCCGAAGGAGTAGGCCCACCAGATGCCCTCGATCCCCCAGTCAAGGCCGGCGATCGTCACGTCGAGTCCCGGAATCGTCACCGCCCAGGCGAACGCGAGCACGAGGGCGACCGGGAGGCGAAAGACCCACCGGGAGAGGATCGAGAGGACCATCGCCTCCAGCGTGTTTCCGGCACCGCGAAACGCGCCCTGGATGACCATGACGCCGGCGAACAGCGCCCAGAACGGCGTCATGATCCGCAGGAACCGCACGCCCTCGGCGATCACGTCGGGGTTGTCGACGAAGATGCCCATCGCCTGCGCCGGAACGAGAAAGAGGGTGGCGGCGACGACGAAGAGACAGCCCATGGTGCCGCCGGTCGCCGTTCGCGCGACGGCGGCGGCCCGGTCGGGCGTTCTCGCGCCGAGGTTCTGGCCGACGCCGGTTGCCGCCGCGTTGCCGACAGCGCCGGCGACCGACCACGTGACGGACATCAGTCGAACGCCGATGCCGTAGGCTGCGGTCGGCGTCGCGCCGAACCGGGCGACGAGTCCGGCCATCGCGACCGAGGCGAAACTGCGAGCCCAGCCGTCGACCGTCGAGGGCGTCCCGACGGAGACGAGTTGCCGCTGGACGCCGAGGTTCGGTCTGAGGTCTCCGAGACGGAGTCGGACGCCGAACCGGCCGTCGAGCAGGATGGCGATGCCCGCCGCCGTCGCGAGTCCGCGCGAGATGAACGTGGCGACGGCGGCCCCGCGCGTTCCCATCGCGGGGAACGGTCCCCAGCCGAGGATGAGGAACGGGTCGATCACGACGTTGATGCCGGCGGAGACGAACACGAGCCACATCGCCGTCTTCGTGTCGCCGGCACCCTGCAGCGAGGCCCGAAAGGCGAAAAACAGGAAGGTCAGCGGTAGCGCGAGGAAGATGATCTCGATGTAGGCGAGGGCCTCGACGAATACCTGCTCGCGAGCGCCGATGAGTCCCAACAGCGGCCGCCGGAAGAAGAGCCCAACGACGGCGAGAACGGTCGAAACCGTAATCGTCAGGAGCACGGTCTGTGCCACGACGCGGTCCGCCGTTCTGTCGTCTCCGGAGCCGACGTACTGCGAGACGAGCGCGATCGTCGCCGCGGTGATTCCCATCGCCGTCGAGACGAACATCCACGACAGCGGAAACATGAGCGAGACCGCGGCGACGGCAATCTCGCCGTCGCCAACTCGACCGACCCAGAACATATCCGCGAGGTTGTAGACCGTCTGCAGGAGATTGCCGAGGACGAGCGGCCAGGACAGCGCCAGCAGTTTCGGCGGAATCGCTCCCGTCGTCATATCGACGCGCTTTCGCTCCGGCTCCGAACCCGTTCCTGACACGACTGCTCTCGTCCGTGTCTCGTCCGGTGCCGTGAAAGAACTCCCGTTCCCGGCGGCCCCCGCTCGGCGTCCGCCAGTCGGCGCATCGGAGGGGGCGACCCTCGGCCGCGTCGTATTCTACCAATTACCAACTTTTATGACGGTCGGTAATGCAGTCGCGTCTGCTAATGCGTGAAAAAGAATCACAACAATCGTTGTTAGATTCGACGCGGCGGACGGTACTCGGCGGGATGACGACCGCGATGGCCGCGGCGGCGTACACGCGACCGGGCCTCGCGTGGCTGACAGACTCCGTTTCGAACGAGGACGACGAAGCCGTGCAACGCGTCACCTCCCCCGACGGGACGATTTGCGTAACGGTCGACGTTTCGGACGGCGTTCCACGATACGCGGTCGCCGTCGACGACACGACCTACATCGAACCGTCGGCGATCGGATTCGAGTTCAGAAATCAGCCGACGTTCGGTGCCGGCAGCGACGGGACCGCCCCCGAATCTGAACTCGAGGTCACTGGAAGTGACCGCGACTCCGCGACGGAACGCTGGGAGCCGGTCTGGGGCGAGTTCGACAGCGTCGAGGCCGACTACAACGCGCTCCGACTCGGGCTTGCGGAGACGGGCGGGCCGGGTCGGACGGCCACCGTGGAGATTCGCGTGTTCGACGACGGGCTGGGCTTTCGCGTGGGATTCGACGAGAGCTTCGCGAGCAACAGCGAGCGGGCCGTGATCGCGTCGGAGAACACGGCGTTCGCCTTCGCGGACGACTACACGGCCTGGTGGATCGACAACGAAGTCACCAACCCGCGGTTCGAACAGGAGTACGCGGAGACGCCGCTGAGCGAAATTCCCGGCGGGTCGAGGCGGACGCGGCCGACGGACACGCCGATGCGAAACGGGGCGCACACGCCGTTGACGGTGCGAGCCGACGGCGACATCTATCTGAGTATTCACGAGTCGAATCTGGTCGACTACGCGTCCGCGACGGTCGCACCGCGGCCGGAGACGGGCGGGACGGCGTTCAGCACGGAACTGACGCCGCTGCCGGACGGCACGAAGGCCTCGCTCGAACTGCCGAACGCGACGCCGTGGCGGACGATTCAGATCGGTCGGCGACCGGGCGATCTGATCGAGTCGCAGCTGATTCCGCTGTTGAGCCCGCCGCTTGCGGAATCGGTCCTGCCGGCCGCCGACGGCGATCCCGACACGAGCTGGATCACGCCCAGAACGTACGTCGGCATCTGGTGGACGATGATCGCCGGATCGGCGAACTGGGAGTACCGGGCCGACGAGTCCTTCGAGACGCCCGAAGCGGCGGCGGGGTACATCCACGGCGCTCGCACCGAGCGGATGAAACGGTACATGCGCTTTGCCGACCGGAACGGCATCGACAGCGTCCTCGTGGAGGGCTGGAACGAGGGCTGGGACACCTACCCCGGCGACGGCACCGGCCTGGACTTCTCCGTCGACGATTCCTATCCCGACTTCGACGTGCGGGCGGTCACCGAGTTCGGCCACGAACTCGACGGCGACGTGGAGATGACCATCCACAACGAAACGGCGGGCGCGCTGCCGAACTACGAATCGCAGATCCGCGACGACGACATCTTCGCGCAGTACGAGGATCTTGGCATCCACTCGATCAAGAACGGCTACGTCTCCGACCCGGGACTCGGAATCGACGGCGACGGCTCCGAGCCGACGCACAACCAGCACAACCAGCTCGCGGTCAACCACCACCGCCTCGTCATCGAAGCCGCCGCCGCGAACCGCCAGCTGCTCGAGATCCACGAGGGCATCAAGCCGACGGGCGAAATCCGCACCTACCCCAACGTGGCGAGTCGAGAAGTGGTGAAAGCCCAGGAGTACGACGGCTTCGACCAGCTCGGCGCGGACGTGGGCGCGGACCACCACGTCACGCTGCCGTTCACGCGCAACCTCGCCGGCCCGGTCAGCTACCAGCCCGGCATCTTCGACCTCACGTTCACCGACGACCGCGGCGGCCGAATCCAGACGACGCGAGCCAAGCAACTCGCCATGTACCCGACCTACCTCGGCGGCCTCCAGATGGCCGCCGACCGCATCGAGGCCTACGTCAACGACGAGTTCGCCGTCGGTGAACTCGTCCAGGCCGCCTCGGGCCGGATCGACGGCTTCGTCACCCTCGACGAGTGGCGAAACGCGTTCGGGACGAACTACGTCGCCGTCGACCCCAACCGCGTCCCCTCGGGATCGTCCGTCTCGTTCACCGTCCGCGACGCCGACGCGGGCACCTACGACCTCCACCTGCGCTACGCGAGCGCCCCCCAGGACAACGCCCAGCGCGTGATCGACGCCGGCGGCCCGCAGGCGACCCTGCGCGTCAACGACTCGACGCGGACCATCTCCCCCGAGTTCACCGAGTACTGGGATCAGTGGGACGTGTTCACCACGTCAGTTGAACTCGTCGAGGGCGACAATACGATCGCGATCGAACTCCACTACGACGACTCGGACGGCGAGTTCGAGGGCGACGTCGGCGGCTTCAACCTCAATACGATCGCGGTCGGCGAGGCCGGCGAGCCGTCTCCCGTCCCGGCGGCGTACGAGGGTTACACGCCCGAGAACGAGAATATGGACGCAAAACCCGAGTTCGCGTTCATCGAGAACGTGCCGGCCGCCGGCTGGGACGAGACGCGAGTTCTCGACGCGGCGATCGGCGACTACACGGTCACCGCCCGCCGAACGGGTACGGAGTGGTACGTCGGCGCGATGACCGACGACGGCGGTCGGGCGATAGACGTGCCCCTCGACTTTCTCGCGCCCGGAAACGCCGGGTCGGCGGGTCGCGGTCACAGCGGCGACGCCGCCGAAACTGGGACCGGTCACGGACCTGGCAACGGCAACGGTACCCGTACCGGTACCGATAGCGACACTGGCAACGACAGCGCCGGCATCCCCAGCGGACCCAAATACGTCGCCGAAATCTACGGCGACGGCCTCGGCGGCGGCTACCGATCCGACCCCGAAACCGTCAGGATCGACGAGGTCATCGTCGATCCGAGCACCACGATCCTCGCCTCGATGGCCAGCAGCGGCGGCACGGCGATCCGGCTCCGCCCGGCGCGCGGCGAGGACCGACGCGAACTGCCGACGTACGAACGACCGACCCAGACCGTCAGCTACGACATCGACGCGGAGACCGCCCCCGGATCACCCTTCATCTCGGCGACCGGTTCGAACGACGGCGAGTTCATCGGCGGCGAGACGGTCGCGATCGAGATCGACGGCGACCGCGAAACCGTCGCCAACGTCCGCCTCGCGCCCGGCGCGTCGAACGACGCGTTCGAATTCGACTACGCGATCTCGTCGATCGGAACCCGCGAAGTCGTCCTGCGTGACCCGACCGACGGCCGCGTCCTCGCGTCCGAATCGGTCACCGTCGCGCCGGGCGAACTCGTCGCCGAGTTCAGCGATCCGAGCGGCGACGATCACGGCCCCGGCGAGTACGCGTATCCGACGGACGACGCGTTCCGGGAGGGAGCGTTCGACCTGCGCTCGGTCGGCGTCTACGAATCTGACGTCGAGTACCTGTTCGCCCTCGAAGTGGGCGACCTCCACGCGACCTTCGGCGGCGAGTTCTCGCCGCACTATTTCGCGATCTACCTCCGCGACCCGTCGCGGGCTGACGGTCGGACGACCGAACTCGGCGACCTCCAAGTGACCGCCGATTTCGCCGCCCCGTGGCACTACCGCATCGCCGCGAGCGGGTTCGAGACGAGCCTGGTCGACGCCGCGGGAACCGAACTCGGGTCCCCGGAAACGATCGTCGACCACGACACCGACACGGTGGTGGCGTCCGTCGAGAAGGCCGCTCTGGACCTCGACCTCGCGAGCGCTGAACTCGTCCCGGTCGTCGGCTCGGAGGACTACGGCGCGTTCCGTCCCGTCGCGGTCGAGGCCGACGAGTTCACCTTCGGTGGTGCACGGGCGGGTGCAGTCGAGAACGCGCCGCGGATTCTCGACCTGCTGACGCCCGATGGGATCGAGCAGTCCGAGGCGCTCGCCTACGACGAGAGCGAGCGCGCGACGCTCCCGTTCATACCGTTGTCGAACTGAACGCGATTCCTCGGACTCGGGCGCGATTTCGGCTGCGCGTTCCTGAAGTCAATCGTCGTCCGCTTACAACTCACGGACCTCGCGCACGCGAGCGCAACGCCCGCGCATCGCACGCATACCCGCGCAGTCCGGCGATTATCGGCGAAAGCGTTATCAAATTCTCAATCGTAGCGAGCGAGCATGAACGACACTCGACGATGCACCCCCGACCGCTGCCGTCGGGAAGGTGATCGATAGTGGAACTGATCATCACCGAGAAGAACAACGCTGCGCGGCGAATCTCGGATATTCTGAGCGGCGGCACGTACGACACGACCCGCGAGAACGGCGTCAACGTCTACGAGTGGGGCGGCACGCGCTGTGTCGGCCTTTCGGGTCACGTCGTCGGCGTCGACTTCCCATCCGAGTACTCCGACTGGCGCGACGTCGAACCCGTCGAGCTCATCGACGCGAGCGTCGAAAAGACCGCGACGAAGGAGAACATCGTCGCCACCCTCCGTATCCTCTCCCGAAAGGCGACCCGGGTCACCATCGCGACCGACTACGACCGCGAGGGCGAACTCATCGGTAAGGAGGCCTACGACATCGTCCACGAGGTCGACGACGAGGTTCCCATCCGCCGCGTTCGGTTCTCCTCGATCACGGAAACCGAGGTCACAGACGCCTTCGACGAGCCCGATGAACTCGACTTCGACCTGGCCGCGGCGGGCGAGGCGCGCCAGATCATCGACCTCGTCTGGGGTGCCGCGCTCACGCGCTTTCTCTCGCTGTCGGCGGGCCAGCTCGGCAACGACTTCATCTCCGTCGGCCGCGTCCAGTCGCCGACGCTCAGGCTGATCGTCGACCGCGAGCGCGAGATCCAGGCGTTCGACCCCAAGGACTACTGGGAACTCGTCGCCGACGTGGCCAAGGGTGAGGAAGCCTTCGAAGCCCAGTACTTCTACTACGACGAGGACGACAACGAGGCCGAACGCGTCTGGGAGGAGGCCGCCGCCGAGGAGGCCTTCGAGACGCTCTCCCAGCGCGAGACGGCGACCGTGGTCGACGTCAACCGCCGCACGCGCACCGACTCGCCGCCGGCTCCGTTCAACACCACCCAGTTCATCCGCGCCGCCGGCTCGCTCGGCTACTCCGCAAAGCGCGCCATGTCCATCGCGGAGGACCTCTACACCGCCGGCTACATCACGTACCCGCGGACGGACAACACCGTCTACCCCGACGATCTGGATCCCGAGGAACTGCTCGATGACTTCGTCGGTCACCCCTCCCTCGGCGAGTCCGCCGAGTCGCTGCTCGACGCGGACGATATCGTCCCCACCGAGGGCGACGAGGAGACGACCGACCACCCGCCGATCCATCCGACCGGCGAGATCCCCGCCCGCGGAGACGTCAGCGACGACGAGTGGGACGTCTTCGAACTCGTCGTCCGCCGGTTCTACGCGACGGTCGCCGCGGACGCCGTCTGGGAACACCTCAAGGTCGTCGCCGAGGCCGCCGATCACCGCCTCAAGGCCAACGGCAAACGCCTCGTCGAACCCGGCTACCACGACGTCTACCCGTACTTCAGCACCACCGAGAACTACGTTCCCGACGTCGAGGAAGGTGAAGACATCTCGATCACCGACGTCGAACTCGAGGCGAAACAGACCCAACCGCCCCGCCGGTACGGCCAGTCCCGGCTCATCGAGACCATGGAGGACATGGGCATCGGGACGAAGTCGACGCGCCACGAAACCATCCAGAAGCTCTACGACCGCGGCTACATCGAGAGCGATCCGCCGCGCCCAACCAAGCTCGCGATGGCCGTCGTCGAGGCCACCGAGAACTACGCCGACCGCGTCGTGAGCGAGGACATGACGGCTCAACTCGAAGCCGACATGGACGCCATCGCCTCCGGCGAGGCCGGACTCGAAGACGTGACCGACGAGTCCCGGGAGATGCTCGAGGAAATCTTCGCAAATCTCGCCGACTCGCGCGACGAGATCGGCGACCACCTCCGCAAGTCGCTCAAAGACGACAAGCGACTCGGCCCCTGCCCCGACTGCGGCGAGGACCTCCTCGTGCGCCGCAGCCGCCACGGCTCGTACTTCGTCGGCTGCGACGGCTACCCCGACTGCGAGTTCACCCTGCCGCTGCCCTCGACCGGCAAGCCGCTGATCCTCGACGACGAGTGCGAGGACCACGGCCTGCACGAGGTGAAGATGCTCGCCGGCCGGCAAACGTTCGTCCACGGCTGCCCGCTTTGCAAGGCCGAAGACGCCGGCGAGGGACCGGTGCTCGGCGACTGTCCCGAGTGCGGCGACGAACACGACGGAGAACTCGCGATCAAAACGCTCCAGAGCGGCTCCCGACTCGTCGGCTGTACGCGCTACCCCGACTGCGAGTACTCGCTGCCGCTGCCCCGCCGCGGCGAAATCGAGGTCACCGACGAGTTCTGCGACGACCACGAGTTACCTGAACTCGTCATCCACAGCGGCGACGAGCCGTGGGAACTCGGCTGTCCGATCTGTAACTACCAGGAGTTCCAGGCCCGCGAGAGCGAGAGCGGGTCGGACCTCGAGTCGATCGACGGCATCGGTGCGAAGACGGTCGAAAAGCTGGCTGCAGCCGGTATCGAGAGCATCGACGATCTGGCCGATGCCGATCCGGATTCGGTCGCCGAGAGCGTCGACGGCGTGAGTGCGGATCGCGTTCGAAACTGGAAGGCGAGCGCCTGATACCCGGATACGGGACTAGTTCGTCTCGGTTTCGTCGCTTTCGCCGCTCTCGCGTTCACTCTCGTTTGCGGTCTCAGTCTCCCTCGCCGCGGATTCGTTCTCCGTTTCGCCGTCAGTGTCGGTCTCGTTCTCTCCGTCACCCTCACTCTCGGTTTCGGCCGCCCGTTCGCGGTACGCCTCGAGTTCGGGTTCGATCGCGTACTTCAGCTTTCGAGCGTCAGGGTTCCCGGTCATGTGGCGGTGTTTTTCCCCGTTCTCGTCGATGATTATCACGACCGGATAGCCGACGACCTGGTAGGACGAAGCCAACGACCGCCCGGAATGAAACCCGAGGTACCAGTTACCGCTGTGCTCGTCCCACCACTCGCGCAGTTCATCGTGATCCTGCTCGGGGGTGATCGAGACGACGGTCAGATCGTCTCCGTACTCCTCCTTGAGTTCGTCACGGGCGGCTCTGAGTTCCGGCATGAGTGCCTGGCAGTTCCCACAGCTCGGCGCGAAGAACATGGCGACGGTGACGCCGTCGTTCGGGACCTCGAGCGTTCCGGCCTCGCTACCGGTCGCCTCGATCGTCTCGAGTTCAATCGGGCCGTCGTCGGTTTCACCCGTGGTTTCGGTCGGTGTGTTCCCGGATCGCGGCTCGGTGAAGGAATCGACCGGGACGGCTCCCGAGAGGATGCCGCCGGCACCGGCGAGAACGCCGACGCTGCCGACGCCGGCGAGAAGCGTTCGCCGTTTCATCGGGCCGTCACCGCCGAAGGGCCGCACGTGTTATCTGCGGGACACCGTGGACGAGAGCGATCGGCGTCGGGCCACCCACCGAGGCGCTGACTCGAAATCCGAAATCGCCACGGGGAAAGCGATTGTCGGGGTTTCATGCACGAGTGTACGTGATCAAGACCAATGGGTCCACTGGTTCGTCTCTCGAAGGTGACAGCTTGCTGTGATCCGCAGACCCAGGGACGATCACCCGCTCGTCTCGTTCGTGTCCGTTGCCGTGGTCGTTCCACCGCCGTCTAGCGTCTCGAGCGCCTCCGTGACGCCGGTCACGAAGTTCGCGGTCGTCGTGCCGCCCTCGTCTCGCCAGTGACTCTCCCCTTCGGCGTCGATGACGATCGTCGTCGGCGTTCCTCTGACCTCGTAGACGTCCTGTAACGTGCCTTCCTCGTCCATGCCGATCGTCCAGTTCCCGTCGTGAGCGGCCCACCACTCGCCGAGTTCAGCCGGCGAGGGAGAGGCACCGTAGGTGGTGTCGATGACGGAGAACACCGTCACGGTTCCGTCGGGGCCGACGGTGTAGTCGAGTTCGTCGCCCGACGAATCCTGCTGGGGCTCGTCCGCGAGTCGTTCTCTCGCGGTTCCGATCGTCGAGTGTAACCCCTCGCTGGTCGGGCAGTGGACGCGGGTGAAATTGAGAAGCATGATCCCCTCGGTCGGCGGGACGGTCATCGCCCCGGCCTCGCTCCCCGGGCCGTCGACCGTCGTGATGTCCATCGGGAGGGACGGAGAGACGGTAGATCGAGCGGCGGAATCGTCGGTGTCGTTTTCGTCGCCGGTGCTATTGGCGGCGTCGGTTTCGTCGCTTCCGTCGCTTCCGTCGCCGCCGGAGCGATCCAGACAGCCGGCGAGCGCTGTCAGTGTCGTTCCGCTCGTCGCGGTCGCGGCAAGCAGGGACCGTCGGGTGGTTCTCCACGGTAGCGCCGATCCGGTGGTACGCATAGCCTACCCTCTCACCGCGCAGTGTCATGAATCGGTGGGCAGCGTTTGCGTCGCTTTTTCTTCGGCTTCGGATGCCCGACTCGCGAACACTCACACTCGCGCTCACTCACCCGGCGAATTGCGAGCCACACAGACGTACGTCTCCGGCCGCTCCGTCGCCTGCGTCACCACCAACCCCGCCTCGCGAAGGGCCGTCACCGCCTCGCCGAGTGCGTACCGCTCCGACAGCGGCGGCCCCGCCGCCCGCTCGCCCGTCGCCGACCAATCGACCGTCACCAGTCGCCCGCCCGGCCGCAGCACCCGCCCGAGTTCAGTCAGGCTCTCCTCGCTCGCGAACTCGTGGTACGTATCGACCGAAAAGGCGGCGTCGAGGCTGTCATCGGCCAGCGGCAGGTCGTCGACGGGCGCGTGAATCGGCTCGACGGTCGCCGGAAGCCCCTTCTCGCGATAGAACTCGTGCATCTCCGCTTGCACGTCGACGGCGTAGAGGGTGTCGACGACCGGGGCGACGTCGTCGGCGTAGAATCCGGTGCCGCTGCCGAGGTCGGCGACCGTCAGCCCGTCGCGGGGTTCGAGCAGGGCGAGCAGTTCCTCGCGCGAACACCAGCGGTAGCGGCTCTCGTCCTCGAGCGCGGCGGCGCGGTCGGGGTCGTAGGTGTGGAATCCCATACCGGTGATTCGTTCCCCGAGAGTATGATTTCGAGGGTCACACTCCGTCCTTCGATACTTCCGACAGGGGCCGTCTACAGTTCGAACTCGCCGGTGACGATGCTGTGTGCGATTCGCGCCATATAATCGACGTGCGGTTCCCAGTGAGACTCGTTCCCCGCTTCGATTCGGTGGCGGTGAAGATCCGCCCACACCGTCGCGAGCATCAGTGCCGCGTGGGCTCGGTAGAACCGTTCGTTCTCGAACTCGATTCCCGTCTCGTCCTCGTAGCGAGTAACGAGCTCCCGTCGGCTGGGACTCCCCGGCCGCACCGTGAACGGAGCCAGTCCGTTTTCGTTCGCCGCTCTCAACTGTTGAATCGCGTTTTCGTTCGAATACCGCGCTTCGAGTTCGTCGAGCGACGGTGTCGGATCGTTCTCGTCCCCCCAGCGGAGCAGGAGATAGCCGAGTTCGGTCAGGGGATCGCCGATCATCGCCGTTTCCCAGTCGAGAACGCCGGTTATCTCGGGGCTATCACCGGCGGCGAAAAGCACGTTTCCCGGTCTGAAGTCGTCGTGAACGACCGTTCGTTTTGACTCCTCGGGGGCGTTTTGGCGGAGCCACTCCACAACGGATCGAAGGAGCGGGAGTTCGCGGCCCGTTACGGTAGCTGTTTCATCGAGTCGGGCGGTTGCGCGATCGATTTGGTTCAGCGGAGACTGCCGGTTACAGCACTCCTCGAACGGGGAAACGTCCAGCGAGTGAATCGCGGCGAGCGTCTCTATCAGGTTCGCCGCCACGTCGTTTCGCGAGGTTTCGTTCTGGAACCGCTCCGGGAGATCCGACCCGAGCGGGATCGTCGAGCCCTCGAGAAACGTGGTGACGAAAAACGAGTCCCCGACCACCGACGTCTCGTCGCAAAACAAGACCGGCTCCGGAGTCGGAATCGAGGCATCATCGAGCGCTCGGAGCACGCGATACTCCCGTTTCACGCCGATGAACAAGTCCGTCCGTCGCAACTTATTCGGTCGTCGCAAGACGTACCGCTGCTCGTCGTTTGCGGTCGAAATCTCGAGTGTTAAATTGAGACCGTCGTTGAGGACCCGGGTTTCGCTGACATCGATTCCCAATTCCCCCGAAAGGTACGCTTCAAGGCTGGCCGCGTCGATGGCCGTCTCCGTCCCGCTCATACTCCGAAACAGTGTCGCTTTTTATAAAATATCGGTGGAAAATAACCGGTGCTGCGTGACGGTGTAGGGGCCAAAACCGGATCGTACGCCGCAGTGAGGAGATTCCCGTCGGAACGGTTACCGTCCGCGCTCGTCGAGATTCACCGAGATCGATTTCGTCTGCAGGTACGAATCGAGCGCCTCGAGTCCCTTCTCGCGGCCGATCCCGCTCCGTTTCATCCCGCCGAAGGGCGCCTCGACCGAGCCGCCGAACCACTCGTTGACGTAGACGCCGCCCGCCTCGAGTTCGCGCGCCATCGAGAGCGCCTGCTTGATATCGCGGGAGAAGACGCCGCCCGTGAGTCCGAACTCGACGTCGTTCGCGATCGACATCGCTTCCTCGCGGTCCGAAAACGGAATCACCGTCAGCACGGGGCCGAAGATCTCCTCCTGGGCGATCTTGGACTGCGGGTCGACATCCGAGAAGACCGTCGGCGGGACGAAGTAGCCGTCGTCGTCGAGCGGTTCGCCGCCGGTTTTGAGGGTCGCACCCGAGCCGATTCCCGCGTCGATGTACTCGAGCACCGCCTCGTAGTGGGCTTCGTGGTTGAGCGGCCCCATATCCGGATCGTCGACGCCCGGTCCCAGTTCGTAGGATTCGGCCCGCTCGACGACCCGCTCGACGAACTCGTCGTGGATCGACTCGTGGACCAGCGCGCGGTCGGCCGCCGAACAGATCTGGCCGGCGTTCGTGAAGATGCCGACGGTCGTCCAGAAGACGGCCTCGTCGAGGTCGGCGTCGGGCATCACGATTGCCGGGTTCTTGCCGCCGAGTTCGAGCGTGACGGGCGAGACGGACTCCGCGGCGGCTTCCATCACGGTCTGACCGGTGGCGACGCTGCCGGTGAAGGTGAGCGCGTCGACGCCGTCGTGGGCGGTGAGGGCCGCGCCGGGTTCGCTGCCGCCGGTGACGACGTTGACGACGCCGTCCGGAACGCCCGCCCGCTGGCACAGGTCCGCCAGGTGAAGCGCGGAAAGCGGCGTCGTCGGTGCGGGTTTTGCGACGACGGTATTGCCCGCGACCAGCGCCGGCGCAATGCCACGGGCAGTAAGGTTCAGCGGAAAGTTCCACGGAATGATCTGGCCGCTGACGCCGTAGGGTTCGCGAACGGTGATGTTAAGCGCGTCCTGGCCGGTCGGAACGTGTTTTCCCTCGAGTTTGTCGGCCGCGCCGGCGTAGTACTCGAAGAATCGGGCGGCCCCCTCGACGTCGGTTCGGGCCTGCGTGAGCGGCTTGCCCTGATCGCGGCTCTCGATCCGGGCGAGTGCAGCAGCGTTGTCCCGGATGAGATCCGCGATTCGATGGACGATGCGGCCGCGTTCGGCCGGCGCAGTCGCCCGCCATGCCGAAGTCGCCTCCCGAGCGGCTTCGACCGCGCGGTCGACGGTCTCGGCGGTGGCGGCCTCGACCGTCGCGAGCGTTTCGCCGGTTGCGGGATCGGTCGTCGGAAACCCCTCGTCGGCGTTCGACTGGCTGAACTCGCCGTCGATGTACGGTCGATACTGGTCCCGGAGTTCGATTTCGTTCTCGGAGTCGAGTGTCGTTGTCATGGGTTGTCGCTGGGGCCCCGCAGCGGGCCTGGTGGCTCCGCACTGGGGGCTGCCGTCTCTGCACCGACGAAGGCAATTCACATAAGCGCCAGTATCCGTTTTCGGAGGTATTAATCACATATGGTATCATATAGACGGCGGTAGGAGTCAATGATACCTAGTGTGGTTATCGGCACAACGTGGCACGCGCGACGCTGGTGCTCGTCGGTTCGAGGGACAGGGGTGGAACATGCCCCGGCGGGTGTCGGCCGGGACATCGCTTCTTCCCGCGAGGGACCGAAGCATGATTCTATGCGGTCCACCGAGATATAAAGCTCTCGAACGAAGGAGCGTCCATTTTGTACGCCGGATAGTAACTATGAGACAACACCTGTAACCAATTCGGTCGGAAGTCAGCCTTACAGAATCCGAAACCCCGGGTAGTGGAGCAGCCGAGGCATGGCTTGCACGCGGCTTGTACCGAAGTCATAGTCGGACCAGTCGTCTGCGGGATGCGGGTAGTCGGCCTGAAAACGGGGCTTGACGCGCGATCGGCTCAAACACTCAAACGGTTCTCGGACGACTCGCCGCCGGGAACGCAGCGAATACTCGATCGCACTCGTCCTCGTCTTCGGGCCTTCTTCGCCGCAGTCGCTGTCCTTTTCACATCGCCACCCCCACTATAACTCGACTACGCGTGCTCAGTGTTGCCGGGACGCTCCTCGCGGGCGTCGTCTTCGGGATCGCCCTCGCGGCCCCGCCGGGGCCGATGAACGCCATCATCGCCGAGGAGAGCGTGCTGCGCGGTTGGACCGCCGGCTTCTGGGCCGGCCTCGGTGCGATGCTCGCCGACGTGGTCTTCTTCGTCCTCGTTCTAGCCGGCGTCGTCACGCTCATCGACCGCTATCCCGCGATCAGACCCGCGCTCTACCTCCTCGGGGGCATCCTCATGCTGTACTTCGCGCTCGGGGCGATCGAAGAAGCGCGACACACCGCCTCGTTCACTGACGGCGAAACCGGTTCCACCGCCGGCTTTCGCAAAACGTTCGCGCTCTCGCTAACGAACCCCTACCAGCTCGGCTTCTGGCTCACGGTCGGCGTCGGCCTCCTTCAACCAGGCACCCTCGATATCTTCGCTCACGTTCCCGCCATCGACTCGCTCCTCGCCGGATCGCTCGTCGTCCAGACCGGCTCTCCCGAACTCTTGCTCGGCTTTTTCGGCGGAATCGGCGTCTGGATCGTCACCTATCCCGCGGCGCTGGCCGCCGCCGGGCGGCGCGTCGACGCCCTCGCACCGGCGATCGCCGCCCTGAGCGCCGTCGTTCTCGTCGGGTTCGGCGCGCTCTTTCTCGTCGTCGGAACGCTCGCGATCGTCTGACCGATCGAGACGATCGCGGTGATGGCTCGCAGCGCTCGCCGTCGGAACGACAGCCGTCTCACGTACAGATGCGGACCGGATTTAGAAGCGGCTGCACCGGGGAAAACCAGTGGTCGAACGAGTTCATCGCCGCGCGTTGGGTTCGGGGTGGTTCGGGTAGTTCAGTTCGATTCAGTCGCCCATGCCCGCGATTTCATCTTCGAGCCACTCGCGGAACCACTTGACGCGTTTGAGACGTTGGTGGGCGATGCCCTCGGCGGTCTCGCTCTCGACGCGCGAGGCGGCGTTGTAGCCGCGTTCGAGGACGCGCTCGACCATTTCGTCGGTATCCATGTGGGTGCGGGCTTCGTAGCCCATGCGTAACAGCATGAGCGCGGTGCCGTTTGCGCCGACCTTATCGAGTAAGTCGGCCTCGATCAGACACTGCGTTTCGAGCGCCAGGTCGGTCAGGTCACCCTGGAAGGAGTGTTGTTCGATGGCACGACACACCTGGTGAATGAACGATTCGGGGAACTCGCCGCGCGATTCGAGGTATTCGCGGGCGACGCGGGCACCGGCCTCTGCGTGGAGTTCTTGATCGGTTTCGAGTTTGGCCACGTCGTGAAAGAGGGCGGCGACGCGAGTGACGTCGACGTCGGCACCCTCTTCGCGGGCGATCTCCGTCGCGAGTTCGACGACGTTGAGAATGTGGTTGTGTCGGTACTCGGCGGAGTGCCACGGGTACCAGCGCATTCGGCCGCCTTCCTCTTCTTTTTCGACGCTGGCCGCGAGGTATTCGAAGACGAACGCCGTCATCTCCTCGAACTCGGCGTCGGTAACCCTGCGTTCTTTTATTTCGACGCCCACGAGAGATCCCTCCGCAAGAGACGAACGATAGTCATTACCAGAATGTTCGGTCGTTTCGCTCTTTAGCCTTTGGTTCGGGGGAGACTCATTCACACGGTAGCAAACGAAGTACCGGCCGTCTGCAACCGGGCCGACGCGACCGATAGTGGCCGGTCGTGCGGGCGATCCCCGATCCTGCCACAATTTCCGTTAAAGTCAAACAGGCGGCCGCGGAAGGCATGGGTATGAGCAGCGATCAGGACGAGGATTCCCAATCACAGCACCACACGCAGACGGCGGAACGGGACCGCTCGATTCGGTGTCTCGTCGCCAAGGTCGGCCTCGATGGCCACGACCGCGGTGCACACGTTATCTCCCGAGCGTTTCGCGACGCCGGGTTCGAGGTCATCTACTCGGGACTACACAAGGCACCCGACGAGATCGTCCAGGCGGCAGTTCAGGAGGACGTCGACGTGCTCGGCATCTCGATCCTCTCGGGGGCACACGACACCCTCGTCCCGAAGATCATGGACGGCCTCGAAGAGTACGGCGCACGCGATGATACCCTCGTCCTCGTCGGCGGCGTCATCCCCGACGAAGACCGTCCCAAACTCGAAGACGAGGGCGTCGCCGCGATCTTCGGCCCCGGTACGTCGATCGAAGAGACCATCGAGTTCGTCCGCGAAAACGCACCCGAGCGATGAACGCCGACGAGAGAGAACTCCTTGATGCCCTTCTGGCCGGGGAGCACCGCGCACTCGCCCGAACGATTTCGAAGATCGAGAACCGCGCGCCCGGTTATCGCGAACTGGTCTCTGCACTCTACGCCCACACCGGCAACGCCGACGTGATCGGGATCACGGGCAGTCCCGGCGCGGGCAAGTCGACGCTGGTCGACAAACTCGCCGAAACCTACCGCGAGCGCGGCGAGACGGTCGGCATCATCGCGATCGATCCGTCCTCGCCCTTTACCGGCGGTGCCGTCCTCGGGGATCGTATCCGGATGGCCTCGACGATCGGCGACATGGACGTCTTCGTGCGCTCGATGAGCGCCCGCGGTACGCTCGGCGGTCTCTCGACGGCCACGGCGGACGCGGTCAAGGCGATGGACGCCTTCGGCAAGGACAAGATCATCATCGAAACCGTCGGCGCCGGCCAGAACGAGGTCGATATCGTCCGGACGGCGGATACCGTCGCCGTCCTCGTCCCGCCGGGCTCGGGCGACTCGATACAGACGCTGAAAGCCGGTATCCTCGAGATCGCGGACGTCTTCGCGGTGAACAAGGCGGACCGCGACGGCGCGGACCGAACCGTCCAGGAACTCCGGGAGATGCTCCACATCGGCGAGGGCGTCGACTTTGGCGGGTCCGGACACCACGGCGCTGATGCGATGGCCGACGACGGGACCGAACCGACCGCCGGAACTGGAGACGGAAACGGAGCCGAAAACGGAAACGCAGATGCAGACGCAGGCAGAGCCGGTAACGACACCGACAGCCCCGCCGAGTGGACTCCCTCCATCGTCGAAACCGTCGCCACCGACGGCACCGGCGTCGACACATTTATCGACGAACTCGCCGCCCACAGGTCGTTCCTCGTCGACTCCGGCACCCACGCCGAGAAGGTCCGAGAGCGCTACGCCGAGGAGATCCGCACCCTCCTTCGCGAGGACATCAACACGCTGCTCGAAACCGAACTCGAGGAGGCCGGCGGCGTCGAGGATCTCGCCGAAGCCGTCCGCACCGGCGATACCGATCCCTACGCGATCGCCACCGAGGTGCTCTCACCGGTCGCTGCCTGCCTCGAAGAAGCGACTGTGCAGGCCCGCGGACTCGAATCGGAGTCGGACGCCGACCGCCAATAAGACGGTCGTCTCCTGCTCGCCGCCTTTTACCAGTGTGGGCCACCGTCGAACTCCCACCGCGACTTGCCACCGGCGATCGGACCCCGATGGAAGGTAACCCTACTTCTAAGACCGTCCCCGATGTAGTCCCCGCCCATGAAACCCCGTACAGTCCTCGGAGCGGCTATCGGAACCGTCGGTGCAGCCATCGTCGGCAACCGCCTCCTCGCGAGCCGCGCCGGCGACCTCGAGAATCCGTTTACCGGCGTCGAGCGAACCTATCGCTGGCGCGGCATCGAAACCACCTATACGGTCGCCGGCGATCCGAACGATCCCGATATGCTCCTGTGCCACGGCGTCCACGCCGGCGCAAGCAGCCACGAGTTCAGCGAAATCTTCGAGCGACTGGCGGAAGATTATCACGTCTACGCGGTCGATCTTCCCGGCTTCGGCCGCTCGGAGCGCCCGCCGCTGGTCTACTCGCCGACGCTCTACATCGAGTTCCTTCGCGACTTCGTGAGCGACGTGACGGACGAGCCGATCGTCGTCGCCTCCTCGCTCACGGGATCGTTCGCGGTCGGGGCCGCGCGGGAGTCCGACATCGCCGAACTCGTGTTAATCTGTCCGACGGACGACACGGGGACGGCGCGACCGCGGGTTCGGGCGCTGTTCCGGGCACCGGTCGTGGGGACGGCGCTGTTTAACCTGCTCGCGAGCAGGCCGTCGATCCGCTACTTCTACGACCGCGACGGCTACTACGATTCCGAGCGGATCGACGAGGAAACGGTTAACTACGCCTGGCGGAGCGCCCACCAGCCGGGAGCCCGCTACGCACCGGCGTCGTTTGCGGCGGGAATGCTCGATCCAGGTGTCGATACTGATACTGATACTGATACTGATATCGATACCGGCGCTGGTGCCGGTGACGATACCGGTACCAGTGACGGAAGCGATACTGCGGACACCACCGCGGAGCCCGATGCCACCACCGCGGAGCCCGATGCCACGGCCGACGAGTTCGATCTCGCGACCGAACTCGCGGCGCTCGAGACGCCGACCACGCTGATCTGGGGGCGCGACGCCGAACTCGTGCCGTTGCGCGAGGGGCGGGACCTGGCGGAAGCGGCCGATCTCGATCTGGTTGCGATCGATTACGCGACGCAGTTGCCCCACGCCGAGCACCCGGACGAGTTCGTCGCGTATCTCACGGCGGAGTTACTGGAGGGGAACACGGGGGACGCCGGTGTCGGGTTCGGCGAGAACGCGTGAGCGGTAACGAGGTGGCGTGTGGCGCTGATTGGTGACCGGACGTGCCGTTAGTCGTCTGCGACCTCCTTGTCGATGACATCGTCCGAGCCGGGAACCGACACGTCGTCCTCCTCGCGGAGGAACATCGATTCGCGGTCGCCGAACGCGAGTGCGACCGAGACGGCTGCCACGAGCGTAATGATCGCGAATGGGCCGCCGGTGATTATCGCGGCCGCTTGCAACGCATCGACGCCGCCGGTAACCATCAGCAGCGACGCGAGTGCGCCGATGAGCAGTCCCCAGACGACGCGGTTGATCGTCGAGGGCTCTCTCGCTCCGCCCGTGGTCAACATCCCCAGTGCCAGCGTCGAGGAGTCGGCCGACGTGACGAAGAAGGTCGTCACGAGCACGAGGAACATCGCCGCTAACGCCCCGCCGAGCGGTAACGTCTCGAACAGCGGATAGCCAGCACCCCCTTCGCCCAGTTCGCTGACGACGGCGAGGATGTCCGCCTGGCCGCGCTGCTGAGCGAAGATGGCCGATCCGCCCATCGTCGCAAACCAGGGAATCGTCACGCCGGTCGAGGCGACGACGCCGGTGACGGCGACCTGTCGAACCGTCCGCCCGCGCGAAATGCGGGCGATAAACAGCCCGACGAACGGTGCCCACGAGAACCACCACGCCCAGTAGAACACCGTCCACTCGCCGATCCAGTCCGCGACGCTTCCACCGCCCGCAGCGCCGACACCGGTGTAGAAACTCATCGTGATGAACTCGTTGATGTAGCCGCCGAGCGCCTGCGTCCCGACCGAGAGAATGTACTGCGTCGGGCCGAGTACGAGCGTCGAGACGAGTAGCACGAGGAACAACACGAGGTTGAAGTAGGAAATTCGTCGGATGCCCTTCTGGACGCCGAGCGTAACCGAGACGGTGAACGCGACCGTCAGGCCGGTGATGACGAGAACCGTCGTCAGGTCGCCAACCGAGGTGCCGGTCGTCCACTCGAGACCGGTCAGGAACTGGTTGCCGACGAACCCGAGCGTCGCCGCGACGCCGCCGATCGTCGCGAACACCGCGAGGATGTCGACGAGTTTCGCGACCGGACGGTCGAGATTGTCGAGTCCGATCCACGGCGCGAGGATCGTCGAGATCCGAAGCGGCGCGTCGTACCGGTAGCCGTAGTAGGCGATCGGAATCCCCAGGACGACGTAGGCCGTCCACGCTGAGATGCCCCAGTGGAAGAACGTGTACTGGATCGCGCCGACGGCTGCCTCGGGGGTTTGCGAACCGGCATTGAGAAACGGCGAAACCGTATCGTAGTGGAAAATCGCCTCCGCCGGCCCCCAGAAGACGATGCCCGCCGCAATCCCCGCCGAGTACAACATCGCGAAGTACGCGGGAAATCGAAAGGCCGGTTCCTCGTCGTCTCCGCCGAGCGTGATGTTCCCCCAGGGGCTGAAGATGAGAAAGCCGACGAACACTATCAGGGCGAACATAATCAGCAGGTACGCCCACCCGAAGTTCGACCAGAGGAACTCGTTAATACTGTCCATCAGGTCGGCCGTTGCCTCCTGGCGAAAAACGAATCCGAGAACGGTAAGCGCCGTGACGAGCACGCCGGCACCGAAAACGACGTAGTCGAGTTCAGTCGTGAACTCGTCCCAGGCGTTTTGGAGTCGACTCATGCGTTCATCACCGCCGTCCGTGTGAGGTGCGTGTTGTCGGGGGCTGTCATTGGTGTCACTGGTGAACTGGTGGGTATCGGTGTGGTGTGTGTTGTGTCAGCGGCCGTGCGAGTGCCCGTGTGTGGTCTGCAGACGGCTGTGATTGTGGCCATCACTGTCACTGGCACTGGCTGTGACAGGGGGAACGACTGTCGCGTCGCTTTCGTCCCGAAACGCCACGTCCGGGCGTTCGAACTCGACGGCGCTTCGGGGCTGGAAATTGACATGTTCCTGTCAGGTCAGCCGATCGATGTGGCGGTTTGAGCCGCGTCGTTCGGTCGGTCGACTCGAATCCGCATCCGTCCGCTCGCGGTGTTCGTGGCGGTCGCGACGGTCGTGATACTGCACGGTGCTCGCCCGAACTCGTGCTCTCGGTGCAGTGGAATGGGTAGCTTAGAACAGTGGCTCCGGCGTTGCCGGTGGGGTTCGTTTGTGTGAACTCTCCTCGTGCATCATTGCGACGTGTTCGACGTCGTCGACCGTCGTCTCGGTGAGTCGGGCGACGACCGAGGCCGGCAGGTTCCCGTCGATGTAGAACGCGAGGACGGCGTCGAGCGTATCGTAGTCGAACCCGAGCTCTTCCTCGTCGCTCTCGTAGTCGACCATGCCGCCGGTGGGCGTCTTCTGGACGATGGCTTCCGGCACGCCGAGAGCGGCGGCGATCTGGCGGACCTGCTGTTTGTAGAGGTTGCCAAGCGGGTTACAGTCGACGCCGCCGTCACCGTACTTCGTCACGTAGCCCGTCGCGAGTTCGGCGCGGTTGCCGGTGCCGAGGACGAGCCGGTTCTCGCGGTTGGCGATCAGGTAGGTCGTCGTCATTCGCACGCGGGCGCTCGTGTTTCCGACGTAGCGGCCCTCCCACTGCGCTTCGGACTCGTTGTCGGACTCCGCGTCGGCGAGTTCGAGGAGGCGGTCCATGATCGGGTCGATGCCGATCTGTTCGTACTCGATTCCGAGATCCTGGGCGACGCGTTCGGCGTCGCTCATGTTCTCTGCTTCGTTGACCGCCTTCGGGAGGATGATCCCGTGGACGTTCTCGGTCCCGAGCGCCTCGACGGCGAGGTGGGCCGTCGTCGTGCTATCGATGCCACCGGAGAGCGCAATTTCGACGCCATCGGCGTCCGCGGCGTCGACGCGCTTTCGAATGAACTCGGTGAGGTGTGTGAGCTGCGCATCGATCTCGTCTGCAGCGAATCGAAGGTCAACCGGCTCGATCTCGTCCTGCGTCTGTTCGTAGAGGTTCGCCATGCGAACGCCCGATTTAGCGGGACCGAGACATAAAAGGCACCTGCCTACAATGTGCGACCGGCGTGTTCGAAATCGAAGAAACGCTGTCACGGCGGTTCCCGGGCCCATACGGACCGGTGCGCCGGTTTCCCGGCGAACTCGGAGGACGAGGACGGGTCGCGGGTGCGCCGGCGATGACAGCCGTCCGTCTCAGACCGTCTTGAACCCGAGCACCCGTTCGCCCGTCGTTTCCGAACTCGTGACGGCGAGTTCGACGGGCAAACCGGTGTCGACCGCGTCGGGATCGAGATCGACGACCTGACCGGTCACGCGGATGGGACCGAAGTCGGCGATCGCGGTCGCGTAGGGGGCATCGTCCTCGAAGGCGGGTGTCGGAACGTGCGTAACGGTGAACGTCTCGATCTCGCCCGTCTCCGGAAGCGGTCGCTCGTCGAGTTCAGCCGCGCCGCAGGTCGGGCAGAGCCGCCGCGGGGGGAGAGAGGTGTGGCCGGCCGGGCAGTCGAGGTAGTAGGCGTCCCCGGTTTCGGCGGCGTCGAGCCAGTCGTCGAAGCCGGCGTCGCGGGCGGATTCGTCGCTCATTTTGCCACCTCCAGGACGTGGACGGCGGCGCTGGCGACCGTTCCACCCGCGTTGTGGGCGACGCCGGTCGTTGCGTCGGCGACGTGCTCGCTGTTCGGGTGGGTTCCGGCGAGGAGTTTCGACACTTCGGCGATCTGTGACGCGCCGGTCGCGCCGACCGGGTGTCCCTTCGCCTTCAGACCGCCCGAAAGGTTGATCGGCGTGTCGCCGTCAGCCGTCGTCCGGCCGTCGCGGGCGGCCGTAATGCCCTCGCCGACGGGTTCGAGATCCAGCGCTTCGAGCGCGAGCACCTCGGCGATCGTAAAGCAGTCGTGGACCTCCGCGACGTCTACGTCACCCGCGTCGATTCCGGCGTCAGTGTAGGCCTCTTCCCCGGCCTCGCGGGCAGCCGGCGAGCGGGCGAGGAACTCGCGGTCGTGCAGCGCCATCCGGTCGCCGCCTTGGCCGGTGCCCGTGATCGAAACCGGCGCGTCGATGTCGTGTTCCTCGGCGTACGCCTCGCTCGTCAGCACCAGCGCGGACGCGCCGTCGGAGAGCGGACAGGCATCGTAGAGGCCGAGCGGACTCGACACCGTCGGCGCGTCGAGAACCTCCGCCACTTCGATCGACTTCTGGTACTGGGCCTTCTCGTTGGTCAGGGCGTTCTCGTGGTTCTTGACGGCGACGTGAGCCAGATCCTCGCGGCCGCCGCCGAACTCGTCGAAGTACGCCTTGGCCATCAGCGCGTACGCGCCGGGGAAGGTCATCCCCGCTCGCACCTCCCAGAGTTCGTCGGCCGCGATGGCGAGCGCTTCGGTCGCGCCGGCGGTCCCGAGGTTGGTCATGCGCTCGGCACCGCCGACGAGGACCACGTCGTGTTCGCCGTTGCGAACGCGCATAACGGCGTCCCGAACGGCCATTCCGCTCGACGCGCAGGCTGATTCGTAGCGGGTGGCCGGTGCCCGAACGCCGGCGGCTTCGGCCATCAGCGGCCCCTGGTGGCCCTGGTGCTCGGCGAGTTCACCCATGAAATTGCCGTAGAACACGGCTTCGACATCCTCCCGGGGGACGCCGCTGTCCGCGAAGGCGGCGCTACTCGCTTCGGCGAAGAGATCCCTGCTCGTCCGTTCGGGCGCGTTTCCAAACGGGGTCAACCCCGTTCCTGCGACGCGTACGCCAGTCATGTACACTCGTACTTCGCCGATCCGTTAATACTCCGCGGTTGCCGACGAGTCTGTCAGGAACGTTGATCCGGAATGCGAACGAAAAACCGCCGCCCGAGTACGCGCCGTTTCCGCGCGTTTATACCCACCTCGAACACAGTAGTGTGTATGAGTGACACGGAAACGTCGATCCCGTTCGAGTTCGACCTGTTGACCGACCTGACCGAGACGAGCGGCGTCCCCGGCTACGAGGATCGCGTTCGCGAGCTGGTGATCGACGAGTTCGATTCGTTTGCCGACCGCATCCGAACGGACGCGATGGGAAACGTCGTCGCCACGCTGGAGGGTGACGCCGAGTATTCGGTCGCCGTTGCCGCGCACATGGACGAAATCGGGTTTATGGTTCGGCACGTGCGAAGCGCCGGACGGACGGGAGACGGGACGAACGGCGATAGCAACGGCGGCGAGGACGGTGACGGCTTCGGTTTCCTCGAACTCGAACCGCTCGGTGGCTGGGACGCGCGCGTTCTCAAGGCCCAGCGCGTGACTATCCACACCGACGGTGGCGACCTGCCGGGCGTCATCGGTTCCCCGCCGCCGCACACGCTCGACGAGGACGAACGCGAGCGGACGCCCGACGTTTCGGACCTCTACGTCGACACCGGCCTCCCCTACGACGAACTCGCCGAGCGCGTCTCGCCGGGCGATCTCGTCACGATGGACCAGTCAACCGAGCGCCTCGGCGAGACGATCACCGGCAAAGCCCTCGACGATCGCATCTGCCTGTTCGCGATGCTCTCGGCCGCCCGCCGGCTCGCGGACGCTGATCTCGACGCGACGATCCACTTCTGTGCCACCGTTCAGGAGGAAGTCGGCCTGCGCGGCGCTCACGCCCTCGGCGTCGACGTCGACCCGGACCTCGCCATCGCACTCGATGTGACCGTCGCCAACGACGTTCCCGGCTTCGGCGGCGGCGAGCGCGTCACCGAACTCGGCGAGGGTGCCGCGATCAAACTCAAAGACTCGAGCGTCATCACGAACGCGAAGGTCCACCGCCGCCTCCAGGCCGTCGCCGACGAGGCGGGAATCGACTCGCAGGTGGAAATTCTGCCCGCTGGGGGCACCGACACGGCCGGGTTCCAGCACACGGCCGGGGCGAAACCCGTCGGCGCGATTTCGATCCCGACGCGGTACCTCCACACCGTCACGGAGACCGCCCACGTCGACGACGTGGCGGCGACGATCGACCTCCTCGAAGCGTTCCTCGCCAGCGAGGACGGCGACCACGACTACACGCTGTAGCCGTCGGTACAGCCGTCTTCAACACTTACAACGCCGCCGCAACCACGTCGATCACGGGGGTCTCGGCGAAGACAACGACGTGGTCTCCGCGTTGGACCCGCGTCTCGCCGCGGGGCGTAATCAACTCCCCGTCGCGCGTAATCGCCCCGACCACGACCCCGTCCGGGAGTTCAGCGATCGCCTCGCGGATCGGCGTGTCCACCAGCAGGCTCTCGGCGTCGACCTCGAACTCGAGCACCTCCGCGCGGTCGTGTTCTATTATTGCGAGGTTCTCAGTCCGTTGCTCCCTGGTGAACCGGGTAATCTCTTCCGCGGTCACCCACCGCGGGTTGACCGCAACGTCGATGCCGACAGTCTCGAAGAGATCGACGTACTCGCCGTACTCCACGATGCCGAGCGTCCGTTCGACGCCGATCCGTTTCGCCAGCAGGGAGACGAGCAGGTTCTTCTCGTCGCTATCGAGCGCAGCGATGACGATGTCCGACTCGCCGACGTGCTCGCGGACGAGAAAGTCGATATCCGTCGCATCGCTCTCGAGAACGAGCGTCTTCGGCAACTGCTCGGCGAGTTCACGCGCGCGCTCGGGGTCGCGTTCAACGAGCCGCGATTCCAGGCCGTGCTCCTCGAAGAGCCGCGCCGTCTGATAGCCGATTTCGCTTCCGCCAACGATGACGATTTCGTCGGCTTCCTCGAGTGTCGGTAGTGGCGAAAGTGTGCCGGCGAACTCGCGAGTGCTTTCGACGGAGCCGATGACGACGAGTTCGTCGCCGGCCTCGATGACGGTCTCGCCGGTCGGGACGACGACGTCGTCGTCCCGGATGAGTGCGGCGAACGTCAGCGATTCGAACCGATCGGCCTCGGCGACGGTTTTGCCGGCGACCGGACTGTCCGGACTGATTTCGAACTCGGCCATGCGAACGAGTCCGTTCGCGAAACTGTCGACGTCACGCGCGCCCGGAAGGTTGACGATATCGACGATCGTCTCGGCCGTGTGAAGATCGGTACTCACCATGACGTCGACGCCGAATGCGCCCTCCGAGCGTTCCCAGGTGCGAAGGAGGTCCGTCTTTTTCACGCGCGCGATCGTGAACGGGTCGTCGGTGGTTTTGGCCGCGCCGCAGACGACGATGTTCGTCGCGTCGTCGTCGGTGCTTGCGACGACCAGATCGGCTTCGTCGATGCCGGCTTCGTCGAGCGTCCGTCCGGACGTGCCATCCCCTTCGATGGCCATCACGTCGTGCTTGTAGGTGATCGAGTCGACGCGGCGCTCGTCGCGGTCGACGACGACGACCTCGTGATCCTGGTCGAGACTATCCGCGATGTGGGTGCCGACCTCGCCGGCACCGACGACGATGACGCGCATTGCGAATCACCGGTCGCCGCCGTCGGCAGTGGTGCTCATCGTACTCCGGTATTGGTGCCGGTCTCGAGGGCAGCGGGTTCCACTTCGTCGGGAGACGCCAGCCTGTTCCATACGTCACGTACGCGGGCACGGCGTAAGAATTGTCTGCCAGCAGACGTGACTGTGTCCGGTCCAGCCGGTCATACGGATAGAAGCGTGCCGTTTCGATCCGACACCGTTGGATCGCGGATCAGGGTAACTCGTGAATGGTTAATGTTACGTCGCGGGGCCGGCCCTCGATGTCTTCGACGAGGCGGCTGACGACGCCTTTGGCCTCGCTCAGGAGTCGTGGCTTGACCTTCCCGATCACCCAGTCGAGCGAGACGAACCGGGGAAGCGAAATCGCGTTCTCGTCCGCGGAGTGTGGATCGTACACCGCCTCGAAGTAGATTCGGCTCGCGGTTTCTTCTTCCGGCGGGGCAGCGTCGGGTTCCGGCTCGATTCGCCACTCGCCGCGTGCGTCGAGATTGTTACGTAACTGCCACGTGAGCGATTCTGGCGGCGTAATCGACGTCACCTCCGATCGAGCCGTATAGCTAAGTTTCCACCAGGTGAGTCGGAGATCGTAGACCGAGCCGACGCCGCCGTCGCCGTGGACGCGAACGTCCGTCAAGTGCTCCGTATAGCGCGGATAGTCGGTAAACGACCGCACGTACGGAAAGACCTCCTCCGGCGAACGATAGGCAACGGTACTGAGGAGAATTCTGTCCACGGCGGCAGTACGACGGGCCCGACTGTAAGGATTCTCATTGCTGTAGCCCGCCACTCCTCTCCTCCTCAGTTTCGCCGCCGCGCCCATCCACACGCTGACACCTGCTCGCTCGCTGCCCGTTTTCGCCGCCGAGAACAACCTCTATAGCCGTGCCGGACAACGACCATCCGTGCACGATCTCTGTATCATCGGCGGCGGCGTCGCCGGCCTCGCCACGTCGATCTTCACCGCGCGCGCTGGACTCGACACGCTCGTCATCGACGGCGGCGAATCCATCCTCGCACGCAACGCCAGCCTCGAGAACTACCCGGGTTTCCCGAACGGCGTCGACGCCCGCCGGTACCTGCAACTGGTCCGCGAACAGGCACGAAACGCGGGTGCGACGTTCGAACTCGGACGGGTGACGAGCGCCGAACGCCGAGACGACACCGACCCTGAAGCGGGATTCGCCCTCGAAACCGACGGCGGCGACCCGATCGAGGCGCGCCGAATCGTCGCCGCCTCCTGGTCCGACAGCGAGTACCTCGTCCCGCTGGATGTCGGCCGAACGCAACGCGGCAGCAAACACTTCGTTTCCGCCGATGAGGCGGGGCGAACGGCCGTCGACGGCGTCTACGCGGCCGGCCGACTCGCCGGCGAACCCCACCAGACGATCGTCGCAGCGGGCCACGGCGCAAAGGTCGGACTCGCCGTGATCCACGACTCCGACACCGATTTCTACCACGACTGGGTCGCCCCGGAGGGCTACTTCACCGGCCGCGGCCGCGACGTGCCGCCGGGGTGCGAGGAGATCGACGACGACGAACGACGCGAACGCGACGAGCGCGCACGCAAGAGGATGCGCGACGCCTTCGCGGAACCGCTGGACGACCAGCCGACCATGCACCCGAGCGTCGAACGGGACTGACTCCGCCTGAACGCGAGTTCAGGCGCACGGACTGCAGCAAGCGTCGATCCCCCCATCAAGTTATCACGATCTCCGTGGGAGTGCAGATACCGTCGTGATGCGAGCATGACCCGGTCGAACCAGCGCGACTGCACGCCGATTCGCCTTCGAACGAGCGCCGAACGGGATGCGTTCGGAGCGGCGGTCTGCTATTTGAACGCCCGTAGCAACGGCGGCGGTGACAGCGGCTGTGACGGCGGTGAGATCGGCGATGGAAACCGCGCCGTTTCTGCCGAGGAGGCGTTTCTCGAGGCGCTCGAGTTCGCCCGCCGTGAGATTCTACACCGGTTCGTCCACGGTGTACTCCGCGGGCAACCTGCCGGCGTTCCGACTGCGCGGGTCGTGGAGCGCGAGTCGCCCGCTATCCCTGACACAGAGGGCTTTGAACGCGCTGCGTTCGATGGGGCGCAACTACTCGAAGCAGTCACACCGCTCCCGACGACGTGCCGGCAACTCGCGCTGCTTCCGTTTCCGGCTTCGGAGACGGTTCTGGTCGCCCCGATCGCACGCCGGCACGGATACGACCGCTTTCGACTCGTCGGCCCGGTTTCCCGGCTGTCGACGGCCCGCCGGTCGGGGCCCGTAGCGAACACCCGCGCCGACCCGACCGTGACGCGGGTTTCGAGGCCGGGTGAACTCGTGTCGCTGCTCGAACGCGAGGGCGGGTTTTCCGACGCCGCACAGGCGGATCGAATCCGGGAGGAAGTCGCCGAGAGCGTCGCGAACCTCGCGCTCGCGCGACTCACCAGGGGCGTTCGCGCGCGAGCAGTCGAGACGGCGGCGGAGACAGCAGAAACGGTAACCGACTCCCCCTTGGCTCCGATCGAGACGGGTATCGCCGCCGCCGACGACGCCGCCGCTTTCGAGCGGATCGTTACCGACGGTCACCCGTTCCATCCGGCCGGGAAGCTTCGCCGCGGGATGACCGCCGCGGACGGACTCGCGTACGCGCCCGAGTTCACCGCCCGAGTCGACCTGCGGTTCGTCGCCATCGAACGGGACTCCGCCCTCGAAACGCGGACGGGGGGTGCGGACGGCGAGAGTCTGACCGCTCGCCTGTACAGGCTGTTCGACGGGCTCGAGGCGGCGCTCGAGCGAGCGATTCCCGGGTCGGCCGATGCAGGCGCGTACGCCGTCGTTCCGGTTCACCCGTTCCAGTACCATCGAACGGTACCGGAGCGCTACGCGCGACGGTGTGCTTCCGGGCGGATCGTCCCGATACCCGAGTACAGTCGGCCGGCGACGCCCCAATTCAATCTTCGGACGGTGGTTCCGTTCGAGAGCGAGCGGACGGCCGACGGGCCGCTTTCGCACCTCAAACTCGCGATCGATGTCCAGACGACGAACGTCGTTCGGACGCTGTCCCCACAGGCCGTCACGAACGGCCCGCGGGTGACCGCCCTCGTGAGGGAGATTACGGAGCAAGAGTCGTTCGAGTCGCTAGGAATCGTCCCGGAGCCGGCAGCGACGTGTCACTACCCGCCCGGCGGTTCGCAGCCCCACACGGCCGGCGACGAGTTCGACGACGCCCGTCACCTCTCGGCGCTGGTTCGAACCAATCCACTTGCACACCCGCTGGTCGCGGGCGCGGACGACGCGGTCCCCGTGGTGGCGTCGAGCCTGCTCGCCGAGTCGCCCGCGACGGGGCGGTCCCTCGTCCGTGACCTCATCGAGCGCTACGCGACGGCGGCGGAGGCGACGACCGCCGCCGAGGCGGCGCTCGCGTTCGTCGACGCGTACGCCGGTGTCGTCGTCCCCGAGCAAATACGCCTGCTGACGACGTACGGTATCGCCCTCGAGAGCCACCTCCAGAACAGCCTCCTCGTCTTCGATCGCGAGCGTGCGCGTCCGATCGGCACGCTCGTCCGCGACCTCGGCGGGATTCGCGTGCACGGCGGCCGCCTCGGCGAGCACGGACTCTCGTTTACGCCTTACCCCGACTCGGACCTCGACGCCGACGGCGAGCGAGACCTCCACCGAAAACTGTACTACGCGCTCTTTCAGAACCACCTCGCCGAACTCGTCGCGACGATCGCCGCCGAAACGGCCGTCGACGAGCGGGCGTGCTGGGTCCGGATTCGGGCACACTGCGAACGGGCGTTCGAGCGGGTCCGCGCCGAGACGGCGGTCCCCGACGACCGAGTTCGTCGCGACGAGCGCGCGCTGTTTGCGGAGCGGACGACTCACAAGGCCCTGACCGCGATGCGATTACGCGGCAAGCGCCACGAGTACGTGACCAGCGAGGTATCGAACCCGCTGACGCCGGCGGGGCGAGCGGTGATCGACCCCACCTGAGCGGGCCGTTGGCTATCGGGTAGCGCCTCGCTACCCTTAACACACTGCCGGGAGAATACCGGACGAATGCTCGAAGGCGTCAACGTCGCGCTCGGGGTGACGGGTTCGATCGCGGCCGTCAAGACGGTCGAACTGGCCCACGAACTGCGACGACGAGGGGCCACAGTCCGCGGCGTGATGAGCGACAGTGCACGGGGGATCATCCACCCCTGGGCGCTCGAGTTCGCGACCGACAACGAGGTCGTCACGGAGATTACGGGCGGCGTCGAACACGTCAACCTCTGTGGAAACGACGGCTGGGCGGATGTCTTCTTGATCGCGCCAGCGACGGCCAATACGGTCGGCAAAATCGCGGGTGCGATCGACGATACGCCCGTGACGACGTGTGCGACGACCGCGCTCGGAGCCGAAACTCCGATCGTGATCGCACCGGCGATGCACAAACCGATGTACGACCACCCCGGCGTGCTCGAGGCCACCGAAACAGTCGAGGACTGGGGTGTCGAGTTCGTCGACCCGCGAATCGAGGAGGGAAAAGCGAAGATCGCGACCGAGGAGGCGATCGTCTGTGAGACCGCCCGCGCGGCCGGCGACCAGCCGCTTGCGGACCAGCACGTCGTCGTCACGAGCGGTGCGACGACCGAAGCCATCGACCCCGTGCGCGTCCTCACGAACCGATCGTCGGGGAAGATGGGCCGCGCCGTCGCCGCCGCCTGCTACGTCCGCGGTGCCGACGTGACGCTCGTCCACGACGGGGAATCCGTCCCCTACGCCGACGTCCGAAGCGTCGAAAGCGCCACGGAGATGCTCGAAACCGCACGAGACGTCTGTGCCGGCGGATCCGGAGCCACCGCCGACGCCCTCGTCTCGGCCGCCGCCATCGGCGACTATACCGTCGAAACCAGTCCGGAGAAGATCCGCTCCGGACAGGATCTCACGCTCGATCTCGAACCCACCCCGAAACTCATCGACGAACTTCGCGAGGCGTTCCCCGACCTGCCCATCGTCGGGTTCAAGACCGAGACGTCAGGCGACGACGCGAAGATGGTCGACCGGGCCCGAGAGATGCTCGCGCGCGCTGAACTCGCGTTCGTCGTCGCGAACGATGCGAGCGTAATGGGTGCAGAGGAGACGCGCGCACTGCTCGTTCACGCGACAGATGCCGCCCACTTCGAGGGGACGAAAGCGGCGCTGGGTAGAGAAATCGCGGATTCGATCGCGGCAGTACTCGACAGTTAGTCAACCAATTGATGCATGCAAAGTGGGGCAGGAGAGTTATATAGGTGGCGTTCATCCCACTGAACTAACGCATTCAGTCTCGATTGAATGCTCGCGGATTTGAGTGGATAGAGGTGATTCGGAGTGGTCCAGCAACAACGGGATGATCGTATCGAACGCGGATCGAACGGTGGGAGAGCCGAGCGTGAACGTGGCAACACGGCAGTGGGGCCCGGAGCGCGCGATGACTCGACACCCGATGAAACGGAATCGAGCGCTGCGGCGAACTCGACACGACAGCATGGGTCCGAGGATGCGTCCGACTCGGCTGCGAGCGCTGGCGCTGAGCCGGACCCTCTCTCCAAAGGCGAGGTTTTCGAAGTCCTGCGCAATCAGCGCCGGCGCTACGTCCTCCACTTTCTGAAACAGGACGGTCGGCCCGTTGAACTCGGCGACCTCGCACAGCAACTCGCAGCGTGGGAGTACGATACCACCCTCGATGGCGTCACGTCCGCACAGCGAAAACGCGTCTATACCACGCTTCAACAGACGCATCTCCCGAAAATGGACGAAGTCGGCATTCTCCAGTTCGACTCCGACCGCGGCGTCATCCGAGCGACCGACCGGACCCGAGATATCAGCGTCTACCTCGAAATCGTTCCCGGTCACGAGTTCGCCTGGCGGGAACTGTACCTGTCACTGGGTGCGATCGGGTCGGCACTGGTCGCCGCACTCTGGCTCGGAATCTATCCGCTCACGATGCTGTCGGACCTGTCCTGGCTCGCACTCGTCTCGATAACGGTGACGGTAACGGCGGTCGTCCACATCTACCACGAGCGTCATATGCGCCTCGGCCGCGGTGAGCAGCCGCCCGAACTCAGTTACGGGCCGGGAGAGTAACGACGTTGTCGAGGAGACGTGAGACCGGCCAGCCCGGACCCACACGCGACTGAACTCGTCGTCTCACTGGGACAACGAGCACCGGTTGGGATTACTCGGCGATTCCGTAGGTGTCGTCGGTCCAGTCGCGCGTCGGAAGATCGTACACCGGCTGGTGGTGGTCGATCGCGTCGAGACGATCGCGGTCGTCTTCGTCGAGCGTCCAGTCGAACAGGTCCAGGTTCGAGCGAACGTGTTCGGGGGACGTTGACTTCGGCAGCACGACGATCTCGTTTTCGACAGCCCACTTGAGGACGATCTGGGCCGGCGATCGGTCGTACGCCTCCGCGATGTCCTGAACGGTTTCGTCGGCGAAGACTTCCGTTCGACCGAAGGGTGCAGCGGCCTCGATGACGGTTTCAGTTCCGCGGCAGTACTCGAGGAGCGTCTCCTGCGTGTTCCAGGGATGATACTCGACCTGGTTGACGGCGATCGGCACGTCCGAAATGTGGTGTGCACAACTGAGTTGATACGCGTCGAAGTTCGATACGCCGATATTCCGGACTTTCCCGTCCTCGTGAAGCGTCGCCATTGCATCTAGGGTCTCGCGCAGCGAAATCGCCGGATTGGGCCAGTGCACGAGGTACAGATCCAGGTACTCAGTCCCCAGTCGCTCCAGGGACGCCTCGCAGGAGGCGATCACCGACTCGTAGTCGAGGTTTTTCGGGAGAACTTTCGACGTAAGAAACACATCTTTGCGGTCGTACTCGGATAGTACGTCGCCGATTTCGCGTTCGTTCCGATATCCCTCGGCGGTATCGATGTGACCGTAGCCGGCATCCAGGCCCGCTCGGACCGACTCGCGGACGGTGTCACCGTCGATATTCCAGGTTCCGATACCAACTAGCGGGAGCTCGTCACCACTCGGAAGCGTCGTCGTCGGTGGGGTCATCGGACGATGTTCACCGCAGTACGGCAAAACGATTCGGTTCGTCCACGGCCTTGCCATGAGTCGCGTTCGTCCGGTCTCTGTTCGTCCCACCACTTCTATAGAGAGGCACCGCCTCGCCACACGGAGTCGACAGCAACTATCGTAGCCACTGCAGATCACTCCCGATCGCACGACGGCTATAGAAGCGGTGTGTGACTAGTTGAAATCAGTACTACAGTGATACGGAGATTTCGACGGGTACGTAATCCGGACGCGATTCGAAACTGGCACCACAACATGATTCAGCAACACACAGATACGTGCATCGACAGTTCTCACGCCCCTGATATATCACCACACTCCTCGAACGTATCGTCAACTTTTACTCCGCGTCCGTCCCATCCACGGCATGGATCAGTTACAGCAGTCACTCCTCGACGCGCCGATCATCGAAAAGAACGGCTATCACTACTTCGTCCATCCTATCAGCGACGGCGTCCCCAAACTCGACCCCACACTCCTCCGAGAAATCGTCATCCGAATCATCCGCAAAGCCGAACTCGAGGAGGTAGATCGGATCGTTACCCCCGCTGCGATGGGCATCCACATCTCCACCGCTGTCTCGCTGATGACCGATATTCCGCTGACCGTGATCCGAAAGCGCCAGTACGGCCTCGACGACGAGGTCGCCATCTCCCAGAAAACCGGCTACTCGGAGAACGAGATGTACATCAACGACGTTCGCGAGGGTGAACACGTCCTCGTCCTCGACGACGTTCTCTCGACCGGCGGCACGCTCGCTTCCGTCCTCGAAGCACTCGACGGAATCGGCGCAGAAGTCGTCGACACCGTCGCCGTCATCAAGAAAGTCGGCGGCGAGAACAAAGTCGACGACGCCGGGTATACCGTCAAGACGTTGATCAACGTCGATGTCGTCGACGGCGAGGTCGTCATCGTCGACGAAGACGGCGATTTCTAGTCCGTTCTACGTCGCTCGTCGACCGAGTGTCTGTCTCCGTAAACTCCGTAGTTCGTAGTCACACCGCTGTCGTGACGAGTGCAGCCGGCTGCCACTGGCGATTCTCAGTTCGGTGCTCTCACGTGTTGCTATCGACGCCGACGCTCCCCGGACCCGGTACCAGTGGAGCGTACTCATCGTGTTTGAACGAGCCGAGTACTGTCTTATCGAGCGTTCTAACGTGTGTATAGAGTTCACCTTCCTCGGTGGCAGCGGCGACCATGCCCGGAACGTGGCGGCGTTCGTACTGCCCTGCAAGCAAGATTGCAGTCTCGCTTTTGGGATCGAGGAGTTCGACCACGAGGAAGACGGCACCATCGACTTCGTTTCGGTAGGCTTCGTATCGCGGAAACTCGCCGCGTTCGAAGGCGTTCGTGAACGAGTCCGCGTGGTTGTCCGCGATAACAAAGAAGAGCCCGTATCGATCGTCGTGTTTCTTGCCAGCGTCCCGGCTGACTGCTGCGGTTTGGAGGGCCGGAATGGCGACGGTGTCCCAGCCGTTTTCCTGCCGCTGGTGTTCGAGAGCAGAGAGGTCTTCGGTGGTCTGCACCCAGGCGTTCTTGATCGCAGCCCCACTGACTGGCTCTCGCTGCTGAGTGAACTCGTCATCCCCGATTTGCGTCATACACCTCGTTGGGCACAGCAGTGGGATAACTCTTTTCACGCTTACACCCTGGTCTCTGGTTTTTCTGGAGGGGTGTCATAGCGCTCTTTCTGAGAGCGGCTCCGCTCGGTGAGACAATGCTCTCGAGAGACGGAAGATCAAAGAACGTCACGGAGTCAGGCGCTGACGAGCGAGCGGCCGGTCAGATACCGAACGCCGCCTCCATTAGATAGGAGATCAGCAGGACGGCAAGACTCCCGAAGAAGAGTTTCCCGGCTGGATTGATCCGGTCCTCCGGCGGCGGTGCTGGAAACCATCGCTTCGGTGGAAGGGATGCGACGAGTGCCTGAAACCGCGTCTGATCCGCCGTTTCCGGAATCGAATCGCCAGAGACACCGGATAGAGCGGCTTCGTCCTCGAGATCGGATGGCGACCGTGGCCACAGCCGAGATGTAGTATATCCGAGCAGAATGAAGCCCACGAAGAACAAGACGAGTTTCGCCCGTGAGAGGCCACCACCGGTTATCAGCCCTAAGACGACAGCACAGATCGTGCTGATCGCGGCGACTGCGCCGGCATACGTCAGCGCATCGATCAAGACGAGAAGCCGAGTTCGGTGCTGTGACTGGGATTGAGACTGTGACGGAGGGTCCGAGTTCATGTGAGATGATCGAGAGGGCGTTTTGTAATCGTACTACAGCGACAGACGTGAAACTGCCGCTACGGAGCCACGACGTTACCGGTGACGATCATCGAGAACGTGCTCCGGTTTTCGGTAGTCCGCATCGCTATCGTGGCGGTGGCAGAGACTCCGACGGCCGGATGGGCTGACGACGTGGTAGTCGGGTTCGACCGGCTCTTCTGCGTCCGCGTCGTCCGCCTCGGCGGCACCGTCAGGTTCGTGGCCCTCGCAGACGCTGCCGAACTCCGCACCGAGCAGGTCGAGTGCCGCCCGTTCGTTGCCACCGCGGGCGAGTTCAGCGGCGTCGTCGAGAACGTCTTCGACGGCCGGCGGCACCGCCTGATCGCCGAACAGTTCGGCGTAGATTTCGTCGATCGTCCCAAAGTGTGGCTCCTTGCCGAGCAGTTCCCTGATGCGGTCGGTGACCGACTTTTCCGTGCGATCCCGCTCGCGAAGGACTTCTCGAAGCGTATCGAGTTGGTGCCAGAGTTCGTTGTCGAGGTCCTGGTACTCCGGCGGCCGGATACGGGCCGGACAGCGAGTGCTGAACGGGCAGCCAGACGGCGGGAATCGCGGACTCGGTGGCGTTCCCTGAAGCGTGATTCGGTCCTTGTGGGCGGTGGGATCGGGTTCCGGAATCGCCGAGAGGAGCGAGTGCGTGTAGGGGTTCGCCGGGTTGGAGAACAGTTCCTCCGTCGGTCCGATCTCCATGATGTTCCCGAGATACATGACCGCAACCCGGTCACAGATGTGGCGCACGACCGAGAGATCGTGGGCGATAAAGAGGTAGGTCAGCCCGAACTCCTCTTGTAAGTCCTCGAGCAGGTTGATCACCTCTGCCTGGACTGATACGTCGAGCGCGGAGACCGGTTCGTCCAGCACGATGAACTCGGGCTCGAGCGTCAGCGTGCGTGCGATCCCGATCCGCTGGCGCTGGCCGCCGGAGAACTGGTGTGGGTACCGGTAGTAGTGTTCTCGCTGGAGGCCGACGGTATCGAGCAGTTCCTTGACGTGCTGGCGGCGCTCCCGCGGCGTCTTCCAATCGTGAACGTCGAGTGGCTCGCGGACGATCTCGCCGATCGTCATCCGATCGTTGAGACTGGAGTCCGGATCCTGGAACACCATCTGTGCGTTGCGCCGCCACTCCTTGAGGTCGGTTCCCGACAGCATCGTGATATCCGTCCCGTCGAAGCGGATTTCGCCGCCGGTTGCGGATTCGAGTTGGATGAGCGTTCGCCCGAGCGTACTCTTCCCGCAGCCGGATTCGCCGACCAGCCCGAGCGTTTCGCCGCGTTTGATGTCGAAACTGACACCGTCGACGGCTTTGACTGGGGTCCCGCCGAACAGCCCGTCGCCTTCGTAGTAAGTTCGTAGGTCGCGGACCTCAACCATGACGTCCGAATCCTGGTGTGAGTCCACGTCTACGTCCGCTTCTGCCGTACCCGTCTCGAGGGCGTTTTGACTCATCGGTCATCACCTCGTGGCGTCTCGGTTTCTGTTTCGGTCGCAGCGTCGGCACTCCCGCCCGTCGCTTTCACCTCGCCGGTCCCCTGATCCGGGGTCCGACCGGACGGATGCGCAGCCGCCGTATACTCGTCGACATACAGGAGACAGGCAGCGGTATGCGCCGCCTGCTCGTCCTCGGGATGTCCATCGCCGACGGGAACCGTCTCGGGATGAACGGCCTCGCAGTCGCCGAACGCCTTCGGACAGCGAGGGGCAAACCGGCAGTACGTCGCGGGTTCGTTCGGCGTCGGAACGTTCCCCTCGATCGTCTGCAGGCGCTCTCCCTGTTGTCGTCCCGGAATCGACTCCAGCAACCCCTGCGTGTAGGGGTGTTTCGGATCGTCGAACAGCGAATGGACGCCGGCCGTTTCGACGATTTCGCCCGCATACATGACGTTCACGCGATCCGTTACCTCCGCGATCACACCCATATCGTGGGTGATGAACAGGATTCCGAGGTCGCGTTCGTGCTGGAGTTCCTTGAGCAAGTCGAGAATCTGGGCCTGGATCGTCACGTCCAGTGCCGTCGTCGGCTCGTCACAGATCAGTACCTCCGGATCGCACGCAAGCGCCATCGCGATGACTGCACGCTGGCGCATCCCGCCGGAGAACTGGTGGGGATACTCGGTCACGCGCCGTCGGGCATCCGGAATCCCGACCGCCTCGAGCAACTCGATTGCCTCTTCCGTTGCCGCCTGCCCGGAGAGGTCCTGGTGGAGCCGCAGCGTTTCCTCGAGTTGGTTCCCGACCGTATAGACCGGGTTCAGACTCGTCAGCGGATCCTGGAACACCATCGCAATCCGGCCGCCACGCATCTTCCGCTGAATCTCACCGGTACAACGCGTGAGTTCGACGAACCCGTCCGTAATCGACTCGGGATCATCGGTGCTTCCACCCCGGACGAACACACAGTCGTCCGCGCCGATGAACTCGAGCGTGTCGCCGTAGGCGCCGACGAAGTCCTCGAGCGTCGCCTCCTCGCGGTCGTCGTAGCCGAACGTCGACGGCGTTGCGTCGATTTCGGGGTGATCGAACAGCGAGGTCGGATCGTGTTCAGCTTCGAGTTCATCGAGGCTGACGGTTCGGCCGGCGAACGTGGTGGCGAACGATCGGAGCGTTGGGACGTGCTGGAAGCGGATACTGCTGCCTTCCAGTATGTGTCCGGGGGAGTCGACGAGGCCCATAATCGAGCGGGCGGTGACGCTTTTCCCGGACCCGCTCTCGCCGACGACGCCGACGGTTTCGCCGGGGCGGATATCGAAGTCGACGCCGTCGACGGCCCGGATGACCTCCTTGTCGGTGAAAAAGGAGGTCTGGAGGTTTCTGACGGTGATGATCGGATCGTTCCGACCGCCGGCAATTGTCGTGGCGTTCGACGCTGCCGTCGCGGTTGTATCTAGTGTCGATGTTGCCGTTGACTGTGCATCCGCCGTTGGATTAGATTCCATTGCCATTATCCACCACCTCCGGTAGCGGCGGCAGCACTACCGTCGCCGCTATCACTCTGTGGGTCGATTGCGTCGCGGATGCCGTCGCCGAGCGCGTTGAATCCGGTCACCAGGAAGACGACTAGAAGTCCGGGAAGCGTAGCGACGTGCCACGAAGATGTCGAAACGTACGACTTGCCTTCGAAGACTGCCCGACCCCATTCGGGTGTCGGTGCCTGTACACCGAATCCGAGATACGAGAGGGCAGCAACACCGATGATGACGCCGCCGAGCGAGAGCGAGGCGTAGATGAGCATGTAGCCGGCGATGTACGGCGACATGTGTTTGCGCATGGTTGCCGCCGGACTCTGCCCGTAGCTCTTTGCGGCGTCGATCCATTCCTGTTCGGAAACCTGGAGTGCGGGTCCGCGGACCGAGCGCCACAGTAGCGGCCAGCCGGTCCCGGCAAAGATCAGCGCGAGGAGTAAGCCCCCGTCGTAAATCTCCGCGATCGGATGGTTCGCCTGCATGAACAGCACCGAGAGTAACAGGACCAGTAACAGCCGTGGGAGCGCGATCACCGAGTCACTGGCGATGATCGCCAGTAGATCAGCGACGCCCTTGTAGTAGGCCGTAATCAGTGCGAGTACCGTCGCAACGACTGCCATCAGGACCGTGGCAAGGAGTCCGATGACGAGTGAAACCTGCGCACCGTACGCGAGGAAGGTAAACAGATCCTTCCCATCCGTATTCGTTCCGAACGGATGGAAGCGATCGTAGTCGTCGTAGCTCATCAGTCCGACGTTCTCGTCGCCACCCTGTGAGCGACTATTCATATTCGCATCGCCGTGCGTGATCGATTGAACTCCATCGTCACCGTAGTACTGGATCTCGTTCCCATACGGGCTGTAGAGGTTCGCTTCGGCCGTAACCGGACTCACAGCCGGGGCCCAGAGGGCCATTACGACGAACATGAACACGACGACGAAGCCGAAGACTCCCCAGTAGTGGGTCCGCAGGCGATTGATGCTGTCGTCACGCGGTGTCCAGTCCGCCTCGCGGTAGTGTTCGCGGAAGATCTCGTAGCCCTTCCAGAGCCAGCCGAGCCAAGTCAGAGCGTACGCGTAGACGACGAGCACTCGAAGTCCCCACGCCAACGCGGGCGAAAGGCCGAGGAACGTCCCTTCCCAACTTCCGTCCGGCAGCTGGTAGCCCTGATTCGGAATGATCTCTCGGCTCGTAATCGTCGTCAGCGATCCGACCGCTTCGACACCGCGTGTAAGGACGCCGATGAGCATCTCGAAGAGCCCGCCGACGGGTGTCCAGACGAGCGCAGCGGCGACGATCGCAAGCAGTCCGGTCACGAGCAGTCGTTCGAGGATATCCTCACGACCCGTACTCACGTCGATTCCAAGTCGGTCGACGAGCGACCACGGGATGAACAGCCACTTGACGATGATGGCAACGGTTCCCAGCAGGATGAACGCCATGATGACGAAGGCAGCGATGCCAGCACCGGTTCCGAATGAACTGGCAACAGCTCCTCGTACTGAACTCGGGATCGTCACGATCATCTCGACCATAATTCCAACCGCGCCGCCGAGTCGGAGAACGCCATCGGCGATCCGGCCCAGTTCGAGCGCAACCAGGACGAGCACACCGACCAGCCAAAGCAAGGCTGGCCGCGGATTTGCAGCGATACGGTCCCGCAGTGTCGTGTCGTCGAATTCGTTCATACTCATCTATTCGTACCCCACGCGTGGATCCAGAATCGTATAGAGGAAGTCCTGGATGATGTTTACCGAGACGATCAGGATGATGAAGACGAACATCAGCGATCCGACCAGCGGAAGATCACCCTGGATCGATGCCTGGTAGAACAGGTATCCGATTCCGTTGATGCCGAAGATGACCTCGACGATGACCGACCCGCCGATCAGAATGAACGCCTCGTTGGTGATGATCGGGACGAGCGGAACCAGTGCGTTCCGGAAGACGTGCTTCCAGACGATGGCCCGATTCCGAAGTCCCTTCGCCTTTGCCGTCTCGACGTAGTTCGAGTTAATCGTCTCGAGAACGGCGGTGCGTCCAATTCGCATCTCGTTCCCCATCGCAGCCGAGCCCAGAACGACCGCAGGAGGCAAGATCTGTTTGATCGAGGCTGCGAGTGTTATCGGTGAGAAGTAAAACCCGATCGGGATGCTGAGCGCCCCGAGTGAAACCCAGTCGGTGACCGCGATGAAGTTAAGCGGCGGTTGCCCGATGAGTCCGGGAACGTTCACACCGATCGTGTTCCAATCTATTCCGAAGAAGAACTTCTCGGACTGGCGTAAGACGGCGAGGAAGATGATCGCCAGCCAGAAGTTCGGCATCGCACGCCAGACGATTCCGCCGAACGACGCGAGGTAATCCCCCCCAGTATTGGGATTCAGTCCGGCATAGAAGCCGAGCGGAACCCCGACGAAAATCGCAATCAGGACTGACCAGAACCCGAGCCAGAGCGTCCGCGGCGCGTAGGTGGTGAGCAATTCACCGACGCTCGTACTCGGTTGGATGACCCAAGACTGGCCTAGGTTAAGCGTCAGCATCCCCACTATGAAGTCGATGTACTGCCGCCAGAGTGGTTCATTGAGACCGAGCCGCTGCTCGATCCGTGCGCGATTCGCGGCCCCCCCTTCGGGACCAATAATAGCGGCAACGGGGTCGATCGGGCCCATTCGTACGATGACGAACGTAATCGTGAGCCCGAAGAGGACGACGGGGATCGACAGGAGCAACCGACGGAAGAAGTACCGCCAGCGGCTCACGGGTGACCACCCGTCTGCAACATGTGCATCATGTCTCGTACTATAGGTTGTTCGAGCATTCCTGGATTATAAACCTCCCTATTATCGTTGACAGCAATGACCACGGCCGGGTCAGGGAGCAACCCGAAGCCGCGTCACCGAATAGCAATCGTTACTCCAGCGTGACGCTGTTGTACCGCTGCTGGTAATCTCCCATCGCGCCGAACGGTTCGATGTCGACGTAATCGTAAGCGAACTGTTCGCGGGTGTCGTGATACAGTGGCAGCATGATCGCATCGTCCCAGATCGCCTCTTCCATCTCGATGTAGGCCTCGTTACGCGCTTCCTGGCCTTCTTCCGGCTCGGGATTCGCTTCGACCTGTTCCCACGCTTCCTGGGCCTTTCTCGAAGCGTCCGAGTCCTCCGCGTGCCAGTCGAGATAGTAGCCGTTCGTTTCCGTCGGCATCCGCGAGGTATCGGTATTCTCCGGCTCGAAGCCGAACATCCCGTAGTCCGCTGCCGGCCAGCTCCAGGTCCAACCAAGCGAATAGAAGTCGAGGTTTCCGTTCTCACCACGCTCTTGAAGCGTCGAGAACGGCGTTTCCTCCAGTTGCAGGGAGATACCGATCCCGTCGAGCCTGTCACGAAGATTTCGACCAGCCTCTTGGAACACTTCGCTCTCGTAGGTTGTCAACGTCATCTCGAACGGATCGTCCTCGGTGTAACCGGCGTCCGCGAGGAGTTCCTCTGCAGTATCTCGTTGGCTCTCGTTCATCCCGTAGGGATAATCCTGAATGAACTCTTCGCGACGCTCGGCCCCGCCGGGGAACGCACCCGGTGGCGTGAACGTGTACGCCTCCTCGCCGCGACCCTGGAAAATCGTCTGGACCAGTTCCTCCCGATTGAGAACGTATGCGACCGCCCGTCGAACCGGACGCGGAACCGCCGTCGCATTGAACGCGAAGTAGTACGTCGAAAGCTGAGGGACGCCGACGTAGTCGAGTTCTTCCCCGTTTTCGACCGGGCCATACGTTCCGATTTCGCGCCCTAGGTCGTCCGTTTCGGCGTCGACCAGATCCCCATCGTACTCGGAGGTTGGAATACGGAAGAAGTCCGCATTTTCGTTCATCGCGTAGGTAAAGCGCGCACTGTCGTCTTCGATGATCTGCCAGTGAACGCTATTGACGTTTGCCACGCTTCCGTGGTAGTCCTCGAACGTGGAAACCTCCACTTCCGCATTGGATTCCCAGGTTTCAAACTGGAACGGGCCCGTTCCAACCGGCTCGGAAGAAGCGAATTCCCCCTGGTCGTATTCGCCGTCGTAGCCCTCGATATCGCCAACAATACCCTCCGGGATTGCAACGAACGAGTCGTATGCGAGGAGTTCGAGCGCGTTGGGGTTTGGCGTCTCGAGTCGAATTTCTAGCGTCCGGTCGTCGACCGCTTCGACGCCGATCGAGTCCGCGACGAGTTCTTCGTCGCCGTCGGTCTCGTGCTCGACGTTGAGCATCGTCGCCTCGAGGAGGAAGTTCGAACGCTCACTGTGTTCGGATTCGGCGAGTCGCCGGAACGCGAAAACGAAGTCGTCCGCGGTCAGTTCGCTCCCGTTGTGATACGTCGCCTCTTTCAGCGTGAACGTGTAGGTCAGCAGGTCGTCGGAGATGTCGACTTCCTCGGCGAGGAGGTTCTCGACGGTCGTTTCGCCGTTCGCGAAGTACGTCAATCCCTCGTAGATCTGCTTGATGACCTCACCCGAGGCCGTGTCCGTCGACTGGATCGGATCCAACGAAGTGACCGTTGAATTGATAGTGTTTAGCACATTCTCGCCGTCTCCCTCGTTGGGATTGTCACCGGAAATACATCCGGCAACGGTTGCCATCGCTGCACCTGCCCCGGCCGCCTTCAGGAACGTACGCCGGGATTTATCGATTTCATTCGCCATTTCGACTGACACCAGATGCTCATATGCCATAAAATTTTGTTTTGTATCCGGTGTGGTACCATTTCGTGAACACAATTGTCCATTGATGCAGAATATTTCCCAGTATCCGTCGGTCGAATAAGCTAGTTGGCACGAGTTCAGCCGCGAGATTGAGGGATTATAGGTAGAATCTGGCATGGGGACTGCTCGCGCGCACCCCGGTGAAGCTCCCCGATCTTGCCCCGAGTACTATTACAATGCATTGTATGTTTCTTTCCTCCTAAGGATCGATTGTCCTGCGTCCGTCAGCCGTAAGAAGGTATTTCGAGACGAATAGTCACCAAAACGGCCGATTCTCAGTCTCAGAAACATTATATTAGAGAACAAATACTAACTTATTTATATCTGTGTTTGGACCATATCTGCATGGTGGAGAATAACAAACGATACCGGAATGGTATCAATCGTCGCCGTGTGCTGCAGGGCCTTACTGCAGCAGGCGTGATCGGAGCTGCCGGCTGTCTCGGTAGCGACAGCGGGGGAGGAAACGGATATGCTGCTGCAGACACGACGGATGCCGAATCGCTGAACTTCATTCAGGTGTCCGATCAGAACACCGGCGATCGCCTTGCGTTGACGATGGACAGCGCCTACACCATCACCAGCGATACCCAACTCTTTCCGCTCTGGTTGGATGTCGAGGACACCGGCGACTCGCAGGTGTACGTCGCGACCCTCCGGGACAACCTCGAATGGGGCGGTGACTACGGTCAGATGACCGCCGAAGACTGGGTGTATCTGATCCAGGAAGTCCACCAGGGAACGGACAACTGGGCGCTCTCCGAGGCCGCCGGTAACTGGGCCGGAGTCACCGTCGAACAAACCGGCGAACTCGAGTTCCAGATCGAACTCGAACGTCCGAACGCCGACTGGCCGTTCGAGCCGGTCCTCTGGGGGTCGTACTGTCTGCCGAAAGGGCTCCTCGAACCGTACGTCGACGAGCAGGACGGAGCGGGACTCGATCAGGACGACGAGATTCAAGAACTCGCGTACACCGGGAATCTGGGTGCCTATACCTTCGAGCGCTGGGATCGCGGCTCCGAGTTCGTCGCGGTCAAAAACGACGACTACTACATGACCGAACTCGACGCCGAGGACTTCCCCGATTACGTGAGCGAGGAGCAGATCGAAGCCTGGCAGACCGCGCCGAATTTCGAGGCGTACTCCTGGCACACAATGAGCGAGGAAAGCCCCCGAATGACCGCCCTGGAGCAGGGCGAAATCGACCAAACGAACGTCCCATCGACCCGCGTCGAACGGTTCGAGGGGCGGTCCGACGTCGAGATAATGGAAGTGCCGTACTCGTATCTGACGATTCTCGCGTACAACCAGCGGATGAACGGCTGGGAGGAACTACGCACGCGCGAAGTCCGTCAGGCGCTGTCGATGGCCATCGACAAGGTCGAAATCACCGAGAATATTCTCCGCGGCTACGCCGAAACCGCCCACACGTTCCAGCCACACTGGTCCGAGTGGTACGACGAGTCGGAGGTTACTCAGTTCGGCGAGGGCGACAGCTACGACCAGGCCGGCGCTCGCGACCGCCTCGAAGCCAACCTGAGCTCGGACTACGGCTACGACGGCGATACCCTCGTCGGGCCCGACGGCGAGCAGGTCACGCTCACGCTGGTCTACTCCCGCGGCACCGAAACCACGAAGACGACGGCCGAGTTCATGGGCGAGGAACTGTCCGCTATCGGCATCGACATCGAGTTCGAGTCGGTTTCCTTCGACCAGATGCTTCCGAACTACGTGCAGAACTCGTGGCAGGGTACGGAGGATGAGCAACCGTGGACCGGCGGGCCGAACAACGACGGCCCGCGGGACAATTCCGCGAGTTCGGAGGACTGGGATCTGATGTACGGGATCAATTTCAACACGTATCCACGGACCCCGGCGGCGATCGATGCGTTCTGGACGGAACGGGCCCCAACGAACTACTATGGCTACGTTCCGGACGAAGATTTGGCATTGATGTTCGAGACCGTTCGGACCTCGACGGACCAGGCGGAACGCGAGGCGACCATGGCCGAGATCTTCGGTATTTTGAGCGGGGACCAACCGGTCAATTTCGTCTCGATGAGCGACGATATTATCGGCTACCGCAGCCGCGTTGACGGGCCCGAAGAGGAGTTCGGCCAGTCGTGGGACGATCGCACCTGGGCATTCGACGAGGCGTAGAGCCGCACATTGTGATCGATATTTACCCCGTATTATGATCGGATTTGCATTCGACCTGCTCGGTGATGGCTCGTGAGTATGGCAACCTACATTCTGCGTCGCGTCGCGTGGGCAGTCGTCGCGTCGTTGATCGTACTGACGCTAACATTCTTGTTGCTTTATTTCACCCCGGACACGCAACTCGCCCAACTCCAGTTTCAGGCGGCACAGGCTGGGGACGATCCCGAGGCAATCGGCGCTGCGTACGAGAGTTACCACGGCTACGACCAGCCGATTCACGTCCAGTATATAGAGTACATGGGCAACATGCTCTCGCTCGACTGGGGATGGTCGGAAACGCGCTCGCAGCCGGTGACGACGGCGATAGCGGAGGCAATCCCGTATTCGATGATGTACGCCGTGCCGTCGATTCTCATTTCGTCGGTGCTCGGCGTTGCGATCGGCCTGTACTCCGCGACGAACCAGTACACCCGCGGTGACTACGCAGCGACGTTCTTTGCCTTCTTCGGGCTGAGCATTCCGGACTTCTGGTTCGGAATCGTGCTCTTCGTACTCTTCAGCGGCATACTCGGCTGGGTCCCGATCATCTTCGATACGACGGCCGCAACGTTCTCGCTCGAAAACCTGGCACAGTTTATACTGCCGATCGTAGTCTTGACGTTGAGTTCGATCGCGAGTCTGATGCGGTACTCGCGGGCGGAGGCGCTCGAGTACGTCGAAGCCGAGTTCGTCAAGACGGCGAAGGCGAAGGGGGTCGGGGACTGGCGCGTGCTCACTCGCCATATTTTCCGGCCCGCGTCGGTGCCGATTGCGACGATTCTTGTCGGGGACTTGCTGGGGATCATCCTCGTCTCGTCGTACCTGATCGAGGTCGTCTTTGGCATTCCCGGACTAGGGACGCTGAGTTTCGAGGCAATTAGGGATCAGGATACGTCGCTTGTGATGGGAACCGTGTTGCTGCCGGCGTTTCTGACGATCGTCGGAAACCTGGCGCAGGATATCGCCTACACGATACTCGATCCGCGTATCGATTACGGTGATTCCTGATGGCAGTCGATAACGAGCCGCGGGAAACGTTCGAGGACGTCGATTGGGACGATATCGACGAAACAACGCGATCGTTCTCGCGCAAGACGATCGTCACAATCGGTGTATATGTCCTGTTCGCTGTCGGTCTCCTCTACGACTACGTCCTCAAGCCCTCGAGGGCAGACACGATCGAACCGCTCGGAATCTCCCTCCAGGCGCTCGACTGGCTGTACATTCTGACGCTGTTGACGATTCTCGTCGGCGTCGTCGTGCCGCTGTACGAGAACGGGCGCATGACGAGGTACTACTGGCAGCAGTTTCGAAAGAACAGGGCGGCGGTCGCCAGTCTCCTCTATCTGGGCGTGATCTTTCTCATCGGCTCGATCGGACCGCGATTCCTTGAGCAGCCGACCGTCGATTCGAGCAACGCCTACCAGCCGCCGGTCTTTACGTCGGCTCCCAACTGGCTCCCCGTCGAGTGTGCTGGCGAAGTTGCCGGCGGGAGCTGTCACGGCACCTGGGCCCATCCGTTCGGAACGACCCACGAGGGAAAGGACATTCTCGTCTCGGTCATCTACGGCATGGAGGTCAGCATGCAGGTCGGCCTGATCGCCGCGCTGATCACGATTACCATCGCGGCTATCGTCGGCGTGAGCGCCGCCTACTTCGGCGGCTGGATCGACGCTGCACTCATGCGATACGTCGATATCCAGATTACGTTCCCGACGTTCTTCCTGTACCTCATGATCGTCTACCTCTACGGTGGGAGTCTCTTCAGCATGATCGTCATCTTCGGGCTGCTCGGATGGGGCGGCATCGCTCGCATCGTCCGCAGCGAGGCGCTCCAGCGCCGCGAGGAAGAATACGTCTTGGCGGCGAAAAACGCCGGCGCGAGCGGCTACTGGACGATGCGTCGTCACCTCCTGCCGAACGTCTCTAACAGCGTTATCACGGCCGTGACCCTGTTGATACCGGGCCTGATCCTTTTCGAGGCGAGTCTGGCATTTCTCGGCCTCGGCGATCCGACGGTTCCCTCGTGGGGCGAAGTCATCGCCTCCGGGAGGAACGATCTACCGAACGCCTGGTGGGTCTCGACGATTCCCGGTATCTTCCTGTTCTTTACGATTCTCGCGTTCAACTTCGTCGGAGACGCACTCCGTGACGCGCTGGACCCACGTGCGGAAGGTGGTGACCAATGACTACAAACCGACCGGACAACACGACCCATCCGCCTCAGACTGACCAGACGCCGTCGATACCGACTGCGAACGACGGTTCCACAGCAACGAGTCGTTCGACACCAGCCAGTACCATCAACGCAAACGCACGCGGAAACAAAACAATCGTGAACTCGAATACGAGTACGGACTCCCCGGCACACGACAGTACCGCAGCCGAAGCGTCTTCCGACGCGAAAACCGACGAGATGCTGCTCACCGTCGAGAATTTGAAAACGGTGTTCGATACCGACGACGGAACGGTACACGCGGTCGACGGCATCGATTTCACCGTACAACGCGGTGAAACGGTCTGTATCGTCGGCGAAAGCGGCAGCGGAAAGACGGTAACCAGCGAGTCGATCACTCAACTCTTCAAGAGTCCGCCTGGATCGATCGCCGACGGCTCGGTCGTCTTCGACGGCATCGACCTCGCGTCGCGAACCGAGGACGAACTCACCGACATCCGCGGGGCGAGGATCAGCCACATCTTCCAGAACCCACAGGGTGCGCTCAACCCGGTTTACACCGTCGGCTGGCAACTCATCGAGGCGATCCAACTCCACCGAAACGTCGACGATGACGCCGCTCGCGAGGACGCCGTCGACCTCCTCAATCGCGTCGGCATTCCCGAGGCGAGTTCACGTCTCGACGATTATCCTCACGAGCTAAGCGGCGGGATGAAACAGCGAGTGATGATCGCCATGGCGCTTGCGTGCCAGCCGGATCTGCTCATCGCGGACGAGCCGACGACGGCGCTGGACGTGACCATTCAGGCCCAGATTCTCACCCTCCTCCGGGAGCTACAGGCCGACTTCGGGATGAGCATCGTCTTTATCACGCACGATCTCGGCGTCGTCGCCGAAATCGCGGACCGCGTCGTCGTCATGTACGCCGGGAAGGTGATGGAACGGGGTAGCGTCTACGACGTCTTCGAGTCGCCGTCCCATCCGTACACGAAGGCGCTGCTCGAATGTCTTCCCGGACGCGGATCGCTCGGCGGCATTCCGGGATCGCTTCCGGACCCGACGGCGCCGCCGACGGGCTGTCGGTTCGCAGATCGGTGTCCGTACGCGGTCGAGGAGTGTACGGTCGGCGAACAGCCGGTCTTCGAATCCGTCGGTGGAGAGGCCCGGGACGAAGACATCGAGCACGAAGTCTCGTGTGTCCATTACCGGTCGGCTGCTGATCCGTCCGTCCTCGATCAGCTCGACGCTGACCGATCGTCGGTGCCGCAGGAACGGCCATCCGGTCGGACAGTTGGCACTCGAGATGGGGAAGGGGGTGTCGCCCGTGAGTGACCAGTCGGGTGCAGCTCGGACCGAAGCACCGCTGCTCTCGGTGCGAAACCTGACGAAACACTACCCGATCACGACGGGGCTCCGTTCGAAAGAAGTCGGTCGCGTTCGTGCCGTCGATGGTATCGACTTCGACGTGTACCCGGGCGAAACCGTCGGAATCGTCGGTGAGAGCGGCTGTGGAAAATCGACTGCCGCGAGTTCACTGATCCGGCTCGAGGAGCCGACCGAGGGGACGGTTCGATTCGACGGGGAAGACATCACCCGGTACGATCAGGCGGAACTGAAGGCGTTCCGACGGCGGGTACAGATGATCTTTCAGGACCCGGAATCGAGTTTCGATCCGCGGATGAGTATCGGCGAGGCGATCGCCGAGCCACTGGCCGTACAGGGCCTGACGGACGCGAGCCGGCGACGCGAGATCGTCGTGGACCTGCTCGAACGGGTGGGACTAGCGGCGGGGGATGCGGATCGGTATCCGCACGAACTCAGCGGCGGACAGAAACAGCGAGTCGGCCTTGCACGGGCGCTCTCGATGAACCCCGACATGATTATCGCCGACGAACCGGTGTCCGCGCTCGACGTTTCGATCCAATCCGAGATCCTGGCGTTAATGACCGACCTGCAGGAGTCCTTCGGGCTGAGTATCCTGATCATCAGCCATAACCTGGCCGTTATCCGCCAGATCTGTGACCGAGTCGCCGTGATGTATCTCGGCGAAATCGTCGAACTCGGGACGGCGTCGGAGGTCTTTACGAACCCGCAGCATCCCTATACTCGAGCACTGCTGGCATCGATCCCGACCGCCGATCCGACGGACCGCGGGACGGGTATCGAACTCACCGGCGACGTGCCGAGTCCATCGAATCCACCGACCGGGTGTCGGTTCCACACCCGCTGCCCGGAGCTCATTCAACCCGATGACTACGCGTTCGAGCAGTCGGTCTGGCGTCGCGTCATGGATCTGCGACAGAAACTCGACGGGGGCACCGTCGACGTCGATGCCATCCGCGAGGGAGTCGTCACCGAGCGAGAACCCTCCGAAACTCCCGACGACGTGTCCGCCACCGAAACGAAAGCCCGCCTTCGCGACGAGTTCGCCATCCCGCAATCGCTCGGCGATTCCCGGGCGGAATCCGTCCTCGAAGCGGCACTCGACGACCTCGTCAGCGGCAATCCGGCGGCCGCCCGCGAGCGACTCGCAACCGAATTCGCGACGCCCTGCGAGTCACAGTCTCCGACGCTCGAGGACGCGACGGCCGGACAGACCGCCTCCTGTCTTCGCCTCGAAAACGAACTGCCGCCGACTGAACTCGAGCAGACGGTGCGGTCGGATTGACCATCACTTCGGTGGTGTCTACAGATCCCGGTACGTTACTCAGTGATCTTTCTCTTAGAGATCTGGAGCAGCGACAGCCAGACGTCACGGAAGAAGCACCGTACTCGGGACGTGGAACGGCCCGACCTCCGTCTCAAATGTCACTGATAGTACTAGCCCATCGGCTGGGAACAGCCTGGGACGACGAGAGAGAAACGCTTTCGTCCGGTACCGGTGTCTGAACGACGTGACTGATCCGAGTGACGAAACGAACTTGTCGGTCAGAAGTTTGCTCCGGCAGAAGTATAGCGGGAGGTAGATTTGAACTACCGGTCTGCGGGTTATGAGCCCGCCGGAATCTCCTGGCTATCCCATCCCGCTACCATATCGTAACCCGGTGTGCTAGTTAAGGGTTGTGATTCGACCGCCGCATGGGGGTTTCTACCGTTCATCGCGGTGGACCCGCCACGTGTAGAGACTCTCACAGGTGTAGTTGACGAAGAATCCCACGCCGATCCCGAGGACGTTCGCCACACCATACCAGAGCCCGGCGCTGTTGACCAACAGCGTAAAGACGCCGAGTGTCACCAGAAATCCCAGGAATCGTACCGCGTTCGACCGCAGAAATCGTGCGCCCAGGGCTCGCAAGTGCATCTCGCCGTGGCTGGCGAACGTCCACCACTCATTGAGGACGAAGATAACCACGATCGAGAGCTCCCAAGAGAGGGCTTTTCCCGGGACGGCCGAGACCTCCATCGCCTCGACCAGGAGGATTAACGTGCCGATATCCACCGTTGCACCGACGAGTCCGACGCCTGCGAACTGGCGGAACCGGCTCGCCGAGTGAAGCGCACGGAGTCGCGTCCGAATCGTCTCACCGAAAGAGTCGGTCATCGTCGAATACCAGGCCCGGTTTCGCTCAGCACTCGATTCTCGACGCGATCGCCCACTGACGGATCTGTCGGGGTCCGTCTTACGATTGCACGACAGCCGGGCGCGCCGACTTAGACCGCGAGTTCACCCTGCGGCCGGACGACTTCGACGGCGTCGGCATCGACGCGTTCGACATCGAGGAAGTGAGGGATGAAGTTTCGGCGTTCGAAGTCCCCGTATTCGGATTCAGCGCCGACGGTACACCACAATTGGACCTCCTCGGGGCCGTGCCACTCGCCGTTGCGGTTGATCCCGAAACAGACCACTCGCTCACCGTCGATTTCGATGATCGCACCCTTTCTGATCCCGGGATCGCCGCGGATGATGAGCTGTTTCATACGGGCGAGTTCTCACGAGAGGAGATTAAACGCTTCGAACGCGTGCGCACACGAGAGAGCGGAAGGGGTCTTGCGGTAGCGTTCCCGGAGCGGATCCGACGACGAACCAAACGGGTTTTAAACGGCGCTATCTTAGCCCACGTCAAGTGAGATAACCATGCAGATGCCACGCCGATTCAATACGTATTGTCCGCACTGTAACGAACATCACGAACACGAAGTCGAGAAGTCCCGATCGGGTCGTTCCTCCGGCATGAAATGGGACGCTCGCCGAACCCGGCGTAACAGCGCAACGATCGGGAACTCGGGTCGCTTCTCGAAGGTTCCCGGCGGCGAAAAGCCCACCAAGAAGACCGACCTCAAGTACCGTTGCAGCGAGTGTGGCAAGGCCCACCTCCGCGAAGGATGGCGCGCCGGCCGACTCGAGTTCCAGGAGTGATTTCAATGGCAGGAAATTTCTACACCGTTCGCTGCAGTGACTGCGAGAACGAACAGACCGTCTTCGGCAAGGCCGCGACGGAGGTCGCCTGTGCCGTCTGTGGCACCACTCTCGCGCGACCGACCGGTGGCAAGGCCGAGATCGAACACGAGATCACGGACACAGTCGAGTCACGATGAAGTATAGCGGCTGGCCCGACCCCGGCGAACTCGTCGTCGGCAAGATCGACGAGATCGAAGACTTCGGTGTCTTCGTCGATCTCGAGGAGTACAAGGACAAGCGCGGCCTGATTCACATCTCCGAGGTCGCAAGCGGATGGATCAAGAACGTCCGCGACCACGTCCGCGAGGGCCAGATCGTCGTCTGTAAGGTCCTAGACGTTGACGAGGGGTCCCAGCAGATCGATCTCTCGCTCAAGGACGTCAACGATCACCAGCGCTCCGAGAAGATCCAGCAGTGGAAAAACGAGCAGAAGGCCGACAACTGGATGGATCTGGCGACGGGCGAAGAGATCGAAGACGAGGAATACACCGCGATCGCAAACGAACTGATCGGTGCTCACGGCAGCCTCTACGAGGGCTTCAAGCAGGCCGCGATCCACGGTCACGAGGCGCTCGAAGACACCGAACTCACGGACGAGGAGATCGACGCGCTCGTCGAAACCGCCCGCGAAAACGTCTCGGTGCCGTACGTCAACGTCACCGGCTACGTCGACCTCGAGAACCCGTCCGCAAGCGGCGTCGACGGGATCCGCGAGGCGCTGACCGCAGCCGAAGGAAACGGCGAGGTGCCCGAAGAGGTCGACCTCGACGTCACCTACGTCGGCGCGCCCGAGTACCGCATCCGCGTGCAGGCACCCAACTACAAGACAGCCGAATCCCAACTTGAGGAGAGCGCCCAGCGTGCAATCGCCGCCATCGAGGGTCACGGCGGCGACGGCGAGTATCACCGCGATCCCCGAACGGACGAGGAGTAGTAGAACGCGGCCCAGACAACGATGACGGGGCGAGACGCGGTCTTGCACCCCGAGCGTTCGGATCGGCAGCATCGAATCGATCCGTCGTATCCAGACTCACACCACAGATCCAATGAAATCCGACATCCGTGTCTGTTCGGCGTGGCGCGACCAACACGACCGGCCACGGTACAGCCTGTCTGAAACGTGTCCCGACTGTGGCGCACCCACCGAGAACAGCGCCCCCGCTCCCTTCGATCCGGAAGACCCCTACGGCGAGTACCGACGCGCTCTTAAACGTCGCAACCGCTGATAGGGTATGGACGAACTCGACATCGACGCGGTCGCCGAGGCTGCACTGGACGACCCCGTACTCGTCGAGGGGCTGCCGGGCGTCGGGCACGTCGGCAAACTCGCCGTCGACCACCTGCTCGAAGAACTCGACGGTGAAAGTACGCTCGTCAGACGGGTGTACTCACACGAGTTCCCGCCGCAGGTGAGCATCGAGGGTGGCGTCTCGGAACTCACCTGCGTCGAGATTTACGCGGTTTCTCCGACCGAGGGCCGAGATTTACTCTTACTGACCGGCGACCACCAGGCCCAGACCAACGAAGGACACTACGTGCTGACGAGTGCCTTCCTCGACATCGCCGAGGAGTTCGGCGCGAGCGAAGTGTTCGCGCTCGGCGGCGTGCCGACGGGTGAACTCATCGACGAGTACGCCGTCGTCGGCGCGGTCAGCGACGAGTCGATGCTCGGTGAACTCGAGGAAGCCGGTGTCGAGTTCAGGGAAGACGAGCCGGCGGGTGGCATCGTCGGTGTCTCGGGGCTCCTCCTCGGACTCGGCGAGCGCCGCGGATTCGAGGCCGCGTGTCTGATGGGTGAGACGAGTGGATATCTCGTCGACCCGAAGAGCGCGCGCGCCGTCCTCGAAGTGCTCGAGGACGTACTCGACATCGAACTGGACTACGAGACGCTCGACGAGCGGGCCGACGAGATGGAGGGCGTGATCGGCAAGATACAGGAGATGGAACAGCAACAGCAGATGGACGTACCGACGGACGACGACTTGCGGTACATCGGCTGAACTCGGTTGCGAGAGTGAGGAGGTGGGAGTCTCGGGCCGCAGGTAACAGCGCGGACCTGTGTGTCCGTGTACTTTCTATTGGTATTTTGTGAATAATATGTCGGAGAGGTATAGGGAGTGGCAGATTCTTTCCATAGGAGAGGCTATTCTAGGGCCTCTATAGATCTTAGTTCCTATTATGGGAAGAGTTATCCATCCAAATCCATAATCATGTGCCTGTAATGCAAAGGAGAGCCCAAACATTGCTTAATAGCGACGAATGGACTACGATCCGTGATTTCGGAAACGACGAGTCGGCGAACTCGATTTCCAAGTACGAGGCGAAATTCGTTGCGAACGTCGAGAAGCAATATATCGAAAACGAAATCGTTCTCGTCAAAGAAACTCACTCGATGGGCGGCGAACAGCTCTATCACATTCCAAAAACGGTTTTCGAGGGAATCGCCGACCAACTGCCGGCCCAGTGACGAAACGAGCCGCGGCGTCTCGCCGGCCCCTAGCCTTCGAGTACTTCGTAGGCGACATCGGCGTCACGAAGCGCATCAGTAACACGGCCGACGGCATCGGTAGTCGCGATTGCGGTAACGTCGAGTCCGTGTTCGGCGGCGTCGGCGGCGACCGTGCCGACGGCGAACGTAACCGCGGGTTCGACGGTGGCCCGCCGGCAGGCGACGACGGCTTCGACGCCGGTTGCGACGACGAGTTCGGCGTCGTCGCAGGCGTCGGTCACGGTGGCCGCATCGATCGCTCGGCTGCCGCCGGTTCGCACGGAGGGGACCTGGAGCACCGTCACGGAGCCGGGTTCGAGTTCCATTACGCCCTCGAAGCTCGTCACGCCGACGTCGGTGCCGGCTTCGGCGTCGGTGGTGGCGATGCCGGTTGCAGGTCCGTCGCCGCCGGGTGTGGCGTGAAGGAGGCCGTTTTCGAGCGAGAGCGAGACGGTGTCGCCCTCTTCGATGTCGTCGGTGGCGATGTAGGCGTCTTCGCTCATCGCGGCGAGCACGTCGCCGGTGACGTGGTCTGCGAAGCGACGAACGTTGTCGGCGGCGTGGAAGAGCCAGTCGACACCTTCACGAGTGACGCGATAGCGCGAGCGGCCTTCCTTCTCGACGAGCCCGTCGTCGACGAGTTCGCGAATGTACTCGCTGACGGCCTGGCTCGTGACGCCGACTTCCTCGGCGATCTCCCCCTGGCTGACGGCGGGCTGGCGCTCGGCGATCTGGACGAGGATCCGGAATCGCGTCGCGGCCCGTTTGTTGTCGAGGACGTCGACCATACGGTGCATTTTTCGAGGGGTGGCAAAAAGGTACGCGGTCGACACGTCGAATCGACCACAGACGCTGCGCTCGTTGCCCGGGCGGTGAAAGCTACAAGCGCCTCGATCCAGTAGTAACTCGCCGCAGTTGCACTCGAGAGACCGGTCCGCGCACCGTTTCCTGAGTGCGGCCAGCTCGCAGCGACGACTGAACAAACTCATTAGGGTTCGACAGAGTCACAAGAGTATGAACGACCGCCACGACGTGGTGATCGCCGGTGCCGGACCCGCCGGTGCCCAGTGCGCCCGTGACCTCGCGACGAGAGGGTACGATGTCGTCGTCCTCGAAACCGAGGTCGAGGAGGAATTCCCGCGCCAGAGCAACAAGTCGACGGCGGGAACGTTTCCGTCGATGATGTCTGCGTTTGGCATTCCGGACGAGGTGGTGATGCAGTACACCGACAGCGTCGTCCTCGAGTCGCCGACGGACCACTACGTGAAAGAACAGTCCGGGGCAGTTCTCGAGTTCGCTGACTTCAAGCGGTTTCTCGCCGAGGAAGGCCAGGCCGCGGGGGCGGAGTATCGCTTCGATTCGCGGGTCACGGCCCCGATTACGGAGGGTGATGAGATCGTCGGCGTGACGTACAACGGCGACGAGGAGGTCTACGGCGAGATCATCATCGATGCGACGGGACCGGCAGCGCCGCTTGCGAAGAAACTGGGCGTGACGGACCTCAAGCGGGAGAACCACGCGATCGGGATCGAATACGAGTTCGAGGGGATCGACGTCGATCGACCCGGGTTCGCGGACCTACGCGACGCGATGATGCTCCGATTGGATCACGAAATCGCACCTGGTGGCTACTCGTGGATCTTCCATACCGGTGAGGACACGGCCAAGGTTGGCCTCTGTTACATTCAAAACGAGAGCCACGCGCAGTATGCCCGCGACGGGTTCAGTATCGACGACTATCTCGACCACTGGGTCGATACCGATCCGCGTTTTCAGAGCGCGACCCGTCTCGAAGAGAAGCAACACCGTGGCTCGGCGCACATCCAGATGCCGAGCAAACTCCACACTGACCGCTTCATGGCGATCGGCGACACCGTACCGACGGTCGATCCGCTCTGGGGGGAGGGGATCAACAAGTGTATGCAGTCCGGTCGGATGGCTGCAGCAGCGGCCGATAGCTGCCTCAAACACGGTAATATCGAGCCAACTGCGGAGAATCTCGAGGTCTACGAGACGCTCTGGCACCGCGAGGTCGCCCCGAACATGCAAAATCGACTGTGGATGACGAAACTCCTGTATCTCGCGGATAACGACCGCTACGACCGACTGATGCAGGATCTAAACCGACTCGACGACGACACGCTGGCGAAGGCAAACCGGGGAAACGTCCGTGCTATCTCACAACTCGTCGGTCTCGAGGACGTGCCACTGCTCGCCCAGTTTGCGAAACAGGAGTTCGGTTTCTGAGGCGGACGAACTCAGCGGTCGTCTCGAGACGTGTTCCGGAAGCTCAGACGCGTTCCGGTAGCCAGCCGCCGTCCACTTCGACGTTCTCGCCGCTAACGTATGCCGAATCCGGATCGAGGAAAAACAGCAGCGGCTGGATCAGATCGTCGAAACTCGCGGGACGATCGCGCGGCAGTTCCTCGGGGAACTCCTCGGAGTTCTCGACGACGTACGGCGAAATCGCGTTGACGGTGATACCGTCGTCTTGCGTCTCCGCAGCGAGCATCCGGGTGAACATTACTACGCCCGCTTTTGCGACGAAATACGGGAAGTTCACCGGGCTGACGAGCCCTTTCTCGCTCGAGGCGTAGCCGATATTGACGATACGACCGTACTCGCCGTCGCTGTCGCTCTCGTGCATCGCCGGGAGCGCCCGCTTCGAGCAGAGATAGGTCCCGTTGAGATTGGTCTCGAGAACGCGGTTCCACGTTTCGAACTCGAGTTCGTCCCAGCGGCGTGGTGCGAAGTCGCCGACGTTGTTGACGAGGATATCGACGGAGCCGAGTTCGGATTCGACCGCGGTGAAGAGGCCGTCGACACTGTCGGGATCGGTAACGTCGCCCTGGACGGTCATCGTGTCTTCGGCACCGCGACTGCGCGCTTCCGCGGCGACTTCGCGGGCGACCTCGGCGCTCGTGTGATAGTGAACGGCGGTTCGTGCGCCGCGGTCGGCCATCGAAAGCAAGAGTTCACGTCCGATGCCGCGGGCGCTTCCCGTCACGAGGACCGTACGGCCATCGAGTGCTGGATCGTTCATACGGAGTTCTCATCGGGTGGGTGGAAAAATGGCTCGCCAGTGGGCTTCGGGAAGCGCTATCGGTGCTGTCCCTGGCTCCGCAACGCCAGTTTGGACACCAGGTCTGACACTTAAGTAGGATGGCGGATATAGTCGAGACATGACGCTACAAACCGTCCTTCTCGCGGTTGGACCGGGTGATGCTGATCGAAGCGAGAAACTGGCAGAAACTGTCGTCGAAATCGCAGCGCCAGCGGATGCGACGGTCGTTCTCGGCCACGTCTTTACCAGTTCCGAGTACGACGAGGTATTGACCCGCCTGGATTTCGATACTGAGGCGGCGGAGGACGATCCGGACGAAGTCGCGATGCGCCACTCGACGATCAGGGAATTACAGGAGACGCTCGACGAGTACGAAATCGACTACGAGACGCGAGGGGCCGTCGGCGACCACGGGCCAGCGATCGTCGATATGGCAACGGCAGTCGACGCCGATCGGGTCGTCGTCGGTGGGCGGCGGCGGTCGCCGACGGGGAAGGCAGTCTTCGGCTCGACCGCACAGGAAGTACTCCTCTCGGCCCCCTGTCCGGTGACGTTCGTCCGGAACGAGGGCGAGTGAGTATCGCCGATCGTCGGTAGCCGGTCGATAACACGGAACGAAATCTGTCGCAGTCACTACTCGTCGCCGAGTACAATATGTGTAGTTAAGTAACGCCGCGGCGCTCATTCGAATAGGATGGTCTACTATGCGGGCGTCGATCTCGGCGCGACGAACGTCCGGGCAGCCGTCGCTACGGACGACGGGACGACGATCGGCGTCAGTCGGAACGCCACACCACGTGGACCGACGGGAATCGACATTACGGAAGGCGTTCTTCGAACGCTCCGAGAAGCCTGCGGCGACGCCGGCGTCACGCCGGGCGAGGTCGCCGCCGCGGGTATCGGCTCGATCGGCCCGTTCGACCTCGCGGAAGGTGCCGTGATCGATCCGGCGAATCTCCCGGACTCGATCGACCGCATTCCGCTCACGGGACCGATCGAAAAGTTGCTCGATACCGACGAAGTCCACCTCCACAACGACACGACCGCCGGCGTCATCGGCGAACGCTTTCACGCCGACCGCAACCCCGACGACATGGTCTACATCACCATCTCCTCGGGCGTCGGAGCCGGCATCTGCTGTGACGGCGAAATACTCGGTGGCTGGGACGGGAACGCCGGCGAGGTCGGCCACTGCGTCGTCGACCCGCACGGTCGCCTGACCTGCGGCTGCGGCCGTGACGGCCACTGGGAAGCCTACTGCTCGGGCAACGGCATCCCCGACTACGCGCGCTTGCTCGCCGAGGACGACCCCACGATCACGACCGATCTCCCCCTCGAGAGCCCCGACTTCACCGCCAGAGACGTCTTCGAGTTCGCCGGCGAAGACGAACTCGCCGATTACGTCATCGACCAACTGGCCCACTGGAACGCCATGGGGATAACGAACGTGATCCACTCGTTCGCGCCGATCATGATCTCCTTCGGCGGGGCCGTCGCCCTCCACAACGAAGCGTTAGTCGTCGATCCGATTCGCGACCGCGTCTCCGATATGGTGATGACGAACGTCCCCGAAATTCGAGTGACCGATCACGGTGACGACGTCGTTCTCGAAGGCGCGATCGCAAGCGCACTGACGCAGGGGACCGGCGATCGGACCCGCCTCCAAGACTGACACCGACGAACTCGCGCGAGAACCAATAGTATTTGGACCAACAGGTCGAGATGACTGTATGCGCCGCCGATCGTTCCTCCGAACCGGGCTGACAGCGGGGGTCGCTCTTTCGGTGTCCGCGACCGCCGCCACCGGCTCTCCCACCGCCACGCAGGATAGCGCGTCGAACGTCAGTTCGACGCCCCAGGATGCGACGCCGTCGTCGTACGAACCGCTCGGCCGCGTGGAGATCGACCGCGCGGCCGAAACCGTCGTCGGTGACGACGGCGAAATCGCGTACGTCGCGACCACGACGGGCTTTGCCACCGTCGACGTCTCCGATCCCGCGGATCCCACGGTGCTCGCTCGCGAGGGCGGGATCACGGTCGACGGGACCCCGCTCATCGAAATCCTCGACGTGGAAGTAGACGGCGACCGACTCGTCGTTCCCGGCCCCGCCAATCCGACCACCGAGCCGGTCTTTCACGGCTTTTGCTGCTACGACGTGAGCGATCCCGCCGACCCGACTCCTGCTATCGAACCCTACGAAACCGGCTTTCACATCCACAACTGCTATCTCGAGGGCGACCGCCTGTTCGTCGTCTCCAACGGCCCGCCGCCCGCGGCAAACGAACTCGTCATCTTCGATCTCGGTGATGACACCGTCACCGAACGCGGGCGCTGGGCGCTGCTCGATTACGATTCTTCGTGGGAAGACCTCTACTGGCTCGCCCGCTACGTCCACGACGTCTACGTCCAGGACGACATCGCGTATCTCCCGTTCTGGAACGCCGGCACCTACCTGCTCGACGTGAGCGACCCGGACGAGCCGACGTACGTGTCACACGTCGTCGACCCCGAACTGGACCGCGACGAACAGCGCACGCTCGACGACGAGACGGCCCAGTACAGCCTTCCCGGCAACGACCACTACGCCGCCGTCGACGACGCCGGCGACCTCATGGCCGTCGGTCGCGAGGCCTGGGCCACCGGCAGCGACGACCCCGACGGGGCCGGCGGCATCGACCTTTACGACATCAGCGACCCCACGACGCCAACCCACCAAGCCAGCATCGACGCCCCCACCGCCGACGACGAGTCCCTCGGCGGCACGTGGACGACCGCCCACAACTTCGAACTCCGGGGAGACCGCCTCTACTCCGCCTGGTACCAGGGCGGCGTCAAGATCCACGACGTCTCCGACCCCGCCGATCCAACCGAACTCGCCGCCTGGCGCGACGCCGAAACGACCGGCTTCTGGACCGCCCGCATCCTCGACCCGGAGACGGCGTTCGTCGCGAGCAGCACCGAAATGATCTCCGACGTGGGGACGGGTGAACTCGTTACGTTCCCGACGGACCCGGACAGCGGCGATACCGAGTCCGGCAGTGACGACGGCGGCGCCATCGGCGAGTCGATTCCCGGGTTCACCGCCGCGACCGGCGCAACGGGACTTGCAGGCGGTATGGTCGGCGCGGCGTGGCTGCGTCGCCGACTGCGTTCCTGACGAGTTCGTTCGCAGTGCACGGTCCGGTCGCTCGAGGACCAAACCTATTCACTCCTCGAGTTCGTAGGGCGGGCAATGAGTGATTCCGACGCCGACGGGCCGCTTCGGGAACGCGTCGAGACGTGGCTCGCCCGCGAGATGCCGATCATCCAGATGCACGGCGGAACCAGCGCGGTCCGCGAGGCCGATCCGGAGACCGGCGAAGTCATCATCGAACTCGGCGGTGGGTGCAAGGGCTGTTCGGTCAGCAACGTGACGACGGGAAATATCGAGGCTGAACTCCTCAAGTGGCCCGAAATCGACGAGGTGACGGTTCGCGTGCCGGACGCCCGCGAAAGCCTCGGCGGGCCGGACCAGGCCGAGTCGATCATGGGGGTCGACCGGACCGAAGGCGGCCGCGGCGACTGGGGATCGTCGAATCCCGGAAAGGACCACCTCTGAACTGCCGGTCTCGATCGATAGTGGCTATCCCATCCGCCGTGTGCTTGTCGTTGGCAGGATCGGTCAGTTTTGAGAGTTCCTATATCCTTTTACGCGCGAGTTACGGAGTAAGTCACCATGACGACGTGTGGATGTCCGACCGTAGGAGGTGAGGATGATGGGTAACGAACCCGCCGTGGACGGCCAGGCGGCCGATGACGCGGACGCAGCTGGAGATGCGGACCAAGACACAACCGCTGTCGATCCCACGGCCACATCCAACGACGCCGACGGCGACCACAATACGGACAGCGAGGACGCCGAAACCACAACAGAAACGGAAGCGGAAACGGAAACCGACGGCGGCGTCCACGCCTACACCGTCCGCCTCGAACTCGTCGACGAGCCCGGCGAACTCCTTCGTGCGCTCTCCCCGATCGCGGACAACGGCGGCAATCTCCTGAGCATACACCACGAGCGGGGCAATATCACCCCTCGTGGTCACATCCCCGTCGAGGTCGATCTCGAATGCCCACCCGATCGGTTCGACGACGTCGTCGAGGGACTCCGCGGTGCCGGCGTCAACGTCATCCAGGCCGGTGCCGAACGCTACGGCGAGGAGATCAGCGTCGTCCTCGTCGGTCACCTCGTCGAAAACGACCTCTCGGAGACGCTCTCGCGAATCGAAACCGAGGCGGACGCCGCCGTCATCGACCTCTCGCTCGCCGCCCCCGACGGCACCGAGGCCACCTCCAGCGCCCGACTGCGACTCGCCGTCGACTCCGGCCGAACGGACGCCGCACTCGAAGCCATCCGCTCGATCGGCTCGGCCAAGGACCTCACCGTCGTCGAGCCGCTCCTCGGAGGTGACGCCTGATGGGACAGCGCCTCGCGATCCTCGGCGCCGGAAACGTCGGCCGCTCCGTCGCTGAACTCGCCGGCGAGTACGAGCACGAGGTCGTCGCCCTCGCCGACTCGACGAGCGCCGCTATCGACCTCGGAGGAATCGACGTGACCGACGCGGTCGAGTGCAAACGAAGCGGCGAAGACCTGGGCGAAACCGCGCCCGAAGCCGTCTTCGAAACCGACTACGATGTCCTCGTCGAGGCCACCCCGACGACACTCGACGACGCCGACCCCGGCTTTACGCACGCGAAACGCGCACTACAGACCGACCACCACGTCGTGCTCGCGAACAAAGGCCCCGTCGCCGAACGCTACGACGAACTCCGCGAACTGGAAGCCGATAGTGCAGGCGCGATCCGATTCGAGGCCACCGTCGGCGGCGCGATTCCCGTCCTTTCGACGATCGAAGACTCGACGCCACAGGCGGTCACCGCCGTCCGCGGCGTCCTCAACGGCACCGCGAACTTCATCCTCACCCGCATGGCCGCCGAGGGACTCGACTACGAACACGTCCTCGCGGAAGCCCAGGACCTCGGCGTCGCCGAAGCCGACCCCACGTTCGACGTCGACGGTACCGATGCCGCCCTGAAGTTCGTCATCCTGGCGAACGTCCTGGCAGACGGTGGCTTCTCGCTCGACGATGCAACCGTCGAGGGCATTCAGAACGTCCCCGGCAGCGCACTTGAACTCGCCGCCGAAGACGGGCGCACGATTCGACTCATCGGCGAGGCGACTCGTGACGGGGTCCGTGTGAGTCCCCGGCTCGTTCCCGAAAACGGTGCGCTCGCCGTGACCGGGACGCGAAATATCGTCCAGATCGAAACCCGAAACGCCGGCTCGCTTCATTCGAGCGGCCGCGGCGCTGGCGGTCCCGAAACGGCGACGGCAGTGCTCTCCGACGTTGGTCGTCTTCCGCCACTGTAACCGACCACGACATTCGAGTTCAGCTGTCAGTGTTCGTTTCGGACCGATCCGTGTGGACATGACACAAACCGCAAGCGGGCGTCGGGTTCGGACGAATACGCTTTCGAAATGGTTTTAACCGCAACGAGCAAAAGAGACCGATATAAGCGCCTCTGCGCGTGAGCTACAACAATGAGCGACCAACACCAGAACCTGGCCATCATCGGCCACGTTGACCACGGGAAGAGTACGCTCGTGGGACGACTCCTCTACGAGACGGGGAGCGTACCAGAGCACGTCATCGAACAGCACCGCGAAGAAGCCGAAGAGAAGGGCAAGGGCGGCTTCGAGTTCGCCTACGTCATGGACAACCTCGCCGAGGAGCGCGAACGCGGTGTCACCATCGACATCGCCCACCAGGAGTTCTCGACGGACGAGTACGACTTTACAATCGTCGACTGTCCTGGCCACCGCGACTTCGTCAAGAACATGATCACGGGCGCATCCCAGGCGGACAACGCCGTCCTCGTCGTCGCCGCTGACGACGGTGTCGCGCCCCAGACCCAGGAGCACGTCTTCCTGGCCCGCACCCTCGGTATCGACGAACTCATCATCGGCGTCAACAAGATGGACGTCGTCGACTACAAGGAATCCACCTACGACGACGTCGTCGAGGAAGTTACGCAGCTCCTCAAGCAGGTGCAGTTCAACACCGCAGACGCCTCGTTCATCCCGATCTCGGCGTTCGAGGGCGACAACATCGCCGAATCCTCCGAGAACACGGACTGGTACGACGGCGAAATTCTGCTCGAGTCCCTGAACGACCTGCCGGAGCCGGAGCCGCCAACGGACGCCTCGCTCCGTCTGCCGATCCAGGACGTCTACACGATTTCGGGTATCGGGACCGTCCCGGTCGGCCGCATCGAAACCGGTATCATGAACACCGGCGACGACGTCGTCTTCCAGCCATCGGACGTCGGTGGCGAGGTCAAGACGATCGAGATGCACCACGAGGAAGTGCCGAAGGCCGAACCCGGTGACAACGTCGGATTCAACGTCCGCGGCATCGGCAAGGACGACATCCGCCGCGGTGACGTCTGCGGCCCAGCCGACAACCCGCCAAAGGTCGCCGAGACCTTCCAGGCCCAGGTCGTCGTCATGCAGCACCCGTCCGTGATCACGGCCGGCTACACGCCGGTCTTCCACGCTCACACGGCACAGGTCGCCTGTACGATCGAATCCATCGACAAGAAGATGGACCCCTCGAGCGGCGAGGTCGCCGAGGAAGACCCCGACTTCATCCAGTCGGGTGACGCTGCTGTGGTCACCATCCGACCCCAGAAGCCCCTCAGCATCGAACCGTCCAGCGAAATTCCTGAACTCGGGAGCTTCGCCATCCGCGACATGGGTCAGACCATCGCGGCCGGCAAGGTCCTCGACGTCAACGAGAAATAAATGCAGCAGGCACGCGTTCGACTCGCGGGCACGAGTCCAGACGACTTAGACGACATCTGCGACGACGTCCGCGAGATTGCGAACAACACCGGCGTCAACCTGAGCGGTCCGATTCCGCTGCCGACCAAGACCCTCGAGGTGCCGACCCGGAAATCGCCTGACGGCGAGGGTACCGCCACGTGGGAGCACTGGGAGATGCGCGTCCACAAGCGCCTGATCGATCTGGACGCCGACGAACGCGCACTCCGACAGCTCATGCGCATTCAGGTGCCAAACGACGTCTCGATCGAGATCGTCCTCGAAGACTGAACTCGGTCGACGTACAACGACAGTCGCCGCGCTGCGTTTTCACCATCTTACCGTCCTCTCATCCGATAGCTGCTGGACTCATATCGAGGCAAGACCGTAGACACGATACCGCCTCTCTTAGTAGCCACTGAACGGTAGTGCACACCTGGTCGTACGACGGCGGTACGATCAGTGTGTAAAAATCACCAGTTGTACTATGATTCCACACGGTGTCCGTCGATTCGTGCGGACAGTCGCGTTCACTCAGCGTGCAGACTTTTATCGCTCTCCGTCCTAGAACCAGTATGGCGAACCGATCGCGATCGCGACCCGGATCACGGTCCAGCGAACGGTCGAGTTCACAATCGACGGGTATCGACACTGGTTCTAGCCCGCCGTCGGATTCGACCGTCGGCTCGAGCAGTCCGATTTTCGAAGTGCTCGTTGTCTTCGGGCTTGTCTTCATCGTTCAGGGACTCACGGCCGTTGTCGGAGCGATGGCCGGGCTGTTTATCCTCGCGCCGCCGCTTGCAGAGAACCCGTGGACGATCGTGACGAGCGTTTACGCGCACGATGGCATCTGGCATCTCCTCTCGAACAGCCTCGCGCTGCTCGTCTTCGGCTGGCCCGTTGCCCGCGCAACGACACGAGGTCGGTTTCACGCGTTCGTTCTCGTTACCGGCTCGATTGCCGGCATCTCACAGGTGCTGCTCACCGATTTCGCCGCGACGGCTCCGTTTCTCGCTGGCACGCCGGTGGCCGTCCTCGGCGCGAGTGGAGCCGTCTTTGCGCTGTTAGGCTATCTGCTCACGTCAAACAGACTTTCGGCCGGCTTCGCCTCGATCATCGACGTGCCACAGTGGGTGACGATATTCGTCTTCGTCGGTCTCGCACTTACCGTCACACTCGTAACCGCCGCGCCGGGTGTCGCCCTGATCGCTCACTTCACCGGCTTCTTGCTCGGCCTGCTCGCCGGCCGCACCCGCGTTCTGCACGTGAACTCTGAGTCGAGTGCCAGCCGATCGGTTGTCTGATCACATTGTGTGTTAGGATCGCACCCACACTAACGGGCAGGTCCTCTCGACAAAACACAAGCTACAAATACAAACCAAGGTTAGAAACGAGCGAGGGCTCGTAGATCAGTGGCAGATCGCTTCCTTCGCAAGGAAGAGGCCCCGGGTTCAAATCCCGGCGAGTCCACTCCGTTACGTCCCGTTACTCGTTCAGTTGCAGACACCCTATACCGCAACCGCTTCGGTTGTTTAATCCCGACGAGTTCACTCAGGTAGAGCTGGCGCGTCTCGTCGAGACGCTATTACCGAGGGCAGTGAGTGTTGATGCCGAGACCGCGATCATCGGCGAGACTGATCAGTAGCGATCCGTAATTCAGTTCCGCAGATCACTAGTAAAACGCGCGGTACGTACGAGTAGCGAGGTAGTCACTCCAATTGACGTACCCATAGACGTTTATGAATCAGTGATGTACGAATCCCGGATCGACGATGACAGACTACAACAGCGTCCCACACCGAGAGCTCGGTGTTGAATTCGGTGAGTTAGCCGGCCAGATTGAGGGGCATTCGTATCCGATTACGAACGAGGAACTCGTCGAGGAGTACGGTGAGCACGTCATCGAATTCCCGAACGGAACGGAATCGGTCCGCGAGATCCTCGGTTCGTTCGCAAACGAGACGTACGAATCCCCGAGAGAGGCGCGGCAAGCGGTGTTCAACATGGTTGACAGCCGAGCTATCGGTCGGAAGTACTACTCCGATCGGACGCCACCTGCAATTGGGGAAAGACGGGAAGATCAACAACTCTCCTTCTGATAGGCGTCGGCCTCGGTACTCGCAGTACGGCCTCCGACGGCAAACGTAACAACGAAGACGGGAAGGCGTGAGTTTGCGATCTCGAACTCGTCGACTGCGCAAGCGCGTTGAGTTGCTCACTCCCGACGAGTTCGGCGCGGTAGTGCAACGGTTCGAAAGAGACGAGGGTTACTTGCCGCGGTATATCGCGTGGAAGATCCAGAGCAGGATGTATCCGGCCTCGGCCAATGCGATTCCAAACGTCGCATCGTCGATGTGCGTGAGAACGTACTTCGAACCGAGTGATAAAAACGCGGCCATACTGGAACTACGCGTTCGGCGGCTAAAAAGTGTACTATAGAGAGGATATCGTCTCCCGTAGCTGACCGGCGGCACGGTTCAGTCGGGCGCTGGCCGAGTTCAGCGTCGGTGGATTCGCCACCGATGCTGGAAGCGCCGCCGACGGGCCGCGGATCGGCGAATCGAGTTCACTGCCGGCGGTCGAGAAACCGGCCGGGTGGACGTTGTACCGGTGCGGGGAACGCTGCAACTGTCGAGACGGATCACGAGTCCCCTGAAGCCGACGGTGACGCGGTCCGATACTCGATATCGGACGGGCGTCGGCTCACACGCCTTGTGCTCGACGACGAACTCGGTACCGACACGAACGGCTCACCGGCGATCGACGCGGAACTCGTCCTCGTAGCTGAACTCGGCTTGTGGACATCCGAGCGAGCGGTGCTCGCAGAACCGGCAGTGCGAACCGGGGCTCGCATTCTCGAACGTAGAGTCGTCCGCAGCCTGCAGATCGTCGAGCACGTCCGGCCACAATGGCTCCAACTCCGAAACCGCAAAGAGTTCTGTCGCCGGACCGGCCTCGCCGACGTACACGTAGCCGGCGTGGGTGATGGGGTCGTCGAAGCGGTTTCGACAGGCTTGGACGTAGAGTTGCAGTTGGTGGCTTTCTTCGAGTTCGTTTCGCGTTCGGCTCGTCTTGTAGTCGAGGACGGCGAGGCCGCCGTCTGGGTGTCGGCGAACGGTGTCGACGTATCCGGTGACATCGCCCGCCACGTCCGGGATGTCTGTGACGGTGATGGGGACTTCGGAGCCGACGGCGGGCCAGCGGGAACCGTCGGTTTCGAAGTACCGGTCGATACAGTCGAGCGCTGGCTCGAGTGCGGGCCGTAGATCACGGCTCTGGGCGAGGCGGTTACACGCCGTTCGCCAGTCGGCGCGGTCGTCGTAGTCGCGCCAGTAGGCGAGTTCGGCGACGGCGTGAAAGAGCGATCCGACGTCGGCCTGGGTGTGGGTGGATTCCGTTGCTGTGCCGGCGATTGGATCGGGAAATGCGTCGACCACGTGGTCGAGGACGTGTTTCCGCTCGCAGTTTCGAACGGCCTCGAGTGCGGTGTGGCTGTGCTGGCGCGCCAGTTCGGCGTCGACGGTTCCGCCGAGTGGCGCGTCGGCGAAACGCGAGCTCGCGGCGTCCGTCTCGGAGTCGTCGTCCGCAAGCGTTCCGGCGACGACCGCGTCGGCGAACTCGAGGACGGTTTCGAGCGCCCGTTCGGTCGTTACTTCGGACTGGTAGTACGTGATCGTCCCGGGGTCCTCGTCCACGCCGCGGTTCACGGCGTCGGTGTAGTCCCGGACGGCGGCAGGGGTCTGATCTGCGAGGTCGTCGTAGCTGTCCATCAGTGCATCCCAGACGGGCAGTCGCGGCCCCTCGGCCGACCAGTGAACCGGGGTGTCACTCTCACTCGTCTCGTCGGGAAGGTGGGAATCCAACAGATCGGCGCTTGGACCGGCGTCTTCGACATCGTTCCCGAACAGGAAGAGACGCTCTTTCGCCCGTGTGAGCGCGACGTGGAGGACGCGCCACTCCTCCGCGATCTGGTCGTCGCTGCAGTCGGCTCGAAGGGGGTCGTCCAACTCGTCCTGAATGTCGTCGACGAGTACGTCGTAGCGGTAGAGGTCTCGCTGGTAGTTCTCGAGTGCGATGTGGCCGAACTCGGATTCGGTGAGGAAGGGCAACAAGACGGTATCGAAGTCGAGGCCCTTGGCCTGGTGGACGGTCATGATGTCGACGGCGTCGTCGGACTGCGAGCCGGGGTTCGTCGCCGTCTCGTCGTCGGCCGAGAGCAGGTGTGCTTGGCGTTCCAGGTAGTCGACGAACGCCGGTGTGAGCCCGGATTGAACCGGACTGTCGTTGAACGCGCCGATCAGGCGCTCGACGTTCGAGAGCGCGTCCCGGTCGCTCTCGCGGAGGAACCAGTCGATCCGCGTCTCGCGCTTGAAGTGACGGTAGAGTTCGGAGATGGAGTGCGTCGTCGAAACCGACCGCAGTCGCTCGTAATCCGCGAGCGCTTCGCGAACGCGGTCGGGGCGAGCGAGCGCGGTGTCCGCATTCGCGAGCGCCTCGTATCCCTCCGGAACCGTTTCGCCCGCGGTCAACAGCGTATCGATGTCCGCCTCCGGAATTCGATAAAGGTGCAGGAGGATGCGCTGCCAACTCACGTCGTCGTCCGGCGAGACGAGAACCCGGAAGTACGAGAGGACGGTCCGAACGCCGTGCCCGAGATCACCGGAGGCGTCGCTCGAGAGCGTGTAGGGGATGCTGTCTCGGTCGAGTTGCGCGGCGACGTCTCGGGCGTTCTGGTTGCGCCGGACGAGGACGGCGATATCCGAGAGGTCGCGGGCGGGAACGTCCTCGAACCGCCCCGTGAGAAGGTGGGAAATCGTCGTGCTCACCTGGGCGGGCGTGCGCTCGCCCTCGCTGTCGACTTTGAAAACGTTCGGCGGATTCGACTCCTTGTACGCCTCGATAGCGTCCTTGTCGGGATCGAGATTCGTCGCCAGGTCGAGGATCGGCTGCCGCGATCGGAAGTTGAGTTCGAGTCCGATCTCCTCGAAGCTCGCCGGGAGGTTCGACATGTTCTCGGGGTCCTGGCCGCGCCACTCGTGGATGGCCTGATCGCTGTCGCCGACGACCATGATGTCGAGGCCGTCGCGCAACTGCTCGACCAGTTCGAGCTGTGACTCGTCCGTGTCCTGGAACTCGTCGCAGTAGACGGCATCCCATTCCGCGAGGATGTCCCCGCGAACGGTCTCGTCCTGCAGGAGCGAGACGGTCCGATGGATCAGCTCGTCGTAGTCGAACGCAGTGCGCTCCTCGAGCGCGTCGAGGTATGCCTCGTAGGCACCGACGAACGCTCGCACCCGCCGCAGCATGTGGACGAAGTGTTCGAGCCGTCCCATCGGCGTCTGCGCGATCGACGTGAGCGGGCCGGTCTCCCCCTCGAATATCGCCTCGGGGAGCCGGTAGTCCTGCCACTCGAGTTCAGTCGTCGTCCGGAGGTGGTCGGCGACGTGGGTTGCCGTTTCGGCCATCGCCTCAAGGTGGGTTCCGACGGCGGTCTGGACATGGTGCGGACCTGGGTCGTCGAGTTCGCGAGCCTTGGCACGGTAGACGACCGACAGCCGGTCACACCGCTCGGCGAGTTCGTCGTCGTCCCACATGATATCGTTCGCGTCGACGTTACAAACATCGTGTGCCATTTGCGTCAGGTCGTCGACGAGGCCGAGCAGGTCTCGTAGCGCCTCGTCGTCGGGGAGATAGGCTCGAATCTCGCCCGGGTCGATCGCTTCGCGGCGCATCGATTCGATGAACGACGTGAGTTCGGAGAGCGTCCCCTCGTTCGTGCCGCCCGCCGAGGGCGCGCCCGGTGCGACGAACGAAAAGTCGATCTCGTCGTAAACGGATTCGATCAGTTGCGGACGATCTGCCTCGGTGACGAGTTCGAACTCGGGCGAGACGCCGACGTGGTAGGCGTACTCCGTCAGGAGCTGCGAGCTGAACGAGTGGTAGGTATAGACGTCGATGTCGAAGGCGTCCTGTGGTCCGAGTTCGTCGCGGAGCTTCGCTTGAATCGTGTGTGCGGCCTCGTTCGCGAAAGTGAGCACCAGTAGGCGGTTGGGTGCGACGTCGCGATCTTCCATTTCGGCCCGGAGCCGCTTGACCATCGTCGTCGTCTTGCCGGAGCCGGCGACGGCCTCGACCGTGTGCGCGCCGCCGGTGGCGGCGATGACGGCCGATTGGTTACCCTTGGGTTCGACGGTGTTCGGCTCCGCGGATCGCGATCGGGATTCGAACTCGGTTTCGGCGGCGGCGTCACCGTCGGTTGCGTTGTTGTCCGACATTAGTCGTCACCCGTCGGTGCGTCCGTGGTATCCTGTTTCCGTCCGTGTTCCGTCGTGTCGTCAGCGTTCCCCGAAACCCGCGACTGGGGACGCGAACGCGGCCGGTCGCCGAACGAAAGCTCGGCTGCCAGGTAGTCGGGACAGGCGTCGCGATAGGCGCAGTACTCACAGGCGGTGGCCGTTATCTCGTCGAACCGCCGCTCCCGCGGGTCGGTCTCACCGGCGCGGATCGCCGCGGCCCGGTCTGCGATCAGTTCGACGAGATCCCACCGCTCTTCCTCGTACGCACCCTCGAAGTGACGGCGTGCGATATCGACGTGGACGCCCGATCCGGACGGCGATTCGGGTCCGGGTTCGAACTCGTAGGCCGGTCGACTCTCCGCAAGCGGGGCGACGTAAGCGAAGTCACAGGGCAGATCGATTCCGAACTCGGCTTTGAGCCCGCGAATCGCGACGCCAGCCCTGACGAAGCTACCGATCTGGCGCGGGTAGTACTTCCGGCCGTCGAGAAAGTCCCGAACGTGGCTGTCGGACCAACTCACGTGCAAGATGCCCGTCAGATCCGGCACGTACCTGATCGCGAGATACCCCTGGTCACGCTCGACGACGGCGTCGACGGCAGCCTCGTATCGAATGCCGTCGCGTTCGTAGCCGAGCGTGGCATCCGCATCGACCAGTCGCTCGGCGTGGCCGTGCCCACCGTTCGAAAAATAGGCCTCGATCGCAGCCCCGACCGCCTCTTCGTCGTACCGCTCTTGCTCGCCGGCCAGGTACGACTCCCGTGACAGCCGCCACCGCTGGTCGAACTGCTCGAGTGCGGTGTCAATGCGCTCGGTTTCGGAACGCGCATCCGCACGCAACCCAGCAATGATCGGCCGCCGGAGGAGGTCTCGACGGCGCGCTCTCACCCGATCGCGACTCCCCTCGCGCGGCGAGAGCGGCCGCTCGAACGTGAACTCGTACTGGCGCGGGCAGACGAGGTGCGTCGCGAGTTCAGTTGCGGTGATGACGGTCGTCTCGGTGGCGGTTTCGGCGTTCGTCGGCGCGTCGGAGTTGGGGTCAGTCATCGTTCGTCACCGTTTCAGTCTCAGTCTCAGTCTCAGTCTCAGTTTGCGGCTCTCGTTGCTCCGCAGCCGGGCGAACCGCGCCGCGTGCGAGATCGAACTGCGTCTCGACGGCGCGCTCGAACCGGGAGTCGACCGTCTCGCGCGCTTCGAGAACTCGCTGGATGGCAGCCAGCGTTTCTTCTGTCGACTCGAGTTCGACGTCGCCGCCCGTGCTGGCCTCGGCCTGAATGCGCTCGAGTTCGGACCAGGGCTGGGCCAGGATTTCGGTCGACGCGCTGCCGAGGGTGTGGATATCTCGATCGGTGCCGACGCCGGCGACTTCCTCGACGCGGAGTTGCGGGCAGTCCTCGATCGCGTGCAGGTACCGCGAGCGGTGTTGTAACCGGCCGATCGAGCCGTCCGTCTGGCGGTACGTACAGAAGTACAGTTGCTCCTCGGCGGCTCGTGCGCCGATGGCGAGCTGTCGGCGTGCGCGTTCGTCGTGGTAGCGTTCGAACGCGTTGCCGGCGATGTCGGCGGCCTCGACCGTCGCGTACGTCGCCGCCACGTCGGCCGCAGTGGGGTTCGTGACCGCCGGATAGCCGTCCATCTGTTTGATCCAGGCGGTCGGAAACAGCGGTGAGAGGGTTTCCTCACCCGGGTACTCGCCGTCGACGACGTTGAGCAGGAAGACGGCCGTTCGGCTGTCGTTCTTGAGCAGTCCCACGTCGCCGACGGTGACGCCGCCCTCGGGAACGGAGACCGCGGCGGTGTGGGCGTAGGGCGCGTCGTAGGTGATCGCGCGCTCGAGCATCGTGACGAACTGGATCCAGTCGCCGGCGAGGATGTCCTGTCCGTCGACGAACTCGGCGATCGAGAGGAGCCTGGAGACGTTCTGGAACTGTTCTCTGGCGTCGATGGGCTCTGTATCCGCCGCGATACGTCGTTTGAGGTCGGTTGTGACGATCCAGCGTTTCAGGCTCTCGGCGACCGAGTTCCGGACGACGCACTCCTGGATGAGATTCTCGTCGAGTTCCGGCACTCGCGCATCGAGCAGGTCGTAAGCCTGCTCGCTGTCGTCGATGTGGTACTGAGCGAGCGCGTGGAGTTCTCGAACGGCGAGGTCCTGTTCGAGGCCGTTGACGCCGGCCGAGGCGGTCGGAACGCCGGCGTGTTGGAGCACGCGCCGAACGCGGGGCATCGGATTGCCGACGTGGCGCAACAGGACGGCGAATTCGTCGTATTCCCAGCCGTGTTCCGCTCGCAAGAACTCGATTTCGTTGGCGACCGCCTCGACCTGCTGGTCGAGCGTGGGTTCGCTGATCAGGCGTGCGTGCGCCTCGGTCTCGTTCGATCCCGCAGCGGCGTCCGCTTTCGCATCGGTACCGTCGCCGTTATCGACACCGTTACCAGCAATCGCGCCATCCCGGTCGCCATCGCCGCCGGTTGCGAGAAACGATCCGAACGCCCGACCGGCCATCTCGGTCCCCGTCCCGGTATCCGTCTCGGGAACCGAGGGCGTCGTCTCCGCGTTCGGTTCGGTGGGATGGTCGACGACGGTCAACGCGGGTGCGAGTTGACGCACGGAGCCGGCTTCCGTCTTCGTGCGCTCGATACTCGCGTGCTCCTCGCCGACGCAGCGGAGGTCGACGTTACGCGTCAGCGTCGCCAGGTACTCTCTGTCGAGTTCACCGCACTCCTCGAACTCGACGGCGAGGACGACGTCGAACTCGCGTTCGATCCGCGCTCGAATCGCCGTGCGGTCGAGCGCGTCGATGGCCCGCTCGATCGTCTGGGCCTGTTCGAGCAGGTCGCGCTCGGCGAGGCGCTCGTGGAACGCGTCGTTGACGGCGGCGAGTTCCCGGAGAGACGCGTCGTACTGCTCCCGCTCGCCGTCCGTGCCGGCCACAGCCGTTTCCGCGGCCGGGGTGACGTCGAACCCCCCGTTCCACGTCGCATCGAGCAACACCTGTCCCACGTCGCGGCCGAACGAGTCGTGCTCGCTCGCCCGCTCGAAGTACGGCGACCAATCGAAGCCGTCGAGCACCCGCGCGAGGAACTCGATTCGCTCCTCGTAGCCGAGCCGCGTTATCCCCGGTTCGGCCTCCTCGAGTACCATCCCGGCGTGTCGCGGGAGCGACTTGACGTTCGGTCTCCCCTCGAGTTCGGCGGCGTCGCGAAGCGCCGCGGTGAACTCGTCGATGCCGGTCGGCAGACGTTTGAGGACCAGGACGTTTCGCGGGTCGCCGTCCGCGGACTCGAGTGCGGTCGTGTAGATATCGGCGACGCGGGTCGCGAGCGAGCCGCTATCGAACGGAAGGACGTGGAGTGTGCCGTCGAGGGCAGGTGTGCGTGACATATCCGGACGAACGTACGTTCGTCCTGAATATCGGCTGTCGAATACTTATCGATTCGGAAGACTGTCGTGGGAAACGGTCTGTTGCCGACCGGAAAGCCCGCGCCGACGAACACTGTGTCGGACTCCCTGTTACCGCTGGGATCGGCCACGAGACGCTTCCCTGGCCAGTTCAGCGGCGGCGGTACGAACGGATTCCGTCAAAAACTGAAATTACGCGGTGGTTATTGTGCTCGTTACAGCAGCAGCGACACAACCGCGAGGACGAGAAACGCGATCACGAGCCACTTCGCGATCGTCATCGTGAGCCCGGCGACACCGGTCGCGCCGAGCGCACCCGCGATGACTGCAATCACGAAAAACATGAGTGCAAGTTCTAGCATGGTCGGATAGATGACCGTTCAGCGAATATGAATTTGGCATGCATACGCCGACGTGTGGGCCCGCCCAACCGATACCGCGTTCGTTGATTCGCTCCGCGGTTCTGGGTGGTCTCCGTTGTGTATTTTCTCGTGGGCTGATCGATCGACGCAAGCGTTGGTACAGCAGCGCGATCACTCCGCAGCTTGAACTCGACTGGTGGTGAAACTAGAACGCAAAAACGACTACAGACAAACCCGGGTTCGAGTTATTCCCCGAGGTGCGACCGGTATCCTTTCGGCTCGAACCCGCGACGACAAATGACGCGTTTCCGGCCGACCGTGATCGCGCTGATCTGATTGTCGTCTTCCATACTGTCGATCACCGCTTCGAGCCGGTCCTCTGACCAGCCGGTTTCCTCGCGAACGGTCGATTCGTCAACCCGGCCACCGCGCTTGACCAGCAATCTGAGAACCTTGTCTTCGTCGGGGAGGTCGCGTTCGTCGACGCCGTACTCGATCTCCTCGGCATAACTCAACGTCTCGTCCTCGCGTTCGTCTGTCGATGCGTCAGTTGTTCCCGTCGTGGACTCACTCGCCGAGCGCTCGTCGTCCGAGTCCCCCTGCCAGAGCGACGAGAGGCGAGCCCAGAGTGTGCTGAATACCATTGTCGATCACCCTCACGGCAGTGTGTCGCGGAAATCCGTCAGTAGCATACTCTTCTGTCCTATCGGTTATATATCTGTGCTCTGCCCGAGCCGGAGGAATGTGTGTCGTTCACGACTGGCGTGATCGGTTCCCCGCCGCCGGGTCGTCGTCGTCCGCTGTTCACTTCGAGTACCAGACAGGATAGCGAGTCGACTGTGATAGCCGGTCGAGAAGACAGAACAGCGCTTGGCGAGTGCACGAACAACACTGTTCTCAGTCGTCCGCAGTCGCGACGCGGTCGTGATACGTCTCCGCGAGTTCAGTGAGCGTTTCGTGGTGGTTGGTCGAGTGGGGGGCGGTGAGTGGGGAGATGCTGATGCGGCCCTCGGCGACGGCGCGGCGGTCGGTTCCGTCGGGGTCGGGGATCGTTTCGGGGTCCATCGATTCCCAGACGCGGTCGTGGAGCGTGACGGATCCATCGGTGGCTTCGGCGTCCATTTCGTAGCGTTTCGAGGGGCGCGTGATTTCGATGGGTGCCGGCCGCTTCCCGGGAGTTGGGACGTTGACGTTGAGGTAGGCCGCGTGGTCGAAGACGCCGGCGTCGAGGGCGTACTCGGCGAGGTAGGTCGTGACGCGGCGCGCCTCGCGGAAGTCGTCGGTCGAGAGGTCGATCTCGCGAAGCGGCGTCTCGTCGACGGGGACGTACATCGACGTGGCAATTGCGGGAACGTCGAAGAAGGCGGCTTCGACGGCGGCACTGATGGTGCCCGAGCGGCCGAGGACGTACTCGCCGAGGTTGGCACCTCTGTTACAGCCTGCAACGACGAGATCCGGGTCGGGACCGAGTTCGGCGAGGCCGGCGACGACGCAGTCGGCGGGAGTTCCCTCGACGGCGTAGCCGAGCTCGTGGTCGACGAGGCCGATTTCGCCGCCGTGAGAGATCGACCGGCCGCAGGCGCTCTGGTCGCTTGCGGGCGCGACGACGGTGACGTTCGCGTTGGCGTGCTCGACGAGGGCGTCGTGGATCGCGCGAATGCCGACGCTGTCGATCCCGTCGTCGTTGGTGAGCAGGATCTCGAGGGTGTCGCTCATAGCGGTTTTGTTGGAGGCTGGAGCGAAAAGGACTCTGGTTTCGGTAGTTCCCTCGTCTCGATCACCAGTGGCGTTGCTAGCGCGACGTTAGCCGATCCGATCGACGATCGTCTCCTCGTCGACGACCAGATTGTACGCCTCCTCGTCGTCGTTCCAGAGCGCGAGAATCTGCTCGAACGAGCACACCTCGCCGTACTCGGCCTCGAGCAACGGCCGGTTGAGCGAGGTTTCGGACGTGACGACGGCGTAGTGGTCGACGGCCTCGCTGCCGTCGCTGATCTTGAACAGCGGATTCGGTTTCTCGCCGTACTCGGACTCGGCGGCCCCGCTCAGCGAGCGGCTCAACTTCGCCGCGACGAGGTCGATCCGGTTCGTGACGTGGCGCTCCATCTCGGCCATCTTCGCCCAGTCGTCCGTCTCGAGTTCGATATCGATGCGGCGCGTGCCGTCCAAGCGCAACAGCGAGTGCGAAAACTGCACGTCGACGTTGACGAACTCGCCGGGGGCGTGCTCGGCGTCGTCCGCGGGCGTCGCCTCGTCCAGTCGGCGCTGGAACGCGGGCACGGCGAGATCGGGGCGCACGTCGAACGACCAGCCGCGATCGGACGGGCGCTCGCCCGGCCAGAGGCGGACGGTCGGTCCGTAGACGGTGACGCGACCGAGGCCGCGGCGGTCGGCGGTCCCGCCGTCGCCGTTCGCGTCGTCCGCGTCGTCCCCGTCGGATTCGAGCGCGCTGAACTCGCTCGGGTCTCGAATCCGCTCGTCCTCGAGTTCACGTTCGGTCTCTCGAAGGGAGGTGCTCGTGTTCTTGTCGGCGGGGGCCAGCGCGAGGAGCGTGCCGTCGGGTGCGAGGGCGTCGAGGAGCGAGCGAGCGACGGCCGTCGGCGCTGTGAGTTCGTTGAGAACGTTGCAGGCGAGGACGAGATCGAACTCGGTTGTACCGTCGGTCGACCCGAGTGTTGCGGGATCGACGTCCTCGATCGGCGACCGGTGAACGGTCGCGTGAACGTTTTGCCCCGTCTCCGCGAGTAGCGCCTCGAGGACGTCCGCGGCGGCGCTGGGTTCGACGGCGTGGTACTCGACGAGCGCGTCCTCGGGGAGGTACTCACAGAGGCCGAGCGCGGGGCCGCCGACGCCGGCTCCGACGTCGAGTACGCGGAGCTTCCGGCCGAGGAGGCCGCGTTCGGCCAGGTCGTCCAGCGCGTACTGGATCGCGGCGTAGTACCCCGGCAGGTGATAGATCGCGTAGCCCGCCGCCACGTCGTCGTCGTAGGTGACGGACCGGCGCTCGAGATACCGGGATTTGAATCGCCGGATCGTCGAGCGCAGCAGGTCGCCCGCGGCGTCCGCGTGCCAGTTCACGCCGTAGCGATCGACGAGGAAGTTTTCAAGCGCCTGCGCGTAGCGCTCGGGGAACTCGCGAACCGGCCCTCGGTTCGGCCGGACCGGATCGTCCGAGACGGGGACGAAGGTTCCGTTTTCGCGTTCGATCAGGCCGAGGGCGGGTGCGTCCTCGCGGAGATGTTGGCGAACGACCGCCGGATGTGGGTTCCCCTCGACGTACTCGCAGATCTCGTCGGGATCGATCGGCCGGACGTTTCGCAGGTACTTCGCGTTCGAGCGAATCGCCTCGCGTTGGTCGGTCATCGGTCGGTCTCCTCCGCTTTGCTGTCGGCGACGGGTTGCCCGTCGCTCGGTCCGGTCGCGTCCTCGTGCCACTGCGCCGTGGCGTCCCGGTAGAGCGATTCGAGTTCGGTTGCGTCCGCGTCGGCGATTGCCCCGGCGGCCGCCGCGACCTGCTCGGCTCCCTCGAACGTGGCCTGAATATCGGCGTAGACGCGGGGCGTGCCGGCGGTCACGTGCTCGGCGAGCGTTCGTAACTGCTCGTATATCGGCGTCTCGAAGCCGTCCGGGACGGATTCGGCCGCGAGGGCGAAAGAGAGGACGGTCGCGTGGGTCATCGCTTGCACCGTTTCCATCGCGTCGTCGTGCTCTCTCGCGGTCGTCTCGACGAGTTCGTTGCCGCGGGCCGCGAGCGCGTCGAGGAGCGCGGTCGTCGCCGGGCCGTCGGCGTCGCGAACGACGGCGATCGAGCCGGGGGCTCGGGCCGGCGCAAACAGCGGGTGGAGGCTGACGCGCTCGCAGTCGGGTGCGTGGCGCTGCATGGCCTCGATCGGGGCGGCCATCACACCCGAGACGTCGACGACGGCTCGCTCGGCCCGCGAGGCGTGGGCGGCGATCGCCTCGGTGATGTGTGTCATCGGGACGGCGAGGCAGACGGCGTCGTAGGCGTCGGTAGCGCCGGCGGCGTTGGTGGTATCGGTGGTATCGGTGGCCTCGTCTGCATCGGGGGTGCCATCAACACCAGCGCCCGTGCCGTCTTCGAGGACGGTCGCGCTGCCGCCGGTCGCCGCCGCTGCCGCAGTTGCGGCGTCGTGATCGAGGTCGGCGAAGGTCACGTCGGCGTCGATGGCGCTGCCGAACCAGGTCCCCATCGCACCCGCGCCGACGATCAGTACGTCCATCGGTGGGGTCTACCTGCCGCCGTTGCAAAAGACGTTCGATCGATTAGCGCGCCGCCGCCGCCGTTTCGAACCGATCGGCCGCCGCTGAACGCGTCGCGGTAGCGCTACTCGGTAGTCGGGTCGAGCGCGACGCGGTAGTCGGTGAGGTTCTCGTAGCCGTCCTCGGTGACGACGATGAGGTCTTCGATGCGGACGCCGCCGACAGCGGGGTCGTAGATGCCCGGTTCGATCGAGATGACGTGGCCGGGTTCGAGTTCACCGCCGCTGGGCGAGACGCGGGGTTCCTCGTGGACGTCGAGGCCGACGCCGTGGCCGGTGCTGTGGATGAATCCGGTGTCGGCGTCGGGATCGCTGCGGAGGGTTTCGTAGCCGGCGTCTTCGATCACGTCACAGACGGCGTCGTGGACGGCGGCACCGGTGACGCCTGCCTCGACGGCCTCGAGACCGGCCTCGTAGGCCGCCTCGGTGACGGCGTATCGCCGTCTCGCCTCTTCGCCCGGGTCGCCGCGCGCGAAGGTGCGCGTCATATCGCCGGCGTAGCCCGTCTCCTTGTCCTGCGGGAAGATGTCGATCACGATGAACTCGCCGGCCGCGAGGTGACCGCTGCCGCGGTTGTGCGGGTCCGCCGCGTCCGCCCCGCAGGCGACGATCGTCTCGTCGAGCCCGCAGCCGTGGCGAAGCAGCGTGATCTCGATTTCCTCTTTGACGCGCTCGCTGGTGAGGGGCGTGCCGTCGCGGACGAGAACCCCGTCCTCCACGTCCGCGCTCGCGACGAGGGTCTCGGCGGCCGCCATGGCCGCCTCGTTCGCTCGCTGGGTGGCTCGAATCTGGTTCACCTCCCACGGCGTCTTCGTCGCCCGAATCTTCTGCACAACGCCTTCGGTTTCGGCGGTCACGGTCACGCCCTGCTCGCGGAGCCCGTCGGCAGTTCCAGTCGGGAACTCCTGTGGAACGGCGACGGTGTCGACGTTGTGGTCTGACAGGAAGGCCGCGAGGGTGCGGATCATCCCCTCGTTCCGGCCGTGTTCGGCTCGACGCTCGTGGTAATCGTACGCGGATAGCCGGGAAACCGAATCCGCCGCCGAATCCGACTGCGCGCGACCGAACTCGAGTCCGGAGACGAGCAGATGGACACCATCGCGCGCAACGAGCGTCTGATAGGGGTCCGGCGCGGTGAACCCGGAGACGTACCGCTGGTCCGAGTTCGATCCGTCGGCATCGATGAGATAGCCGTCCAGGTCGCGTTGTTCGAGCATCGCACGAAGCGGTGTGAGATCGACGGGGTCGTCCATGCCCCGACGTGTGATCGGCGGTCACATAATGGCGAGGGTCGCGGCGTCGGCGTCCGGTGCTCGACGGCCGAACCGGCCGGATCGAAATCGCCCGCAGCGGGCGACGTCATCGCGGCTCGGTGCGGCAATTGTTGCGATCTATTCATTACGCGACCAGTTGAAACCATAGACTTATCACTGACGATTCCAAGCCACGTGTATGCGCCGCCGCCGACTCCTCGCCACGGGGACGCTCACCGCGCTTGCTGGCTGTCTTACGCCAGCGGAGCCGAACGAGGACCGAACGGGTTCGGAACTCGTCGAAGCCGCGATCGAGACCCGTCTCGAGCTGACCGACCTCCAGGCTCGGCGGCACCTGACGGCCGAAACACCGGCGGAAACGACGACGCAGACCGAATCCATCTCCCGACGGCCCCCGGCCGAAAAACGCCGAACCGTCCTGCGCTCCGACGACGGCGACCCGCCGGCGGGGACGGTTTCGGTCACGAATCGCGAAATCTCCTGGGACTACTACCCCGAGGAGAACTTCGTCTGGAAACGCTACCATCCGAACAAAGTCGTCGCCGACGGCCCGCGACTCGTTCTCAAGGACCTGCTCGAGGACTACGAACTCACGTACGACGGGACCGACACCGTCGACGGCCGCGAAACACATCGCATCGACGCGGTACCAACGGGGACCGGGCTATCCGACGACGCCGACGGTCGCGCGATCGAACTCCTCGTCGGCGAGACGGTCTATCGAATCCCACTGGGGGGATCGTCAGATACCGATGCTCCTGCCGAAAGCAAAAACGGAAGCGAGAACGGAAGCGAAAACGAAACCGAGGCGACCGACGATGAACTCGACGGCGAGGAATTGGCCGTCTCGCGAACCGTCTGGATCGACGACGAGTTCAGCTATCCGATCAAAGAACGGGACGTCGTTCGCGACGGGGACGGGACGCTCCTTCACCGATTGACGGTGACCTACGAGGATCTCGCGATCAACGACGGACTCGATCCGGATACGTTCGTCTACGAGCCGCCCGAAGACGCGGAGGTCGGCACGCTCGGCGACGAACCGGAAGGGATCTACGAGTCGCGAGAGGCGGCCGCGACGACCGTCCCGTACGAGATTCCCGATCCCGACGTGCCGGACGCGTACGAACTCGATCGCGTGACCGTCGTCGACAACGTGCGCCAGTCCGGTCCGGTGACGACGCTGTGGTACGTCGATTCGGATCGGCCCGATCAGGAAATTTCCGTCGCCGTGCGGACGGATCAGCAGTTCAAGCCGAATTTGCTCGAAGAGACGGAAATCGACGGCCACACAGCCTATCGTCGGCGTGGGCGGATCGATAGCTACTTCTGGACGTGTTCGGACCTGAGCTACGAGGTCTCGAGCGTGACCGTCGAGGAGCCGCTCGTCGACGTCGCCGCGTCCATCGGCTGTTCGTGACCGGAAGACAACGAGGGTTCGAGTCGACAGCGAGACAGATACTGGCGCGACCGATACCGGTATAGGGTGCCCGGCCGACACCCCGAGCATGAACGTCACGATCACGCCCTCGCGCGTTCGGGGCCTCGCGCGGGCACCGCCCTCGAAGAGCTACACGCACCGGGCGATCCTCGTTGCGGGCTACGCCGATCAGACGACCGTTCGGGATGCCCTCTGGAGTGCTGACACCCAGGCGACGGCGCGTGCCGTCGAACGCTTCGGCGGGACGGTCAACCGGCGCGGAGAGGCGCTCGAAATCGAGGGGTTCGATGGTCGCCCCGATGTTCCCGCCGATGTTATCGACTGCGGCAACAGCGGGACCACGATGCGCCTCGTCACCGCAACGGCCGCCCTCGCCGATGGCGCGTCGGTGCTCACCGGCGATGAATCGCTTCGCTCACGACCGCAGGGGCCGCTACTCGAAGCTATCACCGATCTCGGCGGCGAGGCGACGAGCACCCGCGGCAACGGCCAGGCACCGCTCGTCGTCACCGGCCCCATCTCCGGCGGCCGCGTGTCGATCCCCGGCGACGTGTCCTCCCAGTACATCACGGCCCTGCTGCTCGCCGGTGCGGTCACCGAGGACGGACTCGAAATCGAACTCGAAACCGAACTCAAATCCGCCCCTTACGTCGACATCACGCTCGAGGTACTCGCAGCGTTCGGCGTCGACGCCCGCAAGACGGAGCTCGGGTTCGCGGTCGACGGCGGCCAAACCTACAGTGCGACCGGCGGCGAGTACGCCGTCCCCGGCGACTTCTCGTCGATCTCGTACCCGCTCGCTGCGGGCGCGATCGCGAGCGAAGACGGCGTCCGCATCGACGGTGCACAGCCGAGCGCGCAGGGCGACACCGCCATCGTCGACATCGTCGACCGCATGGGCGCGTCCGTCGACTGGGACCGCGACGCGGGCACCATCGACGTAACCGCCGGCGAACTCGAGGGCATCGAGGTCTCCGTCGAGGACACGCCGGACCTCCTCCCAACGATCGCCACGCTCGGGGCCGTCGCCGACGGTGAAACGCGGCTTACGAACGCCGAACACGTCCGATACAAAGAAACCGACCGCGTCAGCGCGATGGCCGACGAACTCGGTACGCTCGGCGTCGAAACGACCGAAACGCAGGATTCGCTGACGATCCACGGCGGCGACTCCGAACTCACCGGTGGGACCGTCAACGGCCGGAACGACCACCGCGTGATCATGGCGCTCGCGCTGGCGGGACTCGTCGCCGAGGGCGGGACGACCGTCGTCGGCGCTGACCACGTCGACGTCTCCTTCCCCGGCTTCTTCGAGATGCTGTCGGATCTGGGCGCTTCGATCGAACGAGAGCGGTAATACCTCCGTAGGCTAGAACCCTCCGGGTGGGCCTCGTGCTCGCGTTCCGGTCCGGTTGTGAGCAAACGACGAGTTTGGAGAAACCGTTACCAACGTGAGTGCCGATCTTTCCGGCAGCTGTCAAAACCGGCGGGTCGGATAGAGAGGACGAGTCTCTTGTGACGGTCTGGCTTGGTTCAGTTCGGCGCGCCGACTCCGCTCGGGACTACACAAACGTCTACCGACGATACTGACGGACGATGGCTTTTCGAACCAAACTAGCACCGTCTGGCCGCTCACAGGCTATTTTCGTTACTGTCCGAGATTGTAAAGAAGAACGTCGAGCCTGCCCCGGGTTCTGACTCGACCCAGATATCGCCGTTGTGACGGTCGACGATTTTCTGGCAGACGGACAGTCCGATTCCGGTTCCGGTGTCTCCTCCGCCCTCGCCGACTTGATTGAAAATCCCGAAAATCTCTTCGGCGTCGTCCGGGTCGATCCCGATCCCCTCATCCCGAACCGAAAACAGCCACTCGGTATCTCGCTTCTCGGCGGAGATGTGTACACGAGGCGGCTCGTCGCCGGCGTATTCGATCGCGTTGCTAATCAGGTTCTGAAAGAGTTGGAGTAGTTGCGTTTTATCGCCGTTGACGGTCGGCAGCGAACCGGCAGCGATCTCGGCGTCGGTCTCCTCGATCCGGATCTGGAGGTTCGTCAGCGCTTGCTCGAAGACGACGTTGCAGTCAGTCGGTTCGAACTTCTTGTTACGCGTGTTGACGCGCGAGTATTCCAGTAAATCCTCGATCATCTCTTTCATCCGTTCCGCACCGTCGACGGCGAAATCGATGAATTCCTGTGCGTCCTCGTCCAGCTCGTCTTCGTACCGTCGTTCGAGGAGTTGGACGTAGCTCGATACCATCCGTAACGGTTCCTGTAGATCGTGGGAGGCGGCGTACGCGAACTGCTCCAGGTTGGCGTTCGACCGCTCCAGTTTCTCGATCGTGGTCTCGAGTTCGGCTTCGACACGCTTGCGCTCTGTAATGTCGTAGTAGAGTTCGATGCGCCCGCCGGCATAGCGCCCCGATTCGATCGGCTGGCTGCGGTGATGAAGATAGCGTTCGTCGCGATCGTCGTCGGGAGGGACGCGGCACTCGAACGTTTCGACGTCGGCGGTCTCGTCGTAGGGTGCCGTAACCATCTCGGCGAACGGTTCCGGGTTCGCGACGAGCTGCTTGAGATCGCTTCGAACGAACCGGGCGTTATCCCGCCCGATCGTGTCTGCCCGGTCGACCCCGAAGTACTGTTCGAACGCCTCGTTCAGCCACGCGACGGTACCCGAGGAATCGAGAATTCGGACGCCTATCTCCGAGGTTCCGAAAATATCCTCGACGAACGAGCGGTACCGCTCCTTCGCGATCACCGTCTGCATCGCATACGGAATCGTGCTGCCGAGTTCCTCGAGGAGGTCCCGCTCGTCCGGATCGAACGCGTCCGCGTGGTCGGCGTAGACGTTCAAGATACCGTACAACGTCTCGTCGTACACGAGCGGAATACTCGCGACGGATCGGAGTCCGGCTTCCGTGAGGCGCGCTTTCCACGGTCCCGAGTCCAACTGCTCGGAGAGATTCCGACCGACCTGCAGCTCCCGCGTGCGTACCGCCGTTCCGCACGGGCCCCGCCCGATCTCGCGCTTATCGGACGTGACGATACCGTCCTCCAGTTCCCCGTCGGCGGCTCCAGCCCACGCCAGCGGCTCGATCTTTTTCGCGTCCGAATCGGGCTCGCCGATCCAGGCGAACCGGTACGGTTCGGCCTCGACGAGGCGATTACAGACGGTTTGCTCGATCTCCTCGCGCGTCGACGCTTGAACGAGCGCCCGCGTGATGTTTCGGATGACCGTATTGATGTGGTCTATCGCTTCCAGTTCCGCCTTTTGTTCGTTCAATCGCAGAGATTGCTGGCGCATCCGTAACAGGTTCTCGATCCGCCCTCGGAACTCGGCCTTCCGTATCGGCGTTGTGATGAGTTCGTCGACGATGTCACCGGATGCGGCGTCGATCCGATTCCAGATGTCCGAACCGAGCTGTCTCGAATCGCGTTGCGACACGACGAGGAGAGCGGGAAGAAAGACCGGTCGAACGGCGTCTTTGGTATCCACTAGCACATCGTCGTAGCGCTGCAACGACGCCCAATCGACGATGCACAGATCGATCGGTTCGTCGAGCACCTCCGTGGGATCCGTCTCCACGACCTGGTACTCGGACGACAGCCACTTCGCGAGCAGTCGACGGTTCTCCTCGTGATCGAGGAGGAGGAGGATGCGACTCACCCCGTCGCTATCGCGCGTCGCTGACGGTCCGGCGGCCGCTCGATCGTCAGTTTCCTGAGTTGTCATGTCTCGTTGGTTGGCGGGTAGCTCTCCACGGCGGGAGTACGCTCAAGCCGTTATCGACGGGTGCCGATCGAGCCGCGGTTGCCAGCGGGAAGAAATGGCGACGGAGGGCATCACGTATCACCGATGTCCCCCTGTTTGGACTCGTCCCATTCCGGGGTCCCGCTCAGTATGCCGCGCAGGTCCGTGAGCTGATCGCCGATCTGTACCCCGTAATCGGTGATCTGGAACTCGCGCATCGCTCGCTCGAAGTCGCTCGTCCGTTTTTTCAGCACGCCGATCGCTTTGTGCATCTGACCGTCAACTTCGAGGTGTTGAAGGAACAGAATCGTATCTCCGAGATAACTGAGACCCTCCGCGGTGATCTGGAACGGTCCGGTAATATCTCTCGTCTCGCTCACGAGAATGACGGTCACGCCCATGTTTTTCAGGTATCGACACAGCGAATGGAGTTCGGTGGTGAGACTCTGATCGTCGCCCTGCAAGGCGAGCTGGTAGCCCGTGACCCCGTCGATCATCACGATTTCCGTCTGCTGCTGTTCGACCTGTTCGCGCACTCGATGAGCGAATTCGTCGGCGGAGAGTTGGAGTCCCTCTATCTCTTCGATCTGGAGCGCCTCTTGGTCGAGCATCTCGTGAATCGGAATATTAATCGCCTCACACCGGTGCAAGAGCGTTCCCTTCCCTTCTTCGAAGGAATAGATCACGGATCGTTCGCCCCTTCCTGCGGCCTCCTTCATGAATTGAATCCCAGTCGTCGTCTTTCCGACGCCGGTCGGTCCCGTCACGATAGAGACCGTTCCGCGCTCTATGCCGCCGTCCAGTAGCTGGTCTAACTCCGGGACGCCGGAAGAGATCGTTTCCGCGTGGAACTCCTTTTCGTGCTGGCGGGGGACGAGGCTGGGATAGACCGTCAGTCCACCGTGCTCGATCGTAAAGGAGTGCTCGCCGCTCTCGAAATCCGTTCCGCGGAACTTGGGAATCTCGATCGTCCGACCGTCCGACGACTGCTTGAGGTGGAAGATGCCATCGCTCACGAACTGCAGGTCGTCGTCGGGTTCCGCCTCCGTGTCCTGAGAGGTGAATAATACGGTCGTCCCTTGCTCGCTGAGAAACTGCATGAACGAGAGCACCTGCTTCCGGAACTGATAGTTATCGGACGACAGATAGCGCAGTTGCGTGAGCGGATCGACGAAGACGCGGTCGGGATCGGCTTCCCTGATCCGTTCCGTGATCTCTTCGGTGACCGATTCTTCCGCGACCTCGTCCGAGGTGAAGATATCGTAGGAGAGGTCGTTGACGAAGAACTCCGAATCGGGGCTCAGATCGAGGAACTCGATACTGCTCAGATCGAATCCGAGCGAGTCGGCGTTTTCACGGATATCGGCCTCCGATTCCTCGAGATTGATATACAGCGTCTCGGTCTCACCGGCGGTGGCGGCATCCGTGAGAAAATGCAACCCGAGAACGCTCTTGCCGGTCCCGGGCCGGCCGCGGACCATATACGTTCGTCCCGGGATAAGTCCCCCGTGTAGAATACTGTCAAGTCCCCTAACTCCCGTCGAGAGACGATCGCCTCCGGGTACATCCTCCGACAGACGACTCTCCGTATTCTCCATAGCTCCTGAATGGTCCCGTCATTGTTGTGTTTTTCTATCTTCGCGGGCAACGTTCCTCTCCGCGGCCAACGGCCGTCCCGTTGCGGGTGCTCTCGAGAGCCGAGACCGTATCGTATTCACTCTGCATCGGGGGCAGGGGAGCGGCGGCGAGTCGGTCGCCGGCGAAAATTCGTAGGGATCCTGCAGGGCTAAGTGTCCGCGTCTCCGAGGGGCCGACAATGAACGGTAACCGTTTCGGTCGGCTCTTTCAGGTGACCACGTTCGGCGAGAGCCACGGCGAGGCGATGGGGTGTACCATCTCCGGCTGCCCCGCCGGCCTCGAACTCTCTGAGGAGGACATCCAGGCGGACTTGGATCGCCGAAAACCCGGCCAGTCGATGATCACGACCAGCCGCGGCGAACCCGACGACGTCTCGATCAAGTCCGGCATCCAGGACGGCTACACGACCGGCACGCCGATCGGCCTGGTCATCCAGAACAAGGACGCCCGCTCGGGGAAGTACGAACCCTTCATCACCGCACCGCGGCCGAGTCACGGCGATTTCACCTACTCGGCGAAGTTCGGCACGCGAAACTGGGGCGGCGGCGGCCGCTCCTCGGCCCGCGAAACCGTCAACTGGGTCGCCGCGGGAGCCATCGCGAAGAAACTGCTCGCGCGCGAGGGCATCGAACTCAAGGCCCACGTCAACCAGATCGGAGACATCGAGGCACCCGCGGTGAGCTTCGAGGAGATCAAAGCGCATAGCGAGGAGAACGACGTGCGCTGTGCCCACCCAGAGACCGCCGACGAGATGCAGGAGTTGATCGCGGACTACCAGGAGGAAGGCGACTCTATCGGCGGGAGCATCTACTTCGAGGCCCAGGGCGTCCCCGTCGGGCTCGGTGCGCCGCGCTTTGACTCGCTTTCGGCGCGGCTCGGTCAGGCGATGATGGCGGTCCCGGCGACGACGGCGTTCGAGTTCGGGCTCGGCCGCGAGGCCCGGGAGTGGACCGGCAAGGAGCGAAACGACGATTGGGAGTTCGACGGGGACGGGAATCCGACGCCCGCGGAGAACGACCACGGCGGTATCCAAGGCGGCATCAGTTCGGGAGAGCCGATCTACGGCGAGGTGACGCTGCACGCGCCGACCTCGATTCCGAAGTCCCAGCAGACCGCGGACTGGGAGACGGGCGAACTGAAAGAAGAGAAGGTGATCGGCCGACACGACCCCGTCCTCCCGCCGCGGGGCGTGCCGGTCGTCGAGGCGATGCTCGCGCTGACGCTCGTCGACTTCATGTTCCTGTCGGGCCGGATGAACCCCGACCGCGTCGACGACCAGCCCGGAGCGTACGACACGGACTACCACCCGAGCAATCCGCGAAACGAATAGTCGTCACTCGCACGCGCCGGCGGTGTTTCGTCTCTCACGCTCAATCCTCGAGATCGATTGACGTCGCGGATTTCGACCCCGAGTTCGTCTTGGCATCGGCATTCACGTTCGAATTTGCGTTCGCGTTCGTGGTCGTGTTTGCGTTCGCATCCGAAGAATCGTCGTCCATCAGTTGCGCCATCTCGCGTTCGAACGCGTCGTCGCTGATTTCGCCCGCCACGTACCGCTCTTTGAGCCGTTGTTTGCGGTCTTCGGTCGTCGGTTCGACTCGCTGCGAGGCGTCGAACTGCCGCAGTACCGGATACCGGTACTCGAGTCGCTCGACGAGGGCGACCAGTCGATCGCTGCGAGGGAGCGACGCGTGTCGGAGGACGGAGACGACGGTCGCCGCGAGAAACGCCGTCGCGAGCAGGCCGAGGACGAGCGTTAGGACGACCCACTCGCGGGCTTCGGCGAGCATCGCAAGCACCGCGAACTCCTCGCTGTAGGACGCGCCGCCGGCCATCACCGACAGGGCGTCCAGAAGGCCCAGCAAACCGGTACCAACCAGTAGCAGCCCGGTGATCGCGAAACCGCCGAAGTACAGCCAGTGACGGGACACCATCCGTCGATCGTTCGTACGAGAGGAACGTAAATGTCCCGTCCGACACGGCGACGAGCGACGCAAGCGGAGCGCAGCAGGCGAGATGCCCGCGCGTCGGCCACCGATCGGGATAAGATACCGGGCACATCGACGGTGTTATAGAACTCTTCCTACAGCGTTAATTATATCCACACCAACAGTGAATCGTCCGATAAGTAGGTGCGCTTAATCAGTATGGCAACTCGGGTCATCAATTGGGCACTCAGCGTTATGCACGAAAAATGACGCTCTCTGTTCACGCACTTCGGCTATGACACTTACACAGCCGTCCTTGTCTTTCGTATCGAAACTCTTCCATTCTCCATCTTCAGGACGGGCCATTACTGTCAAGGGCGCATCTGGCCAGACGCAATCGAGGATAATCCAATCAGGGTCTACTGTCAGTTCACGAGTCACAGTGTGAACGACTTCATTGGTATCTGTTCGTTCTATCCGTGACTCTACTGATACAGGAGTAGAGTGCGGATTTACGAAACTGAACTCCTGCATCGTCGCATATTCCTCACGGTCATCGGATGAACAACCCGCTGTTAGACCGATTCCCCAGCCTCCAGCAAAACGAAGAACCTGTCGTCGTTTCATATTAGTCTCTTCAAATTTGGTAATGAATACCTTTGGGATAATATCAATGATTGTCATATTGGCCGTCCCGTGAGTCGCCCGTACTTACCGTTTATCGGGCAGTCACAGACGTGGTATGTGAACCGTTCGCTGATACCGGGCACAACACCTAACCCGACGTCCTGCGTGGACCACGTATGAAGGACCTTCACGTCCACTCGAATTACTCGGACGGAAGCTTTCTCAGGCGAATGGTCCGCGCCGCCGACGAGACCCCGCTCGAGGGCATCGGCATCGCCGATCACTGCAACGTCGCCGAGCGAGAATCCGCGGCGGCGATGCGAAACCTCCACGGGTTCAACCTCGATCTGACCTACGAGCGGCGGCGGCAGGCGATCGAGCGCGTTCGCGAAACGGCGTCGATCCCGGTCTACGACGCGGTCGAGATGGACTACGACCCGCGCGACGAGGCCGCTATCGAGGCGTTTCTCGCCGAGGCCGACTTCGACTACAGCCTCGGGAGCGTGCACGCGGTCGCCGGCAAGAACGTCCAGGTGCCGTCGCTGTTCGACGACCTGCCCGCCGACGAACTGAACGCCGTCGTCGACGAGTACTTCGAGACCCTCGTTTCGCTGATCGAGTCGGAACTGTTCGACATCGCCGCCCACGTCGACCTGGTCGAACGCACGCCGCCGCTGCGCGGCCGGGCGACGACGGACCACTACCGGCAGGTCGCACGGGCGTTTGCGAACTCGCGAACGATTCCGGAACTGAACGCGGGCCGCGCGCTGACCGACGCTGAAATCGTCCATCCCGCGCCCGAGTTCAGCCGAACGCTGCGCGAGTTCGACGTTCCGATCACGGTCGGGACGGATTCGCACCAGCCGGCCGAGATCGGCGATCGGGCCGCGTTCCTCGAGGAGTTCATCGCGGAGTCTGAACTCGAACTCGTCGAACCGGCCGCCCTTCGAGAGTGATGGAACGGGAGGCCGACGCTCGCGTCGAACTATCTGAAAGACTAGGTCGGTCGAGATGAGTCAGCGCGACTGGAGTGAAAACGCCGACAAAAGAACTCGATATTCGGTACTTGAGACGCAAAAAACACCCGAGCGGATGGAGTCGAACGCGTTCGTTTCGGTGCTGGTGACTATCGGTTTTCACGCACATTCGAGTGGTTGGTGTAGTCGAAAAGATGGACATTTCTGTACGTTTTTGCCACTACAGTAATTATTGTTAGTAAGAGATCGTCCGTCGAGCACGCATTCTTAACGATAGATCCTTGTTAATCTATAGCAAAGGCTTTAGGGTAAGTGGGGCAAATCTCCGCTACGGTTGGCCCACCGGCCACTGATTTAGCTATGAGCGACGACGAACTTATCTGGCGAATCGCAGGGGGTTCCGGCGACGGAATCGACTCGACGAGCCAGAACTTCGCGAAAGCGCTGATGCGTTCGGGGCTCAACGTATTCACACACCGCCACTACCCATCGCGAATCCGTGGCGGCCACACCTACGTCGAGATCCGGGCCGCAGCACACGAGGTACAGTCACGCGGGGACGGCTACAACTTCCTGCTCGCACTGGGGGACTCGTTCGCCCGTAACCCGCAGGAAGAAGCCTACTACGGCAACGAGGAGATCAAGCCGCTCTCGGAGAACCTTGACGACCTCCGCGAGGGCGGGGTCATCATCTACGACGAAGGCCTCGTCAGCGAGGACGATGTCGAGGCCCTCGACCTCGAGGAACGCGCCGAGGAGAACGACTGGCACGTCTACCCGCTCGACCTGCGCGGGCTCGCCAAGGAACACGGCCGCGAGGTCATGCGCAACACCGCCGGCGTCGGCGCGACCGCCGCACTGCTCGACATGGAACTCGAGCACATCGAGGACCTCATGGAAGACGCCATGGGCGGCGACGTGCTCGAAGCGAACATCGAGATCCTCCACGAGGCCTACGACAGCGTCAACGAGGAGTACGAGTTCAACCACGACCTTCGAGCACCCACGGGCGAACACGACGCCGAGCAGGCGCTGCTCTCGGGCTCGAACGCGATCGCCTACGGTGCCATCGACGCCGGCTGTCGGTTCATCAGCGGCTACCCGATGACGCCGTGGACGGACGTGTTCACCATCCTCAGCCAGAACTTCCCCGACATGGGCGGAATCTCCGAGCAGGTCGAAGACGAAATCGCCGCCGCGGCCCTCGCGGTCGGCGCGAGCCACGCCGGCGTGAAGGCCATGTCCGGCTCCTCCGGCGGCGGCTTCGCGCTGATGAGCGAACCGCTCGGTCTCGCCGAGATGACCGAGACGCCGCTCGTCCTGATCGAGGCCATGCGCGCCGGTCCGTCGACCGGGATGCCGACCAAGCCCGAACAGGGCGACTTAGAGCACGTCCTCTACACCAGTCAGGGCGACTCCCAGCGCGTCGTCTTCGCACCCGGGAGCATCGAGGAGGCCTACGAGCAGACGCGACTGGCCTTCGACATCGCCTGGGACTACCAGATCCCGACGATCATCGTCTACGACCAGAAGCTCTCCGGCGAGAACACCAACGTCGACGTCGAGTTCTTCGACCGCGAGCCGTCGCCGGACCTGGGGTCGACGCTGACCGAGGAGGAACTTCGGGAGGCCGCACACGACAACTCCGGGAAGTTCAAGCGGTTCAACCACGAGGACGCCGAGAACGGCGTCGCACCGCGCTCGCTGCCCGGCCAGAAGGACGGGCGCTACCTCGCGACCGGGAACGAGCACAACCCGGTCGGGCACATCAGCGAGGACCCCGATAACCGCGTCCACCAGATGGACCGCCGCCTCGAGAAACTCGAGTCCATCCGTACCGAACTCGACGAGGAACGCGAGTCCACCCAGACCTACTTCGGCGAGGACGACGCCGAGTACGGGATCATCACGTGGGGGTCGAGCCAGGGAGCCGTCGAGGAAGCCATCGAGCGGCTGAACGCGAACGGCCACTCCGTCAAGGGCCTCAGCGTCTCCGACATGGTGCCGTTCCCGGAGCGGGAAGTAACCGAGTTCGTCGAGAGCGTCGACGAGGCGATGGTCGTCGAGATGAACGCCACCGCCCAGTTCCGCGGCCTGCTCCAGAAGGAACTCGGCCGCTTCGGCGAGAAACTCACGAGCCTGCTCAAGTACAACGGCAACCCGTTCGAACCAGCGGAGATCGTCGAGGGATACGAGGTTAACCTCGCCGACGAGGACCGCGAACCGACTGCACAGGTACGAATCGAACCCGCTGCAGGTGACTAACCAATGAGTGCTTTCAACGCAATCGGAGACGAACGAGAGATCGACCGGGACGAGTACACGCCCGGTATCGAACCGCAGCCGACCTGGTGTCCGGGCTGTGGCGACTTCGGCGTCCTCAAAGCGCTGAAGCAAGCCCTCCCGGAAGCCGGTAAGACACCCGAGGAAGTGCTAACCGTCACCGGGATCGGCTGTTCCGGCAAACTGAACAGCTACCTCGATACGTACGGTTTCCACACGATCCACGGCCGTGCGCTGCCCGTCGCGCGGGCCGCCAAACTCGCCAATCCCGAACTCGAAGTCATCGCCGCCGGCGGCGACGGCGACGGCTACGGGATCGGCGGCAACCACTTCATCCACTCGGCCCGAGAGAACCACGACATGACCTATATCGTGTTCAACAACGAGATCTTCGGGCTGACGAAGGGCCAGACCTCCCCGACCAGCCCCAAGGGCCACAAGTCGAAGACCCAGCCATCCGGGAGCGCAAAGACGCCGCTTCGCCCGCTGTCGATGTCGCTGAACGCCGGTGCGAGCTACGTCGCCCGCACGGCCGCGGTCAACCCGAACCAGGCCAAAGAGATCATCAAGGAAGCGATCGAGCACGACGGATTCGCCCACATCGACTTCCTCACGCAGTGTCCGACCTGGAACAAGGACGCGCGCCAGTACGTCCCCTACATCGACGTCCAGGAGTCCGAGGATTACGACTTCGACACCACCGACCGGTCGGAAGCCGCCGAGATGATGCGCGAGACGGAGGACGTCCTCAACGAAGGAACGGTCCTGACGGGCCGATACTACGTCGACGAGGACCGACAGTCGTACTCCCAGGAGAAAAAGGCGGTCGGCGAGATGCCCGACCAGCCGCTCGCGGAGCGCTACTTCGACGACGACGCCGAGTGGGAGCGCAGCTACGACCTCCTCGACCGTCACAGGTAACGCGAGGACCGACGCGATTCGCCGCATTCCGATTTTTACGCGCGACTTACACTCACACCTACACCTATACTCACGACCGGATCGACGCCGACGCAACGACTGAGCAGCCGCGGGCTCGTCCAGCCGATCGCAACCGACGAGTGCGTGCAATCGCTGTACTGCTACTGACAACCGATCGTTCTACTGCGACTGACAGCCAATCGCCCGCGCGAGTTCAATCGCCGTCCCGTTCTCGAACTCGTGGCCGACGAACACGGAGCGGTAGTGCTCGCCGCAGGCCCACTGGAGTTCGGTTCCCTCGTCGGTGTGGGCGATCGATCCCGTCACATCGCCGATCGGGAGTTCGGAGCCGTCCATTGCGAACGTCCGAGGCCCGTCGCTGGTCGTTACCGAAATCGTGTCGTCGGTATCGTCGTCGGCGTATGACAGTGTCACCTGCCGGCGGTCCTCGTCCGGGAACTCGTACCTGCTAATGCGCCCGCGTTCGACTGCTGCTGGAAGGGAGTCCGACGGCGGTTCAGCGACGGGGAACGAGACCGTTTCGTCGGCAGCCGCGATGGAGTCGTAGTGATCGATCGACGGGAGAGCGATCGCTCCGCCCGTGGTATTGTCGTCACTGTCGTTAGGGGTTTCTTCTCCCGTGTCACCGTTCGGACTGTCTTCTGTCGTGTCGTTGGGGACGGTCTCAACGGACGGCCCCGAATCTGAATCCGGGTTTTCGGCGTCGGTATCGGTGTCAGAACTCGCATTCGTCGGCGGGTTGAACTCGAACAACTCGTCGTCGAGCGGCGGTTCTGGATCGACGGAGACATCGCGATACGTCGTCTCGAGGACGAGATCGCCTTCCTCGCCCTCGACGAGGTGCTTTAGGGGAAACATCGTCTCCTGATCGAGCCAGACCTCGACGCGGTCAACGCCGCGTTCCGCCGGGTGTTCACTGGTCGACAACGGAACGGCGTACTCCGTCTGCCCGACGAGGATGTCGAGCGAGCGCTCGACCGTCTCGTTCGCCGGCGGCTCAAAGGCGACACGGTAGCTGTCGCGGCCGTCGACGCTCGCCTCCGACACGTTGACGACGTCGTAGGCCTCGACGTAGCGATGTTGCTGGGCATAGAGGCCCTCGAGCCAGGATGACGCATTGGGATCCCGTTCCAGTTGCGTCACCGTCTCGGTCTCGCGGTCGTAATGCCAGCGCGTTTCACCGTTGGTAACGGCAAGGACACCGGTATCGTTTGCCGCCGACCCCGCCTCCGTCTCCGTTTCCGTTTCGACGCGACTCGCTCCGTCCGCGCGCAACCAGACGGTCTCCGTCTCCGTACTCGTCTCACCGTCGATCACCTCGCGAACCTCGACCGTCGCACTGAACTCGTCGGGGGGCGTCGCCTCGTCGAGTTCAGTTTCGATGTCGTCGGCGGAGAGATCGTCGGTAAAGGGGCTGGTACAGCCCGCCGTAAGGAGCAAAAGAGGGATGAAACCGAGCGCGAGTACGAGTCGTGGGCCGGCGCGCGCACGATCGTCGTCACGAGGGGACATAGCGGGAATTAATCGGCCTCCCCTATTATTTCACCGATGGGGCGTCTCTAAATCGATCGAGTGCGTCTGCGCCGATGAAACGCCGCATCGGGCCGCGAGTCGGGGCGTTCCGCTAGGCAATCCGACGTTTTCGTATACAAAAGATATTTTCCCATCGGAGCAAAAGTGTCTACTATGAGCACGCAGGCGACGGAAGACCGTATTCTCGAGGCCCTCGAGGAGGACGCCCAGGCGTCGTACGCCGAAATCGCCAAACGGGCGGACGTCTCGAAGCCGACGGTTCGAAAGTATATCAACCAACTCGAAGACGAGGGCGTGATCGTCGGCTACTCGGCCGAGATCGATCCGAAGAAGCTCTCGAGCAAGACGATTGCACTGGTCGGACTCGACGTTGCGAGCGAGCGCTACGTCGAGGTGACGAAAGAGCTCAAGAGCCTCTCCGAAATCGAGGCGCTGTACAGTTCGAGCGGCGACCACATGCTGATGGCCGAGGTCCGCGCCGAAGACGGCGACGCGCTCGGCGAGTTCATCTCGTCGACGCTCCTCGAAATCGAGGGCGTTACCGCGGCCCATCCCTCGTTTCTGCAGGAGCGACTCAAGTAGGACCGCCGGACTGTACTGATTGCATCGCCGTATCTCGACCTCGGGAACGCAGCCTGCGTTCGACGGTGGGGCGGCCGGGTGGCGTCGCGAGTTTGACACGACCGGAATCGATTACGGTGGGTATATCCGGTATCTTCCTGCTGAACGGTCGTTGTATCGATCGATTTATCGTCCGATTGTAGTGAAGTATCGCCTACCGCTGAGGGTTGAGATACGCTTATCGGCGTTCGAACCGGTCCCGCAGAAGGATCGCCGCTGCGTTCCCCCGAGCAGGACAACCGGTCCAACCGTAATCAACGCCGTCAGCGCCATACGGCCGAACAGCACGAACTCGTGGAGTCGTTCGCGTCGCACGGCCTCGCTCGAGCGTTGCCACTCGGGGTCGGCGACGTCGCTGCTCACAGTAAACTACCCCGTATCCGCGTTCTCCGTGCACTCATGGTGAAAACGGCGGGTCCGCGTTATTCATCGAGGGGATCGCTTCGCCGTCGCCGAGTTCACCGTCGATGGCGGCCTGCAGTCGATCCAGATTGTCCGCTACTTCCCGATCGTTCATCGCGACGTAGCCGATGTCGTCCGAGACGATGCTCCGGTCGCCGCTCATCTCGATCGCGTACTCCACGAATCCCTGGAGCGCCTCGTCGTCCCGGAGTTTCTCCCGGTTGACGTACCAGTAGATCGGCCGCGCGAGGGGATACGAGCCCTCGGAGGCCGCTTCCAGGCTCGGTTGGGTACAGCCGTCGCCGGCGTCGATGGCGAGCGCTTTGACCTCGTCGGGGTTATTGTCGTAGTACGCGTAGGGGAGGTAGCCGTGGGCGAACTCGTTACCCTGCACGCCCTGTGCGATTTCGTCGTCTTCCTCCGTCCCGGTGAAGTCTTCGCGAATGTTCCGGAAGTCGCCGATGACTTCCTCGGTCCAGTAGTCGAAGGTCCCGGATGTCGTCGCCGGGCCGAACAGTTCGATTTCCTCGTCGGGCCACGAGGAATCGACATCGGCCCACGTCTCTGGGACGCTGTCGGGGTGCCAGATCTCGCTTAGCACGTCGAGTTCAGCGCAGTCGAGCCAGTCGTTTTCGGTGTTGACGACGGCCGTCAGCGCGTCGCCGGCGCACTGGAACTCGACCGGCTGGAAGCCCGTGTCTTCGGCTTTCTCGAGTTCCCCTTCCAGAATCGGACGGCTCGCACCGTTGATGTCGCTGTCGCCCGGCAGGAAGAAGTTTTCAAAGCCGTCCGTACTGCCGTCGCTCGAAAGTTCGTAGTCGAACTCCTCGTTCCGGCGCTTGAACTCCTTGCCGACGGCCTCGGAGACCGGGTAGACGGTGCTGCTACCGGAGATACGAATCGTCCCCGAGACGCCTTCGCTCGTCTCCGATTCGGCACAGCCGGCGAGTGCAACGGCTCCCAGAGAACCGGTCGCTGCGATGAACGTCCGTCGCGATACCCCGTCGACAGCGCGTCCACACTGGTTGTCGACCATCTCGTGAGCGATTCGAGAGATCCTAAAAAAAGCAGTGCTATGAGTAATATATATTCGTATTTACCCATATATCGGCATATGCGTCCCTTTCCACCGTCATCTTCACAAACTATAGCGCGCTAATATCGCCGTCTGCTTTCGAATACGTCGATACACGTGACCTAGATACTCTACGGAAAATTGAATAGTAACAACTCACTACTGAAATCGAAACCGTCAGCGTGGACCGTATAGTAGGGTACGGAGTAGTGTCTGGAAGTATACACTCACAGTAACTCGATGTCGCCCAGTGAGCACGATCCGCTTCGAACGGCGGCGGCCACGTCGCAGGAGGGGTTCCGAGAGGTGAACCACGTCCGTTTTGAGGGCGCGACGAGTAGGCGGTCCTATGACTGGGCCTTCGGCAACAGACTCCTCGAGACGCCGATTGCTCGGCGCGCTGGGAATCGGCGTTACCACCAGCATCGCCGGTTGCCTCGGTGAACTCGTCGATAACGGGGCGGAGGGGGAAGACGACGATGAACATCCGTTCGCGGACAGGGTGATCGACCATCCGGGTGGGGAATCAATTCCGTTCACCGAGGACCAGCACTGTGCCGTGTGTAACATGCGACCGACGAGCTACGCGCGGTGGCAGGGCCAACTCGCCCACGAGAACGGCGAGGGCGCAGTCTTCGATACGCCGGGTTGCCTGTTCGCCTACTACGCCGCCCCGCCCGTCGAATCGCCGGTCAGCGACGCCTGGACGACCAACTTCGGAACGACCGAGTTGATCGACGCCACCGACGCCCACTTCGTGCTCGTCACCGACGAGGACGGCGTCGACAGCGAGCCGATGGGACTCAACCCCCGCCCGTTCGCCGCCCGCGAAGACGCCGTCGCCTATCTCGACGAGTGGGACGCCGAAGCGCTAACCGAGGAGGACATCATCGAACTCTCCGCCGTCGACCGCGAAATCGCACGTATCTATCGCGGCAGACGCGTCCCCGACGAACCCTGACCCACCAGGCCCGCCAGATCAACCATACTGCCTCCTGCCGCGCCGTATCCGGAACACGTTTGGATGTTCGAAACCGTCGACACGACGTGCACCCGTCCGAACTCGAAGTGACGCCCTACGCCGCGCTCGCGTTCGCAATTTTCGCCGCGAGCACCAGTGCAATCCTGGTTCGTTGGAGTCACGCCCCGAGTTCAGTCGCGGCTCTCTATCGGGTGGTGTTCACGACGGCACTGGTCGCGCCGGTCGCCCTCTCTCGGCACCGCGACGAGTTCGGTCGTCTCGCTCGGCGCGACATCGGATTCGCGGTCATTGCTGGAATTGCGCTTGCGGTGCATTTTGCGGCCTGGTTCGAGAGTTTGAATCACACGAGCGTGGCCGCGAGCGTGACGCTCGTCCAGACCCAACCGCTGTTCGTGGCGCTCGGCGCGGGGCTGGTCCTCGGCGAGCGCGTCTCCCGGGAGACGGTAGTCGGTCTCGCGATTGCGATCGTCGGCGCGGCAGCGATGTCGTTCGGCGACGCCGGCGAGGCACCGCTCTCGGACGCGACGATGTACGGGAACGGGCTCGCGGTCCTCGGAGCGGTCACCGTCGCGGGCTACGTGCTCGCCGGGCGGTCGATCCGCCAGCGCGTCTCGCTGTTTCCCTACGTGACCGTCGTCTACACGGCCTGTGCGGTGACGCTGTTCGCGTTGGTCGGCGTGCAGGGCCACGACTTCGTCGCGTACCCGGCCCGCGAGTGGCTGCTCTTTCTCGGCATGGCGATCGGCCCCGGCGTGTTCGGACACACGGTGGTTAACTGGGTGTTAGAGTACCTCGAATCGGTCGTCGTCAGCGTAGCCTGGCTCGGCGAACCCGTCGGTGCGACGGTGCTCGCGCTCGCCTTGCTGACCGAGGTCCCCGACCCGATCACGGTAGCCGGCGGCCTCGTCGTTCTCGCCGGCATCTACGTGACGACGATCGAGCGCGAGCGACGCCGCGAGCGGACGACGGGATGACGCATCGAAGCGGAAGCGGGTCCGGGAACCCGCCGTGCGGCGATCGAGGCTCCGAACTACTCGACGGTAACCTCGCCGATCGCATCGAGTTGTGACTGGTCGAGGTAGACCCCCATCTCCTCCTGGGCGACGAACTCGACGGTCTGTGTCTCCCCGCTCTCGTCGAGGAAATCCGATCTGACGAGGGTATCCCACTCGTTGGTTTCGCCGCCGGATGCAAGCACGAGGTTGTGCCCTGGCAGCGGTTCTGTCGACCTGTTCTCCGCCTCGGGCTGATGGCGACCGATCGCGTTCTCCCACTCGATCGCGTAGGTCTCGCCCGCCTCGAACTCGAGTGTCGGATTCGATTCGTCAGCGATCTCGTCGGGACCGACGCCGACCCACTGGCCCTCCTCGAGCCGGAGCGCGTAGGTTTCGGTCGGATCGCCGGGTTCGATAGCGGGCAGCGTTACGGTGACTTCCTGATCGTCGCCGTCGATCGCCACCGTGTCGGTCACCCGCTCGTGACCGTAGGTCCAGACCTCGAGTTCGTACTCGCCGTCTTCGAGCATGTCGAAGCGGGCGATCGACGGCGGACTCTCTTCCGTTTCCTGTCCCGGCCGCGCGGCGACGTCGGAGAAGGAGTGGTGATCGCCGACGAATACCTCCGCGCCGAGCGGCTCGCCGTTCTCGTCCTCGACTCGCACCCGTAACTCGTGGACCTCATCCGCGTCGACCAGTTCGATCGGACCGCGCATCTGAACCGGGTGAGGCATGCAGTAGTACTCGGCCATCTCCTCGTCGGCGGTGATCGTAAACGAGAGTGATTCGCCCTGTTCGTTCACGAAGTCCGTCGCTTCGATCACCTCACCGTCCTCGTCGGCGACGGTGAAGTTGTGGTTCGAACCGTCGCCGTTCGTCCAGACGATTTCGTGTTCTTCGCCCTCGATCAATCGCAGCGTCGGGTTCGACTTCCCGTCGAGTTCGGCCGGGGCGACGCCGACCCAGCCGCCGACGATGCCGAGCAGCGAGAGCGTTCGCCCCTCGCCGTCGTTCTGTGTGGCCGGCAGTCGGAAGTCGATCTCGTCGCGATACGCGCCTGCGGTCCCGGCCGTCGCCGCCGTTCCGGCGATCGCCGCCGTTCCCTTCAGCACGCCGCGACGGGACACGTCGTCGCGTGAGCGGTGTTCGTTCGTCATGGGTTGTAGTTGAATCGTTGGAATCGTAATCGCGGTTAGTCGTCCATCGAGAACACGGCGAGCGTGTCGCCGCGTGGCCCCTGCCGGAGCCAGCCGCTGCCGCCGACTTGCACGGCGACGTACTGTTTCTCCTCCCCGGGATCGTACCAGCTCATCGGCGACGCACTGATCGGCACGTCGAACTCGTACTCCCAGAGCCGGTCGCCGCTCTCGCCGTCGTAGGCGACGAAAATACCGTTCTGAGTGCCGTTGAATACGAGTCCCGTCGCGGTCGACAACGAGCCGCCCCACATGTAGTGGTCGTCCTCGCTTTCGATCCAGTCGCGCCAGACGCGCTCGCCCGTCGCCGGATCGACCGCGGCGAAGGCGGTGATCGCACCGTTCCATTCGTCGGGGAACTCGGATGCCGGATCGTCGAGGTTCCCGCCCCAGTAAGGGTGGCCGGCGTCGTACTCCTCGTACCGCCAGTAGAGGTCTTGCGGATAGTTCTGGTGGATGACGTACACCAGCCCCGTCTCCGGGTTGTACGACGGGGGCTGCCAGTCGTTGCCGCCCGGCGCGCCGGGAACGAACGGAACCCGCTCGTCCTCGCTGATGTGCGGGATCATCTCCCACATATTGATGTGCTGGCAGATCTCCTCGCTGCGCTCGTGGAGCTTACCGGACTCGGCGTCCATCATGTACACCCACCCGGACTTGTCCGAGCCGACGACGAGGTCCGTCGACTCGCCCTCGACCTCCACGTCCGGAACCAGCACCCGCGGAGCCGCCGCGTCGTAGTCCCAGACGTCGTGCGGACTGCTCTGGAATCCCCAGTTGAACTCGCCGGACTCGAGGTCGAGCGAGAGCGTACCGCAGGTCGGGAAGTTCGGCCCTGGACGGACCGTCCCGTCGAAGTCCGGTCCCGGGTTCGCGACGGGCGAGTAGAGGACGCCGCGGTCTTCGTCGATCGTCGGCGTCATCCAGCTCGTCCCGCAGCCGTGCTCGCGGCTCGCGCCGACCCACTCGTCCTCGAGCAGCGTGTCGCACTTCCACTGCACGTCACCGCTTTCGGCGTCGAGGCCGGCGATGAATCCGAGGACGCCGTACTCGCCGCCGGCGCTGCCCGTATACAGTGTGCCGTCGTAGATCACCGGGGCCCACGTCGCAGAGTAGCCGACCTCGTGGTCCGCCGTCTGCGTGTGCCACTCCTCCTCGCCGGTGTACCGGTTCAGCGCGACGATCCCCGAGTCGAGCGTCGTCATGTACACCGTGTCGCCGAGGACGGCTGCCCCGCGATTGTTATCGTCACAGCAGAGTTCGACGCCGATCGGCGGCGCGTAGGTGTAACTCCAGAGGACCTCCCCCTCGCGGGGATCGATCGCCTTCATGTGGTTCGGCCCGTTGGTCTGGTACATGATCGGCGGATCCCCCGGGACGACGATCGGCGTCCCTTCCATGCTCGAGCCGGTGCCGACCGACAGCTCGTACTCGAGTTCGAGATCGGAGACGTTGTCGGGCGTAATGACGTCGGCGGTCGTCGTTCGGTGCTGTTCGTAGTTCCCGCCGTACATGAGCCACGACTCGGGGTCCTCCCCGGTCCCGCTCAGCATCTCCTGGTCGACGTCGACCTCCGGGATCCGGTCGGTGTCGTGTTGTTCGGTGACGGAGTCGTCGGGGCCGCCGACGAGCGTGTAGCCGTCTTCGATCTCGGTCAGTTCGATGTCGCGTGCGGCCTGAACGGCCCTGTCGTTGCGAAGTGCCATGCGTACTCACCTCAGTTTGCTCGGCGCGCGCGTCTCGTCGGTAACGTAGAACACCTCGTGTAACAGCTCCTCCTGCCCGACGATCTGTACCGCCGTCCCCGCCGCGAGCGCGGCGGTCACCTGTTCGTCCGTGAGCCGCCCCGTCGTGGCGAGATCGCAGGCGGCCGTCGCCGACAGGAACAGGCCGCCCAGCATCGTCTTCGTGTGCGCGATGGCGGCGTCGAGGACCTCCTCGGTGACGAGCACCTCGTTCTGCCAGAGGTGCCGGTCGAGTCCCCGAATCCACAGCAACGCCCCGCCCATCGCGCGCCGGTGAAGCGGCGGGACGGTCGTCGTATCGAACTCGACACCGTCCGGAATCTGGTTCGACGGCACCCACCGAGCGAGCCGGTCGGCGTCGTTCGCGACGGCGATCAGCAACGCCGTCTTCTCTGACTCGTCGAACCCGACATCGTCGAGCGCCGCCGAAAGCGGCGTCGTCAGCACCAGCTCCCGCGCGGTGCGCTCGATGTGTGCGGGCGTAAACCGCGGCAGCGCCTCGTCGAGGTGCTCGAAGAACTCGCCCTCCGCCAGGTGCTCGTAAAGCCGCCAGCCGGGGTCGGCCACCGCCTCGTAACAACCGTGGGGCTCGTTCGGAACGCCGGTCTCCCGAACCTCGGGAAGCCGCTCGATCCGGGCCGCAAGCCTGTCGCGCTCGCGTTCGAGTACCTCGCCGTCGAGTCGCTCCGCGAGTTCACCTCGGATCGTCGCGCCGGCGGCCGCGAGCGTCGGCGATCGGTCCGGTTCGATCCGTCCCGCCAGGTCGCTCCACGTTACCGGCTGATCGGGAACCTCGGTCGCACCGAGTTGCGTCGCCAGTTTCGTTTGGTCTGCGCCTGATAGCTCCCGCCTCGCATTTACATGTGTCATGTTCTCATCACACATAGTTTGCTCCCACATGCCAACGAATAATCATTATCGAAGACTTCGAACAGGTGACGCGCTATCTAAGTCTCAGTCGGATAGGTTCGAAATAATTCCATCGTATCCCGACAGTATGTCGAGCGTACTACAAGTATATTCCCCGTTCGGCACGAAGCGGTACCCGAGTGATCGGTAATGGCCGGACTACCCGACGTGTTTTCGCGACTCAGACGGCCCGAGTATACGGGCGCAAATCGCTGTCTCCCGTGTACGATCGGAAACGTCGCCATCGCACTCGGCGGCGCGATCGGACTCGGTGTCGCCGTCTCCGGAGCGGTCGGCGCGGTCGCGTTCGTCGCGTTCCTCGGGATCATCGTGTTTCGGGGCTACCTACTCCCCGGTACGCCGACGCTTACGCGGCGATACCTCCCCGATCGAGTTCACGCGGCGTTCGAAACGGCGGCCCATCGGCGGCCCTCGATCGACACCGCCGAGTTCGGAGGCGCGGTTCGCGCGCTTTCGGCCGCCGGCGTTATCGAGGAGCGGGCGGACGGACCGCGACTCGCGACGGGATTTGCGACGCAGTGGGACGACCGATTGTCGACCATCGCTGGCGGCTCCGGAGCGGACCACGACGGGTCCGTCACCGTCGACGCGGCGACCGTGGCGACGGCGTTCGACGCCGAGACCGCAACCCGGCGCGGCGTCGGCACCGTCGAACTCGACGGCGAAAAACTGGTCCGGTGGCCGTCGGACGCGGCCCTCGCCGCCGACGTCGCCGCCGCTCGTGAACTCGAATCGCGACTCGACGACTGGGACGCGGTCGACACCGCGGATCGGCGAGCGACTCTCACCGGCCTGCGGATACTTCGGGACCGGTGTCCCGTTTGTGGCGGGTCGCTCTCTCGGCGCGTCGAGCGGGACGAACGCTGCTGTCGTCGGCCGCAAGTCGGTATCGAACGGATTTGCCGGGACTGCGATCGGGTGCTCGTCTCTACGGCGGTTTCCGAGACGAGTTCAGTTCTCGCGTGGATTCCGGGTCCGGAGAGCGGGCACCGTTGATACCCCTTGGTGCGACGCTCGTGGCGCTGAGACGGCTGGGGCTTCGATTCGGGACTGCGGCGAAAGCAGTTGGAGAACGAGAGTTTTTACGCAAGTAGCATAAGCGTACGAGTATGGTTGCGATCGGCGGAATCGTGGTTGGTACTATTCTAGTGGGACTCGGTTTCCTCGGCGTACGACACGCCTACGGGATCACTCGGTTTCACGAGCAACTCGACGCCATCGGGAGTACGCGGTCGGCCGGGACCGTCGAACCGGCCGAGTGGAACGTCACATTGACGAAACTACTCAGCGGGTGTCTCTCGGCCATGGGTGGGATTGTTGTGTTACTGGCGATCGTCGAGTGAGCGCCCGCTGTCTCATCCGTTCGCGGCGTCAGATCGCGGTCGTGAGCAGGATGGACCGACCACTGAGGCGTGATCGGCGTTCCATGCTATCCGTTCGTCAGTCAACGTTCGTCCGCCAGTCCGGTCGCCGCCGTGGCGGTGCGAGGACGCCGAGTCCGATCGCCGGTTCGTCGCGTCGGTTTTCAGCCCCGTGATACTCGTTGCTCGGAAACCGGTAGGCGTCACCTTCTTCGAGAGCGATCTCGTCCCCCTCGACGATCGCTATCAGCGTTCCGGATAGTACGTAGCCGATCTGCTCGTTGTCGTGCTCGTGGGCGGGCAACGTCGCTCCCGGTTCGATCCGCCAGTATTTCATGCTCGCCCGTTCGCCCACCAAGAGATCGCCGAGATAGACGCCGTCCGCAACCTCCTCGGCGGTGACGTCGGCCGTCTGTATGTGGTCCATGATATCAGTTGCCGTTACCTGTATGCTCAGCGAGTGCGATACGTGAATCTTACTTCAGCCAGCGATGACTGTATTCGCCGCTAACAGGCGTATAAACGATCCCTAGAAACGTTTTATGCCGCCCGTTGCCGTCACACACTGTATGGCATCGAGTGACATACAGAGTGCACTGCGCATCTTTCACCTCCCGTTCTCGTTCATGCTGCCACAACGGGTCGCAGCCGAGCGCGGCTACTTCGAGGACGAGGGACTCGACGTCGAACTGGTCGAACGAGACCGCCAACGGGTCGACTGGAAGTACGTCCCGGCCGACTGGACGCTGACCGGCGACGACAACGTCGACCTCTACCCGGTCTGCAAGTGGGAGAGCCTCCGGCGCACCTGGTCGCTCGGTGACGGCAAAATCGTCGCCCACGGAACGTTTGCCGACCTTCCGTACACGCTCTACACGCGGCCGGAAACGCCGATCAACTCGCCCGCCGACCTCGCCGGCGTCCCCGTCGGCGTCAATCGTCGGACCGGCCAGGAGTACACCGCCATCAAAGCGCTCGAGGAGTACGTCGACCCCGACGAGATCGAACTCGAACACTTCGGCATGCCGACCGAGCGGCTGCAGGCGCTCCGTGACGGCGATACCGACGCCATCACGCTCCTCGATCCACACAGCACCCTCGCCGACCACCTCGGCTTCGAGCAGGTTCTCGCCTTCGAAAACCACATCGGTATCGTCGGCACCGACGCGCTCGACGGGGACGACCTCGACGGCTTCATGCGAGCCTACGGCCGCGCCGTCGAGGCGATCAACGACGACCCGCAAGCCTTCCGCGAACGGTACCTCGCGATGCTCGAGTCGGACGCCGATATCGCACCGGATCTCTTCGACGATATCGACCTCGAAACCGTTCGCGAGTCGGTGACCGTTCCCCGGTACGAGGTCCCAGAACTCGCCGATCCGGACGAACTCGACGGTCACCTCGAGTGGATGAAGGATCGAGAGCTGATCGACGACCGGGCCGACATCAGGACGATCGTCTCCCCCTCGAGCCAATGACCATCGACATCGAAACCCAGCAAGCGGCACTGGACGAACTCCACGACGCACCCGCTCGGACAGAGAGCGACGACGCGACCGGCCTTAAGCTTCCGGAACTGCGCGCCCGTTTCGAACACAACGGCAGCCCCCGCTACATGCTGTACACCATCAAGCGGTTCGGCTTCGACCACGACCACGGCTTCCACCTCGACGTCGAACTCGTCTCGGACGAACTCGAGGACGGCCTCGAAACGGTCGAGGCCAAACTGCACCAGGGCGACGCGGATCTGATCGACATCGACTACATCTCGACGGCGCGCGAGCGGGCCGGCGGCGCACCCATCGTCGCCGTCCATCCCTACGGCCGAACCGTCGGCGGCCTCGTCGTCCCCGAGAACTCGCCGATCGACGGCCTGGCCGACCTCCCCGGCCACCGCATCGGCGTCGTCCGCCGCCTCGACAAGAACTGGATTCTCACGCGGGCCGCCTGCCGCGAGTTCCACGAGTTCGATCCCGAAACCGAAGCCGCGTCGGTCGAGGCGGGCTCGAAAGTCGAACTCACCCGGTTGCTTCGCGACGGGGAGGTCGACGCCGCCCTCCAGTTCTGGCAGCTCATCCCCGAACTCGTCGAGCCCGGCCCCTACCGCGAAGCGATCCCGATGGCCGAACTCGTCCAGCGGCTTTCGGGCGTCGAGCAGACGTTGCCCATCTCGACGTTCCTCACGAGCGAGGACTACCTGGCAAACCAGCCAGAAGCCATCCGGGGGTTCAAGCGCGCGTACGCCGACGCCGTCGAGCGCCTGCAAACCGACGACGAACTCTGGGACGAGTTGGGCGACCGACTCATGTACGGGAACGACCCCGCCGTCGTTCGCGGCGTTCGGGATCACTGGCGGGAGATGGTCGTTACCGAGTGGAACGCGGAGACGGTCGATGCGATGGAACAGTTGTTCGATCACCTGCTCGCAGTCGCCGGCCCGGAGGCACTCGGCGTCGATCACGTCCCGGACGACCTGTTCCGGCTGGAGGTGCCGTCGCAATGACACCGGACGCGACACCGACCGTCGACTTTCAACTCAACTGGGAGCCGAACGGCTTTCAGGCACCCTACTTCCTCGCGCGCGATCGCGGCTTCTACGACGACGAGGGACTGGACGTGCGGTTCGTCGAGGGCCACGGCTCGCCCTTCGCCGCCGAGCAAGCCGCCCAAGGTCGAGCCGAGTTCGCGCTGGCGGGCGCAAGCGCCGTCCTCTCGGTGCAGAGCCGCGGGCTCGACCCGCTCGCCGTCGCCGCCGTCACCGGCAAGACGCCCGCCGCGATCTACACCCTCCGGGACGAGTTCGGCGAGGCGCTGACCGAACCCGCGCAACTCGCGGACCGGACCGTCGCGCCGTCGGCGACCAAGACGCGCATCTTGACGGCTCAGTTGCTCGCGGACGCCGGAATCGCAGAAGCGGTCGACCTCCTCGGCGTCGACGATCACACGCACCACCGCGTGCAGCACAAGCTCCTCGACGGCCGGGTCGACGCCGCCGTCGGCGTCGTCACGAACGGCTACGAACTCGAGCGCGAACACGACCGCACGGCGGACGAACTCCCGATCGGGGATCACCTCGGCGTCTACGGGATGATGCTGGTCACAAGCCCGGAGTTCGCCCGCACAGAGCCGGAGACGGTCCGCTCCTTTCTCCGGGCGACCGCCCGCGGCTGGGCAGCCGCGACGACCGACCCGGATGCGGCGATCGACGTGCTCGTCGAACGCAACGCGACGCTCGAACGGAATCGACCCGTCGAGCGGCGCAAGTTCGAGACGGCGGCGACCGACCTCCAGTTCACCGACCGGACGCGGGCGGAGGGATGGGGCGTGCACGAGGGCGAGCGCTGGCGGACGCTCGGCCGGACGCTCGCCGAGACGGATCTTCTCGAGGGTGAGATCGATCCCGACGCGGTCTGGACGAACGAGTTCATCGACGCGGACGACGAGGTGATCGGGAACTACGCGGAGCGCGTCGCCGAGTCGGAAACGGAACCGCGGACCTGACGATACCCATGCACGCAGTCGACCACATCAACATCGACGTCGACGACCTCGCCGCCTGCTACGAGTTCTACCGCGACGAACTCGGGCTCGGCGTCCGCCGCGAGCCGTCCGACTTCCGGGGCGAGCACGCCATGTTCCAGGTCGGCGAGACGGTCGTCACGCTGGCCGAAACCGGTCGCGCCGACGCCTGGGACGAGCGCGGCCTCGATCACCCGCTCGACAAGGCCCACGTCGCCTTCGAGACCGACCGGGAGGAGTACGAGCGGCTGACGGCTGAACTCGGCGGCCAGTTTCCGAAGCAGGGGCCCTACGACTGGGACGAGTTCGAGGGGTTCTACTTCCTCGATCCGAGCGGGAACCTGCTCGAGGTGATCACCTACGAGTCGCCGGCGGGCGAGCGCGAGCGACCGCTACTGACGCACGACGATGTCGAGTAAGGCGAACTCTCACGTCGTCGAGAGTGTCATAGAACCGGTTGCACGGAATCCACCCACGCAGAACTGAGCCGAACTCGCCGGTAGCTCCGGTGTGAACGGACGGGTTTCTATTCCGACATACCGGAAAGCATATTATATTTCTTATCTGATTGTAACTAATGCCTTCCAGGCGGGAACTACTAGCTACTTCGGGTGCTGGTCTCATAGGAATTGGAAGTGCAGGCTGCCTTTTGGGGCCGAATACTCGTTCTGCCGAGCTGCTTCAGTTGAAAGCCATCAGTGTCAAATGGCGTCATAACGGGCGCTCGTACGGTGACCAAATTCTTCAGTTAATGTTCGATGGAGAAGGCGAGATACGGGGTAGAGTGGCATCGGAATATAAGAGTGTTATTTCTTCTCCCTCCGAAGTTACTGCTTCAGCGGACTTTCATGATGACTCCAAGTCCGATTTCGAGGCGGTAAAATACGTCGTCGGTTTTTGCGGGAGCGACTTCAATTCGGACGATGAATGGGGATGTCGGAACACAAAAATCTCCCGAGAGGATTTCAATACTGTTCAATTCGGGGACCAAGCTGCTGTCGAAGTGACAGATAATCAATTCCATGTTCACGACGTTCAGAGCGGGACTATCTCGGACTGGGACGCTGACATCAACGAGTTTGAATGGTCTGAGAAGCGCGACTACCCGAACGAGAAGTAGATGTCGTTACTGACAGGTAGTTGTAATCATTAGATCGAGGTGCGAGAACAGTTCTACGATAGCGTCACTTCGTCGGCAATCGCATCTGTACCGGGCCGCCGCTCTCGCGCGCCTCGAGTTCGAGCAGCCGGCGCTTCGTCGCGACGCCGTCGGCCGCCGAGTAGCCGGTGAGCGCGCCGTCGCTACCGACGACGCGGTGGCAGGGGACGACTACCGGCACGGGATTGCGGCCGCAGGCCTGGCCCACGGCGACTGGACTCGTTCCGAGGTCGGCGGCGAGGTCGCCGTACGTGCGCGTTTCGCCGTAGGGGATTGTCATCATCGCGGCCATTACGTCGCCGGTTAGCCCGTCGGGCACGGTTACGTCGAGGTCGAAGCGCCGCCGGTCGCCCCGCTCGTACTCGCGCACCTGCGCCCGGATTTCGGCTGCCGATTCGGCGATAATCGACTCGTCGATCCCGATTTCCCCGTCCAGAATCTGTAGTTTCATTGGCTCTCTTCGTTGGTCGCTCTTGGGTCCCGGTGAGCATAAGTGCCGTCCGCACGCCGAAACTGGTCGTCGGCCGCCTGCCTCGATCCTGCGCGGTCACCCCTCGTTCGGTCAGTCGTCTGCGGGCTCGAGCCCTACCTCGATCTCCGCCGCCGCGGCCTTGTACTCGGGGATCTTCGCCCGGTCGTCGAGCACGTCGTTCGTCAGCCTGTTCGCCGAGGCGGCCGCGAAGTGCGGCGTCGTCCAGACGACGCCCTCCTTGGTGTCTTCCGTGACCTGCGCCTCGACCGTGATCTCGCCGCGTCTGGATCTGAGGGTGACCGTCTGGCCGTCCTCGACGCCGTACCGCTCGGCGTCAGCCGGATGGACGTCGACGAAGTTCTCCGGTGTCTGGCGGTTGAGCGTCGGCGACCGGCGGCTCATCGTCCCAGTGTTGTAGTGCTCCTCGAGCCGCGCCGTCGTGAGGATCAGCGGGTACTCCTCGTCCGGCGTCTCGGCCGGCGGGGTGTGTCTGACGCCCTCGATGTGTCCTAGGCCGCTCTCGGTGTCGAACGTCTCCTCGTAGAGGTACGGGTCGCCCTCGTCGCCGAGTTCGTAGCAGGGCCAGTGGAGCCCTTCCTCGCCGAGCAGGTCGTAGGTCATCCCGTGGTAGCTCGGGCAGACCTGCCGGAGTTCTTCGAAGACGGCTTCGGGGGTATCGAAGTCGAATCCGGCCGCGCCGAAGAGTCGCGCGCCGACTTCCGAAAGGATCTCGAGATCGTGTTTCGTGTTCTCGTGAACTTTCTCGACGCCGCGCATCCGCTGGACGCGACGATCCGTATTGGTGACCGTCCCGCCGCGCTCCGCCCAGGTCGTCGCCGGAAGGATCACGTCGGCGTACTCGGCCGTCTCCGTCGGGAAGATGTCCTGCACTACCATGAACTCGAGTTCTTCCATCCGTTCTGCGACCCGGTTCGCGTCGGGTTCGCTCATGATCGGGTTCTCGCCCATGACGTACAGCCCGCGAATCCCGTCGCCGAACTGGTGTGAGATTTCGACGTTCGTGAGGCCGGGCTCGTCGGGGATGTCGAAGCCCCAGACCTCCTCGACGCGCTCGCGGGCCTCGTCGTCGTCGACGAGCTGGTAGCCCGGCAGGACGTTCGGCATCGCGCCCACGTCGCAGGTCCCCTGAACGTTGTTCTGGCCGCGCAGCGGATTGACGCCGGTCCCGGGGCGACCGAGATTCCCCGTGATCAGCGCCAGGTTGATCTCGTTCTGGACGTTGTCGACGCCGCAACGGTGCTGACTCATCCCCATGCCGGTGAAGACGGCCGCGTTCTCGGCCGTGGCGTACTTCTTCGCGGCGAGTTCGATCCGCTCGAGCGGGACCCCACACTCCTCGGCGGCGGCTGCTTTGTCGAACTCGGCGAGCGTCTCCCGCAGGTGCTCGAAGCCCTCGGTTCGCTCCGCGATGAACTCGTCGTCGATCCAATCGTTCTCGAGCACCGTTTTGAGGACGATGTTCAACAGGGGAACGTCGGTCCCCGGATTCAACTGGAGGTGCATGTGTCGATCCGTCTCGTCGATCTGGAACGAACGAGTCGTCTTGTTCGCGTGCGGATCGACCTGGACGACGGTCGCGCCGTCGAGGACGGCCTGCCGGAAGTACTGGCTGTTCGCAATGGGATGTTGCTCGCCCGGATTGGCCCCTTGAATCCAGAACACGTCGGTTTCGGCCCGCAAGTCGGCCATGCTGTTCGTCATCGCGCCCGCACCCAGACTCGTCCGCAACGCCCAGACCGTCGAGGCGTGGCACATCCGCGTGCAGTTGTCGACGTTGTTCGTCCCGTAGCGGCGGGCGATCTTCTGCAGGAGGTAGTTTTCCTCGTTCATCGTCTTCGAGGAGCCGAAAAAGCCCACCGCGTCCGGGCCGTACGCCGCACGAATCCGCTCGAGTTCACCGACGATGAACTCGTAGCACTCCTCCCAGGTCGCCTCGCGGAACTCGCCGCTGTCGTCTTTGATGAGCGGGTCGGTCAGTCGGTCCTCGTGGTCGACGACCTCCGTCGCCGCGCCGCCTTTGATACAGATGCGGCCCTCGTTGACCGGCGCGTCGCCCCAGGGCATGAACTGCACGTCACCCGGGTCATCGCCCTGTGTAACCTGAATCCCGCAGCCGACACCGCAGTACGGGCAAATCGTCGTGACCGGTTCGTCGGTCTGGTGTTGATCACTGGACATTGGCTGCTCCGTTCGGTGGTGGATCGCGGTGCGTGCATTCACAACGCGAGCGTGCATGAGTTTTTCTACCACACCAACTACCACACCAGGGACGAGTAACCGGACAGGAGGAAACGCGATCCGCTCGGGCGAACGCTAATAGCGATCCCTGACAGACGATCGCACGATGGAGTTTACGCGCGAGCTAGTACGCTCCGAAGCGGCCGACTACCGGGCGGAGAACCCTTTCTATCCCGTCGAACAGGAGCAACTCGAAACGCTCCCGCGAGCGTTCGAGACGGCCGCGTTCGGGTGGCGCGACGCCGCCTGGGTCGTCAGGTGGTACTACCGGCGGTTTCTCGGCTCCTCTCTAGACGCCGAGCGGCGGGCCGCAGAAGAGCGCTTTCAGGAGAACGATCTCGACGCTATCCGAGCGGCGATCGCGGACGCCGTCGATGCGATCACCGTCCCAGAGCGGGACGCCGCCGTTGCGATCGATGCCCTCACTGCCCTAGACGGCGTCGACGTGCCGGTCGCCACCGCCTTTCTCACGTTTCTCGCCCCGCAGCACTTCACCGTCCTCGGGCCTCGCGAGTGGGCCGTCCTTCACGACGCAGGTGAACTCGCGGAGCCGTACCCGACCGCACCAACGGCGAGCGACTACGAGACGTATCTCGACCGCTGTCGATCGATTGCGACGACGACCGACTGCGAGTTGCGGACGGTTCGTCGGGCGCTCTGGCGTCTCTCGGACACTACTACCGACCAGTAATACTCGATTCGGACGGTCGGCCGCGGACTTTTGCCGCCGGTTGCCCAACACGCACGTATGCCCCCTGCAACCGGACCGGGTGACGCTGGGCACGCGGACGCCGTGCCGGACGAGCGGACGGCCGTCGTCCTCGCGGGCGGCCACTCGACCCGCTTCGGCGACGAAGACAAGGCCGTCGCTGAACTCGCGGGAACGCCCATGATCCGCCGCGTCGTCGATCGACTCCGCCCCGTCGTCGACGAGTTCATCATCAACTGTCGGGACGACCAGGTGCCCGTTATCGACGATGCACTCACAGCCGATGCGGGCGACTCCGACGACGCTGGCGAGCCACCGGTCTCCTTCGCCGTCGATCCGGTTCCCGACCGCGGCCCGATGGCGGGCATCATGACCGGACTCCGCGCGGCGCGGACCGAGTTCGCCGTCGTCGTCGCCTGCGACATGCCGTTCGTCGATCCCGAACTCGTCTCGTCTCTCTTCGACCGGGCGGCAAGCGCGGACGCGGACGCTGCGGTCCCGCGACTCGAAGACGAGTGGTTCCAGACGACGCAGGCGGTCTACCGAACCGAGCCGATGGGAGAGGCCTGCGAACGCGCCGTCGACCGCGGCGACCGACGGGTCGTCGAACCCCTGTTCGATCTCGACTACGTCGTCGTCGAGACGGACGAGATACGCGACTACACCGATCTGGAGACGTTCGAGAACGTCAACACGCGCGAGGAGTTCGACGCGGCGTGTGAGCGACTCGCCGATTCGTCCTAGCGGGGGTGACGCCGGAACTCGCTTCCGTCGGGGCCAAGACCGGATTACCCGGATCAGGACTCGAGAACCGCAACCACCGGCTCGTCGTCGATCAAGCACGTGAGCACGACGCGAGAGACTGGCGGTGCGCGATCGAGCAGGGCCGCTGCGATCTCCTCGCCGGTCGCCCGGAGCGACGGGTCGTCTACCTTGTTGAGCACCGGCACGACAGTCGCCCCGTCCGGAACGTCCTTCAACCCGCCGCGCTCGCTCGCGAGCACCCGCGCAACGTCGTCGGGCCGGATCTCCTCCCCGAGTTCACGATCGGTGATCGCCGCGACGCGCTCGGGTCGGTGGACGAACTCGGCCGAGAGGGGCTTGCCGACGACCTGCACGCTCGCGATCGGGACGACGGTGTCCGTCCGCCGCGGCAGTTGCGGTTCGTGATCCCCCGGCGCTTTGAACTCGCGCGTTCGCGCGCCGTCGGCTTTAACGAGAACGAGGTCGGCGGTGTCAGCGGCTGCGAGTTCATCGATAGTAGCGGGATCGTAGCCGACGTAGCGGTCGCCCTCCCGGTCGGGCACGACGCCGAGCGGCCAGCGGTCCGCGGCGGCCGCGGTTGCGACCGGATCGTCCGAGACGGCGACCCGCTGGACGTGCCGATCGAAAACGGGAATCCGAACGGTTGCGGTGAGGACGGTTCTCGAAGACGGCAGTCGAGCGGCGCGTTCCGCCAGCGTGTAGACCGTCGTTTTCTTGCCGCCGGCGCCGACGACGGCGACCACGCCGGACCCGNCCTCCGTGAGAGGCGAGTCGTCCGCGACCATAGACCCGGTACGATGGAAGGGCGCTAATGGTTTGGGTCGATTTTCGCCGGATTCGTCGGAGGACGGGGGCGGAAGCGACTCAGAGACCCAGAATTTCGCGCGCCTGCGACGGCGTCGCGACCGGGCGGCCGAGTTCGTCGGCGATGCGGACGACTCGCTCGACCAGTTGCGCGTTGCTCGTTGCGAGTTCACCCTGTCGGTAGTAGACGTTGTCCTCCAGACCGACGCGGACGTGGCCGCCGAAGAGGAGGCCCATCGTCGCGAACGGAAGTTGGTGGCGGCCGAAGCCGAGGGTGTTGAACTGCGCGCCCGCGGGCAGGTTGTCGATCGCGGTCAGGAAGTTCCGCGGCGTCGGCGGGGTGAGCGTGCCGGGGCCGAAGATCAGGGTTCCGTAGACGGGATCGGCGAGGTCGCGCCGATCGAGCAGACCGAGCGCCTCGTTCAGGTGGCCGTCGTTGAAGAGTTCGAGTTCGGGTTTCACGCCGCGTTCGACCATCTCCGCGCGGAGCGAGTCGACGAGGCCGCGGGTGTTCTCGCTGGTGAGGTGGTCGTACCGGTTCAACGGCCCCATGTCGAGCGAGGCCATCTCCGGGGCGGGGTCAGTCCGCAGGGGAAGATGTCGATCCGCATCCGGCGCGCCCGTTCCGCCGGTGGAGTGCTGGATGATCACGTCCTCAGCGCGGCGGCGGACGGCGTCGTCGATCTCCTGAAAGCGCTCGGTCGCGAACGTGCGCTCGCCGTTCGGCTGGCGCGCGTGAACGTGGACGACGGCCGCGCCGGCGGCTTCGGCTTCCGCCGCCGCTTTCCCGATCTCTTCGGGCGTTTCAGGGAGGTGCGGCGTGGTCTCCTTACCGTGTACGCCGCCGGTCAGGGCGGCGGTGACGATGACCGGTTCGCCGGCGAGGAACTCGTCGTAACTCACGCGCCTTCACCGGACCCGGCCCGATCCTCGTCGCCGTCACCGCTTCGGTTCTCGGTCCCGTTTTCCGGCTCCCGCTCGTTCTCGCCCTCGTTCTCGTCGGCAGCCCCGGCGTGCTCGAGGTAGATTTCGCAGTCGCTGTCGTGTGCCAGGTCGTAGCGGTCGTTGCAGATATCAGCACGCATCGGCTGGACGAACCGCGCCGCCGCCTCGCAGTATGCCCGCGGTTCGTCGAATCGCCGCTCGTTCGCCTCGAGTCGGTAGTCCAGGAACGGACAGGACATAGGCATCGTTCCGGGCCGATCGTGTTAGCTGTTCGCCGTCCGGGTTCGTCGTCCGCCCGCTGAGGATCGCCGTTCGCTACTCGCCGCTCGTCGTCCGCCATACGCCGAGCGGTTGATACTGCGGAAAACCGCGAATCACGAACCGCAAACCGCAAACCGCGAACCGCGAACCACGAACCGTTCGATCAGGGATACAGCATCGTCGACCAGTCGAGCCACGCCTCAACTGTAACAATGCTCCCGGGATCGCACCGGGGATACGGGAAGGAGACCGCTCTCGTCTCGCCGGGTGCGACGTCGATGCTCGACTCGGCAGACGCCCCGCTGTACGCCACGGTCGTCTCATCCAGGTACGCTTTCAGCCGCGGATACAGTTCGACGGCTTCGTCGTGATCGTTCGCGACCGTCGCGCTGTAGCCGTAGACCGGCGACCCGTCGTACGTTCCGATCTGTCCCCAGTCGCCGTCGACGGTGGCGTACCGCTCCGAAACGCGACCGATGTCCGCGGTCTCCCCGTCGCGAACGGTGAGCGTGTACTCGCCGATTTCGTCGGCCGCTCCGTCCGCGGTCGTGATCGTAAACAGAAACGTTTCGTCCGCATCGAGACCGTACACTCGAATCGACTCACTCGACCCGTCGTCGAACGCCGCGCGAATACTCGGTATATTCCCCCGTTCTCCGGGCTCGATCCGACCGCGAACGCCGTACCGCCCGCTCTCGGGATCGCGGACGAACTCGTGGGCGGCCACGGCGTCCGCGTTCGGTCCGTCGACGGTCGCGGTCAGCGACTCGCCCGCGGTGCAGATCGGCGTCACGTCCTCATCGAACGTCGTCGAGGAAACCGCCTCGACGTCTCGGTCGTCGGTCGGGGTGAGGTTCAACTGCTGTGTGCCGCCCGATTCCCGCGAGAAACACCCTGCGACGGCACTCGAGGAGAGGGCGGCGATACCGACCACGCACTGTCGTCGGTTCATATTTCTAATCTATTGTGAGAGCACATAAAGAAACCGCGAGCCGTGCGCCCGGTAACGGCCGCGTCCCCTGGTAACACGACCGTGGACAACCCTCACAAGGGCCGAGCGCCTACACGCCGTATGTCACCGACCACGCCCGGATTACACCACGTCACGGCGATCGCCGGCGATCCCGATCGGAACGCCGAGTTCTACGTCGGCACGCTCGGCCTCCGGTTCGTCAAGCGGACCGTCAACCACGACGACCCCGGTTCCTACCACTTCTACTTCGGCGACGAAGGCGGGACGCCCGGCACGAATATCACGTTCTTTCCCTGGACCGACCGCGGCCGCCGGGGCGAGTTCGGTGCCGGCCAGACGCAGGCGACCGCCTACCTGATCCGCCCCGACTCGATCGACTACTGGCTCGACCGACTCGAGCGCGAGGGTCTCGAAGTCGAGCGGACGCAGCGCTTCGACGAAACCGTCCTCCGATTTGCCGACCCCGACGGGATCGAACTCGAACTCGTCGCGCCGGCCGACGGTTCGGCCGCCGAGAGCGACGCGACGCCGTGGGAAGACGGCCCCGTCCCGACCGCCCACCAGCTCCGCGGCTTTCACAGCGTCACGCTCGCCGTCAGCGAGTTCAGGCCGACGGCGTCGATCGTAACCGACGTGCTCGGCTACGAACTCGAAGCCGAGGCCGGCGATCGCCGCCGGTACCGGAGCGCGGCCGGCGGGCCGGGCTCGATCGTCGATTTGATCGAGATCGACGCTGGTCGCGGACGGACGGGTGTCGGAACGGTCCACCACGTCGCCTTCGAGGCGGCCGATCTCGAGGAACAAGAGCGCTGGCGGGAGGCCTACGCCGAGCAGGGACTTTCCCCGAGCGAGATCATCGACCGAACGTACTTCCAGTCGGTCTACACCCGCGAGCCCGGCGGCGTCCTCTTCGAGATGGCGACCACCGAGCCCGGTTTCACGGCCGACGAGGACCGCGACGAACTGGGGTCCAGCCTGGCGCTGCCCGAGTGGCTCGAGGACGAACGCGAGCGGATCGAGGCGCAGCTGCCGCCGTTCGACGGTCCGGCGGTCGAGTCCGAGCCATCGGAGGACCGGTAGTTCGTCGCCGTCGCGCCCTCGGGATCGGTCTCAGCCGCGCCGCCGCCGTTCGAGCGTCCGCAGCTGGTCGATCCGCTCCTCGGTCGCAGGATGCGTCGGGGGCCGCCACGCGAGTACCCGTCGAATACGCGTCCGCACTGGCTCGATGATCCTCGTGCGGAACCACGTTTTGACGCGTTCTTTGCGCCGAGCGATGGGTCCCGGCGGGCCATCGGATGCTTGCTCGTCGACGGCCTCGAGGGAAAACTGACCGACGAACCACCGATCGAACCAGTGCTCCTCACCCTCGCCGTCCTCAGCCGGGCGCTCGAACGCCAGCGGCTGTGGAACGATCCCGAGCGTCGCGCTCGCGTGCAGCCGCGCATCCCGGGTCGGTTTCGATCGCTCGTCATCGAGCGTTTCGAGCGCGCTCGCCACCGCCGCCGGCTCGCCGGTCAGTTGACTCGCGCCGCGATCAGCGGCGAACTCGCGGGTCTTCGAAAACAGTCCGAGCGCGATCGAGTTCAGTCCGAGCAGCGCCCGCGCGAGGACACTCACGGCGAGGTATACCACGCCGACCACGAGAATCGGGACCGCGAAGATGAGGAGCCCGATCCCGGTAAAGAGGGCGACCACCGCCATGCCGGCGAGAACGCCGCGGAGTTTCCGCTCGCGCTCGAGTAACCGATCGCCGATCGCGACCGTTGCAGCGACTGCGGTCACGACCGGCAGGTCTCGGTTGGCGACGTGGGCGACCTCGTGTGCGAGGGCTGCGTCGAGTTCACCGTCGTCGAGTCGCTCGAGCAGTCCCGTCGTGACCACGATCGTCGGCGAGCGTTGCGTTCCGACGGTCAGACAGGCGGGTTCGGCTCGGTTCGCGACGGCCACCGACGGACGTTGGACGTCCGCCTGCGCTGCGAGTCGCCGAACTCGGCCATCGAGGGTTCGCGGGTTGGTTCCCTCGAGTTCGTCGGTGTCGTCGAGTTCCCCGAGTTCGTCGAGATCGAGCCCGGAGACGATCGTCCGCGAGCCGTATCGCGCCTGCACGGCGACGAGACCGACGGCGGCGAGGAGAAGCGTCCCGACGGTGAGCGGAAGGCCGAGTTCGATCGGCACCGATCGACCGCTCGCGGAAAGCAGGCGGAGAGCGCTCCAAGCGAGCGCCGCGAGCAGGAGTCCGTTCACTCCCACAACCAGCGCGAGCGCGGCAGCGATTCGAACCCGGAGTCGCCAGTTCGGTGTGAGTGCCACGCGGCGATATCGTTCCGGACGCAGCAACAGTGTTTTGGAACGAGGGATCGACACGCGGGGACGATAGATCGATGTGGACGGCGGACGCGACTCCGCCGGACTTCACCGTTAACACCCGCCCGTCCGTAGACGACCCCATGACCGCACCCGAATCCGACTCGAACGGCGGCGAACAGAACCCTCGAACGCGAGACTCGACCCCGTTTCGCTTCGAGTTCGCCTCGCCGACGATCCGCTTCGGCCGGGGCTGCGTCGCCGACCTCGACGCCGAACTCGAGCGGCTGAACTGTGAGCGCGCATTGGTCGTCTGCGGGTCGACCGTCGGGAGCACGTCGGCGGTGATCGACCCGGTCCGGACGGGACTCGGCGCTGAACTCGCGGGCGTCTTCGACGAGACGACGCCGAAGAAACGGCTCGGGACGGCGTTCGACGGACTCGACCGCTTGCACGAGACCGACGCCGACGCGATCGTCGCGGTCGGCGGCGGCAGCAGCCTCGACGTGGCGAAGGTGATCAGCGCGCTCGCGGCCGACGAGCGCTCGCGCGGTGATATCGTCGCCGAGTTCAGCGAGACGGGAACGATCGCCGTTCCCGAGTCGGGGCTGGTGTCGATCCTCGCGGTGCCGACGACGCTCGCGGGGGCGGATCTCTCGCAGGCCGCCGGCGTCACGGCCGCACCGGCGTCGGACGGATCGGGTCGGATCGACGAGGAACTCGGGGGCGGAATCGGCGGCCGGGAGCTGATGCCCGCGGCCGCCTTCTACGACCCCGAACTGGTCGCGACGACGCCCGAATCCGTCCTCGCGGGGTCCGCGATGAACGGCTTCGACAAGGGGCTCGAAACGATCTACGCCGCCAACGCGACGCCGATCACCGACGCGACGGCCTCGCGCGGACTGGCCGCACTGGAGTCCGGGCTGCGCGCGTACGGCCGCGGCGAGCGCGATCCCGAGACGTTCGAGACCGTTCTCGAAGGGATCGTCCTCGTCCAGTACGGCATCTCCCGCCCCGGCGAGACGACGCTCTCGATCATCCACGCCTTCGGCCACGGGCTGACGCGCACGAACGACGTGCAACAGGGGGCGGCCCACGCGGTCGTCGCCCCGCACGTCCTCGAGTTCGTCTTCGCCCAGGAGGACGTTGACGCCCGCGTCGATTTGCTCGCGGACGCGCTCGGCGTCGGCGCAAACGCGGAGCCGGCCGCCGCGGTCGTCGACCGCGTGACCGCGGTCCGCGACGCGCTCTCGCTTCCAACCCGGCTTCGGGACGTTGACGGCCCCGAACCCGACGAGTTCAGGGCCGTCGCGGAGGCGACGCTCGCGGATCGCATCGTGGCGAACGCGCCGCCGGGGCTCGACCCGTCGGTCGACGAACTCGTCGCCGTACTCGAAGCGGCGTGGTGAGCGAGCCTTTCCGGTTCGTATTTACGTCATCTCCGTGAACGGATCGTGATGAATCGACGGCACGTTCTCGGTGCGCTCGGCGCGACGGCGGCTCTGTCGGCCGGTTGTTTGAGCGCCTCGGACGATCCGCAGAAACCGGCTAACGACGAGGGAGGGACGACCCGGCCGACGGAATCGATTCTCCAGGTGTCCGTCGAGGAGGACGTGCCGGCCGATATCGATCCGGTCGATGCTGTCGACGCTGGACTGACCGAGAACGATCGGATCGCCGCCGCGCTCGACGACGCGAGCGACGCGTACGAGGACGGCATGGCGGACGACTTCGGCGAACGCGGCTTCCGAGTTCTTGCGTCCGTCAGCGCCGACGCCGACGACGCGCCGGCCGAACTCGAGTCGGGGGCGAGATTCGTGGAGTACGAGGGCGTCGTGTATCTGGTGTCGTACGTCGAGTTTTCGATCGAGACGTAGAGAGTCCGCAGTGTCGTTCTGACGACTTGACGAACACGTCACGAACACCGGCGTTCGCCATCGGCGATCGGACCGCCGTCGCACGTGTTGTCGATATCGGTGACTCGACCCAGGGCCCAAGCAACCTCGCACCGCCGCGATCGATCCGCGGGCGATCGTCTCACTCCTCGACGTAGGACGGCCGCTCGGCGTACTCGATCGGGTCTCGACGGTCGTTGCGCTGGAACGCCTGCAAGCGATAGGCGCAGGCGTCGCAGGTGCCACAGGCCGGCCGGTCGTCGCGGTAGCAACTCCAGGTGTGTTCGTAAGGAACGTCGAGTTCGGTGCCGCGGGCCGCGATATCGGTCTTCGACCACTCGACGAACGGGGCTTCGATCGAGATGTCGGTCTCGGGTTTCGTCCCCACGTCAACCACGGTTTCGAACGCCTCGAAGAACTCGGGGCGACAGTCCGGATAACCCGAGAAATCTTCGCTGTGGGCGCCGATGAAGACCGCCTCGCAGTCGTTGGCCTCGGCGTAGGAGACGGCCATCGCGAGCAGGTTCGCGTTCCGGAAGGGGACGTAGGAGGTGGGGATCTCGTCGCTGTCCATGTCCGCGTCCGCGACGGCGAGTTCGTCGTCGGTGAGACTCGAGTCGCCGATCGCCGAGAGGTGTCCGGTTTCGATCTGCAAGAAGTCGTTCATCTCGAGGTCGTCGGCGAGCCGTTTTGCGCAGTCGAGTTCACGGTTTTCGGTGCGCTGGCCGTAGGAAGTGTGGAGGGCGTAGAGGTCGTAGCCGCGCTCGCGGGCCTCGTAGGCGGCGGTGGCGCTGTCCATGCCGCCCGAAAGGAGGACGACGGCGCGCTTCGAGTCGGTCGTCGGTTCGGTACCGGCGTCGGTGGTGGGTGAATCGGATGTCATCGTGTCTCTTCGTATCGGGATGGTATTGGTTATGTCTCGGGTGCGTCGTTCCACAGATCCACGTGCAGCCGCGGCGTGTACCGGAAGCCGTGCTCCATCGCGAGTTCGGCGACGCGCGTTCGCGTTTCGGCGAGGCGCTCGCGGGTCGCGCCCTCGGGCATCAGCAGGACGTTCTCGTCGCGAACGGGAACGGTCGCTGCGTCCCGCAGTTCGGCGAGCAGGTCGAGGATCTCCGGCATGTCGTCCGCGTCGGTGACGACGAACTTCAACTGGAACGGGTGGGTCTCGACGAGTTCGGTGAGTGCGTCGAGGTCGAGACGGGCGTTCTCGTGGCGCTGTTCCCACTCGCCGTCGCCGGCAGGATCGCGCTCGGGAGTCGGCGTGCTGCTCTCGAGTTTCGGGCTGATCGAGGCGAGGTCGATGGGGGCGTCGCGGTGGATCGTCCCGTTCGTCTCGACGGTGGTGTGGTAGCCGCGGTCGTCGAGTTCGGAGAGCAGGTCCGCGCTCGCGTCGTGGAGCATCGGCTCGCCGCCGGTGAGGACGACGTGGTCCGCGTCGTAGGATTCGATCTCGGCGAGGATTTCGTCGAGGCTCATCCAGGCGTGGGTCGGTTCCCAGGAGGTGTGATAGGAGTCACAGAACCAACAGCGGAGGTTACAGCCGCTCGTGCGGACGAAGACGGAGGGGACGCCGGCGAGGGTACCCTCGCCTTGCAGCGAGGAGAAGAGTTCGTTGATCGGGAGTCCGTCGTCGGGTCGGTCGCCATCGCCGTCGTCGGGTCGGTTTTGGTGCTCGTTCGCCGTGCTGTTCGTCGCCTCGGACGGTTCTCGGTCGACCGAGTGAGAGACCGGCATTGTGATCAGAACTGACTTCCGCCGCAGAGTTCGCTCGTTTCGTTGACCTGAACGGCGACGTCGGTAACGTTCTCTCCGAGTTCGGCGCGGAGTTTGTCTTCGAGGAGAACGCTCATCACCTCGGCCGTCGGCGGCTGATCGAGGACGACGATTCCGTCCGCGTCGCCGGCCGCTTCGAAGGCCTCGACGAGGGGGTCCCCGCGCTGAAGGAGGAACCGGTGGTCCCACTCGTCTATTACTGCAGTAATATCACCCTTGTCGGCGATCCAGCCCTCCTCGGTGAGCGTCCCCTCGATGGTAACCGCGACTTCGTAGTTGTGGCCGTGCGGTCTGGCGCACTTGCCGTCGTGGTGGAGGATTCGGTGGCCGGTGCTGATTCTGATCGGGCGGTCGCGGCCAATATGGAGGGTCTGAGAACGACCGACCAGGCGCTCGTCGGCCGTCGCCATTCCATCGGCCTCGTCGTGGTGGTCGTCCGAGGCGTATTCAGTCATACACGAGTATTCTCTCGGGAATACTTAAATCTGGTCGAACGCCCCGCTCTGGGATGAACTTGAGCGAGCGGTGACGGAGTCGTCACTATACGGGTGATTCTATCGCGTACACGGCACCACCGTGTCGGTGAGTTTACTTCTCGAGTTTGTCCTGCAGCCGGTTTTTGGCCTCGGTGCGGCGCTTCTGGGAGAACGTCGGTTGCTCGTCGGAGAAATCGACCTCGAGTTCGTCGACCGTGCGGCGATAAATGTTCGTTCGTCGCCCTTCTTCGGAGAGTTGTCGTCCTTCGCAGGTAAGCAGTCCCGCGTCGACGAGTTCTTCGATGCGTCGATAGCAGGTTGCGATGGGTATTTCGATGTCTTCGCTCAGCGTCTGTGCCGACTTCGGAGTTCCCGCAGCACAGAGGATTTCGGCACTGTACTTGCTGCCGAGTGCCGAAAGAACCGTAGTCGAATTGGTGTCAGTTCGTTGCGTCCGACGAGGCATTGTCACACCGTTACTAATTATCAGAATTGAATCTTGTGGTTACGATGAGTAACAGGGATTCTGAGTGGTCAGTAAGGTGATATTTTAAATCGAATGACGCGGACGAGACACATTTGAGGGGGGACCGCGAACGAGCGGGTATGAACGCTGCGGTCGTTACGGTCGGTGACGAACTCCTCGCCGGACGGACGGCAAACACGAACGCCACGTGGCTTTGCGAGCGACTCGTCGAGCGCGGTGTCGACATCGAGCGAGTGACGACGATCCCGGACCGCGTTTCGGACATCGCACGCGTGGTCAACGAGTATCGAGCGGCCTACGACGCCGTGGTCGTCACGGGCGGCCTGGGACCGACGCACGACGACGTCACGATGGACGGCGTCGCCGCCGCGCTCGGCCGATCGCTGACGGCACACGACGCCGCTCGCACCTGGCTCGAAGAAAACGGGTACTCTCACGCTGAACTCGCGGACGGAACGGCGGAGTTGCCGGCGGGCGCGCGGGCGCTACACAACGATGTTGGGGTGGCTCCGGGCGCGGTCCTCGAAAACGTCTACGTGCTTCCGGGGGTCCCCGAGGAGATGAAAGCGATGTTCGAGACGGTGGCCTCGGAGTTCAACGGCGAACCGACGCATCGACTCGTCGTCGTCGCGGACGAACCCGAGAGTGCGCTGCTCGATCGGATCGCCAAACTCCGACAGCAGTTCGACGTATCGGTCGGCAGTTATCCCGGCGACGGCGTTCGTATTTCGATCGAAGGAACGGACGAACGGACGGTCGCGGAGGCCGCCGCGTGGCTGCGCGAGCGGGTCGAAAGCGCGTAGTCGGTGTTCCGTCGACCGCGCCGCCGAATTACCGGTAGAAGTAGGCGAGCCAGGCGATCGTGACGAGAAGACTCAGGGCCATGACACTCCACCCGACGTACTCCATCGGCATCGGAAGTTCCGACTCCGCCGCGAGAACGTATGGTAGTTCGTTCATGAACGGTGCTCTAGCCCGATCCCTCTTAGTTTTTGAGAAACGGCCCAATAACGACGGACTCGGCGACCGGTCGCCGTGACGGGGCCGCAATCGCACGGCTTTTTGAATCGCCTCCCGTAGCCCGGCCATGGACGCGCTGGGCGTCGTCGTCAACCCGATCGCCGGCATGGGCGGCCGAGTCGGACTCAAAGGAACCGACGAGACACTCGCCGAGGCCCGCGAGCGCGGTGCCGAACCGCGCGCCCCGACGCGAGCTCGCGAGGCGCTGACTGCGCTCTCTCGCCACGCCCCGGACGCAACCGTTTACACCGCGACCGGCATCATGGGTGAGTTCGCCGCGCGCGATGCCGGCTACGAACCGATCACCGTCTACGATCCGACCGCCGACTCGACTGTCGACCCCGCCACCGCCGAAACGACCGCCGCGGACACCTGCCGGACCGTTCGCGCGCTGCTCGATCACGACGTTTCCCTCGTCCTGTTCGTCGGCGGTGACGGAACGGCGGTCGATGTCGCAACCGTCCTCGAGGAACGAGGGGCGCATGAACTCGACCGGGGCGACGATGCCGACCGGAGCGACGCAAAGCAAGCAGTCACGCCGATGCTCGGCGTCCCCGCCGGCGTCAAGATCTACTCCTCCGTCTTCGCCGTCACCCCGACCGACGCCGGTCGGATCGCCGCCGAGTTCGACCGCGTCGAATCCCGCGAGGTCAACGACATCGACGAGGCGGCCTACCGAGAGGGCGAGGTCCGCTCCGAGCTCAAGGCCGTCGTCCCCGTCCCGGTCGCCCCGAACGTCCAGTCGAGCAAACAGCTCTCGAGCGGGACCGTCGACGCGCTGGCGGCCGGCTTCGCCCGCGAAGTCGAGCCCGAGCGAACCTACGTCTTCGGCCCCGGCGGCACCGTCGGCGCGATCGAATCCGAACTCGGCATCGATTTCGCTCCGCTCGGGGTGGACGTCTGGCGCGCCGGTTCCGGTTCGAACACCGAGTCGGCGGGCGGCAGAGACGAGGCAGACGAAACGCGAAACGGAACGCTTCTCGCGCGCGATGCGTCGGAATCCGAGATTCTGGCCGCACTCGACGAACCCGCGACGATCGTCGTCTCACCCATCGGCGGCCAGGGCGTCATCTTCGGCCGCGGCAACCACCAGATTTCCCCGCCCGTCATCGAGTTCGCCGACGAACTCGTCGTCGTCGCCGACGAAGACAAACTCGACGGGATCGAGGCGCTGCGCGTCGACACGGACGATGAGGCGATCAACGACGAACTGCGCGGCTGGCAGCAGGTTCGGACGGGGCGGTTCACGACGCGACTCGTAAACGTTGTTTAAGGGAACGGTGATAAGCGGGTGAGAAACAGAACCATATAACCCTCGGCGTTTCACATAATGGGTGTATAGTCAATATTAAGGTCGTGTCGCTACTACGGAGAGAGCATGGAAACGCGGAAAGTCCAGCGACTCGGGCCATCCACGCTGGCGATGACCCTGCCCGCCGAGTGGGCGTCCGAACACGACGTTGAGAAGGGAGACGAGGTCTCACTCCGAACGAGCGGCAAGGGGACGCTAACGGTGATGCCCGAGTCAGCGAGTTCAGAAGAGACGGAGGCGATTATCCACGCGGACAACCTGGACGCTGGGGCCGTCGAACGGGCGATCGTCGCCCAGTACGTCCTCGGTCGGCGCGTCATTCGAATCGAGCGCGAAGAGGGGGCGCTCGAATCGGCACACATCAACGCGGTGTACCAGGCCGAGACGCAACTGATGGGACTGGGCGTCATCGAGGAGACGCCCGAGAGTATCGCGATTCGCTGTTCGGTCGATCCGGAGGACTTTACGCTCAATAACCTGCTCGAGCGACTCGAACGAACCGGGCAGACGATGCGAGGCGAGGGGATCAAGGCGCTCGCTCACGGGAATACCGACCTGGCACAGCGGGCGCTCAACCGCGAGCGACAGGCGAATAAGATCTTCGTCCTCCTCTTGCGACTCATTTTTACGGCCTACCAGAACCCGAACCTCGCGCGTGCGGTCGGTCTCAACAGCGGCTTTCCGCTCATCGGCTACCGCTCGATTGCAAAGAACCTCGAACTCACGGCCGACAACGGTGAGGACATCGCCGAGATCGTCATCGAGACGAACGGCCACACGCTCGACGTCGAGGGCTCCGTCATGCGCGACATCCGCGAACTGAACGATCTGGTCGACGAAATCACCTCGCTCGCGGTCGAATCCGCAGTCGAACGCGACTACGACAAATCGAACGAGGTTCGTGAACTCTTCCACGAAATCGCCGACCGTGAGGACGAAATCCTGGCGGAGCTACCGGAAATGTCGAACGGAGAACTTCTTCGCGTTCGGGAAGTCCTCGTGAGCCTTCAGCAGACCGCCCAGTACGCGATGCGAAACGCGGAGATCGCGGCGAATCTCGCGCTGAACGAGGAATCGGAGCACACGACGATTAACTGAAACGGCGTGCGGTGACTGGCGGCGACGACGATCGGGTGTGACACACCCTCTCGCTGGCCGGAATAAGTGCAATTAAGAGACCCCGTTGACAAACCCACGAGTATGGCTACGCAATCGGAGTCGACGACGGACAAGGGCGTCGGGCTGGCGCTTGCGCTCGGTGCGCTCGCCACGATTGGCGCACTCGTGATGGTGACAGGCGCACCGGAAATCGATGCTGCCTTCGGGTTCGCCGGTGCCGTTCTCTTTAGCTCACTCGCAGTTGTCGGCATTCATCTCTACTGGGACTGACGCGCCAACACATGCCATAACGGCCGTCAAGAGTTAAGAGCGGCGGCCTCCTATGTTTCGTACGGACGATGACCGACTACTCCGACGAAGAACAGCGGATTATCTCGTATCTGCGCGAGAGCGCTACCCGCGGTGAACGTTACTTCCGGTCGAAAAACATCGCCGATGCGATCGGACTTTCGTCGAAACAGGTTGGCGCGCGACTCCCACACCTCGCGGAGAAATCCGACGACGTGGACATCGAAAAGTGGGGCCGTGCGCGTTCGACCACGTGGAAGGTAACCCTGAGCTCCTCAACCGCCTGATGACCCCCAGTTCGAATTGCGCCACCAGACCGGTCTTCGACTCTCCGTTCGATTCATGACGGTCCCACGGCCTTTTTATCCACTACGCGCACAGTTAGTGGCATGACTGTACGGGTCGACCGGTCGTTCGAGCTATCGGCACCACCCGAACGCGTCTGGTCGTTTATCGCCGACCCCGAGAACCGCGCCCGCGCGATCAGCGTCGTCGACGAGTTCACCGTCACCGACCCGGCGAGCCACAAGGTGACCTGGCAGGTCGCCCTGCCGATTCCGTTCGTTCGACGGACCGTCACCGTCGACACCGAAGACGTGACACGAAGACGGCCGGAATACGTCAAGTTCGTCGGCAACTCGAGCGTCCTGGACGTCACCGGCGAACACGAAATCGTCGCGACCGAAACCGGGGCGCGCCTCGAGAACCACTTCGTCGTCGACGGTAAACTCCCGGGCGTCGAAAAATTCTTCAAACGCAACCTCGACGACGAACTCGAAAACCTCCGCAACGAACTCGAGCACCACCTCCAGACGACACGATGACCGCCGAGACCACACTACAGGCAACGTCACCACTCACGCTGGCCCTGGCCCAACTCCGCGTCGAAGCGGGTGCACTCGACGACAACGTCGACCGGGCACTCGACGCGATCGATCGCGCGGCCGCCCGCGGTGCCGATCTAGTTGCTCTCCCCGAACTGTTCAACGTGGGCTACTTCGCGTTCGACCGGTACGAACAGGATGCACAACCCCTGCTCGGCGCGACGAACGCGCGCCTCCGAGAGGCGGCCGCCGAACACGATATCGCCGTCCTCGCCGGCAGTATCGTCGAGGACCTCGGCGCGACGACCGCCGTAGACACGCCCGCCGACAGCGGACTCGCCAATACCGCCGCGCTGTTCGACGCCGACGGCGACCTGAAACTGGTCTACCGCAAACACCACCTCTTCGGCTACGACTCCGCCGAATCCAACCTGCTCGTTCCCGGCGAACGGATCGAAACCGCAACCATCGGCGGACTAACCGTCGGCGTGACGACCTGCTACGACCTGCGCTTTCCCGCACTCTACCGCCGCTTGGTGGATGCTGGCGCTGAACTCGTCCTCGTCCCGAGCGCGTGGCCCTACCCGCGACTCGAACACTGGCGGACGCTCTCGCGGGCGCGGGCCATCGAAAACCAGTGTTACGTGGCGACGATCAACGGCTCCGGCCAGTTCACCGACGGCGACACCGGCGACACGACGACGCTGCTCGGCCGCTCGACCATCACCGATCCCTGGGGCGTCACCCTCGCCTCGACCGGCGACGATCCCGGCCTCGTGACGGCCGAAATCGACCGAGAGACGGTGTCTGCCGTGCGCGAAGAGTTCCCTGCACTACGGGACCGACGGTTCTAAATCGCCGATAATTGGAATGCCGGCATCGCGACAACAAAACGGAAACGCGGAACCGGCAGCGAGATACTGTGTCACTAGTCCACACCTGACGTTCGCTGACCGCTGACTTTTTGGTCCAGCAAATCGAAATACAGGTGCCGGTACAGACGCTTTTCACGTCGTACCCGGCAAGCGCGTCTCCGGCTCGGCACTGCTCGTTCCCGGGAACGAGCACTCCCGTCTCCTCGCCCCTCGTCCACATCTTCCTTTCGCCTTTTACCAGTTACCAGCCGTTGCTCACCGCTCATTACGTACTATTCAGTTGTCACCGCCCATTGCTATCAGTTATCGATCGATGGCACAACCAGTACCGACTCACTGAACTCGTCGTTCCGCTGGATCGGTTGAAACCGACTCACAAGAGAAGAAAACCCGGGAACAGAGCGTCGGCGACAGTCAGTCGTCCTGCGTGGTGATGTCGGCCGAAAGGCCCTGAGCCATCTGAATGTCCTTGGAATTGTTCATCGTCCAGGCGGTACGCTCGGTGACGGCCTCGATGGCCTCGCGAGCCGAGGGGTAGCCGTTGCCGGACTTTTTGACTCCGCCGAACGGCAGGTGCACTTCGGCACCGATACACGGCAGATTCGCGTACGCGAGACCGATCTCGGCGTGATCGCGGAAGTAGTTGATCTGGCGGTAATCCTCGGATATCACGGCGCCGGCAAGACCGTAGGGCGTGTCGTTGTGGATATCGACGGCATCCTCGATGTCACCCTCGTATTCGAGCAGGGCGACGTGCGGGCCGAAGCACTCCTCTTTGAGACAGCGCAGGTCCGTGTCGTACTCGATCTCGTAAACGAACGGGCCGACCCAGTTGCCGTCTTCGTGGCCGTCCGGGATCTCGTCTTCGCCGAGTTCGAAGCGATCGACGAGGACGTTCGCCCCCTCCTGCTCGGCGAGTTCGTTGTGCTTGCGGATCTTCTCGACGTGTTCGGGCTCGATTGCCGGTCCCATGAACGTCGATTCTTCGAGCGGATCGCCCACCGCGATGTCTTTGGCGATCTCGACGTAGCGCTCCTTGAACTCGTCGTAAACGTCCGTGTGGACGATCAGGCGCTCGGAAGAGACACAGCGCTGACCCGTGGTCTTGAACGAGGACATGATCGCCGAGTGAACGGCGATGTCCAGATCGGCTTCCTCGGTGATGATGATGCCGTTCTTGCCGCCCATCTCACAGGCTGCGAGCTTGCCGGGTTCGCCGCCGACCTTGCTGGCGATTTCCTGGCCGACCTCTGCCGAGCCCGTAAAGAGAACGGTGTCGACGCGTTCGTCGTCCGTGATCGCCGCGCCGGCGTCGCCGAAGCCCTGGACCATGTTAAACACGCCGTCTGGAATGCCGGCGTCGTCGAACATCTCGGCGATAATCTGGCCACACCACGGCGTCTGTTCGGCCGGCTTCCAGACGACCGTATTCCCTTCCACGAGGGCGATAGCCATGTGCCAGAACGGGATCGCGACCGGGAAGTTCCAGGGTGTGATACAGCCGACGACGCCCCGTGGCTTCCGTCGCATGTAGGCGTCCTTGGCACCGACTTCCGACGGAACTACGTCACCGTGGGGGTGGCGAGCGTTGCCCGCCGCCCACTCGACCATGTGCCAGGCTTCGGTCACGTCGGCTTTCCCTTCCGAGATCTCCTTGCCACACTCCTTGGAGACGACCTCGCCTAATTCCTGATGCCGGTCGCGCAGTTCGTGATAGATATCCCAGAGATACTCCGCACGGTCGATATACGAGAGTTCACGCCATTCCTCGGTGGCTTCGTCCGCTGCGGCTAGCGCAGCATCGACATCGGTCTCGGTGCCGCGTGTGAACTCCGCCAGTGTCTCTCCCGTTGCGGGGCTCTCGCTTGCGAACGTGTCCGAGCCGTCGCCGTCGGTCCACTCGCCATCGATGTAGTGTTGGTTCAGTTGCGTTCCGGATTGGTGCGACATAGTTCATAACTACGCGCTAATCCCATGTAATCCCCACCGATCATGGTCACGTGTCGGCGGTTGTTTTCGGCTCCTTTGAATCCGATCAATTGGTCGGGAACCGACTTGGACGCCTTCCTCCGGGCGAATCTCGACCGAGCTCGGGAGGATCCCGAACGACTCGCCGGCGCACCGGGGAAGGGAGGGATAATCAGGGTTTATATGTAATGGACATCCGGACGGATGCGCAGTACGAACTGGCCGCTGACGGGCTCGGCGTCCACCAGTATAGTCCGTACGACACCGAATGATTCTCCGACGTCTACCGACGAGTTCGAGAGCGGACGGAGCGTCTCGTCCGTGTTCGTCGTCTGTGTCCGTCAGCGATCCTTCGTCGATCGGCCGTTTGGAGCGAGGTTGCAAGAGCGTGACTACGGGTCCAAAAGCTTCGATTCAGCCGTCCGCAGATGTTCGAGCAGCGTCGACTTCGCAATATCGAGTTCAGCCGCCAGCTCGCGGGTCGTTATTTCGCGGGGCCACTCGTAGTAGCCGGCCTCGCGGGCGCGTTCGAATACTTCGCGCTGGGCCGTCGTGAGCGTATCGAGTCGCTGGTCGCGCGTCGAGCGCTCGGACGAATCGGCGGTCGTAATCGACGTGATCGTTACCTCCGCGCCAGCCTGATCGCGCACGTCATCTAAGGATTCTTCGATCCGGGATCGATCGCCCGCGAAACAGAGGTTCCACTCCTCGCTCCCGTTCTGGATCCGGACCGGCGCGCTGTGGACAAAGCCGTTCTCCAGGAGCGTCGGACAGACCATCTCGTCGGGATCGTACTCGAGGAAGAACTCGCGGACGACGTTGCCGGGAGCGTTGCGTGCACGTCCGAACCGCTTTTGGAGCTCGAACAGTTCTCCGGCATGGTTCGACGCGCGGATCGCATCGAGGAGGTCTCGGACCTCCGCGGCGGTATCGCCAAACGCGGTGAACAGGCCCTCGACCGTGTTCGGGCTGGTCCCATCGGTTTTCGGAGAATTGTAGACCGCGTGTGCGAGGACGCCACCGCCCGTTCGGTCCGTCGCTTCGATGGCCCAGCAGTCCGGGTGCCACAGGTCGAGGGTTAATCGAACGCTCGATAACTCGTGCTCCAGGCTCATGTCTCTGCGTGTCTGTAGCAAGGGCTTCTATGTTGCGCTTTGTCCGCTAATTGTGTCGATTGAAAAGAGTATGGGCATCAATCTAGAAAATATGTGGTTTCCCTGAATCCGTGCCGGCGCTTTCTCAAACGATCAGGCTCTCGAGATCGCGGGGATAGTACGTCAGCGTCTCCGTTCCATCGTCGGTCACGAGCACCGTATCGGAGTGGCGAAAGCCGCCCAGACCGGGAACGTAGAATCCGGGTTCGACGGTGAACAGTTCGCCCGAACGGATTTCACCGTCACCGTCGACATCGAGAAACGGCCGTTCGTGGCCCTGCATACCGATGTTGTGGCCGGCATGGTGTTGGGTGAACTCGGCTACGCCTTGCTCTTCGTAGTAGTCGACGACGGCCTCCTCGACTGCGGCGTACTCGACACCCGGTCCGATCGCGTCGATCGCGATCTCCTGAGATTCCGTCATGATCTCGAAGTACGTCCGTTGTTCGTCGGAAGCCTCCCCGACGAACATCGTCCGCTCGAGTTCGGTCGTGTAGCCGCCGACGTTCGGTTTGACGATCGTGACGACGTTGTCTCCGCGTTCGATTCGCGTCGTCTGGTCCATGCTGTGGGGCCGTGCCGTCACGTCGCCGGTCGTGAACAGACACTGCATCGGGTTCGCCCACGAGCGCATCTCGTAGCGGTCGCCGAGCGTATCGAGCATCGTCTTGACCGCCTCGGCCTCGACTTCCGCCCGGACTTCGATGGGGCGTCGGCCCGGCTCGATGCGCTCCTGCAAGAGTCGATGGCCGAGGTTAGCCCAGACGCTCGCCTCGCGGATGAGTTCGATTTCGTGGTCGCTTTTCGTTTCGCGCAACTCGGTGATGTACTCCTCGACGCCGACGTCCGCGGCGACGACCGACGAGAGCGCGGGGCCGGTGTATCCGTTTCGGGCCGGACTCCCGTCAGCATCGACCGCAATGCTCCCGTCGGCGATTCCAAGTCGGGCACACATATCGGCGACCGCCTCCATCGGCTCGCCCTGGGGATAGTCGAAGTACGTCGTGACCTCGTCGATTATGAACTCGTCCCGAGAGGCGTGTTCCTGTTCGAGTCGCGGAACGACGGCCTCGACGCGCTCGTCGGTGATCCCGAGTGCGACCGGCCGCTCGGTCGGCAGGTGGTACATGCCGCTGACGTAGTGAATGTTTATCGATCCGAAGAGAACGAGACCGTCGTAACCGTCCGCGTCAGCGCGCTCTAGCACTGTTCGCTTTCGCTCGCGATGTTCCGATTCGGGGATAGTGAGGTCTGCCATCACACGCCATCAGACGGCTCGCGATATTAAAACCGAACCCGACCAGGTCGGTCTTGCCGCGTTTATATTTGATATCTGTGTGTATCGATCAGGAACGATTGGTCGGTGAGGTATTTAACACCCGTGTCTCATATTCTCACGCCATGGCAGTCGAGAGCGACATGACGTTACTGTACATCGTCGCCGCGTATCTGGTCGTGATGCTCGGCGTCGGTGTCTGGGCGTACGGAAAAACGAACACCGCGGAGGACTTCATGGTCGCCGGCCGGAGCCTCGGCGCGGTCATTATCGCCGGAACGCTGCTTGCGACGTGGATGGGGTCCGGCACGGTGACCGGCGGCGCGAACTCGGTGGCGTACGGAAACGGGCTGTGGCCCGCGATTATTCTCGGTACGGGATCACTCCTCGGTATCGGCGTCCTGAAAGCGCTCGCGCCGCGTATCAGGGCCTTCAACAAACTGACGGTCCCCGAAATGATCGAGGAGGAACTGGGCAAGGAGGGCCGTATTATCAGCCTGCTCGTCATCGCGTTCGCATACGTCGGAATCGTTTCCTACCAGTTCACCGGGCTCGGATACGTACTGAACGTCACGACCGGCATCCCGGTCACCCAGGGGACGCTCATCGGAACCGCCATTATCATCGCACTCGCTGCGATGGGCGGCCTCATGTCCGTCGCGTACACGGACGCGATCAGCGCGTTCCTGATGCTCGTCGGGCTCGTCGTCGCAGTCCCGTTCGTCCTCATCGAAGCCGGCGGTTGGAGCGGGGTCACCGCGAACGTCCCCGCGACCCACCTCGACGCGCTCGGAAACCTCTCGTTCTTCGAGTTCTTCGCGCTGTGGGCTCCGCCGTTGCTGTTGATCCTCGCCGACCAGAACATGTACCAGCGCATCATCGCCGGCGAAACCGACGACGGGACGAACACCGGACTCATCGCCTGGTTCGGCGGCGCGGTCGCAACCATGACGCTGGTCCCCCTCATCGCGTTCGCCTCGCGAGCGATGTTCCCCGAACTCGATCCGGGAATGGCGCTGATCGCGACGACGACGGAGATTCCGACCTGGATCGGTGGCATTTTGCTGGCCGCCGCCACGGCGTTTATCGTCACGACGGGGAGTTCCTACCTGCTGTCTGCCTGTACCAACCTCTCCCAGGACCTCTACAGGGGACTCATTAATCCCGATGCGTCCGACCAACAGGTCTTCTGGCTGACCCGGGCGTTCGTGGTCGTCCTCGGTATTTTTGCGTTCGTCCTGGGGCAATATTTCCCGACGATTCTCGAGATCCAGATGTACTCGTACACGGCCTACGGGGCCGCAATCACGCCGCCGCTGCTCGCGATCTTCCTAATGCGAGAGCGCCTGACCAAGATCGGCGGCCTCGCCGGAATGATCGCCGGTGCCGTGCTCGCGGTCTCCTGGGACACGGTTCTCGGGAGTCCCTACGGACTGGATGCGGTGATTATCGCAGCACCGGTCGCCGGCGTGCTCATCGTCCTCGTCAGTTACCTCACGAGTACGTTGTCGTCGCCGTCGCCGACGCGCGCCTGAACTGGGGAATCCCGCCGTACTTTCCGGCTTTCCGCTCGGACGACGCGGCTATCACTCCGATTAGTTTAATATGCTTCTGAAATGATAGATGAAATGAGTCTCATGCGTGAGAGTACGTCTATTCGAATGCGGAACCGCTAACGATCTATGAATGACCAATACCTATCAAAAATAGTCCCGTTTGCAGTAGTTATCGGAGCCGTTTTACTATCGGGCATATTTCCCGTATCACCGTTACTTTTGTTTAATTATGCTATTCCAACAATATTGTTATACCTTATTTGGCGTTTTGTGCGAGCAATTGAACAAATTGCAGAGAAAATGTAATGAGGAGAATATTGTAATCACATCGAAAACGGGCCAAGTGCTTTGAGATGCGCTCTACTCGAAGCGCTCTCACAGACGTCCTAAACAACCTCGCTGGCCGACTGCCTCGAGGCCAACCGTAGCGTCGTTAGACCTGGATTGTTCTCGACCTACCGAACCTGTATCGGCCCGTCGGCGTCCACTCGGAGTATAGCGTCAGCACTATTCAGCTATGAATCTCGTGTTTCCCCTCTAGCAGAGAGTTACAATTTGCATGAGGATATCAGTGGATTATCGAAAGATGTGGGTTGATTACCTTTGCATTCGCGATTGACGGTAGTGACGGCGACCCACTGACTGTGCGCGAAAACGCAGCCATCAACCCGAAACGAAACTTCCACGGACAGCGTTCTCACCGCAACCGTCCGATCCGCTGCGAGACGCGTTCAATCAGTCAGTGCTGGCTCAGATCCGCCGCCTTCTCGAGTTCACTTCGGAGGAGCGTCGAGTCGAACTCGTGATCGGGGCGCAGGCGGACGAAGTCGAGGAAGCGTCGCGCCGAGAGGAGTTCGTCGGTGTCGTAGACCGACGAGGCGGCGAGGACGGCCTCGCGGGCACCGATACGCGGTTCCAGAATGGCGAGCGCGCAGGCGAGGTCGTAGGCGGTCGTCTCCGCGACGCGGTTCTCGTGGACGCTGGTCGCATCGATGAAGTAGAGGTCGCCGTCGCAAAGCAAGATGTTTTCGTCGCGCAGGTCGCCGTGTGCCAGGCCGTGGTCGTGCAGGAGCGAGAGCATTTCGAAGAGATCCGGCGCGCGCTCGGCGACGACGGCGTCCGAGACCGCTCCGAGCGACTCGAACTCGGGAAGGTACTCGAGGACGAGCACGCCCAGGCCGTTGACTTCGAAGGCTTCGATCGGCCGAGGGGCGTTGAGACCGACTTCGCGCATCCGCTGGGTCGCCTCGTACTCGTGTTCGACCATCTCGCGGGGCGTATCGAAGCGGTCGAAAAAGCCCTCGGTACCCGAGGACACCGCGCCGACGTTCCGCCCCGTCGTCAAGAGCGCGTGGACGAGCGCGTTCTGACGGCTGACGATTTTAACGAACCATCGCTCGTCGATGACGCAGGGCGTCGACAACCAGTTATCGGCTTCGAGGAACTCGACGCGGACGAACTCGCGGTCGTGACGTTCCGCCAGCGTGCGGATGACGCGCTCGATGCGTCCCCACTCGACGGTCCCGCGGGCGAGCTGGCGGAGATCCATTACTAGACCGTGAGTGGATTCGCGGTTAAATGCGTCTCGAAGTGTTTCAAACGAGATGTGTTCGGTCGCCTGAACGCTGCTCGCATCGACAGCACGGGCGAACCATCACTCTCGGCTCACGCTCGAGTTCGAACGGGATACGAGAGACAGCACCATTTTTATCGTTGCTCTGAGACGTTTACCGTAGCTATGGATGCTGTCGACGATCTCGGGGATGCGATCGAAACCACGCGAGCGCTGTTACTCCCGGTGCGCGTGTGGTTGTGGCTCAAGCTATCTATCGTCGTGCTCTTCGTCGGTGGGAGCCTGGGTTCGCCGGGAAACCTCGCAACCAGCGATCCACAGATGGTCGCCGACGAGCCGATGCCACAGGACGGACTCGGCGAGATTCCAGACGATGTCCTTGCGGCAATCGTCGTCCTCGCCATTGTCGGCATCCTGCTCTGGACCCTGTTCGCGCTTCTCGGTGCCATCATGGAATTCGTCTTCATCGAAACGCTCCGATCGACGGAGATTCACGTGCGACGATACAGCAGGGCGAATCTCGGTCGCGGCATCCGGCTCTTTGCGTTCCGGGCGCTCGTCTCGCTCGCCCTGCTTGCAGTCATCGCCATCCCGGTCGGATACTTCCTCACCAGCACGGCCACCACGGACGAGTTCGTCGGCGAACTCGCGCTTATTGCGCTCGTGGCGATTCCGCTCTATATCGTCTACGCCATCGCGATGCGCTTTACGTCCGAGTTCGTCGCGCCGATCATGCTGCTCGAGGACCGCGGCGTGCTCGGCGGGTGGCGGCGATTCTGGGCGACGCTTCGAGGGAACGTCGGCGAGTACGTCGTCTACCTGCTTTTGGTCTGGATTCTGCAACTCGTGACGAGTATCGCCGTCGGGTTCGTCGTCCTCTTCGGCGCGGTCGTCCTCGCGATTCCGTTCGTGATCGTCGGCGTACTGGCGTATGCGCTGGGCGGCGTCGGGGTCTACCTCGCCGGTGCCATCGGCGTCGTCGGTCTGCTCGCGCTCATCGCACTCGTCGCTCTCGTCCAGATGCCGGTCCGAACCTACTTCCAGTACTACGCGCTGCTCCTGCTCGGCGACACCGATTCCGAACTCGACCTCGTTCCGGAGCAACGAGGCGCCGCCCGGACCAATCACACCGGTGCCGGCGAGACGGTTCGAGCCGACGAGCGGACCCATCGCCCCGACGACGTACACGACGAGTTCGACGCCGAATCCCGCGACGAAACCGACGACTACGGGTGGCTCGACGAGTCCGGATTCCGTGATAATGACCGAACTGGAACCGACGCCACCGATGACCGCAATGACGACACTACTCCCAGCGACGACCGCGACGACGACGCTGACCGCGGCTGGTGAGGCAGTCCCTCGCTGAACTCGATGTACTCGTCGAAATCGGCTCACGTCTACCAACAAGACGGCTTGGGGGTGACGCGCAACCAGATGGTCGGGTTGGCACTCAACCAGACGGATTAGGATTGACGCCCGTCAGTTGCTATCAGAAAGAAGGTCGTCGTCCTCGTTGTCACCGTTTTCGTCCGTCCCGTTACCGGTGTCGGTATCGTTGCCCTCGGTATCGCTCTCGGAGCCGGTATCGGTGTCGTTGCCGTCACTGTCCGACTCGTCGGTTCCGTTCTCGGTATCGCCAGCGGCCTCCTCGTCGATATCCGGAACGACACCGTCCATCAGCGAGAATATCTGTTCTTCCTCGCTCCAATCGAATTCGTTCGGATAGACGCCGACCGTTACGAGCAGATCGTCGTCGGTCTCGATGGCCTCGCTCACGTGCAACGCGACATCGACAGGCTGTCCCTGGAACGACGCTTCGGCGGTGTATCTGGACTGGGTCGTCGACTCGTCGAACACCGTCACCGACGTTTCCTCGACGAAGGATACGGATCCGATATCGTCGTAATTGCTCGCGACCAACTCGACGAGTTCGTCGGTGGACATGTCCTCGACGGGATTGAACTGCGAACCGAGCGCATTGACCTGCGGCGTCGTCAGGACGATGAAGACGGCCCCGCGTTGCTCACCCAGCGGGCCCATGTCGACCGCCTTCTCGTGTTCGGTCATGTAATTCGTGATCACGACCGTTTCGGTTGCGATGCTGACACCGACCTCTCGCTCGACGGAGAACTCGTTGATTGCAGTCTGCTCGTACCCGGTCTCGTTGCGAACGGTAGCGTCGACACCGGCGGGAGAGGACTCGTGGCGCGCCAGACCAACGAGTCCCAGACAACCCGAAAGGCCGGTAAGGCCGGCGACACCGAGACTTCCCAGGAGCGTTCGACGTTTCATGCTACCACAATCAATGATCAGTTTATAAGTGTTTACTGGTCTTGTGATTGTCTCTCGGTTCCCTAACAGGACTCGATACCGTCGTGTGGCGTTCTTAGTTGCGACGGAGCACCTGACGGATCGTCGAGACGAGCGAGCGATCGGACGAGTGGTGCGCTCGGCGACGGTGAAGCCGCGTCAGTCGCCGGACGATGACGTAACTGATGGCCGAGAGTATCGTCGCGAGCACGACGTTGCCGACGATCAGTTGGTGAGCGGTCACGGTGGCAGATTCGGCTATCGTTTCGTGCGAGCGGATCGGATTGGTGCCGAGGAGGACGCCGCCGACGTGAACACTCGAAAGGTAGACGGCGGGTTTGACGAACGGGTTGAGGACGGCGACCGAGGCGAACAGCGCAGGCTTGCAGATCCACGACCACAGGGCACTGAACACGAAGAACAGACCGATACCGAGACCACCGGTTGGTAATGTCGTCACGAAAATTCCAATCGCGAAACTGACGGCGACCTCGTGGGGTGTGTGTTCCTCCTGGATCGCGACGGTTAACTTGTGGAGGGCTTCTTCGCGATAGTGACCGAGCCGGTCCCGTATGCTCACGCGTCTCTATATGGCCTATCCAGACGGACGTGGAAAAAGACCCCGGTCGACAAAGACGTAGTGTCACCCTGACAGCATCTCGCTGAACTCGAAGATAACTGACGGTCGAGGGCGGCGCTGCGGTTCGATAGCCGATCAGGGGAAGCTACCCGCTTCCTCGTAGGCGTTGGCAACGCGGTCGACTGCGACGACGTATGCAGCAGTCCGTGGGTTGTCAAGATCGTATGTCTCGTAGGTATCGACGAGCGCATCGAAGGCGTCGACGATGAGCGTCTCGAGTTCGTCGTTGACACGCTGTTCGCTCCAGGAAAAGCGCTGGCGGTTCTGGACCCATTCGAAGTACGAGACGGTAACGCCGCCGGCGTTTGCGAGGATGTCCGGGATGACGAAGGTGTCCCGTTTCCGAAGTACTTCGTCGGCTTCGGGCGTCAATGGCCCGTTCGCGGCCTCGGAAATGACGTCGGCGGTGACGTCTGTGGCGAGGTCACGGTCGATTGCGTTCTCGAGTGCGGCGGGGATGAGCAGATCGACATCCATCGTGAGTACGTCCTCGTTGGTGACCTCCTCGACGCTTTCCTCGTAGCCGACGACGCTGCCGGTTTCGTTTTTGTGGCCCCTCACGGCAACCGGATCGAAGCCGTCGGGATTGTAGATACCGCCGCTGGAGTCGCTCGCGGCGACGACGGTGGCCCCCATCTCGTCGATGAGCTTGGCGGCGATCCAGCCGGCGTTCCCGTAGCCCTGGACGGCCACGGTCGCGCCCTCGAGGTCCTTGTCGAGGTAGTCGAACGCCTCGCGCGCGGCGATCACCGTCGAGCGCCCGGTCGCCTCGACGCGGCCCTCGCTGCCTCCGCTCGCGATGTTTTTCCCCGTAATGACGCCTGGCTCGGTAGTATTCTCGAGCGTCTCGTAGGTGTCCTTGATCCAGTTCATCTCCCGCTGGCCCGTGTTCACATCGGGGGCGGGAATATCGCGGTCCACACCGATGAGAGGACGAAGCTCCGTCGCGAACGACCGCGTCAGGCGTTCGAGTTCACTTACGGAGTACTCGTCCGGATCGACGATAATGCCGCCCTTGCCGCCGCCGTAAGGGATGTCGACGATGGCGCACTTGTAGACCATCCAGCCCGACAGGGCCTTGACCTCGTCGCGGGAGACGTTCGGGTGGTAGCGGATACCGCCCTTGTACGGGCCGCGGTCGCCGTTAAACTGCGAGCGGAACGCTTTGAACCGCTCGAGTTCACCGTCGTCGAGTTCGACCGTGAGGTTCGTTTCGAGAACTCGTTCCGGGTGCTTGAGTCGTTCGATGACGTCGTCGCCGATATCGAGGTGCGCCGCCGCGTCGTCGATCTGCGACTGGAGGCTCTCGAATGGGTTGATGTCTGCTACCATTATCCCCCAATTCTAACGAACCGGAAATAAGCGTGACGAAGATGTCCATAGTAAGTAAAACACAATATAAGGATTATAGATTCCATTATATTCTGTGAAATGGTACTAGGTGGCAATTCGCTCGGATCGGAGGCAGTCGGAAAAGCTAGGTGTCGGAACTGCCGTCTTCGTCCGCGGAAGCCGCCGCAGCTCGGGCCTCGATTCGTTCTGCCTGCGCGATCAGTGGCGCGTCGATCATCTGCCCGTCGACCGCGAAGACACCGCGGCCGTCAGCGTCGGCGTCTCGTTTCGCGTCCAGAACGCCTCTTGCCCACTCGAGTTCTTCAGTCGTCGGCGTGAACGCGTCGTTGATCGGGTCGACCTGGGCAGGATGAATCGCGAGTTTGCCGTCGTACCCGAGTCGAATGGCGAACTCGGTTTCGTCGATCAGTCCCGCCTCATCCCCGAAATCGGTGAAGACGGTATCGATTGCAGAACAGTCGTTCGCAGCGGCGGCGAGAACGACGCGTTCGCGGGCGTAGAGCACTTCAGTCCCGTCGTCGGTTCGCGTGGCTCCGATGTCGGCTGAGAGGTCTTCAGCGCCGAAGACGAGCGCGTCGGTTTCCGGAACGCCGGCGATGTCGGGTGCGGCGAGGACGCCGCGAGCGGTTTCGATCAACGCGAGAACGGGAACGTCAGCGGCGTCGCTGTCGAACCGTTCGAGTTCACCCGTGAGGGTTTCGACGTCGTCGGGACGCTCGACTTTCGGGAGCAACAGACTGTCGAGTCGGATGGGTCCGTGAGCGAGAAGCGCCTCGAGATCTGCGGCGACGGCCGCGGACGACGCGTTGACGCGCACGCAGACTTCACAATCCGACGCGAACTCGGGATCCGAGAGGACCTCGCGGACCGTTTCTCGGGCCGCATCTTTCCGACTGGGTGCCACCGCATCTTCGAGATCGAAGACGATCGTGTCGGCACCGGATTCGGGCGCTTTGTGGAGCATTTCCGGGCGATCACCGGGTGTGAAGAGGAGACTACGTCGTACCATGTCTCAGTGTGCGTGAAGTGGTGACGTGAAAGTAGGGATTCCGAATCTCGCCCCGTCGTGGGTACCCGAGTGCGCTCACCGATCGGTGGCTCGCTGAGACACCCCTCGTTCAAAGTGAAACGGCCGGCGTGAGGGACCGACGTCCGCCGAATCGTTTTCACTCTGAATCAGGGGTGGCGTTCTCGTGAACTCTCGATGGTTCTCACGGTAACCAGTACCTATTTTCGAACGCGATAGCGGGTGAGAGCCGGTGCAGTCGTTATCGAATCAATGAACCGGGTGTGGTCGCCCGGGGGCACCCCCGATTCAGAGTGTATCCGGTCGAGGGCCGGGTGGGGGGAGAAGAAGCGGAGTTTTGTCGTCGGTTTCGATGGAGGAAACGAGCGTGAAAGAGAGATGTATTGTTCCCGGCGAGAACGTCTGGTATCGAAATATACAATACAAAACTAGACTAGAACGAAAACGACCGGGAAAGAACGGTTACAGATCGGACAGAGCAGTTACACGCCGATCATCATTTTCTCGTCTATTTCCCGTGGCGCGCTGTTCATGTAGGTGGCGATCGAAGGGAGTACGGGAAGCATCGATGACTCAAAGGAAGCGACCGGAAACACAGCCCCTCGGAGACGGTAACGCGACTGCGTGGACGGATGCGCGCGGGCGGCTCGCGGCAGCCGATTACTACTGGCTCGCAACAGTGCATTCGGACGGTCGGCCGCACGTTCGACCGTTGCTCGCCGTCTGGGTCGCGGACGCGATGTACTTCTGTTCGGGGGCAGCCACGCGAAAGTCTGGGTATCTCACAGCCGTTCCGTCCTGCAGTCTCGCGACCGAAACGGATACGTTCCACTTCGTGGTCGAAGGCGAGGCGACGAAGCGGAGCGACGAAACCGCGCTCCAAGACGTGGCTGGCGCGTATGCGACTAAATACGAGTGGGAGGTGGAGGTTCGTGACGGTGCGTTTTACGCTGCTGGAGCCCCTACTGCGGGAGAACCGCCGTACGAGGTGTACGAAGTAACCCCGGAGACGGTCTTCGGCTTCGGTCTGGATGCCTCGGTTTCCTCGACGCGCTGGCAGTTCGAGTAGGAATGGCTCGCGGTTCCGTCCGCTTGCCGATCCGTATCGGTCTTCCCGACGATGGTTTTCTCACCAGAGGTCTTCTCGCCGGTGATCTTCTCGGCGATAGCCTTTGCCGCTCCGAACTGGACGCGCCATACAGTTACCCAGTTGATGAATTCCTCTCGTCGTATCGTTCCATTTAGGACCACTGGTACGGTACGCTCGATACCGAACCGTCGTGACCCGCACCCACCGCCGTCCGTTTCACTCTGAATAAGGGGCGGGTCCGTTCGGAGCAATAGTTCCGAGCAATAGAACACGAACCCGTGCTATACGGCGGCATCTGACGCTCACCTCGGGAAACTTCGACCAGTGCAGTTCGTTATCAGTCTGAATTCTTTCCCCTGGTTTTATAATACCTGTCTTCCAGAATGGAAGCATGGCTGATACGGCTGGTGGGGACCCGCTCTTTCAATCTCACGATCCGATCTTCAATCGGAAAGAACTCTTGCACGTCGGACACGTTCCCGATGAGGATCGAATTGTCGGCCGGGACAACGAAATTCAGTCAGTCGCTGCCGAAGTCGGCGCGATCACCCGCGGCGATCCACCGAACAACGTGATGATCTACGGCAAGACCGGTACCGGAAAGAGCCTCATCTCTCGCCACGTCGCGACGCGAGCACAGGATGCCGCTCGGGACAACGATATCGACTGTGGCGTCCTCTATGTCGACTGTTCCGAGGCGAATACGGAAACGCGGGCAACGCGACAACTCGCTCTCAACCTCAAGGAACAAACGAGCTACCAGGATCACATTCCGCTTCGCGGCGTCGGGACGATGGAGTACTACCAACACATCTGGGGGATTCTGGAGTCGTTTTTCGACGCGACGATCATCATTCTCGACGAGATCGACAAACTCGATAACAGCAACATCCTGATGCAACTCTCCCGCGCTCGCGAGGCGCGTAAAACCGACGCTTACATCGGCGTGATCGGCATCAGCAACAAGGTCCAGTACCGCGAAACGCTCGACGAACGCATCGACAGCAGTTTCGGTCATCGCGAACTGTTCTTTCACCCCTACGACGCCTCTCAGCTCCGTGAGATCATGCGAAATCGCGAGGACGCCTTCCAGCCCGACGTTCTCGAGGACGGGACGATCGAACTCTGCGCCGCCCTCGCCGCGAAGAAACACGGCGACGCCCGCAAGGCGATCGAGATTCTCAAGGAAGCGGGTGAACTCGCTCGGCGGACGGGCTCGGAGACCGTCTCCGAGAGCCACATCCAGCAGGNGATTCTCAAGGAAGCGGGTGAACTCGCTCGGCGGACGGGCTCGGAGACCGTCTCCGAGAGCCACATCCAGCAGGCCCAGGAGGTCGCCGAGATCAATCGCATCGAAGAACTAACGAGCGGGGCGACGGTTCACGCAAAACTCGCGCTCTACTCGCTCGCGAGCCGTATTATCACCGGTGATCGCGAGACGTACAAGACGCGGGAAATCTATCAGCGATACGTCGGAATCTGTGAGATGGTTGCAAACGATCCGATCACGGAGAACGGGCTGTACCGACAGCTCAAAGAACAGGCCTTTCTCGGCGTCATCGAGTCCGAAAAGACGGGCGGTGGCCGTTCGCAGGGGAGCTACCTCCTCCATCGGCTCGTGACGGATCCGAAGCACATCGTCAAGGCGGTTCGACGCGACTCTTCACTCGAAGAGTTACCAGCCTACGATCAGCTCGTGAACACCGGCGGGTCCTCGCACAAGCGCGACATCGAGACGGACCTCTCCTCGTTCTCGTGAGTTCAGTCTGAACGACGGGGGTGGGGGAAGAATTTCGCGTAAGTCCGATCGAGTTCTACCCGGGGCAGTTCGCGCCGCTTTCAGTCTGAACAGGGGGTGGGGGCGGCGAGAATCAATGCGATACCGAAGCGGAGAATCGATCGCGGTCGCGTTATGGCCAGAGGCCGCGGGCCTCGTGTGCCTCGGCGATTCGTTCGAGTGCGACGATGTAGGCAGCATCGCGCCAGGTGATATCGCGGGCGTCGTATTCGTCACGGACGCCTTCCCAGGCGCGCAGCATTTCGGTCTGGAGTTCTTCGTGGACGCGTTCGAGCCGCCAGGAGCGTCGGTTGATGTCCTGCAGCCACTCGAAGTACGAGACGGTGACGCCGCCGGCGTTGGCGAGGATGTCGGGGATGACGGGGATATCGCGCTCTTCGAAGATTTGACCCGCCGTCGAGGTCGTGGGTCCGTTTGCTCCTTCGACGATCATGTCCGCCTGGACGCGGCGAGCGTTTTCGCCGGTCAGCACGTTGCCGATTGCGGCGGGGATGAGCACGTCGACATCGAGTTCGAGGAGTTCGTCGTTCGAGAGAGACTGCGCGTCAGCGTAGCCGGAGACCATACCGGGGGTTTCGTCGTGGTCTTCGACATCGTTCGTATCGAAACCGTCCGGGTCGTAAATTGCGCCGTCGATGTCGGAGACGGCGACGATCGAGGCGCCGAGGTCGTCGAGGTAGCGGGCGGCATTCGCCCCGACGCTACCGAATCCCTGGACGGCAACGGTCGTGTCGGTAATGTCCCAGTCGTAGTAGTCGATCGCCTGTTCGGTGATGATACCGACGCTGCGGCCGGGTGCCTTCTCGCGGCCGTAAGAGCCGCCGACGACCGGGGGTTTGCCGGTGACGACGCCGGGCTCGGTTTCGCCTTCCTGCATCGAGTAGGCGTCCATGAACCAGGCCATCGTCTTCGGATCGGTGCCCATGTCTGGCGCGGGAATGTCGGTTTTCGGTCCGATGACGGGACGGAGTTCTTCCGCAAAGCGGCGGGTGAGCCGTTCCTTTTCGTCGGAGCTAAGGTCCTTGGGGTCGACGACGACGCCGCCTTTCGCGCCGCCGAATGGAAGGTCCATCACGGCGCACTTCCAGGTCATCCACATCGAGAGCCCGACGCACTCCTCCTCGTTGACGGCAGGGTGGTAGCGCAGCCCGCCCTTGTAGGGACCACGAACGCTGTCGTGGTGGGCGCGATAGCCGGTGAACATCTCGCGCGTTCCATCGTCGCGCTCGAGGGGAATCGTGACGCGGTAGACGCTCGTTGGGTGGCGGAGCCGTTCGACGATACCCTCGTCGACATCGAGATGTGCGGCCGCGCGTTCGAGTTGGCGACGGGCTGTTTCGACGGCACTTTCCTCCTCCGCTATTTCCGATTCCGTTGTCGGTTCGGCTGCTGTCATAGTCAGAGAGTGGAGTCCCCGCGTGGAACGACGATCGGACGCCCCATAGTGAATGGGCAGTCACGGCGTGACTGTCAGGCGGGTGTAGATGAGGCAGTTTCCGGTCCACTGCCATAACCCTTGTTACTCACATTTAGTTCGTGCAATACTTGCACTCGCCAGTTCAGACGGTCTGCTGTACCGGTTTCCAGGCGTACCCGCGAACCGTCCTGCGGGGGGCGCCGGAACCGACTGCCGACAGTCCGCCTCGATCAGTCTCCGGTCGATTCCGTCCTGGCGGCCCTGGACAGAGGACGTTACTTTCTCCGTCCACCGAGTTCAGCGCGACGGGCACCGGGTGACCGCGAGTTGTGGTTGCGTCCTAACCGGGGCCGTTCAAGTGTCTCCTCGTGGTGGGTCTCCGCATGAGTATCGAGAGCACGAATCCGGCGACCGGCGAGACCATCGACACCTACGAGGCGGACTCGGACACGTGGGACGACCACCTCGAGAACGCGACGGAGGCGTTCGACGAGTGGCGGACGGTCTCCATCGAGACGCGCCAGCAACTGCTCGCCGCCGCCGGCGACGTGCTTCGAGACGGCAGCGAGGAGTACGCGGAACTGATGACGGCGGAGATGGGAAAACCGATCGACCAGGCGCGTTCGGAGGTCGAGAAGTGCGCGTGGGTCTGTGACTACTACGCCGAGCACGCGGCCGAGTTCTTAGGGGACGAGGTCGTTGCCGGCGACCCGAACGCGCGGACGGTCGTCGCTCACCAGCCGCTGGGGCCGATACTCGCGATCATGCCGTGGAACTTCCCGTTCTGGCAGGTGTTTCGATTCGCCGCGCCGAACCTCGTCGCGGGTAACGTCGGCCTGTTGAAACACGCCTCGAACGTCCCCGGCTGTGCGCGCGCCATCGAGGACGTGTTCCGCGAAGCGGGCTTCCCGGAGAACGTCTTTTCCACGCTGTTGATCGGTTCCGACGAGATCGACGCGGTGATCGAAGACGACCGCATCGCCGGCGTTACGCTCACCGGCAGCGACGGGGCGGGCCGAGCCGTCGCCGAAACCGCCGGCAGCGAACTCAAAAAGACCGTTCTCGAACTCGGCGGCAGCGACCCCTTCGTCGTGCTCGAGGACGCCCCGATGGACGAGACCGTCGAGACGGCGGTCCAGGCCCGACTGCTGAACTCGGGGCAGTCGTGCATCGCAGCCAAGCGGTTCATCGTCGTCGAGGACGTCTACGACGAGTTCATGGATCGGTTCGTCGAGGAGATGGACGACCAGGTCGTCGGCGATCCGATGGCCGAGGAGACGGACATCGGCCCGCAGGCCCGCGACGACTTGGCCGATCAGCTTCACGAGCAAGTCCAAGAGACGGTCGATCGGGGCGGCGAGGTTCGACTGGGCGGCGAGCCGATGGACCGCGAGGGTGCCTTCTACCCGCCGACGGTACTGACGGACGTTCCCGCGGACGCGCCCGCCGACAGCGAGGAACTGTTCGGCCCCGTCGCGACGGTGTTTCGCGTCCCCGACGAGGACGCCGCGATCGAGAAGGCGAACGACACTCGGTTCGGACTGGGAGCGAGCGTTTGGACCGCGGATCTGGACCGCGGCGAGCGCGTCGCCCGCGAGTTCGAATCCGGCCTGGCGTTCGTCAACGAACTCGTCAAGTCGGACCCGCGACTGCCCTTCGGCGGGGTGAAAGATTCGGGCTACGGTCGCGAACTCGCGCGAGAGGGCATTCGCGAGTTCGTGAACACGAAGACGATCTGGGTGCAGCAGNGAAAGATTCGGGCTACTGTCGCGAACTCGCGCGAGAGGGCATTCGCGAGTTCGTGAACACGAAGACGATCTGGGTGCAGCAGGAAGCGGGTGAGGAGACGGATCTGGTCGAGTAACGCGCTCGCTCGTCCGCACGAGCGGGCGCAGTGAAAAACAGTGTCCCGACCGGTGACTGCGCCGGGATACGAATACGATATCGCAGCCGCCCGTACCAAAACTCGACGCACGGCACTAGTTTTTTGGTGGCCCTGCCCCACTGCGACTCTATGACCGGGCTGTACTACGAGGAGTTCACAGTCGGCGAGACGATCGCCCACGAGCGTCGGCGAACGATTTCGGAAAGCGACAACCAACGGTTCTGCGATATGACGATGAACCAGCAACCGCTGCATCTCGACGCCGAGTTCGCGGGCGACACCGAGTTCGGCGAACGGCTGGTTAACGGGCTCTACACCATGAGTCTCGCCGTCGGCGTTTCGATCCCCGAGACGACCGACGGCACTATCGTCGCGAACCTCTCGTACGACAACGTCGAACATCCCCAGCCGGTCTTTCACGGCGATACCATCCGCGCCCGATCGACGGTCACGGACAAGCGCGAGACCAGCGACGGCGAGCGCGGCGTCGTCACCATGCGCGTCGAGGTCTTCAACCAGGACGACGACCTCGTCTGCGCGTTCGACCGGACCGTCCTCTCGTTGAAACGAGAGTTCGCCGACGACCCCACCCAATGAGCGAGCCACAGACCGACGCCGATCTGGAGTGGCTCACGATAGACGACGACGAAGAACTCGTCTGGGAGAGCGGTCCGGATCGGCGAACGCTCCTGCCGGTGGTACTCATCGGCATTCCGCTCTCGATCGTGCTGATCGGACTCGTCATCATCGCGGCCGAGTATCTCCGCGTCACGAACACCCAGTACGTCGTCACGAACCGTGCGCTCTACCGGAAGACGGGTATCATCTCGCGAGACGTCAAGCGCATCGAACACGAGAAGGTACAGGACAGTTCCTACTCGCAGTCCGCCCTCGGAACGCGACTCGGCTACGGAACGGTCGAGATCAGCACTGCGGGCGGGTCGGGCGTCGAAATGTCGTTCAACTCGGTGCCGGACCCGACGGGAGTACAGCAACTGCTCAGCGAACGACTCGACCGAACACGACGCGGTCGCCGCGAGCGAGGAGCACCCCAACGGACCGATTCCGAACCGCAAGGAGGCAGTGACGCTACAAAAGCGGACGTACTCGTCGATATTCGCACTGAACTCCGGACGATCCGCGAACTGCTGGAGGAGCCGGAGGGCGCTCACGGGACCGGCCCCTCGGACGACCGTGACCGCCACGCAGGAACTGGTGCTCGCACGGAAACCGAGCGAACCCCCACCCACGACAACACAGGGACGGACGACGACAACACAGGCGCGAACAAGACGCGCACGCACACGTACGACGACCACTCGACCGGATCATGAACTCACACGATGGCGCGTCCGGTAACTCTGCCGGCAAACGCGACGCTGCAGCCGGTTCTCCGGGTCCATCCGACTCCACGGCTCTCGGTGACGCCGAACTCGCCTGGCTCGCACTCGCTCCCGACGAACCCATCCGGTGGCGTGGCCGCCCGCGTATCCAGACTATCTATCCCTGGCTCGCCGTCACACTCCTGGGAACGCTCACACTCCTCGCCGCCGTCGTCCGTGAACTCGTTCCCTGGCAGGGGCTCCTTCTGGTGGTTCTCCTTGTCGTTCCGACGGCCTGGCAGTACGCGCGTCTCTCGCGAACGGTATTCGTGATCACGGCGCGGCGAGTTGCGATCAGGCAGGGAGTGCTCGGCCGCTCCGTCCGAACGGTTTCACTCGAACACATCCAGAATACGACGGTCACGCAGGGCGTCGCCGGTCGGTTCGTCGGGTACGGCACCGTCTCGATCGATACCGCCGGCGGCACGCTCCTCGCGTTCTGGAACGTCGATGACCCGAGTTCAGTTCGGCGGACGCTCAATCGGTATCGGTCCCGGTGTCGTGATCGGCGACTGCAAAGTGAGGCCGTCTCGCGCTCGGCTCGCTCGGAGCCGATTCCGGGGACGCTCGCGCAGTGGCAGGCGGTCCGCGAGGAGGTTCGTGCGGCGCGCCGGGCGCTCGATGAACGCGAAACGGTTCGGTGATAGCGTCGGTGAAAACCGGTCAGTTTGTGCGGCGTCGGTCGGGCGATATCAGACGACCGTCGAGATCATGTAGACGTTGATGCCGACGGCGAGCGTCCACGGAATCGCGAGGCCGGCCGGAACGACAGCCCGGTACGTTGGCGGAAGCAGGGGTCGACAGGCGAGTCCGACGGCCAGTGCGCCGGCTTTGAGCGCGAGCATTCCGATGACGCCGTAGCCCGCGATTGCGCTGTGAGCGACCGGGTTCGACTCCGTCAGACCGAGATGCAGGCCGACGAAGGTCGTGAGTACGTCTCCGATGAGCGAAACGGCGACGAGTCCCCAGAGCAATCGTTCGAGTTCGGATGGCGTAACGGCGACCGACAATCCGCGAGAGCGGAGGTCGCGGTTGAATTGCATAGACTCTCGCCCGGAATCGAACCGGGAGCGGCCCGACGCGGGCCGCGTTCCCATCGAGAGGCGCTCTCGCGATCGATGGGTCACGAAGCGGCGGTATTGTTATCCGAACCATAGATCGGTATCATCGGTCATTACGGCCGAGTAAGCGGTGATAAACTCGAACGAGGGTGCGGACGAATACGGGCGGCAGAAATGCTGTAGAGAGTCTCCGGCCAGTTGCTCACGGGTATTCGCGGTAGTCACAGCGAGAGCGGACGACGAGTCGAGCCACCCGTTTCCCGACAGGGCGGCAACTCCCTCGAACAGGCGAAGAGAGGTGCGTGCGGGAACGGCTGGCACGACTCACGTCGCGGTGTGTCGGTTCGGTGGTGTCTCCGCGGTCACCAACACGGAGACGAGTTCGGGTAGTGGCTCGGAACCCACGAACGGTTGCGTTCAGTGAGACAGATATTATAAGCAAATTCTCCCCTATAATAGGTATCAGATACTTTATTTGTAGCGGACAAAATGGTAGCGACTGCAGGCAAAACGGCTATTCGCAGTTCGCTCGATCCTACGAGGCGTACTGGAGTGACCCGTGTACGTGAATATTAGCTTTAGCGTGAGGGGGTGGAACCGAAGACGGAACCGGCTATCAGCTTATGTCAGAGGAGAGTAATTCGGGAACTGTTCAGCGACTATCGACGCTCCGTGAGCAACTCGATGGGGGAATGGACCGCCGCGAGTTCATTCGGACGCTTGCGACCGGCGGGTACGCGATCGGGGTCGCTCAGTTTCTCGGTGTCGATGATTTTCTTTCGGCCGGCGATGGGGAGGTTCCGGTCGTCACTGCGCTGGTCAGGGAAGATCCGGACGATCCCTGGTCGCTGACAGAGCGGACGCGATACGTCCCCGCGGAGTGGTACGCTGCCGTCAAGAAAGCGTTCGAACTGAACGAACTCCTTGCACGGGTAGCCTTCACCGGGTATTTAGGTAGCGCGGTCGTCCCCGGTTCCTACGAGAACGGGACGGCCGCCGTCTCGGTCGGTATCTCGCGGGACTGGGTGTCACTGCGCGAGTTCATCGAACGGCTCATTGCCGGCTTCCCGGTCGATATCGAGACGATTTTCGAGGGAGACGATTTCGACGACGAGGGTATCGATGACCTCGACGATCTCGAGGGGGGTGCGGATTCGTTCGAACCGCGACTCGTCGAACAGGCCCACAGTGGCTATGCTCCGAGCGGCGTTGCCTGTGAGACAGCCACGAGTCTGGCGACGCTCGGACCAGCACTGTATCACCCGGAGACGGAACAGTCGCTCTTCGTCACCGCGAATCACGCCTTCAAGTCGGCATCCGAAGATGAGACGCACCTCACGCTGCCCGTCGAGGGCGGCGATCCGGTCGCGATCGGCACGCTCTCAGCTACCCACCCCGTCCTCGACCTCGCGACGGTCGAACCGACCAGTGAACTCGAGCCGACGAGTCTAATCGACTCGCCATCGCCATTACGCGTGCGCGGACAGTACACGAGATTCGGCCTTGCAGATCTCATGGCTCGCGGCGAGCGCCTCGAGAAAGTCGGTGCGATGACCGGCCATACGACCGGCGCCATTCAAGGAATCGATGCCGTTACCTGCTTCACGGAGGCGTTCTGTCGGCGTGGACAGATTCGTTGGGGCGGTGAAATGGACCTGACCGACGGTGATAGCGGCTCGGTTAGCTTTCACGAAGATCCAGACGGCGAGGACGGCGATGTCCTGATTGCGGGATTCAACAACGCTCGTACCTGGTGGCCCGGCCAGAGTTACGTCTGGGGCGTTAGTGCGTACAAGATGACTGAACGCCATGGCTATCACTTCTAACAAACAACCGGCCAGCGAACTGCCCTCGACGAGTACGTACTGCCGTGAATACCGCTCGGTGAACGATGAGTGACCGACGATCACCCCACGAACGCGATCGAGAGCCAACGCGCGTCCGGCGTCAGACTACTGGCTCCGGTCCCACCGCCGGATCCGACGCCGACGGTAGTTCCGGGGGTGCGTCCACGGATGGGACAGCGATCGCCTCTCGGTCCGACTCCGGGCGTTCACCGGCTGAAGCAGGACTGGGGAGTGTCGCCATGACCGCCCTCAAGATCGTTGTCGATGCTATCGCGGTTCTGGCTCTCGTCCTGCTGCTGACGCTGGTCGCCCTCCGAACCGGGATACCGCGGGCGGCGTTCTACGGACTGGTCGCGGTCTCCGTCGGCGGCTACGTTTTCATAACTCGGCCCTGGCTCAGTAACTGAGCCCCAACTGGAGCGACGGTCTCGCCGTCGGCAAGCGTTTGCCGCACCCACGCAGCTATCGAGAACCAACTATCGAAAACCGACGAGACGCATCGGACAGCGTCGAATAGCATCGAGAAGCAGCGAACGGCTACCGATGCGACCGATCTCCCTCGGCTACATCCGTGTATCCGCGAGTTCAGCTTCGAGGCGATCGATCAGCGCGTCGTTGCCGACGAACACCGGCGTCCGCTCGTGGATGTCGTCGGCGTTCGGATCAACCGTCAACAGCGACTGGTGCCCGTTCGAGGACCTGCCGCCCGCCCGTTCGACGATGTAACCGATCGGATTGCCTTCGAACTGCAACCGAAGCTTCCCCTCCGGACGGGAGACGAGTCCCGGATAGCCGAACACCCCGCCGTAGGTCAGCACCTGATTGATATCGCCGATCATCGCACCACCGTACCGGAGTTTGTACTCCTGTTCGATCGCACGAGCGTAACTCCTGAACTCGTCGGTCCAGTCGGGAACGCGGCCGCCGAAGCCGTAGACGACGGGATCCTCGGGGAGCGTCACGTCGCGGCGAACGAGTCGTCGCTCGCCACCCGTCAATTCGTACTCCAGGACGGTCTCGTCGGTCGCCAGGACCATCGTCGTGATCGGTCCGTAGAGCACGTACGCCGCCGCAACGAGTTCATCGCCGCGGGCTGGCAGGGGAGCGTCGTAGATGCCGACGATGGTCCCCATGGCGTTGTTCGATTTGAGGTTCGAGGAGCCGTCGAGCGGGTCGACTGCGACGGCGTAGCCGTCCCCGGTCGAGGTATCGCCCCCGCAGTCGAGAACCGTGTCTCGCTCTTCGCTTGCGTACTGACTGATGCCATCGATCGAGGAGAGACGGTCCGCGAGCAGATCATCCGCCCAGATGTCGGCCTCCATCTGGGTTTCGCCGCTCGGGTTCTCGGCGTTTGCGCTCCCGCGGCGACCGATCAGTCCCTGTCGAATCTCCCTTACCGAGCGACTGAGCGTCGTGATGACGCTCTCGACGATCGGATCGGATACCGTCATGCAGCGTTAGTCCTCGAGTGCAGCGTCGGCGGTTTCCTCCTCGTAAATAACCTTTTCGAGCGCATCGAGGAGGCGGGTTGGGTCATCGCGCTGCCAGACGTTCCGGCCGACGGCAAGGCCGGTGCAGCCGGCGTTGACCGCCGCCTCGACCGTCGAAAGGAACTCGTAATCCGAGGTTTTCGAGCCGCCGCTCATGACGACGTTCATATCGCCCGCAGCCTTGCAGGCGCGTTGCATCGCCTCGGGGCTGCCGGGATACTTGACCTTCGCAATGTCAGCCCCGAGTTCGAGCGCGATGCGGCTGGCGTAGGCGATCGTGCCCGGTTTGGTGTCGTTCTTGAGCCCCTGTCCGCGCGGGTAGGACCACATGACGACCGGCAGGTCGTGCTCGCGGGCCTTTTCCTGGGCCTTACGGAACTCTTCGTACATCTCGACTTCGTGGTTCGAGCCGCTGTAGACGGTAAAGCCGATGGCGTCGGCCCCCACCTCTGCGGCGTAGTCGACCGACCAGTTGATCGAGGAGTCGGGTTCGCCCATCCACATGTTCGAGGTGCCGTTGAGTTTGGCCAGCAGATTCACGTCGTCCTCGTAGCTCGGGTAGTACCCCTCCGCGATTCCCTTCTGGACGGCCATCGCGGTGACGGCGTCGTGGGTCGCCGTCTCGAAGACCGTCTCCGGGTCGAGTTTCTCCGGCACGTCCGCGAAATCGGTCGGTCCGTGTTCCAGCCCGTGGTCCATCGCGAGGATCAGTGTTTTACCGTCACGAACGATCGGGGAATCGTCGATCGGAATCATCTGTTTGATGGTCCACTAGGCCGCTATATATCTCTGATGGTCCGTATTATCGAAATTACTTATTTGGGTAGTAAGTGTTCGGAACCGACGTCCAGTCCGGCGTTTGTGAACTGGTTACACTCGTCAGTACGCGGTTAGTTGATGACTTCGCGCGCGTTGTGACGCCATGTCCGAACGTGGAGCACGTCGAGTTCGAGGAGGCGGGCAACGGTCGCGGCGTTGATCGTCGCCAACCGTTCCGCGGAGCGGATGCCCGCCTCGGCGAGCGTTTCGGCGTCGTTCGGGCCGACTCCGGTCACCGTCGTCACCGGCGTTGGTCGCGGCCAGGGTCGGTTCCCGCCGTCGCGTTCGGCGTCTGTCCGGTCCCCGCCGATCCCGGTTGCCCCGTCATCATCGGCGTCGGGGGCCATCCCCTCGAAGGTCTGCCACGCCTCGTCACCGCTCGCTGCGATCCAGGCGCGTTCGGCCGCCCCGAGCCCGCGAACCTCGTTCGAGCGTCGGTCGAGGTTGTGGTCGTCGTCCGTCTGGAACGACCACGGCAGCGAAAACCGTCGCCGAAGGCAGTCTGCGAGGTCTTCGTCGATTTCCGTTTCGAGCAGCATCTGGTAGGAGTACTCCTTGTTCGCAACTGCCTCGGGCTCGATATCCGCGGCCGCAAGCGACGCCCGTTCTGCGGATTCGAACCGCGAGTTCGATCTGGGCATTCCCTGTGACCGCCCAGTCGTCTCCACCTCGAACACCTCGTCGGCATCGGGGTCGACCTCGAGTTCGATACCGAGGCCGATGCCGAGGCTGATCGTTCGCGTTCCGGCGTCCGTTTCCCGCGTCCCGCTTTCGGCGGTGTCGGTTCTGCTGGCGTCGGCGTCGTCGTTGGCGTCAGCATCACTATCGGACCCGTTATCGCGCTCACTCCCGCCGTCTTCGGCCCTCGTTGCGACCGCCGATCGACCGGTATCGTCCTCGTGTTGGCTTCCCGTTCTCGTCCCCGTACCCCGCTCTCGGCCGCGCCCCGAACTCGGTTCCCCCGACTCGGTTACGAACTGTTCTTTACTCACGCGAGTCACCGCTCGTCTGTAGCTCTCACCGTCTAGCCTTGAAACTTGTCCTCGAGTTGACTCCCGTCAGACGCGTTCGTGTCGCGAACGGCGGGCGGGAGACGGACGCTGTGCCGGACTCAGGACACTCGGGATGAACTCGGTGGTTTGCCTATCGACTATCCTGACAGACAGCTCGTACAACAGGTCGCTGATCACGTTCCCAGCGACGATCGTTCAACTGATCCAAACAATTATAATTTCCAACACCAATCGTGGGCTATGCTCTCACTCCGGTCCCCCGCTGTGGTCGTGCGTTCGGCGCTCGCCCTCTCTTTCGTCGCCCTCTGTTGTCTCACGACCGTCTCGCTCGTCGCTGCTGCCCCACCACCGCTGTCCATCTGCGGCGTCTGCGGTCCGGACTCGATCGACGGAGCGTCCGGGCCGGGAACGCTCGACATCCACGTCGACGACGCCGGGGACTCGCGCTGGGTCGCTCGCGTCCCCGTCAACCACACGGCGGCCGAAACCTACCGGACGAACACCACCGCACTCGAGACCGCCGTCGAGGACGGCTGGCACCGCTACGACGTCGCCGCCGACGATGCTCGGGACATCACGCCGTCGATCGAGCCCGAAAGCCGGACGGTCCGCGTCAACTATACCGTTCCGGCCGTCGCGAGTTCAGCGGTCGGCGACGGCTGGGTTCTCGATTACTTCTACGCCGGCGACACGTCCGACCGGTACGACCTCGTCGCCGAGCGCGTTTCGATCCATCTGCCGGAGGGGTACGCGGCGACGAACTCGCCATCGAGTTCCGCCGCCGAGGATGGGACGCTGACGTGGGCTCGCGATTACGTCGCAGACGAGTTCGCCACTGACGAGTTCGGCAGTCGCACGTACGTCACCTACGGACCGACCGGCGTTGCCGGCACGCTCGCTTCCTGGGGTGGGGCGGCGGTGACGTTCGGGCCGCTGGTAACGGCACACGCCGTCCGCGCCGGCGTCGTCCCCGTCGTCGTTCTCGGTTTTGCAATCGGTACGACGAGGCAGTTCGGGATCGGACGGGTCGGGATGTTCGGCGCTCGGCGATCGATCAGCGCCCATGGTCAAACTGCGATCGAGACGGGCTGTGCTGCACTCGGTCTCTCCTCCGGACGACGAACGCTTTCGCTGCTCGCGTTCGGCGCGGGGGCCGTCCTCACCGTCGGAACCTGGATTGCGTTCGGATTCGCGAATGCGGTCCTCGTCGGTTCGTTCGTCCTCGCCGCCGCATCGTTCCTCCCGCTCGGGCACGCGCTCGAACGCGGCGATACCGCTGCTGTGTGGGGTTACAGCGGACTCGCCGTTTTGGGGCCGCTCGCAGTAGCGACCGCCTTCGCGCCGTATGGTAGTTCGCTTTCACTGCTGTACGTCGTCGTCTTGCTGTTCCTCCCGTGGTCGCTCGGGGCCGGCCTCGTCGGATACGTCCTCTCGCTGATCGGACGGCGCGTGGCAGCGGAGTGATCCTCGTCGTCGTCACTCACCGTCGGCACGTCCAATCGTCGACACGCCTTCTGCGCCGTAGAATTCGACGGTTAGTTGTGGTGAAGCGGCTGCTCGGCCATTTTGCTCCGGAGTTCGTCGAGCCGCGAGCGGGACGTGCCCTCCTCGAACTGCTGGATCAGCGCATAGACCTCTGCGCGCGCGATCTTTACGTTCCCCTCCTCGACGACATCCTCGGGACGTTCGCGCAGTTCGCGCATCGTCCCGACTGCGAGCAGATACGGAATCGCCCACGCCGAAAGGCGGTTTCCGTGGCATTCGGGGACGACCTCGAGATACCGCTGGGCATCGTCGAGATAGGTTTCCGCGCGGCCCGTAATTCGTTTGACGACGTTCGTCACGCCGCTTTTGTTTTCCACCTCGGTGACGGCCTCGACGTCGACATCTTCCTCGGCCAGCCACTCGGCGGGGAGATAGACGTTGTTTTCCTCGTGGTAGTCCGTCTCAACGTCCTTGGCGATGTTGACGAGTTGTAAGAGTAACGCGAACGATCGGGCGTTGTCCCGCATCTCTGCTGCTCGCTCCGGGGAGGCACCGCGGGCGACCAGTCCGGTGATGAGCGTCCCCACGGTCCCGGCGGCGTACCAGCAGTACTCCTCGAGTTCGTCGAGCGTCTGGAGGCGCAGTCCGCCCTCGTCGGCGTACCGGTCGGTGAACATCGCCATCCCGTCGACGAGTTCACGAACGGGTTCGCGCATGATCTCGCGGGGTTCCTCGTCGAGGGTTTCGAACGTGGCTAACACGCGCGGCGTGTTGGCGACGACCTCCCAGTCGTTGGATCGGTTTTCCGGACCGGGGAGCCACGGCTCGATGTCGTCCATGAACGACTCCAGGGAGTGTGCCGCATTCGGGTCGAGCAGGCGGTCGTACGTCGAGAGTAGGGCAGTCTGTTCTGCCGGCGGAATGTGGCCCGCGTCCTCGATCGTATCAGCAACCCGACACAAGAGGTAGCCCAGGCAGATGTGCTTCGCCATTGGTTCCTCGAGTCGGTCGATTGTGATCGAGAAGGTCCGCGAAACGCCATGAACCGCATCGTAACACCACTCCATGTCGGCGTCAGTTGTGTGTTCGGACTGGCCCGTAGTCATCTACTCGCTCCTATTTCGACCCCATCCCGGAAAAACACCGCGGTCCAAACATTTCATTCTGTTGGAACTCGCGCCACGGAATCATCGCCGTCGGCACCCGTGGCACCCACTCACCCCGGCAGTCCTCGGGACTAACACTATCCCCCTTCTCGCCGACGGGTACGTATGGCGGACACCACCGATTCGAATACGACCGTCCTCGTCGCCGGCTCCCACGGACAGGTCGGCCAGCACGTCACGACTGAACTCGTCGCGAGCGATCACGCCGTCCGCGCGATGGTCCGGGCGGACGACCAGGTCGAGGAGATGGAAGCGAT
>NZ_AOIO01000030.1 GCF_000337555.1 Natrialba asiatica DSM 12278 | reverse complement strand
CGTCGATGCCGCGGGAGAGGCGGGTATCGACCGGTTCGTCATGCTCAGTTCGATGGGGGCGAACGATCCGGAATCCGGCCCCGACCCGCTCCGGGACTATCTAATCGCGAAGGCCGAAGCCGACGAGTACCTTCGCGAGAGTTCGCTCGCGCACACGATCGTTCGACCGGGCGAGTTGACGAACGAGCCCGGAACCGGCGAGGTTCGGGTCGGGACGGACTTCGAACTGGGCGATGGCGATATCCCGCGCGAGGACGTGGCCACCGTTCTCGCCGCCACGCTCGACCGCTCGTCGCTCGTCGGCGAGACGTTCGAACTCCTTGCGGGCGACGAATCGATCGACGACGCGCTGGCGTCGCTGACGTCGGAGTGAATAAACCCGATACAACCGACCGTCAGTGGACGGCCCGGAGAGACAACAATAAAGAATCGACCCCGCAATAGCTCCGCTATGGACTTTGCACTCTCGGCCGAACAACAACAGATCCGCGACATGGTCTCGGAGTTCGTCGACGAGGAGGTCGTCCCCGTCGCCGACGAGATCGACCATACGGACGAGTTCCCGCAGGCGCTCGTCGACGAGATGGCTGAACTCGGGCTGATGGGCATGCCCTTCCCGGAGGAGTACGGCGGGGCCGGACTCGACTATCACTCCTACGCGATCGGGATCGAGGAGATTTCGCGCGGCTCGGGCGGTCTCGGAACGGTCGTCGCGGCCCACACCTCGCTCGCGGGGAACATGCTCTACGAGTTCGGCGACGAGTCCCAGAAGGAGTCGTACCTGACGCCGCTGGCGGCGGGCGAGGACGTCGGTGCGTTCGCTCTCTCGGAGGCGGGTGCGGGAAGCGACGTGCCGTCGATGGAGACCGCCGCCGAGAGAGAGGGCGACGAGTACGTGATCAACGGCGGCAAGCTCTGGATTTCGAACGGCTCCGTCGCGGATACGGTCACGGTGTTCGCGAAGACCGACCCCGACGCCGGCAACAAGGGCATCTCCTCGTTCGTCGTGCGCCCCGAGGCGGACGACGGTTTCATCGTCGAGAACACGGAGGAGAAACTCGGCGACAAGGGCTGCCCGACGGCCGAACTCCGGTTCGACGACCTCCGCGTGCCCGAGGACCGCCTGCTCGGCGAGGAGGGCGAGGGCTTCGTTCAGGCGCTGAAGACGCTCAACGGCGGCCGGATCACCATCGCAGCACGCAGTCTCGGGATCGCGCGGGCGGCGTTCGACGAGGCCCGCGAGTACGCCGGCGAGCGCGAGCAGTTCGGCCAGCCGATCGGCGAGTTCCAGTCGATCAAACACAAGCTCGCGGACATGGACACGAAGATCCAGGCGGCTCGGATGCTGATGCACAAGGCCGCGGACAAGAAGATCCGCGGCGAGGACTACATCAAAGACTCCTCGCAGGCCAAACTCTACGCCAGCGAAATCTCCCGCGAGGTCGCAAACGAGGGCATCCAGATCCACGGCGGCTACGGCTACACCAAGGACTTCCCCGCGGAGCGGTTCTACCGCGACGCCAAACTCAACGAGATCTACGAGGGGACGAGCGAAGTGCTGCGGAACACGATCGGCGATCAGTTGCTCGACAACTAACTGAACTCGTTGTCACGAGCAGCGGTCGGTCGAGGCGATTTCTGCGTTACTAACTCCCGAATCGGTACATATATCTCACAGGAATTGAACGAAGAAAACGATCTAATGTCTATCCCCGTTCGGGCCGTCCTCCTGATCGTCCTCGGTATCGGATTGCTCGTCAATCCGTTCTACCTCTGGCCCCATCACCCCGACGCGTACGAACTTCGTGCGGGCGAGGTCGACATCGTCTCGGAACCGACGACGGTGGTTCCGATCGACTCGCTGCCCACTGAGACCGCGGTCGCCGTGAAGGGAGCGATCGAAACGGCCGACGCGGCCGACGACCTCCCCGACGGGTGGTATCACGAGGACCAGGGCGGCGGCCACGACTGGCCCCGATACGGGAGTCGCGAGTCGGTTCCGACCGACGGACTGTTCGAACACACCGCGGAAGTCGTCACCGCCGACGATACCACATACACGCTCAGCATCGTCAAGATGGACCGATCGCCGCCCCTCCTCCCTGAATCGTACCGCGTTCCGGTCGGTTTCGCCGGGGCGCTCGCGCTCACACTCGGCGCGATGATGGTGCGGCACGGAACGCCGCAGTTGACGCCACGAAACGCGTGGGCCGTCGTCGGCGTCTGGACCGCCGTTCTTTTCGGAACCGCCGCCTACGACGGCAGCTTTTCGGGGGTAGCTCTCACTACCGTCCGTGAGATTCCGCTCGTCGGCACTGAACTCCCCTCGACCGCCGGTGCAATTACCGGCACCGCGGTCTGGATTCTGCCCGCGATCGGACTCGTCCTCGGAGTCTGCACTCGCCGCGAACGGTGGCGGTCCGGCGTCGGCGGCGTCGGTGAACTCTGTTCCGTCCTCGCGTTCGCGACCGTCACGTGGCCGTTCACGCTCTCCGGTGCGGCGCTCGGATTCCTGATCGGCCAGGATCGGGAGTGATGGCCGGGACGTGATGGATTCACCCGTTCAGGAGATGAAGCGGGACGCGGAACGGTCACGGAGATTCGAGACGATCGCGCATCCAATCGTAGTGGTCGTCCAGTCGGCGTTCGCCGGCCGCCGTCAGCGCGTACACGTCGTGGATGCCCGCCGTTCGCTTCTCGACGAATCCCGCATCGACGAGCGCCGAGAGCGAGCCGTAGAACGCCTTCGGTTCGATGCGGTCGTCGTAGTGCGATTCGAGTTGCGATTTCAGCCGTTGGCCGCGCAGTTCTCCGGTTGTTCCGCCTGCCTCTTCCCGTTCGTCCTCGCCCTCTGACCCGTCCCCGGTTGTCGCTGTCGTCGTCCCGTCGTCCGCTCTCCCCGCGGCCGCAAGAAGCACGCAGAGATCTCGCCGCCGTCCGCTCTGAAGCCACTTTCCCATGCCCGACACTCGGCGGGAATAGCCCACGAGCGTTACGATTCCCGTACGAGTTCAGACGAATAATCGGATGTCCTCGGCCATGGCACCGCTCTGCTCGACCGGAACGGACGACGCCCACTCGACCGAGTCGTATTGCTCGTGGTCAGCTACCGTCGGCGTTACCTTCGCCGCCTCCTCGCTCTCCACGGCGAATATCACGTTGTACATCGAGATCCGTTCGTCGCGTTGCTCGATCGCGAACCTCGTTCGTCGAACCTTTCTGACGGCTAACTCGTACTCGAGTTCACCGCACAGTTCCTCGACGACGGCCGTCGCTGCATCCATCCAGCGATCGTTCCGACTCACCGCTCGCGCGGGAAGCCCCGGACCGTGAGCGCCGTCGTCGGCGAGGAGCACTTCCCCGCGTTCGTTCGTGATCCCCACCGCCGCGTGGCTGTCGAGGGTGCGATACTCCGGGGCCGCTTTCGGACTGATTCGAACAGTCTCAGTGGCCGACGATACGTCCGGTCGCTCGAGAAGCCGTTCTGGATCGACCATCACGGACATGTGAACTCCCTCGCAGTAATGTATTCCGGTTGACGATACGGCTCCAGGAAGACCGAAAGCGAAGACGGGCGCGGTCGATACCGTTCCGGCGGCCGCGAGTTCAGTTATGCGTTAGCAGTTCCTGAAGCGCGCGCGAACAGCGCCGAACCCCGCCCAGAGAAGTCCACCTGCGACCGCCAGACCGAGCACCGGCCACTCGCCGATCTCGATCCACGCCGTTCCGGTCGCGTCCACCTCGTGACGGAAAAGGAACCAGCGACCGGCGACTGGTCCGAGTTCGACCGTTCCGGAGCCGACGGCGAGCGAGGCGAGGGCGAGCACGATGACGACCGCGCCGAAGAGGGCGAGCGTGGCGATCGCGCCGGCGGCGATCCGCGAGAGCACTTCGCTGGCGGGCCGTCGCGCGGTCGACTCGTCAGGCGGCCCGTAGACGCCGAATCCCTGCACGGTGCTGTTCGGCAGCGCGTCGACGCGGACCCCCGCAGGATACTGCAGCAGGACGCCGGCCATCCAGAGGTCGCCGATCGAGCCGGCTCCGTTGGCCGCGAGCGCGACCAGCGCGACGGCCGAGAGCTCCGGAACCAGGGCCACGAGCGCGAGCCCGAGTACCGTAATCCCCGCGGCCGGCGCGAGCAGGATGACGAGCATCTGCGCTCTGGTGTAGCGAGCGCGCTCGACCTCGGTGTAGGCGTAGGGGAGGACGAAGTACGACACCCCGATTCCGTAGGAGGGATCGCTGCCGTACCGGGCCATCGCGACGCCGTGGAAGCACTCGTGGAGTCCGACGACGAGCGCCAGGATCACGAACGCGAGCCCGCCCCAGAGCACGGCGGTCTCCGGCGGGACCGCCGGCACGGCGATCCGCTCGAGTTGTTGTCCCTGTAGCGCGGCCGCCAATCGCACACCGCAGTAGGCGAACGCGAAGAACCCGACGACCGCCACGACGAGCCACTGGAACGCGATTGATCTCGTCAATCGAAACGCCGCGAGCAGCCGTGGAGACTGCCAGCGCCCGGCCGACCGGCTCTCGGACTCGCTCTCACGCACGCGAAACACTCGTGGTGGTGGCAAAAAAGCGGTGTCGATTCGTCGACACCCGTCTGTGACACACGGTCCCGGGTGGCGGTAGGCGGCCCAGAATCCACTGCGCCATCGCGAACATTGTTCACGGCGTCCCGACCGGAACCGATACTTTCCCGATGGCCCGCACACGAGTGCAGCACATGACCGACGAGACACTGACGGCGGAGGAACACGGCATCCGAGCGACCTACGACGAGACGGAGACGGAGCGTCGTCTCGAGTTCAGCGTTGTTGCGGCCGACGGCGATGACGGCAGGCCGGCCGACATCGGGGCAACTGCCGCGATCGCACAGAATCGCGAGGGGTACGCCATGCTCAAAGTCCGACCGACGGCCGACGGCGACGAACTCGAGCGCTATTATGGCTTCGACATGGCACTTGACCACGTAGCGGAGTTGCTCGACGTGTCGCCCGGGACGTTGCCGGTTCCGGAGGCGGCCGCGGATATGGGGATGTAAGCGTGTCGTTCAGGTTGCGTGTAATTCAGGTGACGGCGGCGTACAGAAATAGCGTACAGAAGTAAAGCAAGAGCACAGCGCCGAGTGCGAGCAACCGAAACCGTCGGATCGCGGCGGTTTCCTCGTGGTAGGCGTATTCGACGGCAGCGCGCTCTCGGTCGGCGAGTTCGTCCGGATGCTCGAGCCCGCGGTGGAGTCGCTGGAGCCGCTGGGTGTGAAACGGCTGCCCGCAGTCCGGACAGCGAATCGGTGCATCCGTCGCGTCGGCCGATCCGTTCTCGCTTTGCACGGGTGCAGACGTATGCCGTCAACGGCTATGAAAACTGGGTCTCTCCCGGGCTGTGAATCGGTGCCGTGCCCGGACCGAGTGGCGGAGTCGATGGTCGCCGGTCAGCTAGCAACTGTCGGCAGTCAGGGGTGGCGGTTGCTAGTCACGGGTTACGGATTACGGGTCACGGGCCGCGAGTCACATCACCCGTTACTGGCCCGCAAAAACGGGAGCCATAAATACACGGACGCGAAGGCTCTAGACGAGACTAGTCGTGGCATCTGTATCCGCGCCGTTCCCTCGTCCGATCGGCACGCGCCGTCGCTTCTCGGGACTGCTCACAGCGACCGCCCTCGGCGTCTATCTGCTCTTGATCATCGGCGCAACGACATCGCTAACGGACGCGGCCGCAGCGTGTTCGACGTGGCCAACCTGTCACGCCCCAGCGGACCCGCTGAACCAGACTGAACTCGTGATCGCGTGGGGCCACCGCATCGCTGCAGTTCTGGTCGGCATACTCGTCGCGACGACGGCGTTCGGCGCGGTCGCCGGCGACGTTTCCCGCAGCGTTCGGGCGTCGATTCTCGTCGGCGCGGTGTTGTACGTCGTCCAGATCGGCGTCGGTGCGATGACGGCGACCGTCGGCGATGCCGCGATCGTGCCGGGATTGCACCTCGGACTCGGCGTCGTCCTCTTCGGAGCGATCGTGCTCGCGCTGGCCTGGAACCTCGAACGAACGACGGGATCCGAACACGACGATGGACGCGACCGTGAAACCGGACTACTCGGGAGTGCGAATACTGAACCGGAACCGATCGCAGCCGAGAACGCCGCCGGGACCGATGCTAACGCGACCGGCCTCGACCTGCCAACCGGTCGCCTCGCTCGCGCCCGCCTCACCGCGTTTGCCTACTTCAAGATGATGAAGCCGCGGCTGATGTGGCTGCTCTGTCTCGTCGCCGCCGCGGGGATGGCCCTCGCCGCCGGCCGCAATCTGGAAGTGCCGACGATCCTCGCGACGCTCAGCGGGGGGGTCCTCGCGATCGGAGCGTCGGGTACCTTCAACCACATCCTGGAGCGCGACGTGGACAAACGGATGTCCCGGACGGCGGACCGGCCGCTTGCGACCGAACTGATCCCGGTCCGAAACGCGTTTTTCTTCGGCATCGGTCTGACGGCGGCTTCGCTCGCCGTGTTCCTGACGATCAATGTGCTGGCGGCCGCACTCGGCCTCGCTGCAATTCTGTTTTACAGCGTCATCTACACGCTGGTTCTCAAACCCAACACCGTTCAGAACACGGTCATCGGCGGGTTCGCTGGCGCGTTGCCGGCGATGATCGGCTGGGCTGCGGTCACGAACGAGATCGGCCTCGGAGGGCTCGCTCTCGCGGGCGTGATCTTCCTCTGGACGCCGGCGCACTTCTACAACCTCGCGCTGGCTTACAAGGACGATTACGCCCGGGGCGGCTTCCCGATGATGCCCGTCGTTCGCGGTGAGACGGCGACGCGAAAACACATCCTCTACTACCTCGCGGCGACGCTCGTCGGGACGGTCGCGCTAGCCTGGATTTCGAATCTCGGCGCACTGTATGCGGGAACGGTCGTCGTCTTCGGCGGACTCTTCCTCTGGGCGGCGGTTCGTCTCCACTTCAAGCAGACCGAGGCCGCAGCGTTTCACGCGTTTCACGCGTCGAACGCCTTCCTCGGTGCCGTCCTCGTCGCGATTCTCGTAGACGCGCTCGTGCTCACGTCGCCGATCTTTTGAATCGTCCGGCTCGGTGATTAGGCGTCGCCCTGCCGTGCCTCATCGATTCGTTCGAACTGGTCGTCCGTCAGATCGAGTTCAACTGCGGCGACGTTCTCCTCGAGCTGTTCGGGGGTGCGCGCGCCGACGATCGGCACGCACGTAAAGCGATCCTGTTCGATCAGCCAGCGCAGCGAGACTTGGGCTGGCGTGGCGTCGACGTCGCCGGCGACTGATTCGACGGCCTCCAGTACGTCCCAGGCCTGGTCGGTCGCATAGCGGTCTTCGAACATTTCGGAGAGACTGCCTCGAGAGCCGTCGGGGGCCTCGACGCCGCCGTCGTCGGTGCGCTCGTACTTGCCGGTCAGGAAGCCGCCGCCGAGCGGGGAGTACGGACAGACTGCGAGGTCTTGATCGGCACAGACATCGAGGTAGTCGCCGACGGCGTCGTAGGCCGCGGCGTTGACCATCGGCTGGGTCACGTCGAAGCGTTCGAGTCCCTCGACGTCGCTGGTCCACAGCGCCTTGGTGAGTTTCCAGGCGGCCATCGTGGAGGCACCGAGGTAGTGGACTTTGCCTTCGCGGACGAGTTCGGTGAGGACGGAGAGAGTTTCTCGGATGGGGGTGTTTTCGTCCCAGCGGTGGATGTAGTAGAGGTCGAGGTAGTCGGTGCCGAGTCGGTCGAGGGTGCCCTCGATTTGGGCGCGGATGTGCTTGCGGCCGAGTCCGGAGTCGTTCGGGCCGGGCTCGCCCCAGCCGTCGAAGGGGAAGTAGACCTTCGAGGCGATGACGAGGTCCTCGCGGGCGTGGTCGCGGTCGTCGAGCCACTCGCCGATCCACTCTTCGCTGGTGCCGTTGGGATCGCCGTAGACGTTTGCGGTGTCGATGAAGTTGATGCCGTGATCCCAGGCGGCATCGAGTAGGTCGTGGGCCTCGTCGCGGGTGGTTTCGACGGTATCGTCGTGTGTCATACCGAACCGCCAGGTGCCGAAGCAGAGTTTCGAAACGGTCGTCCCGGTGTTACCGAGCGTGGTGTACTCCATAGGGAACCGTATTCCGCGGAGCATCAAAACAGATGTGGGCGAGCGATCATGGCTTGCGTGCTGCTGCTCACCCGTACTCGATTCTGCCGAAGTGGTATCCACAAGAGTGCATATTTTGGGTCGTTCTACACGCCGTGGTAGGCACGAACCCGAGCATTGATTAGTGTCGCGACCGCCGGTTGCACTATGACGGAGATCATCGACGGCAACGCCGTCGCGAGCCAGATTCGTGACGATCTAACGGCCGCTATCGAGACGCTCGCCGACGCGGGCGCGCGGCCGGGACTGGCGACGGTGTTGATGGGCGACGACCCCGCCAGCCAGACCTACGTGAACATGAAACAGCGCGACTGCGAGGAGGTCGGCATCGAGAGCCACCACGTCGACGTCGACGGGGACGCCTCGCCCGCGGAACTGTACGACGCCATCGTCGACCTCAACGACGACCCGGACGTTCACGGCTACATCGTTCAGGCTCCCGTTCCGGACCACGTCGACTACCGCGAGGTCATCCGCCGCGTCGACCCGATCAAGGACGTCGACGGCTTCCATCCCGAGAACGTCGGTCGCCTCGTCGCCGGCGACGCCCGCTTTCGGCCCTGCACGCCCCACGGCGTTCAGAAGTTGCTCGAGACTGCCGGTGTCGACACCGAAGGAAAAGACGTCACGATCGTCGGCCGCTCGGACATCGTCGGCAAGCCCCTCGCGAACCTCCTGCTCCAGAAGGCCGAGGACGGCAACGCCACGGTGACGGTCTGTCACTCCCGCACCGACGATCTCGGCGCGAAGACCCGCTCTGCCGACGTCGTCGTCGCCGCCGTCGGCGTCCCCGAACTGATCGACGGCTCGATGATCGGCGAGGGCGCAGTCGTGATCGACGTCGGCGTCAATCGCGTCGATGCCGACACCGAGAAGGGATACGAACTCGTCGGCGACGTCGAGTTCGAGAGCGCGAAGGAGCAAGCGAGCGCAATCACGCCCGTTCCGGGCGGCGTCGGACCGATGACGCGCGCAATGTTACTGTACAATACCGTCAAAGCCGCAAGTCTACAGGAAGACGTCGTCGTCGACCTGCCCTGAGCCGACCCGAGTTCAGCTCGAGCGACGCCGTCCGACCGTCAGTCGTCAATTGTCAGTCGTCAGTTCCGTTTTGCCGTCCACCCGGCTGTCTCCGGCGAGTGAACGCGGTGGTTCATCCGGTCCGCTCGTCGTCGAACCGGATCAGGTTGCGTTCCTCGAGTTGCATGAGGAAGTGTGCGAGCGTCTCGTCGACCGGTTCGACGCGCTCGGCCTCGTGCGCGTCCGCGACGATAGCCGCGAGTTCGGCGACGGTGTGCTCGCCGTCGCAGTGTTTCCAGACGGTCGCGCCGACGGGGTCGAGCGTGAGGTCGCGTTCCCGGCTCGTCCCGAAGAGGTCGAACAGGAACCGATCGAGCCGGTTTCGCGGCGATTTCGTCCAGGTGATCGTGACCCGAGACTCGCCGTCGACGGTCGTCGCTTCCCAGTCGTCGGCGGCTCGAACCGGTGTTGCCGTCGGCCCGTGTGAGCTCATAGTTCTAATTTTGGTTTTGATTCTGGTTTTGGCTCTGTTTACGCGTCGGCGACGTTACCGGTGTTCCGGAGCACGCTGGCCGTAAAGAGACCGATCAGGGCGACGATTGCGACGCCGCCGAGGATCGTCTGCGTGTCACCGGCGAGACCCAGCGCGAACGGTGCGCCGCTTGCGGCACCGGTGCCGGTGATGTACAGCGCGCCGATGACGATCCCCATAATCGCCTCGCCGGTGATCAGCCCGGCCGCGACGATCCGACCGCGAGAGGTCGCCTGTGCCGCGAGCGTGCCGTCCTCGTCGTCCTTTCGCGCGACGTACTTATCGATTCCCGCGCGGAGCAGGCCGCCGAGGAAGATCGGCGTCGCGAGCGTGATCGGCAGGTAGATGCCGACCGCGAACGGCAGGACGGGAACGTCCATGAGGATCAGGACGCACGCGAAGACGGCACCGATGAGGATCATCCCCCACTGGGCGGTGCCCGTGAGGACGCCCTCGGAGATGAGCGCCATCATCCCGGCCTGGGGAGCGGGAATGGTGTCGCTGCCGATTCCGTAGGCTTCGTTGAAGAAGTACAGAATCCAGCCGGCGAACAGCGCGGAGAGGGCGATGCCGATCACCTGTGCGATCTGCTGTTTGCGCGGCGTCGCACCGAGGAGGTAGCCGGTCTTTAAGTCCTGAGACGTGTCGCCGGCGACGGCTGCGGCGATGGCGACGACCGACGCCGTCATCAGCACGACGACGGGGTCGTTCACGCCGGTCGATTTCAGGGCCAGCGCGGCGATCAGGATCGTCGCCACGGCCATCCCGGAGACGGGGTTCGACGAGCTGCCGACGACCCCGACGAGGTAGGCTGACACGGCGACGAAGAGGAACGCGGCGATGACCGCGATGAAGCCGCCGAGAATCCCGACTTGCACCTGCGGGATGGCGACCAGCGCGAACGCGATCAGCACGGCACCGCCGACGACGAGCTTCATCGGGAGGTCCCGCTGCGTGCGCTTTTGAGAGTCGGCCGCGGACGCTGCGGAGCCGCGGAGTTCCTCGAACGCGGTTCCGAGCGCGTCGACGATCGTGCCGCGCATCGAGACGATGGCGTAGAATCCACCGACGATCATCGCCCCGGCCCCCACGTAGCGGATGTATTCGTCCCAGACCGCGTCGGCCTGGGCGATAAGTGCCGCGTCAGCGGCCGATTCGGGAACGAACCCGCCCGTGATGAGCAGCGGAATCAGCATCATCCAGGCGATGAGCCCGCCGCCGAAGACGTAGCCGGCGATCTTCGGACCGATAATGTACCCCACGCCGATGAGCGCGGGCGTGAAGTCGCCCCCGATGGCGAACCCGCGGGTTTGACCCGCCGAAAACGCCGTCTGGAGCGTCGTCCGAAAGGCGGCCATCCCGTTGGCCAACCACATGTAGATGAAACTCACGATGAAGCCAAACGAGATGAGTTTCACGCCGTCGTCGCCCTCGTTTCCGGCCTCGAGAACGTCTGCACACGCAGTTCCCTCGGGGTAGGGAAGCTCCTCGTGTTTATCGACGATGAGATACCGGCGCATCGGGATCATAAACAGAATCCCGAGCAGTCCGCCCAGAATCGCGACCGCTGCGGTTCCGACGATGTCGATCGGCTGATCGAGGAACGTGACGCCGGCGATCGTAAAGATCACACCGGCTGCCAGCGCCTCGCCAGCGGAGGTCATCGTTTGGACGATATTGTTCTCGAGGATCGTTCCGCCGATACCGGCCCGACGAAGGCCATAGAAGATCCCCATGCTGATGACTGCGGCCGGAATGGAGGCGCTGATCGTCATCCCCGAGCGCATCCCGAGGTACATGTTCGCGGTTAGCATCACCACGTTGAGCGCGAGACCGATCACGACCGCCTTGATCGTGAGCTCAGCAATACTTTGCCCCGCCGGGATGTACGGGCTTGGGCCTCCGCCTGCTGAACTCGGTTCAGTTGCTGTTCGACTGCCGCTCGATTCCGTTTGTTCTTCCGATGATTCCTGTGACATTGTCACATACAGCAGACGCCTTGGATGGGCGGCATCTGTCGGCCGTATGCCCCAATCAGGCTGTGAAACCGAAAGGAAGCTCATCGGAGCGTTCGTCCGACAGGTCTGTCCATGGGAGACGTCCACTACGCCTGCTTCAACGGTAACCGATTGCGCGTATAAATGTGGTAAGATTTGGAACGACCGAATACTATATGTTGCCACCTCCCACGGTTGGGAAATGCGAGCGTTACCCAGACAGTATTAAACGAGTCAAACTGTCGTTATTCGAGTTCAGCTAACTGTTTTCGGGCGCGCGAGATAGCGTCATCGTTGCCGGTTCCACGCAGGCCGTCCGCGAGGTCGCGCGTTACCTCGACGAGGCGGTCGGCGACCGGTGGATCGATATCGCCGTCGAGCATTCGCACGCGGGTGACGTGCTCGCCGAGCGTTTCGAGGGCGGCGCGTTCGGGGCTCGTCAGATCGGGGTCGCGCTCGTCGAGCCAGGTTCGGAGGTCGCGGCGGTACGCGCTGATCGCGTTCGCGTATGCGAGGCCGCGCGCCGCTCGAAGCGGCGGCGGAACCTCGTCGGCGGGCGGGCGCGTCCCCGTATCGGCGTCGCGCAGCAGGGAGAGAAAGTACAGTTCCTCGCGCTCGTCGAGGGCGAACGACGATTCACGGGCGATGATATCGGCGACGTGGTGCAGTTCGGCGGCAGCGAGGTAGGTGTCGGTGAGATCGCGGAGCTCGCCACCGCTGACGAAGCCGCGCTGGCGGACGAACTCGTGGCAGTGATCGCGGACGCGGTCGGCGAGTTCGTCGGTCGGGACGTCATCGATCGCGTTCCGGATCGACGTGAGATCGAACGAGACCGGTCGGTCGGTGTGTTCGGTTCGATCGTCGATGCCGACGCTGTGGAGGCTGCCGCAGGCGGGACAGTCGATGCTTCCGGTTTCGTAGTACGACCACCGAGTTCCACACTCGGTACACTCGCGCTCGCCCCGTATTTTCATGCGATGTCGTACGGTGAGCGGACAAAAAGTCCTCACGGACTCCCCCGGTCGTGAACGCTTCTCGTAACAACTGATTGGCCGGTGAGCAGCCATTGCTGCCGTCGAGTCATACGGTCTGCCGTGACGAGTTCTCGGCGCACTCGCGAACCGTCCTGCGGGTGCGCCGGAACTGATTGAAAGCAGTCCGTATCAGGGGCGAAAAACGCTCGACTACCGCGTGAAACAACGGTGATCGATCGACAGTCGCCGGACAATGAACTATTGGCAACGCGGGACACGACTCCCGGCGGTCTTTTGTGTCTCTCGGGAGAATACGGGACTATGCGCGACGAAGACGAAATCCGCGAGCAGTACGAGTTCCTGACTGAACACCTCGAAAGCGAGGAGATGAATCACGACGGCGTCGAGCAGATGTTCACCTACTACAAACGAGCCATCGGGTGGGTGTTAGAGGAAGAGCATATGTGATTTCCGGCGTGAATACATCATAAATCGATACTATGTCGGTAGGTTTAAGTAGGACCAGCGGAATCTTTCAGGTGACGCTTCGCTTGGAGGGCCGAAGCGTCAGCGGGGACCAATTCAGGGCGGCAAGCGATCGCGTGGCGTTTTTCCCGCCACGCGATTTGCTTTCCTGTTTACTATACTCGTGAGCGGCTGTACTATCCGTTTCGCCAGTCTCAGTCCGATGAGCGAACTCGTTCGGCCGGTAAGATACGTGCTGAAACGAGACGGACACTAAACATGAATCGCTCATTATGTGTGTTTCCATCTAAAATGCGTCATGGGTGTTAGTATTCGAAATTCGGCGAAACAACCTGCTATCCAGGTAATATGCCTATTTCTATCGAAACAACCCGATAGCCTTATTAAAATTCGACAGTAAGTGCAGGTGGTACTTTCCCAATGTACGACCTGACAGGATTCCAGCGTGATCTGCTGTACGTCATTGCTGGCGAGGAAGAGCCCCACGGACTGGCGATCAAGGAGGAACTCGAGCAGTACTACGAGAAGGAGATCCATCACGGTCGTCTCTACCCCAATCTCGACACGCTGGTCGACAAGGGACTCGTCGAGAAGGGCCACCGTGACCGGCGGACGAACTTCTATACGCTCACCCGGCGCGGCAGACGCGAACTCGAAGCTCGACGGGAGTGGGAAGCACAGTACGTCGATCTATAGGTCTCGAGTCGGTCCGTTAGTGGGTCTGAATCGCTGTCGAGTCCGACAGGGGGCTTATGTAGGACCGCGAAGAACAGCAGGAAGTGAACGAGGTCGTCTTGCAACTCGCCGATGCACCACTCGACGAGACAGTCCTTCGCATCGCGCTCGCGGGTGCGCTCGGAATGTTTCTCGGACTCGAACGGGAGTGGTCACAGAAGTCGGCTGGGATTCGCACGTTCTCCCTCGTTAGTCTGCTCGCCTCCGTCTTTACGATCCTCGTTCTCGAAACGGCGATCGGCGAGAGTCTGTTGTTCCTCGGCGGCCTGCTCGTGATCGTTCAGGGCGTGTTGCTCGCGGTACAGGGACTACTCGGCGAGGAGGATGCCGGGCTTTCGCTGACGACATCTGTCTCGATGCTCGTCGCCTACGGCGTCGGCTCGCTCGTAGCCGCGGGGTTCATCATCGAGGGCGTCACCGTGGCCGTCCTCTCGTCGCTGTTGCTCGTCTTAAAGCGTGAACTCCACGAGTTCGCCTGGGGACTCACCAGAGAGGAGATGCGTTCGACGACGGAGTTTGCGATCCTGGCGTTCGTCATCTACCCGCTCTTGCCGGCGGAGACGGAACTCGAACTCGGCGGGTTGACGATTCCGCTCGAACCGCAGGTCATCTGGCTCATGGTCGTGGCCGTTGCCGGAATCGGGATCGTCAACTACGCGATCGTCTCGACCTACGGCGGGCGCGGCATCGCCGTGACCGGCTTCTTCGGGGGGCTCGCGTCCTCGACGGCGGTCGTCGGGACGATGCTCGATCACGTCAGACAGCGTCCCGATGCGGCGTCGTACGCCGTCGCCGCAATCTTGCTCGCAAACGCCGCGATGGCGACCCGAAACCTGGCGATTGCAGTCGGCTTTACGATGGGAACGGAGACGGACGTGCTCGTCGAAGCGATCGTACCGCTCGGGGCCGTTATTCTCGTCGCGTTCGTCATCGCGGCGCTCACCGCGGACTGGCGCGAGTCGAGTACGATGGATCTCGAAAGTCCGTTCTCGCTGAAGAACGCGCTCGCGTTCGGGGCCGTCTTCCTCGTCGTGCTCGTGTTCGGGTCGCTCGCGGAGACCTGGTTCGGGACGCTCGGGTTCTACGCGACCGCCGTCGCGAGCGGGTTCGTGTCGAGTGCCGGCGCGACTACGTCCGCGGTCGTCCTCTATCGCGGCGGCCAGCTCGGTGCGCCGGAGGCGACGATCGCCATCCTACTCGCGACGGTGTCGAGTATTGTCGTCAAGGCGATGCTGGCAGCCACCTCGCCGAATACGAACTTTCGCAATCAGGTCGCCCTGTACAGCGGCTTGCTGCTGGTCGGCGGGGCGGCGGCGACGGTCGTCGTCGTCCTCTGACCGGGCCCGCGTTCGTTCTGCGCCGCCCGGCCTCCACACGAAGGGCGCAGGTTCATCCACCTGCCGAGGCTACAACAGTTACCATGGCTATGATCGGGCTACTCACCGTCGGGAAGAAAGCGATGACGATCGGCTACCGGCGCTACGGCGTCCCGGGAGCGCTCGCGTTCGGTGCGCTCACACTCGCCGGCTACGTCCTCCTGCGTCGTGCACTCGACAGGGCCGCCGGTTCGGAGCGCGTGCCGAGCGCCGTCGACGTCGAGACCATCCAGACCGCGGTCGAAAACGAGGGCGTCGGTGCGGTCGCCGATCCGACGACGCTCGGCGACGCGATCAACCCGGAGGGCATCAACGAGGCGTTTGCAGGGGACGAAAGCGACTCCCAGCCGATCGAGTTCAGCGACGACGAAGGGTCAGAGTCGGATACCGATCAGTAATCGGTCGTGACGCTTACTCGCCGCGAAGTTCGTCGACGTGATCGATCCGCTGCTGGACGAGTTCGGCGGTGCCGATGTCGTGGCGGATATGAAGTCCCTCCTCGCCGGCGACGGCGAGGGCGTCTTCCGCGAGTTCTTCGGCGTCAGAGATCGAGTCGGCGACGCCCACGAGCGCGAACGAGCGCGAGGTGGTCGTGTAGATGCCGTCGTCGCGGTCGTCCACGCTGGCGTAGTAGAGCAGTGCATCGTCGGCGCTCTCCGCATCGATTTGCACCTTCGCCCCCGCCTCGGGATCCGTCGGATACCCCGCGGGAACGGCGTACTTGCAGACCGTCGCCTGGTCGGCGAACTCGAGTTCAGGAAGCGACTCGCCGTCTCGTGCAGCCGTCAGCACGTCGAGGAAGTCAGTCTCGAGCACCGGCAGCGTGTTCATCGCCTCGGGGTCGCCAAAGCGGGCGTTGAACTCGATGACTCTTGGTCCCTCCGCGGTCAGCATGAACTGCCCGTAGAGGATTCCGCGGTAGTCCCCGAGCGCGTCGACGGTCGCCTCGATGATCGAAACGGCCGCGTCGTAGTCCCCCTCGGTCATAAAGGGCAGCGCGGCCGTCGCGTCGGAGTAGCTTCCCATGCCGCCCGTATTGGGCCCCTCGTCACCCTCGTAGGCGCGCTTGTGGTCCTGAACCGCCGGGGCGGTTCTGAACGCGCCGTTGGCGACGAACGCCTGAATCGTGAACTCTTCGCCGATCAGCCGTTCTTCGAGGACGAGTCGGTCGTAATCCGACTCGCGGATGTACTCCTCGCCTTCCGCCGCCGTTACCTGATCGCCGATGACCTTCACGCCCTTGCCGCCCGTAAGGCCCGCGGGCTTGATCGCGAGGTCGCCGTCGTACTCGTCGATAAAGTCGCAGGCGGCCTCCATATCGTCGAACGTCTCGAAGTCCGGACAGCCCGGGATGTCGTGTTCCTGCATGAACCGCCGCTGGAACGCCTTGTCCGTCTCGATGCGGGCGTCTTCTTCCTTTGGGCCGAAGGCGTAGACACCAGCGGCCTCGAGTTCGTCCGCGACGCCGGCCTGCAGCGGTGCTTCGGGGCCGATGACGGCGAGCGTCGCGTCGACCGACTCGGCGAACTCGACGACGGCTTTGGGGTTCGTCGTCTCGAGCGTCTTGAACTCGGTTGCGATTGCGGCGATACCGGGGTTGCGGTTGCCGGCGCAGGCGTAGAGGTCGCCCTCACTGTCCGCGAGCGCGCGGGCGATGGCGTGTTCGCGACCGCCGCCGCCGATCAGGAGTACGGTCTCTGTCATGGTCGGTATCGGAACGCACGAACCTGTAAGCGTTGCTCTTTCCGCGAACGAAAGTATGCACAGTTGTGGTCACTACGAGCGGCGAGGCGTGACTTATAGTCGATCGAGAATATCATCACGTGATCGGCGGAACGTCGCCTCATGGTCCCACAACGCGATCTTGACTACCGTCCCTCCGCCGCGCTCTCTAGGCGAGCCGCGATAGCCAGTCTTGGAGCGGGGGCCGCAGTGGCTATTTCGGGCTGTTCTCGCGCAGGTGGATCAGTTTCTCCTCGAAGTGCTCGAGCGTCGAGCCGCCCGGCTCATCGGCCGACCACGCGACCCACTCGGGCGCGGGATCGGCGGTCCACAGCGGTGTCGTAACGCGGCCGACCGAACCCGTCAGGCGTAGAACAGCGGCGGCCGCCGATCGCCGCCGTACTCCTCGTCGGGCAGGTGCGCCTCGAGCGCTTCCTCACCGGCGTTCCCGAGTAACTGGTCCAGCACGTCGACGGCCGCGTCGCGGTGTAGCGGTCGATTGTTGTTACCACATTGATCGTCCATCACGCAGGCGGGACAGCCGTCGATGCGCCCGCAGTCGCAGTCGGCGATGAGGTCGCGCGCCCGCGCTGCGACGGCCTCGAAGTCGTCGTAGATCGCCCGCGAGAAGCCGAGGCCGCCGTCGATTCCGTCGTAGATGAACCAGCCGCTCGCGGGTTCGTGCTCGAGTTCACTTGCGATCTCCCTGACGGTCGCTTCGGCGGCGGCGATGTTCTGCGGGGTGGCGTTGGCGTTCTCTCGGGCGTCGGTATCGCCGTCCTCCGTCGCGGTGGCGAGGTGCGAATCGATCGAGAGGGTCGCGAGTCCCCCGAGGTCGCGCTTGTCGACCATCAACTCGAGCGGCGCGACGCCGATCGTGGCGTGCTCGGCGGCGTGGAGGCCGCCGGCGTAGCCGAGGTGGGCGGTTTCCGCGAGGTCGCCGTCCAGCTCCGGGATCGAAACGTCGCGATACTTCTCGACCAGCGCCGTTTCGACGCGCTCGGGGACCTCGAGCCAGCAGAGTTGCGTCTCCATCGAGAGCGGCGGGTTCTCGGTCGGGAGCATTTGTTCCGTTTTCTGTCCGCCGTGGATCGCGACCTTGTCGTAGGTGCCGTGGTAGACTAGCACCCGACCGCGGCCGAAGTGCAGGGTGAACGGGCCGATTTCGCGGGACTCCTCGGAGACGGCGTCGAGGACCGTCACGTCAGTGCGCGTCCGCGTGTAGTAGTTCACGTCGGTCGGCCGGAGCGTCACCGACGGGCGCGGCGTCGTGTGGTCGACCGCACAGACCTCGTACTGCCTGCCTTCGTGCAGTCTGACCGCGCCCTCGTGGAAGTCTCGCAGGACGCGCTCCTCGGCGAGCGGTTCCATTTCGGGATCGTGGCGCTCGTCGGCATCTTCGGCGAGTTCGACGGCGTACTCCTCGCCGGTCGTGGCGTACAGCGAGACCGACCCCTGCGGTCTGGGCGGGCCGGTGTACGAGACGCCGGTTTCGAGGTGGCCGGCGAGTCGCCCCGCGCGTCGCCACATCTCGACGGCGCGCTCGAGCCGGTCGCGATCGGCGAATCCCGCGGCACCGCCGTCTGACTCGTCGAGCGCGAGTTCGTCCGCCGCACACAGAAGGTGCCGGGCGAAGACGGCGTCGTTCCGGGTGTCGACGACGGCGTCCTCCACGTCGGTTTCGAGCAGGTAGTCGGGATTCGAGACGACGTACTGGTCTAACGTTCGGTGACCGGCGACGAGCACGGAGAGGGCGCGTTTCGTTCCGCGGCCGGCGCGGCCGAGCTGTTGCCAGAACGACTGGCGCTGGCCGGGATAGCCCAGCTGGACGGTGGCGTCCATCTCGCCGACGTTGATCCCCAGTTCGAGCGCGTTCGTCGAGGCCACCCCGTCGAGCAGACCGGTTTTGAGCCGGTGTTCGGTTCCGTGGCGGTTTCGCCGTGAGTGGCCGGCATGGTAGGGCTCGATGGCGCTTCCGCGGTCGGGATTCGTGTAGTACCGGCTCCGGTCGCGGCGGTGTTTCGACGCGCGCTTGACCGAGAGTTCGGCGAGCTTTCGCGACGGGGTAAACAGGAGCGTCTGGGCGTCGTGGTAGGTCAGATGCGAGAGGAGTTTCGGAGCCTCGACGGTTGCGGGAACGCGGTCGGTGATGGCGTCTTCGCCGCCATCGTCAGGAGTCTCGTCACCCGAACTGCCGCTGGCGCGCTCATCGGCACTCTCCTCGCGCGCCTGCGGCGGCGGATTCCAGAGCACCAGCTCGCGCGGCCCCGTCGGCGAGCCGTCCTCGTCGATCACGGTCACCGGCTCGCCGACGAGTGAACTCGAGTGCGCGCCGGGATTGCCGATCGTCGCGCTCGTGAGGACGAACTGCGGGTCGGCGTCGTAGTACTCGAGGACGCGCTTCAACCGGCGGACGATCCAGGCGACGTGCATGCCGTGGACGCCGGTGTAGGTGTGGGACTCGTCGATCACGACGAGTTCACACGCGGAGAGAAAGCGGGCCCAGCGGTCGTGGTCGTGCAGGTAGGCGTTCACGCCGGCGAAATTGGTGATGATCACGTCGGCCGTCTCGCGGATCTGGCGGCGGGTGTCGCCGCGTTCGGTGTCGCCGTCGTAGACGCGCACGGAGATGTCGAGTCCGAGGGTATCGTAGAAGTCGTTCAGTTCGCGTTCCTGGTCGCGCGAGAGCGCTTTCGTCGGATAGCAGACGTAGGCGGTCGCATCCGCGTCGCCGCTGCGGGCGCGTGCGTTCAGGTAGTGGCGGGCGATCTGGAGCGCGTAGATCCGCGTCTTTCCGGAGGCGGTGCTCGTCGCGACGCAGACGTTCTCGTCGCGAGAGAGCGCGGAAAGCGCCGCGGCCTGGTGGGCGTAGAGGTCGTCGTCGAGCGGGCCGGCGAGTTCGGGGCGGAGCACCTCGGCGTTAGGAACCGTCGATGCGTCCCGACCCGGGAGTTCGAGGACGGAAACGTCGTCCGACTCGCGGGAGCGAACGCGGGGAAACGTCTCGAGCAGTTCGTCGCCGGTGATCGGAACGTCATGTTGGCCGATGGTTCGGCCGTTGCTTCGGTCGGTACCGGCGTCGTCGGTGTTTCTATTACCGTCTCCGTCTCCGCCTCCGTCTCTACCCCCCTCTACATCGGTGTCGCTGTCGGTATCGATCCCCATTCTCAGAAGTCACCCAATCCGGTCTGCTCGCCGCTCGCCTGCTCCGCGGTCGGTGAACTCGAGGCGGCCCCGCTCGCGGACGAGCCTGCCGAGACCTGCGGCGCGTCCCGAAGCCGTTCGTAGACGTGCCACAGCGCACGGCAATCGTCCTCGCAGTAGGCCTCGTGGCGGTCCCACTCGAGTTCGGATCCGTCGCCCGTTCGCATAAACCGCTGATATGCTGCTGCAGTCCGCGCGCCGTCGAGCCCCGTCGCCGCACCGTCGTAGCCGAGTTCGGCGGCGACGACGTCGAGTTCGTTCGTCCGGCCGGGGAGGAGCGCGTTGTCGTCGCCGTCGGCCCAGAGATAGAGGTCGAACTTGGGGATCGACTCCCATTCCGCGGCGTAGGCGGGGCAGTGACGGGCGACGAACGCTCCGAGGTGGCGGTAGTCGAACCGCCAGCCGTTCCAGGTGAGCAGCGCCCTGTTCGGATGAACGCCGAGCAGCCAGTCGCAGAACGCCTGGAGAACCGACGCCCGGTCGGCCGGGTCGTCGCGTTCGACGAACGCTCGGTGGGTATCCGTGGACGGGTCGTAGACCCCGATCTGCCAGATGATCGTCGGCGAGAGCCCGTCGGTTTCGATGTCGATACAAAGCGGCGGCGTCGACCAGTGCTCGCCGGGCAACGACGCGTCGCCGACTCGCCGAGGCTCGCCCGTTTCGAGTACCGTCGCGTGCCGGTGCATCCTGCGCGCGCTCTTGGGTCCGATGCCCTCGACGTCCGCGAGAGCGGCGACCGGCGTTTCGAGCAACTCCGATTGGGTCGTCACGCCGACCTCCGCGAGTCGGTCGGCCGTTTTCGGGCCGATTCCGCTGATGGCTTCCACTCCGAAGTCGTTCGCCGCGTGCGCGGTGCTCGATACGAGGCCGTCGGCCGCGAACTCGAGTTCAACGACTGCGTTCGGGCCGCCGTAGCCGTCGACGGGACCGGCACCCCGGACGCGAACGGCGACGCAGTCGCCGGCCACGGAGTCGGGCGAACGCGGCGGGTCGTGTTCGACGGTTCGAACCGTGCCCGTTTCGGCGGCGACGTGCCAGCGTTCGTCGTAGCCGGCCGGTAGTCCGCCGGTCAGTACGGTCGTCGTCCGTCCGGTGGGCAGCGCCGCCGCGAGTTCGGCCGCGTGATCGAGGGACGTCTCGAGCGCGGTGGGACGGGTCGTCGTCGCGATGTCGTCGCAGATGAGGGCGTCGACCTCGCTCTCGTCCTCGTTCCGGTCTGAAGCGCTGTAAATCCCGTCGCCAGCGCGGAGCGCGCTCGCACGCCGGGCGACCGCGAACGCGAGTCCGTCGTCGCCGATCGGTCGTCTCGAAAGCGCATCACCGCCCGTTTCGAGCGGCGGGTGGATCACGGGCGCGTCGATCGCGTGGCGAATGCGGGCGGCGGCTGTCGGCTCGCGGGAACGGCCGAGCACCCAGACCGCAGCCGGCGCGAGCGTCGCGTCGATATCTCGGAGGGTCGAAACCGGCCGCTCGAGCACCGTTTTGGGCGGGAGTGCGAGAACTCGAGTGCCGGCGCGACCAGACATAGTCGTAGTCGGTGGCAGGCGCGCGGGGATAAAGACGGTTTGGACACCGGGGTGAAAGTGAACGGGCCGACGCAAACGCGAACCCATTTTACGTCACCGCCGCGAATACCGCGACAATGCAACAGTACCTCGACCTCGTCGACGCGGCACTCAGCGAGGGGGCGCACAAACCCAATCGCACCGGCGTCGACACGATTTCCTCGTTCAGCGAGCACTACGAGGTCGACCTTCGGGAGGGTTATCCCCTCCTGACGACCAAGCAGATGGACGGCTACCGCTGGAACTCGATGCTCCACGAGGTCTGCTGGTACCTCTCCGGCGAGGAGCACATCGAGAACCTCCGCGAGGAGACCAAAATCTGGGACGCGTGGGCCGACGACGAGGGCAAACTCGACACCGCCTACGGTCGGTTCTGGCGTCGCTACCCGGTTCCGGACGACCCCGCACGGCTCCCCGGCGAGTCCTGGCCCGACGAGAGCCACCGCTGGGTCACCGCGGAGGACGACGGTCGCCGCACCTTCGATCAACTGCAGTACGTCATCGATACGCTCTCCGATTCGCCGAACTCGCGCCGGCTCGTGGTCAACGCCTGGCACCCCGCGAACGCGGCCGTCTCGACGCTGCCGCCGTGTCACTACTCGTTCGTCTTCAACGTCCAGGGCGACCGACTGAACTGCCACCTCACCCAGCGCTCGGGCGACATCGCGCTCGGGATTCCGTTCAACATTGCAGCCTACGCGCTCCTGACGACGGTCGTCGCCCAGCAGACCGGTTTCGAACCCGGCACCTTCGCCCACACCGTCGTCGACGCCCACGTCTACTGCGGCCGCGGCGCGCGCGGCGAGTGGTACGCCGACAATCTCGACGCCCTCCAGTCCCGACTCGCCGACGCCGAAGAGCGCGCGGAGTACCGCGAAATCCGCGAGTGGCTCGCGTCCGAAGCCCCCGCCGAGGACGAGGGCGACGAGCGACTGGACCACGTCCCGGGACTGCTCGAACAACTGTCGCGCGAGCCACTCGACCGGCCGACGCTCGAACTCGACGCCGCGTCGATCGACGACCTTTCCGCCGACAACATCACCCTTCGAGACTACGAGTCCCACGACGGACTCGAGTTCGCAGTCGCCGAATGACCGCCGACCCCGCGGTCGAAACCGACCGCGAACTCGTCGGCATCGTCGCCGTCGCCGACAACGGCGTTATCGGGAAGGACGGCGACATGCCCTGGCACATTCCGGAAGACCTGCAGCACTTCAAGGCGGTCACGATGGACCATCCCGTCATCATGGGACGGGTAACGTACGAGGGCATCGTCGACACACTCGGCGAGCCACTACCCGGGCGGACGACGATCGTTCTGACGAGTCGCGACCTCGAAACGCCCGCGAACGCGGTCGTTGCACACGGGATCGAGGCGGCGATCGCGACGGCCGAAACCGCTGCAGACGAGCGCCACGGTGGCACCGACCGCCTGTTCGTCGCCGGTGGGGCGACGGTGTACGAACAGTTCCTGCCCGAACTCGACCGGGTGATCGTCACGGAGGTCCACGCCGAACCGGACGGCGACGCGCGCCTCCCGGACTGGAATCGCGAGTCGTTCCGGGCAGTGAGCCGCGACGAACACGACGAGTTCACCTTCGTAGAATACGTTCGTCGCGAGTGAGAGGTTGCCGGTGAAAACGCGGCGGCGCAGGCGCTCGCGCCGTCAGTTGTATCCCGTTTCACGCCTCGCTTTCGTCGGCACAATACTCCGTTTTGGAACGGCGGTCGTGGAAATCGGGTCGCGCGGCGAGGGGGGCGTCGCGACCGATCGGCGCCACGAGTACTGCGTCGCTCGCGTCCGGACGGGATTCGATCGTCGGTCCCCGTCGCGGCGGCCGGCGACTGATGTCTTGTCTGTGTGGACAGTCACGAAATAGATCCGGTTTCTTGTATCGATTTTCGACGGTACAGCCCCGGGAAATCGTTTGTTTTACTGTACGATGGATTCTCCGTCGTATCCGTATTTCCGTTGGAAACGGGGTGAACCGGGTACAGCCCCGAACTCGAGCGTCGGGGCGCCCGATCTCCGAGCGCAGGTTCGATCGGCATTATTATCGGAATCCGATATGTTTTAACGGACCCAAACTCGGCCGGCCGAGCACCCCGGTGGATCGATAAAAAACCATTGTTGACAGCTCTCCATTTGACTTCCGAGATCCGTCGAAATACGGCCGTAGGTGGGCATCAAACCATCTGTTTCTCAAATACAGTCTATCTTAGACGGTGAAACAATGTCGCTCACTTATGCGAAAATTGGCTCAAGAACCGTCTGCCCCAAACACGGGGATTCAGGTGAGAGATATGACAAACGATGATAATGGACTATTCGGCGATTCGAGACGTTCGTTCATGAAAAAGGGCGCACTCGCGACGACGGCGGTCGCCCTCGGTGCAGGTGCGACGGGAACTGCTGCGGCACAGGACGATGGCGGAGGCGACGATATGGTCGTCGTGTTTGGAGACGATTACCACCCGGGCGTCGAATTCGAAGTCGCCTCGCAGCTGGACCAGGGGACGAAAGACGACGTGTTCGAATCCGCCGAGCTGACGGACGAGTTCGACACGCCGGACGACTGGGACCTCTATCTCATCAACAGTGACATGGGCGGCTCTGCCCCATCACTGGGATACCTGCTGACTGAGAATGCCGACCTCAGCGCCGGTGACAGCGAGACGATGGGCGAGGACGGCTCGTTCCGTAGCGGTGAGTTGAACCTGGTCGAGGCGAGTCTCGGTGCGTCCAGCGGCGGCGGCGGCGAAACCGGTGGAAACGGCAATGAAACCGAGACCGACAACGGCGCTGCTAACGAAACCGAGACCGACAACGGCGCTGCTAACGAAACCGAGACCGGCAACGGCGGCGGTGACGGCGGCGGCGGCGGCGGTGGCGGTGGCGGTGGCGGCGGCAACTAACGCTGAAGGCGACGCCGGACCCTGTTTTTTGACCGCCCCGACGCGCAGTCGCTCGCAGCGAGAGTCGATGGCTGTCGCGTAGCGGTTCGTGACTATCGAACCGCTATCGGTCATCGACTATCGACCACCGACCTGCCCACGCTGTCCGCGGCGTGTTCCCGCGGGGAAACGGTCGGCCGCCGGTGCCGATTCTCTCCTCGCCAGTATCGCAGCCGACGCTCGCAGCACGGTTTCAACCGGCGGTATCCGTTCTCGAACTCGCCATCTCGCGGTACAGCGGGCTTTTAGGACTGCCAACCGTAGGCGAATCTATGGCTCAACCGACGCAGCGAAACCGCCTCGAGGACGAGGAGAGCCCCTATCTGCGCCAGCACGCGGACAACCCCGTCAACTGGCAACCCTGGGACGAACGGGCCCTCGAGACGGCTCGCGAGCACGACGTGCCTATCTTCCTCTCGATCGGCTACTCGGCGTGTCACTGGTGTCACGTCATGGCGGACGAAAGCTTCGCCGACGAGGCCGTCGCAGCGGAACTCAACGAGCACTTCGTTCCGATCAAGGTCGACCGCGAGGAGCGCCCCGATATCGACAGCATCTACATGACCGTCTGCCAGCTCGTCACCGGGCGCGGCGGCTGGCCCCTCTCGGCGTGGCTCACCCCCGAGGGCAAGCCCTTCTACGTCGGCACCTACTTTCCGAGGGAGGCAAAGCGAGGACAGCCCGGCTTTCTCGACGTTCTCGAAAACGTGACGAACTCGTGGGAGAGCGACCGCGAGGAAATCGAGAACCGCGCCGACCAGTGGACGGCAGCCGCAACGGATCGACTCGAGGAGACGCCGGATGCCGTCGGTGCGTCGCAGCCGCCGTCGAGCGACGTGCTCGAAGCGGCCGCAAACGCCTCCCTTCGGAGCGCGGACCGCGAGTTCGGCGGCTTCGGTTCCGACGGGCCGAAGTTCCCCCAGCCCTCGCGGCTCCGCGTTCTCGCCCGCGCCACGGACCGGACGGGGCGCGACGAGTTCAGCGAGGTCCTCGTCGAGACGCTCGACGCGATGGCGGCGGGCGGGCTCTACGACCACGTCGGCGGCGGCTTCCACCGCTACTGCGTCGATCGGGACTGGACGGTCCCTCACTTCGAGAAGATGCTGTACGATAACGCCGAGATTCCGCGGGCGTTCCTGCTCGGCTACCAGCAGACCGGCGACGAGCGCTACGCCGAGGTGGTCGCGGAGACGCTGGACTTCGTCGAGCGCGAACTGACTCACGACGCGGGAGGCTTTTTCAGCACGCTCGACGCCCAGAGCGAAGATCCCGAAACCGGCGAGCGCGAGGAGGGGGCGTTTTACGTCTGGACGCCCGACGAAGTCGAGGCCGCCGTGACGGACGAGACCGACGCCGAACTGTTCCGCTCCCGATACGACATCACCCAATCGGGCAATTTCGAGGGGACGAATCAACCGAACCGCGTCGCCTCGATCGACGAGTTGGCGGACCGGTTCGACCTGCCGGCGGACGAGGTCGAAGATCGCCTCGAGTCTGCCCGCCGGGACCTGTTTCAGGCGCGCGAACAGCGCCCGCGACCGAACCGCGACGAGAAGGTGCTCGCGGGCTGGAACGGTCTGATGATCGCGACCTGCGCCGAAGCAGCCCTGGTCCTCGGCGAGGACGACTACGCCGAGATGGCCACCGACGCACTCGCGTTCGTCCGCGAGCGACTCTGGGACGGCGACGAGAAGCGCCTCTCCCGGCGGTACAAGGATGACGACGTCGCCATCGACGGCTACCTCGAGGACTACGCCTTCCTCGCGCGGGGCGCACTCGGCTGCTACGAGGCGACCGGCGAGGTCGACCACCTCGCGTTCGCACTCGAACTCGCGCGCGTCATCGAGGCCGAGTTCTGGGACGAAGCGCAGGGGACGCTGTACTTCACGCCCGAGAGCGGCGAATCCCTCGTCACCCGCCCACAGGAACTGGGCGACCAGTCGACGCCCTCCGCCGCCGGTGTCGCGGTCGAGACGCTACTCCAACTCGACGGGTTCGCCGGTGAAAGCGGCGAGTTCGAACGGATAGCCACGACGGTGCTCGAAACCCACGCCAATCGCCTGGAGACGAACTCGCTCGAACACGCGACGCTCTGTCTCGCCGCCGACCGGCTCGAATCCGGCGCACTCGAAATTACGATCGCCGCGGACGAACTTCCCGAGGCGTTCGTCGAGCCGTTCGCCTCGCGCTACCTTCCCGATCGCCTGTTCGCGCGACGACCGGCGACCGACGACGAACTCGCGGCGTGGCTCGACGAACTCGAACTCGCAGACGAGCCGGCGATTTGGGCCGGACGAGCAACCAGAGACGGTGAGCCGACGCTGTACGTCTGTCGGGATCGGACGTGCTCGCCGCCGACGCACGATGTTGAGGAGGCACTCGAGTGGCTCGAGGACGGCAGGACGGAGACCGAAAGTCCGTTCTAGCGTCGACTCGTGTCGAGTCGGCGGTCGGTACCGTCGGGTCCAGGCTCGATGGTCGATCCCGAACCCGTCGCTATCGGTCAACTCCTCGCTCCTTGGCATCGTTCCCGTCCGTTCCGGCGAAATCCACTGACGCGTCCTGTCCGGTCGAGCGCCCGATATCGACCGCTCTCGATTTCCTCTCGCTACTATCGTTCGGTCTGTCCCTGCCGCGCTCGAACGCGTCGTCTGCCTCCAGCAATCGACTGAGTCGATGTTCGAACTCGTCCTCGCCGAGTTCGCCGCTTGCATACCGGTGTTTGAGTTCGTCGAGTGCATCGCGCTCGCGCGTCGGCGCTGGCGTCTCGCGCTCGCTACCGAGGGCCGCTGCGATCTCGTCGCCCCAGAACAGCAGTATCGGCGTCAGCAGAAACCAGCCGACGATGGCAATCGCGCCGGAGAACAACTCGAATCCGGCGACCCCCGCGAGACTGATGAGCGCGAGCGTCACGATCGAGACCAGGAGCCAGAGCTCCTCCGCCACGAATCGCTGAAGCCGGCTCTCCATACTGTCCCCTCGTTCGCTAGACACATATACGCTCCTGAACTCTCACACAGGGCGGCGACGCAAAGAACTCCAGCGGACTCCGTTTCGCTCGCACCGTCGGATGGGGCCGTTTCTCGCTCGTGTCCCGCCAGCACCTTCCGGCGCGTCTGCCACCTTTATCGGCTATCGCCTATCGCTCGTCGTCGATCCGCTCGGCCAGCCAGATCGCCGGCGGCACGTCTTCCTCCTCGACGAAGCGAGTCACTTCGTCGCCGTCCTCAGTTTCGACGACGATCGTCGGAATGAACTCGATGTCGTACTCGTCGACGCCGGGGCCTTGCTTGTCCTCGTCGACGGCGACCTCGTCGATTCGCTCCTCGGGGACGCCCGCCGCGTCGAGGGCAGCCCCGAAGTCCGGCAGGAGTCGGCGACAATCCTTACACCAGTCTCCGCCCCAGACCGCGTATACCAGGTCGTCGTGTGCTTCCAGGGTATCGACCGCGTCCTCGTAGGAGGCGGCGTCCCACGCGGGATTCGGCTGCATGGTTTCGAGACTCATACGCACGGATTGGGAACCGAGATGCTTAACGGCCGTGTTTCCGACAGGCATTGGGGCTGCGGAGGCGGACAGACCTGACACGCGACAGATGCGACCCGCGCCGAGTCGGTGGTATTTTCACACCAAACACAAGCGTTATCAGTATGGTATTCGATTCGATCGCCGCGCCGGGCCACGAGCAGGTATCGTATTTTTCCGATCCGGAGACGGGATTGCGGGCCATCATCGCGATTCACGACACCAGTCTCGGCCCGAGCCTCGGCGGGACGCGTATTCTCGACTACGAGTCCGAAGACGCCGCACTGACGGACGTGCTCCGTCTTTCAGAGGCGATGACCTATAAAGCAGCCGCCGCCGATCTGCCGCTTGGCGGCGGGAAAGCAGTCATCGTCGGCGACCCGGCCGAGGTCAAAACCGAAGACGCGCTCGAGGCCTACGGCCGCGCCGTCGACTGTCTCGGCGGGCGGTATATCACCTCGGTCGACATCAACTCCGGAGCCGAAGAAATGGACATCGTCGCCCGCGAAACCGACCACGTCGTCGGCGGCAGCGACGGGCTAGGCAACCCCTCCGAAGTCACGGCACACGGCGTCTTCCACGGTATCCGTTCCTGCGCCGAACACGTCTACGGCACCGATTCGTCGGGCGACCTCGACGTCGTCGTCCAGGGGCTTGGCAAGGTCGGCTATCTACTCGCCGAAGAACTCCTCGAACACGGCGCGTCCGTGACGATTTCCGACGTGAACCGGGACGCTATCGACGAGTTGACCGCGGTCCACGATGTCGATGTCGTCGCACCGGATTCGGTCTACGAGCAGCCGTGCGATGTCTTCGCTCCCTGCGCGATCGGCGGCGTCGTCAACGACGAGACGATCGACCAACTCGAGTGCGACATCGTCGCCGGCTCCGCGAACAACGTCCTCGCGGAGCGGCGTCACGCCGACGAACTCGCCGCGCGGGATATCCTCTACGCGCCCGATTACGTGATCAACGCGGGCGGGCTGATCACCGTCGGCAAGGAACACCTCGGCGGCACCTACGACGAGGCCTACGCGGAGGCCGAAGCGATCGGCGATCGCCTCGGCGAGATGATCGACCGCGCCGAAACCGACGACTGCACGGTCCTCGATGCGGCAGACGCCTACGCCCAAGAGCGAATCGACGCGTCCGAGACGGTGACGCCTGCGCTGCCGTCGAACTGACGCCCTACGGACCGGAGATAGCGACCCTATCACCGGGCGTGAACGTCACCACCGGCACGTCCTGCCTGTGTCCAGCACGGGTTTATGTCTCGACTCCATACCCTGGTCTAATGAAGGGAAGCATCCTGGACACCGTCGGCTCGCCGCTCGTCCAGGTCGACTCACCGGATGGGGCAACCGTCGCCGCAAAAGTCGAATCCTTTAATCCGGGAGGCTCGGCCAAGGACCGCCCGGCCCGCGAGATGATCCGTACGGCCGAACGCGAGGGCGCGATCGAACCCGGCGACTGGCTCGTCGAACCGACGAGCGGAAACACCGGCATCGGTCTCGCGCTCGTCGCCGCCGCCCGCGGCTACGACCTCACCATCGTCATGCCCGCCTCCAAATCCGAGGAACGCCGCCGCGTCATGGCCGCCTACGGCGCCGAACTCGAACTCGTCGACGGCGAGATGGAAGACGCCCGCGAACGCGCGACCGAACTCGCGGCGCAGGGCGCGGTTCAGCTCGGCCAGTTCGAGAATCCGGCCAATCCGAAGGCACACTACCAGACANGCGCGACCGAACTCGCGGCGCAGGGCGCGGTTCAGCTCGGCCAGTTCGAGAATCCGGCCAATCCGAAGGCACACTACCAGACGACCGGAGCCGAGATTCTAGAACAGGTCGGCGACCGCGAAATCGACGCGTTCGTCGCCGGCGTCGGCACCGGTGGCACGCTTTCGGGAACCGGGCGCCGACTCCGCGAAGCGTTCCCCGAGATGGATATCATCGCCGTCGAGCCGGAACGGAACGCCGTCCTCTCGACCGGCGAGTCCGGCGAGGACGAGTTCCAGGGCATGGGTCCGGGATTCGTCAGCGACAACCTCGATCTGGACCTGGTCGACCGCGTCGAGACGGTCAGACTGGAAGACGCCGAGGACGAGTGTCGCCGCCTCGCCCGCGAGGAGGGCGTTCTCGTCGGGCAGTCGAGCGGCGCGACGAGTCTGGTTTCGAACAGAATCGCCACCGAAATCGCCGACCCCGCCGGTGGGTGTCCGGAAATCCCGGACGCGTTCGATCGCCAGCAGCCGGCGACACCGGAACCGGACGGCGGCGCGGATGTCGCGGACTGTCCGCTCGTCGTGACGGTCTTCTGGGACAGCGGCGAACGGTACCTGTCGACCGGACTGTTCGGGTAACGCGTAGCCAAAGTCGCTCTTTCACCTAGGGTAATCATCTTTATCCGGCCCGATGTAGGACGGCATAGCAATGTCACCACCCTCCAGACGGACGCTCCTCGGTAGCACCGCAGGACTGCTCGCACTCACAGCCGGCTGTGTCGCGAACAACAGCGACGATAACGACGATCCGGATCCCGGTTCGGGGTCCAACTCCGACGGGAACGGGAACGAAAACGGAAACGAGTCGGCGAACGGGAACGAGAGCGACGATACCGAGAACGGTGAGGACGAACTGGCTACGGAAACCCATCAGTACCAACAGCCGACACCTTCCGACAATCCCACGATCGAGTACGTACACTCGCGCGACGACGCCGACGACTGGCTCGCCGGCCGCGATGTCGGCGAGGACACGACCCGATTCGTCGACGACACCGAGTTCGAGAACTCGAGACTCGTTTCGATTGAGGCTGGAGCCCCGAACCCCTGCACCGAGCTGGCTATCGACTCGGTCGAACTCTCGGACGACGTATTGACGGTCGAAGCGACGGTTACTGATCAGCAATCGCCGGAAAAGGCTTGCGCCCAGCAGGAGGTAACCGTCGGCGCGCTCGTTCGCGCCACCTTCCCTGATGAACCGACGATGAAACTCTCGGTGACAGTCGTCGATCGAAACGGGGACGAATACAGCCAGAGTATGGCTTCGGGGAGCGGTAGCGCGAGTTCATCCACGTCTGTCACCGGATCAGATACTGCTTCGGAGGCGGAATCGGAGACAGAGACGGAGGAGTGAGTCTGTCAGTTCGTCTCCACTGATTCGTTCTCTTGCACATCCGAAACGCGCGATTCTCGCGTTCGGAACCGATCACAACCGAGTTCAGGGCGAGTGTTCGGCTTCGGTGAGCCGAACGACGAGCGTCGAGTCGACATCCCTGAGATCGTACTCTGGCAGCGTCCCGTCCGTTCGGCGGACGTAGAGCGGTTCGACGAGCCGCCGCGTTTGCGGTTGGCGGGGGGGTGGTGACGTTTCATCGGCTGTGACAGCTGTTTCGGCTGCTTTGGCTGATTCGGCGGCTTCGGTTGTGGCGGTTCTCCCAGCGGTTTCAGTCATCTCCGTCTCGGATTCGTCCGCTTGCGCTGGCTCCGATGCCGATGCACCCGCCGGTTCGGCCCGTTCGACGCCGTAGATCTTACAGAATTCGGCGGTTTCGTCCGGCTCGATCGCCCCGTTTCGCAGTTCCGTCGCGAGTTCACGCGAGAGCCATTCGTCTTCGCTCACGCTGGGGTCCTGGACGAGCGCTGCGTCGACGAAGCGAGTGAGATACCAGTCGAGATCGTTGAGCAGGGAGACGGCGGCGCCGACGCTGACGGTTCGCAGGGCGATCGTGTTTTCGAAGGGGCGTCGGAGATCGTAAGTCGTCAGGGCCTCGCGAGCGGTCTCGCGGGAGAGGAGTTCGTACTGGAGGGTACAGTCGTCGGTCCCGATGAGACAGACACGGGTCACTGTCAGACAGTGTGGCCGGTTCGGTAATGTCGGTTTCGGCTTTGCGATGCGGGCCGCACGTGCTGTCTTCGAGCGATGGCTTCGCGCAACGGAAACGGCGCCCGCACTAGTCGCCGTCGTTCACGTCGACTCGCGTCCCGTATCCGGATTCGCCGACGACTTCCTGATCGTCGTAGACGAACTCGCCGCGGACGACCGTCGCGACCGCGTCGCCGGTGAACGTCTCGCCGACGAAGGGCGTGACGCAGTTCTTCGAATGGAGGTCGTCGCGGTCTTCGAGCGTCCACTCGCGGTCGGGGTCGACGATCGTAAAGTCCGCGTCCGTACCGACCTGTAACGATCCTTTCTGGGGGTACATTCCCCAAACTTGCGCCGGACGGACCGCGTGTCGGCGGACCCACTCCTCGAGCGTGAGCCGTCCCTGATCGACGAAGGTGAGCAACGCGGGAATCTCGGTTTCGAGGCCGACGAAGCCGGAGATGGCGTCCCAGGTGTTGCCGAACGGATCGTCGACTTTCTTCTCTTCGGGAGTGTGCGGGGCGTGATCCGTCGCGATACAGTCGATTGCGCCCTCGTCCATGCCGACCTCCCAGAGTCGGTCGCGCTCGTCGGCGTCCCGGATCGGCGGCTGGATGCGCGCGGGATTCCCGACGTCGCGCATGACGTCCTCGGTGAACCAGAGGTAGTGCGGCGTCGTTTCCGCGGTCACGTCGACGCCGCGGGCTTTCCCGCGAGCGACGGCTTCGGCGGCCGATCCCGAGGAGACGTGGAACATGTGGATCTTCGCGCCGGTTTCGTCGGCGAACGTGATCATCCGCTCGACCGCCTCTTGCTCGGCGATGACGGGCCGGGAGTGAGAGTGGTCGATCGGGTCGGTCTTGCCGTCCGCCTTGAACTGCGCCGTGTAGTGATCGATGATCTCCCCGTTTTCCTCGTGGAAACCGAGTCGTTTGCCGGTCTCGCGGATGCGCTTCATCGCCTCCAGGATCTCGCCGTCGTTCGGCGGCGGCACGTCGCCGACGGTGGAGCCGAGGAAAATCTTGTAGCCGAGCGCACCGGCCTCGTCGAGCGCCGGAATCCGATCGAGGTTTTCCGAGGTGACGACGACGTAGCTCTGGAAATCGACGTGTGCCGAGGCCTCGCCGCGCTCGAACTTCAATTCGAGGTGGTCGGGCCGGTCGATCACCGGGTCGGTATTTGGCATTCCGACGACGGTCGTGACACCACCTGCGGCGGCCGCGCGCGTCGCGGACTCCCAGTCTTCCTTGTATTCGAGACCCGGCTCGCGGTTGTGAATGTGACAGTCGACGATTCCGGGAACGAGGACGTTGCCCTCGCCGTCGACGACGCGGTCGGCGTCGGGGAGGCGGTCGCTCCGGCCGACGGCGACGATGGTTCCGTCCTCGACGGCGACCCCCGAGTTCGGCGACCGTCCGGCGGGCGTGACGACGGTGCAGTTTCGCACGACGAGGTCGACGCTCATAGGTGCCGTAGCGTTGCCGAGGCGAGCGCATATAGCTTCTGTCTCTCCTACTCGAGTTCGGCGCGTCCTCGGCTGCGGTGTAGGCTCCGTGTACGGCGGCGGTACGAGTGCTATACTAAACCGAGCGGCCGTCCTCGCAGGAGTAATGACCTCGCCAGCGATCCGCGACAGCACAGTCCTCGTAACCGGTGGTGCGGGGTTCATCGGGAGCCATCTCGTCGGTGCGTTGGCTCCGCACAACGAGGTTCGCGTGCTCGATAACTTCTCGACTGGCTCTCGGGAGTATCTTCCGCCCGCGCCCGCGTCGGCGTCGGTCTCCGGATCGACATCGGCCTCAGCATCGGAATCACCAGCAACATCGTCTGAGACAGCCGATTCGACGACTGTCCACGACAACGTCACCGTAATCGACGGCGACATCGGCGACCCCATGGCGCTCCAGCGAGCCGCCCGCGGCGTCGATCTAATCTTCCACCAGGCCGCTCTCGTCAGCGTCTCCCGAAGCGTCGACGCGCCAAGACGGAGCAACGAGACGAATCTCGACGCCAGTCTCCTCGTCTTGGAGCAGGCTCGCCAGGAAGACGCACGGGTCGTCGTCGCCTCGAGTGCCGCGGTCTACGGCCACCCCGACGAACTCCCGATCTCCGAAACCGCGTCGACGGACCCGAACTCTCCCTACGGAATCCAGAAACTCGCCCTCGATCAGTACACCCGCCGCTACGCTGAACTCTACGACCTGCCCACCGTTTCGCTCCGCTACTTCAACGCCTACGGCCCGCGCCAGCAAGGCCCCTACAGCGGCGTCATCTCCACGTTCCTCGACCAGGCGCGGGCGGACAACCCGATCACCATCGACGGTAACGGTGAACAGACCCGGGACTTCATTCACGTTTCCGACATCGTCCGGGCAAACCTGCAAGCGGCGACGACCGACGCCGTCGGCACCGCCTACAACATCGGCACCGGCGAACGCACGTCGATCCGCGACCTCGCCGAACTCGTTCGGGATGCGGTCGGCTCCACCGCCCCGATCGTCCACCGAGAACCCCGACCCGGCGACATCAGACACAGCGGCGCAGATATCTCCAAGGCGCGCCGTGAACTCGAGTTCGAGGCGCAGGTGAGCCTCGAGTCGGGGATTCGGTCTCTCGTCCAGGAAACCGACCGGTCCACGACGAGTTCACAGCAGGCGGCGATGGCGGCACAGCACGAGCAGTATTCACAGGAGTGATTAGACACCGAGAGAGCGAGAAGAGAGTGCAGTTGCAATCGAGACGAGGTCGAGCGGGGAGTGGCAAACTGACAACTGCTCCCCGATAACGCCTCGTCTTCGTTACGAAGGAACGGCGTAATTTCCCGGAAGAACCGGCGCAAACGCCGACGAGCGGCGTATTGATAGACGGATTAATTGTGCTGTCCAGTTCGTGTAGGTGAGTGATAACTATCGGTATGGGGAGCCTCACTCAGTCTATGATCGAGAACCTCATCGTGTTCGCGGTTAGCCTGCTCATCGGCGCGCTCGGCATCTTCCTCGGTGCCAGGTTCGTCGTCGACACGGACGACTACACGTACGCGTTCATCACCGCGTTGATCGGGGCAGTCGTCTGGGCGGTCGTCGGATTCTTCCTCGGCTGGATTCCGTTGCTCGGCCCGCTCCTGGTATTCGTCGCGTATCTTGCTGTGATCAACGCCCGCTATCCCGGCGGCTGGGTCGATGCAATCGCGATCACGATCATCGCCTGGATCTCCGTCCTGGTCATCCTGTACGTCCTCGCGGTCCTCGGCATCACCGGTTTCGAGGCCGCCGGCGTCCCGGGCAGCTGATGGCGAGACGGGCGTCGGCTCTTGCTGGCTTCCGCTCACGCGTCGACCTTTCAGTCGGATCATCGTTCGCTGGTAAAACCGAATTACCGACGACTATGGGATCCCTCGAAACCGGACAGAGACGGCTCAGTATCGCGTCGGATTCCCGCACACACCACTTTCTGTGATATACTTACCAAGTAATAACAATACATGACCCATAAAAAATACTTTGAAGGCGGGTGTCGACGGTTCAGAAACGAGTGAGCGAGTCTTCGTTCGTCGTCATCATGAGCATCCACTTTCCCACCACCGTATCCGACGCGGGACTGCTTCGCTCGGCCAGCGACCACGCCGCGGTCGCTGAACGCGTCGGATTCGAGCCGACTTTTTCTGCAGTGCCGCTTCAGACAAGCAGTGGTGCCCATCTCGCAGCACTCCTCGGATTGCTCCTCTTGACCGCCCTGGGCACTATCCTCGTGGCTCGAGACCGGTTACAGAATCGCAGGACCGACAGCTACGGCGACACCTCCGAACGCGATTACGACCACGACAGCGAGCACGGACCCGGCTCCAATCGCCGACAGAAGCACAACCCCAACTACGACTCCCACCGCGACGAGTTCATGACCGACCAGGAGCGGGTCCACAAACTCATCCGCGAGAACGGGGGGCGCATGAAACAGTCCCGCATCGTCGATTCGGTCGACTGGTCGAAAGCGAAGGTGAGCCGGCTGCTGGCTGAACTCGAGGAAGACGATCAGGTTACCAAGCTACGGCTGGGGCGGGAGAATTTGGTCTGTTTGCCGGGGCACGAGCCGACGGCGTCGAAGTCGCCGGAGCAGTCGAACGAGTAGCATATTGCACATCGCGTATCATGTGTCATATGTCATAGTATATGATTCCGAGTAATGTGTGGCGAATCGGGTAACACTAAAGCGAAACAACAGGTACGGCGAATGGCGAACGGCGACTGGTGTCGTTGTGGTTCCCAATCCGTCCTTTCTGCGGGCGGCGGGATTGGCGTGTCTGGCGTCAGGAACGCGTAGTGTACAGTTTCCTGCCGAAATGGTTGTGGCGGTTTAAGCGCCACTCCAGCGATGAACGAGTGCCTTCAACGGCACACTATGAACGTACGCAAGAAGCTACTCGTACTGCTCATCACACTGATGATGATAACCTCGGGTGTTGCGATGGTTGCGGGGGCAACATCGGCAGCGAGTGCCAGTGGGAACACGAGTGACCAGGCACACGAGGAGAGCAGTAACGAGGGAGAGACAGCAACTGAGACGACAGCGTCGGAGACAGAGATGAATTCGGGGGCGACAGACGAGACGGAAGCCACCGATGAGACGGGAACGAACGGCGATGCAGAAGCCGGCAATAATGTGAGTGACGACGGACCGGCACAGACGGCAACGGTGACCTTCGAAGATCAGACGACGGCGGGCGAGACGGTCGTCGTGGAGGAGGCAACGCTTCCTGACGGGGGCTTCGTGACGATTCACAACAGTAGCCTTCTCGTTGGAGAAGCTATCGATAGCGTGATCGGTACGTCAGCATACCTCGAACCAGGGACGCACGAGAACATCGAGATTACGCTCGACGAGCCGCTTACCGAGGACGAAACGCTGGTCGCCATGCCGCACCTCGACACGAACGACAACCAGGAGTACGACTTTGTGGAGACTGACGGTCAAGAGGATGGTCCGTACGTCACCGATGCAGGCGACGCCGTAACTGCTGAGGCAGTTGTAACGGTCGAAGCAAACGGAACGGCCGACAACGGCGCTGCTGAGATGCCAGCTAACGACACCGAGTCGGGAGACGAGCAGCCGGCAGCTAACGAATCGGCCGCCGATGCACCTGAAGACGATCAGCCAGCGAACGAAACGCCTACAGCTGAGCAGCCGGCGGATGACGAACCGACGGATGACCAACCGGTCACCGATCAACCAGCCGACACCACCGCTGGCGATGGTGAACTCACCGTCACGATCAACCGGGCGACCCTTGTCGCACACGGCTTCGAGTGCAGTGACGACGACGCCATGTCCGACGAGAAACAGATCGAAGTGACGATCGAACAGCCAACGATCGCCTCGATCGGTCCAGGCGGAATGGAGTCGTCCATGGGCGACCATGCCGGTGACGGTGCGATGCAGCCGGACGGTGAAAACGAAACGGCTGCGGACACTGAGACAGACACCGAAACCGACACTGAAACTGAAACGACCACCGAGACTGAAACTGACACCGAGACGACTACCNCCCGCTCAGAGATGTGTATAAGAGACAGATCTTCGTCCTACTCCACAGCGCAGACGACCTGCCGGCGGACGAGATGACTAACGGTAACCAGAGCGAGATCACGATCGAGCGTGCGACGATCCTCGTCCTCGTTCAGGGACTCGATTCAGCGGGTGACGAACAGGTCGACACCACTGAATCCGAGGACGAAATGGATGTCGACACCGAAACCGACACTGATACCACCACTGACGCTGACACCGAAACCGACACTAACACCACCACCGACGACACCAACGACACTGAACTCGGCGACGAAAACGAGACGGTCGAGACGGATACCGAAACTCACGCCAACAACAGTGAGTCCGAAACCGCGTGCTGTGGCGCTGAAGACGGCGCGATGAACGAGACGGACACGACCACTGAAACTGAGTCATCGGAAACCAACGATACTGAACACGAACACGAGGAGAACGACACGACTGCTGCCGTCGAAAACGAGTCTGACGAAGCTGCCACGGAAGAGACGTGCTGTGATACTGGGGACGGCGCGATGAACGAGACGGAGACGAACGAGACCGAATCCCTGGAGACGGACGACGAGACTATTGAGACGGAGCCGTCGGAGGAGCGAGACGACGCCGCTGACGATGAGCACGACAACGCAACCGATGAACCAGCGGTCGGAGATGCCGATGCCGGTGAACACGAGATAACCATCGAACAGGCGACCATTTTCGTCTTCAGTGCTGACGGTGCTGATACTGGGGTCGAGAACGGTACCGACACCGGTGAGGACGGCTATGAGACGGATACCGAGACCGATTCGGCGGCGGCTGATACCAATGCTACTGACGACGGTATCGAAGACGACAATGGTGTCGCGGAGAACGACTCCACGACGACCGGCATCGAGGACTCGGACAATGCGAGTACCGAGACTGAGACTGAGGCCGAGAACGGCGTTGAATCGACGGATACCGAAGCGGACGACACGGACGACTACAACGATACCGAGACCAACGGCGATACTGACGATGCGATGACTGACGATACCAACACGGAGACCGACACTGACACCGACACCAGTGACGACTCCGAGATCTCCGTTACGATCGAGCAGGCAACCATCATTGTTGCCAGTATGCATGACTCAGGAATGGACGACATGATGACGAGTTCAGCAGCCGAGGAGTCGGGACCGAGCGCGAACGTGGCTACGGCGCTCGCGTAAGTCGGAAGTGCTGTCAGTCGCCGATTTTTTGTTTTGCGCGGATCAGGTGCAGGTGCTATCGTGAGAGCGAGCGTGGTAGTGTCGTCTCTGTTGTGCCGAGAGCGATAGTTGTAGGGAGTGAAAACGGGTCAGAGAGACAGTGTAGGTGGGTTTCATTACGGTGTTGGGTACGGCGGGCGTTGAGAGTAGCGAGCATTGAGTACGGCTGGCAAGCGGGTACTTGCTGGCGGGAGGACGAGGAGCGGCGGTGTGAGTGGCAGTCGTTTAAGCGAAGAGTCGGTAGAGGCTGCTCACGGCGATGGCAACTAGAATGAGGACGCTCCAGAGGACGGGATCGAGACTGGAAAGCAGCGGGAGGTCGAGACCGGTGAGGACGATGAGGCCGAGGCCGAGGACGCAGGCGGCAAGGTGGAGTTGAAGAACTCGGGTGTGATCACCATCGTGGCCGTCGATGTAGGTGATAACGTCCTCGAAGTTTGGTCCCGGTTGGATCGTTTTGGTATCTGAATCGTACTCGATGACTGCATCTTCCTCGAGTTGAGGGAGATGTGTCTGTTGGAGGGAGACGTAGACGCTTTTGTACAGATTGTTCGGCACTGACGTCGTTTCGGACTCGGTGGCGGCGATTTCGGTCGCGATGTCCGAGACATCGACCTGTCCGGATTGGTGTGCGAGTAGTTGGACGATTGCTCGCCGTCTGTCGTTGCCAAGGATGTGAAAGACCTCGCTTTCTGCGAGCGACTCGGGACGACTCCTCTGGACAGACATTGCTTATGTAACAGTTTGTTGTCGTGTCTCGACGCACAGTCCATCATCGTCTCTCATGCACGTCCTCCACTTTGCTGACCACTGACTTTAACCTGCGGTATTAGTTGTTATATGAATACAGTCGGAATCATCCGGCGGTGAATGCGGTCTAGATGGTACGGATGGCAGGATAACGCGATCACAATCAGATTTCCACACTGGATTGAATTTTATCAAGGACGGACAACTGAGATAAAAGACGGACGTAGTTCGACCGATTCTGGTCGTGTCTCGGCGGGCAGTCGCGAAGTCAGTCGGACTCGGAACCGGGAAGGTGGCCACCGGATTGCATCTCACGATATGTTGTACAGGCCGGACAGCCGTGGACGATGTCGCCGTTGTCGCCGAAGACGCGGGCGAACTGTTGGGTGACGTGTGTATCGCAGTTTCGACAGCGGGCACCTGCGGTCGACGATTCCATCGGTCGCCAGTTTTGGTGTGGAGAGTTCATGGGTGGATGGTGTATATGGGAGCGGTTTAGCGCATTCGAACCGAGGGGGGTAGATCCGAATAAAGGACTGCGACTGTTCACTCTCGTCGGTGGATCTGTGCTGGAGAAATACGCAGTTTCCCGCCGGATAGCGCCGCTCTTCGGATATCCTGGGCGTTCTGTTCGCAATCGATTCAGGTCGACCTCAACCCGAATTTGGATCGGTTAGACTGCGTTCGGTGGGAATCGACGCTGTGTCCGAGTATCTCGCCGATCGAAAGGGCCGATTTCGATATCGAAACCCCATGTTTCGCGCCGGAATGCGTGACTTTCCGTCCCGAAGGCACATCGTTATAAAATACCGCTTTCGCTTACCAATTTGATTGCTGGACCATACCAGGTGAGTACGACGATGTCCACGAAAGCGAGTAATACCCAATCGAACCCGGCGACTGAGTCGACAGTCCAACTCGACGTTCTCGGCGACGAATGTGCGCGGACGATCCTCGTCGCAACGAGTTCAGGACCGAAGACGGCGAAGGAATTGACTGATCGAACTGATAGCTCGTCCGCGACGGTGTACCGACGGATAAATAATTTGCTCGAGGGCGATCTCCTCGCCGAATGCGTTCGGTTCGAGGACGACGGATCGCACACGACGGCGTACGAGGCAACCGTTGAACAGGTGCGCGTCCGGATCGACGACGAGGGTATCGATGTCGCACTCTCTGTGACGGACGAGTGACGGAGTATGCGCGGCGGTGTATGCGTGCGTTTGTCATTCGCGCGTTCGTGATGGTGAGGTGACGCTAATTGGAGAAAACGCAGACAAGCCGATATTCAGGGTTCTTGGACAGTCATGAACGGATGGTTGTCACGGGAACAATCGATTTAGACACTTTGAAAAATACTGAAAGGAGTACTAACAGCGCTGTATGATACGGATAACAAATATCTATTCTGTGGTACGGTCACTGTGATTGAGCAATGCACGATCTGACCGGTTTCCAGCGCGATTTGCTGTACGTCATTGCAGGCGCAGACCAGCCTTCTGGACAGACTGTCAAGGACGAGGTCGAGAAGTACTATAGTTCGGAGATCAATCACGGGCGATTGTATCCGAACCTGGATACGCTCGTCAACAAAGAACTGGTCGAGAAAGGACAGCTCGACAGGCGAACGAACTACTACGCGATTACCGATGACGGGCGCCAACAGATCGATGACCGGCGAGAGTGGGAGGAACAATACGTCGACTTCTGACTGCGGTAGTCGTCTTTTTCTGCAGTTCCGTGTCCGTGCGGTGACGAATTCAGAGCGACTGCTCGAGTCTGTACGCCCCTGAGGGCGGGATAGAACGCCCGAGACGAAGCGGGACATCGGGAACTGCGCCGTGGGTCGTATACCGATGGCTGATAGTGGGATCAAAAAATGATAGTAAGCTGGAATATAGCGCACATAACAAAGCGGACATTCGTGGAGTCGAGAGACGAGATGGTTGTTACAGCGCGTTCGAGTTCCGCGACGAGTTCAATCACTGCGAGTATCGATGGCCCCGTCGGGCGTGCGGTGGTGTTGCACAGATGAGTTTACGAACGAGCACGCAGACCCGGCTCGGGTCTGTACGACGGTATCCGGGCGATCTGGCGATCGTGTCACTCGTTGCGATCGGCGCATACGTCGCCGTCACGGGTGTGGCTGACGAGACGGCATTGCGGCTGCTTGCGGCATTGCCGCTCGTGTTGTTCGTCCCGGGATACGCACTCGTTTCGGTACTGTTTCCAGCGGGCGAGCGCGACGCCCGGGAGACGGCCGCGACGGCCGTCGATGCCGAAACCTATCCGCGCGGCATCGACGTGGTCGAACGACTCGGGTTAGCGCTCGCGGTTTCGGTCGCCGTCGCGCCCCTGCTCGCACTCGGGTTGGCTGTTACCGAGTGGGGACTCGGAACTGCGTCGACCGCGGCAGCACTCTGCGTATTTACCGTCGTGGTGGCACAGATCGGCGTGGTTCGCCGGCTGCGCGTCCCCGAGGCGAAACGGTTCCGGGTCGCACCGCTTGCCGCTCTGGCCGGCTTTCGCCAGGGTGAGAGCGGAGCTGTAACCGTCACGTCGCTGCTCCTTGGAATTGCGGTCATCGTGGCGGCCGGAGCCCTCCTCGTTGGCCTGATCGCACCGGTCTCTTCCGGCGGGTTCAGTCAACTCGCTCTGTACACGGAAAACGAGAGCGGTGACCTCGTCACCGGCGGCATCCAGGACGAGGTCGCACCCGGCGAGTCAGTTCCCGTTACGGTCGAAATGGAGAACCAGGCGGGTGAAGAAATGACGTACACGGCCGTCGTCCAACAACAAACGCTCGAAGACGACGCGGTCGTCGACCGAACTGAACTCGACACGATCAGTGCGACCGTTACGGACGGCTCGAGTGTACAGGAAGAACTCGAGGTGACGCCGACGGCGGAGTCGGGTGAAACCGTCCGTATCAGCGTGCTCCTCTACGAGGACGAGCCGCCGAGTGAGCCGACGGCCGAGGACGCCCTCGCCGAGACGACCTTCTGGGTGACGGTGACCGAAGACCCCGGCGCGTAGCGGGTTCGGTGTCCCGCTCTTTCGTCGCTTCTCGGTAGAGAGTGCCACTTTTATTCAGTAATTTAGCTGTGGCTTCGCGAACGGATGCCCGAGGAGAGTTCTGTCGCCGCTACCGCCATCGCCGCCGTCCAGAGTGGCGATTGCGACGAACTGGAACCCGTGCGACGATGACCGTGTACGTGTTCCCAACATCTCAGAAACGGCGGTTAAGGGGCTCGAGATGACTGTTTCGGTGCTCGTGAGGAAAACGGAGGGTCCCGACGACATCGTGCCGGTCACTGCGGTCAACGCCGGGGGAGACAATCGCACTGGTCGAAGCGCTCGATCGCGAGGGTGCGTTCGCTGACCTCGTTGATAGCGTTTGGAGTCCGACCGAGCCGGACGGATAGTCGTCGAGCAGTTCGAAGTTGCCCCTGCAGACGAGCACGGCCAACTCAACGGGTCGTATCGCGTTCGCTTTCGCACGCGTTTCGTCGCCGATCCTGACGGAACGTGTACCGAACGGTTCGGCGCTGCCGATCTCGTCTACTATCCGCGCTCGTCTTGGCGATGGTTGCGCGACTTGGCGTGAGATACCGTGTGCGGCGTGACCGGCTCTGTCATCCAGCCGTCTTTCAGTCGGCCCGCGTCGCGGCGTTCGCACTCACCGGCGGGGGACGACGCGCCGACGAACGAACGGCTGTGAGAAGAGTGGGCGTTCGAACAGGGTCGAGGGCGCTCCTGTCCGAGAACACTATCGACTCGCGGAACCGAACGGAAACTCGAGGTCGGGCCGCCGCGAGACGTGCTGTGCGATCGAGACCACGAAGACGCCGACACAGACCACGAGTGCGACAAGCGGTGCGACAGCGGTCGTCAGCGGGCCAACGGCGAGCCACGCAACTGCGAACGCACCGACTCCGAGCACCGAGATGGCCGCGTAGAACCGGTGCCAGGGTCGCTGCGCACCGAGTCGTCGATCGAGGTACGGCTCGAAGAGTTCGTCGCTCGGCAAGAGCGTGATGCTGTGGCTGTCGGGGTCCCAGTCGACGATGCCGTGGTCTTCGAGCATCGGCAGGTGAGTCTGGTACAGCGAGATGTAGACCCGTCGGCGCTGGGTCCGCGTGACATCGTCGGGATCGGTATCGTTCTCCCAGGCGGCGACCTGTTCGACGAGCGGTGCGAGATCGCAGGTGCTGCCCTGGCGTTTCAGGTACTGTACCGCGCGACGCCGGCGGGCATTGCTGAACACGTCGAAGAGTTCAGCCTGTGTGAACTCCTGATCAGACATGGGTGCCCTCACGGTCCCGAATCGGCTGTCGATCGGGGGTGTTCGAATACCTCACGTCACTGAGTGAGAGACACTCGTCCTTTACTATCGCGCGGCTACCTGCTCGAAACCCGATTGTACCGGTTAGCACTCGTGAAAGACGCCGGATCCGACGATTCACGGCATCTATGGAGTGATACGATCGACGGGAGTGTCGGGTGTGGCCCGTCCTGTAAGGAGAGCGTAGCCTGGCCTCGTCGCTGTAGTTCGTGGCTACGAACTCGTCAAGACGGGGATAACAAAACCTCGTTACCGGCTGTATCAGGACGATTCCCTCGCGGGTATCGAGTAACCAATGACACAGCATAACCGACGACGATCCGCCGCGGTGGCGTGTACGACGGGGCTTCTCAGTCTCGAGCGGGTGATCGTCGACCGACCGCGGCAGCGACGGACCGAGCGACAGTCACGCGGTGGAGGGCCGAACAGATGACGGCGTTCGAATCCGGTGAGGACTGCACGATCGAGCCCGAGGCGACGGTTGGCTACGGCGAGTTCGACGAACCGACGCTGCTCGGCGACGGCGCGACGATCAGAGCCGGCTCGATCGTCTACGGGGACGTGACGATCGGTGACGAGTTCACGACGGGCCACGACGTGCTCGTCCGTGAGGCGACCGCGATCGGCGACGACGTGCTCGTCGGGACCAAGACGGTCATTGACGGGCAGACGACGATCGGCTCGCACGTGAGCCTGCAGACGAACGTGTACGTGCCGACGGAGACGCGCATCGGCTCGAACGTCTTCATCGGTCCCGGTGCGGTGCTGACCAACGACGAGTATCCGGTTCGTACCGACGACGGTCTCGAGGGACCGACGATCGAGGACGACGCATCGATCGGCGCGAACGCGACGCTGTTGCCGGGCGTGACGATCGGTGAGGGTGCGTTTGTCGCGGCCGGAGCGGTCGTTACGGACGACGTTCCGCCCGGGCGGCTCGCGGTCGGTGCGCCGGCGACGATCGAACCGCTTCCTGGGCCACTTGACGGACCGAACCAGCTCGCATGACTGAGAAATCGCCAGACGATCCGACGGAGGGTGAGACGAAGAGCGAAACGGACCGACCGACTCGACGGGGTCGAATCGCACCCGACGGCGGAACCGAGGCCAGAACCGACACGAGTACCGTCGAACCCGTCGACGACGTTCCGATCGCGGATCCGGATCTCAGTTCGACGGAGATAGAGCGCGTCAGGGCAGTGTTGGAGGACGGGATGCTCGCCGACGGGCCCGAAGTCAGGGCCTTCGAGGGCGAGTTCGCCGGATTCTGTCGGACCCAGGCCGCGGTTGCGACCTCGAACGGGACGACCGCCCTTCACGCCGCGCTCGAGGCGTTCGGCGTCGGCGAGGGCGACGCGGTCGTCACCTCTCCGTTCTCGTTCGTCGCGAGTGCGAACGCGATCCGGCTTACGGGGGCGACGCCCGTCTTCGCGGATATCGATCTCGGCACGTACACGCTCGATCCGACCGCCGTCGAGCGCGTGCTGGCGGAACGCGACGACATCGTCGGCCTCCTGCCGGTCCACCTCTACGGCCTGCCGGCGCGGATGCCGGCGCTGTGCGATATCGCCGAGGAGCACGATCTCTTCGTCCTCGAAGACGCCTGTCAGGCCCACGGCGCGACGGTCGACGGCAAGCGCGTCGGCGGGTTCGGCGACGCCGCTTGTTTCTCGTTCTATCCGACGAAGAACATGACGACCGGCGAGGGCGGCATCGTCACGACCGACCGCGAAGACGTTGCCGAGAGCGTCAGACAGTACGTCAACCACGGCCGGGCCCCCGGCGAAACCGGCGGCTACGACCACGTCGCCCTCGGTCACAACTACCGGATGACGAGCCTGGCCGCCGCCATCGGCCGCGTCCAACTCCAGCGCCTGCTCGAGTTCAACGAGGCGCGTCGGGAACACGCCGCCTCCTACGACGATCAGTTTGCGGAGCTACCGCTCGAGACGCCGACGGTGCCGGAGGGGTACGGCCACGTCTACCACCAGTACACGGTGCGGACCGAGGATCCGGCCGAGCGGGACGCGCTCGCGAACACGCTCGCGGATCGCAACGTCGACTCGGCGGTCTACTACGATCCGCCGATTCACCGCCAGTCGGCCTACGAAACGGTAAGTACGGCTGCTGCGTCGCTGCCCGAGGCGGAGCGAGCGGCCGAGACAGTTCTCTCAGTACCCGTCCATCCGGGTCTCTCCGAGCGCGAGCGCCGAACCGTCGTCGAAGCCGTCCACGATCACTTCAATCTATGAGTACGGAAGGAACGCGATCTCCATCGACACGACCGATCCGGGCCGGCGTCATCGGCGTCGGCTCCATGGGGAAGAATCACGCGCGCGTCTACAACGAATTGCCCGGCGTCGAACTCGTCGGCGTCGCCGATCACGACGCGAGCGTCGCAAAGCAGGTCGCGGCGGAGTACGGCGCGGCGGCGCTCGACAGCGAAACGCTGTGCCGGCGCTGTGATGCCGTCACGGTCGCCGTACCGACGCACGTCCATTACGAGACGGTGTCGGCCTGTCTCGACGACGGCGTCCACGTTCTGGTCGAGAAACCGATCGCCAGAACCGTCGAGGAGGGCCGCGCGCTGGCCGAACAGGCGCAGGACGCGGGACTCGTCCTGCAGGTCGGCCACATCGAGCGGTTCAACCCGGCCGTCCAGACGGTGATGGAACTCATCGACGACCTGGATGTGATCAGTCTCGAAGCCGAGCGCCTCGGCCCGCCGGTCGACCGGACGACCCGCGCAAACGTCGTTTTCGACCTGATGGTCCACGATGTCGACATCGTCGGCTCGATCCTCGATGACCGGCCCACCTCGGTCAACGCGATCGGCACCGACGACGGCCAGTACGCGACCGCAACGATGGCCTACGACGACGTGGTCGCCTCGTTGACCGCGAGTCGCGTCACCCAGAAGAAGGTACGCAAACTCACCGTCACGGCCCGCGAGTGTCTCGTCGAAGTCGACTATCTGGAGCAGTCCGTCTTAATTCACCGCGACTCCTACCCCGAGTACCTCACCGACGACGGGCCGAACCGCTACCGCCACGAGAGCGTCGTCGAAAACGCCCGCGTCGACAACGGGGAACCGCTGTGCCACGAACTGCGCTCTTTCGTCAACGCGGTTCGAACCGGCGTCGAACCGGCGGTTACGGCCGAAGACGGCGTCAGGGCGTTGCGGACCGTCCAGACGATCGAGTCGCTCGTCTCGGGGGAGGCCCCGCGCCGAGAACAGGAGGTGGAGGCCTGATGCAGACGGGCGACGCGCCGGAGCAACCGGAATCGGCCCGGAAGACGGCGCTCTACGGCACGGCCGTCCCAGCCGACCGTCAACGAGAGCTCCTTACCGACGGAGACGTTCCCGTCGCCGTCTACGGGCTCGGGAAGATGGGCCTTCCGCTCGCAGCCGTCTACGCCGAAACAGCCGGCAACGTGATCGGCGTCGACATCGACCCCGCCGTCGTCGAGACGGTGACCGCCGGCGAGAGTCACGTCGTCGGCGAACCCGACCTCGCCGAACTCGTCGCCGAACAGGTCCGGCAGGGACGGCTCGACGCCACGACCGATGGCCCCGCCGCCGCCGCCGAGGCCCGCGTTCACGTCATCATCGTTCCGACGCTGCTAGACGAGGAGAACGAGCCGAATCTGACGACGGTCGAGTCCGTCGCCGCGGACATCGCGGCCGGCCTCTCGCCCGGCGACCTGATCGTCGCCGAGTCGACCCTGCCGCCGGGGACCTGCCGGGACGTACTACAGCCGTTCCTGACAGCCGAAAGCGGACTCGATTCCGAGGAGTTCGGCCTCGCGTTCTGTCCCGAACGGACCTCCTCCGGAACGGCGCTGCGGGACATCCGCGGCCGGTACCCGAAGGTCGTCGGCGGCATCGACGACGAGAGCACCCGCGCCGCGGCGCTCGTCTACGACGAACTCTCGGCCAACGACGTGCACCCGGTCGCCGACGCGACCACCGCGGAGGCGGTCAAGGTGTTCGAGGGGATCTACCGCGACGTGAACATCGCGCTGGCGAACGAACTCGGTCGGCTCGCGGACGACCTCGGCATCTCGGTTCGCGAGGCCATCGAGACGGCCAACGACCTGCCGATGTGCCAGCTCCACGACCCCGGTCCCGGCGTCGGCGGCCACTGCATCCCCTACTACCCGCACTTCCTGCTCTCCCGGATGGACGAGCCGATGGCCCTCACCCGGACGGCGCGAGCAGTCAACGAGGCCATGCCCGCGGTCGTCGTCGACCGGCTCGAACGCGAACTCGCGGCCGTCGACGCCGACCTGGACGGCGCGTCGATCGCCGTCCTCGGAATCACCTACCGTCCCGGCGTCGAGGAAACGCGGGCCTCGCCCGCGCTGGGGGTTATCGACGAACTTCGCGAGCGCGGTGCCGACGTTGCGGGCGTCGATCCCCTCATCGACCCCGCCGACTACGGCGCGCGATCCCTTTCGATCGACGAGTTCGAATCGTCGGCGGTCGACGGCGCGGTCGTCGTCACCCCCCACGACGAGTTCGGTCGCATCGACTGGGACGCCGCGGAGCCGATGGTGGTCGTCGACGGTCGGGACGCAACTGAACTCGAGGAGACGACGCACCGCGTGTACACGCTTGCGGGGTCGCGACGCGGCCGACCGCCGCGGCCCGGCACTCGAAGCGCCAGCGGTGAGGGTGACGCCAGCCCGACGGACGCCGTCGGCGGGGAGAGTGACGACCGGCGGCCGAGCGAGGACGCCGGCGACGACGCGCCGAGCGGATCAGCGGCGAACCGAACGGGTGGTGGAACCGATGTACAGGGGTAAATCGATCGGCGTCGTCGTCACGTCCTACAAGGAGTCGGCGTTCGTCGATCGGGTGATCGAGACGGTGCCGTCGTACGTCGATCGGATCTACGCCGTCGACGACGCCTCGCCGGACGATAGCTGGGCGGTGATTCAGCGGGTTGCAGCCCGCGTCAACGCCGAAAGCGAGCCGGAGCGAGCCGTCGCCGACGGCGGCGACGGTCGCCGCGTCGTTCCGGTCCGCCACGACGAAAATCGGGGCTACGGTGCAGCGGTTAAGACGGGATACGAGCGCGCCGCACGCGACGGGATCGACGTCGTCGCCGTCATGAACGGGGACGGCCAGATGGACCCGACGATCCTCGAGCGGATCATTGATCCCGTCGTCGACGGCGAGGCCGACTACGCGAAGGGGAATCGGCTGCTGTACTCCGAGGACCGCGAAGGGATGTCGACGTTCCGGTTCGTCGGCAACGCGCTCCTCTCCGGGCTCTCGAAGTTCGCCTCGGGTTACTGGACGATCAGCGACCCCCAGAACGGCTACACCGCCATCTCGCGCGAGACCATCGACGAACTCGACCTGGACGCGATCACGGACCAGTACGGCTTTCTCAACCACATCCTCACGCATCTCAACGTCAACGACTGCCGCGTCGCCGACGTGTCGATGTCGGCGCTCTACGGCGACGAGGAAAGCAGTATCAGGTACGTTCCGTTCGTTCGGTTCGTCTCGCTGCTCCTCCTGCGAAGCTTTTACTGGCGGCTCAAACGCCAATACGTGATCGAGAGCTTTCACCCCGCCGTCGTGTTCTACGGGGCTGGAACGGCCGGCCTCGCCGTCGGGAGCGGCGGCCTGGCCGGTTCGATCGTTCAGGTTGCACGGGGAAAAGATGGGGTCACGGGCGCGCTCGTATCCGTTCTCGCAATACTGGTCGGCGTCGTCTCCCTCGGCGTCGCGATCTCGGTGGACGCAGCGGAGAACGAATCGCTCCAACGAACCCGGTACGAGGACAGTACCGACCGCGAACGAGCCGACCTCGAGCAGCCAGCCGAACCGAATCGGACCGGCGCGTCCGAGTAGCCCGTTTTTTGCCTCCCGACGTCACCGTACCGGCGATCGCGGGCGCAACACCGCGCGCGCCGGTGAGTCGAGTTCGGCGAGATCCCCGCGGACCTCCGCGACCGCGACGAGTAGATCGGTCAGGTTCACGAGATCGCCGACGTACGCCTGGCGGCGGCGCTGCCAGCGGTCGGTGGCGTCCGTCCGCACGAGTTCGACTGCCCGGTCGCGGACCGCGGCGTAGTCGTCGAACTGCTCGGCCAGGCCCGCGCGTTCGAGTTCGCTGAACTCGCCGTACTCGTGGTCGTCGGTTCCCTGGTAGCGAAGCGCCGGCGTCCCGAGCAAGCCGGCCTCGTTGACCATCGTGCCCGTATCGGCGACGAGCAGGTCGGCTCCCGCCATCGCGTCGTGGATCAGCGCCGGGTGGAGGTCGTAGGGCCGGGCCGGCAGGTCGCCGAAGTCCATCGTTCCGCTCTCGTCCGAGACGAAGACGGTCGCGTGCTCGCTCAGCCGTTCGAGGAGATCGCGTCGTTGGTCCCGTGAGAAGCCTTCGATGCCGGTATCGTGGAGCGCGTCCATCGCGTTGAAGCGAACGAGCGCGTACGACTCGTCCGGATCGAGCGCGAGGAACTCGTGGATCGCCCGATCCGCCTCGAAGATGTCGGGGTGGAGATACGCACACTCCTTGAACCCGTCGAAGGTGTAGTGATCGTCGCCGAGGTCGCGACGCGTGACTTCCGGCGACAGAATGCAGTCGGCGAACGGTCGGGAGACGGTGTGGTTGAAATCACCCGGCTCGTCGTCCAACACGAGGACGACGGGCGTTCGGGTGACCGTTCCCGCCAGCGCGGCGTAGGGACCACGGCCGAAGACGACATCGGGGTCGAACCGTCTCGCCTCCCAGACGATCCGACCGAACTGTTCGCCCAGTTCGTGAGCGAGCTCAAGATTCGAGGGTGCGCGCGTCTCGTGGGTCCCGTACCGCCGGTAGGGCAACCCGAAGAACTCGAGTAGGTCGGTCGTACAGGCGTACTCCCGGGTCAGAACGAGCACCTCGTGACCCGTCTCCGCGAGGTGATCGACGGCGTGCCGATACAGATGCACGTGCGCGGGAGTGTTGGCAAAGACGAGAACTCGCATCGCCCACAGCTAGACGCTTTGGCTGCTTTGTAATCGTACACGTACAGTAGCACGTGCAAAACGCCCATAATCGGCATATTCACTCCCGTCTGACCGTTCAGAAAAGGTTCTGGATAACAAAACGCCGCCGGTGAGAGACACCGATACCGAGATGCACGTGCTCACGCTGACGACGAACGCCGATGCGCCGTTTTTAACCGAGCAGATGCGTGCACTCGAACGGCGCGGCGTCACCTTCTCGACGCTATCGGTGTCGGGAACGGTCGACGGCGAAACGTCACGAAGCCCGCTCGAGTACCTCAAATTCTTTCCCTCGGTACTCCGCGAGGCCGGTAACGGCTACGACCTGATCCACGCCCACTACGGCCTGACGGCACCGATGGCACTCGCACAGGTCCGCAAACCCGTCGTCCTCTCGCTGTGGGGCTCCGATATTTACGGCCCCGTCGAACCGGTGAGTCGAGCCTGCGCGCCGCTGTGCGATGAACTCGTGGTCATGTCCGAAGCGATGCGGACGTACATGGGTAGAGACTGCACCGTGATCCCCGACGGCGTCGACCTCGAGAAGTTCCGGCCGGCCCCGCAGGATCGCGCCCGCGAGGCGGTCGACTGGGACGGCGACGCTCACCACGTCCTCTTTCCCTACACGCCCGAGCGCGAAGTGAAGAACTACCCGCGGGCGCGGCGGATCGTCAACGCGGTCAACGGCCTGGTCGACCGCCCGGTGCGGCTGCACACGGTCTACGACGTCGCACACGACGAGGTCCCGAACTACATGAACGCCGCCGACGCCCTGCTGTTGACTTCCCACAGCGAGGGCTCGCCGAACTCGGTGAAGGAAGCGATGGCCTGCAACCTGCCCGTCGTCGCGGTTGCCGTCGGCGACGTTCGAGAGCGACTCGAGGACGTCGCTCCGTCCTGCGTCGGAACGAGCGACGAAGCGTTGATCGACGGCCTCCGAGACGTCCTCGAACGCGGCGACCGCTCGAACGGCAGGGAAGCCGCGCGGGAGATCAGCGTCGACCGGACGGCGGATCGCTGGGTCGACGTGTACGAGCAGGTCGCGTACGGGAACTACTGAAAGTCAGTTCCCATCCGGTCGGACAGCCCTCGCGCGACCGATGTGCACGCGGTTCCATGTATTCCTCTAGCGAGGCGATTTACCGACTCTCGCCGGCACGCCCAGCATAACGACGCCGCCGAGTAACGGAACCGTCCCCTCTTCGCCATCCCGTCCCGTGGTGCGTTCGAGCCGAACCGCGGGCAGCCATACCCTTCCGACAGAAGGACCGGTGACAGCCACGCGGGAATCTCGATCTACTCGCCGCCGGCGTCACCGATGCGCCGCTCGATACCAGTCGACCGCCGCCGGCAAGTGCGCCTCGAGCGGCCGAGACTCGTATCCGAGTTCATCTCGGGCCTTGCGCGAACTGTAGAACAGCCGTTCGGTCGCGAGCCGCGCCATCTTCCGGTCGAACGGGAACACGTGCTGTTCCGTGACCGTTCCGACGACTTCCGCGACCGGCCCGGCCGCGTGGATCGCCGCCGCCGGCACCTGCACGCGCGCCGGTGAGCCGTCCGCGTAGTCCGCGATCCGCTCGATCGCCTGCTCGTAGGTGAGGTTCTCGCCGCCGAGGATGTAGTGCTCCCCCGACTCGCCGCGTTCGTACGCCGCCAGCAGGCCGCCGACCACGTCGTCGCGGCCGACGATGCTCAGTCCGCCCGGCAGGTAGGCCGGCATCGTCGGCTCGAGTCCCATCGAGAGCAACTGCGCGGTGAACTCGTCGTCGCCCGGTCCGAAGACCGATGTCGGATGGACGGTCACGGCGTCGCCGCCCTCGGCGGCGTACCTGTCGACGAACTGCTCTGCTGTCGCCTTCGAGCGCTGGTAGGCACCGATCGGTTCGACTACATCCGTCTCGGTCGCGAGTTCACCGGGCTGGTCCGGGCGGCGGGTGCCGGCGGTGCTGGTGAAGATCAGCCGGCCGGTGTCGGCGTCGCGGCAGGCGTCGAGGACGCTGCCGGTTCCCTCGCGATTGACGCGTTCGACCGTTTCGGGGGACGCGCTCCAGAGGCCGACGCCAGCGAGGTGGAAGACGGCGTCAGTGCCGTCGACGAGTTCGCGGAGCGTGGTTCGATCGAAGAGGTCGCCGACGTACCAGTCGACGCCGTCGCGGATGGTCCGTTTGCGATCGGAGGTGGGGCGACAGAGGCCGCGGACGGTCCAGCCGTCAGCGAGGAGTCGGTTGCAGAGCGCGGTACCGAGGAAGCCGGTTGCGCCGGTGACGGCGGCGGTGGGGGTGGCGGTATCGGTATCGGTGTCGGTTTTGGATGTCGTGTCGGTTGTGGCGGTGCCAGTACTGGTGTCGGTGCTGGTGCCTGGTTTGGTCCCGGCCGCAGACCCGTCAGCATCCGACTCCGCCTTCGATTCCGTCATCAGTGCCCACCTCGCGCGTCGAGCTGTGGCGGGACGGCGTCCCCGCCGACCGCAGCGTAAAGGCGGTACGCGGCTGAGACGGCGGGGTGCGTTGCGTCAGATGGCGGCAGCGACGCGCCGTCGAGTCGCTCCCGGAGCGTCGCGAGGTGCTGTTCGAAGTCGACGCCGCTGGCGTCCGCCGCGGTTCCAACCGGTGTGACGCGAACCGTCGATATCTCGCCGGCGCCGTCCGTCGTCCCCATCGCCTCGAGTTCAGCTGCGCGCGTCCGATCGGCGATGCTCGACTGGCCGAGTAGCGATGCGCCGAGGGTGTCGACGGCGGGCGTCGGACCGGAAAACAGGGCGTTCGCCGCGTAGGGCGACTCGCCGTAGGCCGTCGTCGCGTCGAGCAGGGAACCCCGTGGGTCGATCGCGTGGGTTGCTGCAACGGCGGTTGCCGCGGAGTCAGCGACGGCGTCGACCAGCCGCGCGAGCGTTCGCCGTCCGCCCGCGAACGTCCCGGCGTCGGTCGGCCGAAGCGTCGGAACGGCGATCACGGCGCTCTCTCGGAGGGGCACGGGAACCGATACCGCGACAGCGTGGTCGTCGTTCGTGAGGACGTATCGCTCCCGTTCGAGGTCGTCGTCGCTACAATCGACGAGTTCGGCGCCGGTGCGTGCCACCAGCGACGGATAGCCGAGGTAGTCGGTCGTGCGCTCGAACGCGATGGCCGCTGAACTCGTGCCGGCGACGGCGAGCTCGGCGTCCGTTCGGTCGTCGAGGAGGGAGAGGGTTGCACCGACGAGGGCGGGATCGGTCACCATGCCGGTGGAGGGGTGGAACGGGTAGTGCGTGTCGGGGACGAGGGTGATTCGCCCCGGGCCGGCGGTCGAAAGGGCGTCGAGGATCGGCGAGAGAACGTGCTCGACGGACGACTCGAAGGCGGCCATCCGTGCGTCGAGGTCTGGATTCCAGCGTCGAATGGGCGCGTTGTCACCGTCTCCGCCGCGGCCGTCGAGCAGGTCTCGGGGTTCGGTGCCGTCGGTGGTGTCGGCGTCAATATCGGTGTCGTTGGTACTTTCGCCGGCCTCGACGACCGTTCCGCGGACGACCGATTCGCCCGTCATCACGTCACCTCCATCGTCTCGAGTTCGTCGCCGTCGCCGTCGGCGGCCAGTTCGTAGGCGGTTTCGGCCAGTTCGAGGCTCCGCTTGCCGTCCCGGCCGTCGACCGGCGGCCGCTCGCCGTTGCGAATCGCTTCACAGAACGCCGAGAGCGCCTCGTAGTGGGCCTGCAGGTAGAACGTGGGGCCGAAGACGTCGGACTCGGAGCCGGTGACTCTGCTCGCGACGTTCGAGAGTGCGGATTTGGCTGCGCTCGCGTAGAAGTTTCCGGGGAGGTGGTCCTGGTTGCTGATCGTCCCGGTGATGCCCTCGAGTCGGAGGCGCGTGTTCACTTCGGGAAGTTGTTCCCACTGGTAGGAGCCACAGTGGAGCGTGATCGTCGTCTCCGTCTCGGGTGCGCGCAGCAGGACCGTCGCCGCGTCCTCGACGGGGATGTCGAGCGTCGCGTCGGTCGTGGCGTCGCGGACGTCGAGGTCGCCGAAGAGCCACTCGAGCACGTCGAAGCAGTGGATGCCGAGTTCGAGCAGCGAGCCGCCGCCGGCCGCGTCGGCGTCGAGCGGCCACGAGGGGGGCGCGTGTTCGACGGGCGGACGGCCGAGCGGGCCGTCGTTGAGCCGCGTAATCGAGGCGTACGGAACGCGACCGACGGTACCGTCCTCGTATTCGGATTTGACGCCGATCATGTCCGGCTGGTAGCGAAGCGTGTGGTCGACGCCGACGGCGATGCCGGCCTTCCGGGCCGTTTCGAGCAAGCGGTCGGCTTCCTCACTCGAGCGCGCGAGCGGTTTTTCGACGAACACATCGACGTCGTTCTCGGCGGCTCGTTCGACCGCGTCCGCGTGGAGAAACGGCGGCAGCGCGACGACGGCCGCGTCGAGTTCTTCCGCGTCGAGCAGGGTCGTGTAGTCGTCGTACGTGCGCGGGACGCCGGCGCGTTCGGCCCGGTTTCGGTTCTCGGGCATCGCATCGGCGGCGGCACGAACGTCGACCGCGGCCATCGAAAGCGCGGATTTCAGGTGAACCATGCCGATATTGCCGACGCCGAGCACGCCGAGCGCGAGGCCGCTCGAGCCAGAGAAGGGGAATCGACTACGAATTGCAGAGCACATCTACGCAAGAACGGGGCGTGGGTGGGCTTTGTTATCGCCGTCGTACAACGCGCTTCTCAGTCATCACGCGTGTGCCCGCCGTCAACGGCGACGACTCCGCCGTCGACGCCGCGGGCGACGGCTACCCGTCGCGCAACGTCGCCCATCGTTTCGACCGTCAGATCGGTCTCCGCCCGTCGTCGATCGAGATACTCGAGAATCGCCCGCATGCGTCGGTCGTCGCGGCGGTGTGTGAGGTTGTTTGGATGCAGCCACATGTGGAAGATGCCGTCGCTACCGACGGCCTCCTCGATCCCCCGCCTGGCCTGGACGACCATCGGGTCCTGCCAGATCGACTCCGCAACCGTCCGCGCCGGCCCCTCGAAGCCGAAGAGAAATAGCGAGGCCGGCACGTTCACCAACCCGAACTCGTCTCTGTACGGCTCGACCAGCATCGTCTGATCCCGAACCGTCGAAGCGAAGAGCCCGCGCACGCCGTCGTGCGTCGGCGACCGCCCTCTGTACGCGCTGATTCCGAACTCGGCAAGGACGTCCCGGTGACCGATGTCGTTGCGCGGATAGATGAACGAGTCGACGGGCTGGCTCCACGCATCCGCGATCTCGAGACTTCGTTCGAGTTCAGCCACGGCGAGGTCGCGGTCGGTCTCCGGGCGGCCGAAGAGGACGTGCGAGAACGAGTGGCTGGCGAACTCGTGATCGACGTCGGCGGTCAATAGCGCGTCGACGAGATCCGGGCCGAATCGGAGGTCGGGGCGGTCGTTCCAGTCGGTTTGCTCGTATTCGAACCAGCCGTCGGGAGCGGGGTGGTCTGTGTGAACATGGTCGCAGTCCTCGAGCATGAGATGGCCGACGACGGCCCAAGTGGCCGGAATCTTGTACTCATCGAAGAGGTCGAGCATGGTCGACCAGCCGCGGCGGCCGGCTTCGACCCGATCGGCGGGAGGTGTTTCGAAATCGTGAAAGCCCCAACCGAGTTCGGCATCGAGCGAACAAACGACGCTACCCATCGATCCCACCACGCGGTCGTAGCATACTCGTGGCGGATTTGATCTGCCGGTTTTGTTATTGGTCCCTTTGAGTGTGCAGGCGCGCGACCGCAAACGGTATGGTGAGCGAACAGCCGCGCCGTCGCTCGGACGACCTGGTAACGTGACCGAACAACGGTCGTTTCGCCTGATCAGTCCGTGAACGTTGCCTATAACAAAGCGATCATCCCGACACCTCCACGACAGCAGGTTTCTCGACAATCATGAGCGGATCTACTCAACGGACCGGACGAGCGTTCGTCCTCGGCCTCGACGGCGTGCCGTGGCGGTTGATCGAACAGTGGAGCGACGAGGGGGCGCTTCCCAACTTCGCCCGACTTCGAGACGAGGGCGCGTCCGGGACCCTCGAGAGCACGCGCCCGCCGACGACGCCACTCGCGTGGCCGTCGATCGCGACCGGCGTCTGGCCGGACAAACACGGGATCTACGGCTTCCAGAACCTCTCTAGAACCTACTCCCACGAGATGTACACAAGCCACGACGTTACCCAGCCCACCCTCTGGGATCTCCTCTCTCCCGCCCACGTCGGTAACGTCCCCATGACCTACCCCGCGCGTGAACTCGACGAGGGCGGCACGATGGTCACCGGAATGATGACGCCCTCGACCGACCAGGACTTCACCCACCCGCCCGACCTCCAGGCCGAGATCGAGTCCCAGGTGTCCGACTACGAGATCAGTCTCGACTACCCCGAGTACGCCGACCGGCTCGACGACTTCGAGGTCGCCGTCGACGAGATGCTGGCCAACCGCCGCAAGGTCATGGATCTCCAGTTCGATCGCGCGGGCGCGGACTGGCGGCTGTTCTTCTTCGTCTACACCGCCCCCGACCGGTTCCAGCACCTCATCTGGGACATGGACCGGCTTCTCGATCACTACCGCAAACTCGACGCCATCCTCGGCGACGTGATCGAGTTCACCGATCGCCACGACGCCGATCTCTACGTCGTCTCCGATCACGGGTTCGGCTCGATCGACCAGCTGGTCTACATCAATCACGTGCTGGAGCGAGAGGGCTACCTCGCCAGGCGCGAGGACGAGGGCACGCGGGGCGCGCTCGCGAGTCTCGGCATCTCCCGCGACCGGATCACCGACGTGCTGGCACGGGTCGGCATCTCCGAGGAACTGCTCGTCTCGACGCTCCCCCGGACGCTCGTCGACTCGGTCGCCGAACAGATTCCCGGTGATCACGCCCTCTACGATGTCAACTACGAGGAGACGACCGCGTTCGTCCACGGTGCCGGCAACTGCTACGTCAACGACACCGACCGCTTCGAACACGGCGTCGTCCCGCCGTCGGAGATCGACCGCGTCAAAACCGAACTCGCTGAACTCTTCGAGTCCGTCACGGACGAACACGGGGATCGCGTGCTCACCATCGCCGACGGCGACGAACTCTTTCCGACCGACGACGGCTCGCCGGATCTCGTCGTCAACGGCGTCGACGGCTACGACTGCCGGAACGCGATCACCGACCAACTGTTCGGCGATACCGGGACGTACGCGGCTAGCCACCGGAGCGAGGGGATTATTCTCTGTCGGGGTCCGTCAATCGAACCGGGAGCAACCCTTCGCGGTGCCCGCGTCGTCGACGTCGCGCCGACGCTGCTCCACGGCATCGGCGAGCCGGTCCCGAAGAACATCGACGGGCGCGTCCTCTTCGACGCGTTCGATTCGGCGGCGACGCCCTCCCAGACGAAAGTCGAGCGCACCGCCGTCTCACAGCCCGAAAACGAGGACGAAGAGGCGGTCGACGAGGACTTTACGGAGGTCGAAGACCGCCTGAAGGGACTCGGCTACATGGAGTGACCGCGACCGCGGGTCGTCACTCCGGTTGCACCGCTTATTTCGCACCCGATAGCGACCGTTCTAACTCTTGCAAGCACAGCGGCTACCGTTCTCGCGACCAACCCATCACTATGGTCGACGACGACCTCGAACTCGAACGCGACCTCGGTGAGGCAACGATCGTCTACGACGAACCCGACGAGGGAACGGTCCGAAAGACCGTCCCGAACGAACACGTCGCCTACTTCCAGGACCACTGGATCATCAAGACCGACGAGGACGACGAGGGCAACGATATCGTTCGGCGAATCCCGGCCCGACGAGTTCACTACGTCGAACGCTCCGTCGAGGAGTTCCAGTCGGAGGTCAAGACGCTGGCCGATCAGGTGCAGTCGGTCGCCTCGTCGCTCCGGACGAAGATTCCGGTCGGCGGTGAGTCGGGGGGCCGGGGTGGGAAAGCGGCGGACCGAAGCGAGACTGACGAGGAGGTCCACCCGATCGAAATCACGCCCGGGCGGGCGGACGAGTCCGATTCGGATACGGATACAGATGCAGATCGAGACGCAGACGCCGATTCCGACACCGACAACTAAGCAGACCGACGACTCGAATTCCGCTGAACTCGCGGAAAATCTCCGTTCACGGCTCCGCTCGTCGCTCCTTCTTATCGTCCCAGCCGCACCCGGTGGAGACCCGTCTTCATCGTCTTCCAGACCGGATACGCCGTGTTGTAGACGCTCGCGGGTGCGTTCCTCGCGCCCGCGCGAAGCACCCTATGCGACAGCGGCGGCCCCGATTCCGAGACGAGTTCGTCGAGCGACGCCGTCTCGAGCCACGCGAAGAACTCGCGTTCGGCGGCCGATTCGGGCTCGCGGTCCGTTTCGCGAACGCGCCTGCGGATGTCCGCCCACATGTAGCGTTCGTCCTGGCCGAGCACCCAGGCTCCGTTTTCGAGGGCGCGCCGGAGATCGCGGTAGTCGGCGTCGGTAAACGGGTAGCCGTGTGCCTGCGGGTCGAGTCCCGAGAGGCGGAGGCCGACGGCGGTCCGATAGCACTTTTCGCACTGCCCGCAGTTGCCGTCCAGCCGCGTGTTGCAGGTCTGGAGTTCGAGATCCGCGGCCTCGCGCTCGACGTAGTCGGCGATCAGATCGAGGCGCTCCTGGCGGGTGAGGTCGTACGCGTCGTGGTGACACTGCGTGCCGGTCCAGCGGACGTGGTCGTCGATATCGGGTCGCGAGCCCCACTCTAAGTCGATGCCGTCCCAGTGGGTCGCGGCGACGTACAGATCCTCGATGCCGCGAGTGTACGCCATCGGCGCACAGAGGCCGAGCAGACCGAGACCGTGGCCGACCGAGCTGTACCAGCCGCCGTCGACGTAGCGTTTGTAGTGAGCGAGAAGCATTGCGTGGTCGAGCGCCGACAGGGCGTTCGTCTCGATGAACGCCGTGTCGAGATCGCGCTCGTCGGCGAACGTCGAGACCCGCTCTCGCAGCGTCTCCCAGTCCTCGTCGTCGGCCGGATCTGGCGTGATCGTCCAGCCGCGGAGACTGACGAGCGTCGGCTCCTCCTCGCGGTGGCGGACGTACGAACAGGTCGAATCAACGCCGCCGGTGAAGAGGAGTGCGCTGTCGCTGTCGTCGTCGCTGGTGCGAGCGCTATCGTCGGTATCGCTACCATCGGTGCCGGTGCCGGTTCCAGGGACGTCGTCGGAGCCGCCGGAGCGCTCGTGAACTCGGCGAGCGTACAACTCGCCACCCTCGAGAAAGTCGTGCATTCCACACAGCGACTCCTGAACCGCCGCAAGCGCGTGCGCGAACGATCCATCGACCGTCTCGACGTACACGTCCGCACCGTTCGCCCAGGCGACGGGACACACCTGTGCGAGGATCGGAACCACGAGTATCCCGTCCGGAACGGATTCGATCGAACGGTCGTAGTTGACGGTAATCGGCTCACCGGTGAAAAAGCGCTGGAGATCGGACGACGGGTGCACCTCGCACGCGAGCGTCGACCCGGAGACGGTCGGCCGGTCGAGAGTGATCGATGACATAGCTGAACTCGTTGTCCCGAGGACTACGGAGGGCTACAAAAACCATCAGAACCGTTGATCGGTCGGGGACGATGAAATCGATCCATAGCCGACCCTCCGCTGTTCGACAACGACGCCGTACACGGCACAACGTCGTCCTTCACTGATCGGGACCGTCGCCCGGATTCCAGCGCAGTCCCCCGAGTTCAGCGTGTACGACAACCGTACCGGTCACGCGGCGACTCCGAATGGCGGCGGGGAAGTCGCCGGGCAACGCCGTGTCGACGAGTGTCAAACCCGTTCGTTTTTCCTGCACTCACACCCTGTTTGATAGGTTCCCTATAACAAACGCCCCATTCGACGAGGCTCCGAGCAAGCAATGTGTCCAACCAGTTGGCTGCATCGTGGAGGTCTGAGACGATGAACCGATCAGTGCTCAACGTGACGTACGCGGTCGGCTTTTTCGCCCTCGCTGCGGGACTTCTCGTCGCGAGGGCGAATCCGGCAACGGCGTACGAACCGTCGCTGTTTACCGCGACGCCGACGGCCGTCTGGGTCGGATTCGGGATCGCACTCGCAATCGCGCTCGTTACGGCACTCGCCTGCCGCGGCCGCCAGCAAGCGATCGGGATCGCACTCGGTGCGACGACGGTAACGGCGATCGTGAGCCTGCCGCTGATTCGGAACTACCGGTTTGCCGGGATGGGTGACGCGCTGACTCACCTCGGGTGGACGCGGGACATCGTCAGCGGCAACCTGCAGCCCCACGAACTGTTCTATCCGGGGCTGCACTCGCTCGCATCCGTCTTGCACTTCGTCGCCGGCATCCCTATCGAGCGAGCCCTGTTGCTCACCGTCGTCGTCCTGTTCGTTCCGTTCCTGGTGTTCGTGCCGCTCGTCGTCCGCGACATCTCCGGCAACGGACTCGCGGTCGGCGTCGCCGCGATCGTCTCGTGGATGGTCCTGCCGATCAACAACATCGCGACGCACATGGGCGTGCACACGAACTCGAACGCGCTGTTTCTGGTACCAGTCGTGTTGTTCGCCTTCGTCGCGTATCTTCACCGCCGGTCGACGGTCGAGCGGCTTCCGCTCGGACTCTCGCCGTTTAGTGCCCTGCTGTATCTCACCGGGATCGCGCTCTTGCTCGTGCACCCACAGCAGATGATCAACGTCGTCGTCCTCGTCGGTACCGTCGCGGGCGTGCAGTATCTCGCGCGCTGGCGGTACAGCGACCACCCGATGCTCGACCACCCGACGGCCTACACGCACACGATCGTCCTCGGCGTCATCTTTGCGGCCTGGGCGTTGACGAACGAGCGGTTTCAGAGTGCGCTGTCCGGGATGGCCACTGGAATGCTGTCCGCGGATATCAGCGGCGGACAGACGGTCGACCAACGCGGGGCGTCGCTTACCGAAATCGGCGGCAGCCTCGGCGAATTGTTCGTTCGGATGTTCCTCGATGCGGCCGTGATCGGACTGCTGGTCGCGCTCTTCGTGCTGGTCATGTGGCTCGGTTGGACGAAAGTCGACCGCGAGACCTCGGCGTTCGTCACCTACTTCGCGATCGCGCTCTTCCCGCTCGGCGGCATCTTCCTGCTTTACTTCGTCGGGACGCCGACGATGGCCTTCCGACAGATCGGGTTCATCTACGTCGTCCTGACGATCCTCGCGGGTGTCGCGATCGCCCAGGCTATCGGCGGGCTCTCACGATACTTCACGATGCCCGGAGCGAACACGGTCGCCGCCGTCGCCCTCGGCGCGTGTCTCGTCCTCGGGCTGGGGACAGTTTACGCATCACCGTTGATCTTCAGTCCGAACCAACACGTGACCGACCAGCAGTACAGCGGCTACGAGACGAGCTTCGATCACGGCGTCGATGACCAGCCGTACGCCGGGCTCGGATACGACCCGTACCGGTACGATCACGGTATCTACGGCCTCGAACGTGAGGCACCACTGACGAGCGCCGGCACGGCGAGCGGCGAAGTCGATCCCGACGAGTTCGAGGCGGGCAACTACACGGGCGCGTATCGCGGATCCGATTACTACTTCGCCGTCACGGAATACGACGTGACGAGGGAGATCGAGGTCTACCAGGAGCTACACCACAGCGAGGACGCATTGAGTGACGTCTCGCAGCAACCGGGCGTGAACAAGGTGGTCTCCAACGAGGAGTTCGAACTGTACGCGGTCGAGTCGACGAACGCGACTGACGGTGCCACCGTGTAGCGCAACGATCTCCGAAACGATTTCTCCGACCGATCTCGGCTCGCGACCGCGACGGACTGCTGTCAGTTAGCTCCGACACACCGCGACCTCTCCTACAGTTACGCCGGGGAATCCGTACCACAGTCTCTGAACTCTCGCCGACGGCGGCGCGGGTAAGTACGGACTGCCCACTGTTTCAGCGCGGATCAGCCGACCTGCTGTGGCGAGTTAGCACACCGGTCAGAAGACGGAAAACGGGGCGTATAGCTCCTGCAACCGCGAGTAAAAACGTATTGACTCGGAAAGCCCCTGTTGTGAGAACCGTTTTCACCGTTCATCGTTCGTATCTTCGTGAACGAGACGGGCTACATTGTGAGCGAAACCGTAGTGTTACAAAGAATCTCTATAAATTTAATCTTCAGATCCAAAGAAAGGTTTATGGGCATAAGGTGTTGTTACGGAATTGTATGGCGCAGCATTCCCGTACGTCCGAAACGGAGACGACTCCGAACAACGGCTGTAATTCCGGCTTAACACGCCGCAACTACGTCCAATCGGTCGCGGCGGTCGCGGCCGCAGCGACGACGCTCGGTGCAGCCGGGACGGCAGCGGGCCAATCGGACTACGAACGTATCGACGCCGAAGGGCAGACGATCACGGTCGAGTCCGGTGACACGTGGGAGAACAAACTCATCGACATGACCACCGGCCAGGATATCGTCATTACCGCGAAGGGTAGTGACTGGACGATCCGAAACATCGGATTTACCGGTAAAAACACCTCCGGAACCGGCTCCGCTACCTTCGGTATCTCCGACTCCGGGGGCGAGAGTTCGATCGAGAACGTCTACCTCGGAGATGGGACCGGCGAGCAAAACGGCAGCTCGAGCGGCCACGGCCAGACCGCCTTCTGGGTCAATCCGGATCACGCCGGGCACATCGACTTCCAGAACGTCAACATCCAGAACTTCGCGGACAACGCCATCTACGGCTCCGCGCCCGGGACGGGTGGCGGCGGTACCCTCCACATCGACAGCTGTTTCGCCGCAAACTGCTACGTCTCTCACTTCCGCGTCGCGACGGAAGGCAGCAAGATCACGAACTCGAGCGTCCTCGTCGACGACGAGGGTTACCAGGGCCGCGGTATCTGGGCCTGGGCACCCGGTCCGATCGAGGTCGACAACTGCCAGATCGAGATGAACGGCCAGAACACTGCTATCGAGGCCGGTGCGAACGGCTCCGCCACCGAGGTCAAGGTTAGCAATAGCGACTACGGCGAGGAAGCCGGTATCGCCGAAAACGCCGGCTCGACGGTCGAACTCGGTGACAGCGTCGGCACCGACCCCGAGGCAGTCATCCCCGACGGCGTCCCGACCGACGCCGAGGCTGCGGCCTCCGGCAGTTCCGACTGATCGCTCGCCGTCCTCGTCCCCCTGACGGCGGCCCTCCACCGCAGTCCCGCTGACGGATCCTCCTTTTGCTGTGTCGTCTTTCGCCCCCGATCTAGCCGTCGCTCTCCGTTCTTCGTGGCTCCCGCCGACTTACCACTCCCGTCGAAACGAGTTGAGAACGCGTCATGTTCTCGATTCGGACGCGATCGATAGTATAATCCATATGATATTAATTCACTGTGCCGAGCGGTAATACGGTATTACTCGCCAGACTGAGCCGACGTGGCGAAACGCGTTTCGGCTGTGAAGATAGATAGTTTTGTGATCGAATACTCAGACCATATCTACCGTCTGTAAATTTTAGAGATTAGATAAGAGAAAGTTTCTTGTAGTAGTCCCAAATTACTCGTAGTACATGGCACGCGAACGTTCGGTACCGGGTGACGGTTCATCCGGGGATAAGGCAATGACAGACGGTAATACTCAATTACTCGGCCGTCGATCGTATATGAAACTGGCCGGCGCAACGACTGCAGCAACGGCGTTTGCCGGCACCGTCGGCGCGGCCGACGAGGCCGACTACGAAACGATCGACGCACAGGGTCAGGTCATTCGGATCGGGCAGGGCGAGACCTTCGAGAACAAACTGATCGACCTGACGACCGGTGATAGCGTCGTCTTGCTCGTCGAGGGCGGCAATTCGACGATCCGCAACGTCGGCTTCGAGGGACTCCACCGCGGAGACGGCTTCATGATCTCGATCACGGCTCCGAGCGGAGACGTGCTGATCGAAAACGTCTACCTCGGCGATGGCTCGACCAAGGAAGGCGAGAGCTTCGTCCACGGTCCCGGCGCAGTGTTCTACCACAAGGAGTCGTCCTGTAACGTGACCTTCCGCCACTGTAACGTTCAGGGATGGCCGAACAACGGCTTTTACTGCTCCAACACTGCCTCCGGCGGGTCGGCCCACTTCGACCGCTGCTACGGCAAGAACAACGGCGTCAGCACGTACCGTGTCGCCGGCGGCGACGACGCGATCGTCGACTCCGTCGCGTACAACGACGACACCGACTACGGTCCCGGCTGGGGCGGCTACACCGAGGCCCACGGTCGCCCGGTCTGGGTCTGGCCCGGCGACACCGTCACGATCGAGAACTCGCACTTCGCCGACGGGCCGTACCCGCACGCGATGGTCCTCCGCGAAAGCGGGACCGCCCAGATGTCAGGTGGAGCCATCGACGGCAACGTCCAGGGCAGCGGTCTCGAACAGACCGACGTCTCGAGTTCACCTGAACTCTCGGTTCCCGAGGGGACGCCGACGTCGGCGGCGGAAGCCGCCTCTGGCGGGTCGAGCGACGGAACGACCGGCGGCGTGGACGACGCCGAGGACGGCGAAGATACCGAGGACGCCGAAGACGGGCAGTTGCTGCTCGTCGAAGGCGACAGCGCGGACGTGACCCGCTACGAGTTCGCGGTCGACGGATCGGTCGAGCAGGCGACTACCGACGGCGCGACGATCGATGGCGAAGACGAACTCGAAGACGGCAGCGTTCGCGGCGTCGTCGCCGACTGGAAGGACGCGTTCCGGTTCGAGGGCGAACTCTCGTCGCTGACCGTCGACGGCCCCGGTCGAGTGCTCGTCGACGGCGAGGAAGTCGATCCCGCAGACTACGGCGAGGAGCTCCCACACGAACTCGAAATCGACGGCCGCGGCGCACCGACGAGCTACGAGATCACGGTCGACGGCACGATCGAACTCGATGCCGACGAAGATCCGGACGACGAGGCGACGACGATCTCCGGCTCGACGGTCCAGAGTTCGGTGACGGACTCGTCGCAGGTGTTCCGGTTCTCGGGGGCGCTGACGGACGTGACGTTTACCGACGGCGAGGCGGCCGTCTTCCTCGACGGAGAACGGATCGATCCCGCAGCGTACGGCGACACTGAACTGCTGCCACACGCGCTGGTTATCGACGGCTCCGGCACCGACGACCCCACGTCGTACGCCGTGACGGTCAACGGAACGATCGTCAAAGCCGACCCCGGCGAAGCGACCATCGACGCCGATGACACGATTGCGGACGGCACCGTTCGCGGCGTCGTCGATACCGAACTCGACGCCTACTGGTTCGCGGGTGAACTCGGGGACTTCTCGCTCTGTGGGGACGCAACGGTGGACGTGCAGTACAACGCGCGGGATCAGTAGTTACGTCGGAATTGAGGGGTGATACTGTCGGATAGAAGTCGAGACGATGTCAGTCGCGAATCCGCGGCCGTCGAGCAAACCGTCGGTTTGCGATGCCCATCAGAACGCACGCGTTCTGCGGGCGTCTCCACCGGTGACGGCCCCAGCGGAGCGACCGTCTTCACGTCGTTCTACCCGACAGTATACGCAGCGTGCCGAGTCAAAACCACTCCTCTCGGTCGTCGGTCGTGAACGGATCGTGGTATCGTCTCGGCGCTGTATGATAACACACGCGGCGTTCGGTAGTCCCAATCTCTGACTGCCCAGGAGCTAAAGGCTAGTGATCGGTAATTAGATGGCTCCCGCGCGTGGAACAGCAAGCTGGCACGCGAACTGCTCCGGTACTGGATGACGGTCGCCGGGAGCCATCTAATGGTACGAACGGCCCGGATAAAAGTCCTTCTCGATTCTGTTCGTCGTTGAGAACGCCAGCGGGAACGACTGGTCAGATTCCGTGAGTCGTGGACGAGAGGGGGCGGATCCGAACGAAATGGACTTACTCGATTCGGGAGAGTTTGCCGTCGACATCGCGTTCGTGCTGGCGATTCGTCGCGACGTGGGCAAGCGAGAGGGCGAAAAACGCGACGACGACACCGCCGGCGATCGCAAGCGTTGGGAGGGCCGTGAGCCCAGGGAGACCAACCAGTGCCGCACTAACGAGGAGGCCACCGGCCACGCTCAGGCCAGCGTACCACCGATCCCAGCGGTCCTGTCGGTGGGTATCCGTGTCCAGGTACATCATCAGCAGGTCGGCGTTGTCCGCCAGCGAAATCAGTCCGCGATCCTGATCGTATTCGACGATACCGGCATCGTCCATTTTTGGGAGATGGGTCTGATAGAGCGCGACGTAGACCCGCTTTCGCTGGTCCGAACTGAGGGCGTTAACGCTCGTATCGTTCTCCCAGGCGGCGATCTGTTCGGCGAGTTCACCGAGCGTGACGGTTTCGTCGGCCTCGAGCAGGTAGGTGAGGACTTCGCGTCGGCGGCGGTTCTTCAGGAGTTCGAAAATGACGTCTTTGGAGAGTTGGTCGTCAGTTTCGGCGTCGCCGACGGAGGAGGAGAGTTCGTCCGGAAGGGAGGTATCGACGGAGGACATTATCGCGGGCCTCCGCCGGTTGGGAGCTGTCCGGTGGACCGGTTGCAGCGGTTGTGGACGAACTGTTTCCGGGTTGGTCGGGGTTGGGTTTGGTCCTGTGTGTGGGGCTGGTTGTAGAGTCGATTCCGGGGACGATTTTGGTATCGGTTCTGAGTTCGGGTTCGAGCCTGTTCCGGGTGAACACGTCGTCGCTCAGAGTTCGATTCCAGTGGTTCCGCTGGGACGGGTTGAGTCGAGGACTGCCGTCGCCAGGCCGTATCCGAACCACTGGACTGTCGGACCGGCAGCGGCCCCTGTACGCTCGAACGGCAATTCGCAGTCACGATTGACACACCAAGTTGTACACCAACAGAGACACTCTTAAGCACAGCCACGTTTCGCACCGGCTGCAAAGGGGGTACGGACCGGCTTCTCGACGCGACGCTGCCGAGGCGATGAGAGCGTGATCGCTGTCGACGATTCGAGATCGAGTGCAGCGTCAGTATCGATGGATTGGGCGTCTGTATCGACGCCGTACGACTGTGGCTCGAAACGCGGTATCGATGCGGAGAGTGGCGTCGGTGTGCGGGTCGGCAACACAGCACTGTTAGAAAACGTTTGACCCGAGCGACATAAATTCTCCTGACGGTTTGCACTCGAAAGCCATCTTTACGTGTGGAACTACGATGTTACTCGTCGTCCAGTTACTATCTTGACCCAGTCGTCGGTAGTGGACACCGCCTGCACCCTCTAGTATGACCCCGTCAGGAGACGAAATCGCCGGAGGTCCGGTCTGGGACGGGATCGATTCGGGCTCTCTCGCGCGAGACGAATAACCACTCTCGGACACTGCTTCGGGACGCGAAACACGCCGTCGTCGTGCTCTCTTCGGGTGCAGTAAGTCGGCGTTTCTCGCGAAACCATGTGAACCCCTTACAGTGACAGCACGGTTTCCGTCCACTACTGATGACGCAGTCCATCATCGACAAGACCAGAACCGAGGTCCAGGAGGCTGACCAAGGGTTATGTCCAGACTGCGAAACTGAGACGATCATTCACGATCCGGATCGCGGCGAACGCGTCTGCGGAGAGTGCGGGCTCGTCCTCACCGAAGATCCGATCGACTACGGCCCGGAGTGGCGCGCGTTCAACGCCCAGGAACACGACGAACTCTCCCGCGTCGGCGCACCCCTTACGCAGTCGATGCACGACCGCGGGCTGACGACGACGATCGACTGGCGCAACAAGGACGCAAACGGCCACTCGATGTCAGCCGACAAGCACGGCCAACTTCACCGGCTGCGCGTCTGGCAGGAACGCATCCGCACGAAAAACGCCGGCGAACGCAATCTCAAGTACGCTCTCTCGGAAATCGACCGCATGGTCAGCGCCCTCGGCGTCCCGAAGCCCGTCAAAGAGACGGCAAGCGTCATCTACCGGCAGGCTCTCGAACAGGATCTCATCCGCGGCCGCTCTATCGAAGGCGTCGCCACCAGCGCACTCTACACCGCCTGTCGAAAGGAAGGGATTCCGCGCAGTCTCGAGGAAGTAACATCCGTCTCGCGAGTCGACCAGCGCGAGATCGGGCGCACCTACCGCTACATCGCCGACGAACTCGACATCAATCTCGAGCCGACGAACCCGCGCCAGTTCGTCCCTCGGTTCTGCTCCGAACTCGACGTGAGCAAAGCCGTCGAAACCAAAGCCGTCGACATCATCGAACAGACGACCGAACAGGGCCTCCATTCCGGCAAATCACCGACCGGCTTCGCCGCTGCCGCTATCTACGCCGCCGGCCTACTCTGTGACGAAACGATCCCACAACGAGCCGTCGCCGACACCGCCCAGACCACCGTCGTCACCGTCAGAAACCGCTACCGGGAGCAACTCGACGCGATCGACCAGGCTCCGGCTACATGATCGACCGCTCGTTCTCGCTGTAGACGTCTTCGTTGAGCAACGCGTGTAAATTCGCGTACGGGACGAACGCGATGAACTCGCCGTCCTCGTCGTAAAGTCTGAGTCCGTCGTCCGTTCGATCGTAGTCCTCACACATGATCTGTCCCTCCGGGAGGATCGCGCGGAACATACGAGTTCGTACGGCCTCGGTCGGCATATAGTGTTGCGCTTTCACAGGCCACACCACACCGTGGAAACGACCGGCACGACTACTGCGCCCGTGTCGTCAAAACGGAACTAAGCTAAGCGAAATCTGTTTACTCCCGCCACCGCTAGGGTCGGCAGTGACAGACGAACGTTCGTCAGCGACGCGCAGCGACGAGCACCTTCCTGCCGCCGACGCCGCCGAGACCGACAGCGTGGACGCCGCCGACGGGAACGAACACGAGAATCCGAACACAGACTCGGATACGGACGCGGACGCACCCGCTAGCACAAGTGCGGACGGCGAGTCGCGCTCGCCGCTCCCACTCGAGACGTTCCACGACGCCTGCCAGCAAACCGGCCGTCCCGTCCTCACCGCCGGCGAAGTCGCGCGCACGCTCGATCACCACCCGTCGCACGACGCCGTCAGCGACCGCCTCGACGCGCTCACCGAGCGGGGCGATCTCGAACGCCTCGCCGTCTCGGCCGATCCCGTCGTCTGGTACCCGAGCGAACTCGAGGACCTCACCGACCGCGAGCGCGTCGTCGTCTTCCCCAAACGCCGGGAAATCGTCGTCGACCGCCCCGACCAGTTCACTCGCGCCCAGCTCGCCCAGTTCGCCCACCTCGCGGACGGCAACGGCGAGGAGGGTTACCGCTACGTCGTCAGACCCGAGGACGTCTGGCAGGCACCCCACGACTCCTTCGACGCCCTCGCGCGAACCATGCGCCAGGCGCTCGGCCAGCGCTCGGCCGAACTCGAAGACTGGGTCCAGAGCCAGTGGGACCGCGCCCACCAGTTCCGGCTCACCACCCACGAGGAGGGCTACACCGTTCTCGAAGCCAAAAGCCCCGAAGTGATGGGCAACGTCGCCCGCCAGAAACTCGACGAGGAACACGTCCACGCACCCATCTCCGACACCGAAGACTGGGTCCGCGAGGGCTCGGAAGCCGCGATCAAGCGCATCCTCTACGAAGCCGGCTACCCCGTCCAGGACGAGCGCGAACTCGACTCGGGCGAACAGCTCTCCGTCGACCTCGAAGTCTCCCTGCGCGAGTACCAGCAAACCTGGATCGACCGCTTCGCCGAAGCCGGCGAGGGCGTCTTCGTCGGCCCGCCGGGCAGCGGAAAAACAGTGGCCGCGATGGGTGCCATGGCCCACGTCGAGGGTGAAACACTCGTCCTCGTTCCGAGTCGCGACCTCGCCCGCCAGTGGGCCGAGACGCTCGCGGAGTTCACCTCGCTCGCTCCCCACCAGATCGGGCAGTACCACGGCGGCCAAAAGAACGTCCGCCCCGTCACCATCGCGACCTACCAGATCGCCGGGATGGACCGCCACCGCTCGCTGTTCGACGACCGCGAGTGGGGGCTCGTGATCTTCGACGAGTGCCAACACGTCCCCTCGGACGTGTACCGGCGAAGTACGCACCTGCAGTCGCGCCACCGCCTCGGACTCTCGGCCAGCCCCATCCGGGAAGACGACCGTCAGACCGAGATCTTCACCCTCGTCGGCCCCCCGATCGGCACCGACTGGCAGGCGCTCTTCGACGACGGCTTCGTCGCCGAACCCGAACTCGAGATCCGGTACGTCCCGTGGGGCGACGACGAACAGCAAAACGCCTACGCCTCGGCTGAAGGGCGCGAGCGGTACCGAATCGCCGCTCAGAACCGCGGCAAGATCGACGAGATCCGCTACCTCCTCGCCGCGGAGCCGAACTCGAAGGCCCTCATCTTTGTGGACTATCTTGACCAGGGCGGTGAACTCGCAACCGCGCTCGACGTCCCGTTCCTCAGCGGCGAGACGCCCCATCACGAGCGCCGGCGGCTGTTGGACGAGTTCAGGCGCGACGAACGCGACCTGTTGATCGTCTCGCGGGTGGGTGACGAAGGGATCGACCTCCCGACGGCGGATCTGGCGATCGTCGCGTCCGGGTTGGGCGGCTCTCGACGGCAGGGAACGCAGCGAGCGGGGCGAACGATGCGGCCGGCGGGCGGCGCATTGGTCTACGTGCTCGCGACGCGCGGCACGCGCGAGGAGGATTTCGCGCGGCGACAACTCCAGCATCTGGGCCGCAAGGGGATGACGGTTCGCGAGGAGACGATTGATCGAGACGGCGCTGAGAGCGATCAAGAGTGAGATTTCCCGGTGAAGCCGCACGATTTCTCGTCGTGTGCGACGTCCCGCTAGAACGGCAGCGGATCTCCGTGTTCGGCAGGTCTGAGCGGGGCGGGGCTGCATCGGTGAAACCACGGCAGTAAGCGGTCCGCACCGACAGTCTACGGTTCGAACTGCTCCCGGTGGACGACGGTTTCCTCGTCGCCGTCGATCGCGGTGACGACGATTTGGTCGCCCGCAGGATCGACTTCCACGTACAACGTGATTCCCGTCCAGGTTGCACCGAACTCCTCGTTATCGTAGGCACCCGTCTGTCCGCCGGCGACCGTCGACTCGACGCGAACTCGCTCCGCGTCGATCTCGGTCGAATCGGTGAGGACGACCGCCGCCTGGTTCACGTCGCTCGCGGGGCTGTCGTACTCCCAGTTGATTTCCTCGACGACGTCATTTGCCTCGTCCTCGATCGGTTCCTCGAACGCCTCCGACGGATCGTCCGGCGCGTCGTCCGCCGGACCCGAGAACAGATACTTCCATTCGCCGTTCTCGGTGGCGAGTACCCAGACGGTCGGGTCCCCACCGGACGGATCGTCGGCACTGACCTCGAGAAGCGCGAGCCGTTCGTCGGCAAGGTCGTCGTCGAGTTCGTCCCGGTCGAACCAGAACTCGCTTCCCTCGAGTTCGAAGACGGCGTCGGTGGCGGCGTCCCTCGATCGCACGGTGGTCTCGTACTCGTCGGGATCGGCGTCGCCGTTTCCGCCGCTGAACTCCCACCCTTCTTCTTCCCACGCGGCGGGGTCGAGGGGGTTCAGTCGATGGGATACCTCGCTCATCGTCTCCGTGTCCTCTTCGACGGCCGCGTTGAGGTACGTCTCGACCACTGCGGATAGCGCGGCATCGACGCTGTCGTCGCGTTCTTCGGCGGCGTTCTCCTCGGTCGGTTGATCGCCATCGTCGGCGGTTGTCTCATCGTCGGTACCGTCAGTGTCCGCTACAGTTTCGTTTCCGTCTCCGTCTCCGTCTTTCGGAGCCGACTCGTCGGCCAAGTCGCTCACACAGCCCGCAAGCGGCAGGGTCAGCGCTGCGATCCCGGCTTGCAGCGCGCGACGTCGCGAGAACGGGGCCGCTGAACTCGTCTGCTTGTCGGTCGGGTTCGAGAGGGCTGCATCTCGGCTGGGGACCATACGTCTCGTTTCCGTAAGGTATTATTGAGGGTTTGGATTCCTGACTACTTCGAGGCCTGAGACTGGGAGTGCTGTCAGTCAGTTTCGGCGCAACCGGAGAGCAGTTCGCGGTTGCGCCAGGAAATCGGTACAGCAGAGCGTATGAAGCGATGCTCGAAACGGACAGCGGCGACAACCGATGCGTCTCGAGCGACGGTAACGACGAATCCACTCTCTTCAGGGACCACTGCAGTCTGCCGACCGAAACGAGAACTCGATCCGGAACGTTCATCAGACGATCATGACAGTGTCGAGCTAGGTATGTCCGCCACTGCCGGCGTCGAAGTCCCGGATCAGATTCATACAATAACCGAACGGTATAAACGTACTGAACGAATTCTGACGCTTCTCGTCGCAGCGGTTGCTGTAACCGCTGTGTTTGGCGCGTTCATCGTTCTGCCGTATTTCGCGGCCCTCGGGCTTTCGCTCGCAGCTATCGCCCTCGTTCGAGTTCCGCTGCTCGAAACCGAGGGTGAGTTACACTTGCGAACGGATGCCGATCCCGATGCCGTACGGAACGAGTTCGCGAGCGCGCTGCCGCCGGTGCTTCCGTTCCAGTGGGGCGGGGCCGAGAGGGTTCGCTCGACGGCGGACGGCGGAGTGTACGAGTACTCGTATCTGTTCGGCCGGCGGTCGACGACGATGGCGGTAACCGTTCGCTCCGGTTCCGAGACGAGTTCCGCTGGTGCCGACTGCGAACTCGATATCACGGCGGGCGAGAAACCGTGGGGACGATACCGCGTCTCCGTCGAAGACGACGGGGAGAGCACAGCGGTCGTCGTCGCGTTCGAATCAACGCGCCGGTACGCGCTGAACCGGTTGACGCAGTTGGTGGCTGCGAATCGCTATCAGGAAGAAGCGTACGCGGCGCAGGGTTATACGGTGGTGGACAGAGACTGGTCGCTCACGCTCGGGAGCTGAGTTGTCAGCATCTTCGCTTTTCGCTTTCGGTGGTGCTCGCGAATCGCTGCGGTGGGCGTTGGAGCGAGGTCGGCAAGGGCCTGAGACTGGGAGTGCTATCCCGATCGAGTGGCGGCGATCGGAGCGACGAACTAGTCGACGGCCGAGAGCGTCGCGGGCGATCGCTCCGGTTCTGCCGTCTCTGCGGGCTCTGGTTCCACGTTTTCGACGGCTTTGATGCCGACGCCGGCCGCGAGTTCAGTTTTGGCGTCGGTCTCGTCGCGGCGGGCGGGGTCGCTGAACACGACTCGAACGCGGAGGTCGACCGTCGTGTCGTTCAGTGCGGGATCGATGCCGCGAACGGTGGCGTCTTCGAGTCGGTCGACGGCGTCGATTCGTTCGACGACGCGCGCTGCGCCGTCGGCGAGGCTGCCGGTCGCGTTGATCGGCACGCGAACGGTGAGCGTCGCCGCGATTTCGGGTTGGGTGCGATCCATAGGCCCCCGTCGAGAGTCGAACTCGGCGGTCGGACGGCCCGTGTTGTCGGGCGTCCGCCGGTGGCCAGTCCACTGCGGGGGCGTCGCCCCGCGCAGCACTCGCTGGCCGGTGTCGCGTGAACCGAACGGCGGAATCCCCGATTGCGTAACGGAGAAACCGGGAAAGGAACAGTCGTAGCGACCCCGGCCGGCGAAGACGTGCGCGGCGCGGACGGGGTCAGAGACGGCGTGGAGCCGTCAGCGATCCCGTCCACGGCCACCGATGAGCCCATTGCCAGCGAGATACCCGCTGGCGACGGACTCGAGAACTCGCCCGGCAGCGGCGATGACTGCCGCGTGGCGAGTGGATGGTGGCGTGGTCGGGATCATCGGAACGATCGATACGTTGGCCGCAAGTGGCATAATCTTTTCTCAGGTATGCTAGTCATGGACACACTATGTGTCGGTGAATCGGCGTCGAAATCGATCGCCAATCCGAACTCTCACGTCGAGGCCAATATTCAAGGTCGCGTGCCCGGAGTGTACTGATAATGACCGAGTCGCGCGCGGACGAGGTGGGGCGGCGGTGAGCGAGCAACGCGAAGTGCTCGTCGGCGAAACCGATGACGGGACGGACCTGTACTTACCGGTCGTCGAACTGCTGACCGGCCGCGGATTCGTCACCGGGAAGTCCGGGTCGGGCAAGTCGAACACCGCCTCCGTCATCGCCGAGGAACTGCTCGAAGCTGGCTTCCCGCTGCTCATCGTCGACACCGACGGAGAGTACTACGGCCTCAAGGAGGAGTACGAGATGCTCCACGCCGGAGCCGACGAGGAGTGTGACATCCAGATCGGCCCGGAGCACGCCGAACAGATGGCAACGCTCGCCTTAGAGGAGAACGTCCCCGTCATCCTCGACGTCTCGGGCTACCTGGACGAGGACGAGTCGGACGAGTTGTTACGAAAGATCGCCCGCCAGCTGTTCGTCAAGGAAAAGAAGCTCAAGAAGCCGTTCCTGCTCGTCGTCGAGGAGGTCCACGAGTACATCCCCGAGGGCGGCGGCGTCGGCGAAACCGGCAACCTCCTGATCAAGATCAGCAAGCGCGGGCGCAAGCACGGCCTCGGCATCCTCGGCATCAGCCAGCGCCCGGCCGACGTCAAGAAGGATTTCATCACGCAGGCGAACTGGCTCGTCTGGCACCGCCTCACCTGGGACAACGACACCAAGGTCGTTGGCCGAATCATCGACACCGAATACTCCGAGATGGTCTCCGACCTGAACGACGGTCAGGCGTTCGTCCAGACCGACTGGACCGACGTCGACGTCCGCAAGGTCCAGTTCCGCCGCAAGCGAACGTTCGACGCTGGCGCGACGCCCGGCCTCGACGACTTCGAACGTCCCGAACTCAAGTCCGTCTCCGACGCCCTCGTCGGGGATTTGCAGGACATCTCCGAGCGCAAGGACCGCGAACAGGACCGCATCCACGAACTCGAGGCCGAACTCGAGAAGAAAGAGAAACGCATCGAGACCCTGGAGGACGAACTCGAGTCCGCCCGAGACGTCTCGAGCGCGGCCAAACAGATGGCCGACGCGTTGAGCAATCCCGGCACGGTCCAGACGCAACTCGGCGGCGGCAACGACGAGGAACTGCGCCGCCTCCACGAGGAGGTCGTCGACTTGGAAGACGAACGCGACGCCCTCCGGGCTGAACTCGAAACGCGCAAGGAACGCATCGAAGAACTCGAACAAACACTCGAATCCCGGACGGGGACCATCGAGCGACTGCGAGAAGAGGCCGAACGACTGCGGTCGCGAGTTCAGGAACTCGAAGCCGAAACCTCGGCGGACGCTGACGAGGCCGTTGGTGGCGACGCCGACGCAGAGTCGGAGACGATCGTGCAGGCCGGCGGTACCCCCGTCGAACTGGGATACGTCGGTACCGGTGGTGACGGGGGGCAGTCGGCGCTCGTCGTCGCGAACGACGAGACGGAGTACGACATGGGAGATGTCGTCGCTTTGCTCGAGCCGACCTGGATCGGCGGGCGTCTCGAGCGGGCGAGCGAGGGCTCTCGGTGTACGGTCGAGACGGCCGCACACGTGCTCGTGGTGCTGGCTGGCGAGGGGCCACTCGAGACGGAACGGATCGCGACGGCGGTCGACCGCTCGACGGTCGCGGTTCAGAGTCTCCTTTCCGAACTGCGCACGGAAGCCGTCCTCGACCGGACCGGCGTGCGGTCGTACGATCTTGCGGATGCGGTTCGGTCGAAACTGCAGGCGCTGGCTACGGCTGAGGAAGCGGAGACTGCGAGCGACGACGGGGACGACGAGCGCGAACAGCAGCAGGAGACCGGAGGGACCGAGCAGGAAGCCGGTATCCGCCCGGAACGGCGCACGCAGTGATCGCTGTCGATACGACTAGCTGCGGACACAGCCGCTCCGCTGCTGACACGATCGACGACGCTGCTGTCACAACCGGAGAGCGAGTCAGCCACCCGCAACTACGGTCGGCGAAGCGACTCGCCGACCGCCTCGATCGCCGTCGTGTCGATATGCTGGTGAACCGGGAGCGTGACGAGTTCGCGTGAGAGTCGCGTCGCCGTCTCGTACTCGGACTTCCCCCGTACCGCCGTCGAGAGTCGCGGCCAGGTGTGGAGGTCACCGACGCCGCAGCGTTCGAGTTCGGTGATGAACTCGTGGGGGCTGTCGGTGCGGACCGGAACGACCTGGGGACAGATCCCCTCGGGAAGCGTGGTGAACACCGGGTCGACGCCCTCGTGACTGTCGAGGAGTTGCACCCAGGTCCGAAAGTTCGCCCGCCGTGTGCGACGGATCGCGACCGGATCGATGCCGCCGGCGACGAACGCGGAGAGTTTCGACATCGGCGTTTTCCAGGCTTCGTATCGCTGGCGCGGCGTCGGGACGGTCGGCGAACGCCGCCGGCCGGCGAGAAGGCGTTCGAACGAGTGTCTCGCTCCCGGCACGACATCGAGCGCCTCTCGAACGACCGATTTGAGGACGTACTGATAGTCTCGACCGTCGAACGCATCGTGAACACCGGCGAGCGGCGAGGGTTCGTACCGGTCGATCACGGCGTCGTCGGTACGGTAGAGAACCGCTCCGTTCGGAACCGGCAGGAGCTTCCAGAGGCTCGTGATCCCGAGATCGCCGTGCGTTCCGAGCAGCGTGTCGCGGTCGACGCTAAGCGGCGCGTGGGCGTTATCGTCGATGTGATAACAGCCGTAGTCGTCGACGATCGCCATCAGTTCGTCGAGTCCGGGCTGGGGGAACCCGAAGTAGTTGACCGACATGACCGCGAGCGTGTCGTCGTCCAATCGCTGTTCCAGGTCGACGAAATCGGGTGCGAGCGTCCGCTCGACGGCGTAGTATCGCGGTTCGAGTTCGAGTTCACGAATGGGTTCGACGACCGCGTCCGGAAGGTACGCCGGGACGAGAACGTTCTGCTCCCGGTCCGGATCGGCGTCGACGAGCACGGCGAGTCCGTCGCGAAGGGCGAGTTTGCCCGAGCCGTAGAAGCTGAACTCGCGGGCGTAGCGGTCGACGAACGGCTCGATGCCGGTCGACTGCCTGGATGGGAGCGAGGAGGCGAGCAGCGATGGCGTTTCGCTGATCATCGGTCCACAGCACGGGTCGCAATCCTTGTCACCACGAGACACATCACAGCCGAATGTAGCCGAAGACGCCCTTAGTGATGGAGACAGTACACTGGTCGTGCCGGTGACAGGATTGGCTTACAGCCCGGAGTCGTCGTCGGACGGCTGGCGAGTGAGTAAACAGACCCGGCTTACACAGACAAAACGCTCGCATAACAAAGCCCGGACGGAAGCAATCGCTCCGCCATGGATGATTCGACCGACGAAACTGGGCTCTCCTTACTGGTAGTCGGACTCGATGCTGCCTGTCGCCCGATCCTGCACCCGCTGTTCGAGTCGGGTGCGGTCCCGACGCTACAACGCGTGTTCGAAACCGGGACCAGCGGGCCGCTCGAGTCGCAGATCCCACCCTGGACGGCGAGCGCGTGGCCGTCGATGTACACCGGGAAGAATCCGGGTAAACACGGCGTCTTCGATTTCCTCTCGTACGACGGCTACGACTGGGACGTGGTGAACTCGACGCACGTTCGAGAACGGCCGGTGTGGGAGCTCCTGAGCGAGCACGGCATCTCGAGCGTCGTCGTCAACGTGCCCGTCACGCATCCGTCCCGCGAGTTCGACGGCGCGCTGATCCCGGGGATGACCGCCCCCGAGGACCCGGACTGCCACCCCGAGGGGATTCTCGAGGACGTGAAACTCGCCTGCGGGGACTACCGGATCTACCCCCAGAGCGGCCCCGAACCGGACCGCTCGATCGAGGGCTACGAGCGGACGATCGAACTCCGGGGGAAGGCGTTTCGATATCTCTGTCGCCGGATCGACCCCGGCTTCGGCTTCGTCCAGTTCCAGCAGACGGACTCGGTATTCCACGAACGACCCGGCGACAAGAAGGCCATCGAGGCTGTCTACCGCGAAGTCGATAGCCAACTCGCTGAAACGATCGAAGAAACCGACCCCGACAACGTGTTGGTGGTCAGCGACCACGGCATGGGACCAGTTTCGGGCCCCGAGTTCAGGATCAACGAGTTCCTCAGGGACGAGGGCTACCTCGGCGCGCGGAAGGGTGGCGAGGGGATGCCCGACTGGTCGAAAGCCTGGGAGAACGACCTGCTCGAGGGCGACGACGCCGGGTCGGACGAAACCAGCGCGATCGAGACGGCCATGAACGCGGCCGCGAAAGTCGGGATCACCACGCAGCGCGTCGCGACCGCGCTCGATTACGTCGGTCTCAAGGAGCCGATCGGCCGCCGCGTCCCGAACGACATGATCCGCGCGGCGAGCGAGCAAGTCGACTTCCCGAACTCGCAGGTCTACATGCGCTCGAAAAGCGAACTCGGACTCCGGATCAATCTCGAGGGTCGCGAGCCGAACGGCCAGGTAGCCGCCTCGGAATACGAGCAGGTGCGCGACGAGGTTATCGACAACCTGGCCGACGTTCGAACGCCCGACGGGGAGCCGATGTTCGACGCCGTCGCACCGCGGGAGGTGTACTTCGACGGCCCGCACATCGAGCACGCCCCCGACATCGTGACGGTCCCCGCCGCCTTCGACACGGCCGTCGTCGCCGACCTCGGCCAGGCGCAGTTCGGCGAGCCGATGGAATCCTGGAACCACAAACAGACCGGCGTCGTCGCCGCGGCCGGTGAGGCGTTCGACGAACAGGCGGGTCTCGAAGGGGCGACGATTTTCGACGTTGCACCGACGATCTGCTCGCTGTTCGACGTGCCGATCGACGCCGCGATGGACGGCACCACGCTCCCGATCGTCGAGGAAAGTACGACGACTGAGTACCCGGCCTACGAGCCGGCGCCGATCACGGCGACCGACGACGGCACCGTCGAGGATCGGCTCTCCGACCTGGGGTATCTATGACGATCGAAGTCACCGAACTCGATCCGTGGCAGGACGGCGCCGAGTGGGACCGGTACGTCGAGCGCTCGGACGGGACGAACCCGTTTTTTCGGGCGGACGCGATTCGGCTCCAGGCACAGGATACGGGCACGACGCCGCATCTACTCGTCGGCTACAAGGGCCAGGAAGCAGTCGGTCTCTTCCCGCTCTTCGAGTTCACCAGAGGGCCGATCACGGGGGTGTTCTCGCCGGCACCGCAGTCGTGGTCGTGCTATCTCGGGCCGGCGCTGTTGAACGTCGACAAGCTCAAACAGCGCAAGGCGGACCGGCGGATCAAGCGGTTTCTCGAGGGCTGTTTCGCGTGGCTCGATACGGCGGTGTCGCCGCTGTATACGCGGATCGTCGCCGCCGAGTTCGACGACGTGCGCCCGTTCGTCTGGAACGAGTTCGACGTCGAGCCGTCGTACACCTACGTCGTCGACCTCGCGAGCGCGGGTCGGTCCGAAGACGACCTACTCGATCGGTTCAGCAGCGACGCCCGGAGCAACATCCGGAACGCGGACGAGGACGACTACGTGATCGAGGAGGGCGACACCGACGACGTCGAGCGGATCGTCGAGCAGGTCGCCGCCCGCTACGAGAACCAGGGCCGGGCGTTTCACCTGAGTCCGGCGTTCGCCCGGTCGTTGCACCGGGTGCTTCCGGACGGCTCGATCCGACCCTACGTCTGTCGCGTCGACGGCGAGTTCGTCGGCGGTATTCTTGTCGTCGAGTCCGAGACGACCCGCTACCGGTGGCAAGGCGGCGTCAAGCCGGATGCGGACGTGAACATTGCCATCAACGACCTGCTCGACTGGCACGTCATGCGCGACGGACTGCGCGCTGAACTCGAGCGCTACGACCTGGTCGGGGCGGGGGTGCCGAGCATCAACCGGTACAAGGCGAAGTTCAATCCGCGCCTGGTAACGAACTACGTCATCACGTCGGGCGCGTTCGGCTTCGATGTGGCGGTCGATCGGTATCGAAAGTATCGGTAGGCATCGCGATCGCGTTCGAGCCGTTACGGAGATGCGAGAAGAAGACCTTGCTCCGTTGAACAGCGATCTACTTAGCCGATATCACTGGCTTAGCAGGATGAATCTGAGGAGTTCGATTCTGTCCTCTGGAAATCGAGATCCTCGACTTCGTTGAGCAGTGTCGTGACCCATCTAAACAAGTGTTGAGGAAGCACGTGGACGAACCACCAGCGGCGGGTTCGCCCGCTTGGTTCACGTCGTTCTGCACTGCTTTTGGCTCGAAGAAGGCCACAGCCACCGTGAAACGCTGAATCGGCTGAAGTCTCGTACTCAACAACGAAGCGGTCGCTCGGCGACGCCGTGAGAGCGCTAGGCTGGTATCGAGAGTGCCGTGAGATCATCCTAATGTTCATCTCCAGAAGCATAAAAACGCTGTATAAGGGCCTGTAACCGCAACTCAGAATCTATTCAGCAGAGCAGGTTCTTTACTCTCATGTTCGCGTGCGTTCTGTATAACGTCTGGCAACTCGTTGACTTGCTGATAAAACTCGCTATTGAGGGGAGAATCCAACGTACGCGCCACGTGTGGACGCCAATCGGTTCCTGATCGTGGCCAAGAAGTACACGATCTCGACCTGCCGGACTAACGTTGAGTCGTTCTGTATCCGCTGATTCCTGCGCAGTGACACTGTTCTGCGTTCCTCATTTCTGGATGATTATTGATTTCTTCTAAATGATATTTTCCCATTTCCTGACAGCCTTTTCACACTGTCATTGTGTAGTGCAAAGAACAGCGGTTCAACCGGTTATTTGACCACAAGCCTGGCTTCTAAGACACTGAAAGTCACTGCACACCTCTCGCGGTGATTTACCTGAAACCGGCGCATAGCTGCCGATTTCAGGGACCACTTGCGAGCAGCGTGTAACTCATTTAGTTGTTACTATAGTTCTTGAGCCGGGATTTGAAGCCGTCCGTCCGGGACTTTCCGACCTCGTTCCAGATTCACGATGTTCATTCGTTGACTGTAGCTTACTTGAGTCGGTCTATTACAGAGGAGTAGATCAATCCTCTATTTCTAAGACGACGAACCCGACGCTAGTGGATTTGAATGTGAGCTCATTTGTATCTCCGTACGTATCGTGTGTCGTCGCATAGAGTGTGGGCTGTGTCGGATCCCACGGGGGGTTATCATCCTCTTCGTATCCGATTACGGTTTCGGCGTGACCGGTCGGCACATCTGGCAGGTCAATCGATTTTCCAGGGGACGCGGCTGCTGCAGCGTCCGGTGTTTTATCACCAAAGTACCCTACGATACACGGACGCCCGGAGTCAATTTCGCTTTTTATCTCCTTGCGTTTTCCATTCAATTCATAGCCCGGATCGTATGAGGAGTCATAATTGTTGATCCCGCTGAAGAAATCCTTGCCACCGGGAACGTACGGGTACGTGTTTCCGTCGTCGTCTGTGCCCATATTTTCGTTGAGTTCCCACATCAGATCACAATCTGTGTAGCTGATGTTCTCGTGGTATCCGAGACACATCGACGAAGCAACTGGCACACAACCCACCCAGTTACCATTTCGGTCACAGAGATTGCCGTCCCAGTTTGGGACGCCACTGACATTTCCAGTGTCGAATGGCTCAAACGAAATACGTTCATTTTCCATGTTTTGTTCCAGCACATCGTTTCCGCGTCTATCTTGCCTGGATGGAACGGTAGAAGTCAGTACGGAATCGATGGACGACGTTCGACCACTCTTCAGATCAATGTACGTTGTCGAGTTGATCTCAACACCGAAACTCATCGGGTTGTTGTAAATGAACCGCACGTCGTTTTTAGCGTCCAGATTCGGAGCACTACTTAAGACTTGATCTTCAGACAGCCGATTCTGCGGAGCTCTTCCAGTTCCGCATTTAATGATGCCCGGTGACTCCGGTCGTGCGCTAACTGCGATGTGACCGACTTCGACTCCCCCGTTCGTTATCGGATACACCCACGCCCTCGGAAGATATTCTTTCGATAGGGAATCAGACCGGTTTTGTGATTCCGAAACAGCGTAGAACAGCTCCGGTTCAGCAAGGCCATTTGGGTCGAATTCTGAAAACTCCTCACGCTGACTGTTGTGTTCGACACGTGCTCTAGCAAACCGCCTCGCCAGACTCTCTTGAATTCTATTGGATCGGATCGAGCTATCCACCTCTGATTTTGCTTTTGCGGAACTGGCCACGTACGGTGTAGCCAAAGAACCGCTCAGCAACCCGGCACTTTTTAAAACTGTTCTTCGATTGCAGCCATGTTCATCTTGTGACATAGCATCTAAAACTATAGACTCTTAACAATATATTCATTGGAAACATATATGTTGGTCGAATTTTCAATGCATACTGCTCGATAAGTTACAGCGAAAAAGTGCGAACGTTCACAACTGAAGTCGGAGATAAAATCAATATCGGTGCACCCTGGTTTTAAATATTCGGACCTTGACAGAGAATAATAGGTGACACAAAAATTGATTAGCACTACTGGTATCCGAACCGGTGAACTGGCGATAGCGCTTTATATAATCGGATTCAGCGTTCTGTTAGCGATTTTGGAAGTATTTAGAAACTCTCTCCCAAACGTGGATATACTGCTTAAATTTATATTCTGGACAGTGTTCTTCCTTGCCCCCTTGGCACTCGGAAGTACGGTGCTGCTCGGGGAAATTGTAAGCGATACGAATAATAGTTCGTACTTTTTCGGTGGAACCGCAGTACTAACGCTGCTTGGTGTGAGCTTTTGCCTGTATGCGTACTTCAACCCGTCCGAGGGCGGCGGACTAATTGTTGCTCACCTAATCTCGTATGGGATCGGATTAGTATTCTCCGTTATTATACTATCTAAGCATGTAGTACTCCGCATCCTTCCGAGAGACGGTGATCCTGAACCGGTTACCCGTGATGTTAGTTGAGCGGTCGACGAGAATCGATCGCAGTATCAGTACTTCATGAAGCTAGTTAGTTGAAAAACCACGAATCTCGGCCATATACTCCAGCCGATTCGGTGTGTCCCGGTAGCTGTGGTCTTCTTCAAGCCAAAAGAGTGTCGTACGACGTGGACCCAGCGGGCTCGCCCGTCTGCTTTCTCAACTTGCTTGGGTGGGTGGCGACACTGCTCAACGAAGTCGAGGGGGTCTGTCTCCATAGGCAAGAGTCGGATTCCTTGTGTTCACTCGGCCGTCAAGAGTCGATGATCCGGTAAGTCGACTGGCGAGCGTCCTGCAAACAGACGCGGCTCTCGACGTGGTTTCCGTCCTCGAGTTTGCCGAGCGCGTAGCGAACGGTTCGAGCGCAAAGTCGCGACTCGGTAACGAGTTCGTTCTGGGTCATCGTCCCCTCGTATTCGAGGACTTTGTAGACGAGTTTCGCGCTCGGGGGGAGGTCGGTCAGCGCGGTGTCGGCTTGGTCGGCGTCGGGATCGGATTCGAAATCGGGCTCGGGAGTGGTATCGGTTGCGCGCATACGTTCGATCGGTATCTCGCGGTATTCCCGTAACGTCCTATACGGTTTCGACAGTTTAGAAGACTAAGACCCTCCTAATGATAGGACCGTTGTATCCCGGCGCGTTGAGATTGGGGGGCTCCCGGCTATTCGGGCGGATCAACGGCGTTAATCACAACATAGTAAGGCGCGTGACCGCATCACGACAGGTATGTTCGGAACAAGCGGTATTCGCGGGACTGTCGGCGACGAGGTGACCGCGGATCTCGCACTCGCCGTCGGTCGAGCGGTCGCCTCGGAGGGATACGACAGCGTCGTTCTCGGTCGAGACGTTCGCGAGAGCGGGACGATGCTGGTCGATGCCGTCGCCGCCGGGCTCCGCGAGTGCGGCGCGGACGTGATCGAGGTCGGCGTCGAGTCGACCCCGACCGTCGCCCGCTCGATCGCCCACCTCGATGCGGACGCGGGCATCGTTGTGACGGCTTCGCACAATCCCGAAACCGATAACGGACTCAAACTCTGGACGCCTTCGGGGAAGGCCTTCGGTCCCGAGCAGCGAAACGCGATCGAGCGGCGCATCCGCGACTCGGACTACGAACTCGGCGCGTGGGACGAACTCGGTACCCGACGCCGGTACGAGGACGCGGCCGCGTTCCACGCGGACGCAATCGCGGGCGCGGTCGACATCGAGGGATCACCGACCGCCGTCGTCGACGTGGGCAACGGCACCGGCGGCATTACCGCGTCCGTCCTCGAGGACCTGGGCTGTTCCGTCGAAACCCTGAACGGACAGCCGGACGGCTCGTTCCCGGGCCGGCCGAGCGAACCCAACGCGGACACCCTCGAGACGCTCGCAACCGTCGTCGAGCACACCGACGCCGATCTCGGCATCGGTCACGACGGCGACGCAGACCGCATGATGGCCGTCGACGAAACCGGAACGTTCGTCCCGAAAGACGCCCTCCTCGCCGTCTTCGCTCGTGAAGCCGCCGGTGAGGGCGACCGGGTCGCCGCCCCCGTCGACACCAGTCTCGCCGTCGACGACGCTCTGACGGCCGTCGGCGCGTCGCTCACCCGCACGCGGGTCGGTGACGTCTACGTCGCCGAACGCGCCACCGAGGCCGACGTTTCATTCGGCGGCGAACCGAGCGGTGCTTGGATCTGGCCCGACGAAACGCTGTGTCCCGACGGCCCGCTCGCCGCCTGCAAGCTCGTCGCGTTCGTCGCCTCGCGGGGACCGCTCTCCGAACTCGCAGGCGAAATCGAACGGTATCCGATCCGTCGCACGTCGATCGAGGTGGCGGACAAGACGGCAGTCATGAACGCCGTTCGAGAGCGCGTCACCGCGTCGTACGACAACGTCGACACGCTGGACGGGGTCCGAGTCGAAACCGACGACGGCTGGTTCCTGATCCGTGCCAGCGGAACGGAGCCGCTCGTTCGGATTACGGCCGAGGCGCGAGCTGCCGCCGCCGCAGAGCGCGTCTTCGACGAGGCGAGTTCACTCGTCGAGGACGAGAGCTGAACGCGGCGGTGCGCGGAGCGATGCGGTTGTGCGGGGCGATGCGGTTGTGCGGGAGCGAGTAGTGAGGTAATGAGAAGTGATTACTGACTACTGGCTACTGGCTACTGAGAGAAGCTGGCGATTTGGGCGCTGTTTGGACTGGCTGTGAGAGCCGATCGTCATCGAACGAGCGATCGGTGACGAGTCATAAGCGGCGAGTTCAGTCCGTGGACGAAGGGTCGTGTTCGCGTGGGTCGTGCTTATTTGGGTCGTGTTCGTGTCCGTATTCGTTTAAAAAATGGGGGCGGAAGGGCGGAACCGGATGCGGCGAGGCGGGGAGGGGTGGGATAGGGTACAGGGTGGTGATCGGTGGGATCGATGGGGCGTCGCTTGGAGTCTGTGGGTTGAAGCCGGGAGTGGGTGGGTTGGGAGTAAGTGTGGGGCGGGAGGGTAGTGGGAGTGCGGTGAGAGCGGTAGTGTCTGAGCCGAGAGCGAGCTGTGGCAACCGAGCGCTAGCGGTCTTCTTTGGGGATGAAATCGGATGTCTTCATCTCCCGGTAGGTTGCACAGTCGGGACAGGCGTGGACGACGTCGCGATTGTCACCGAAGACGCGAGCGAACTGACGGGTAACCTGATTGCCGCAGTTGACACACCGGGGGGCACTCGTTTGCTGGCGAGACGTCATCGGCGTCCACTTCGCATCAGTTGGTTCCGTCGACATCAACAGGCCGTAGCCACAGAACGGTATTTAATATAGACTGCATAACTCGATTTCTGAAAGGTAGTCCCGGATTTCACCTCCGATTTCCGGCTTAATTCGAAACGGCGGAGAACCGGTTGTATAACCGGTATTCAACCGCGAAATTCAATATTTCTTGAGCGTAATGAATGGTTTTTCCGGAATTTTTTGCCCCGATTGATCGCCGGAGTGCAGTGCACCCGCTCGTACCTCTCAGATCAATCTTCCACGGACCGATATAATAATCCGGTGAAACTGATCTGAACAGATGTGCGCGGGACAACGATGCCGGTTCCGGCAGGTACGTGTGCGTTCCCCGTACATTCAGTGACACCGCTGGCGAGATTAGATGCTGTATATTTATCCCACCGATTGCCGTAGGTCGCGGTCATGAAAGCAGTCGTTCTCGCAGCGGGGGAGGGGACACGAATTCGCCCCCTCTCCGGCTCCGTTCCGAAGCCGATGTTGCCCGTCGCTGATCGTCCGCTCGTCGCCCACACCGTCGATGCCGCTATCGACGCCGGTGCCGACGAAATCGTCCTCGTCGTGGGCTACGAGTCCGAGACCGTCAGAGAGTTCTTCGGTGCTACCTATCGCGGTGTCTCCGTTTCGTATGCCGTCCAGACCGACCAGAACGGCACTGCAGATGCTGTCAACGCGGCTAGTGAGTACCTGGACGGTCCCTTTGCCGTCCTGAACGGTGACAATCTATACGACCCGTCCGCGGTCGCGGCTCTGTTCGACAGCTGCCCGGCCGTCTGCGCGATCGAGGTCGAGAACCCTCGCAACTACGGCGTGTTGAGCACCGACGACGGCACCGTCGTCGACATCGTCGAAAAGCCCGCCGACCCGCCGACAAACCTCGCCAACGCCGGCGCATACGCCTTCCCCGAACGCGCCCGCGACTGGCTCGACGTTCCCGCAAGCGAACGCGGAGAACACGAGATCACCGACGTTCTCGCCCGCGTCATCGACGAGTTCGCCGTCACGCCGGTCACGACCGACCGCTGGATGGACGTCGGCCGCCCCTGGGAACTCCTCGAAGCTAACGAGTGGAAACTCGGTGAACTCGACCGCTCGATCGAGGGCGAGGTCAGCGACGCCGCGCAACTCGAAGGTGATGTGGTCGTCGAGGAGGGTGCAACCGTAAAGCCGGGCGTCGTGGTCGAGGGGCCGGCACTGATTCGATCGGGAGCGACGGTCGGCCCGAACGCGTACGTTCGCGGGGCGACGCTTCTCGGTGAAGACGTGTCAGTGGGTAACGCCGTCGAAATCAAGAACAGCGTTCTCTCCCGGGGTACGTCGGTTAGTCACCTGTCCTACGTCGGTGACAGCGTCCTCGGTCGCAACATCAACTTCGGTGCCGGGACGACGGTCGCCAACCTCCGGCACGACGACGAGTCGGTCAAATTCACCGTCAAGGGCGAACGCGTCTCGACGAACCGGCGAAAGTTCGGCGTCGTTGCCGGCGACGGCGTCAAGACGGGAATCAATACGAGTCTAACGCCCGGATTGAAACTCGAGACGGCGGCGACGACGCGGCCCGGCGAGGTCGTCGAACGCGATCGGTAACGAAGAAACCGACGCTCTCAGGCGGCGATTTTATGTAGTGGTGTCTGGCTAGTCCGACCGGAGGCTGTCGGTCGCTCACAGGGTACACGATCGTCGTCTCCAATAGCCCGGCTCGACGTCGACATCGATCGCAGACCCGTTCGAGTTCGGGCCATCAATTCGCGTTGCCGTACGGATTCGGGGCGACGGGGGTGGCCTCGAATCCCGCGGTTTCGGGCGGTTATAGCAGCCTATTCGACGGTGACGCTCTTCGCTAGATTACGAGGCTTGTCGATCGGTCGGTCGAGTTGGTTTGCCGCGTGATAGGAGACGAGTTGCAGTTGCACGTTCGCGAACAGACCCGCCAGTTCGGAATCGGTCGCCGGTATCGCGATGTGCTGGTCCGCCACCTCGACCGCCCGGTGGTCGTCCGGACAGATCGCGATCACGGGCGCGCCGCGGGTCTGGGCCTCTTCGGCGTTCTTGAGCGTTTTCTCGTCCTCGTCGCCGGTAAAGATCGCAAACACCGGCGTGTTCGGCGTGACGAGCGCGAGCGGCCCGTGTTTGAGTTCACCCGAGGCGAAGCCTTCCGCGTGCTCGTAAGTGATCTCTTTGAACTTTAACGCCCCTTCGAGTGCGACCGGATAGCCGAGTCCGCGTCCGATGAAGAAGTACGACCGACTGTCCCGATAGCGGTCCGCAATCCGCGCTGCGTCGTCGGTGGCGAGCACCGACTCGAGCTGTGCGGGCATTCGAGACAGGTCGGGCAAAAGTGATGTGAGGTCTGCGGGCGACTCGCCGCAGGTATCGGCGGCGATACGCTGTGCTAACAGCGTCAGCATCACCGCCTGTGAGGAGAACGTCTTCGTCGCGGCGACGCCGATCTCCGGGCCGGCACGGATGAACAGCGTGTCGTCCGCCTCGCGGGCGGCGGTCGAGCCGACTACGTTCGTCACGGTAAGCGTGTCCGCACCCGCCGCGGTCGCCTGGCGCAACGCGTTCAGCGTGTCCGCCGTCTCGCCGCTCTGTGTCACCGCGATGACGAGCGTCTCGTCGTCGACGGGCGGTGCCGTTACGCTGTACTCGTTCGCGAGCAGCGCCGTCGCGCGAATCCCCGCCTGGTTCAGGGCGAGCGAGCCGTATAGCGCCGCGTGATAGGATGTTCCGCAGGCGATGAGTTGAACGTTCCCGACTCCCTCGAAAGTTCCCGGCGGGAAGTCCTCGAGCGCAATCCGCCCGTCCTCGGGATCGATCCGGCCTTCGATCGCCTGCGCAAGCGAGGTCGGCTGTTCGTAAATCTCTTTCAGCATAAAGTGGTCGTATTCGCCCTTGCCAGCCTGCTCGGGGTCCCACTCGACCGTCTCCGATTCGCGCGTGATCGACTCCCCCGCGAGATCCGTGAACTCGACGCCGTCTTCGTCGACGATCGCAACGTCGCCGTCCTCCAGATAGACCACGTTATCGGTGTACTCGAGGAACGCCGGCACGTCGCTCGCCAGGAAGAACTCGTCGTCCTCGACGCCGACCACGAGCGGCGATCCCTGCCGCGCCGCGTAAAGGACGTGCTCGCCGTCGAGCATCGCCGTCACCGCGTAACTTCCCTCGAGTTCATCGATCGCTCGCCGGAAGGCCGCCTCGTTTGCCATCCCGGCGTCGAGATAGTACTGAATGAGGTGGGGGATAACCTCGGTGTCGGTGTCGCTCGTGAACTCGTGGCCGCGCTCGCGAAGCCACGATTTAAGATCGGCGTAGTTCTCGATGATTCCGTTATGGACGACGGCGACGTCCGCGGTGTCGCCCGTGTGCGGGTGGGCGTTCTCATCGGTCGGCGGGCCGTGGGTCGACCAGCGGGTGTGGCCGATACCGACGTTCCCCTCGATGTGTCTGTCGGCGATCGAGTTCTTGAGTTCCGCGACCTTGCCGGAGCGTTTCTGGACGGCGATCCCGGAGCCGTTCTGGACGGCGATCCCGGCGGAATCGTAGCCGCGATATTCGAGGTTTTCGAGCCCTGTAAGGAGCGTTTCAAGCGCATTTCCGGTCCCGATGTGTCCGATAATTCCACACATCGATAGATCACCCTCGAAGCGGCCGCCGGAGGTGGCAGCCGGTAGTGGCCACTGGCGAGTCGCGAGTGGTCAGCAGTGCTGTTCCTGGGTGTGATAGCGGTGTCGACGATCGAGTCCGCCGAGCGGGTCGATCGCCCGTTGCGATCCGGTACGGGCGGAAACGGGCCACGGACATGGTACGACCACAGGCAAGCCGAACCCATTACTATAGGTAGACTACCGGAATCAACGGCGTTGCAGGATGCGGACAGTGACTCACTACACGGCACCCAGTCACCGTTTCGTGACTGTTCTACATTTGCGATAATGAGGTGCTGTATTATGCACTATCACTGAATATTGCTATCAACTATCCACTCAGAACCGGATAATCGTGAGTATGTAAACCAAACAGCGATCCGTCGAACGCGTATGCTGTTCCGAACGATCGCGCCAGACGAGTGAATCAGCGGTATGGACTGCCCACACTCGGCCAATAGGCGGACAGCCACCCGTCTCTCACCGCCATCTTGTCTCGCCCCGTTCCCCGACCGTTTGATCGAAAAAAGATTCGCCTAGAGACACGTCTCGTGCGCGTCAACACGCCGCAGAACGGCGTCGAACCGCCACACCTATGTTCTCTCTCGGTCCAGTGTACCCATGGGTTTTGGTAGCTACGACGAATCCGAGCAACAGCAACAAACAGCCGACGAAGACGATGTCGATGCCGTCAACGTCCACCAGAACGACCACGACGGCCAGCTCTCGTTCGAATCCGACGCCTCCACGGACGAACTCGTCTCCCAGCTAGGCGCAATGCGGGACGAGTCCGACGACGCCGACGAGTAACGACCGGCCGTTTTCCGTCCTCCTCTGAGCCCTAGCCGGTCCTGGGAGCGACTCAGGTTCAGCCGCCGTCCGACCGTCTTCCCAGTTTCTACCGTTCAGTGCCGAGAGAATCCCGTCGTTCACGGCATTCGCTGCTCGGATGAAACGAACGCGGCCGAGCCGTCGCAGACGGACTGCTGGCAGTCAGTTTCGTCGCACGCGGAGGACGGTCGCGGGTGCGCTGGGAAATCAGTACGGCAGACCGTCTCAGGTGATCGTCGCCCCGCAGAGTTCACCGATCGCTCGGCGAAGGCGCTGTGAGACCGCCGACTTCGAGACGTCGAGTCGATTCGCGAGTTCATCTTGCGAAATCCCTCGTGGCACGTCGAAGTACCCCTCCTGGTAGGCAACGAGGAGCAATTCCTGTTGTTTCTCGGTCAGGGCGACCACGCCGTCGTCCTCGTCGTCCGAGACCCGAAGGTGCTCGACCGCGACGGAGACGCCGCGTGCACGACAGGTATCGTTGAACTCGACCAGCGCATCACGATCCGGGAAGCGAAGCTGGACGAGCCAGCCGTCGCGCGAACTCGTGATATCGAGAATGTGGCCGTCGACGGGCGTTGTCATCGGAGCGAGCGGCAGTGCGCGGTCGGTGAGTGTCACCCGGTAGACCCGTCTGTCGGAGTAGCAGTCGACGAGGACGGGATCGGTGACGGTCGGGTCGACTGCCAGCGCACGGTCGAACGTCTCGAACTCGGATCCGTAGACGGTGAGGAAGACGACGGTTCGGTCTTGCGGCGTCTGCGTGCGGTACTCGAATTCGATGGTGATCTCGAGTGCGCGCCGCAGGGTTGGGCGCAGGAGGAGGGACTCGTGTTCGAGACGGAGTTGAGCGATGACGCCGCCATCCGCCTCTGTACGCAGGGGCGTCTGCGCGGGGGTCGTTCCGGGAGGATCGGCTGAACCCGTGTCGACTGTAGCCGTCGCCGACTCGGTCGGGTCCGCGGTCACGGACGCGGGTGGTGACTCCGCTTCGGCGTCCGTTCTCGCTCGCTCTCGTTTCTCCGCCGTCTCGGTAAGATCGAGACTCATGGAATCATCCCTCGCTCGCGTCGGAAGCTACTGTAAGGAGTTGTTACCGAACACACGCTCATCGATTCCGTGATTCGACTGTGACTACATGGGCGTGGAGGCTATACACGGAAACATATAAACAAATCAAGTCAATACTGATTCAACCGTCGAAAACCGTGACTGTTCCCGGGCGGAAGAAATAACTGGTTATCAGATTTCGCCGACCCCGCCACGCCGGTACGACTGTATTACGGTCGTCCAACAACATATTACCGGCAGCCGTGGCGCACGCGGACGGCGCCGCTGACCGGCCGCGTGACGATTCTGAACTCGCCTCACTCGCCGGGAGTGCAGGAGCGGTACTCACGTCAATATTCGTCGAAGAGGAGTTCGAAGAGCTTCCGCTGGGCCGTTCGAAGGTGGCGGCTAAACGTCGGCTGCGAGACGGCAAGCGAGTCGGCGATTTCCTCACCCGTGCTCTTGCGGGGCCACGCGAAGAAGCCGCCGTAGTACGCCGCCTCGAGCGTCTGGAATTGGCGCTCCGATAACCGCTCCCGAACGGCCGCGTCGAACGCTCGCGGGGATCGCGTCTCCCGCTCTCGTTCGCGCCGAGACACGAGTTCAGCGCTCGGAAACGCACGCTGCAGCCCCTCGACGAACGATCGAACGTCGACGGGATCGGGCAGATCGAGCGCCACTCGCGTTCGGCCGTCGACCGGGACGAGCGTCCGCACGAGACCGTTGTGGGCCGCGAGCGTGTCCGCGATGGTTTCCGTCTCGATGGTGAACTCGACGACCGAGCCGGTTTCGCCCTCCCCGACTGACCGAACCCGACCGACGCCGTCGAGTTCGGCGAGCGAGTCGAGACGCGACGCCGGCGGGGACTCGAACTCGTCGGACGGCAACGTACAGTAGACCGTCGAGCCGCCCGCCGAGCGCGGAACGACCGCCTGCACGTCGAGCGGCTGGCCGAGTTCGTGGGCGAGCGCGACGAGGACGTCGTCGGACTCACGCAGGACGAGTTCGAGTTCGGTGACGCGGTCCGCGAGCAGCGCCCGTTTGCGTTCGAGCGCGCCGATGGCGTGGCCGGCGACGGCCGCGAGGTGGGCGTACACTCGCCGGCTGTGGTCGTCGAAGGCCGCCGGCCGGTCGGCAGCCACCGTGAGCGTTCCGTAGCTGAACGCGTCGTGTTCGATCGGGACGCTCAGCGCCGAGCGAAGGCCCCGATCGGTCGCGGCGCGGATGAACTCGGTCGTGTCCGGGTTCTCGCCGCCGTCATGGGTCTCCGCGTCAGCAGCGGTCTCAGCGAGGTCGTCGATGACGACCGAGTCGCGTCTCGCCGCCGCTCGGCCGGAGGGGAAAGCCGTGTCAGGGCCGATCGGAATCGTTCGAGAGTCGAGCCACTCGCCGTCTCGACCGGCCGCGGACCCTGACCAGGTCCGGGGGCTGATGGACTCGTTGCCGGCGGTGACACGGCCGACCCAGGCGAGTTCGTCCGCGTCGGCCGGGGCTAGCGCGGCGGCGATTTCACAGAGGCGCCGTTCGACCGCCGTCCGGCTGTCGGCGTCGAGGAGGTGGCGTTCGCCCGCCCGGAGCTGTGCAGCCGCGTCCAGTTTCGATTCGAGGCGCGCGCGCTCGTAGCGGGACGTTCGAACGCGTTCGCGAGCGGCGATTCGGTCGAGAGCGGCGGCTCCGGCAGCGGACACCGTCTCGATCGGCGCAGTCTCGAGCGTGTCGAACGCCATCGGATCGCTGCTCGTCGCAACGATGACACCGCGCTCCGCGAGCGGAACGACGAGCACGCGCTCTGCGCGCAGGCCCGAGCGGGCGAGGAACGGATCGGCAGCGGCTCGATCGACGAGCGCGGCGTGAACGGTGTCGCGGTAACTATCGCCGCCGGTGTCGTCGCCACGGCCGTCACCGTCTCGACCGACTTGCAGCGGCACGTCCTCGCGTTCGACTGCCGGCGGCTCGATTCGGGGCACCGACTCGGCCGTCGTGATCGCCGCGGGGCTGAGCAGGTCGCCATCGTCGGCGGGTCGGTACCAGCCGGTGAACTCGGCTCCGGTATACTCTCGAATTCCGGCGACGACGGCGTGACGCACGGCAGATCGGGACGCTGCCGTCGAGAGCGAATCGATCGTCCGACGGACCGTCGAGAGCGTCCCCGCCGCCGAGCGTCGTCTGTCGCGAACCACACAGAGCGTTCGCTCCGCGACCGACAGCGGCGCGACGACCACGTCGACGGGGACCGACCGTGTCGATCCACCGCCGTCGAGTTCACCCTGGATGGGGTCCATCCACCTGCTGACCGGGGAATCGGCGCGCTCGCGGATCGCCGCCGCGAGTTCGTCGTCGAACAGCGCGTCGACGGCCGTGCCGACGAGCGTCCCGGTACCGGCGAGGTCACACAGCGTCGTATTCGCGATTCGGATCGTCCCGTCCTCGAGAACGGCGATCCCGTCTTCGAGCGCATCGACCGCCTCCTCGAGCAACGCGAGCCGGTCGCGCTCCACACCGTCGTCGGATTCCGATTCCGGGTCGCTGAACTCGCGAGCGAGCACTGTGAGGCGGTTCTCGTCGGGCACGGCGGTCACCACGAGGCGGCGCCGTGCCGTGGACGGGCCGTCAGATGAGGGCGCGAGAGCGGGGAGTCGCTCGGGTAGCGGGGTCTCGAACTGGACGACGGAGCCGGTCGCCCGCGCCTCGGCACAGCGGTCGACGACGGTCTCCCGAATCTCCGCGGGGAGCAGTTCCCAGACGACGGTCCCCTCGAGCGGCGTCTCCTCCCGGTTGCGAACGGTCGCGTCCGATGCACCGCGAAAGAACTCGCGGGCGGCCGCGTTCGCGTACTCGAGTTCACCGGCGGGTCCGAGCGTGAATACCGCAGTGGGGAGGAGATCCAATGCAGCAGCCAGCTGCGCGCCACTGAACTCCGGGACGCCGGCTGTCCCCGAATCCGCCGCACTGTCCCGGTGGTGTCGCAGTTCTGAGACGTTTCGAACCCGGGCCGCGACCGTCGCCCGCGAGTCCGCCGGCGAAATCACGTCGGTCGCCCCGTGATCGAGCGCGTCGTCCGCCCGCTCGTCGTCGGTGATGGCGACGATCGGCGGCAGCGAGTCGATATCCTCGTCCGCCGCCAGCGCCACGAGTTCAGCGAGCGGTGTCGGTTGCGCAGCGTCGGTCTCCGACTCGGGAGTGAACTCGCAGACGAGGCAGTGGATCGCACGGTGTTGTGACGGAGACGCGGCTTGTGACGCGGACGCGAGGTGCTCGCGCGCGGCCGAGACGGTCCGCGCGCGGAGGAGCGCAGTCGAGTCGAGGGTCGCTGCAAGCGTGGCCGCCGTGCGTTCGACTGGCGGCGACGAGCCGACGACGAGGACGGAACGCGGTTCGCCGGCACTCATCGCGGGCCGGTCGCTCATCGGCCGATCACCGCCGAGAACCGTCCGGTCGAGAACCAGTCGGACCGTCCCTGTCCGTCCACTATGCGCGGGTGACGGTGTCCGGTTCGTCGGGGCTGATCGGCGAATACACGGCGCCGACGGCTGGCACACACGGTCACGGATGTCCGTTCGGGGCTGAAGAGGTAAGTATCGGTTCCGTATCGATGGGTAACGGTGACTTTCGTCGCTGCCGTGACTGTTACTCGGTCTCGCGTTCTCTGACTGTAACGACCGGCACGGGTGCGTTTTGGACGACTTCTTCGGCGACGCTGCCGACGATCAGTTTGTCGAGTCCGGAGCGGCCCGCGGTCCCGACGACGATCATATCCACGCCGTTCATCGTTGCGAACTCGACGATTTCGTCCTGTGGGACGCCCTCTCTGACGGTTGTCGTCACCTCGAGTCCGGTGTCTGTGGCAGCCTGCTCGGCTTCGGTGACGGCCCGGGTGATGGCCTCGTCGGCCTCGTTTTCCGGTTCGGTCCGTAACCGATCGCGCTTTTTGCTGCCGTGTGGCCCTTCCTCGGCGACCGAGAGAATGTGTAGTGTCGCATCGAGGCGGTAGGCGAGTTCGATCGCGTGATCGGTCGCCAGTTGTGCGCCCTCGCTGCCGTCGGTCGCCAGTAGCAGGTCTTGGTACATTGCATCAAGCGATTCAAGAGAGAACGGGATACGTGTCTGACTTGCTGTTGCCGGGCCTCTGTTAGAAGATGACCGTCCACTCGTACTCGCAGTTGCGACACACGAACGTTCGCTCCAGTCCGTCGGCCGTGACCTCCCGGCACCGTTCGACGCCGGCTTCCTCGAGGCAGTTGGGACACTGGTACTGACACACGACGAACGGTACTGAACGGGACGGCCTATATGTGCGCGCCGGTAGCGGCGGTCTCGATCAGCCTCGTTCGATATCGAAGGAGTCGCCGCGTCAGACCACGTTGAAGACGAAAATAGAGAGGTAGAGCTGTCCGAGTCCGGCAATGATCATGACCGCGCCGGCGATCCGTTCGAGTAACTTTGTGTGTGCGGTGAGCCGGCCACCGCCGGCAATGAGGCCGACCCCCGTCGCGACGGTCAACGAGACCATGAGGAGCGTGACGGTGCCGACGTACGTGCCGACGAGGAGCGCCGCCTCGCCGACCGGCAGCGTCAGCGAATAGGAGGTCACCGAAATGAAGATCGGGGCGACACAGCCTGCCGCGGCGAGCGCGTAGCCGACGCCGAAAATCCCGAAGCCGAGGATGCTCGACCGTCGTTTGGGCAGCGGAATCGATATCGAGGGTGCCCGATCGAAGACGATGAGCAGGCCGAAGCCGATGAGTAACACACCGGCGATCGGCTCGAAAATCGTCACGCGCGACAGCGTCGAGTGACCGATCCAGTAGGTCGCGCCGATGATGAGCGCGAGCGTCACCAGGACGCCGAGACCGGCGACAAGACCTCTGACAAGCGACCCTGATAACGAGGCCTCGTCACTGTCGGTCTGGCTGGCGTAGAAGCCGACGTATCCCGGCAACAGCGGATACGCACAGGCCGAGAAGAACGTCGAGACGCCGGCGAGCAGCGAGAACATAACCGTCGAGAGAATCGTCGCCTCACCCGTGATTCCGTTCATTGTCCCCCGTCATCCTCGAATACCAGTTCGATCTTCGAGACGAGTTCGTCCGCGCTCTTGATGCCGTTGTCCGACCACTGCAGCCGACCCGAGGCGTCGACGACGGCCGCAGTCGGGTAGCCGTTCCCGCCGTAGCGCACGGTGAGTTCGGCGTTGCGGTCGAGGCCGAGCGTCCAGTTGCCGTCGTGTTCGTCCCACCACGCGACGAGTTCGTCCTCGGTGATCGACCGGCCCTCGCCGACCGCCTCGTTGGTCGCCGAGACGAACTGCACCCGATCGCCGACCTGCGCGTGCGCCTCGGCCAGGGCCGGCATCTGCTCGATGCAGGGTGCACACCAGGTGCCGAAGAGGTCGATGAACGTCGGCTCGGACGGCGACGGAACCAGGGCCGTTCCCGCCTCGCTCCCCGGGGCGTCGACCGTTTCGAGTTCTATCGGCTCGGGCGGCTCTGACGGCTCGGACGTGCCGGCCTCTTCGCCGCCGCTGGAACTGAACTCGTCGGGGGAGGGGACGCCGTAGACGGCGACCGCTCCCGCGCCGGCGAGCACGCCCGCGCTTCCGAGTCCGGCGAGAACGTCTCGTCGGTGCATGGCTACTGTTGGGCGACGGTACTCGTGTCGTCGACGATCTGTTCGACGCTACCGCCGAGTTCGGGATTGAGCGCCTGCGGATAGGATCGTTCGACGGTGCCGTCCTGGTTAACCAGCAGGATCAGGTTCAGGTGGGTAAACGAGTAGCCGTCGTGGTTCTCGTGTTCGGTCTCCTCCTCGGGAACCTTTTCGATTCGCATCCCGATCTGATCGTGGAGCAGTTCCTTGCCGCTCTCGTAGCTCTCCGGGCGGAGGAAGTGCCAGTTGCCGGCCTCGAGGTCGACGCCCTGTTCGTGCGCGTAGCTCTCGAGCGTGTCCGCGGTGTCGCGTTCGGGATCGAACGTCATCGCGAGGAGGCTGAGATCGTCCGTGTAGCCGTTTTCCTTGGCGTCCGCCTGGGCGCGCCGGAGACGCAAGAGCAGAGCGGGACAGGCTCCGTTGGGGCACGACGTAAAGAAGAACGTCAGCAGGAACGACTTCTCGCCGGTGAAATCGGCGGTATCGATCGTCTCGCCGCTCAACGGATCCGGGAGCGAGAAGTCGGGGAACTCTTGGCCGTGAGTGGGATGTGAAATCGCCTCGGGATCGCCGGGGCGGTCCGGCGAACCGAGGATCGTTCCATCGTCGTTGTCAGCGTTGTCGTTGTCGGCGTTGCCGTCCTCACCGAGGCAGCCGGCAAGCCCGGTCAGTCCGGCAGCCCCCACTGCCCCGAGTGAACCAAGGTACGTGCGTCGCTCCATACGGATACGTCGAACGGGGCGAGCAAAGGTTCGTTGGTTCGCCCGCCGAAGCAACGTGTACTATCACCCAACATTCTCCGTCGCCATCGTTTTCGATCGCCGCCGACACCATCGAAGTCAGTACCTACTTCGGTCTCGCCGCCGTCACTCACCGTATCGTCCATGCGCTCGTGGCTGTCACCGACACCCCCGTCCCGTCTCCGACGGCAGTGGCGTTCGATACGTACGCTCGTTGCCATCGCCACGGTCCTCGCCATCGTCTGTCTCGGCATCGGCGCGGCCGCCGATACCGCCAGCGCGTCGAACGCCGCCGCCGGACTCGGCGACGATCGCGAACTCACCGTTCCAGCCTGGCTGACGGTGTTCACCGGCGGCGTCGCCATCGGTGCCTCGGCACTGCTCGCCGCCCTGGTCACCGACCGGCAACTCGTCGACACCCTCCACACATGGTCGCTGCCGCTCTCGCCCTCCGTTCGCGACTCACCAGACCACACCACGCCGAGTTCGGCCCTGGCTCCGCACCTGCGCGAACTCGCGAGCGGGCTGTGGTGGCTCACCGGACTGGTCGGCGTCGCCGCGCTCGTCGGGACCGTCGTCGTCGGTCTGACCGGGCCCGGCCGCGTCGCGCCGACCGCGAACCTCGCGGTCATCCTCTCGTTCGTCGGTCTCCGGTCGCTGCTTCCGATGGTCGCGTTCCTGGTCGGCAACCCCTGGCCCGCGCTCGATCCGTTTCGCAGACTCGCACGCGCGCTGACCGCTCTTGGAGAGGGCGTCATGCACCTGCTCCCGCCGATTCCGTCCTCCGGGAGCACCGGTACCGACGGTACCGATACCCGCGCGATCGCCGACGGCGGACCGGGACTGCTCGCGTACCCCAGCGCCCTCGCCTCGTGGCCCGCCGTCGTCGGCCTCGGCACGCTCGTCTGGCTCGAACTCGTCCTCCCGGTTACGTCCGATCCCGCCCTCCTCGCTCGACTCGCCGCCGGCTACACGATCTACACCGTTGCCGGCGCGATCCTCTTCGGATCGAACGCGTGGTTTCGCCGTGCGGATCCGCTCGCGACGGTCTTCCGGCTCTACGGCGCTGTGGCCCCGATCCAGCGCCGGCGCGACGGACGCGGCCTCACCCTCGTCCTCCCCGGGTCCCGCCTGCGCGACCCCGATCTCGTCACCGACGCCAGCGAGGTCGCGTTCGTTCTCCTCCTGGTCTGGGAACTCACGTTCAACGGCTTCGTCGTCACCCCGCCCGGCAGCCGACTGCTCGCCGAACTCGTCGGCGCTGGGGTACCAGTCGCCGTTGCGACGCTCGCGGTCTTCGTCGGCGGGTACGCCGTCGCCCTGGGGCTGTACTGGCTCGCTGCGTCTACGGCCCGTCGAACCGCGCCGACGTACCTCTCGACGGCGACCCTTGCTCGGCGGTTCGCCCCGCCGTTACTCGCGATCGCGGCGGGCTATCACGTCGCCCACTACGTCGGGGTCGTCCTCTCGCTGTCGCCCGCAGCGGTCGCGGTCGTGACGAGTCCGCTCTCGCCGCCGCTTAATCCGACGACACTGGCGCTACCGGGGTGGGTCGGAACGCTCGAGATCGGCGCGTTGCTCGCGGGTCACCTGCTCGCAGTCTGGGTCGCCCACGCGACAGCGTTCGATTGCTTCCCGGGCCGACTACAGGCGATCCGGAGTCAATACCCACTTATCGCGGTGATGGTCTGTTACACGGCGGTTAGTCTCTGGTTGCTGACGTTACCGACGGTCCAACCCCCGACGCTTGCGGGATAACCGCTCGTCAAACCGAACCACGCCTGCGGATCAAATCGAACCGCGATCGATTGCGATAGTTGTTTTGTTTCCGGGAGTGCACACGTAGCCAATGCATCGCCGGAGCATCCTCCGTCGGACAGCCGTCGCCGGGGGCGGAATCGGCACGCTCTCCCTCGCTGGCTGCCTCGAACGGCTCGGGTTCGAGGAAGAATCCGCCTGGTCGAACCCGCCGCTCGTCGAGGACCGTCCCGACGCAGTCTACCTCCCCGCATCGACCGAGAAAATGGCCCGACTCGGCACCGCGACCGGCGACGAGTTCGCGATCGCTCTCGGGTACACGATCCCGCATCGATTCTGGCTGCTCGCCGGCGAGTCGAATCAGGTCGACGTGCAGCCGTCGGACAGTCTGCATCTCATGGTGACGGTCTGGGATCGGGAGACCGAACTCGTGGTTCCGGCGACGGTCCGTCTCGAACTGGTACAGGAGGGAGAGCGGGCGACGACCGTCGGTTCGCTGTGGCCGATGATCTCCCAGCAGATGGGCTTTCACTACGGCGATAACGTCGAGTTATCCGGCGACGGGGCGTACACGGCGCGCGTTCGGGTCGGTCCCCTCGACGCCGATCGAACCGGGGCGTTCGGGGATCGTCTCGACGGTACCGAGACGCTCACGGTCGAGTTCACCCACGCCCGGGAGGACGTTCATGACCTCGGCGTCGAGTATATCGACACCCAGCGGCGGGGCACCCGGGAAGCCCTCGACTTACGGACGAACGATTCGATGCCGTCCTCGCGCGGCCAACCGCTCGCTGAGTTGCCCGGCGATCACCTCGGAACGGCCGAGAGGGCCGATAGTGGTGATGCGCGCGTGAGGGCGCTCGTGCTCGACGCGGAGCGGGTCGGCGGCTCATCGGAGCGTGCGTATCTTGCGGCGACGCTTCGAACGCCGTACAACGATGTGGTATTGCCGTTTGCCGGACTCTCCGCGACCGTCGATAGCGGCGGTGATGGCGGTGGGGGTGAACGCACCGGCGGCGACGGGACCGAAACCCGCGAATCGCTGACGCTCACCGAAGCCGTCGACCCGACGCTCGGCCATCATTACGGAGCCGAGAGCGACGTGCTTAGTACGGGCCGGTCCACTGCGGACGAGCGAGAGACGACGATCACGATCAGCGTCGAGACGCCGCCACAGGTCGCCCGCCACGATGGCTACGAAACGGCGTTTCGCGCGTTCGACGACGTTCGCTTTCAGGTCCAGCGCTGAGCCGGTCGAAACGCTCCCGAGGTACGACGAACTGGCGGAACGGCGCAACTACCGCGACGAACAGATCGTAAACGAATCCGTATCGATCGGAACGGTCACGAACGGTCGGAAACAACCCCATTATGCCGATGATAACTAACCCCCGATCCGGACTACCCCACGTGCATGTCTCGCTCGGAAAACGCAACCATGCAGATCGGCTGTCCGGAGTGTGATACAACCGTCACCACCGCTGTCCCTGCTGGTCCCGGACTCGTTGACGACCGTACGGCCGACCGATTACGCGGCACTGAAACCGCCTGTCGCAACTGCGGCCACGAACTCGAACTATACTTCTACTGATGGGCCAGGGCAACGAGTTCACCTCGAACTGTCGACGGCTTCGATATCGCCGGGTGCAGTTGCTCGCTGCCGCTCGTGGGCAGAGCCATCGAGAAACCGGACTGTCCGGACGGTGGAGACACTACCAGCGGACTGTTAACCCCCCTGCGGCTGCAGGCCGCGAAGCAACCAGTGGCGGCCCTGTTCTGTTTCAGCGAATGCGAGTTCCCGACTCTCTCACTGTCGTTTCGAATCGGCAGCCGTATCGCCACGAGTACGACACGGAGGCGGAGACGAACGGAAACGCGGACACGGAGACAGACACGGAGACAGGATCGGACGCGGCAGCGATCTCAGTCGACGAACCCACCGGCGGCCTCACCGCCGGTCTCGATCCCGTTCTGCAGGAAACGAGCGGCACCTGGATTGCCTGGGGCGACGGTGACGCCGACTTCGATGTCACCGATGCGCGCGACTGCGTCGGCGTCCCGCCGGACGAAGAGTGCTACACGCTTCGGCGGATCGACCTCTCCGACGACGCCGTCGACTCCTACTACCGCGGCTTCAGCAACCGCGTCCTCTGGCCGCTCTGTCACGGCTTCGCCGAACTCGTCGAGGAACGAGCTGATGACTTCGAGTGGTATCGGACGGTCAATGCGACGTTTGCGGACGCGGTCGCCGAGCACGCGAGTTCGGAGTCGGTCGTCTGGCTGCAGGACTATCACTTCGCGCTCGCGCCGCGGATGATCCGCGAGTCGATTCCGTCGTCGGCGACCGTCGCGCAGTTCTGGCACATCCCGTGGCCCTCGCCGGCGACGTTCGAGTACTGCCCCGACGGTGAGCAGGTGCTCGAGGGACTGCTCGGCAACGATCTGCTCGGTTTTCACGTCAAGCGATACGCCGACGCCTTCCTCGATTGTGTCCGCCGGTACCTACCGGACGCAGCGGTCGACCGCGACCGGCGAACGGTCCGCTACGAGGGCCACACGACCCGCGTCGTTGCGACGCCGATGGGGGTCGATGCCGACTCCTACGATCAGCGCGCACGCACCGCGGATGCGGACCAGCTCCACTCGCTCTTCGAACGCTACGATATCCCGCAGAACGTGACGCTCGGACTCGGCGTCGACCGCCTCGACTACACGAAGGGCATTCCGGAACGACTGACCGCACTCGAGCGCTTCTTCGAGGAGAATCCGAGCTGGCGCGGCGAGTTCACCTTCGTCCAGAAGGCCACGCCGTCGCGCACGGAGATTCCGGCCTACGCTCGTCACGGCGACCTCGTGCGAAGCGAGGTCGACCGGATCAACCGCCGGTTCGGGACCGACGACTGGCAGCCGATCGTTTACACGGAAGATATTCTGCCGGCGGACGACCTCTGTGCGCTGTACCGGCACGCCGATCTGCTGATCGTCAGTTCGCTGTGTGACGGGATGAACCTGGTCGCCCAAGAATACGTGGCCGCGAGCGTCGACGGCGACGGCACCCTGCTGTTGAGCGACCGGACGGGCGCACACGAACGATTGGGCGAGAACGCGATTTCGATCAATCCGACGGCCGTCGACGAGTTCGCCGATCGGATCGAAGACGCACTCACCCTGTCGCCACGGGATCGTACCCGTCGAATGGACGCCCTTCGAACGACGACCTTCGAGAACGATATCGACGCCTGGATGGAAACGCAGTTCGAGTGGCTGTCCCAGGTCCACGACGGCCAGCGGACAGCGCCGAATTCACAGGCCGGAGCGGACAACGCCGATTCGGGTGCCGACTCCGAATCGGATTCCGACTCCGGCTCGCACGAACGAACCTCGCTCGTCTGAACTCGTGTGCGTTCGAACGTCTCTGCACTCGCTTCCCGTGACGGAACGAGTCTCGATCCACCATCCGATCCCCACCCACACCCGATTTGCGAACTATGTCCGATCAGTCAGCGGCCAGCGACGACGGTTCCGACACCAGTATCGATAGCGCCGACACCGGCACCGAGACCGATACCGATACCGATACCGACGAAATCGACACAGACGACGTCCCGCCCGAGACACCACTACAGCCGCCTCCACTCCTGACCGGCGAGTACTTGCCACAGCTCCGGGCCACCCTCGCCGACGCGACGCACCTGCTGGTCTGTCTCGACTTCGATGGGACGCTCGCCCCCATCGTCGACGAGCCCGATGCAGCCGCGCCAACGACGGCAAACGAAACCGCCGTCGCGGGGCTCGTCGATGCCGCTCCCGTCACGACGGCTATCGTCAGCGGACGGAGCCTCGCCGACGTGCGGACCCGCATCGACGGGCCGCGCATCTACGCCGGCAATCACGGCCTCGAACTCGCCTGGAACGAGACCGTCGCCGTTCACCCAGTCGCACACGAACGCGCCGCCCGACTCGAAACCGTCTGCGAACTGCTCGAAACTGTCCTCGACCCGATCTCAAACGTTCGAATCGAAAACAAGCGCCTGACCGGCACCGTCCACGTGCGCACCGTCCCACCCGCTGCTCGCCCCACCGTTCGCCGGCTCACACGGACCGTCGTCGACCGATTCGGCGGCGACGAACTCGAGGTCTCTCCCGGCAAACGCATCCTCGAAATCGGACCGACGATCGACTGGGGAAAAGGCGACGCCGTCGACGTCATCACGTCGACGCTCCCGGACGGAACCGTCCCGCTCTATATCGGCGACGACGTAACCGACGAGTCCGCGTTCCGCGCCATCGACTCCGACGGCATCAGTATTCGCGTCGGCGATGACGATCCCTCCACGGCATCCTACCGCGTCCGGTCACCCGCCGCGGTCGCCCGCGTTCTCGACTGGCTCGGGACCGCCGGCGTTGCACTCGTCGGGCAGCGAACGCAGTTGCTGTCCGGAACTGAGCTATGGAACGACGACCCGCGTGTCGGGCCGATCCCGGAACGCTGGCCGACGCCCGTGGCGAATGAATAAATACCGTTGGCTGCTGGCGCTGACAATCGCCGGCTCCGATGGCTTACGGCCGGCGTTCAGCGGGGGTTTGCTGGCCCCACGCCATCGTTACGCGCGACCACATATATTGTTGCCGATAGTGATTTCCAAAGCGAACTCACCGGGACAAGCCGAAAGTATTAGTTACCAGTGGAAATAAAGGTTCGGTACGAGAGTGACAGAGAGTGAAGCTACGCCAGCCAACTGATTTCCTGATCCTCGAAGCGCTCGAGGATAAGGGGCGAAACGTCGCGACGAATCTCGCCGCCCACACGGGAAAGAGTCGAAAAAACATCAACACCCGTCTTCCCGTCCTCGAAGACTACGGCCTAGTCGAGAAAATCGGCCCAGCGGAACGATCCGGCCTCTACGAGATTTCCTCGACAGGAAAAGCAGCACTCGTCTACCAGGATCAGTACGACGAGGCCGACGACTTCGAAGACCTCATCGAGGGCCCCAGCGCGGGCGATCTCGATCAGGACGCTGACAGCCAGGCTGCCTTCGTCCGTGGGGAAAACGGTGACGTAGACGACGAAAACGTCAACGCAGACGCCGACGAGTAATCCCTTTTCTACCGCTCAGCCGCGATCGATCGGATCATCCGCGGCAGTAGACCGCATTTTATTTGCGCCATCTCACCAGCGGTCATCGTAGCGAGTCGTCCCCCTTCCCGGTGGACGACCCCCGATCCTTCGAGACCGCGGTGAACTCGGGCGGGTACAGGCGTATCGCGGAGACGAGTTCACCGGACAGACGGCTATTCGCGGCTCCAATTTGGAGCCGGTTACTCCGTCGGGCTATTCCCCTCTTCGAAGAATTCGGAAAGGACCGCCTTGAGCCCCTTTCGGAGGTGTTGGTGCATCGTCGGCGGGGTCACACCCATCGTCTCGGCGATCTCCTCGCCGGTGCTCGAGCGCGGCCATTCGAAGAAGCCGCTGAAGTAGGCGAGCCGTAGCGTCGTCAACTGCCGGTCTGTAAGCTCCTCGTGGATCCGATTGCGGCGTTCGACTGCCGTGTGAACCGGCCGGTCAACTTCGCGACGCGCCATGAGTTCTGTATTCTCGTAGACGACCGCCAACGCCTCGGCAACCTCTCGAACATCGCCGTGCTGGGGGACTTCAACGATACAGGTTCCGACCCCGTCTGCGACCGTCACGTCGCGAATCGTTCCCCCGTGATTCGCAATCGTCCGAACGCCGGACTCGACCAATCGCATCTCGATCGTACAGTGATCCCGGCCGTCGTGGATAAGCCGACACGACTCGATCGACTCGTGTTCCGATGCCGCCTCCATTACCGTCTCTCCATCGAGTCCGTCGACGGTCACGTACTGGATCGGTCGGCCATCCGAGGTCGTCCCTGACCATTCGAGGGAACACGTACAGTCGTACTCCGTCGTCAGATCGAACGAAAACGACTCCCCACCGTCGATTCTGAACTCGAGTTCGGTGACGGTATCGGCAAACAGCAACTGGCGGCTTTTGACTGCCATGATCGAAAAGCCCATGGTTTCCCCGAGGAGTTTGAACGCTTCCTGTTCGGTGTCCGAGAACGCATCAGCGCGACTCGCGAGGACGGTCAACACGCCGTAGATCGTTTGCTCGTGGACGATCGGAACGGTGATCGCCGCCCGAACGGTGTCTTCGCTGGCGGCGGCCTGTATCGGCTCGGGTAAGGGCTCTCGTTCGAGGATGTGGTTTGCCGTCAGTATTTCCCCCGTGGTTCCGGTTCGTTCGACCGGTCTCTGGATGTCCGTTGGTGGGACGGGGCCGGTGGTCCCGTTGTCGGTGTCGGTGTCAGTGTCGGTACCGCTGTCTCCATCGTGTTCACTCTCACGATCACCGCCGCCGTTCCCGTCGGTATCATCGTCAGCCTCCTCACCCGCCGCGGTCGCGGTTGCCGTGTCAGCCTCGGACTCTCCACTTGCCCCCGCCTCCGTCCGCTCTTGTGAGTACCCACCGTGCGAGTCGTCGACGTTCCGAACGGCCTCGAGATACGTCGTTGCTTCGCCCGCACCGGTTCGATAGGTGAACTCGCCGTTCGTGGTACGTTCGGCGATCCAGCACGCACAGTAGAGATCCGAATCGACGAGTTCGGCACAGACCTCTCGTTCGATCGCATCCCGGGTGGGGGCGTCGACGAGCGTTTCGATCACTTGCCGAATAACGGCGTTGATCCGGTTGAGCGTCTCGAGATTGGCTTGCTTGGCCCGCAGTCTGCGTTCGCGCTGTGCGCGCTCGGTGATATCGCGGGCGAGCCAGATGACGGCGCGCTGGCCGTCGATGCGTTCGTCGATCGGGACGACACGCGCTTCGTAACGGCGGCGGCCTTCGGTGGTCTCGACGCTGTACTCGACGGATTGGATCTCGCCGGTTCGGAGTGCGCGATCGAGACAGTCCTGCAGTTGTGTCGCGGTCTCCTCCGGGAACGCATCGGTGAGGCGCTTGCCGACGAGTTCAGCTGCGGAGATGGTGTAGAGTTCGGCTGAACTCGGTCGGATTTTTGACTCCAGATACGTTCCGTCGGCACTGATGACGAACGCCTCGTCGGGTAGTTCGTTGGCGATGATCCGGTGATAGGTATCGTCGTGGGCGGCGTTCGGTGTGGCCGTCGATTCGGCGTCGCGTTCCACGCGCTCTTCGGAGTCGGGTTCGGCGCTGGTATCGACGGTTGGTTCGGTGTCTGCGCTCGTCTGCTCCTGTCGCTGGTCCTGTCGTTGTTCTCGATCCTGTTCCCGTTTTTCCTCCGTTTGCTCACCCTCTCTGTCTTGCTCACCCTCTCCGTCTTGCTCTCCCTCTCCGTCTTGCTCTCCCTCGGAGTCACTCCCACGGCTGCTAGTCGCCGCTGTCTCTTCTCGAACCACGTTGAGCACGCGGTTGACGGCGTTATCGCTCGCCGGAACGTACTCGCTCACATCGGCCCGGAGTGCCGCTGCAGCGAGCGTTTCGCTGCCGTTCTGTGGCGTGACGATGATCGGCTGTTCGCCGTCGTCGTCCTGTGTCCTGTCCCGGTTGGACTCTCTCGTCCGCGCTTCCGTTCTCACGTTCTCAACCTGATCAATAGCCGTTTGCAACGACGCAGGCCGATCGACATCGATAACGATCCCATCCGGATCGGACGCGAACGCGGCCCCAGATCGATTCGTCGACCGGAGTTCAGCCAGTGACCGAACGAGAGTCTCCACTGGCGGATCACGGTCCGTCGCCTCGAGTTCCGTGCAGAGTCGGTGTTCGCTCGCAGGTGCGGTCGTTACACAGACGAGTGAGACGGTTTCCTGTGAATGCTCCATGTGTCCGGGGTGTCGGCTATTCGTCACCACGCCAGTGCTCCGAGCTGGTATACTTTCTACCCAACACCGCGACCTGCAATAAAACATAGGGGTCGCCGTGATTCGACGGTCGGCCAACGGGCGGCCGTGCGAGTGAACGACGGCTGTGCTGCTGTCACACCCCCGTCACCGAACCGGTTATAGCTCGTCTGCTGCTTTCAGTTCGCCGATGACATCGTCGACGAACGATTCCGGATCGTCGTACGGGAAGTCGCCGCCGGATATTTTCGTGTTTAGTTCCATCGCGGTCATCGAAAAATCCCCGGATTCGAACTTCGTCCCCGGACCGTTCGGCAGCGCCGGGACGAGGTCCATTGGACTCGAAATCGGGTAGTCAGCGCCTTCGAACGCGTCGATCATCTGCTCACGGATTTCGTCTTCGTCTGCCATTGCGTGACTCCGTTACGTCCGATAAATAATAAATTTGTAGGTAGTTGCGCGTTCGCTGTGAGAGCGCAATTCTCCCCTTCGCTGGGGTTTCTTCCGCTCTCATAGCACTGATAGTGTTTGTCTAGCGTATTCATCGCCTGGAAGATAGTCACCGACGCCGACAGCTCCGAAACAGTAATTATGCCCCGGACTGCATATCGACCCATGGCGAAAGATACCGTCAGGTACCCCGACGAGGTCGTCGAGGAGATCGACACCCTCGTCGACGACGGTATGTTCGAGAGCAAATCCGAGTTCTATCGCTTCTCTGCGGAGTACGTACTCACGCTCATCGACCCCGATCACGACGTCGAGACGTTCAACTTCGACGAGATCAAATCAGAACTCGATATCACTGAAGAAGATCACGCGAAGGCACTGGGAACGGACGGTGGAACGTTCTTCCTCGACGCCGTGATTACAGTCCGCAAACAGGGGTTGCGGGGCAACTACGAGGCTGCAGAGCGGTTTATCGACACCCACTACGAAGCGACCGATCAGGAGTGCATCATTTTAGAGGAGTTGCTTGGAACGTACCGAGAGGGGGCGCCAAACCAACCGTAATCAGGGTCGAACTGACTCGAGAAACGCCGCGTCGACATGCCGTCGAAGTAATTCTGCGGCCCGATCTGCGGGTGCCGTTGCTGTCTCTCCGGGCGAGTTCACGCTCTCCGTATCCCACTCGACGCCTGCAGACCGCGCCACGGCTTCGAGAAACGCCGTGCGGACCACCGTATTGTCGAAGACGCCGTGGAGGTAGGTTCCGAGTACCTGTCCGCGTGCTGCACTCGCGTCACCGAGCGGTCGCTGGACCGGTTCGAGCGCCCGCGTTCGACCGGCGTGAATTTCGTACCCTGACGCGGTCCCATCTACGCCGGCGAGCAGCGGGGTCGTCGACCCGTCGACGGGGACCGTCGTCTGCTCGAGTCGCTTGTCCTCGTCGAACCGCGTTTCGACGGGGAGCAATCCGAGCCCGTCGAGTGCATCGTCGGTCCCGGTTCCTTCGAGCGAGGCGTTGGCGAGTCGCTCGCCGAGGAGTTGGTAGCCGCCACAGATGCCGACGATGGGCCCGTCGAAGGCGTGCAGTGCGTCGCCGAACTCGGCGGCGCGGAGCGCGCGGAGGTCGTCGACCGTGTTTTTGGTCCCCGGAAGAACGACGGCGTCGGCCGCAACTGCGTCCAGGGGATTCTCGCTCGCTCCATCGTCGATCGGCACGTAGACGACCGACACGCCGGGTTCCGCGGCGAGCGCCTCGAGATCGGTCGCGTTGGAGATGCGGGGGAGACGTGGGACGGCAATTCGAAGCCGCTGCTCTCCCGGAACGCCGTCGTCGTCGCCGCGCACTCCTCGTTCTTCGATGCCGGGGAGGCCGACGCTGTCCTCTTCGGGCAGGCCGGGGTCGTCGTAGGGCAATACACCCAGGATCGGGACGCCGGTCCGCGATTCGATCTCCTCGATACCGGGTTCGAGCAACGACGGGTCGCCTCTGAACTTGGTGATGAGCGCGCCGACGACGCGCTCGCGGACGTCGTCGGGCAGGAGTTCGATCGTGCCGTAGAGGCTGGCGAACGCGCCGCCGCGCTCGATGTCGACGAGCAGGAGGATATCGGCGTCGGCGAACCGGGCAGTTTCGACGTTCGCGAGGTCCCGATCGTGGAGGTTGATCTCGGCGATGCTGCCCGCGCCCTCGGCGACGATCACGTCGTGGTCGGCCGCCAGCCGTCGATAGGATTTCTCGGCGGCAACGCGGGCGTCCTCCCAGTGGGTCTCGTAGTAGCTGCCGGCGGGAACGTGCTCGCGGGCCCGGCCCTGCACGACCAGTTGACTCTCGCCGTCGCCGCGCGGTTTCAGGAGGACTGGATTGCAATCCGTCGTCGGGGTGAGCCGCGCCGCGCGGGCCTGCGTGAACTGCGAGACGCCGATTTCGCCCCACCGGTCGTCGACCTCGTTCGGGTTCGCTTCAGCAGCCGACGGGTTGTCGCTGTCTCGTGCCTCCGCGCGGACGACGACGCGGGCGTTATTGCTCATATTCTGTGCTTTGAACGGTGCGACCGAGACGCCCCGATCTGCAAGCAGGCGGCAGAGTCCCGCGACGACGGTCGATTTGCCGACGTGGCTCGCAGTCCCGGCCACCAGAAGCGTCCGCGTCATTCACACGTCCCTGCTGCGTCGCGGCGTATCGTCCTATCGGTTCCGACTCCCCACCGCCGTTCTCGAACCGCCGCAACCGGATCGAGTTCACTGACGGCACGGACTGGTCCGCCGCAGGCCGGACAACTACGTACATCGCCGGTGGAGCGTCCCCCGTCCGATGCCACCGACACTCGACAGCGAGTACGTGAGCGACTGGCGTCCTTGCCGGAGATTCGTCCGTCGGCGTCGATGCCGACGATAGCGATAACGACGGCGACGCGAGCGCGAGTTCAGCGGGGCGTTACTCGTCCCGGTACCGCTCGGCCCACTTCGGTCCCGCCCGGCCAGAGAGCACGACGCCGAGCGCGCCGAAGCCGATTCCGGCGACGGCCAGACCGACCGCGAGCGTCGGCGTCGGCGGGACCACGACGAATCCCGCGACCAGCGTCGGGACGATAGCGACTGCGACGCCGACAGTGAACGTGCCGAAGCGGACCGAGTCGAAGAGGAACTCGTTCGGATCGAAACCGGCGATGTAGACCGTCAGCCCGTAGTAGTACAGGCCGTAGCCGGCGAGCAGTATCGCGCCGACGGCGGCGTCGACGAGCGCCGCCTCGAACCGGACGACGGCGGCGAGGTACGGCACGGCGACCGCCGGCGTTCCCACGAGGACGAACGCCGCCCGCTTGGCGCGGAAGACGTCGTCGATGGCGACCGGGTACGTGAGATAGAACTCGAGCGAGTCGAACTGCGTGAGCCAGTTGTAGGTCGTAAACGCGGCGAGACCCAGCACGCCACCGAAGAAGATGCCGGGCGCGGGTTCGATGCCCGTGATTTCGCGGACGACGCCGACGAGTGCGGCGACCAGCGCCAGCAGGATGCCCGCGGAGACGAACGGCTTCCAGACGCCGCCGGCGGAGCGCGAGAGGTCGAGCAGCGTTTTGACGACGAGGGGATCGTCCGCGAACGGCAGCCGGTCGCCGGCAGCCCGTAACTGGGAAAACCGATCGCTCGCCGTCCGCGTCGGCCGGCCGTAGGTCGGGTCGTACAGCGCGAGCGACCCGGCGGCGACGAGAGCCGTTCCGCCCGCCAGTCCGACCGCCGCGGGGATCGATCCCGACAGCGGGACGGCCAGCGTGCGGACGGATTCGATCGCGGCAGATCCGTCCAGCGCCCAGGTGCCGGCGGCAGCGCTGACGAGAGCCAACGCAATTGTCCAGGTCGGCACGCCCCGAGTTCGGACGGCGATCAGGGCGACGGTCGCCGTCATGCCGGCGGCGAAGACGAGCGAGAGCGAGAACCAGAGCGCGACGAGTTCGGTCGGCGTCGTCGCCGAGCGGCCGCCGATCGGGAGTGCGGCGGTGGCCATCGGGAGGATGAAGACGACGGCGTAGAACAGCGCGTCTTTCACGAGGAACATCCCGAGGAGCCGCCGGCGGGAGAGGGGAAGCGTGGATGCCGACGAGAGGACGAGCGAGAGCCGGCCGAAGACGTTTTCGAGCATGTTCGAGCCGGCGAAGCCGGCGGTGCCGCTGTAGAGGCCGAACCCGAGCGCGAGGGCGTGGAGGCCGAGGACGATGGTCGAGGGGGGCGTGCCGGTTTCGAGGAGCGCGACGGTCGCGGCGGCGGCGAGGAGGACGATCAGGAGGGGAAAGGAGGCAAAGCGCCAGCCGCCGAACAGTTGCGTGTGGAGCCGCCACTCCTCGCGCAGGAGGGTGGTAAACAGGAGGCGATTCGTACCGCTACCGATGCCACCACTGTCGCTACCGATACCGCCGCCGATATCGGTAACACGCTCCAGTTGGCCGGGTTGTTGCTCGTCTTGCCCGGTCTGTTCTCCGCTCATGCTTCGATTTCGGTCCGTTCGAGCGCCGGCATGTCGCGAGCGTCCGCGTCGTCGACGTGCTCGAGGAAGGTCTCGAGCAGTGTGTCACCGGTTTCGTTGGCGAGCGACCGCTCGGTGACGATCCGGCCGTCCGCGACGATGCCGACCCGCGTGCAGATGTCGGCCGCAACGTCGATGTTGTGCGTCGAAACGAAGACGGCGTTATCGTCGGCCGCGTACGCGGTCAGGAACTGCTTGACCTGCTCCTGGACGAGCGGGTCCAGGTTCGCAAGCGGCTCGTCGATCAACACCACGTCGGGTTCGTGGATGAACGCCTGCGCGATCATCACCTTCTGTTGCTGGCCCCGCGAGAGGTCCGTGTGCAGCGTCTCGAGTTTGCTCGCAAAGCCGAGTCGTTCCGCCCAGCGCTCGATACCCGCCGCGACAGTGGTCTCGTCTAAATCGCGCACGTCGCCGACGAACTCGAGGTACTCTCGCGGCGTGAGAAAACTCGGCGGCGAGGCCTGTTCCGGCAGGATGCCGACCCGCCGTCTCGTCTCGAGCGGGGTCGTCGTTGGGTCCGTTCCCAGCACGCTGATCGTTCCCCCATCGGGGACGATTTGGCCGGTCAGCGACCGAATCGTCGTCGTCTTGCCGGCACCGTTCGGTCCGAGAAAGCCGAACAACTCTCCGCGTTCGACGTCGAAAGACATTCCGTCGACCGCCCGGACGGCTCCGTACGACTGGCGCAACTCATCGACTCGAAGGATACCCATCAGTTGAACGGGCATTCACAGTGGCTGGTAATAACTGTGCTGGCACCCGCCCGCCACCGCGGGCGGTGAGAACGGCGGAGCGGTCAAAATCAGGATCAGAATTCCGTTCCGCGACGCGCCCGCTGGCCGGTTTCGATCGGATGTTTCTCCTTTCGGACGTTCGTGATCAGATCCGCGCGCTCCTCGAGATACGTCGGCTCGTCGTGCCCGCCGGAGAGTACGAGTTCGAGATCGGCCGGCTTCGCATCGAGCAGGTCGCGCACGTCGTCCGCGGAGAACAGGTCGCGCTCGACGGCGTAGAGCACTTCGTCGAGGACGAGCATGTGGACGCCGTCCTCGGGATCGCCGTCGAGGTCGAGCGGCGCGCCGAGATCGGCCTCGCTCGCCGCGGTGAGGACCTCGCGGGCGCGTTCGAGGCCCGCCTGCGCTTCGGCCTCGTGCTGTGCTTCGTCGCTGCCGTCTGCCATGCCGTGCCAGCCGTAGTGGCCGAGGTTCTCGTAACTCATTCCCGGTAGTGCATCGATCGCGTTGTACTCGCCGCGGACGGCCTCGACGCTCGATGCCCCGCCTTTCATGAACTGCAGGACGTGTACGCGGTAGCCGTGACCCGCGGCCCGCATCCCCATCCCGAGCGTCGCCGTCGTCTTTCCCTTGCCGTCACCCCACCAGACCTGCACGAGGCCGAACTCCGCCGGCGCTGCCGGCTCGATCCGCTCGGCCTCCGGCGTTCGGCCCTGTCCTGGCGTGTTCTCGACGACGGTCTCAGACGATGCAACCGATTCCGGGGAATCTGTCGTCTCCGACGTCCGATCCTCGCTCATATCCCAGCCGTCGACCCGATCGTACATGTAGCTATTCCTGTCGCACCGCCCGGATCCGACACAACCGTCTTGAGTCCTCGATCCGTACGCAGTTTCGATGTCTCTCGACTGCCCGAACGGTGAAACGCCGCCGCTCGCGGCGATCATCGATGCCCTCGACGATCCCGGCTGTCGAGCCATTATAGCCCTTCTCGAAACCCCACAGACCGCCCGCGAAATCGCCGACGAAACCGACCTTCCGCTGTCGACCGCCTACCGCAAACTCGACCGCCTCCGCGACGCGGCACTCATCGCCGAGACGACCGAACGCCACCGCGGTCGCCACGACAGCACCCGCTACGTCGCCACCTTCGACCGGATCGATATCGAACTCGACGACGACCACGAGTTCAGCGTCGATCTCGGCCGGGCAGCGACGCAGTCGCTCGAGTTACGGGAACGGCTGCGCCAGCAGTGAGGATCGAGAACGACCGACTTGCAGCGACGAAACGTAGCGACGAACCGGTGCGGCCGGCTTATTGTGCGAGGTAGCCGCCTTCGACGGGGAGCGTGACGCCGGTCACGCGCGAGGAGAGGTCGGAGCCGAGGAAGAGCACGGCGTTTGCGATCTCTTCCGGGTCCGCGAGGCCGGGCATCGGCTCGGTTTCCTCGAACTGGGCTTCCATCTCCGGGTGCTCGTCGATCGTCCGTTCGATCATCTCCGTGCGGACGATTCCCGGTGCGATCGCGTTCGCCCGGATTCCCTCTTCGGCGTACTCGATCGCCGCGTACTTCGTGAGTTGACTGACGGCCGCCTTGGCCGCGCCGTAGCCGCTGTACTGGGGCACGGCGACCTCGCCGCCGATAGAGGAGGCGCTGATGATCGAGCCGCCGTCGTCGGCCAGCATCGCCTCGATGCCGTACTTCATTCCGTACCAGACGCCTTTCAGGTTCACGTCGATGACCTGCTCGAAGGCGTCGTTGTCGTACTCGTCGAGTCGCGACACGGGCCCCTCGATCGCCGCGTTGTTAAAGAGCACGTCGATCCCGCCGAACTCGCTGACGGCGGTTTCGATCATCCCCTCGGCGTCCGCAGAATCGGAAACGTCCGCGTGAACGAACGTCGCCTCGCCGCCGTCGTCGGTGATCGCGTCAACGGTCGCCTCCCCGCCGTCAGTATCTACGTCGGCGACGACGACGGATGCACCTTGATCGGCGAACGTCTTTGCGGTCGTGCGCCCGATTCCGGAACCCGCTCCGGTGATAACTGCCACCTGATCTTCGACTAGTCTCATTAGTCATTCTATCGGCCCGCCGAGGGATATCTATTTTGGGCACCTGTCATTCAGTCAAATCTCGGGAGAGAATGCTTCACACGTAAATGTGTATGATCGATAGTTCTGTTTTCTATTGGAGAGGTGGCGAAAATCTTTATAAATCATATATGTCTCCACTACTGTAATGGCGCACTACGAATCGGATTCGCTGACCGTCGAATGGGATCGAACGCTCGATGCGGTCGTCATGAACTGGCAGGACTTCGCGAAGGGCGATACCTACCGCGAGGGCCTCGACGAAGGACTCGGCCTCGTGATCCAGAAGAACGCCCGGAACTGGCTCGCCGACCTCCGAGAAATGGGAACGGTCACCCCGGAGGACCGCGAGTGGACCCAAGATGAGTGGCATCCACGCGCGTTCGATTCGCCTTTGCGGAACATGGCGATTGTCCAACCCGAGAGCGTCGTCGCCAACATGTCCGTCGACGACATGGTCACGGAAGTCGGGGAGAACACGACCTCGCGGATCTTCGACAACCGAGACGACGCCGAGGCGTGGCTTCGAGACCGGTAACTGCCTCCTGCAGACGGTACGGCAGCCTATCGCCCGACGAGATCCGTATCCGTCGGCCCCTGCCCGTCGAACTCCCGAACGAACGCGTCGAGTTCAGCCGGCTTCGACGCGCCCGGTAACTCGCGTTCTGCGGTCGAACTCGTCTCGTCGACGCCGAGTCGCTCGCAGACCAGATCGGCAACGGATTCGGCCATCCGCCGGTACGTCGTCAACTTGCCGCCGACGATACTGACGAAATTCTCGACGCCATCGTCCGCGTGCTCGAGCCGGAAGAACCCGCGCGAAATCCCGCGGCCCCCGCGGGCCGCCTCGTCGGGCTCGTACAGCGGGCGAACCCCCCACCAGGTCCGGAGCTGCGGCGCGTCGGCGACCGCCGGCAGCATGGTCGCACACTCCCGGATCGTCTGTTCGATCTCCCGGTCCTCGCGCGTGAACTCGTCGGGATCCGATACCGGGACGCTCGTCGTTCCGAGAACGACCTCGTCCTCGTGGGGAACGACGATATCCCCGTCCGTGGGTTCTCGACAGCGGTTGAGTACCGGACCGAGCCCGCCGTGTTCGACCGCAACCATCACGCCCCGCGTCGGTCGCATTTCGACCGCGACGCCCGCCAGTTCGGCGACTGCCCCCGCATGAGCGCCGGCCGCGTTCACCACGATCGTCGGCTCGATCCTCTCGCTGAACTCGCCGCCGAGAGAGACGCCGGTGATTCGACCGTCCTCGACGGTCATCGAGTTCACCGGCGCGTGGGTCAGGATGTCGCCGCCGTGGTCGCGCGCATCGGCGGCGTTCGCCGCGACGAGCCGGGAGGGAAGGACGACAGCGTCGGGGACCCACATCGCCCGTTCGACGTCGGCCGAGAGATCCGGAACGGCGTCCCGTGCGGATTCACCGTCGATGATATCGACGGGGATATCGAGGTCCTCGCAGGCCTTGCGCTTCGCGTCGAAGTAGGTCGGGTCATCGTCGGGCAGTTGGACGAAGAGCCCGCGCGTCTCCCGAATACACTCGCCGGCGATATCTCGCAGGATGCGATTTTCTTCGATGCATTCGCGCGCGCCCGTCGCGTCGGATTCGGCGTAGCGAGCGCCGCTGTGGAGCAGGCCGTGCGAGCGCCCGGATGCGCCCGCCGAGAGGCCGCCCCGTTCGGCGAGCGTTACGTCGACGCCGCGGAGCGCGAGGTCGCGGGCGATTCCGGTACCGGTTGCGCCGCCGCCGATGACGAGAACCGAAGTCGAGCGGGTCATACTCGAGCCAGGTGCTCCAGCGGGACGTATGTTTCACTGCCGGGGGATCCCGCTGGAAACGACGGTTGCGGATCGAGCGGCGTTACGGACTGTACTCCGGCGACTGCTGTTCGATCGTCTCGGCGACGTTGTCGAGCTGTTCGCCGATCGTCGCGACGAGATCGTCGAGCGTGACGATTCCGGTCAGTTCGCCGGCGTCGTCGACGACCGGGAACCGACGAGCCCCGTGTTCGTCGATCGCCCTCGAGATTTCGATCGACTCCGCGTCCTCGCGGATCGTCGCCGGATCGGCCGTCATCGCCTCGTCGACCGTCGCGGACGCGACATCCTCGCCGTCGTGGTCGTATATCGCGAGCGCCGCGTCGCGGTCGGTGACGATTCCAACGGGTTCGGTGCCGCTATCGTCGGTAACGACGATCGCGCCGACGTTTTCCTCCGCGAGCAGCCGCGCTATTTCGCCGAGTTCAGTGTCTCGATTCGCCGTGATAACGTCGTCCGGACCGAGGCTTCCAACAGGCATTGTTCGCCGAATTTCACCACGGACCCGGTATTCAAATCGAAGCCTTCGAATGAGCGCACCGCGGTCGACTGCGAGCCGCCGGTTCGACTCCGTCGAAAAATCAGTGTTCCGCGGTCGCGTCGGGGCCGAACTTCTCGCGGACTTTCTCGACTTTCGGTGCCGCGTGCATCGAGCAGTAGGCGTCGTTGGGGTTCTTCTCGAAGTAATTCTGGTGGTACTCCTCGGCCTCGTAGAAGGTCTCGAGCGGGTCGATTTCGGTGACGATCCCCTCGTAGAGCCCTTCGCTCTCGAGTTCAGCCGCGAAGGCCGCGGCCGTCTCGAGTTGCTCGTCGTCGTGGGCGTAGATCGCCGAGCGGTACTGCGAGCCTACGTCTGGACCTTCGCGGTCTTTCGTCGTCGGGTCGTGGATCGTAAAGAAGACCTCGAGCAGGTCCTCGTAGGCGACGTCGGCCGGATCGTATTCGACCTGGACGACCTCCGCGTGGCCGGTGCGTCCGGAACAGACCTCCTCGTAGGTCGGGTTCTCGGTGTGGCCGCCCGCGTAGCCGGAGGTGACCGAGTCGACGCCGTCGAGCGCTTCGAGTGCCGCTTCGACGCACCAGAAACAGCCGCCGCCGAACGTAGCTCGTTCCATACCCGCTCGTAGGTGCTGCGGGAGGATAGATGTGACGGGAGCGGACGCGGACGGCGATGACCGGACGGCGACGGCCGGACAAATGCGATCGGCCGGCGATCGACCGACAACCGGACGAACGCAGGGAGCACCAGATTCAAGCGGCGGCCGGACGAACCGTTTCCCTTCGGCTATGTCGCGCCTTGAAACCTCGCTCACCGAAATGCTCGACCTCGACGCGCCGCTCGTGCAAGCGCCCATCGGCAGTGCAACCTGTCCCGAACTCGCTGCTGCCGTCGCCGATGCCGGCGCCCTCGGTATGCTAGCCATCACCTGGCGGGACGAAGCTCAGACCCGCGAGGTCGCCGCCGAAACCGCCCGCCGAACGGACGGCGTCTTCGGCGTGAATATCGTCGTCGATCCGGACGCGAAGACGGTTCCAACCGAGACGCACATCCAGTGCTGTCTCGAGGAAGGAGTCGACGTCTTCTCCTTCTCGTTCGGCGACGCCGCACCCTACGTCGGGCGGATTCACGACCACGGCGGGACGGTACTGCAGTCCGTCGGAAGCGCCGACGAAGCGATGGCCGCCGTCGACGCAGGCGTCGACAGTATCGTCGCACAGGGTTGGGAGGCCGGCGGTCACGTCCAGAGCAACGTTGCGACGCTCCCGCTGGTTCCCCGCGTGGTCGACGCCGTGCCGGACACGCCGGTTATCGCCGCCGGCGGCATCGCGGACGGGCGCGGAATCGGTGCCGTGCTCACGCTCGGCGCGGCCGGTGCGTGGCTCGGTACGCGGTTCCTGGCGACCCCAGAAGCCCGCGTTCACCGGCTCTATCGGCAGCGAGTGCTCGACGCGAGCGAAACCGAGACCGTCTACGCCACCCTCTACGACGAGGGATGGCCGAACGCCCCACACCGAGTGCTCGAAAACGAAACCGTCGCAAACTGGCGAGCCGCAGGGGAACCCGAAACCGACCGTCCGGGCTCGAACGATACCGTCGCGGAAACCGGAGACGGAACGCCAGTCCGCCGATACGAAGATTCGCTTGCTACTCCAGAGCTACGCGGCGAGGTTGAGCAACTGCCGCTGTATGCGGGCCAGAGTGCAGGCATCACGCGCGACGTTCTTCCCGCAGCTGAACTCGTGCGTGAACTCGCCGACGAAACGATCGCGGCGCTCGACCGAACTCAGTGAGCGCCACGCCGGCGATCTTGAGCCGCGGGTGCCGGACGACCTTACGTTCCGGCTCCGTCCGCGACGCGCCACGTCAACAGCACCCCGTCGTCGAGTCGCTCGACGTTCGCGAGTTCGAGTGCGGGAAAGTCCGCAACGAAGCCGTCGCCGTCGGCTAGCGTCGGCGCGTCCCGACCGCCGATGATCGTCGGACCGACGAAGACGGAGAGTTCGTCGACGAGTCCGGCGTCGAACAGCGAGAAGATGAGTTCGCCCCCGCCTTCGACCATGAGCTGCTCGAGGCCCTGGTTCTGGAGCGCGGCGAAGGCGCGCAGGAGGTCGACCCGTTCGTCGCCCGCGGTCACGAGTTCGGCGCGGTCGGCGAGATCCAGCCGCTGTTCGACGGGTGCGGATTCGGTCAGGCAGACGTACGTCGTCGCGGCATCGTCGAGGACGGCGGCGTCGAGCGGCGTTCGACCGGTGGAGTCGACGACGACGCGGGCGGGGTTCGCCGGTTCGCCTGCGTCGCGGCGCTGCTCGCGCAGGGCGTCGTCCTTGACGGTGAGGTGGGGGTCGTCCGCGAGCACGGTGCCGACGCCGACGACGACGGCGTCGCTGTCGGCCCGGAGTCGGTCGACGCGGTCGAAATCCGCCTCGCCGCTGATGGCGACCTGTTCGCGCCGGCGCGAGGAGAGTTTGCCGTCCGCACTCGTGGCGGCGTTGACGACGACGTGCATACGCCCCCCTCTGGCGGGAGTCCCCAAGAAGCTACGGTGTCCGTCGCCGTCGGCGGCAGCCACGGCGGGCGATCCGTCCGCCACGAGTGGCGAGCCGATGGTGGCGCAGTGAACTCGTGAGTTGTAATCCGTAATCTGTAATCCGTGATTCGTGATCCGTAATCCGTGATTCGTGATCCGTAATCCGTGATCCGTAATCCGTGATTCGTGTTCCGTGATCATTGCGGGCGAATTACGCTCCGTCCCTGTTCACCCGTGTGTCGTCTTCCGTACCGGATAGACCACGCATCTACGGACTCGAACGCTCTCGATCCAATACTCGCAAACGTTCTACCCCTGAGTCGACGGCCACGCTCCCAATTCCTCCCGTGTTTATTGTTTTCGGAAATCTCATTCGGTAATCTTTTAACCGCTGTGAATGAACAGTCATTCATGGCCCTACAGGAAAAGCTGACTACGGCAAAGGGGGCGCTGACGACTCCCTTTATGCGACGCCAACTCCTGCTGTCCTCCGTTCTCGGTCCGATCCAGAAGCGGATTCGGGGAAACGACGGCGAGTACGTGATGGATGCGGACTGGGACAACCTGATTATTCTCGACGGCTGTCGATACGATCTGTTCACGCAGATCTATGCCAAGAACTCGTTAGACGGCGAACTCTCCCGGTTTCAGTCTCGCGGCAGTTCGTCGCCGGAGTTCCTCTCTGAGAACTTCGAGGGACGGACTCACAACGACACCGTTTACGTCACCGCGAACCCCCACGAAAAACGGATCCTTGACGATACGTTCTACGATACGGACCGCCCCTGGATCGACGACTGGGACGACGAGGCAGGGACTGTTCTCCCGGCGGTTCTTTCCGAACGCGCCCGGTCCGCTCACGACACCTACCCGAACAAGCGGCTGATCGCTCACTTCATGCAGCCCCACGTCCCGTTTATCGGCGAAACGCAACTCGATGTCGACAGCGAAATCACGAGCGGACTTCGGGATATGATGCTCGAAGATTCGATGGACGATGCGCCCGGATTCGTCTGGGAGGAGTTGCAAAACGGCGATATCGAGGAAGGCGTCTTCTGGGAGGCCTATCGCGACAACCTGATTCGGGTACTCGAGGAGGCCGTTCCCCTCGCCAAGGATCTCCCGGGGAAGACGGTGATCACGGCCGATCACGGAAACGCGCTCGGTGAGTGGGCGACGCCGTTCCCGGTCCCGGTTTACTTTCACCCGACGAACATCCGGATGCCGGAACTAAACACCGTCCCGTGGTTCGTTCCGCCGTATACGGAGCGAAAACAGATTGTGCGATCGGGCGACGCCCCCGCGGAGGCGATCGAGACGCCGACCGCAGCCGACGAGTCGGCCGAATCCGACGAATCCGACGAGAGCGCCGTCGAGGAGCGTCTCTCGGCGCTCGGCTACGCGGACTAACACCGCCACTCCACATCCGGTCACGTTCGCGGTCCGCCGGAGAACCCGGCCCGCCGAAATCCGTTCGAACGCTTTACTTTCACCCCGTTGCGGGAACGCTTTTGAAGCCCCCACACGAAAGGCAAGTGATGGAACTCGACGATCATGCCGAGGATCTCGCCTCCGACCTCGGCGTTGACAAAGAGGAGGTCAAATCCGACCTGCAGAATCTCGTGGAGTACAGCGTTCCGGTCGACGAAGCCAAACAGAGCCTCCGCCGAAAGTACGGCGACGGCGCGAGCGGTGGAAGCAGTACCCCCTCGAGCAGGGAAATCGGCGAAATCACGCCCGAAGACGGTAACGTCACCGTCACGTGCACCGTCCTCACCGCCGGCAAGCGATCGATCCGCTACCAGGGATCGGACCACGTCATTGTCGAAGGTGAACTCGCCGATGAGACCGGTACCATCGACTACACCGCCTGGGAGGACTTCGGACTCTCACCGGGTGACACGATCACCGCCGGCAACGCCGGCGTCCGCGAGTGGGACGGCGAACCCGAACTCAACATCGGGGAAAGCACCTCGCTTTCGTTCGTCGACGAGTCGCTGCAGATCACGCAGGAAATCGGCGGCGACGCGACACTCGCCGACCTGCAAACCGGCGACCGCGCGAGAGCCGTCGAGGTTACCGTTCTCGAGTGCGAACGTCGGACGATCGACGGCCGCGACGGCGAGACGGAAATCCTGAGCGGCGTCTTCGGCGACGAGAGCGGCCGCCTCCCGTTCACGAACTGGGACCCCGCACCCGAAATCGAGGACGGCGGCCCGGTCCGCATCGAAAACGCCTACGTCCAGGAGTTCCGCGGCGTCCCCGAGATCAACGTCTCCGAGTTCTCGACGGTCACCGAACTCGACCGCGAGATCGAGGTCGGCGCGGACACGACGACGATGGCGATCCGCGAGGCCGTCGAAACCGGCGGCATCTACGACGTTGAACTCGTCGGTAACGTGATCGCGGTGCGGGACGGTTCCGGGCTCATCCAGCGCTGTCCGGAGTGCTACCGCGTCATTCAGAAAGGGCAGTGCCGGACCCACGGCGACGTCGACGGGATCGACGACCTTCGCGTGAAGGCGATCCTCGACGACGGCACCGGCACCGTCACGGTCGTACTGGACGACGAACTGACCGCGGATGTCTACGGCGGCACGCTCGATGACGCCCTCGAGCAAGCGCGCGAGGCGATGGACCAGTCGGTCGTCGCCGACACGATCCGCGAGCGCATCGTCGGCCACGAGTTCAGCGTGCGCGGACACCTCTCGGTTGATGAGTACGGGGCGAACCTCGACGCGGAACGGTTCGGGGAGAGCGACGACGATCCGCAGGTGCGTGCACGCGCCTTCCTCGAGGAGGTTGAGAGGGTAACGGAGATCGATGGTGGCGCGGACGCCGAGGAGGTGGACGCATGAGCGCGAACGGCTCCGACGACGAGGATATTCCGGGCCGCGAGATCGCCTATCGGCTCTTCGCGGCGGAGTACGACGACGCCTCGCTGTCGTACGCGGAGAGCGACGAGGAGCGCGCGCCGAACTACGTCGTTTCACCGACCGGTGCCCGGGTCAACCGCGTCTTCGCCGTCGGGACGCTCACCGAGGTCACGGCGGTCAACGACGAGATGGTTCGCGCCCGCGTCGTCGATCCGACGGGTGCGTTCGTCGTCTACGCCGGGCAGTACCAGCCCGATGCGCTAGCCTTCCTAGAGCAGGTCGAACCGCCGGCGTTCGTCGCAGTGACCGGCAAAGCTCGGACGTTCGAACCCGACGACGGCGACCGCGTCTACACGTCGATTCGGCCGGAGAGCATCGCCGCGGTCGACGCCGAAACGCGCGATCGGTGGGTCGTCACCACGGCCGAACAGACCATCGAGCGCGTCGGCACCTACGCCGAGGCCGCGACGCTCGACTCGCTGCCGGACGCGAGCGACGACGGAGTGACCGATGCCCTGCGCGAGGCCGGCGTCGAGTTCGGTCTCGCGGCGGGCATCCCGCTCGCACGGGATCACTACGGCACGACGCCGTCGTACCTCGCTGCGCTTCGAGACTGTGCGATAGAGGCGGTCGAAGTCGTCGCGAACGACCGCGACGAGGTCGGCGAGTTCACCGTTCGACCGGACGAGACGGGCGGGGACGTGACCGTCGACTCGCTCGCGTCGCTTGCCGCCGGCGACGGCCTCGACATCGACGAGCGTGAACTCGCTGGTGGCGCTGGTGACGCTGGTGGAGCGACGGACTCCGAGTCGGGGCCGAAGGCTGACACAGCCACTGCGGCAACGGCAACAGCGGGCGACGGACCGGCGAGCACCGACGAGACGGCGGCCGCCACCGGCACGGCGACCGAGACGGAAACGACGAGCGTCGAGCTCGACGAGTCCGGTGACGAAGCCACAGCCGACGACGAACTCGAGTCCGACGAGAGCAAGACGGCTGCAGCGAGCGAAAAGCCGGATGCGACCGAGAGTTCGGCGGCTGAAGCCGGTACTACGGATACCGAGGAGACTACTGAGACTGGTACCGAAGGGACTGTGGATTCCGAGGATACCGCGGACGACACGGCCGAAGTCGACGATGCCGAGTCCGAATCGCTCGGCGACTTCGATGCCGGTTCCGATGCCGATGCCGATGTCAATGCTGATGCCGATACCGATTCCGGTTCCGGTCCTGATCCCGGTGACAGCGGCATGTACGAGATGGACGACGAAGAGCGCGAGCAGATCGAAGACGAGTTCGGGACCGAGTTCACGACGGGAACCGAAGTCGACGATCCGGGCGAAGCGGACATCGATGTGCCGGACGCTGCGGACGTCACCGACGCCGATGCGACGGCTGGCGACGATGAATCAAGCGAAGCGAAGACGGATGCGGAGACGAGTTCAAGCGCGAGCGACGACCTCGGCGCACCGCCGGCATCGAATCTCGAGACCGATTCTGCGGAGGACGACGCAGCGGAATCGTCGACGGCCGTGGAGGCCGACTCCGAAGCGGAATCGGAGCCAGAGACGGAGACTGAAGAGACGGATGAGCCGGAGCCGGAACCGGACGACAGTGCGAGTGACGCGGACGCGACCGATGCGGACGAGGCTGAGGCCGAAGCGACCGAGGAGCCGGAAACCGTCGACCTACAGGCGCACGTCGTGGACACGATGGAAGACTTAGACGACGGCGACGGGGCGGACCGTACGGAACTGATCGAAACCGTCGCCGCCGACACCGGCACGTCCGAGGCCGACATCGAAGACGCGATTCAGGACGCATTGATGGGCGGGCAGTGCTACGAATCGGGTGACGAAACGCTCAAAGCGATCTGATCGAGTTCGGCATGCGAGACTCCCGCCCGCCCGACACCCCTGGCACCCCCGAACCCGCCGACACCCGCGTCGAACCCGTCCTCGGCCAGCCGGCCGCACTCGCCGATCTCGGGACCGAGCGGGCGCTTCTCGTTGCGGACTACCACGCCGGCTACGAAGCCGGCTTGCGGTACGAACGCGGCGTCGACGTCCCCAGTCACGCCCCCGAGCGCCGCGAACGCCTCTCCTCGCTCATCGAGCGAACCGATCCCGACCGCCTCGTCGTCCTCGGCGATCTCATGCACTCGATCGGCGACCCCGGCGGTGCCGAGCGCGCTGAACTCGAGGTGCTCTTCGAATCCGAACCGCTGCGATCGCTCGACGTGACGATCGTGAAAGGCAATCACGACGGCGCGATCGAGACGTGGCTGGAGCCAGCCGATGGGACAGCCCCCCCGACGGGTCCACCAGCGGGGTCGGTAACCATCGTTTCCGGCGACGGTATCGCGCTCGGTTCCGAGAGCGCTAGCACCGGTACCGGCACCGGCACCGTCGGCGTCTGTCACGGGCACACCTGGCCTTCGCGCGCCGTTCTCGACTCAGCAGTCGTCTGTCTCGGCCACGAACACCCGTGTGTCCGCCTTGAAGACGAAGTCGGCGGGAGTCGGGTCGAACGCGTCTGGCTCCGCGGTCGGCTCGATCCGGACCCGTTTCGCGACCACTTCGGAGCGACGCTGCCGTGGCTTGCGGACGATTCACCGGCCGAGCCACCACAGATTATCGTCCTCCCGGCGTTCAATGAACTCGTCGGCGGAACGTGGGTGAACCTGCCGGAGCAGTCGTTTCTCTCGCCGTTTCTTCCGGACGGGCTCGCGGACGGGGAGGCGTATCTCCTCGATGGGACCCGGCTTGGCTCCTACGAGTCGGTGTGACCCGGTCTCCGTTGTGTCGTCTCGGTTGCGACGCATGCGCATGTAAGCCGTATCGCCATCCGATGCCCGGGAGAACGGCCACTATGCCGATTCAGACGTACCGACTCGAGGTTCGAGAGACGGATGCAAGCGGGATCGATGCGGACGTATACGATGCGGAAGATATGATCGTCGCCTCGACGCAGGTCGCATACGAGGACTACGGCCTCGAAGCGCCTGCATCGCGGGACGGATCGCCATCTGCGGTAGCCGAGTTCAGTACGGATGTCACGACGATCGATCTGCAGTTCGAACGGGACGACGCGGGGTTCGTCTTTCGCGTGTTCGGCGATCGGGAGGAGGTAGCGACCGTCCGGGCGGATGATGTGGAGTGGGAGGTGGATTGAGCAGCGTCTGGAGGCATCTTCTCGGTTTCTGTGAGTCGAACTGGACTGTGTCTCGGACCGGTTGGGAACGGAGTCAACCGGCAGGAGTAGTGCCCGGCAAAGCGAACTGTCGCACTGGCTGTTCTCGTCCTGTTTGCACGAGTGGATGACTGTGGTTGAGTAAACACGCGTGCGATCCCGTTCTCGATCGCTCAACTGCGGTTTTCACCAAGTTCAGCGAGTTCAGCGGATGAAGAGGGACGGAGAAGCCTCGTCTCGCTCGCTCGGATCGTCTGGATGTGGCACCATAACATATATCATGGTAACATGGGAAACAGTGGCATTACGGAGGGGAATGAATGTCGACTGTAGATGACGCCGTTACACGGGGGAGAAATCTCACAGTAGAGCAACTCCTGTTGCTCGCTGTTGGAACTGGTGCTTTACTCCTGGTGGGAGATCTCATCCTCGGCGTCTTTGACGGGACGTATAACATCTCACGTATCGGGCGATACGTGGTGCAAGGAATACTGTACGGGCTGATCATCGGTCTCGCGGGAATCGGTCTTTCGATGACCTATAGCATCCTCAACTTCGCAAACTTCGCACACGGTGATACGATCACCGTCGGCGCGTTTATCGGCTGGGGTGGCACGTACCTCATCGGCGGCTGGGGCGCGGCGAGTATCGGTCATCTGGCCCTCGTCGGTCCACAGCGGGGCATCGGGGGGCCACAGTTCGGCATTTCGGTTATGTCGACGCCGATCGCGATTTTCGGCGGGCTCTTGCTCGCCGGCGTCGGGACCGCGCTACTCGCAGTGCTGATCGACCGCCTCGCCTATAAACCGATGCGCGGTTCCGACGGCATCCCGCTGTTGATCACCAGTATCGGCGTTGCCTTTGCCCTGCGCTATCTCATCGTGTTCGTGTATTCGAGCCAGTCTCGCGGGACTACCGCGAGCGTCCCGTCGGCCGATCTGTTGCTCGTCGACGGCTACGTGTCGATCGACGCCCACGACGGGACGTTGATCGCGGCGGCCGTGGCGCTGATGATCGGCGTCCACCTGCTGCTCCAGCGAACGAAACTCGGGAAGGCCATGCGGGCGATGTCGGATAACAAGGATCTGGCGCTTGTAACCGGAATTCCGACCGAGCGTGTGATCCGCTGGACCTGGATGATCGGCGGGGGACTCGCCGGCAGCGCGGGATACCTCATGGTGCTGTGGACGGGGACGATCGACTGGCAGTTCGGCTGGCTGCTCTTGCTGTTGATCTTCGCCGCCGTGATCCTCGGCGGGATCGGCTCGATCTACGGTGCGATCTTCGGCGGGCTCATCATCGGCGTTGCCATGCACATGTCGATGATCTGGCTCCCCGGCGGTGACTTTACGACCATCACGGCGTTCCTGATGATGATCCTGGTCTTGCTGATCAGGCCATCCGGGCTCTTTGGAGGGACGACGACAGCATGAGCACGACAACGCACTCCGATTACCGAGCACAACTGGAAACGCTGTGGGAACACGACGCCCTCAAGATCGTCGCGGTTATCGGCGCGATCTACCTCATCTACGCCGCGATCGGCCTCGTCCTCGGCTACTCGCTGGACGGGATCATTAACACGCTCCGGCGGATGACCTACCTGATCGCGGTCTACGGGATGGTGACGCTGGCGTTGAACCTCCACTGGGGCTACACCGGGCTGTTCAACATCGGCATCGCCGGCTTCATGGCAATCGGGCTGTACACCACCATGATGCTCGCGAAGCCGGTCGATCCGAGCGGGGCCGCACAATACTCCGGTCTCGGACTTCCGGTTCCCGTCGCCATCGTCGGTGGCGTCGTCGTCGCCGGCCTCGCCGGACTCGTCGTCGCCCTTCCTGCACTGCGGTTGCGGGCCGACTACTTCGCCATCACGACCATCGCGTTCGCAGAAATCGTCCGTCTCGGGGTTACCTCCGGTGCGCTCCAGGAGTTCACCATTCTCGGTGCCGAACTCGGGACGGGCGGCGGCCGCGGACTCATCCGGAACTACGGCGACCCGATGAACGCTATCTTCGAACTCGAGGCGTTCAGTTCGTTCGTCGACTTGACGAACAGCCTGTTCGGCTTCGGGCCGACGCAGGCGCGGGCGCTCGCGTACTCGATCGTGCTCGTACTCGTCCTGGCGGGCTTTTACTGGCTCATCCAGCGGACGAGCCGGTCGCCGTTCGGGCGCGTGCTGAAGGCGATCCGCGAGGACGAGGAGGCCGCCCAGTCGCTCGGCAAGAACACGAACAGCTTCAAGATAAAGGTGTTCGTGCTCGGCTGTGCGCTGATGGGACTCGCCGGAATTTTGTGGCGATTCCGCCGGACCGGCGTGACGCCCACGGCGTTCCGTCCGCACGTCACGTTCTACATCTGGATCGCGCTGATCATCGGCGGTGCAGGCTCGAACACGGGAAGCGTTCTCGGGTCCGGGCTCTTCGTCGCCGTGCTGTTCGAGGGGCCGCAGTACCTCCGACGGGTGATCGATCAGGTCGTGGCAGTCGACGACGCCCCGAATACCTTCGCGGGCGCGGTCGGACCGCTGCTCTCTGCGGACCCCGGGCCGCTGGTTCGGTACACGTTTGACGAGTTCCTGACGCTCCAGTTCGTGATCATGGGTGTCGCATTAATCCTCCTCATGCAACGGCGGCCGAAGGGATTGCTCGGCCATCGCGAGGAAACGGCGGCTGCAATTCCACTGGGAAGTCGCCCGAGTGGTGTCGGAACAGGCGGTAGTGATGGTAGTGGTGGTGGTGCCGGTAGCGGTGGTGGCAGTCGTGGCGGGGGCAATAGCGGTGGTGAGAACGGCACCGATACCGGTGACGATCCCGGGACAGGCGTCGATCACGACCGCACTCACGACCACCCGGACAGTGCCGGCACTAACGCGCCTGACCACGACCGCGATACCGATCCGAGGACGACTACAGACGCGACGAGCGAGGCGAGTGAGACGAGCGAAATGAGCGAAACGACCCACACCGGCGGTGAGCAACCATGAGTGACCGCTCAGTAAACGTCCGGTCAGCCGAAACGGGAACGAACATCGACGCTGGCGCGGACACCGAATCCGTCTCGAGACCGACGACCGAACACGGTGACGACGTTGAACTCGCGGTCAACGGGCTCGGCAAGCGCTTCGGCGGGATTACGGCCGTCGACGGTGCTTCGTTCGCGGTCGAGTCCGGTTCGATGACGGGGTTGATCGGGCCGAACGGTGCCGGCAAATCGACCACGTTTAACTGCATCACCGGTATCCACCAGCCCGACGCGGGGACCGTCGCGTTTCAGGGTCAGGACATCACCGGTATCAACCCCTACGAGTGTGCCGACTACGGCCTCGTTCGAACGTTTCAGATCGCTCGAGAGATGGCGAACATGACCGTCCTCGAGAACCTGATGCTCCCGGCAAAACATCAGCGGGGGGAGGCCCTCTGGCGATCGGTCATGCCGTTTGCCAGACGCGAGGTGGCACAACAGGAGCGGGAACTCCTCGAGCGCGTCTGGGACGTGCTCGAGTTCTTCGAGATAGAGCACATCGCCGAGGAGAAGGCGGGGACGCTCTCCGGCGGCCAGCGGAAGTTACTCGAGATGTCGCGGGCGCTGATGACGGACCCGGAGATGTTGCTGCTCGACGAGCCGTTCGCGGGCGTCAACCCGACGCTCGAGAAGAAGTTGCTCGAGCATATCCACGAACTGCGAGCGGACGGGTACACCTTCCTGATCGTGGAACACGATATGGATCTCATTATGGACAACTGCGAGCACGTGATCGTCATGCACCAGGGATCGGTCCTGGCCGAAGGCGTTCCCGGACAGATTACGTCGAACGAACGGGTTATCGAGGCCTACCTCGGAGGTGACGTCTGATGGCGATGCTCGACGTGTCCGGGCTCGACGCCGGGTACGGCGACCTGCAGATCCTGAGCGACGTGGATCTCGAGGTCGTCGAGGACGAGTACGTCGTCATCGTCGGCCCGAACGGGGCCGGCAAGTCGACCGCGATGAAGTCGGTGTTCGGGCTGACGACGTACGTGGGCGGCTCGATCGAGTTCAACGGCGAGAATATCACGGGTCATTCGCCCGACGAGATCATTCACAAGGGCATCGGCTACGTTCCCCAGACGGAGAACGTCTTCCCGTCGCTGACGGTGCAGGAGAATCTCGAGATGGGCGCGTACATCCTCGACGAGGTTCCGGGAGATGCACTCGAGGCAGTGTTCGACCAGTTCCCGATTTTGCGGGAGCGGCGGGACCAGAAGACGGGGTCGATGAGCGGGGGTCAACAGCAGATGGTCGCGATGGGGCGGGCGCTGATGCTCGATCCGGATCTGTTGTTACTCGACGAGCCGAGTGCCGGCCTCGCGCCGGATCTGGTCGACGAGATGTTCGACCACGTCGATACGATCAACGACAACGGGACGGCCGTGCTGGTGGTCGAGCAAAACGCCAAGGAGGCGTTGCGTCGCTGTGACCGGGGATACGTTCTCGTCCAGGGGCGAAACCGGTACGTCGATGACGGGGAGGCGTTGCTCCACGACGAGGAGGTTCGCCAGCAGTTCCTCGGTGGGTAACTCACTTTTTAGCGCTCGCTTTCGCCACTACAGCAGTCGGGGTCGAGAGCATCGACCGGGTGGCAGCAAAAATAAGACGTGACGATCGGAGGGTCAGTGGGATGCCTCGAACCGGCGCAGCCTTACTCGGCGAGCGCCGACTCGAGTTCACCGGTGTACGATCCCTGCTCGGGTTCGAACGAGACTTCGTTGAGCGCGTCGCCACCCTGGTCCTCGGTGAACGAACTGACGTACTGCTCGGAGAGTTGCTGGCCGTAATCGTTGTTGACGTACAGCGTGCCGACGGTGTCGGCGTCGAGGCGCTCGGCCGAGACCTGGGCCATGACCTGGCCCTGGAGCAGGTCGCTCGGTGCCGTGCGGAAGAAGTAGTCGTCGTCGTCGACTTGGGACAGCGAAAGTGCCGTACTCGCCGGCGAGCACTGGACGACGTTCGCGCTGCTCGTCTCGCCGACGAGCGGCACCGAGTTCCCGGAGGAGGCCGCGCCGACGATCGCCGGATAGCCGGCGTCGATGAGCGCGCCGCCGTTGGAAATCGTCTGATCTTCGTCGGTCTCGGTGTCTTCGATCGCGAGATCGATTTCGAAGCTGGTCCCCTCGAACTGGGCGGCGGCGAGTTCGCCGGCCTGGATCATCGGGCTGCCGAGTTCACCCAGGTCGCCGGTCTCGGGGAGCAACATCGCGACCATTATCTCTCGGCCCGTCCCGCCGGGAGAATCGTCCGCCATCTCGCCGCCGGCGTTCCCGTCACCGAAGGCGACCGTATCGATCGTCTCGGTTCCGCCGTCCGCAAACTCCCAGACGTCGTAGCCGGCGTCCGCTGGATCGCCGATATCGTCGAAGGTGACGCTGCTCGAGGCACCCTGGTACGAGATTTCGTCGCCGTCGGCGACGGCTTCCGCGGCTTCCTGGAGGTCGCCGGGGCCGTACTCGTCGCCATCGGGGTTTGCGACCCGGCGCATCTGGTCGCGGATCGCCTCGCCGTCGTTATCGCCGGCTGCGATATTCGCGAGGGTGCAGACCGCGACCGCGTCGAACGTGTGCGAGTTGAAGACGCCCGGCGAGTCGCCGAACTCGTCCTCGTAGAGATCGTTGAAGGCGTCCTCGTTCGGTCCTTCCGAAGCCGGTGCGGTCCCGATGACGTTTTCCATCTCGTTGTCGACTTCGCCGGGAAGATCGCCGTCTTGAAGCCCGTCGGGGACGATAATGTCGGTTCCGTTGTCGTAGTTCGAGTAGTAATCCCGAAAGATCTGGATGCCGCTCTCGGGATAGCCGATGACGTTCAGGACGTCCGGCCCGCCTTCTGTGACGTCACTTTCGTCACCGATACAGCCGGCTAGTCCGGCCACACCTGCCGCACCGATACCACTCAGTACCCGCCGTCGGTTGAGTTCCCCAACCATGGTACATGATCACACTACCCATATAAAAGAGTTTAGGTGAACTGACGGTTGGAGACCGTTCTCGTAAGTGGATCAGTGCAGCGACCGACCGAAAAAAGCTCGTCTCTGTTCGATTTCGATACGCAGTTCGGCGCTCGTCTCTCAGCCGAATATCCCCATGAGGCTGTCGTAGTACCCGATCACGTTCTGCGTAAGGACGACGAGCAACACGATGATGACCGGAATCCGGAGCGTCCAGATCCAGACGATCCCCCACGATCCGAGGTCCTGAATACCTTTGCTGAGTTCATCGAGGCCGAGGTCGGTCGCGATCCAGCCGATGTAGATGGCAAGCAGCAGGCCCCCGAGGATGAGCAGGATCGAGTTCGCGAACCCGTCGTACACGGTGAGCCAGTTGAGTCCGTTCGGTTCGTACGCTACCGGCAGACCGACGAGGAAGATTATGATACCGAGACCGACCGTTGCCGGGAGCCGGTCGACGTCATGTTCGTCGATCAGGTACGAGACGACGACCTCCATAATGCTGATTGCGCTCGAAAGCGCGGCGATCGTGACGATGGCGAAGAAGACTGCGCCGAGGATCCCGCCGAACGGGACGTTGCTGAAGGCTTCGGAGAGGCTGACGAAGATGAAGCTCGGTCCGTCGACGACGTCCGTCAGGTCGGCGGTGTAGAGTACCGGAAACGCGACCAGTCCGGCGGTAAACGCGATTGCGGTGTCGAGCGCGACGATGATGGCCCCGTCCTTCGCGAGGTTCCGATCCTCACCGAGATATGACGCATAGGTGATCATCACGCCCATCCCGAGCGAGAGCGTGAAGAACGCCTGTGCGGCCGCAGCGGGGAGGATAGCGGTCCAGTTCGCGGCGATCGTCCCCAGATCCGGCGAGAGGTAGTACGCGTACGCCTCGCCGGCACCGGAGAGCGTTCCGGCGTAGACCGCCAGGCCGATCAGCAGGGCGATGATCGCGGGCACCATGAGCTTGACCGAGAACTCGATCCCGCGCTGAATGCCGAACGCGACGACGGTGATAATTGCGGCCATGAAAATGGCGTGGGTTACGACGGACCCCATCCCCCCAGCAACCGACATGAACTGTTCGCCGGCACCGCCGGCGGCGTAATTACCCTGCAACCCGATGGCCGTGTACCGGAGAATCCACCCGGCGATGACGCTGTAATACGAGAGAATAACGAAACCGGCAGCGATGAACACCCATCCGATTTTCGTCCAAGCCCCCCTCCCGACCCGTTTGAGCGCACCGACGGGGTTCCGTTCGGTGTGCCGACCGATCGTGAACTCGACCATCATGACCGGGAATCCGACAAGCGCGACCAACAGCAGGTAGACGACGAGGAATGCTGCCCCGCCATACTCACCCACCTGGTACGGGAACCGCCAGATATTTCCAAGCCCAACAGCACTACCCACGGCAGCGAGAATAAACCCTGTCCTCGTTGCCCATGACTCACGTTGTGCCATGCCTACGCTGTTTAAATAGGACTTATATATAACTTTCCGTGGCAACGCTGAGTTGTCAATGGAGTGTCTATTAATCGTGATGGAGTTACGGAATCCTTTTCCTATTGGTCCTCGCACAACGGCGTATGAATCCAAGCGGGGTGGTTCCTGCATGACGATGGACGATCGGATCGACGAACTCGAGGCGTTGCGCGAGGAGGCACGCCTCGGTGGCGGCGAGGACCGCATCGCAAAACAACACGATAAGGGCAAGATGACGGCCCGCGAGCGGATCGATTACTTCCTCGATGAGGGTACGTTTACCGAGTTCGACCAACTCCGAACCCACCAGACCCGGCAGTTCGGGATGGACGAGAAGAAGATCCGGGGCGACGGCGTCGTCACGGGTCACGGCGAGGTAAACGGCCGAACAGTTTTTGTATTTGCACACGACTTTACCGTCTTCGGCGGCTCGCTCGGCGAGGTTTTCGCCGAGAAGGTCTGTAAGGTCATGGACATGGCGATGGAAGTCGGCGCACCCGTTATCGGGCTCAACGACTCCGCCGGTGCCCGCATTCAGGAGGGCGTCAAGAGCCTCGCCGGCTACACCGAAATCTTCCGCCGGAACCAGGAAGCGAGCGGCGTCGTCCCACAGATTTCCGCGACGATGGGGCCGTGCGCCGGCGGTGCCGTCTACTCCCCGGCGATCACCGACTTCATCTTCATGGTCAAGGACACGAGCCACATGTACATCACCGGGCCCGGCGTCACCGAGACCGTCACCGGCGAGGACGTGACCCACGAAGAACTCGGCGGGGCGATGACCCACGCCGACAAGACCGGCGTCGCCCAGTTCGCCTGCGAGAGCGAGGAGCAGGCCCTAGACGACATCAAACGGCTCCTCTCCTATCTCCCGCAGAACAACGTCGAGGACCCGCCGCGGGTCGACCCGTGGGACGATCCGGACCGGCGCGACGACCGGCTCACCTCGATCGTGCCGGACAGCCCGCAAAAGCCCTACGACATGACGGACGTGATCGATGCAACCGTCGACGAGGGCTCGTTCTTCGAGGTCGGCGAGAACTTCGCCAAGAATATCGTCGTCGGCTTCGGCCGCCTCGACGGCCGCTCCGTCGGGCTCGTCGCGAACCAGCCGCGAGTCAACGCCGGCACGCTCACCGTCGACGCTTCGATGAAGGGATCGCGATTCGTGCGCTTCTGTGACTCCTTTAACATCCCGATCGTCACCTTCGTCGACGTGCCCGGCTACATGCCCGGAACCGACCAGGAACACCGCGGCATCATCCGCCACGGGGCGAAGCTTCTCTACGCGTACGCGGAAGCGACCGTACCGCTACTCACCGTCATCACCCGCAAGGCCTACGGCGGTGCCTACTGCGTCATGGCCTCGAAAAACCTCGGTGCGGACGTCAACTACGCCTGGCCGACCGCCGAAATCGCCGTCATGGGGCCGAAAGGTGCGGTCAACATCCTCTACCGCGAGGAACTCGCCGAGGCCGAAAACCCCGACGAACTCCGCGAGGAACTCATCGACGAGTACCGCGAAGAGTTCGCGAATCCCTACACGGCGACGGACAAGGGCTTCCTCGACGACGTGATCGTCCCGACGGAGACGCGGCCGCGGCTGATCGCCGACCTCGAGATGTTAGAGACCAAGCGCGAACAGAACCCGGACAAGAAACACGGCAACATCCCGCTCTAGTATGACTGCACAGCATCCGGAGGCGAGCGACAAGACGGGCAGTGACGACGGCACAGAACTCGCCCAATCCGCCGGTACATCCACTGAATGTACTGAATCCGGTGTCGGTGCGTCCGACGCCGAGACGCGGTCGCTCGATATCGGTCTGCCCGCCGGTGTTGAACTCGAGCTGCCGGCCGATGCGGACGATGAGGAGGCGGCGGCGATCGCGGCTGCAATCGGGGCGCACCTGCACGATCAGGCGCGTGCGGCGGCCGCGGCGGCCCGAGAGGAGGAGACGTGGGACGGCAAGCGGTGGGCCTTCTCGGGTCGCGTTCGAGCCCAGCAGGGCGAGTTCAGTCGAGTGCCGCGGTCGGCGCCGACGGACGCGTGGGCCGCTGCCGGCAGAACGGATCGGTTCTGAGCGACAGGCGGATGGTTCGACGGGATTGCGTTCCCGCGGTACCGCCAGTCCTGCCCGGTTATTCGTGAGGAGTACTCGCCTCGTTGCGAAAAAGTAAGGTAGTGGCCACGCAACCGTTCCCACAGGAATGTTCAGGAAGGTTCTCGTGGCGAACCGCGGCGAAATCGCCGTTCGAGTGATGCGGGCGTGCGAGGAGTTAAACGTTGGTACTGTCGCGATTTACTCCGAGGCCGACGCGGATAGCGGTCACGTCCGATACGCGGACGAAGCGTACAACGTCGGGCCCGCTCGCGCGGCGGACTCGTACCTCGATCACGAGGCCGTCATCGAGGCCGCACAGCAGGCTGACGCCGACGCGATCCACCCCGGCTACGGCTTCCTCGCGGAGAACGCCGAGTTCGCGGGCAAGGTCGAAGCCACGGACGGGATCACCTGGATCGGGCCGTCCAGCGACGCGATGGAATCGCTCGGCGAGAAGACGAAGGCGCGCGAGATCATGTCCGAGGCCGACGTGCCGATCGTCCCCGGGACCACGGACCCCGTTACCGATCCCGAGGAGGTTGCGACGTTCGGCGAGGAACACGGCTATCCGATCGCCATCAAAGCCGAGGGTGGCGGCGGCGGGCGCGGAATGAAGGTCGTCTGGGACGAAAGCGAGATCGAGGATCAACTCGAGAGCGCACAGCGCGAGGGCGAGGCCTACTTCGACAACGACTCGGTCTACTTGGAGCGCTACCTCGAACAGCCCCGCCACATCGAGATCCAGATTCTCGCGGACGAGCACGGTAACGTCCGCCACCTCGGCGAGCGGGACTGCTCGCTTCAGCGCCGGCACCAGAAGGTCATCGAAGAAGGCCCCTCTGCGGCCCTCTCCGACGAACTCCGCGAACAGATCGGCGAGGCCGCTCGCCGCGGAGTCGGTGCCGCCGACTACACCAACGCCGGCACCGTCGAGTTCCTCGTCGAAGAAGAGTCGGGCCGCGACGGACCGCTCGGGCCGGACGCGAACTTCTACTTCCTCGAGGTCAACACGCGGATCCAGGTCGAACACACCGTCACGGAGGAGATCACCGGCTACGACATCGTCAAGCGCCAGATTCAGATCGCCGCGGGCGAGGAAGTCGACTTCGACCAGGACGACGTCGAGGTCGACGGCCACGCGATGGAGTTCCGGATTAACGCCGAGAACGCGGCCGAGGACTTCGCGCCCGCAACGGGCGGCCGGCTAGAAACCTACGATCCGCCGGGCGGCGTCGGCGTCCGCCTCGACGACGCGCTCCGACAGGGCGACGACCTCGTGACCGACTACGACTCGATGATCGCCAAACTGGTCGTCTGGGGCGAGGACCGCGAGGAGTGTATCGCCCGCTCGCTGCGCGCCCTGCGCGAGTACGACATCGCGGGCATCCCGACGATCATCCCCTTCCACCGGCTCATGCTCACCGACGAGCAGTTCGTCGCGAGCACGCACACGACGAAGTACCTCGACAACGAACTCGACGAGAGCCGCATCGAGGAGGCCCAGGCGCAGTGGGGCGGCGACACCGGCAGCGGCGGTGACGAGGTCGAGGACGAGGAGACCGTCGAACGCGAGTTCACCGTCGAGGTCAACGGCAAGCGATTCGAAGTTGAACTCGCAGAGCACGGCGCGCCGGCGATTCCGGTCGGTGACGGGGCGGCGGCCGGCACCGGAACTGGGGCGGCAAGTCCACCACGGCCGGCGGGCGGCGACAGCGGCGGCAGCGACGAGTTCGCCGGCGACGGCGAGACCGTCGACGCCGAGATGCAAGGCACGATCCTCGACGTTGCAGTCGAGGAGGGCGACGAGGTCGCGGCGGGTGACGTGCTGGTCGTGCTCGAAGCGATGAAGATGGAAAACGACATCGTCGCTTCCCGCGGCGGGACGGTGACGGAGATCGCCGTCGAGGAGGAACAGAGCGTCGATATGGGCGACGTGCTGGTCGTGCTCGAATAAGGAAACTCGAGCGGGGAGACAGGCACCTCGGGAAACAACGGGTCGATACCGCGAGAACGCTATTCTGACGGTGAGACTTCGACGTCCGGCGGGTGACGTTCGGAGGCGACCGTCGTGGCGACGAGTTCACCGTACGCCGCCGCGGACAGGTCGCCGTCGAGGTAGGCTTCGGCCCACGAGCGTTCGATCGAGGCTTCGCCGAACGAATCGGGGGCGGGGTCGAGGATGGTAACGGCGAGCGCGGTGGCGTCGTAGCCGGCGTCGACGAGGGCTGCGAACGCGCCTGCGATCGGGCCGAGGGTGTGGAGCGTACTCGTCTCGTAGCGCTCCGTCGCGACGTACTCGACCGTCAGCACGTCCCGGTCTCGCTCGACTGTCTCGACGTCGATCCCGTACTCGTCGATCGCCGTCTCGAACTCGGCTTCGTCGGCGATCGATTCGGCAGCCATCGCTTCGATTCCGTTTTCGAGGACGGTGGATCGTTCGGCGATGGGAAGCGAGGGCGTGAGGTCGGCGGTCGGCCACTTTTCGTTCGGCGGGAACTCCTCGCCGATATCCGCGGTACAGCCGCTCAGGGAAATAAGACCGACGAGACCGCCCCATCGGAGGAGCCGCCGCCGGCCCGTCTCGGTTCGGGGACGGTCGCGAGGCTGGGCCTGACGGTCCGAGGAATCGCCGCGTTGTGTCATTGTGTCGGCTCTGCGGCGTCGGCCGCCATAGGAATTCGTTCTGCATCTGCCTGCATCGGCTTCAAGACTCCCGTTGTCGGTAGTTACTGGTCCCTGATGGTACTCGAGTTGTACGACATCGGCCTCGTCCTCGTCGGAATCGTTCTCTTGGGGGTCGCGATCTTGCCCCGTCTCGTCGCGAACCGAGCGATTTCGCTGCCGCTTTTCTTCGTCGCCTTCGGCTTGCTGGTGTTTGGCCTCCCGATCGATCTCCCACCACCGGACCCGCTCGAACAGAGCGAGACGACCGAACGCCTCGCCGAACTCGGCGTGATCCTCGCGCTCATGGGAGTCGGTCTAAAACTCGACCGCCCGCCCGGCCTTCGCGCCTGGGCGTCGACGTGGCGACTCCTCGCGATCACGATGCCGCTGTCGATTATCGGCGCAGCGCTGCTCGGCTGGGGGCTCGCGGGTCTGGTTCTCCCCACGGCCGTCCTGCTGGGGGCGTGCATCGCTCCGACGGACCCGGTCCTCGCCGCGGAAGTCCAGGTCGACGAACCCGGCTCGGGAACCAACGAACAGATCGAGGCCCCGCCGGCCCGCGAAGACGAGGCGGAGGTCCGATTCGCACTCTCCTCCGAAGCCGGCCTGAACGACGGCCTCGCGTTCCCGTTTACGAATCTCGCCATCGCAATCGCCCTCGTCGGTATCGCTCCCGGCAACTGGCTCGGCGAGTGGCTCCTCGTCGCCGTCGCCTACAAAATCGCCGTCGGCGTCGCACTCGGTGCCGTTCTCGGGGCAGTGATGGCCCGCATCGTCTTCCTGACGAACCCGGCCACCCAGATCGCCGAATCGGTCCAGGGACTCGAAGCCGTCGCCGGGACGTTATTCGTCTACGGCCTCACCGAACTCGTCGGCGGCTACGGGTTTATCGCCGTCTTCATCGCGGCGCTGTTGATTCGGAACTACGAGCGTTCCCACGAGTACAACGAGGCGTTACACGAGATCAGCGAGTTGGCAGAGCAAGCCGTGATGGCGATCATTATGGTCTTTTTCGGCGGTGCGATCGTCGGCGGCCTTCTCGCGCCGCTGACGATCGAGGCCGCAATCGCCGCTGTCGTGATCGTCTTCGTCGTTCGACCGGTCGCAGGGCTCGTCGGATTGCTCGGGTTCGATCGCGACTGGGCCGAACGGGGGACGATCGCCTTCTTCGGTATCCGCGGAATCGGCTCGTTTTACTACCTCTCACACGGCCTCAACGAGGCCGTCTTCGCCAACGCGGATCTGGTGTGGGCGCTGGTCGGTGCGGTCGTCTTGCTCTCGGTCGTCGTCCACGGGATTACTGCGACGCCGGTCGTCAATCGTCTCGGATCGGCCGAATAGAACTCGTTCGCGCGGGGGACAGTACGGAGGCACCGCCGCATCGATTCTTACCGGTCTTCGTCGCGAGTTCGTTCTGCAATTCGGCCCTCGCCGGATACCGCGTCGATGTGGACCTGCATCGAGTGGCCGTTCGCTTCGAGCGGGACGATCCAGGAGGCGCTGGTTCGGTGTGGTTCTCCGACGTCCGTCACGTCCTCGTAACCCTCCTGTTCGGCCTGCTCGTGCGCGAGTTCACGCGCCTCCTCGGCGTCGGTGATTCGGATGTCGTCCGTCAGTCGGACGGTGACGACCGGCACGTCGGCCATGCGGACGACGCGTTCGGTGACGCTCCCGACGAGGACGCGGTCGAGGCCGGTCCGCCCCTGGGTCCCCATGACGATGAGATCGATCTCGTTGTCGTCCGCGTAGGCGAGGATCTCCTCGTGTGGGACGCCCTGTACGACGGTGGTAACGGTTTCGAGATCGGCGGCTCTGGTTTCCATTGCGACCCGGTCGACGGCTCGCCGGGCGGCCTCGGTTGCGGCCTCGGTCTCGAACGTTCCGAACGGGCCTTCCGGGACGACCGAGAGTGCGTGAACCGTCGCGCCGAACCGGTCGGCGATGGTCAATCCGTGCGTGATCGACCGCCGAGTTCCATCGCTCCCGTCCGTCGGAATGAGGACGTGGTCGTACATCGCTCGGACGTTTGGCGCACGAACGTAAATAGGCTCGACTCCCACTGAGGCCACGAGACGGCCGCGTTCAGTGTCGGTCTCATCCGCTTGCTCTCGAATGCCAGCGCCGGCGCTGAACTCGTCAGTCTGGTAAGGAGGACTCAATATAGTATAAACAATGTAAATGTTTTTCACACAGTGCGACAACAGTTTGCGTGAGCAATGACAAACCTTGTCACGAACGTCGCGGCAGCCGTCGAGGAGCACGGGGACACCACCGCGATCGGATTCCGGGGGGAAGAAACCAGTTACGACGAGTTCTGGGGACAGACCGGTGCGTTCGCGACCGCACTCGCCGAGCGAGGGATCGGCGAAGACGACCGTATTGCGCTCTATCTGCCGAACGTCCCGCCGTTTCTGATCGCCTTCCACGGAACGCTACGGGCGGGCGGCGTCGTCGTGCCGATGAACCCGCAGTACAAGTCACGGGAGATCAGCCACTTACTCGGCGACAGCGGGGCCAGGGTGGTCGTCACGCTCTCCGATCTCGTGCCGTTCGTCACGGAGGTACGGGACGAAACGAGCGTCGAACACGTCGTTAGCATCGACGGCGAGGCCGAAGGTGCGACAACCTTCGAGTCGTTTCTCGAGCGCGGTGCACCCGACGTCGTCGACCGTGCTGACGACGACGTGGCGGTCCAGCCGTACACGTCGGGGACGACGGGTCAGCCGAAAGGCGTCCAGCTAACGCACGAAAATCTCGCCTCGAACGCGACGGCGGCGGCGAAACTCGTTCCGGACGGAATTCGGCCCGACGACAAGCAACTCGGCGTTCTGCCGCTGTTTCACATCTACGGGATGACCGTCACGATGAACGCCGCGTTGTTCAACGGTGCGGCCTACTATCCGATGGCCGAGTGGGACGCCCAGGACGCCGTCTCGCTCGTCGAGAGCGAGGAACTCACGGTCTTCCACGGCGTGCCGGCGATGTACAACGACGTGATCAACCAGCCCAACGCCGACGAGTTCGATTTCTCCTCAGTCCGGCTGTGCGGCGTCGGCGGGTCCGGCATCCCGACCGAAGTCCTCCGGCAGTTCGAAGACCGCTACGAACCGGCCGTCTACGAGGGGTACGGACTTACCGAGACCAGCCCCATCACGCACTTCAACAGTCCGATCGACGGACGACGCGTCGGCAGTATCGGCAGGACAGTTCCCGGCGTCGATTCGAAGGTCGTCGCTGACGGGTTCGAGGACGTCTCGCCCGTCGCGGAGGGACCGGTCGATGAGGAGGAAGCGGATCTCGACGAGATAACCGGTGAAATCGTCGTCTCCGGGCCGAACGTGATGAAGGGCTACTACGGTCTGCCCGAGGCGAACGAGGAAACCTTCACCGAGGCGGACGGCACGACGTGGTTCCACACCGGTGATGTGGGCTACCACGACGAAGACGGCTTCTTCTACGTCGTCGACCGCGAGAAGCACATGATCGTCACGGGCGGGTACAACGTCTATCCGCGCGAAGTAGAAGAGTTGCTGTTCGAACACGAGGCCGTCGCCGACGCCGCGGTCGCCGGCATTCTGGACGACCGACGAGGAGAGACGGTCAAGGCCTTCGTCGTGCCGACGCCCGCCGCCGACGTGACGGCCGACGAGCTCCGAGAGTACTGCCTGACAAATCTGGCGGAGTACAAGCACCCCCGCGAAATCGAGTTCGTCGAGGAACTGCCGCGGACGACGACGGGGAAGGTCCAGAAGTTCAAGCTTCGCGAGCGCGAGGAGACGGCGGAAGCGGAGACGAACTAACGGCTCCACTGCGCTGAACGCGAAACTCGTCGATCGAACGGGTACCGTTCAGCCTCGTCGGATTCGGACTCGTGCTCGCACTCGGCGTCGTGCTCGGGTCGATCCCGCTGCCGCTCGGTCCGCTCGGCGCGCCGACGCTCGGAACGACCGGCGGCGTCATCATCGCCGCGCTGGTGCTCGGCTACGTCGGCGAACTCGGGCCGATCACGCTGCGGATGGACCGGACGATCCTCTCGGAACTCCGCTCGCTCACGCTCGGCCTGTTCCTCGCAACGGTCGGTATCGAGGCCGGCAGCGGGCTCGTTCAAACGGTCGCCGAGTACGGCGTTCAGATCCTCCTTGCGTCAACGCTGACGAGCCTTGCCGCCATTTTCGTCGGGTTAGTCGTTACGCGACGGCTCTGGGGACAGGATTGGATCACGGCTGCCGGCGGTATCTGCGGCGGCCACACCGACACGAAGGGCCTCGCCGCGGCGATCGACGCTACCGACGCCGACGAGGTCGGGGCCGCCTACGGCAACACCTACCCCTTCGCACTCTTGTTCATGGTGCTGTACGCGAAGGTGTTGGTGTTGCTCGTCCCCGTCACGGTCGGCTGGAAGACGCCCCGGATTCCGGTTTCGGAACGGTTCGCAGGGGCGACCGCACGACGCGGCATCACCCCCCGATCTTGATAGTCTCGCCTGCGTACCACCAGCCATGGTTGACGTACTCACAACCGAGCTCAGTCGCTTCGTCCGTGCAGCAGGTCCCGACCCCGACGACACGCTCACCGAGATGGACGAGTTCGCCCGGGAGGAGGGCTTTCCCCATGTCGGCCCCGAAGTCGGTGCCTTTCTCCGATTCGTCGCCCGCCTCGGCGACGCCGATCGCATCTTCGAGTTCGGCTCGGGCTATGGCTACTCCGCGTACTGGTTCGCCGAGGCGCTCCCCGCTGACGGCGAAATCGTCCTCACCGAAGTCGACGAGGCTGAACTCGAGCAGGCCCGCGAGTACATGGCTGCTGGCGGATACGACGACGTTGCGCGATACGAACTCGGCGACGCACTGGAGACGGTCGAGCGATACGAGGGACCGTTCGACGTGGTGTTGCTCGACCTCGAGAAGCACCGGTACGAGGCGGCGTTCGAGGCCGTTCGGTCGAAAGTACCGGTCGGTGGCGTCGTCGTTGCGGACAATGCGATTTCGGCCAACGTGATCGAGTTCGACGCGCTGCTGGAGATAGTCGAGGCGGCGGACGGCGGCGAGGAGAGCGCAAGCAGGGTTGCGGCCGAGAGCAACGAACACACGCGCGGAATCGCAGCGTATCTAGAGCGCGTTCGAGACGAGCCGGCGTTCGAGACGGTCGTCGTGCCACTCGGCGAGGGAATCGCGGTGAGTTATCGCGTCGAGTAGTCGGACGGCTCGCTCTCGATGCTCTGTTCGTCAAGGGTCTCGGTACTGACGGTTGTCCCGTACTCGCGGAAACCGAGGAACGCGGTCGTCGAGCAGGCGGTCAGGAGCAGTGCCCACGTTGCCGCGGTGGCCGCGATGACGAACACGGCGCTCGGGCCGGGAACGGCGGCACCGATCGTCTGGAGCCCGATGACGTGCAGGGTAGCGACTGCGAGGAATCCGATCCAGAGGACGAGCGCCAGGGCAGCAAGCGTGCGCCGAGAAACGCTGTTTGCGTACTTGGCGAGCAAGTAGACGCCCGCAATGGCGAGTGTCGTCGCGCCAAGCGTTGGGCCGAGTTCGTCGACGGAAGCGCTCAAAGCGCCCGCGACGCCGAACAGGGCGAGCGAGACGGCGACCAGGAGTCGATCCGAACGCGTTGGTGTCAGGATCACGTCGTGCACCGCTTTGCTGGCACCTATGGCTGGGTGGCTATATAGCTGTTGGCTCCGGTACCCCAGTGTGATAGACTGGTGCACTGATGGAGGTATGGCGGTGACACGCGTCGAACGGGTATAATCAGATGGTTGGTCCCTCGGCGAGGGTGGCCCTGTCGTTCGATCGAGTTGCACATGGGCGCGTATACCTGTCGGCCGCGGATGCGGTCACGCCGGTCGACGGGTTCGACCCGATCGGTCGGGGTGGATGAACGCAGTAACTTTACTGTCGTCCACACCAAGGCACAGCCATGTCCTATCGGAAAGTGAACTACGAGGAAGTCGAGCAGGTGTCGAGTGCCATGCACTTCCTGAGCGATCCGCTCGAAACGGAACGGGTCGGCGTAACGGTTGCCCGCTGTGATCCGGGCTGGAAAAGCAAGCCACACGACCACACTGACAACGACCACGAGGAGGTCTACGTCCTCATCGAGGGCGAAGCGACAGTCGTCGTCGACGACGAACCGGTCGCGATGAAAACCGGCGATGCACTCTGGATCCCGCCAACGTCGACGCGCCAGATCCAAAACGGTGACGACGAAAGCGCGTTCGTCCTCGTGAGCGCACCGAGTATTCAGGACGACGATGACGACGGCGAGTGGCCTCTCTCCGGTTTTGCCGGGTGACTGTAGTCGGTAGCTCCGCTTCCCGCTCCCGTCGCTTCGGCACCCACTGCGTGCGGTTCTTCTAACCGAGACGGCGGATATGTAGAAAGAACAATTATTTCTCACACGAGTGCAGTCGTGTGATGGGTCCCGCTGGACACCTGCTTGTGACGCTGGCGACGATCATGGCGACGGCGAGAGGGACGGCGATGACGACGCCAAGGCAGAACCGTATCACACACCCCCCGCTATGAGCCGTCGACAGATTCTCTGTATAAGTCGCGATCGGTCGACGCGAGCAACGCTGACGCTCTCACTGACGGATGCACCCGTTAGCGTCGCCGTTGCACGGGAGCCTGCCGTGGCTATCGACCGTCTCGAACGGGACCCGGTCGATGCCGTCGTCATCGATGCGGGAACGATTTCGGACGTTCCGGCCGTCCGCAGCAGCCTCGAATCCATCGCGCCGGAGCTCTCGATATTCGGCTACTGGGATGCGGACGGCGGCGAGACGACGCCGATTCTCACCCGACTTCCCGCGTCCGGCCCGGAGACGGCTCCCGCAACGGATCTCGCACAGCCGATTCTCGACAGCATCCCCCCGAGTTCGACCGCAGATCGCCGTCCCGAACTCGTCGAGACGATCCGGTGTGAATTGGCCGATGCGACGTCGCCGCGAACCGTCGAGCAGGTGCTTCGCACGGCGTTTACGGCGAGCGATGCGTTCGTGTTCGCCTGGGTTGGCGAGTACGACCGCGGTGAGCAGTCGGTCGTGCCCTGGATTACGGACCCCGATGCGACAAGCTGGCCGACACACCGGACGTTTCGACTCGGCAAGGGTACGAATCCCCTGCTCGAACGCGCGCTGTACACGCAGACGTTACAGACGGCCAGTACTGACTCCACGCGGTCGATTCCGTTTTACGATCGTGCCCGCGATCGCGACGTGCGGACCGCGGCGGTCGCGCCGCTTGCAACGTGTGAGGAGCGCTACGGCGTGCTCGTGGTGTACGCGGCCACAGCGCTGTCGGCGGCCGAGCGCGAGACCGTTCGGTCGGTCGCCGAGGTGGCCTCGCACGTCCTCGAAACGATCGCGATCCGCGGCCAACTCGAACAGCAAGAGCAGACGCTCCACCGGTACGAACGCCTCGTCGAGACCGCGGGCGACGGTATTTACGTCCTCGATACGGCCGGCCACATCATGACGATCAACGACGCGATCGTCGAGATGACCGGCTACACGCGCGAGGGACTGCTCGGCGAACACGCCGGCTTGCTCTTCGACGAGTCGACCATCGACCGTGCCGAAACGGCGATCGGCTCGCTGCTTCGAAGCAACGACCGTTCGACGACGATCGAGGCCCCGCTCGAAACGAAGTCCGGAACCCGGATTCCCTGCGAAGTCCAACTCACCGTCCTCGTCCACGACGACGAGTTCAGCGGCTGCGTCGGCGTCGTCCGAGACGTTACCGAGCGAAAGCGAAACGAGCGCCGCCTTCGCGAACAGAACGAGCGCCTCGACGCGTTCGCCCGCATCGTCAGCCACGACCTGCGCAACCCCCTCGGCATCGCCCAGGGCTATCTCGAACTCGTCGCGGAGACGGAGTCGCTCGAGCACCTTCCGACGGCTCAGCGCAGTCTCGACCGCATGGAGGCAATTATCGACGACGTGTTGGCGATCGCTCGCGACGGGGCGTGGGCGAGCGAAACGGCGTGCGTCGATCTCGAATCGGCCGCGACGGAGGCCTGGAACCACGTCTCGACCGGCGAGGCGACGCTCTCGACCGAGGACACGATGACGCTCACGGCCGATCGCTCCCGACTGTTGCGCGTCTTCGAGAACCTGTTTCGGAACGCGGTCGAACACGGCTGCGACGGCGACGAGTCCGAGCGCGAACTGACCGTCCGGGTCGGCACACTCGAGTTCGGCGCGTGTTCGCTCGCGGCGGACGAGATCGAGAACGGCACCGGCGGGGAACTGGAACCGGACGACCTATGCGGCTTCTTCGTCGCGGACGACGGGGCGGGCCTTCCCGACGAGTTGCGCGCCGCCGCCGAACTCTTCGATCCCTCGGTGTCGACCGACGCGGACGGCCTCGGTATCGGACTCTGGGTCGTCCGCGAGGTCGCGGCGGGTCACGACTGGCGCGTTACCGCAACGGAGAGCGAGGCCGGCGGCGCGCGGTTCGAGTTCGTCACGGTGGCCGGGCGATCGAGTTCGTGATCGGCGTCATCGACAACGCCAAACGAACGGTGCGACTGCGCGACCATCCGTCTAGAACGGGTGTCCAACGTATCACGGTAGGGAGATGAATGTGAGCGGATAGACGCTCGCAGTTCGACTCGAGACGCCCACTACACACCGTATCGGACACGGCCAGAATCGCAAGCGTTCGAGAATCGCAAGAACACGCGAGAGCGTTTCTCGTCGCTCTCGGTCGGACACCGTCGTCTACTTCCCTTCGAACTCCGGTTCGCCGTCGCCCATGAACGCCGTGATGCCCTCCATCAGGTCGTCCGTCGCCATCAGGTGGCCGAACGCGGAGGATTCGTATTCGAGTCCCGCCTCGGTGTCGTCGCGACCGGCGAGCATCGCGCGCTTGGTGAACTTCTGTGCGATCGGCGGCCCGCCGGCGAGGTCGGTCGTCAGTTCGAGCGCCGCGTCCACGAGTTCGTCGTTGCCGACGAGTTCGTTGACGAAGCCGAACTCTTCCATCGTCGCGGCCTCGTAGCGCTCTGCGGTGAGGATGATCTCCTTCGCGCGGCCCTCGCCGACGATGTGTTTCAAGCGCTGGGTCCCGCCCCAGCCGGGGAGCAGACCGAGATCGAGTTCGGGCTGGCCGAACTCGGAGCGGTCGCTCGCGACGCGCAGATCCGCGCAGGTGGCCAGTTCCATGCCGCCGCCGAGACAGTAGCCGTCGATAGCGGCCACGACCGGCATGTCGCAGGCTTCGAGCTTGCCGAACGTCGACTGGCCTTTCTTCGAGAGTTCGACTGCGCCGAGCGGGTTGGCACCGCCGGCGGCCATGCTCTGCACGTCGGCACCAGCGGAGAAGGCCTTCTCGCCCGCGCCGGTGATGAGCAGCGCGCGGACCTCCTCGTCGTCCTCGAGCAGGTCGATGGCCTCGGAGAGTTCGGCCAGCAGGTCGTCGCTGATGGTGTTCATGCGGTGCGGGCGGTCGAGGACGATGTGTCCGACCATGTCGCCGGGGTACTCGACGCGGATGGCGTCGAAGTCGACGCCGGCCCCGTCGTCAGCGGACTCGTAGAAGCCACCGGCTTCGGCGCGCTCCGCGAGGTAGTCGGCCGGCGCGTAGCGCTCGTGGCCGGTCTCGTCGTGGGCGTCCTCGAGCGTTTCCAGGAGCGGTTCGAGACCGAACTCGTCGACGAGTTTGACCGGGCCGTCTGGGAAGCCGGCACCGAGCTGGACGGCTTCGTCGATGGACTCCGGCGGGGCGACGTCGTTGCCGATCAGCTTCGCCGCCTCGTTGGCCATCGTCGCGAGCAGCCGTTCTTTGACGAACTCGGACTGGTCGTCGGTCGGGATATCGACGCCGTCGCCGTCCTCGTAGTCGTAGAAGCCCTTGCCGGTTTTCTTGCCGAGTTCTTCGTTTTCGACTTTCGTTTCGAGGAGCGGAGCCGGCTCGTAGGCGTCGCCGAGCACCTCGTGCATGTACTCGAGGACGTGGTAGCTCACGTCGTTGCCGACCTGGTCGCCGAGTTCGAAGCTCCCCATCGGCAGACCCATGTCGTATTTCGTCGTCGAGTCGACCTCGGCGATGGTCGTCTCGTCCTCGCTGACGAGCCAGCTGGCCTCGTTCATCAGGGGGACGAGGATGCGGTTGACGATGAATCCGGGCGAGTCCTTGTGGACGCGGACCGGCGTCTTGCCGAAGTCTTCGGCGAGTTCCTCGATCACGTCGAGGGTGTCCTCGGCACTTTCCGCGCCGGAGATGACTTCGACGAGTTGCATCCGAACCGGCGGGTTGAAAAAGTGCATCCCGCAGAACTGCTCGGGACGATCCGTCACGTCCGCGAGTTCGGTGATGGAGAGACTCGAGGTGTTCGTCGCGAAGATGGCGCGGTCGGGTGCGTGTTCCTCGACCTCGCCGTAGACGTCCTTCTTGATCTCCATCTTCTCCGGGACGGCCTCGATGATGACATCCGCATTGCCGACGGCCTCCTCGACGTCGACCAGCGGCGTGACGCGTTCGAGCGCGGCATCGGCGTCGTCCTGGCTGAGCTGGTCTTTCTCCGCGAGCTTGTTCAGCGACCACTCGATCTGCTCGTAGCCGTTCTGGACGAACTCGTCTTTGATGTCACGAAGTGCGACCTCGTAGCCCGCCATCGCGGCGACTTCCGCGATGCCGTGTCCCATGTTCCCCGCGCCGAGAACTGCGACGGTGTTGATGTCTTCCAGTTCCATGAATAATCATGCAATGGGCACCCGTTTGAACGTTTCCCTCTTTCGGGTTAGAAACTCTCTTTGCGTTTATAGCCGGTTACAAAGCTCTTTATCGCTCGGATAATAACGATTGACCATGGAATTCGGTCTCACCGAAGAACAGGAGCAGATCCGCGAAGAGGTACAGCGGTTCGCCGAAAACGAAATCGTCCCCATCGCCGAGGAGTACGACGAAGAGGAGAAGTACCCCCACGACGTCATCGACGAGGCCGCCGAAATGGGCCTGACCGGCTCGTACATCCCGATCGACTACGGCGGTGCCGGCTACTCCATCCTCGACACCGCGATCATCACCGAGGAACTGTTCTCCTACGATCCCGGCATCGCGCTGTCGATCATCTCGACTTCCTTCGGCTGCGAGGCGATCATGAACTTCGGGACCGACGACCAGAAGAAGCGCTTCTTAGAGCCCGTCGCGCTCGGCGAGAAAATCTCCGGCGCTGCGATCTCCGAACCCGATACCGGCTCCGACGTGTCCTCCGTCTCGACCCGCGCCGAGAAAGACGGCGACGAGTGGGTGATCAACGGCAACAAGATGTGGATTACCAACGGGACCGTCGGCGACTTCTTCGTCGTCCTCTGTAAGACCAACCCCGACGCACAGGGCCGCTACAACGGCTTCAGTCAGATTGTCGTCGAATCCGACCGCGACGGTTTCTCCGCCGAGAAGATCACCGGCAAACTGGGCATCCGCGCCTCGGACACGGCTGAACTCGTCTTCGACGACGTGCGCGTTCCCGAGGAGAACCTCATCGGGACCAAAGACGCCGCGTTCATGCAGCAGATGCAGTTCTTCGACGAGACCCGAACCGCCGTCGCCGCACAGGGCGTCGGCATCGCCAAGGGTGCCACCCGCGCCGCACTCGAGTACGCCCAGGACCGCGAGCAATTCGGCCAGTCGATCTCGGAGTTCCAGGCCATCCAACACAAGCTCGCCGAGATGGCGACGGATACCGAGGCAGCCCGCAACCTGACCTACAAGGCGGCCTGGAACGTCGACCAGGGCGAGGACATCACCAAACTCGCCTCGATGGCCAAGGAGTACGCCTCCCGCGTCGCCGTCGATGTCGCCGACGAGGCCGTCCAGATCCACGGCGGTGCCGGCTACGTCAACGACTTCCCGGTCGAGCGGTTCTACCGCGACGCGAAGATCACCCAGATCTACGAGGGGACCTCCGAAATTCAAAAGAACGTCATCGCGCGCGAAATGCTTGGCAAGGGCTTCTAAAACCAAACTTTCACTCTGCAGGGGCGGCTTGCCGGCCCTCGGTAAAAGTTTGATGAAAAGCACCCCTCCTTCCGTTTCGGCCCGTTAAGCGGGCCTTTACATTAGTCGTCGGCCCGCTCGCAGCCTGGCTGGTGCTCGCGGTGCGATCGATGGTAGCTCCCGCCGGCGTTCGTACACCTTCGGCGGAACTCGACATTCGCTTGCAACGATCGACTGATGTGCCGGTGGCGCGTCAGATCCCGTGGAGAGCGGACGCAGGTACAGATCTCTTTTCGATATGTTAGCCTCCCGCTGTGGCATCGGCTGGCGCTCAAGGCGAACTGGGTCGACGAATGGGACGAACGAATCGGCTGGAACCCGGTCAGTCGCTCCCTGAACTAGGTGTGGCTGGCTCCGGATCCGGACCGGCGCCATCCTCGGCCGCCGCAGCGTCGAACAGCGGGCTCTGCTCACCGGGGACGAACGTGTTGAGGATCAGCGCCGAGAGCGCGGTCAGGATCACCGGCTGGCCGAAGAACGTCTGGGCCGCGTTCGGGAGGCCGCTGATCGCTTCGGGGGTCGTCGCGATGCCGAGGCCCAGACCGAGCGAGACGGCCACGATGACCATGTTCCGCCGGTCGAGTTCAGTGTGGAGGACGATCAATCGGAAACCGCTGGCGGCGACCATCCCGACCATCAGCAGGGTGGCGCCACCGAAGACGGCGCTCGGAATGGTCGTGACGATGGCGCCGATTTTCGGGCTGAGACCGAGCACCGCGAGGATGACGCCGCTGATGCCGACGACGTGGCGGCTCATCACGCCCGTGAAGGTGATAATGCCGACGTTCTGGGAGAACGAGGTGACGGGGAAGGTGGCGAAGACGGAGCCGAGCGAACTCAGCAGGCCGTCGGTAAAGAGGGCTCCGCGGAACTCGCGGGTGTCGGGATTTCGCCCTTCGGCGGCGGTCACGCCGGACATGTCTCCGACGGTCTCCATCGCGGAGACGAGAAACAGGAAGGCGAAGACGAGGATCGCGATCGGTTCGAACTCGAATCCGAAGCGGATGGGCGACGGAACGGCGATCCATGCGGCCGCTCCGATCGGCGAGAAGTCGACGAGATCGACCGCGACCGCGGCGACGTAGCCGACCGTGATCGCGACGAGGATGCTCAGAAGCCGGGTGATTCCGCGCGTCAACATGTTGAGTCCGACGGCGATGGCCAGAACGAGCGCGGCCAGGCCGATGTGGTGGAGCGCGCCGAACTCGCCGGCCTCTTGGGCGGCGGTGCCGCCGGCGGCGTAGTCCATTCCCGTCGGGATCAGGTACAGCCCGATGATGACGACGACGAGACCGGTGACGAGCGGCGGGAAGAAGGGTTTGATGCGGTTGAACTGCCAGCCGATAAGCCCTTCGACGGTGAAGCCAGTGACGAGGATCGCACCGAACACCGCGGCCATGCCGAAGTCAGCGCCGATCGTCGTCATCGCGCCGAGGAACGTAAAGCTCGTTCCCATAACGATCGGCAGCTTCGCGCCGACGGGGCCGACCGTGTAGGCTTGGACGATCGTTGCCAGGCCGGAAAACAAAAGCACCATCTGGACGATGTAGGCGGTATCGGCACCGCTCAGTCCGACGCCGCCCGCGACGATGTAGGCTACCGCCGTCGCCGGCACGATCATGACCGCGACGTGCTGGAGGCCCAGCAGTACCGACTTCGACAACGGTGGTTTCTCGTCGAGTCCGTACTCGAGCTGAATGCCATCCCCGGGTTCGTTCGACATCTATAGGAATCAGCTTGCAATCGAGAGGTAAAAAGTCTCGTATATGCGCTCAGACTGTGCCCTATCAACCGTGTTTATATCCATGTATGTGCATATATGGGCGTGACACGGAGCAGGGTAGCTACTCGACGGCTCTGTCGGCAAGCGAATGATACGAGAGCGGTTCGCTCTCGAAACCGAGTTCAGAAACGCGATCAGTGAACGGTAACGTCCCCGTCCTCGACCGTGATGTCGATGAGGCTCGTCGCCTCGAACGGCGTCTCGTCGAGGGCGGACGGGCCGACTTTTCGCATAACGACGACGATGTCGGCGATCTCGGCCCCGATGTCGTCGAGCGCCGTACAGATGGCCGCCAGGGTGCCGCCGGTCGAGAGCATGTCGTCGATGATGACGACGCGATCGCCGGGTTCGACGTCGTTGATGTACATCTCCGACTCCGAGTAGCCCGTTTCCTGGTGGAGCGATACCTCGCCTTCGAGGCCGTACTCTCGCTTGCGGATCACGACGAGCGGAATGTCGGTTTGTAGCGATACGGCGGTTGCGAGGTGGATTCCCATCGCTTCGGGAGCGACGATCTTGTCGACGTTCAGGTCGGCAGTTTGCATGACCTCGACGACGACCTCCCGCAACAGCGCCGGATCGAGCACCGGAACGCCGTTGCTGATCGGGTGGACGAGGTACTCGTAGCCGTCTTTGTCGATGATCGGCGCGTCATCAAGCGATGCGAGGAGTCGGTCCATGGCGCGAATTGGGGCAATCGCGGCAAAAACGGTTCGTTCTCGACTCCGAACGGCCGCGCCGTCGTCCTGTCCGTGGACGCCGGTCTTCCCGCCATACCACGCGGATCCGCCGTCGCACGGCTTGTGTCGAGCGACCGCTCCATCGGTGGTCTCCGGACCTCGATCGCCGACGGACTAGTTGTCGCTATCCGAGTCGGTGTCCGTGTCGCCGTCGTCGCTGTCCGAATCCGTGTCCGTGTCGCTGTCGTCGCTATCGGCGTCCGTATCGCCGTCGTCCGAATCCGCGTCCGAATCAGAATCTCGTCCTCCGCCGTCCGCGTCCGGCCCGTTTCTCCCGTTCGGGCGTATCAGCGCCGTCTCGGGTTCGCCCGCTCTGGAATCGGTATCGGTCTCGGGAGTTCGCTCTCGCCGAGTCACCTGCTCACCGTCGCGGTCACTACCGCCCTCCTCCCAGATCGAGTTCACCTCCAGCAGGTACAACGCGACCGGCGGAACGACATAACAGGCGATCGCGATCGCGGCAAACCAGGGGTCGATGAAGATGAGAATCCCGAAGATCGTGAGCGCGGCCGCAGTGGCCGCGTGGATCGCCGTCTTCGTATAGCGGCGATAGAACTCCCAGAACTCCCGGAGTTCCGTTCTGGCGCGCGAGGCTGCCGGCTGTCCCATACCGTTCGGTACGCCGCCCAGCGGGAAACCATTTGTCGCGCGAGCCCCTAGTACCGACAATGAGAGAGTTCGTCTTCGCACTGGAGTACGAGCCGGGAACCAACCCGGTCGCCGACGTGCTTGCGGACTACCCCGAGATGTCGGTCCGCTCGCTGTCGTGTCACGTCAGCGCCGATAGCCTCTGGCGAGTCGACCTCGCGAGCGGACCCGATGCCGCGCTCGCCGAACTCGAACGGGCCTACGAGACGGCCGATTACTTCGCGGACTGTCTCGTCAAGGACCACTGCGGGGCGGATTGTGAGGTACAGGTTCTCGATCGATCGAGCGATACGCTCGTCGTCTACACCTACTGGGAGCGAACCGAGGTCTGCACCTCCGTCCCCCACGTGGCCCTCGAGTACTTGGGCGAAGGATTGCTCTTCGAGACCTACCGCGAGGGCCGTCGCTACCGCTGGCGGATCGTCCTCGGAAGCGACGCGCCGATCCACGAGTTCTTCGACGCGCTGGGCCGGGAGGTCGGCGAATGTACGGGCATCGAAATGCTTCGCCTGACCGAACTCGATCCGGAGCGAAACGGCGTCGAAGCGGCGGTCAATCCGGACGACGCGCTCCCCGACGAGCAGCAGGCGGCGTTGCAGGCGGCGGTCGAGTACGGCTACTACGAGACGCCGCGGCAGATCGACCTCTCGGAGCTTGCCGATCGATTGGACGTCCCGCGGTCGACGCTCTCCTATCGGCTTCGGCGGGCGGAGGCGACGCTCGCGACGACGTTCGTCGGCGAGATGGAAACGATCGAACTAGCGGCGGGGTTGTGAACTCGGGAACTCAGGGCTCGGGGAACCGGGAGTCCGGGGACTCGAAGACTGTCGCGCCCCGAGTCCGGAGTTGGCGCACGCCAAATAATCCGTATACTGGTGGGGAGAGTAGGAGGACATAATGAGAGATTCCACGCCGAGTGTACCGCCCGATTCATCAGGTTCAACGCCATCAGAGACCGAAGCGCTCGAGATTCTGGTCCCCGGGATGGACTGTCCCTCCTGTGCCGGCAAGGTGACGAAGAGCGTCGAGCGACTCGACGGCATCGACGACATCGACCCACGGGTAACGAGCGGTCGCCTGCTCGTCCGGTACGATCCGGCGCGGACGAGCGGATCCGAGATTCGTGACCGCGTGCGTGCAGCCGGCTATCGGATCGCGGACGAGGGCGGTGACGACGGAGCGGCTGACCTCTCGCTGTCGGTCCCCGAGATGGACTGTGCATCGTGCGCGAACAAAGTCGAGAACGCGCTCGCGGCTGCCGACGGCGTCGACGAGATCGAGACGCAACCCACCTCGGGCCGCGTGACGGTCGCGGTCGACGACGAGACGAGCACCGAAGCGGTCGTCGACGCGATCGGCTCGGCCGGCTACGAGGCAACGCCGATGGACGGCGACAGCGACGAAATCGAGTTCGGCGACGACGACTCGATCTGGCGGAGCCGCCGCGCCATCGGGACGGCGATCGGTGGAGTCATCGCGGTCGTCGGTATCGGCGTCGCCTTCGTCGTCCCAGCGGCCGATCCGACCCTCGGAACCGTCGCCGGCAGACCCTACGCGCTCTCGCAGCTTCTGTTCATCGTGGCCGCCGCGGTCGCCGGCGCGCCGGTCCTCCGGAACGCCGTCTATTCGATCCGCAACCGGAGCCTGGATATCGACTTCCTGATGGGCGTCGGTATCGTCGCCAGCGTGGCCGCACACCACCCCTTCGAAGGGGCGATGCTCGCGGTCCTGTTCTCGGTCGCGGAGCTCCTCGAACGCTTCTCGATGGACCGCGCCCGCAACTCGCTGCGCGAACTGATGGACCTCTCCCCCGACACCGCGACCGTCCGCCGCGACGACGGCTCGACGGAGACCGTTTCCGCCGACGAACTCGCGGTCGGCGACGTGGTCGTCGTTCGGCCCGGAGAGAAGATTCCCGCCGACGGCGTCGTCATCGACGGCCAGAGCGCGGTCGATCAAGCCCCCATTACGGGCGAGAGCGTGCCCGCCGACAAGCGCGAGGGTGACGGGGTCTTCGGCGGGACGATCCCCGAATCGGGCTACCTCGAAGTCGAAGTCGAGAGCGAGGCCGACGACTCCACCATCGCCCGCATCGTCCGGACCGTCGAGGACGCCGAGCGCGACCAGACGAAACGCGAGCAGTTCGTCGACCGCTTTGCGAGCGTCTACACGCCGCTCGTCGTCGTGTTCGCGCTCGCCGTCGCGACGCTGCCGCCGCTGCTTACCGGTGCCTCGTGGAACACGTGGTTCCTGCGCGGGCTCACGCTGCTGGTCATCGCCTGCCCGTGCGCGTTCGTCATCTCCACGCCCGTCAGCGTCGTCTCGGGCATCACAAGCGCCGCCCGCAACGGCGTCCTGATCAAGGGCGGTCGCCACCTCGAAGCCACCGGCGAGAGCGACGTGCTCGCCGTCGACAAGACCGGCACGCTGACCACGGGCGATCTCTCCGTGACCGACGTGATCCCGCTCGAGGGAGCCACCGAAGCGGACGTCCTCCGCCGCGCCAGCGCCGTGGAACGGCGAAGCGAACACCCCGTCGGCCGGTCCATCGTCGGCTACGCCGACGAGCGGGGCATCGACGGACGCGACGACACCGTCTCGAACTTCGAGGCCCTGACCGGCAAGGGCGTCCGCGCCGAACTCGACGGCGACACCCACTACGTCGGGAAGCCGGACCTCTTCGATGAACTCGCGGATCTCGACCACGTTCACGCGACGACCGACGGCGGCGTCGCAGTCGTCGACGCACCCGCCCGCTCGCAGTGTGAGCGCGAGGGGTGTCTCGACGTGCTCGAGGACGTCGTTCCNGAACTCGCGGATCTCGACCACGTTCACGCGACGACCGACGGCGGCGTCGCAGTCGTCGACGCACCCGCCCGCTCGCAGTGTGAGCGCGAGGGGTGTCTCGACGTGCTCGAGGACGTCGTTCCGGAACTGGAGCGCGACGGGAAGACGGTCGTCGTCGTCGGGACCGAAGATAATCCGCTCGGCGTCATCGCCGTCGCGGATCGCGTTCGACCGGACGCCGAATGGGCCGTCTCGCGGCTCCAGGAGCAGGGCGTTCGCGTCGTGATGCTCACCGGCGACAACGAGGGAACGGCCCGCGCCATCGCCGAACAGGTCGGTATCGACGAGTTCCACGCGGAGTTGCTTCCCGAGGAGAAACTCGAGTGGATCGAGCGACTCGAGGGCGAGAGCGACGAGACCCGCGTCGCGATGGTCGGCGACGGGATCAACGATGCGCCCGCGATGGCCACCGCGAGCGTCGGGATCGCGATGGGCGCGGCGGGGACGGATACGGCTCTCGAAACCGCCGACGTGGCGCTGATGGGCGACGATCTCACCCGGCTGCCGTATCTCTTCGCCCTCTCGGAGACGGCCACCGGTGTCATCCGGCAGAACATCTGGGCGAGCCTGGCGGTGAAAGCCGTGCTCGCGGTCGGTGCCCCGATCGGCCTCGTGACGGTGATCCACGCGGTCATCATCGGCGACATGGGTATGAGTCTCGGCGTGACCGGTAACGCGATGCGACTGGCAAATATCGAACCCGAGATGCCACCGACCCGTTCGGATTCACCCGACGCGAACTGACTCCTTGTCGTTCTGGTCAGTCGCCGAAACCGGGAGCGCTTTCTCTTTTGAGCACCCTATTACCGTATCCCACATGATGGACGAGGCCGAATCCGTGCTGCGCCGAGACCCGGTGATGAACCGACTGATCGAAACGCACGATCCCTACGTCGAATCCGATTGGACCGCGTACGAACGCCTCTGCATTTCGATCATCAACCAGCAACTCTCGACCGCGAGCGCGGCGGCCGTTCGCGAGCGCGTGTTCGACCTGCTCGGGGACGAGGTCACGCCCGAAACCGTCCTCACGGCAGAGGACCGGGCGCTCCGGGACGCCGGCCTCTCGCGCAGCAAGATCGAGTACGTGCGAAACGCGGCGCGGGCGTTCCAGGAGGACGATTACACCCGCGACGGACTGGCCGACGTCAGTAACGAAGACGTCGTCAGCCGCCTCACCGAGATCAAGGGAATCGGCGAGTGGACGGCCCGCATGTACCTCCTGTTCGTGTTGGAACGGCCCGACGTCCTCCCGCTCGGAGACCTCGCCGTTCGCCGCGGGATCGACGAACTCTACGGCGACGGCGCGGAGTTGTCGCGGACCGAAATGCGCGAGATCGCCGAGGCGTGGCGGCCCTATCGGAGCGCGGCGACGCGGTATATCTGGGCCGAGTACGAGGCGGACTCGAATATCGACCTGACCGACCTTGTCAACGCCGACAGCTAACCGGCGGTCACCAGCCAGGCGAGCACCTGCCGAGCAGTACCAGCCATCGAGTTCAGCGTCGGTAATCAACCACTGTCCGCGTCGATCCTCGCAGCCGATGACTGTCATCGAAGTCGGAACGAGTTCTCAATCCGTGATTACGGTTTTTCGGTCGGCATCGAAACGACACGAGTACTGATTCAGGGACGGAAACCGAGAACTGAGTCGGAGAGACGGCCCCGCCGACTGAAGTACGATCCGATTGCAGGGGCGACTATGTCCGAGGATCCACCCGACAGTTCGTCGAACGCGAGACCGACCGAGAACTCGGGGACCCACCGGCGGCGCGCCCACCGCAAAATGACTACCGATCCCGACCGAATCCGGGAGTGGGCCGAGTCTCGCGACGCCGTTCCCGTCTCGACGTACGGCGGTGAAGGCAGCGGTGGCAGCCACGATTACACGTTCGCCCGTCGAGACGACCTTGCGGATCACCACGAAGCGCAGTCCTGGGACGAGTTCAGCGAGACGTTCAGCAACGAGGATCTGGTGTTCGTCTACGAGGCCACCGAGTCCGCAGCGCAAGACCGCGGCCGCGGCGCAACGGACACGGCCGAAGCGCAGTCGGACGCCGACGATCGCTCGCTCGGCACCTTCGAACTCGTCGACCGAACCCAGGCCTTCGACCGCGCCGAACTCGGCGAGAGCGAACTCGAGGACCAACTCCGACGGGGCGAGCGCGTCACAACTGAACTCGTCGAAACGCAGCGGATCGAGCGCGACATCGTCGAACGCGACACGATCGAGAGCGAGGTCATCGACTCCGAACTCCTCGAACGCCGCGTCGTCGACTCCGAACTCCTCGACCGGAAGGCCGTCGACATCGAGTTCATCGACGAGTCGCTCGTCGAGGTCACGACCGACGAGGCCCGCCTCGAAACGGTCGAGGAGATCGAGCGCTACACGGTCGAAAGCCGCGTCGTCAACGTCGATATCGACCACAACGACGCGCTCACCCGAGACGAGATCGAGACGGACAGCGCCTTCGAGCGCGTCCAGGAATCGATTCTCGAGAGCGATATCGTCCGAACGGACGCCGACCCCGAGGCGGTCATCGAACAGGAGGTCATCGAGAGCAAGCGCGGCGAAGGCGATACCGTTCGGAGCGACCTCATCGAGCGTCGCACCGTTGAAGACGAAATCGCCGAACGGCTCGTGATGCGCTTTGCGCTCGAGGACAGCGACATCCTCGACGCTGAACTCGTCAGCAGCACGGTTCTCGACGGGGAGATTATCGACAGCGAGGAGTACGAGACGATGGCGGCGGCGGAGATGCATTCGCCGGCCGGAGCGGAGGAAGGTGCCGAGTCGGGGGCGGGTGTGACTGGAGAAACGGGAGCGAAAGCAGGACCCGGGGCGGCGGAGACGGCAGAGATGGAGTCACGCAGTACTGATCAGACGGAAGCGCTGGAGACCGGAACCGCCGGTAACGAGGAGACTGCGGCCGGTAGAGGGGAGGGGGTGACTGAACCGAGTGCGGCTGGTGCGGGATCGGCTTCGACGGAGGCTGGAACGGGATCGGCGACTGGTGACGAGATGGAAACGGGTGCGGGAGAGATGGACGAAACGCGAGAGGGGGCTGGAGAGCCCGAAATGGGAGCGGAGCCGGAGTCGAGGTCGTCGGGAGAGTCAAAGTCGGAACCAGGGCCAGAGTCGGAGACCCCGACGGTAGACCCGGATGCGACGGTATCGATTTCGGCTGCGGATCAAGGGAAAGACGTCGTCGACGAGTCGGGAAATCAGATCGGGATTATTTCGACGGTTGAGGAAGGAACTGCGTACGTCGATCCGAAGTCGGGGCTGACGGATCGGTTACGGGCGCGACTCAATTGGGGCGGTCACGGTGACGACGAGTATCCGGTCGAACCGGCACAGATAACGGCGGTGAGAGAGGACGAGGTAGTCGTCAGGAGCAAATGAAATAGCAAGCGCTGAAAGAACAGTATTTGAGTTCGTTCGGAGACCGCAAGTGGCGTTCCTCGAGCAGGCCGGCGTCGGCCGCCGGAAATATCGAGTGGCGGCCGTGTGACGCCCGGCTTCTGCGCGGGGTTACTCGAGGTCGAAGCGATCGAGCATCATCACTTTGTTCCACGCGTCCACGAAGTCACGCACGAACTTCTCCTCCGCGTCGTCGGATGCGTAGACGTCCGCGATGACTCGAAGCCGAGCGTTCGAACCGAAGACGAGGTCCGCGCGGGTAGCCGTCCACTCGACGTCACCCGTCTCACGGTCGCGCAGATCGAAAACCTCGTCGTCCCCGGATTTCGAGGGCGCTTCCCAACCCATGATGTCTTGGGAGTCGTCGGACGCTTCCCACTCGTAGTCCATGTCGAGCAGGTTCACGAAGAAGTCGTTGGTCAGCGTCTCCGGTTGGTCGGTGAGGACGCCGAGCTCGGAGCCCTGATAGTTCGCGTTCAGTGCGCGCATGCCGCCGACCAGAACCGTCATCTCGGGTGCCGTCAGATCCAGGAGATCTGCCTTGTCAACCAACAGTTCCTCCTGCGACTGATCGGCCTCGTCCGAGTAATAGTTACGGAACCCGTCGGCTTCGGGTTTGAGCGCCTCGAAGGACTCGACGTCGGTCTGTTCCTGCGTGGCGTCGGTTCGACCCGGTTCGAACGGAATCTCCACGTCGTAGCCGGCGTCCGCCGCAGCCCGTTCGACGGCTGCGTTGCCGCCAAGCACGATCAGGTCGGCCAGCGAGACCCGCACGTCGTCGGATCGCGAGCCGTTGAAGTCCTCCCGGATCGCTTCGTAGGTCGAAAGCACCGTCTCCAGCTGGTCCGGCTCGTTTACCTCCCAGTCCTTCTGCGGTTTGAGACGGACGCGAGCCCCGTTCGCGCCGCCGCGCTTGTCGCTGTCGCGGTACGTCGACGCCGACGCCCAGGCGGTCTTGACCAACTGGGAGACAGAGAGGTCCGACGCGAGGATCTCCTCCTTGAGCTCGGCGATCTCCTCGTCGCCGATTAGGTCGTAGTCGGCGTCGGGGATCGGGTCCTGCCACAGCATCTCCTCGTCCGGCACTTCCGGGCCGAGGAACCGCTCCGCCGGGCCCATGTCGCGGTGGATCAGCTTGTACCAGGCCTTCGCGAACGCCTCCCGGAACTCCTTCGGGTTCTCCTGGAAGCGCTCGATGATCTCCCGGTAGTCGGGATCCCGCTTGAGCGCGACGTCCGTCGTCAGCATCATCACGTTTTCTTTCTCCGACGGGTCCTCGGTACCGGGTGCGGCCTCGTCGAGTTCGCCGTTCTGCGTGGTCCACTGCCAGGCACCGCCGGGGCCCTTCTCGGGCCACCACTTGTACTCGAGCAGGGTGTTGATGTAGCCCATGTCCCACTGGGTCGGCGTGGTGTTCCACGGGCCCTCGATCCCGCTGGTGATCGCGTCGGCCCCCTTGCCGGAGCCGTGGCTGCTCTCCCAGCCGAGCCCCTGCTGATCGATAGGAGCGGCTTCGGGCTCGGGACCGACGTGTTCGTCGGGATCGGCGGCGCCGTGGACTTTCCCGAAGGTGTGGCCGCCGGCGATGAGCGCGGCCGTCTCCTCGTCGCTCATCGCCATCAGGCCGAACGACTCTCGAATCCGTTCCGCCGACTTCTCCGGATCCGGCTCGCTGTCCGGGCCTTCCGGATTCACGTAGATGAGACCCATCACGGTGGCGGCGAGCGTCCCTTCGAGTTCGCCGTTCTCGTCGAAGCGGTCGGACCCTTCCCACTCGTCTTCGGGCCCCCAGTCGACGGCATCGTCGGGCCGGTATTCGTCCTCGCGTCCGCCGGCGAAGCCGAACGTCTCGAAGCCCATCGATTCGAGGGCGACGTTCCCGGCCAGAACGATTAGGTCGGACCACGAGAGCTTGCGGCCGTACTTCTGCTTGACCGGAGAGAGCAGCCGGCGCGCCTTGTCGAGGTTCGCGTTGTCGGGCCAGCTGTTGAGGGGTGCAAAGCGCTGTCGACCGCCGGACGCGCCGCCGCGACCGTCGCTGGTGCGGTACGTGCCGGCGCTGTGCCACGCCATGCGAATGAAAAGAGGGCCGTAGTGGCCGTAGTCGGCCGGCCACCAGTCTTGCGACGTCGTCATAACGTCCTCGATGTCCGCCTTCACTTCGTCGAGGTCGAGTTTCTCGAACTCCTCGGCGTAGTCGAAGTCCTCGTCCATCGGATTGGACGTGGAGACGTTCTGATCGAGGAGGTCCACGTTCAACCGGTTTGGCCACCAGTCTCGGTTTGACTTAGTCATCAGTGTGTAATTGCTACGTTCGCCTATTAAGATTTGCTAATCCGGTATGATGTCTTCGCTACGACCCAAGCAATCTTCTGAACGGAGGAAGTTTTATCAGTGATCTATTTGCACTGTGCCTTCGGCACAACCGCTGAGACTGGTGCTAGATGACCGTCGGTACGGACTGGTTTTCAACAAGGATCTCGAAATCGAAACGAATATTCGCGGGTCGGTCGGTCAACTACCGGTCTATTCTTCTTCCGGTAGATCATCCGCGTCGCGGTCTGCACGTCGACCGACGTCGACGCGGTAGTGAGAAAGAATGTCCCGTCCGAGTAAGACCGGGTAATCCATATGGTCCCGATCTTCGACGCTTGCAGTTACCGTGTGCTGATTTCCACCGACGCCAACGACGACATCGACGACCGGACGGCTCCGCGCGGACTTGCTGCTACCGGATTTGACCCGCGTAATCGACTTGATCGGCCCGGCTCCGATCTCGGCTGCGAGGCCGGTGTCGATGCTCGTTCTGGTCGCGCCCGTGTCCGATTTTGCCAGGACCCCCGTCGACCCGCTCGTTCCCGAGAGGATAACTTCCTCGGTGTAGCCGATCACCGCTGGCTCCGTTTCGGGTTGCGTTTGCCTGATCGGTTGTGCGCCCGGCTGGGAGTCGTCGAGTTCAGTCGCGAGTTCGTCGACGCGGTCCTGGTCGACGGTGCCGCCGGCGTGTTCGATGGCGAGTTTGGCGATGTAGGGGGCGGGGCTGATCCGGGTGGCTTCGTAGAGCCCTTTGAAGCCGGCCGTCGGGTTCACTTCGAGGACGTACCAGCCGTCGTCGCTTTCGACGAGATCGACGCCGGCGTAGTCGAGGCCGATGGCGTCCGCGGCGCGGGTGGCGAGCCGTCGAGCGGGTTCGGGGAGGTCGTCGGTTGCGTCCTCGACGGTGCCGCCGAGGGCGACGTTCGTCCGCCAGTCGTTGTCGGGCGCGTAGCGGTACATCGCCGCGATAATCGTGCCGTCGACGACGTAGATGCGCACGTCGCGGTGGCGCTGGTCGTCGCGGTCGATGAGTTCCTGGAGGAACGCGTAGCGGTTGCCGACCTTGGCGTTCACGGGATCGCCGGGGCCGACTTTCCAGGTGCCCCCGCCGTGGGTGCCGATCGCCGTCTTATAGACTGCTTCGTCGCCGTATCGGTCGCGGACCGCGTTCAGTTGGTCGCTGCTGAGGGCGAGGACGACGTTGGGGACCTGCACAGCAGCCGTTGCAAGTGCGGTCGCTGTCGAGAGTTTGTGCATTGCAGTGAGCACCGTCGCGGGGTCGTTGAGCATCGGGACGACCTGGGCGAACGTATTCGCGAGACCGAGTTCTTCGGCGGGTTGTTCGGTGTTCGAAAGGAGCATCCGGTTGGCGATGACATCGACAGCGGGTTCGAGGTCGACGCGACCGTCGGTGACGCTGATCGAGGTGTTTTCGTGGCGGAGCCACTCGGTATCGTGTCCGAGTTCATCGACGGCGTTGAGTATTGCTTTTGTCTCCTTGCTCGTGTGAAGACTCAGTACCCCGACGGTGACGGGCTCGGCAACGGCCATACCACTTCCACACCAACGGACGGGAAAAGTATTGGCTGGCGCTGTTCGCAGTGAGAGAGTCGTGCGGGCGTGATTGCCCGCTGTCACCGCGCTGTCACCGGATCGCTGCACGGACCTCACGTGGATCGACGAGACCGCTCACGACGGCGAGGACGGCCCACGTGGCCGCGCCGAGTGCGACTGCACCACCGAGCATCACGAGGTTCGACACCATCGGCGTGACGAGCAAGACGGCGACCGCCATCACACCGGTGATGAGACAGATCAGGCCCATCGACCGCCCGAGTCGATCGAGGTGCAACGAGAGTTCGGCGTGGACGATGTAGAGGTTCACGGCGACGTAAACCGTGTGGGTGATGACGGTTGCAATCGCGGCTCCGACGACGCCGAGCATCGGGATGAGCAGGAGGTTAAGGCCGAAGTTGGCGGCCGATGTGCCGCCCTTCGCGATGGCACGAGCGCGTGCACGACCGAGGTAGTCGAGACTGTCGCTGGTCAGGTTCGTAATCGCCTGCAGGACGACGAATCCGGCGAGGACCTGCAAGACGGGGATGGCACCGGCGTAGTCGGCGCCGAAAACCATTCTGACGAACGGCTCGGCGACGATCACGAGACCGACTGCGGCCGGCACGTACAGGAGCATCGTCTGTATGAGCGAGGTTTCGTAGATCTGCCGGGCCTGTTCGAGTTGGTCCGCGGCCTTCTGTTCCCCGAAGTTCGGCGAAATCGTGAAGCCGAGCGCCTCCGCGGGCGCGAGGACGAAATCGGTGATCTGCTTTCCGAGCGTATAGAAGGCGACCGCGGTCGGCGTCAGGAGCGCCCCGACCAGTACCGTGTCGATTTGCTTGTCGATGACGTTGGCGCTCCGCGTCGCCGTCAGCGGAACGCTGTACTTGAGGAGGCGGCGCGACAGGCCGGACTCGAACTCGTCTGCCGGCTCGTACTTGCGGTAAAACCGTTCGTAGAGGATGGTTATTCCGACCGCGGCGGCGATCGTATAGCCGATGACGTATCCGAAGAGTGCGCCGAGCGCGCCGAAACCGGCGAGGACGAGCGCGATGACGAAGGCGAACCGAGCAACGCCGGCGATCGCCTGAATCGCAGCGCTATAGCCCAGTGCATTGAATCCCTGGAACGCAACCTGCGAGAAGGCATTGAACGAGTTCACCACGATGTAGAGCGCGCCGATAGCGAGGAACGAGGCGACGCCGGGATTGCCGAGAGCGGCGGCGAGGTCGTCGTAGACCACCAGGAGAACGAGCGCGACGACGCTAACGACGCACAGTTTGGCGATGATCGTCGTCCGGAGGAGGTGGGGGATCTGACCGGGGTCTCGCTCGCTGTATTCGGAGATATACCGGGCGCTCGATTTGCCGAGTCCGATGTCGGCGAACAGTTGGATGACGGCGAGGATACCGATCACCCAGTAGAGTGCACCGTAGCCGTCCGGATCGAGCAAAAACCGGGCGAGGACGAACATCAGCAGGGCGCTCGAGACCATGTAGATGGCCCGAGCGACGAGCGTTGCCTTGAATCCGCGGACGATGTGATTCTGTGTCTCTGAGCTCATAGCGTGGGAACTGGTCCGGTAATCCCGATGTGCAGTAGGCGAGAGGCTGCGTCGAGTGGTCGAGCGAATCGGACGAACCGCTTGCGGTAGCGCGACCACAGCCGAGTACGCACTGCGTGTCCGGATGCGAGAGGTGCCAATTGTAATGCACAGACAACAGGAGTAGGCTCAGCGTACCGACCGGAAAAGAGACCGGCGTGACGAACCCTCGATCAGTAGTCCGGCGCACAATCCGCACGACCCGCCGCGAGTTGCCCCCCATCACGAGTTCTCCTGCAGCCGAGTTCACCGCACTCCGATCACGGATTACGACTGCTGGCGATCACAGATACGACGCATCCCAGCGCGTCGCCTTCCGCTGGTTCCCGCAGACGTTACACTCGATCTGTCCCATCGAACCCATCGCGTTTTCGAGCGAATCGCAGTTGCCACAGAACCAGCCGTACTGCGTCGTCCGCTCCTGATCCTCGTAGGCGACGTAGAACGGCGACTGCGATCCGCGGGCCGCCTCGCCGTAGTTGACGTAGACCGTCGTCCCGTCGATATCGAGTTCATCGACAGTTCCCCACCCCTCGTCGCCAAGATCTTGTTCGACGTAGACGTTCTCGGTGAACGTCTCTTCACCGATGTCGACCTTGCGCTGGCCGGCCCGTTCGAACCCGTGTTCCCGGTAGAACTCGTTGCCGCCCTCGTTATCCGCGAGGACGAAACACTCGATCTGATCGGCCCCCGAATCGAGCAGTTTCTCGCGAGTGCGGACGAGCAGGCGGACGCCGGTACCGCTGCCGCGTGCAGCCGGGTCGATATGGAGCCAGAGAATCCGCCCGGTGCCGTACTGCTGGCCGACGAGGTCGCTTTGGGAGTAGCCGACGAGTTCATCGTCGCGTTCGACCACGAGAACGACCGCATCGTCGCTCTCGAGTTCGTCGGCGAAGCCGTCGCTGTACCACTGGTCGATGGCGTCATCGATCGTCTCGCTGTCGAGAAAGTCGGTATACGTCGAGTGCAGTGAATCACGTGCGATCGATCGAATCGTCTCGACATCGTCGATAGTTGCCTCGCGCAGTTCCATGCGCGAGTGTATCATGACCTCGTATAAAACGTATGCCCCGGCTTGAACAATGTCTCTACTGCGCGCCAGTACGGACGAAGATTCACGTAACTGCCGGTCGAGAAACGCCCATGGGAGGCGACACGCCGACCGACGGCTCGTCGGGGACGGAACTGAACTCGTCGTCGTCGGCGACGGATGGGGACGGTAACGCGGCTGAGTGCGACGATGTGTTCACATACAACGGTGGCCGAGTCGATCCCGGCGAATCGGCGAACATCCGGTACGGTATCAGCGAAACCTATCTCGGGGACCCGATCAGGGTTCCAGTGACGATCATCAACGGGGCGAAACGGGGACCGACGGTCTGCCTCTCCGCTGCGGCCCACGGGGACGAACTCAACGGGATCGAGGTCGTCCGCGAGGTCGCCCACGACTGGGATCATTCCGAGTTACACGGAACGCTGGTTTGCCTGCCGGTGATGAACGTTCCCGGTTTTCTCGCCCAGGAGCGGTACCTGCCGATTTACGATCGGGACCTGAACAGATCGTTTCCCGGTCGCGAGGGGTCGACGAGCGCCCGGCGGATGGCATACCAGATCTTTACGAACTTCATCGAGCCCTGCGATCTGGGGATCGACTTTCACACATCCACTCGCGGGCGAACGAACATGCTACACGTCCGAGCAGATCTCGATAACCCAACGGTCGTTCGGCTCGCGAACGCGTTCAGTTCGAACGTCATCATCGGCGGCGATGGCCCTGCTGGAACGCTTCGCAGCGAGGCGACCGAGGCCGGTATCCCGACCATTACCGTCGAGATGGGGGAGGCCCACCGGTTTCAACGCCGCCTGATCGATCGCGCGCTGACCGGCGTCGCGAGCGTCCTCGCCGAGTTCGGCTGCCATCGCGAGTCCGCGGTTCACTGGCCCGGCTGGCGGGTCGTTATCAGCGACGACGACGAAAAGACGTGGTTGCGCGCGGATGCGGGCGGAATCGTCGACATGAAACACGGACGCGGCGCGCTGGTCGAAGAGGGCGACGTGATCTGTACGATCACCAACCCGTTCAAAGAGGAGGACGATATCGTCGCCGTCGAGGCCCCGTTCACCGGGCTCATCGTCGGCGTCCTCGAGAATCCGGTCGTGTATCCGGGGAATCCGCTCTGTCACCTCGTCGGCCTCGAACGCGACACGCGCACGGCATTAGAGCGCGAACAGCGGACCGAGCGGTCGCGGTCGGAACTGCGATAAGCGAGATTCACGGCCGTTCGAGCGGTGAACTCGGGTGCGAGTGAATTCGGTGTCCGGTAGAAACGGAGACGGGACGAAGAGGCAATGAGAGCGATAAAAGTAACTTCTATACCCCCGCGGTCTAACCGTCCACATGAGCGTATGAGTCAGTCTTACAATCGCGGCCTCATCGAGGACTTCGGTCGCTGGAAGGAGTTCTCGGCCGGCATGTGGGCGTGGATCTTCCACAAGTTCACCGGGTGGATGCTTATCGGCTATCTCTTCACCCACATCGCCGTGCTGAGTAGCGCCATCGCAGCGGCGAACGGAGAAACGATGATGATCGCCGGAGAACAGGTCAACGCATACACCGGGACGATTCAGGGCCTCGAGGGGCTCTTTATCATTCGCGTGCTCGAGGTCGGACTGCTTGCGGTCGCCGTCTTCCACATCTTAAACGGCATTCGACTGTTGATGGTCGACCTCGGCGTCGGTCTCACTGCCCAGGATAGGAGTTTCTACGCCTCGCTCGTTCTGACGGGCGTCATTACCGTTGCGAGCGTGCCGACCTTCCTCTCGGGGGTGGGCCTCTGATGGCGGAACGGTACTCCTCGTTCACGCCCGGCGGGACCGCGTGGTTCCTCCAGCGCGTCACGGCGGCGTTTCTGATCGTCGTGCTCGCGTTCCACTTCTTCCTCTTGCACTTCGTCAACCACGCCTCCGAGGTCACCCTCTTGGGAACACAGCAGCGCATGGACCACATCGGCTACTTCCTGACGATGGTCCTGTTCCTCGTGGCCGGTGCCTTCCACGGCGTCAACGGCGTCTACAACGCCCTCGTCAACCAGGGGCTGAGCGGCACCCCAAAGAAGGTTGTACTCGCAGTGCTTAGCCTCGCAGGACTCGCGCTCGTCGCACAGGGAACCTACGTTGCGCTCGTCATGGCGGAGATGATCTAATATGAGTACCCAGCAACAAGAGCCGGAGAGTCAGGAATCGCCACAGGATCCGGAGATGAAAGGCACCGAGTCGCCCCAGCAGCGGCGACTCCGAGAAAAACAGGAGGGAATGGTCGAGGACCAGGCCGAAAAGGAGGCCGAAGTCGAGGGCGAGACGGTCCACCTCAAGGTCTTCCGATACGATCCGGAGATCGCTGACAAGCAGGAACCTCGCTTCGACGACTTCCACGTCCCCTTCGAGAAGGGGATGACCGTCCTCGACGCTGTCATGTACGCCCGCGACGAGTTCGATTCGTCGCTGACGTTCCGTCACTCCTGTCGGCAGGCCGTCTGTGGGTCGGACGCCTTCTTCGTAAACGGCAAGCAGCGACTCGGCTGCAAGACGCAGATTTCGGACCTACAGCAGCCCGTTCGCATCGAACCGCTGCCCTACCAGGAGGTCGTCAAGGACCTGGTCGTCGACATGGACCACTTCTACGACCAGATGCACGCCGTCGAACCGTACTTCCAGAACGACGACACGCCGGACTCGAGCGACTTGGAGGAACAGCGCCAGTCCCGCGAGAACCGCGAGAAGGTCAAGATGTCCACGCGGTGTATCTGGTGTGGCGCGTGCATGTCCTCGTGTAATATCGCCGCGGGCGACAACGAGTACCTCGGACCGGCAGCGATCAACAAGGCCTACAAGTTCGCGATGGACGACCGCGAACCCGAGGACGTCAAGGAGCACCGACTCCGCATCATGGAGCAGGAACACGGCGTCTGGCGGTGTCAGACCCAGTTCTCCTGTACCAATGTGTGTCCGAAGGACATCCCGCTGACCGAGCACATTCAGGAGCTCAAGCGGGAGGCAGTCAAGAAGAACCTGAAGTTCTGGTAATATGTACGAACACGACGTCATCGTGGTCGGCGCTGGCGGCGCCGGCCTCCGAGCCGCGATCGCAGCGAACGAGGCAGGCGCCGACACGGCGATCGTCTCGAAACTCCATCCGGTCCGCAGCCACACCGGCGCGGCAGAAGGGGGGATCAACGCCGCACTTCAGGAGGGCGACGACTGGGAACTCCACGCCTACGACACGATGAAGGGCTCCGACTACCTGGCCGACGCGCCGGCGGTCGAGACCCTCGCCCAGGACGCTCCCGAGGACACCATCACGCTCGAACACTGGGGGATGCCCTTCTCCCGCGAGGACGACGGCCGCGTTTCCCAGCGCCCGTTCGGCGGCCTCTCGTACCCTCGTACCACCTACGCCGGCGCGGAGACCGGTCACCACCTGCTGCACACGATGTACGAGCAGGTCGTCAAACGCGGTATCCAGGTCTACGACGAGTGGTACGTGATGAACCTGGCGACGACCGACGAGGACGATCCCAACGACCGCCGGTGCGAGGGCGTCGTCGCCTACGACGTGCAGTCCGGTACCGTGGAGGGATTCAAGGCCAACCAGAGCGTCATCCTCGCGACCGGCGGCCCCGGCCAGGCCTTCGATCACACCACCAACGCCGTCTCCTGCACCGGCGACGGCCACGCGATGGCATATCGTGCGGGCGCGCCGCTCGAGGACATGGAGTTCATCCAGTTCCACCCGACCTCGCTCCCATCGACCGGCGTCCTCATCTCCGAGGGCGTCCGCGGCGAAGGCGGTATCCTCTACAACAACGAGGGCGAGCGGTTCATGTTCGAGCACGGCTACGCGAACAACTCCGGTGAACTCGCCTCCCGCGACGTTGTCGCCCGAGCGGAACTCACCGAAGTCAACGAGGGTCGGGGGATCGAGGACGAGTACGTTCACCTCGACATGCGCCACCTCGGCGAGGAGCGAATCATGGACCGACTCGAGAACATTCTGCACCTCGCGGAGGACTTCGAGGGGGTCGACGGCCTCGTCGAGCCGATGCCGGTCAAGCCCGGCCAGCACTACGCGATGGGTGGTATCGAGGTCGACGAGAACGGCCAGACCTGCGTCAACGGCCTCTACGCGGCCGGCGAGTGCGCCTGCGTCTCCGTCCACGGTGGAAATCGCTTAGGTGGCAACGCGTTGCCCGAACTCATCGTCTTCGGCAAGCGTGCGGGCCGTCACGCCGCCGGCGAAGACCTCGGCGAACCCGAGATTCGGACCGGCTACGGCGACGACGTCGAGGACGAAGACGACACCGAGTTACCGGTTGCACCCGGTGCGGCCGGACTCGATTCGACCGACGATGTTGCCGCCGACGGCGGGGTTGCCGCCGAGACGGGAACGCTCGAGCGCGCCGTCGAACGCGAGCGCGAGCGCGTCGACCGCCTGATGGAGCGCGACGAGGGCGTTCAACACGCCGAGATTCGCGCAAAGCTCCAGAAAGCGATGACCNGGCATCAAGAAAGCGCTGAAGATCATCCGCGAGTGCCGCGAGGAGTACCAGAACGTCTACGTCGACGATCCATCGCGGACGTTCAACACCGACCTCCAGCACACGATCGAGACGCGCAACCTGATCGACGTCGCAGAGACGATTGCACTCGGCGCACTCGTGCGAAACGAGTTCCGCGGCGCACACTGGCGACAGGAGAACCAGATCCGCGACGACGAGAACTGGCTCAAACACACGCTCGTCTCCTGGGACGACGGCGCGCCCGGCATCTTCTATCGCCCGGTCATTCTCGAGGGCCAGGATAAGACCTACGAGCCGAAAGAGCGCAGTTACTGACGTCTCTCTGCGGTTCTGCTCGCGGCCGATTCTTCGAACTCGTTCCCTCGTGTTCCCGTTTTCGACACCCACCAACCACCAGAGCTAAGGCACCCGCCAGGCTATCCTGGGCCGGTATGTTGCTGTCGGGGACCGTCGTCGCCGACGCCGACACCGTGATTCCGGACGGTGCCGTCGTCGTCGAGGGCGACATCATCGTTGCCGTTGGAGACCGTTCGACGTGTCGCGACCAGTATCCGGGCCACGAGCACCACGCCTGTGACGTGCTCGTGCCAGGCACAGTCGGCGGACACGTTCACTCCGTCCAGAGCCTCGGTCGCGGTATCGCCGACGACACCGAACTGCTCGAATGGCTCTCCGAGTACGTCCTCCCGATGGAGGCCTCCCTCTCGGCCGACGGGATGCGCGCCGCCGCCGAACTGGGGTATCTCGAACTGATCGAGAGCGGGACGACGACCTGCATCGACCACCTCTCCGTCGCCCACGCCGAGGAAGCCTTCGAGGCCGCTCGCGAGTTCGGCATCCGCGGTCGACTCGGGAAGGTGTTGATGGACAAGGATTCACCGGCCGGCCTGCTCGAAGAGACCGACGCGGCACTCGAAGAGAGCGAACGGCTCGTTCGACGGTATCACGGCGTCGACGACGGCCGCATTCGGTACGCCGTGACGCCGCGATTCGCCGTGAGCTGTACCGAGGCGTGTCTCCGCGGCGCGAGAGAACTCGCGGACGCCTACGAGGGGGTGATGATCCACACGCACGCGAGCGAGAATCGCGGCGAGATCGAAGCTGTCGAGGACGAAACCGGCAAGCGAAACATCCACTGGCTCGACGAGGTCGGGTTGACCGGGGAGGATGTCGTGCTCGCTCACTGCGTTTGGACCGACGAGGGAGAACGCGAGGTGCTCGCGGAGACGGGGACCAACGTCACCTACTGCCCGTCGTCGAACATGAAACTCGCGAGCGGGATCGCGCCGGTTCTCGACTACCTTGACCGCGGGATCAACGTCGCGCTGGGGAACGACGGGCCGCCGTGTAACAACACGCTCGATCCGTTCACGGAGATGCGACAGGCCAGTTTGCTCCAGAAGGTCGACCACCTCGATTCCGAGGCGCTGCCGGCCAAGACGGTGTTCGAGATGGCAACCGTCAACGGTGCGCAGGCGGCCGGCTTCGACCGCGTCGGGAAACTCCGCGAGGGCTGGAAGGCGGACATCGTCGGCCTCGAGACGGACATTACTCGCGCGACGCCGCTTCACGACGTCCTCTCACATCTCGCGTTCGCCGCTCACGGAGACGACGTGCAGTTCTCGATGGTCGATGGGGAGGTCCTCATGCAGGATGGCGAGGTGCTCGTTGCCGACGCTGACGCGATCAGGAGTCGCGCCCGCGAGTTCGCGGCCGAGATGGATGTCACCGCGTGACGAATAGTCGTTCGACAGTCGACGTGAACTAGCGTTAGAAACCGATCGAGTCGAGAATGCCGAGGCTGAGGCCGGTCGCGGTAACAGCTTTGTAGCCGAGATAGATTCCGACGATGCCCATGAGACCGGGGAGCTCGGGCGGGGCTGGAATCGGGACGTCGACTAGCGCGAAGAACGCGCCGGTGAGTGTGCCGGTGAGCAGTCCCAGAACGACGAGTTGGAAGTCCATACCGGGGAGAACGTGGGAAGCGACAAAAACACGCTGGCTCGCGTTCGGTCCACCGGTTTCCCCGTCGACACGATATACCCCGTTCTCGTCCCAGGCATTTCGACGAACAACGATACCCAATTTTAATATCGTCGAACAAGGGATGGTGTAGTATGCAACTCAGTGAACGACCGACGGCGGATGTCTCGATCCCAGACGAGTTCGATTCGGCGCAGGCGAAAGTCGTCTATCTCTACTTGCACGTTTGGCCGGGATCGACAGCCGACGACCTCTGTGCGGCATTGAGTATTAACAAGGGGACCGTTCTTTCGATCATCCGGACGCTTCGCAAGCGCGGCTACGTTGAGCGGGATGAGGGCCAGTATCGGCTCTGTTGACGGCTATAACTGGCAGTGGGGGGAAAACGGTCGCCGATCGATCAGGGAAGCGCCTAGAGTTCGATCCGCTCGACCAACTGATCGTGGTTCTCGTTCGTGTTGACCGCGACGATACGAATCTTGTCCTCCAGCCCCGAGTCACGGAGTTTCGCCTTGAGGAGATTGTCCACCTGATAGACGCCGGCGGCGTTGGTCATCGCGATTTCGACCATCACCGGACTGGTTTCGCCTTCGTAGAGCGAAACTTGACTGATCGCCTGACTCGAGAGCGTGTTGATCCCGCGACCGCCGTGTTCGTAGGGGATGCGCGAGCGGCCGCTTTCCATATCCAGCGCGTCGGCAACGCGGATGATGCCGGCCTCGGTCGTCAGCGGCGTCTCGGCCGTATGATGACAGAGAATCGCGTGCAGAACCTCCCCTTTCATGCGGACCTGCTCGGCGAGATCGTAGAACTCGGGGAGGATCCGGTCGAGAATGTCGGCAGCGAGCGGGATCGAGTAGTAGACGTGTTCGTCCCGATGGACCACGTGGCCGATGTCGTGCAGCGTCGCCGCGAGGGCGATGATCACCGATTCGTCCGCCTCGCCGAGTCCTTGCTGGCGTGCGCCGTTGAAGTCGACGTTACCCGCTTTGAGGAGGTCGTACAGACAGAGCGCGCGATTGCGAACGATCTCGATGTGCTTTCGACCGTGATCGTTGTAGCGCATCCGGTCGACGGCGTTGACGTTCTGGGCCTCGAGATACGTCTGAATCTCTTCGTCCTCTTCGAGGCGTTCGAGGACCGTATTCAGTTTCTCGTCGGGGAAATTGTGCTCGCTCTCGGGAACGTAGACACGGCTTCCATTATCGTCACCAGCAGTATCGCTCATACCGTCCACGTCGGTTGCAGGCTAAAAAAGCGCTGCGCCGGTTGCCGATTTGGCGACGACGCGCTTAGGCGAGGTCTTCGACAGCCGCCTCAACCTCCGCGTATTCCGGTTCGACGCCCGGATCGTCGCTGACCCAGGAATACGTAATTTCGCCGTCTGCATCGACCACGAACACCGAGCGCTTGGCGACGCCGTAGACGCCGAGGTCGTCGAAGTCCATCGCGATCCCGTACTCGTCGATGATCTCCTTGTTGAAGTCGCTGATCAGGCCGAACTCGAGGTCGTTCTGCGCGCGGAACTCGTTAAGCGCGAACGGCGAGTCACGGCTGACTCCGTAGACCGACGCGTCGAGGTCATCGAAAGCAGCGAGCCGGTCCTGGAACGTACACATTTCTTCGGTGCAGACGCCCGTGAACGCACCGGGGAAGAACGCAAGGACGATCGGTGCCTCCTCGTCGAGTTCAGCCGAGAGACTGAACTCGTCGACGTCGCCGTTTGCGAGCGGTGCGGTAAAGTCGGGTGCGGCATCACCAGTTGCTGGCATCGTCACCACCTTACGTACAGGTAGGAAAGACAGTTTCGTTCGCGGACCGAACCCGCGTGGCGGATTGTGGCGAGTTCAGTAAAGAGTACTGTGCGCATGATTATTTCTGTCTCGCCGGGGAAGCGCTGAACCGGGGCTGTAGGGACCGCTTACTGACCGGTAGTCCCCTTCCGACCGGCTGTTCGGCGGGATTCGCTGGACGGAACCCGTTGTGAATACTGGTGGTGATCGCCGGCTGAACTCGTCAGAGAGTGACCTGTTGGCGGCCCCTGAAGGACTGGGAGGTCCAAAAAGGTTATAATTGCCAGCGGGTAAGCCACGCATAGAGATGGTAGCCGAAATCGCACCGCTGTTCGCTCCTGTTCCAGGGGGCCCAGAACTACTGATCATCCTTTTCATCGCCATTCTGCTGTTCGGGGCGAACAAGATCCCGCAACTAGCACGCTCGACCGGCGAGGCTATGGGCGAGTTCCAGAAGGGGCGTGAGAAGGTCGAAACAGAACTCGAAGAGATGCGCGACGGTGACTTCGAGGGCGACCTCGACGACGAGGACGACGATTTCGTCGACACGGAGCCGGTCACCACTGAAGACGACGAGACGGAGACGGAAACCAGCACAGACACCACGACCAACTAACCGTCTTTTTGCGGGGCGTGTGGCCTAGCGGAGAGGGCAGGAGGTTCCTAACCTTCTGATCGTGGGTTCGAATCCCGCCACGCCCGTGCAGCGAGGAACGAAGTGACGAGTGAACCGGCATGGCGGGATTCCTGAACCCTGCAAGCCGCAGCGCCGAGCGAAGCGAGGTGATCGTCTTGCTCCGGTTCGAATCCCGCCACGCCCGGTCTCTACCAGTGACTACACACCGTGCGAGTGAAACGCCGATTCTACAGACAGTTCAGTCTCAAGTACGAACCCAACCACCTCGCCCAGCGGCTCTCACGGCGTCTCTGCCGAGCCGACCAACCGAGTTCACTCCAACTGTTCACGCCGACGCAACGGTCCTTCACCGCGCAGTCCACCCGCCATCGACCGCCAGACACGACCCCGTGACGTAACTCGCCGCTGAACTCGCGAGGAAGACGACGGGGCCGGCGATCTCTTCCGGATCGGCGAAGCGATCGAGCGGGGTTCGGTCGAGGATCGATTGGCGGAGGCGGTCGTTCGACTCGAGTTCGGTGGTCAGGTCGGTCGAGACGTAGCCGGGGGCGACGGCGTTGACGCGGACGTCGGGGGCCCAGTCGAGTGCGAGGCTCTTCGTGAGTCCGACCAGGCCGTGTTTGGAGGCGACGTAGGGATGCTGGCGCGGGAGGCCGACGAGTCCGCCGACGCTGGCGACGTTGACGACTGCGCCGCCGTCGTTTTCGTGGAGGGACCGGGCTGCGGCGGTTGTTACCTCGTAGGCACCAGTGAGGTTGACGCCGAGGGTCCGCTCGAAATCCGCGGTCGAGACGCCTTCGGGTCGGCCGAGTGCGTCGTCGGGGTTGAAGCCGGCGTTGTTGACGACGACGTCGACGCTGCCGAACTCGGCTTCGGCTCGGTCGACGGCGTCCGCAACGGCGTTCGGGTCGGTAACGTCTGCGGTGACGGGAAGGGCGTCGCCGCCATCGGCGGCGATCTCCTGAGCGACTGCTTCGAGTTCAGTTGTCGAGCGAGCGGCGGGGACGACGGCGGCGCCGGCGGTTGCGAGTTCGAGTGCGATGGCGCGGCCGATGCCGCGGCTCCCACCGGTAACCAGTGCGACGGTGTCGTCGAGGTCGAACGGGGTTGTCATGGGGTGTTTGTAGTCCTGTGCGGGGCGTATATCAAACTGACTTCGGGTCCGAGGTGAGCAGTCGACCCCGAAAACATATACTATCTAACAATTGTGCGAGAAAGACATACTCACGAGTTCCGAAAAGAGACACCCGTATCGCAGTACATGTTGATTCCTTGACCCCCCAAGTTATCAGATATGGTAATGAGCGGATGAATTTTTTGAAGGGTGACTGAGAGGGTAGGTGCAATGGCTATTGACGAAGCCGACCAACCGGATGCAAAACAGGCGTCTGCGGCTGGGGCGCCTGCATCTGGGTCGGGGGACGTGGACTCCGACGAGTCGGATGCCGGTTCGGGATCCGGCGTTCGTGTCGGCGAGTATACGTGGGCGGATTTTATGGAGGAGTATGGGTACGGGGACGAGGTTTCGACGCTCTATTCGGCTGTGCGAGACACCGACGAGCCGACGGATCAACTCGGTCTCGACACTGACGAGGAACCGGAGCCGGCGGTTCCCTCGGGCGGAGACTGGGACCGCGTTTCGTTCGATCCGGAGCCGTATCTCGGCTACCAGCCCGAGGAGTTAGTCGACCGGGTATTGCCGATCGCCGGATCGAACGCCGACGCTCTCGAGACGCCGTTCCTGGAGTACGTCGACCCGGAGACGACGCCGGTCGTCAAGGACGTCTGGACCTGGGAGCACTACAAGTGGGAGTACTACTACGACGAGGATGGAAACCGGCCCCGCGATGACGAGGGCGACATCGTTCGCCACGACAAAGAAGAAGCACTCGGCTTCGATCCCGACACGCTCGAGGATCGGTTCTCGATCGCCGACGATATCGCGATGGAACTCGACGACGTCGTCGAGGAACGGACCGTCAACATCCAGGAGGACATCGACGAGGACGAGTTCTTCTCGACCGCAGCCGGTAATACGACGGTCAGCAATCGCTACGACCTCGAGAAGACGGTGCCGTTCGAGAAGAAGACGCACTTTCGAGAGGTCGAGCGCTACTGGGTGAACAAACCGTACGCCTACGTCGTCGTCTTCCACTCCGAGAAGGAAAACGAGAAGAAGTACTACATGGTCGAGCCGTACCTGAACGAGATCGAGGTGGAACTTCAGGAGTTCCTCTCGGGCAAGCTCAGGAAGGCGATCAAGTACTCCGACGACGGCGTCAAGGAGAAGGCAAACGAGGACGGCCGCCGGGTCGTCATCGAAGACGAGACGCGACAGTTGTTGAAGCGCTACGACCTCTTCGAGAAGCAGTCGGGGAGCAAGAAAGCGGGGCTTCTGGAGACCGTCCAGACGCTGCTAGACGATGGTGACGATGGAGATGCCGACGCGGACGAAGATGCGGAGACGGCGGACGACGTGGTCCTCTCTCAGAACCAACTCGAGGGTATCGAGGTCCGCCCGGAACCGATCCTCCTCGCGGAGGACCCGGACACGCTAAACGAGTACCAGGTCGAGAAGCTCCTGTACTTCCTCAAACGGAACTTCATCGGCTACGAGCGCATCGACGGCATCAAACACGACATCAACGTCGAGGACATCTCCGTCGACGGCTACAACTCGCCCGTCTTCGTCTATCACTCCGAGTACGAACAGATCATCTCGAACATCTACCACGGCAAAGATGAACTCGACGACTTCGTCGTCAAACTCGCCCAGCGGTCGGGCAAGGGGATCAGCAAGCGACTGCCGCAGGTCGACGCGACGCTGCCGGACGGTTCGCGCGCGCAACTGACGCTCGGACAGGAGGTGTCCGACCACGGGACGAACTACACGATCCGTCAGTTCAAGGACGTGCCGTTTACCCCGATCGACCTCATCAACTGGAACACCTTCAGCTTGGACGAGATGGCGTTCCTCTGGCTCGCCATCGAGAACCACAAGAGCCTGATCTTCGCCGGCGGTACCGCATCCGGGAAGACGACATCGCTGAACGCGGTTTCGCTTTTCATCCCGAGCAGCGCAAAGATCGTCTCGATCGAGGACACGCGCGAGGTCGAACTGCCACAGCGCAACTGGATTGCAAGCGTCACTCGCCCCTCGTTCGCCGACGACGAGCAGGGTGACGTCGACGAGTTCGATCTGCTCGAAGCCGCCCTCCGCCAACGGCCGGACTACATCGTGATGGGCGAGATCCGCGGTGAGGAGGGGCGGACGCTGTTCCAGGTCATGTCGACGGGCCACACGACCTACACCACGTTCCACGCGGACTCCGTCGACGAGGTGCTCAAGCGATTCACGACGGACCCGATCAACGTCTCGAAGACGATGTTCACTGCACTGGACCTGGTCTCGATCCAGACCCAGACCCGGGTTCAGGGCCGGAAGGTCCGCCGGAACAAGTCGCTCACGGAGATCAACCACTACGAGGCCGAACACGACGAGATCAACGTTCAGGACGTCTATCAGTGGCAGGCCGAAACGGACGAGTTCCTCAAGATGGGGGACTCGAACACCTTAGAGGAGATCCAGTTCGACCGCGGCTGGAGCACGGAGAAACTCGAGGAGGAACTGTTCAAACGCGAGGTCATCCTCGCCTACCTCATTAAGAACGGCCTCAACACCTACGCCGAGGTCGCCGCGACGGTCCAGGCGTTCATCAACGATCCCGACACGATCCTCACCCTTATCGCGAACGGCCAACTCGAGGAGAGCCTCGACGACCTCCGGGAGATGGAAAGCGTTCTGATCGACGTCGATCAGGAGAAAGAAGAACTCGTTCCGCGCCCGGATTCGACCTCCGAAACGTACAATCTCTCGATGGACCTCCTCGAACGAGCCGAGGAGTCGCTGTTCGAAGACTATCGCGGGAAGGTGCCGAGCGGTCTCGCGAGCGCACTGGGAGAAGTCGCCGACGACGACCCGATCGAAGTCGACGGAACGGACGACGAGTTCGACTTCGAGAGCGGTATCGAGGACGGCATCGCGGAGGAGTGGACGTTCGGCGATGGGGCGACCGACCTTGCGGAGGCGGCGGCCACGGTGCCGGTCGGTGAGGACGACGACGAGCCGGACTGGTTCGCAGAGACGGACAGCAGCGGGTTTGGTATCGAGGCGACGACTGCTGAGACGACCGCTGGCGGTGGTGTCGGTGCCGGTGCGGGTGTCGGTGACGGTACTGGTTCGGATACCGGAGCAGCCGACTCCGGTGTTAGCCCCGGAACCGAGACCGCCACCGGAACCGACACGACGACTGACCCCGCGTCTCCGAACTCGGCGTCCGCCGAGAGAGACAGCCTGGAGACGGCAGACGAGTTTGCCGCGGGCGAAGCGCCAGCCTGGAGCGATGGGACTGCCGGAGCAACAGCGTCCGGTTCTGGAGAGACGAGCGACGTTACCGTCTTCCCATCCGACGATGCTGACGGTGATCTGGGCGGGCTCTTCGACGACATGGGCGAAACGCTCGATGAACTCGAATCGGCTACTGCGGGTGGGGAGTCAGCGGACCAAACCGTCGATACAACCGCCTCGGATGAGGTGTTCGCCGGCGACGAGTTCGATGACGTGTTCGATCCGGATCCGGATCCAGATCCGAAGCCGGAGTCGATGGACGACACTGTGGGTGGTGAAACTAACGAGGCACCGTCACAGTCGCCGAGCGAGACGCCGTCTGCGTCGAGCGGATCAGCTGACCCGGAGGGTGCCGAGGGCGACCGCCGGACTACTGGCGAGTCGGTAACGGAGCCGAATGCGCAGTCGGGTTCGACGTCTGCGGAGGCCGACCGAACAGCCGCTGACTCGACTACCGACGACGAGACGACGGAATCGGGACAGCCGACGATTCCCGAAAGCGCCGTTCCGTCGATCGAACTCGGCTCTGGAACACCGGTCGAAGAGCGAGGGCCCGGACCGACGACGGAGGTTTCGACGGGGCCGCCCGAATCGGCGTCAGATCAGGACCGGTCAGACGAGCACGAATACGAACACGAGACGACGGAGGACTCTGAGTCCGACCTCGGTCCGGATCCGTCATCGCCGTCTTCGACCCCTGCTAACGGAACGGGGGCCGATCAAACGGACGACACAGGTGACACAGGCGACGTAGTGACGTTCGACGAGGCGACGATCGAATCATCCGCTGATACGGGTACGAGTGCGGACACGGACACAGGAACCGATACAGAGACGGACAGTGATCGGGGTAGGGCCGTGGAGACGAGTGACCGAACTGCTGATCCGAACGAGGACGAAACCAGCGACACATCGAACTCCATCTTCGGCGAACAATCGGAGTCGGTCTTTAGCGACGACGAGGACGGGAGTCGCGCCGATTCCGGCGACGGGTCGATGTTTGATACAGAACGAACGAACGAACCCGACTCGAGTATTTTCGCAACCGAGGACGAGACGAGTGCCGGTACGGACGACGAGACTCCGACTGAACCCGCCAGCCAAACCGACGAAGACGAGGCGGGCGACGAATGAGCCTGCAAACCGACACGGGCGACTCCGGAAGTGTCGCCGGTGGATCCGATATCCTCGGTGAAACGTTCTATCCACTGTATAGCCGTCTCTTCGGCGAGGACAGCGAGTTCGTCGCCGACGTCGAGACGAAACTCGCCCAGGCCCGGATGACCGACACGGTTGAACTCTATCTCTCTCGTGCGCTCGGCATCGGATTCATCAGCGGTCTCGCGCTGTGGCTGATTGGCCTCACGCTCGGATACACGCTCTTTGCCACCGGGCTGATCGCCGTCGACACCATCATCGGGTTCCCCGTCGGGAACGATACGCTACTCGCGATTATCGAGGCGCTTCGAGTGCCGGCGCTCGTCTTCATCACCGGAATCATATTCGGGACGATCGGCTTTGCACTCGGCTTTGGCTCGCTCACTGCGATTCCGTACTCGCGCGCGTCGGCACGCAAGCGCGAGATCAACATGTTGCTGACCGACTCCGTCTCGTTCATGTACGCGCTGTCGGTCGGTGGGCTAAACCAACTCGAGATCATCGACGCGATGGCCCAGGCCGACGACACCTACGGCGAGGTCGCAAGGGAGTTCCAGAGCATCGTCAAGGAAACCGAGTACTTCGACGTCGACTACCGGACCGCGATCCGCACTCAGGCGATCGAAACGCCGAGCGATGAACTCTCGCAGTTCCTGACGGATATGCTCTCGATCGTCAACAGCGGCGGTGACATGGAGAGTTTCCTCGAAGACAAGAAAGAAAAACACATGCGCACGGCCAAGCAGGAACAGGAACTCACCCTCGAGACGCTCGAACTCTTCGGGGAGATGTACATGACGCTGTCGCTGTTTCCGCTCTTGCTCATCATCATCATGGTCGTGATGCAGATGATCCCACAGGCGGACGTCACCAACAACATGCTATACATGACCGTCTACGGCCTGATTCCGCTCACCGGGGTCGGATTCCTCATACTGGTCTCGACGGTCAAACACGACGAGCCCGGCGACGGCTATCTCTCGAATACGACCGGCAACAGATACGTCGAGAGCAAGGCGGAACAGGGACTGCTCAACCTCGGCCTCGTCGAGCAGTTTACCGGCGAGCACAGCGTCTTCGACCGGATCAAGAACCGCGAGGGGACCCACGAGACGATCGAGGTCGTAAAGCGACCGCACATCTTCTTCAGGGACAACCCGCTGTACACGGTCGCGCTTTCTATCCCACTGGCGCTCGTCGTCGTGACGACGGCGATGATGACCGGTTCCGCACCACTCTCGTGGAGTTCCCTGCTCGATAACGTCATCTGGGGAACCGTTATCTACGTCTACATTCCGTTCTATATCGTTGCGATCCCGCTCTCGATCTTCCGCGAGTGGAACGTCCGCCACCGAAATACCGTCGTCAACACGCTCTCGGAAGACCTGCGGAAACTCTCGAGTGCGAACGACACTGGACTCACACTCCTCGAATCGTTCAAGTCCGTCGCCGACACGACGAGTGGCAAACTCGCCCGCGAGTTCGAACTCATGCACACGAAGGTCAACTACGGGACGAGTCTGAAGTCGGCGCTCATCGAGTTCAACAACAAGTACCACATTCCGCGACTCGCCCGGACGACCCGCCTCATTACGGAGGCACAGGAGGCTTCGAACCAGATTACGGACGTGCTCCGGACGGCCGCAAGCGCGAGCGAAAACCATGACGACATCGAACGCGAGCGAAAGTCCCGCACCCGGATGCAGGTCGTCATCATCGTCATGACGTTCCTGACCGTCCTCGCCGTCATTGCGATCCTCAAGACGCAGTTCATCGATACGATGGCCGGTCTCGAAACCAACAGCGGTGGTGCCGGCGAGGCCAACAGCGAACTCGCACAGGCCGACCTGAGTAACAATATCCAGATCGATATGTTGTCGGCACTGTTCTTCCACGCGGTGACGCTACAGGGGATCATCTCCGGATTCATCTGTGGCTATATCCGTGATGCAGACGTACTGAGCGGGCTCAAATACGCGATCATCCTGGCAACGATCGCCCTTTTCGGCTGGACGATGGTGGCCTGACATGTACGGGAAACGGACAGAGACGAGTTCGATCGAGACTGGAACCGGAACCGGAACCGGAACCGAACGCCGGTCCCCGACTCGCAGACAGCGTGGACAGACCACGCAGGACTTCGTGGTCGGAATCGGGATCTTCATCCTGGCGATGGCGTTCGTGTTCTCGTTTCTCCCCTCGTTGATCACGCCGTTCGATTCGTCGGCCGGCGGTGCGGAGATCGCACAGGCCGATCGGATCGCAGATCGGGTCGTCACGAACCTCTCCGATGGCGATCGGCCAAACGAGATCAACGCCAGCGAGTTCGAAGACCGCTATGCGGGACACTCGGCCGCGGAGTTGCGCACTGAACTCGGATTGCGTGCGAGTGAGAACGGGGGTGACACGGTGGCTTTCGATCGGGTAAACGTGAGCGTTGAGACGCTTACCGATGGACCACCTGACGAGCAGCACGTGAACTCGACGGCGCTGGCCGCCGGAGAGACGTACAACAATCAGTCAGCAGCGAGTACCGCGAGAATCGTTACAGTGGCCGATGAAGAGGGGGCCCTCGACGACGGCGACTGTGAGCCAGCCTGCAGACTCGTCGTGAGGACGTGGTGACCGTATGAGGAACCGACAGTCACCAACCACGAACGCAGCTCACACTGATCGCGGTCAGGCCTATACGCTCGAGGGATTCATCGGCGCGATGGTCGTGCTCTTGGCCGTCCTCTTTGCGCTCCAGTCGGTGGTCATCACGTCCTCATCCGGCGGACTGGCCGAGCGATCGGTTCAGTCGCAGGTCCAACAGGAAGCCCAGGACGCCCTCGTCGTCGCCGACCACGATGAGAATTTATCAGCGTTGCTCCGCCATTGGGACGAAGACGGCGGCTTTGCAGGTACGAACGGGTCCGTTGCACCCGGTGAGGACTACGAGACGTTCACGCAGAACGATCTGGAGAACGCTTCCGCCCTGGGTCAGATTCTGAACCAACGGTTCGCAACCCAGGGATGGAATTACAACCTCGAGTTCCACTACACGGACGGAACTGAGATCGAAACCGAACACAAGACGGCGGTCTATCAGGGGAGTCCGTCGGCAGACGCGATTACAGCGAGTTACACTGTGACTTTGTATGATGACCAGTACGTTACGCCAGATAATAATCAAACACTCGAGGAGTTTGCATCGGATCCGGAGAACGAGGATCCCGTGATTCCTCCCGCAGAAGGTATCGGTAATTCGGTCTACAACGTCGTGGAGGTGCGACTGGTCGTATGGTAGCGGATCAGCCTGCCGAATCCCGGAATCGGTCCCGGAATCGGAAACGGACTCGTAACCGTGTTCAACCCGTGCAAGGATCTCCCGATGACCATCAGCAGCGCCGCGATCGCGGCCAGATTATCCTCATCGGCGCTATCGCACTCGCGTTCATCATTCTCGGCATCGTCGTCGTCTTCAACGGCGTTCTCTACACCGAAACCATTTCCTCGAGTTCAACCAGCCAGGGTGCTTCCGATGTCGAGGTGACCCAACACGAACTCGAGACGGGTGTGTCGGGGATCGTGCATCGATCCAATCTCGATGATGATGACTATCGCATCAACGGCTATCCATCGCTCTTCCGGAACGTAACGGCGAGTGGGGGCGCTGTGATGACCGATATTGATATCGAATCGGACCCAGCCAGTGAGGCAACGGGTGCAACTGGAGATGTTGACGATCTCAACGGTGGGAACATCTCTGGCGACGATGACAACGTACAGGTCGGCCACTTCGTCCTCGAGATAGCGGAGTTCGACGGCGATGGGATAGTTATCGACAACTCGACCGACTCGACGAGAATCGACAGCGGAACGGTCGGGTCGACTCCTGCACGAATCGATCTTGTCGCTGGCACGGTCAATGGAACTCCTCGATCGGACGTTCCGCAGGTATTCGATCCCGACACGGAATACGACGACGTGACCGTCACCGTCGGCTCGAACGTCGATGGGACGTACGAACTCGTCGCGAAAGGGGACCGTAGCCTGGATGACAACAGGTTGAGAACACACAGCGGTGCGTGGGCAGTAACGGCCACGATAACATACGAATCGAACACGATCTCGTTCGAGCAAACAGACGATGTTCCGGTCTACGGAGGCGGCACATGAGTTCCGATCCCAGTTCCACCACCCATACCCTCGAACGCAGCGATGCCGACCGAGCGATGTCGATCGCCGTCACGCACGTGTTAACGATCGGGATCACGACGATTTTAATCGCGCTCTTGCTCACCAGCGCTGGCGGGTTACTCGATACGGAGACGGATCGGTCTGCAGAGCACTCATTAGAGACGATCGGTGAGCGAATTGCCGGTGAAATCGAGAGCGTCGACCGGCTTGGCGATGATACCGTGACGATCAGAGCACCCCACCCACGAACGGTAGCAAACTCCGGATACACCGTCGAGGTAGCCGAAAACTGCGAGGCACCGCTTCTCGACGGCGAGACGGACTGTGTCAAACTCACTTCGAACGGAGCCGATACTGTCGTTTACGTCCCCGTTGTCGTCACCGAAGTAGAGATCGACGAGAGTTCAGCGCCGGGCGGAACGATCGAGATCAGTACTGATGGAAGCACCCTTACGATCGACGGTGGAAACTGATGAGAGGGCACGATCCGAAACCGCCACGTTCGTTCCACGCCGACGAGCGCGCGATCTCCGAAGTCGTCGCGTTTATCCTCGTCTTTGGAATCATCCTCTCGTCCGTCGCGCTCCTCTCGGTAACCGGCTTTCAGGCGATGGAAGACTATCAGGAGAACGAACAGTTGCGAAACGCCGAGCGAGCAATTGACGCCCTCGCGGAGAACTTCAACGACGTACTACAGTACAGTGGGATCGAAGAACGCGATAGCGAACTCTCGTTACGGGAGGGGACGGTGACAACCGGAAACGGCGGGACTAAGCTGAACATCTCCGTCGATGGAACCCCGATCAAAAACCGCTACGATAGCGAGTTCTATGATCCTGATACGGAAACCGTTACACTCGGCGAGTTCAGATACGAAGCCGGCTCGGAGACGATCGCCTACGATGGCGGTGCCGTCGTTCGAGAGGGCGAGACCGGCAGTGCGGTCGTAAGACGGCCGCAGGTGATGTGTGCACCAGAGCGTGATCGCGCAGTACTCTCACTGGTGTCGCTCAATGCGACCGAACGGTCGATCCAGAGCAGCGATGGGCTTCAGTTCACAATGACTACCAGTGACCGAACCGTCGATCGTATCGACGTTTCGGAGAACGTCTCGATCGACGTCGAGGAGTCAACGGCCGAACGGGCCTGGGAAGAGGGCGTTCTCGAGCGCGACGGCTGGGATAACGGCGTGTGTGACAGTGCCGATGAAGTGCTCGTGACGGTCGTTGAAGCGACGATCGAGTACTGAGCTGAGATACTGCGTCTACGCCCACGCTTCCGTCAGCATCGCTCGCAAGCCGGCCCGTGCCGTAAGGGATTCGACGCGAGCAGCGTGCTCGTCGGCGGTCCCCCCCGTTTCGAGATACAGTCCGTTCGAGAGTTGCTGTGGCGACTCCATCGAAGACCCATCGGCGACGATCGGCTCGTCGTTCAGGACCGTCCGCTCGCCATCCGGCGGCCGCCACGGCACGGCGACACCACTCAGTCCGTGTTCGAAGAGGTACTCCGCCGTCTGGGCGAGCGCCTGCTGTGAACTCGAATGGCCGATCGCGCCGATCGAACCGCGGTCATTGAAAAAGCGAACGACGTAGCTACCGTCGGTCGTTTCGGTTTCCGTCTCGGTGTCGAGTTCAGTTTCAGTATCGATCGCTTCGGTCTCTGACTCCGCTGTCTCCGTCGGACGATCGGCGTCACTATCGGTGTCCGACGAGCTTTGCGCATCCGACGTCGCTGTCCCTGCCCCTGTCCTCGTCCCTGGCGTCTCCTCGTCTGCCGTTGACGAGTCGGTCNTCCCTCGCGCCATCAGAGATGTGTATAAGAGACAGGTCCTCGCTAGCTGTCGCTACATGGCTGTCGTCGTCTGCAAACACCACAATGAGTTGCTCGACGAATCGCTCTGTCAACGCCTCGAGTTCGTCAGTTCTGTCGCCTTCCGACCGCGTCATCGCAACGAGTTCAGTGACGATGGCGTCGACGACTGCCCGGCGCTCGAAGGCGAGTTGCCGGGCTACTGTAGCGCGTGCGCTGGGGTCGAGTTGCTGGCCGATGGTCGATCGGGTGAAGTGATCGATCGAGGGAGCGTGGTCGGCGAGCGAGGCGAGGTCACAGACGAGATGGTCGACACCGACGGTGTCGATGTCGGTGTCGGTACCGGTACCAGTAGTTCCAGTACTGTCGGCAAGCCAGATGAACTCGTGACCGTTCGTGTAGAGAGCGCGGTCGATACCGCTCCAGGTCATCGTTTCGAGGAGGGAGACGGCGCGGGACCGTTCGAGTGTGGCCGTGGCTGGTTCGACGGCGACGAGGAGGGCGGGGACGCCTTCGATTTCGAGGACGTACTCGAGTGGCGTGCCGTCGATAGTCGTATCGGTCGTACACGAGTCTGCGTGGACGTTCCAGCCGAGCGTTTCGAGGAGTGGATCGACGAGCCAGACGCGTGTCGAGGGGCGGTCGGCTGGCGGCGAGGAGTCGATCACGGACTGTGATCGAGCGATGAACGACTGAAGCGCAGCGCCAGTCATGAATCTGTCTCGGGAGAGCGTACTCGGTGGAGGATCATGTAACGCTCGACTACTCTCAGGTGTGGAGGACGGATCTCACGAGCACTGTCACTCGGCTCTTACTCCGAGTTGCCTGTTGGTTCGACGACAGCGGTTTCGGCGTCCGTTTTGGAGTCAGAATCGGTGTCACCCTCGCTACCGGTCGATCGTGTCTGGGTCGGTCGCTGACGAGTCTGTTGAGCATCGCCCCGCTGGTAGATCCGAAGGCGGGCATCGCGGACCTCGAAGGCGGATTTGAGCGTCGGTGGAATCGTCTCTGCCTTCCCGATCACCAGATAGCCGCCCGGCGTGAGCGATCGGGCGATCGTCTCCAACATCGGCCGTTTGTAGGCGTTGTCGATGTAGATAAACAGGTTTCGGCAGACGACGAGTTCGAATCCGGATTTGGGAGCGTCGTTGATTAGGTCGTGTCGTTCGAACGAGACGGAGCGGCGAATCGTTTCGTTGACTCGGTAGGTGCGGTCGCGTTGCTGGATGTACTGATCGTAGGACCCGTAGTCGTCGAGAAACGACAGTTGGTCGCCCAGATCGACGGTGCGTGGTTCCTCGTAGATGCCCGTCCGAGCCGTCTCCAGTGCGGGGACACTGATATCCGTTCCGAGAATCTCGACCCGCTCGGCGTCGATCGACGGATCGGCGTGTGCGAGCAGCGATAGCGAGTACGGTTCGCGTCCATCTGCACAGGCAGCACTCCAGATTCGGATCGGCTCGTCGTCTCCCACGGCGCTGTAGTGGCGAAGGATCTTTCGGATTCCGTCCCAGACCTCGGGATTCCTGAAAAAGCCGGTTACGTTGATGCTAAACGCCCCCAGCAGCGCCTCCCGTTCGTCCGGGTCGGAGCGCAGTGTCTCGAGGTACTCGAGATACGTGTCGCTGCGCGTTCGGCGCATCCGTGAAGCGACCCGTCGGTCGAGATAGCTATCGTTGTAGTGACTCGTCGCAAACGCGAGTTCGTCCTCGACGTAGCCGATCAGGTCGGCGAATTGCTCGGGATCACCACGGACGTCACTGGGGTTGACGGCGGTCTCACCGCTCATAGTTCCGTCACACCGTGATCGCCGTTCTCGTCGGAGCTTTTCACGAGCAGGGTTCCCGTTTCAGGAGTGAACTCGACGGTTCGGCCGCGATCGCCGCCGAGATCCGATGCGACGAGTGGGACGCCTAACTTCTCGAGTTCAGCTTTGGCGGCGTCGATGTTGCGTTTCCCGACGCCGTCACCGAAGCTATCGAACTCGAACATGTCGCTACCGCCGGCGAGTTTCGCCTCGACGGTGGTGTAGCTTGCACCGCGTTCGACCATGCGTCGAAGAAGGGCCCGGATAGCGGTATCTGCGTACTTGCCGGGTTTGCGGTCGCTGTTTTCGGCCTCATCGCCGTCGGGTAACATGGTGTGGGCGAGACCGCCGATCTCCGTTTCCGGGTCGTACAGTGCGATCGCCACGCACGACCCGAGCCCGTAGGATTTGAGTGTATCGTCGCCGTCGCTGACGGTCAGTTCGGAGATTCCGACCTGCACCGACGTCGGCGCGCCCGGTTCTGTGCCGTAGGTCTTCATGTGTCGGTATCTGCCCCAGTACCAGCGCCGCCGTCAGTGCCGGTACCGGTAACGTTCTGGAATTCGGCCGTCGTCGGTTCCTCTTCGATCCGATCCACGTCGAGATCGTTTAGCGCCCGTTCGAGGTCAGACTCGTCCGGGATCGCATAGACTTCACAGTCGAACTCGCGTCCGGCGGCCACGATAACGGTATCGAAGACGAACGCAAACTCCTGGTCCTCGCCGAGTTGGATCACGACGGGATCGACGGCCGCAGCCCCGATATCGTGGATGAACTCGGGCGTCGAGTGGTCGATCGTCGTATCGAGCACGTTCGCCCAGCCGTCCAGAAACCCGCTTGCCATGATGTTGCCCAGTTCCTGAATCGCGCTCTGGCCCATCTGGCCGAAACCGTCCGTCTCCGCTGTATCACCAGCACCCGTCGGAACCATGGCGTCGACGATTTCGTTCGCGGATTCCTCGTCGAACAAGAATAAGAGGTAGCCACTGGGCACGCCGTCGAACTCGAAGGCGACGCCGACGAGTCGCTCGTCGGGCACCTGCTCGGGAATCGTCTCCAGAGACACGAAATTGAGGCGGCGAATCTCGACGCTCGTATCGATGCCGGTCAGCGTCGTCGCCGTCTTGGCAACCTCTTCGGCACCGCGTTCGGCCATCCGGTCGAAGCCATCGAGCTTGTCGTACTCGATACCGCCGCTGGTCCGGAGTCGATCGAGCAACGCCGCCATCGACTCGCGCTCGGGAAACAGATAGTGGCTGAACCCGACCTGGGTCTCGACCGTCTCGATCTGACTTTGAAAGAGCAATGCGAGGTCGTCGCCCGCAGGTGCCTTTTCGACCTCGTCGAAGAAGGTATCCGCCGAGCGTCCCTCGACGAACTCCGGCGTCGAGACATCGATAACGGTTTCGAGCACGTCGGCCCAGCCGTCGATGAACCCGTTGTTCATGATGTTTCCAACCTCCGTCGCAGCACTGCGGGTCATCTCGTTGAACTCGTCGAGTTCACCGGCCTCGTCCGACAGATCGGAATCCGTGTCCGTGGCCGACTCTTCGAGTAGGCTCTCGACGATCCGCAGGGCGTTCTCGCGCTCGAAGACGATGACCGAGTAGCCCTCGATCGCCCCGGTGAGTTCGACCCGAACGCCGACTTTCGCTGTCGAATCCTCGAAGTCGCGCCGGATTTCCCGCCCGCGCATGAAGTTGAGTTTCGTCACGCCAGCCCGCGTCTCGACGTCAGTCATGTGTGTCAACCGCCCCGCTGCCAGGCCGGCCCCCTCTCGAGCCATTCGGTAGAACGTCCCGAGTGCGTTGACGTCGAGTTTCATGCGGTTTGAACGTCGATGCCGTTGACCAGTTCGACGAACTCTTCTAGGTCCGGGAACGCGTAGATCTCGGCCTCGATCTGGTAGCTCGGCACCGTCAGGTCCGAGTCGAAGAACAGGGCGAGATCGTCGTTTCCGAGCCCGGCTGTTCGGGTGACGATTTCTTCGCCGGGAGCATACACGAGCTGTGGTGCCGCGGTATCGATCATCCGCCCCATCACGTCGGCCCAGCCGTCGATGAAGCCACTCGCCATCATGTTCCCCATCTCCTCGACGGCGCTTCTGGCCATCTTTCCGGAGACATCGGACATGTCATCGACGACATCGTTGAGCATAATCGCCGTGATCTTCTTTGCGCTCTCCTCCGGGAACAGGATGAGAATATGCCCGTGTGGCGGGTTGAGAAGGCGAACGCGCACCCCGACCCGCTTGCCGGGTTCGAGTTGCGAATCGATGTCGTCGACATCGATAAAGTTCGTCTTCATCACCTCCATCTGGGCGTCCTCCCCCGTCAGTTTGGTCATGTTGTCGGCGACGCCGTTCGTCCCGACCTTTGCCATTTCGTTAATGAAACTCAGTTTCCGAATGTCGACCATCAGCGTCATGAATTCCTCCGTCGATATGCGTCAGTGTCTGCGTCTGCAACCGCAACCGGTTCTCCGTGTCTCGATTTTGATACCGTTCCGTTCATAGTGTCGTCACATCCAGAATATTGACAATTTTCCCGCGGCCACGAACCGTTGCCCCGCTGAGTCCCGGCAGATTTGCCATGAACCCTTCGAAAGGCTTGACAACGACTTCTTGCTGACCGTAAACGGCGTCACAGCGAAGCGCGATCGGTCGCACATTCTCGCGGATCCGAACGACCATCCCGCGTGCCGGACTTCGCGGTCCCGGCCTATCGTCTCGGCTGCCCGTCGCAGCCAGCCCGGACCGTGTTCCGGTCGTGGCTGTGTCAGGCGCGCTGCCTGCACTCGTCTCGGTGCTGGCACTGGTGTCCGTTTCCGAGCCGGCTGCCGACTCGTCGATCACACCGAGTTCTTCGCCGAGTCGAATCACCGGCGTTCCCCGTTCTTGCGTACGCTCGTCGGTATCGTCATCGTCGGTGGCTGTCGCATCAGTATCATCATTGCTACCAACATCATCTCCGTCGGCCTCTACAGCCCCGTCCCCAGCCCCGGATTCGACCTCGACACCACGGTCCGACTCACTACTTCCAGCACTATCCAGCAAGACCGCCTCACCATCGACTTCCTCGACCAACTCGACCGGAACGATATCCGAAACCGCCTTCGTCGGAATGCCGAACTCTTCGCCGCCGCTTTCGACGAATAGCACGTCGTCGATCGCGATCGACACGGGAACCGACATCGTCACGGTCGTTCCCTCACTCGGGTCGGTCTCGATCGAAACGGACCCATCGAGATCTTCAATCGTCCGCTTAACGACGTCCATGCCGACGCCGCGGCCACTGACATCCGTGACCTCCTCGGTCGTCGAGAAGCCAGGATGGAAGACGAGATCTGCGACCGACTCGTCGTCCAGTTCCGCGGCGTCATCCGCAGAGAGGACGCCTTCTTCGATCGCTTCGGAGCGAAGTCGTTCGGGATCGAGACCACTGCCGTCGTCCGACACCGTGATCACCACTCGATCCCGCGAGCGAGACGCCGAAACCTCGACGGTCCCCTCTTCCGGCTTGTCAGCGGCGTCCCGTTCTTCGGGGGATTCGATCCCGTGATCCACCGCGTTTCGGACGAGATGGATCAACGGATCTCGAAGCCGGTCGAGAATGCTCCGGTCGAGTTCAACGTCCTCGCCGCTCATCTCGAAGGCGACGGTCTTGCCCTGATCGCGGGCGATATCGCGCACGACGCGCGGCAGTCGGTTCGCGACCGTCCGCAGCGGAACGAGTCGAACGTCCATCACCGTCTCCTGAAGATCCGTCGTCAGGTCCTCGAGATCGTCGAGTTCGTCGGTTATCGCACCGGCGTCGGCGACGGACTGGCCGAACTGGCCGGATTCGACCTCGTGGCGGAGTCTGACGCGACTCGTCACCAGTCCCTCGACGAGCGTGAGCAGTTCGTCGATCTGCTCGACATCGACCCGGACGGACTGGATTTCGTCGGTCTCCCGGTCCGTGTCCGGCCGCTCGACCGTTTCGGGGACGGTGATCTCGGGGATCTCGAGGTTCGGTTCGTCGATGCGTGGCGAATCCGTCGCGGAGGATTCTCCGCTGGATACAGCACCACCGTCCGAACCGTCTGCGCTCGATTCGGGAGTCGTCTCGAACCCGGAATCGGTCCCGACAGCGGCGGCTGAATCGAAGTCGGATTCGAACGTCTGTGGCTCGCTCTCGAGTGACTCGTCGAGGTCCGCGAACGCGTCGTCGTCGAAGCCATCGAATCCGTCCAGGTCGTCCGTTGCGGAGTCACTCCCGAGTGCCGATTCGGCTGGCGTTTCTGTTCTCGAAGTCGACGAATGGTCGTCGACTTCTGTATCGAGGCCACTCGTGAACGCCTCGGCATCGGCGGCGTCCGCTCGGTCGATATCGTCGAACGCGACGTCATCGTCGGTGACTGCTGGGTCGAAGTCCGTCTCGACTTCGCTGAACTCGTCGTCTCCACCGGCCTCCTCGTCACTGCCGCTCTCGATATCGGTGGTGTCGGAGTCGGCGTCCGCGGGTTCGAACTCGGGAGTCGTCGATCCCGACTGCGAATCAAACCCGGACGCCTCGGCAACTGGTTCCGACTCGTCGAACGCTGAGGCATCGCTATCCTCGGCGTCGAAACCAGTTGTAGCGGTTGTGTCGGCCGTATCGTCTGCCTCGGTCGCCGCTGTTTCAACTCCCGACTCGATCCGCTCGTCCTCCTCGCTTGCCACAGTCTCATCGGTTGAGTCATCGGTCGGCGTCGACACCGTCGAGTCAGACTCGAGTTCACCGCCACGATCGGCCTCACTGAACTCTCCAGTATCGCCCTCAGCGTTCGACTCGATACCAGCGTCCGATTTCTGGGTACGATCCGCTGATTCGGCATCGACCGCGGACGCATTGTCAGCGTCGACACCGGGATCGTCAGTGGCGGGTGATGCCGCCTCATCTGGCTCGACCGTCTCGTCCGCCTCGTCCGTCTCGTCGAACCACGCCGCAGTCTCACTATCGTCGATCGACGATCCATTGAGCGGATCGGTGTCGGTCTCGGCCGTCGTCTCCGATTCCGTCGCTGACTCCTGCGTCGTGGCCGCTGTAGACTCGGCATCCGACTCGAACTCGAACGCGGATGCTGTTTCGGGTGCGGTGTCGTCCGCACCATCCGTCTCGACGGACGTTTCTGAATCGAACTCGAACGTATCGTCAGCAACCGATTCGGCCGCCTCCTCGGGAGATTCGGTCGACTCGGCCGATTCGGCCAGTCCGTCCGCAGCGTCGGTCTCGGGGTCAGATTCAGCATCACATTCGGACGCAGACCCGGATGTGGCTGCGGATCCAGATGCAGATGCGGACTCGGCAACCCCACCAGCATCAGTCTCGCGTTCCTGCGCATCGGCTGGCTCGTCTGTACCAGCAGACTCCTCACCGACAGCATCGGACGCCAGCGTCTCACCACCGTCATCGTCCGCAGATACCGACGCGTCGTCGGCGACCACCAACTCATCGAGTTCAGCATCGGACACGGACTCGACTTCGTCCGCGTTCAGGGAGTCACCGGCGAGGAAGGGCTCATCCGCGTCGGCCGCATCACCGAGGAGTTCGTCCATGCCGACCTCGTCCTCCTGGTCGAACTCGTCGAACTCGAGTTCGGCGAGTTCCTCCTGGAGTTCGTCGAAGCCGACGGTGTCGACCTCGTCTTTGAGTTCTGCGAAGACGGCCTCCGCGTCGTCGACGTCGTCGCTTTCGTCGGGGGCAGCCGTCGCCGAGGCCTGCTCCGTCTCGGTCGCCGTCGTCGAATCGTCAGCGGTGTCGGAGGCGTCGGTTTCGGTGCTCCCGTTGGCTGGCTCTGGGTCTGCGCCCGTACTTACGCCCGCATCTGCCGTTGCAGATGGCTCCGATGGTGCCGGACTCCCGAGGTCGAGATCGTCGACATCCGCGTCGGCGTCTGCAAGCAAATCGTCGAACGCGCCCGCATCGCCCATGTCGTCGAAGACGTCGAGGTCGCTATCGTCGACTTCCTCGACTTTCTCGTCTAAGTCGTCGAACTCGGTGAACTCGTCGAGAAGGTCGTCGACTTCGAGTTCCTGTGCCTCGTCGGCGCTGAGTTGGCTGCCGGGTTCGGCGGTCGTTGTGTCGGCTGTCTCCTCTCTGTCGGCGACGAGATCCTCGAACTGCGTCGTTACGTCGACGAGTTCGAAGTCGGCGACTTCGCCGACGGGATCGAGTCCGGAGGCGATCGCGCCCTTGCCGACTGCACTGCCGAAGACGGCGTCGAAGGTCGTGCCGTAAGCGCCGTCCGCGATGGTCGATCGATCGGGATCGGTCCCGATCAGATCGAACGCGTCGATTAGCGCTTCGACGACCAGAATGCCGTTGTCGATCTCTTCGTGATCATCTTTCGCTCCATCGTCAGCCACCTCGATTCGCGCGAGGTAGGCGCTGTGGTTGTCGTCCGCCGGGGGCTCGAAGTGTGAGAGAATGCGCTCGATTTCAGCCGTCGAGGGTGAGGAAAGACCGTCCGTTTCCGCGGTTGGTTCGAGTTGTGCCCGGAGGGAGTCGATCGTCGCCGAGGGATCGGTTTCGATCTCGCCCTCGAGGGCGACCTCCTCGACCATCCGTTCGAGTTCGTCGACGGCGTCGAAGATGGCGTCCATCAGTTCCGGCGAGACCGTCAGCCGGTTCCGGCGAACGGCATCGAGAACGTCCTCGATTGCGTGTGCGAGGTTACTTGCGGATTCGAGCCCCGCAGCGCCGCAGTTGCCCTTGAGCGTGTGCGCGATCCGGAAGATCTTGTCCATCGCTGCTTCGTCGTCCGGATTGCGCTCTAAGGTCAGCAACGCGTTGTTCAGTTCGGTAATACGGTCTTCGCTCTCGCGAACGAAATCGCTCCAGTAGTCAGTCATCGGTCTCACCCTCGCCGCCGTTGCCGGCGTCAGCGGCCGTAAACGTCTCCAGGATCGTCGGTACGACTTCCGTGTCGGGAACGACCGTATCGACGCATCCCGTTTCGATCGCCTGACAGGGGATCCCAAAGACCGGGCTCGTCGCCTCGTTCTGGGCGATGGTGTAGCCACCAGCGCCCTGGATCGCTTCGATTCCGGCCGCTCCGTCGCTTCCCATTCCCGTTAGCACGACGCCACAGAGCGGCCCCGTGACCTGCTCGGCGGCGGTCTCCATCGACACGTCGATCGCCGGCCGCAGTCCGTGGCGACGCTCGCCATCGTCGAGTGCGACCCGAAGCGACTGCGAGTGTGTTTGGCCCGCGCCCGAAGTTTCGGGGCCGGGGTCGAGGTCGAGGTCGTGAGCGGGATCGGGTCCCAATTCACGCTCGCTATCCACCACCTGCAGATGGTAGCCACCCGCGGCGACAACCGCCTCGCCGGGTCCGATCCGTGCACCGTCCGTCGCCTCGCGGACCGCGTACTCGCTGTGCGCGTCGAGTCGCGCCGCGAACCGGTCGGTGAACTCGGGCGGCATGTGCTGGACGACGACGACCGTCGCCTCGAGCGCGAGCGGCAACCGAGCGAACAGTCGTTCGACGATCTTCGGGCCGCCGGTCGAGGCACCGATAACGATAACCGGCGCATCGGTCGCGCTGAACTCGTCCGTGTCGGCTCGAGCGCGGTCAGTCACCGGCGTTGCGGTCGCCGGCGGTGACGGCGTCTCGGGGCCTGCCGGAGACGAGTTCACCGACGAGGTTGCCGAGCTGACGCTCGTGCTCGCGGTTGTCCCCGCCGGCGTCGCGGATCGGGACGGCGCGTCGGCGACGTGCGTCGATGTCGCGTGTGCACTCGCCGCAGCACGGGCGAGTGCGAGTGACGACACGTCGGCGGCCGCGAGTTCGTCGACCTTCGCGACGACATCATCGGCGAGGTGGCCGATGTTTCGCGATCCCGAGCCGTCGGGCTTGTGCAGGAAGTCGATCGCCCCGCGTTCGAGAGCGTCGAGCGTCGCGTCGGTGCCCTCGCTGGTGTAGGCGCTGAGCATGAGAATCAGCGTCGGATTATCGGCCATGATTCGTTCCACGGCCTCGATACCGCCCAGCTCGGGCATTTCGACGTCCATCGTCACGACGGCCGGATCGAACGACGTGACGGTTTCGACCGCTTCGACACCGTTCGTCGCCGTTTCGACCTCGTAGCCGGCCTCGGTGAGCGCGTTGCCGATGACTGTTCGCATGAATCTCGAGTCGTCGACAACGAGTACCCGCGTCATGCCGCAATAACGTCTGTCAGCGCCTTCCTGACGCTTGGCTCCTCGAACGGTTTCGTGACGTAGCCGTCAGCGCCGGCCTTGACGGCGAGTTTCATCTTCTCTCGCTGCCCGACACTCGTACACATGATGCGCGAGCGTCGGGATCGATCTTCTTGATCGCCGCCGTCGCCTTGATCCCGTTGCACTTGGGCATCACGATGTCCATCATCACGATGTCGGGATCGTGTTCTTTGTACAGCTTGACCGCTTCAGCACCGTTTGACGCCTCCCCGATGATGCGGTGATCCTGTTCCAGGATCTGTCGCAGTAAATTCCGCATAAAATGTGAGTCGTCTACGATGAGCACCCCTGTCGACATTCACTAGTACACCACAGTCCGGTAGCGATACAACTACCATAAATGCTGTCTCCCGATTATCAGACGTGATAAGTGTCGATACCGATCCGACGCCGCTCTCGGGTCAGGACTCGAGTTCAGCCGACGAGGGCTCGATCGAGCCGGAGGCGAGCAGGAGTTTCTCGACGTCGATGACCGGCGTCACCTCGATGATCGTCCGCGGATCGGCCTCGCGTTCGTCTTCGGCGCGATCCGCGCTGGCGGCCGTCGGTGATTCCAGCGCAGAGTCGACGGCGGCGTCACCCTCGGCGCTGAACTCGTCGGCGGATTCGATGACGGCTGCATTGCTCGCTCCCACGCTGTCCGCGTTGGCTGCTGTCGGTCCCGAACCCCGCGTTCGGTCGCCGCGTCGTTCCGGTCGTTCTTTCGTGACGAGTTTGCTGACGAGCGGGTGTTCGAGCGCGTCACCGGAGAGGTCGCTGTCGTCGATGGTGGTCAAGTCGAAGACGTTACTTTCGGGGACGGCATCGACGCCGTAGACCTGCTCGACGCGAATCGCAGCGGACTGGTCGTCCGAGCCGCGGTCGAAGACGAGGAGTTGTTCCCGCTCGGCGGTGAGCGCGGCCGTTTCGGACGGCGAGTGGGGCGCGTTTTGCTCTTCGATGGCATCGGAAGCCGCTTTCGAGGCCGAGGCGTCCGCTGTTTTCGGCGGGAAGTGCACGGTGGGGTCGATTACGGCCGTGATCTCGCCCCGAAGATCCGTGATGCCCGCGATCGCCTCGGGGGTACGCGGGACGCTTGTCAGGTCGTCCGGCCGGTCGGTCGTCGTCCGCACGTCGGCGACGGGAACGGCGAGCCGGTAGCCACCGACCCCGAACCCGACGACCCGAACACGGTCTTCTTCTTCCTCCTGATCGATCGTCGACTGGCGTGAACGGGCGTCTGCATCGTCGATGTCGATTCCAAGCAGTTTCTCGGGCAGATCCGGGGCCATGTTCCTGTTGGTGTATTCCAGTCCAGTGGTAAAACGTTGACTCCTGTGGATGTCAGCTTTGCTGACTTGCTGACCCGCCTCGGGTCACCGATACTTCACCCCGCCATCGACTGTGACTCGCCGTCGCCGTCGCCGGTCCTTCTTTCGAACTGCACAAAGTACTTGGCACCACCCTCGAAGGTCACACATCACTATGACGTCGGCTGCAGACGACCCCACGGTCGACACAGCGTCCTCCAGCGATTCCGACCAACTCCGCGTTCTCACCTTCGCCCTCGGCGACACCCGCTACTGCGTCCGCGCCGACGCCGTTGCCTCCGTTCTCAGTATCGCGGATACCGACGGCCTTGACGCAACCGCCGATCCGTGGAACGCCGGCAGCGTCGCCGTTTCCGGTGAACGAGTTCGCGTCGTCGATCTCCACCGCATCTTCGAATCGACACATCGCCCCGTCTCCGAACTCCCGGAGCCGCTTCTTCTCGTGTTCACCGACACCGACGCCGACGGGCGACACTACGGCTGGCTCGTCGACGATGTGGACGTCACGAAAACCGTCCCTCGCACTGAACTCGAACCGACGCGAACGAGTACCCGATTCGTTACCGGCCGGATCGAGTTCAGCGCGGACGGGGACGACGATGGAACAGAGGTCGTCCTGCTCGACGAGGAAGCGATTCACGGCTAACTCGAACCGGTCTCTCGAATAGCGAACCGCGTGTAGCTTCGCCGCGTGTGACCGTTACCGGAGTCCTGGCGGCGGGCCGTCGTTGTCGTCGTCTTCGAGTTCGACATCGAGTCCTAACTCCTCGCGCTCCCGTTGGAGTTGCTTGACCTGCCGGTAGTAGTAGGCGATCCCGATGGAGCCGATCACGACGACCAGGCCGACGAGCCCGAGGAACAGCGGGATATTGCCCGTCTGATAGTAGCGAAGCGAGATCGTACCGTCGAGTTGGTCCCAGGTGAGTCGCTCTCGGTCGTCGACGACCTCTCGATCGTAGCCGCCCGGTCTGGCGTTTCCGAGGAGGAAGTTCGACGTGCGGTGGCCCTCCGGCACGGTAACCTCGTAGGATCCCGAAACGTACGCGGGCAACTGGAACGTGTTACTCCCGGCCTGCCCCGACAGCGCAAGCGTTCCGTTGCCGTCCGGTACCTGGACAGTAGTACTGGACTGACCCTGGTCGATTTCGAGTTCGGATCCCGTCACCTCGGTGCCGTTCGGATACCAGTAGCGGACGCTGTGGATGTCGAGCGGTTCCTCCTGGTAGAACGACGATCGGTACAGCGAGAGTTCGTCGGTGTCGTTTAGATCGTAGACGGCGCGGAACTCGCCGTTGCTGATGAGGTTGCCGCCTTCGATGTCGATGGTCACGTCGGAATCGGCGTCGCGGAGATCGTCGTAGGACTGGTTGCGGTCGAGTTCGTCGTCGGAGATGCCGCCACCGAAGGCCGAACACCCGGCCAGGCCGACGAGGAGGACGACTGCGACCGAGGCGAGAACGAGCCGGCGGTTCATGTTAGGGGACGACGCATCGCAGTTCGGCCGGGAGGTACTCACCGATGCTCGCGAGCAACCCGGGCGGGTCCGTGTTCTCGGTGCAGATGACGCTCTGTTCGAGGAGCCCGAGCCGTTCGATCGTGACGTAGTCGTGGGCGTGGCCCGCGCGGTTGAGCGTGGCGCGAACCTCCGCGCGGGTCGCGCTGTTGACGTTGAGCCGACCGTCCCCGCGGCTCCATTCATAGAGGCGGTCGCGTTCGTCGTCTGCGAGCCGCGAGGTGGTTTCGGTTCCGGCCTCAGGCTCGCCACCACCGCCGCTACCGCCGTAGACGAACCGCATCGGCATGTGTTGAACCAGCCCGTACCGATCGCGGATCTGCGTCGGCGAGCCGGGGCCCAGCCCGAGTTCGGCCGCCGGAATCCGGACCGGCTGGCCGGCATCGAGGACGAGTCCGTCCTCGTCCCAGGATTCGAGCGTGCCGGCGTAGGTCTCGCCGGCCTCGAGATCGGGGACGATTTCGCCGAACTCCTCGCGGAGCACGTTTCGCGCGACGGTCGCGTCGTCGCCCTCGATGGTCACCGAGGGAAAGTCGTCGTGGCGCACCCCGAGTTCGAACTCGACTTCGAGGTCGCCGATTTCGTTCCCGACCAGCGACCGCAGCGAATCGAGTGCACGTTCGCGGGCGTCGCCCTCGACGTACAGTTTGGTTGCGAGTACGACCATTACTATCGATCAGGCGTCCACATCCACGTCGGTATCGATATTGAGTTCGTCCTCCAGCGCCGTGAGGCGGTCTTCCATCGCCGTCACGAGCCGGTCGTTGTCCATCGATTCGAGCGGCGAGCCACACTCGGGACACTCGAAGCCGAAGTCCATGGCCTCGCCGAACTCGAATCGGATCGAGCAGATTTCACAGAGGTAGAACTCGTGGTTGCGTTCGTACTCCTGGCGCTGTTCTAAGGCCTCGTGGAGTCGATACATCTCCGATTCGAGGTTTTCGGGGATGTTGTCGTACTCGAAGGTCCACAGGTAGGTGAGCCAGCCCGAGTCCTCGTCGCGCAGCCGGCGGTAGCTGGCGAGATCGTTCTCGTACAGGATAAACAGCGCACGCCGCACGTCGTTCAACTCGAGATCTAGATCCTCTGCAAGCTCCTCGTCGGTCACTTCCCCGTCCGGCGGTGCCGCCGCGACGGGCATCCCCTTGGGACCGACCAGCTCGTGCAAGTACTTCTGGATGACTGGATCCTCGAGCAGGTCCTCAAAAGCCATTACCTATCCGTAACGCCATGTGGCAATTAAGTCTTTTGAGCGACGACGCCTGAATTCGGTGGCGGTATCGATCCCAGCGCGTCGCCGGCTTAGAGCAGGCTGTCGTCTTGCTCGCTCTGAGTCTCGGATTCCCCGCTTCGGTCGTTCTGTGCGCGCTCTTGGCCGGTGTCTGGATCCTGGTCCCGGCTACGATCGGAGTTCTGTTCTTCCTGTGGGGTGGCTTCCTTCCAGCCGAGCGTGACCGTGATCTCCTCGCGCTCCCCACCGAGCATCGGCGAGCGCTCTTCGACCTCGATTGCGTATTCGATCGGGTCTCCCGGTGAGAGCGCCAGGCGTTTGTTTCCGACCTGGATGTCTGCAGCGCCGTCGTCCTCGAGTTCAGCGGCGATGGCTCGCAGTCGGTCGGCGGCCGCTTCCCGTGACATTTCGTCTTCGTACGTCGTCGTGTCGCCCATAGGGTACGTACCACCGAACGGACACAAATAGGTTGGCTGGGAAGAAGCAGGCTCGGGCCGCGTCGACGAGGGGTGTACCGAAGTGACTGGCGCTTTGGGGGGTCGACGAGCCCGTTGATAGGCGATGTCGGAGCGAGATTTGTTACGAACGCAATCCGGCCACAACGATTAGCGCGCACAAGTATGATTACCTAGCGGAATGCAGAGGGATACCGATGGGTCTTCGCGTCGAGTACGGTATTTCGGTGAGCCTGGTCGGAACGGTGCTGAAGTACATGACCATTCCGCTTCTCGCACCCCTTGTCACTGCGCTCATCTATGGGGAACGCGTGCTCCCGTTCGCCATCACGATCGTGATAGCGATCGTCGCGGGGACCCTTCTCGAACGACTGCATCCGGAGCCGAAACTCGGCCACCGTGAGGGGTTCCTGTTCGTGGCGCTCACGTGGCTCGCCGTTCCGATACTGGGGATGATTCCCTATCTCGTTGCCGGCCAGGGGACGATCGGTCATCCCGTCGATGCCCTTTTCGAAAGCATGAGCGGCTTCACGACGACCGGCGCGACGGTACTCGCCGATATTTCGTTCGAAACGCATTCCCGCTCGGTGTTGCTGTGGCGGCAGTTTACCCAGTGGCTCGGCGGCTTGGGAATCATCGTTCTAATGGTCGCAATTCTGCCCCAACTTTCGGTCGGCGGGGCGCAAGTGATGGAAGAGGAGGCACCCGGATTCAGCATCGAGAAGTTGACGCCCGGCATTCAAGAGACCGCACGGGCGCTGTGGAAGATCTATATCGGATTTACGGTGCTCGCGATCGCCCTCTATTACGGGTGGAATCTCGCCGGATTCGCCCCCGAAATGACGTTCTACAATGCGGTCGCTCACGCCATCACCACGATGCCAACGGGCGGATTTTCGCCCGAGGCGCGGAGTATCGAAGCGTTCAGCCCGGTAATACAGTGGACGATCATGCCGTTTATGCTCATCGCGGGGACGAACTTCGCCCTCTTTTGGTACGCGTTCCACGGGAAGCCGGGACGCCTCGTCGAAAACACGGAGTTCAGGTCCTACGTGAGCACGGTTACCGTCGCCGGTGGCGTCCTCTTTTTGCTTCTGGTCACCGGTGCCGGGGTCACGGAGGTCGCGGTCCCCGTCGGATCGCTCACCGGCGAGTTCGAGTCGGCGGCCAGACACGCGCTCTTTCAATCGCTGTCGTTCATCACGACGACCGGGTACGCCAGTCTCGATTTCAACGCGTGGAGCCCCGCAACACAGACCGTGCTCCTGTTTATGATGTTTTTCGGAGGATCGGTCGGATCCGCCGCCGGATCGATAAAGATCATCCGGTGGTACGTGATCCAGCGCTTCGTTCGTCGTGAACTCTACACGACCGTTCACCCTGATGCGGTCGTTCCGATCCGTACCTCGACCGAGGTCCTCGACGAGGAGACGATCCGCGGACTCCTCGCGTTCACGTTCCTGTTTCTCGTCCTGTTCGCGGTCTCCACGGTATTGCTCTATTTCGATTCGCTCCGGGCCGGCCCGTCGCTCTCGACGCTAGAGGCGATGAGCACGACGATGGCGACGCTCGGAAACATCGGTCCGGGATTCGGGACGGTCGGCCCGATGAATAATTATCTCCCGTTCTCGAATACGGCGAAACTGTACATGGTCTTCCTGATGTGGATCGGTCGATTGGAGATCCTGTCGGTGCTGATCATCCTCACGCCGACGTACTGGTGGCAGTAACTGGTCGCTGTCGCGCTCGACCGCTCGTCGCTCGCCGGAACGCATCGCTACGACGCGGAGGTGTCGGGACCGTCGTCTGTTGGCACCGATTCGACCCGCTTGCCGGTCTCCATCGGGATGACCGTCCGATCGGCGTCCACCCACTCGCGCTCGAGTTCAGCGCCCTCGGACAGTCGGTCGAGAAAGACCGCCAGGCCGGCGACTTCGGAGTGGGGCTGGTTGGTGACGCCGACGTTCCAGTCGGCTTCTTCGTAGACATCGAACGAGACCTTTTCGGAGCCGACGACGAGGAGTAGCGGCTCGCCGTCGTCCCGGTGGGCCTCGCGGATATCGCCCTCGACATCTTGGACGCGTTGGCCGTACATCGTGAGGTGGACGACTTGCCCCTCCCAGTTGCGGAGTAGGGAGTGGGGTGAATCCGTCAGTTCGGCCGTGAAAGGGCCGCCGAAGCGGTCCGTGATGTCGTCGACGGTTTCTTTCGACTGGCCGGCGTTGTCGGAGAACCAGACGCGGTCGGCACCGAGCGCGCGGGCGGTCAATCCCACGTGGGTCGTCATTCGGTCGTCCCGGCCGGGACGGTGGCCGAGTCGGAGGACGGCGACCCCCGGGCCGTTCGAAGCGTCGTCGTGCATGCTCGTATGCNGTATGCAGTTCCGGACCGGGTTAGGGGGTTTCGCTTTCGAATCGGCCCGTGCACGGCCAGCGATCGTCGGTGAACTACTTTGAGACTCGATGGCGATACACGCGCATGGACAAAATCAACGACGCCGCGCTCGAGTGGGACGAGTACGATCACGGAGCCACGGCCTTCCGGCGAAAAGAACTCTCGAACGCCGTCGGCGCGAGTGAACTCGGCTGTAGCCTCTACGAACTGCCGCCGGGAATGCGCTCGTGGCCCTACCACTATCACACGGCGAACGAGGAGGCGTTGTACGTGCTGGCAGGAGCGGGACGACTCCGCTGTACCGACGGCGAACAATCGCTGACCGCGGGCGATTACGTGACGCTTCCGGCCGACGAACGGGGCGGCCACCGCGTCGTCAACGATGGCGACGACCCGCTTCGCTATCTGGCACTGTCGACGATGAACGAGCCTGACGTGACGGTATACCCCGAGATGAACAAATTCGGCGTCTTCGTCGGTTCGCCGCCGGGTGGACGGGGCGAGCGGTCGTTTCACGGCTACTACCGAATCGACGACGAAACGGAGTACTGGGACCCCTAACGCGATCCGAAGCGATCGATATTAGTTAGCACGCGACTAGTAGACGGTATGCCCAACGAACCGAACGACGAGCGGTGGTCGTCGATCACGGGCGGTTTCGTCGTTCCGATTGCCGGTCTGCTGGCGCTGTTGTTCGCCGTGATGGCCGGAATGAGCGTCCAACCGGCTCTCTCCGGATCGCCGTCGGATCTGGCGACGCCGATCATTTTCGCCGGCGTTGCGCTGCTGTGTTTCCGGGTGAGACAACGAGGGCTCGCGGCTCGAGCGGACGACTGAGACGCGCCGTCGCGCTCGGGCAGGCCCGCGTCACTGCCGTTTGGCCTGCTCGAGCGAGAAGAAAAACCCGTAGTAGGCGATGACACCCGAGAGCATGAACATGTAGTATGCCCACGTGGGCGCGTCCAGGAAGACGAACTCGAAGAGGAAGCTCACGAGTCCGACCCAGACGACGGCGAACAGCAGGTCGTAGACCATTCCGGTCCCGTTCTCCGTGACGTGTTCGCGCAGCCGATCGGCGACGCTCATGAGCGGACTCCTCTCGACTGGATGACTGCTGTGCGTATCATGTCGAAATAGTGTGTGATCGATTGACTGCTGTCGTGTGTCCGATTCAGTCGTCCTCGACGTGGTCGACGACCAGCACGGGAACGTGCGTCGAGCGGAGCACGCGTTCGGTAACGCTACCGAGCAATGCTCGTCGGACGCCCGACCGGCCGTGGCTCCCGATCACGATCAGGTCGATGTCGTTGTCCTCGGCGTAGTCCGCGATCATTCGATGTGGCTGGCCGCCGGCGTGGCGCTCGTAAGCGGTCAGCCCGGCCGCTTCGGCCGCGTCCGTGACGTAGCCGGTCGCCGCCTCGGCGTCCTCGCGCAACTCCGTCATCTCCCTGAACTCGCCCTGTCGAATGCGGTCGACCTGTTCGGTGCCGAGTCCGTAGGCGATCGCGTCGGTGTCGGCGACGAACAGCGAGTGAACCTCCGCGTCGTACTGCGTGGCGATATCGATCGCCTGTTCAACCGCCGCCTGTGCGACCGTGCTCCCGTCGGTCGGAACGAGTATACGCTCGTACATGATCAGTCGTCCGCGGGCGCGTTAGCATTGCCGTTCTTTTCGGCGACGATGTCCGCCGCGGTCTTGTCGCTCGGCATCGGTTCGGGGCTGTGACACTGCCGGACCATCTGTTTGGTCTCGAGCGGCGGTTCGGTGGTCGCGAGCGAGACGACGATCGTGATCGCGAACACGATCGGCGTGCCGATGAGCGCCGAGCCGATAGCCGGCATCCAGGTCGTAAGCGCCTCGATACCCCAGCCGGAGCCGAAGTGGCCCTCGTTGAACATCGGGATGAGCCAGATGATCAGGCCGGAGATCATCCCGGCGAGCGCGCCCGGTCGGTTGGTGTTCTCCCACCAGAGACCGAGGAAGAACATCGGGAACAGCACGATGGCGGCCAGCGAGAACGCGAACGAGACCAGCGCGGCGATCGATGCCGACGGGTCAAGCGCGAAGATGATCGTGAGCGCCCCGATCAGGATGATGCTCAAGCGACCGACGAGGACCTGCTGGCGCTGGGTCGCGTCCTCGTTGATGATGTTCGCGTAGATGTCGTGGGAGATCGCCGACGAGGCGGCGATGAACAACCCGGCCGTCGTCGCGACTGCTGCGGCGATACCGCCGGCGGCGACGAAGCCGACGAACCACTCGGGTAATCCCGCCAGCTGGGTCGCCAACACGACGAGCACGTCGCCGGCCGCGCCGGTCATGCCCGGATCGCCGTAGACGGGACCGATCTGGTCACCGTACAGCGCGGTTCCGAACGCGGCGAAGGCGGGTGCGCTCAGGTACAGCAGCGCGATGAAGAACAGCCCCCAGGTACACGACCAGCGGGCGACCCGTTCGTTCTCGACCGTGTAGAACCGGACCAGCACGTGCGGGAGCCCGCACGTGCCGAAGACGAGGCTGAAACACGTCGCGATCCACAGGTAGTAGCTCCCCTCCGCAAACGGTTCGGAGAACTCGCTTGAGAGGCTGTCGATCATCATGCCGTACTCGAGCTGCGGTAACAGCGTGGAGAACCCGGCAGACCAGCCGGTAACCAGCAGTCCGAGCAGGAACGCGCTGATGAGGATGACGTACTGCAGGACCATGTTTTTGGTCGCGCCGAGCATCCCCGACAGCGACAGGTACGCGACGGTGATGACCATGAAGATCACCATCATCGTCTGGTAGCCGGTCAGCACGCCGCCGGTGATCTCCGACCAGTCGCCGAGAATGTACATTCCGACGAGCCCCATCCCGCGGGCCTGCCCGAGCGCGTAGACGAACCCGATCAGGAACGTGGTGACGGCTGCGAGCGCGCGTGCCGTATCGGAGTTGAATCGGTCGCCGACGAAGTCCGGCGCGGTGTACTTTCCGAACCGCCGCATCTGGGCGGCCATGAAGATCAGCAGGACGAAGTAGCCGGTCGTCCAGCCGACGACGAACGCCAGGCCGTAGACGCCCGAGACGGCGACGGTAGCCGCCACCCCGAGATACGTCGCGGCCGACATCCAGTTGGCCCCGATCGCCATTCCGTTCTCGATATTCCCGATCGAACGGCCGGCGACCCACATATCGTCCGTGTTCGCGGCCTTGAACATGAAGCCGGCCACGATGAACAACAGCATCATGCCGATGACGATGATCGATGGCACCAGCTTGAACGAAATATCGAGCCCTTCCGGAAGCAACGCTTCGTCCGATTGCAGCGGAACCGTCTGTAGTGCACCGACCGCAGAATCCGCCAGCAGCGGGATACTGCCACTCATTCGCCGATCCCCCCATCAGCCGCGGCCGCGTCGTCCGCAACGGTCTCGGTCATCTCCGGTTCGGCAACGTCCTGTGAGATGCCGTACTTTTCGTCGATCTGATCGCGCTTTCGCGCGTACCAGACCGAGAGGACGAGTGCCGCCCCCGGTCCGACGACCGCAAGCAGGAAGTAGTGCAACGGAAAGCCGATTACCGGTATCTGCGTCGTCATAATCTCGGGTGCGAGACGCGTCGCCGTAATCGGGGCAAATGTCGTCAGGACCCAAATCGTGAAGCCAATCCATATGATGCGGAGATGATCCCGCATAAATGGGGTCGCCGGCTTCAACAAGTTGATTTCGACGTCCATATAGTCGATCTGCTGTTCGCGCTCGACGTCGGTCATCCCCCCGTCAGTCGCAATGTCTTTACTCCCGTTCCTCGCGTCATGAGTGTTTTCATCTGGCATGGGTATCTGTGTCGTGTCGCGTCTGCGTCTTGTTTCAGTCCGAATGAATCGGTGGAAACGAACTGATTCAGTCCGTTTCGACCTGCGCTGCGATGTCGTCGACGACCTCGGGGTTCCGAAGCGTCGACGTATTTCCGAGTTCGTTTCCGCTCGCGATGTCTTCCAAGAGTCGGCGCATGATCTTGCCCGAACGCGTCTTCGGGAGTTCGGGCGTGAAGACCACGTCTTCGGGTTTCGCGATGGGGCCGATGGAGTCGAGCACTGCGTCCATAGCCCGTTCTTCGAGTTCAGCGTCGCCCTCGTAGTCGTCCTCGGGAATGGCGTAGACGTAGACGGCTTCGCCTTTGACCTCGTGGTCGCCGCCGACGACGGCGGCTTCGGCGATGCCGTCGACGCCGACGACGGCGGATTCGATCTCCATCGTGCCGAGGCGGTGGCCGGAGACGTTAATCACGTCGTCGACGCGGCCGAGGATCGTGATGTAGCCGTCGTCGTCGATCTTGGCCCCGTCCTCGGGGAAGTAGACCCATTCGTCGGCGTCTTCGTCGGAGTACTCCTGCCAGTACTCGGAGAGGAACCGCTCGTCGTTGTTGTACAGCGTCCGGAGCATGCCGGGCCACGGTTTGTTGACGGTGACGTAGCCGGCCTGGCCGGCGTCGACCTCCTCGCCTTGTGCGTCGACGACGCGGGCGTCGACGCCCGGCAGCGGCGGCCCCGCGGAGCCGGGTTTCATGGTGTTGACGCCCGGCAGCGTCGTGATCATCATCCCGCCGGTTTCGGTCTGCCACCAGGTGTCGACGATCGGGCACTCCTCGTCGCCGATGTGTTTGTAGTACCACTTCCAGGCGCGCGGGTTGATCGGTTCGCCGACGGTGCCGAGCAGGCGCAGCGACGAGAGGTCGTGTTGCTCGGGGTAGTCGCTGCCCCACTTCATGAACGCCCGGATCGCGGTCGGCGCGGTGTAGAAGACGTCGACGCCCTCGCGTTCGACGATCTCCCAGAGGCGGTCCTTGTCGGGATAGTCCGGCGTCCCCTCGTACATCACCGACGTGGTCCCGAGCGCGAGCGGCCCGTAGACGATGTAGGAGTGACCCGTGATCCAGCCGATGTCGGCCGAACACCAGTAGGTGTCCTCGGGTTCGAGGTCGAGCACGGCGCGGCTGGTCCAGGCCGTGTAGGCGAGGTAGCCGCCGGTCGTGTGTTTCACCCCCTTCGGCTGCCCCGTCGTTCCCGAGGTGTACATCAGGAACAGCATGTCCTCGGCGTCCCGCGAGACGGGCTCGACCGACTCGCCGTCGTACTCGGCGACGAGTTCGTCGTAGTCGCGCTGGTTGTCGGCGAGCGAGTGGTCGAGGTCGTCGCCCAGTCGGTCGACCACGACGACGTCGGAGACCTCGTGGTCGACGCCCTCGAGGCCCTCGTTGGTCTTCGAGAGGTGATCGAGCGCGTCCCCGCGGCGGTAGTAGCCGTCGCAGGTGACCAGGTACTCGCTGTCGGCCGAGTTCATTCGCGTCGCGAGCGCGTCCGCGGAGAAGCCGGCGAAGACGACGCTGTGGGGTGCCCCGAGCCGGGCGCAGGCGAGCATCGCGATCGGCAACTCCGGAATCATCGGCAGGTAGAGCGTGACGACGTCGTCTTCCTCGACGCCGAGACCGCGAAGCGTCGCGGCGAACGTCTCTACCTCCTCGAGCAACTCGCCGTAGGTGTAGCTGCGGGTCTCCCCGAGTTCGCCTTCCCACTTGATCGCCTCGCGATCGGCCGCGCCGTCCTCGACGTGCCGGTCGAGGCAGTTGTACGAGGCGTTGAGTTCGCCGCCGGTGAACCACTCGTAGAACGGTTCGTTTCCGTCGTCGAGGACGGTATCGTACGACTCGTCCCACGAGAGGAGATCGGCGGCCCGCTCCCAGCACTCGGGCCAGTTCTCCTCGAACTCGTCGTAGATCCCCGGATCCGTAACGTTAGCCTGCTCGACGAACGACTCGGGCGGTTCGAACGCCTCCTGCTCCGCGAGCCGCGCCTCGAGCGTGGCATCCTCCTGTGACATGATACAAACTATCAATGCGGGACAGCCATAGTAAAGCCAGCCTCTAGGTGTACAAACCAACGCGGCCGGTTTTGCGGACGAGTCGCTACGGTCGCCGCCCGAACTGACCACAACCGGCGAGATTACGCGGCCAGAATCGCCAATCGATCGAACGAGTAACCACCGTCTGAACCGCGCTGTCCGGCCGATAGCCGATCCACCCTAGAAGCCTAGTCGATTGCTGCGGTCACTCGTGCCGTTCGGTTTCCGACGGATCGTCGAAGAACGTCCGCAACAGTTCGTGTTGGCCCTTTCGCAGATGATTGTGTAGCGTCGGCGAGGAGATCCCCATCGCGTCCGCCACCTCCTCGGCCGTGCTCTCCCTGGGCCAATCGTAGTACCCCCCGAAGTACGCGGCTCGCAACGCTGCAACCTGTCTGTCGGTCAATCGATCCTCGAGTCCCTCCCTGAACTCGCGGGCCGTCTGAACGGCTCGCTCGGCCTCGCGCTTGCCGATCAGCGATGACTCCGGAAACACCGACTGCAGCCCCTCGAGGATCGTCCGCAGGTCTGCCTCGGCCGCACACTCGGCCGTGATCGTCGTCGTTCCGTCGGCGGTAACCGCCTCGCGAACGGTTACGCCGTACTCGGTCAGCGTCCGCGTCGGCGACGAGCCCTCGACGACGACTTCGATGCGCCACCCGTCCGGTTCAGTCTCTAGGAGGCGACAGTCTTCGATTCCCGGATCGGCCGCCGCCAGGTCGAACACGTCGGCGGGCGGCGCGTCCGCGAGCCGAAGATAGTACAACTGCGTCGACTCCGAGATCGGCACCAGCGAATCGAGTTCGAACCGGCAGCCACACTGGCGGGAGGCCTCGACGAAGAACGAACTCGCGTCCTGGCAACGGATGTCGACCTCGACGACGCGGTCCGAGAGCAGCAGGTTCCGCCGCCGAACGGCGGTGATCGCGTAGCCGGTCTGCCGACCGATCGTCGCAAGCCACCGTCGCTCACCCTCCGTAAACGCGTCCTCGCGGGTCGTCCCGACGCCGAGCGTGCCGTAGGTCGTATCGCCGTAGGTCAGCGGGACGCCGGCGAGTTCAGTGCCGGCGAACTCCTCGACGGATTGATCGACGACCGTCGTCGCGATCGGCGCGTCGGAATCGGACCCCCCTGACTCCGCTTCCTCGCTGTCAGCCGGAGCCCTGTCTCCGTCTCCGGTGCCTATTCCCCACTCTGCCGGCACGAGGCGATCGATCACCGCCGCATCGACGCCGCTCGTCGTCCGCCACCCGTCGCTCTCGGCCGTCGCCGTCGTCCGGTCGATCCAACTGAACTCGTAGGGCTGACCGTCCGCGAGCGCGCGACAGGCCGCCGCTTCGACCGCTTCGTGGTCGCTCGCATCGAGTAGCCCCCGTGTCACCGCCCGGTACCGGCGAGCAACCGCTGCCCGGCGCTCGAGGGCGGTACGCTCCGACCGGACCGCCTCGAGTTCGTCGTGGTGGGTCGAAATGTCCCGGACGAAGACGGCGTAGCCGTCGTGTCGACCCCGCTCGTCGCGCAGCGGCGAGACGACTTCGGTCGCACGAACGCGGGAGCCGTCCCGGTGAACGCGCCACCCTTCCTGTTCGATGCCGGACTCTTCCAGCGCGGTCGCGAGCGTCCGCTCGGGGACGCCGTCTTCGACCGCCTCGTCGGTGTAGAAGGCGGAGACGTGCGTGCCGACGATCTCGCCGGCCCGATAGCCGAACAGGGCGGCGGCACTCCGATTCCACCGTTCGACGTACCCCTCCTCGTCGAGTCGGACGAGGGCGTACCGGTCGCTCGCGGCCAACAGTAACCGGACGACGCTGTCGTCGCTCATCGGTCGTCCGGAGCGGGCGTTCGACGCTCCGAGTCGCGGTGACGACGGGCGTTCGACGGCGTCGAACGCCTCGACGAGTTCGGAATCGGTCGGCGTCGGGAAGTAGGATTCGAGCGTCTCGAAGCTCTGCCAGCCGCCGGCGGCCTTGACGGCGCGCGGATTGATGTCGCGGTCGACGAGCGCTCGGCGCGCGAAGTATCGGCGCAGATCGCTCGAGGAAACGTCGGCGAGGGCCGGCTGATCGAACCGTTCGCTCGCCCGCGTCGCCACCTCGGCGACGAGCATCTGCAACCGCCGGGCCGTCACGTCGAAAATCCGGTCGTCGGCTCCCAGCCCGTTGCTCCGGGCGTACCGACGCGCCTCCTGCTCGACCCGCGTCGGGAGGTACGCAGTGTGGCCGGTCCCCTCCCGATCACCGACGGCGGGAACGCGAACCACGTATCGCGGCGGATCGATCCGCACCTGCTCGATGTCGCCGACGGTGAGCGCGGCGAGTTCAGCCGGGCGGAGACCGACTTCGCCACAGCAGCGCACGACGAGTCCCTCCCGGTAGGTTTCCGCGGCGTCGAGGATGAACTCGTACTGGCGGGGCGAGAGTGGGGCCGTGTCGGCTGCCTCCGCAGTCATGTTTCGCGCTTTGAGCTGAGAGGAATATAATTGTATCGGCTATACTCGCCGTATTCAGGCAGTACCTGGAGCGAGTGCGATTCGACCCCTTATTCCATTTCGCTGTATTTGAAATCGCGAAACTCAGGATCGGTCTCGTTCGCTCTGGATTTCGCCGACGATTTCCGGGTTCCGGAGCGCGCTCGTGTCGCCCAGTTCTTCGCCGTTTGCGATGTCCTCCAGGAGGCGGCGCATGATCTTGCCCGAACGCGTCTTCGGGAGTTCGGGCGTGAAGACGACCGCTTCGGGGGTTGCGATCGGTCCGATTGCATCCGCGACGCTCTCGAGGATTCGCTCGCGGAGGCCGTCACTGGGGTCGCCTGCGGCGGAGACGTACGCGTAGATTTCGGTGCCGCGGCGCTCGCTCGATCGGCCGACGACGGCCGTCTCGGCGACGCCGTCGACCTCGGCGATTGCGCTCTCGATCTCCATCGTGCTCAGGCGCTGGCTGGCGACGTTGATCACGTCGTCGACGCGCCCCAGCACGGTGACGTAGCCGTCGTCGTCGACGGAAGCGGTATCGCCGCTGAAGTACCACCAGTCGTCGGCGTCGGGGTCGGAGAATCGGTCCCAGTACTCGGCTCGGTAGCGCTCGTCGCCGTCGTACAGCGTCCGCGCCATGGCGGGCCACGGGCGGGGAATCGTGAGATAGCCCGCCTTTCCGGGATCGACCTCGTTGCCGTCTTCATCGACGACTGCGACTTCGATTCCGGGGAGCGGCGGTCCCGCAGCCCCGGGTTTCATCGGATCGACGCCCGGCAGTGTCGAGACCATGATCGCCCCGGTTTCGGTCTGCCACCAGGTGTCGACGATCGGACACTCCCCGTCGCCGATGTGTTCGTAGTACCAGCGCCAGGGCCGCGGACTGATCGGTTCGCCGACGCTCCCGAGGAGCCGTAACGACGAGAGATCGTGGCGGTCGGGATACTCCGTCCCCCACTTCATGAACGCGCGAACCGCCGTCGGAGCGGTATAGAAGATGTCGACCGCGTTCCGGTCGATGATCTCCCAGAGCCGATCCCGGTCGGGATAGTCCGGCGTCCCCTCGTACATCACCGTCGTCGTCCCGAGTGCGAGCGGTCCGTAGACGATGTAGGAGTGACCCGTGATCCAGCCGATGTCGGCCGCACACCAGTAGGTATCCGCCGGCTGGATGTCGAGGACGGATCGAGCGGTCCAGGCGATCTGTGCGAGATAGCCGCCGGTCGAATGGACGACCCCTTTCGGATCGCCCGTCGTCCCCGACGTGTACATCAGGAACAGCATGTCCTCGGCGTCTCGCGAAACCGGCTCGACGCTTGCACCCGCAAACTCCGCACAGAGGTCGTGATAGTCCCATTCGTCGTCGCCGAGGACGTGTGGAAGCTCCTCGCCCAGGCGATCGACGACGACCGTCTCGACGTCCTGCTCGACCGCGAGTCGGGCGTTGTCCGCCTTGCTTTTCTGGTTGAACGCATCACCGCGGCGGTAGTAGCCGTCGCAGGTAACCAGATACTCGCTGTCGGCCGCGTCCATCCGCGTCGCGAGCGCATCGGCCGAGAGCCCCGCGAAGACGACGCTGTGGGGTGCGCCGATCCGAGCGCAGGCGAGCATCGCGATCGGCAACTCCGGGATCATCGGCAGATAGATCGTCACCACGTCATCGGCCTCGACCCCAAGCTCTCGGAGCGCTGCGGCGAACTCGTTGACCGCGACGAAGAGATCCTGGTAGGTGTAGGTCTCGCGCTCGCCGCGCTTTCCCTCCCAGCGGATTGCGGCGTGGTTCTTCCGGCCAGCCTCGAGATGCCGGTCGATGCAGTTGTACGAGGCGTTGAGTTCGCCGCCGGTGAACCACCGGTAGAACGGCGCGTTGCTGTCATCGAGGACAGTGTCGTATGCCTCGTCCCACGAGAGCAGGTCGGCAGCCCGCTCCCAGCACGCGGGCCATGCATCCTCGAACTGGGCGTCGAGTGGCTCATCGTCGGCCGCGTTCGTAACCGTGGCTTGCTCGACGAACGACGTGGGCGGGTCGTGTGGCGACCCGGTGGGCTCGGGACGGTTCCGTCCCCACCCGTTCCGATCGTCCATATCTCGTTCGGACCGAAGTCGGTCAACGGAATAAACGTTCCTCCGTCGGAAAGGCGGACGGCGACGCGACTAGTTCGACCGAACCGGTTCGGCATCGTCTTCAACGACGAGCACCGGCCGATCCGCAAAGCGGACGACGGCATCCACGGTACTTCCGAGTAGTGCCCGTTTGAGTTCTGAACTCCCGCGAGCGCCCACGACGATCGCCCCCGCGTCGCGCTCGCTCGCAACCGCGAGAATCTCCTCGTGTGGCACGCCAGAGCGAATCTCCGTCTCGACCGGCACGCCGGCTGCAGTCGCTTCGTCCGCGAGTTCAGCGAGCGCGGACTCGGCCGCCGCGCTCCGTTTGCGCTCGCGTTCGTCGGGGTCGACGATGGCGTTGTCGTACTCGGTGCGCGATTCGAGAACGGCGAGCCCGTACACGGCCGCATCCAGTTCGGTTGCGAGGGAGACGGCGTGACGGGTGGCCCTCGTTGCGGCGTCGCTGCCGTCCGTCGCGACGAGAAGTGAGTCGTACATACCGGCCCGTATGCGGTCCTCGGTGAAAGAGGTGAACCCGGATTCGGTATCGACAGCGCGTCCGGTGGTCAGTCCTGTTTTGGCATCGTCGAAAACCGGGTCGGCGTCTTCATGTCCGCGCGGTCTCCCGGTGGCGGTGCGACGGTGGAGTATCGGGCGACGCCGCGCGAAGTTCGTTCGTCGCCTGAACCGGAACCGAGATCCGTACTGAGATCCGGATCGAGAAGGCCGTCATCGGTATCGGTATCGTCACCACCAGTCCCGTCGCCGTCGCTCTCGTCGCCCCCGTCCTCCCCATCATCGTCTCCCACACCGACATCGACGCCGGCCGCAGCGAGTCGCTCCTGTAACCCCTCGATATCCTCGGTAAACGACGCCAATCGCTCGCCCACCGCCGACCCGAGTTCGTCTTCGATGAACTCGAGTGCGTCGCTGTCGGTATCGGTGTCAGTGTCGTCAGCAGCGTCCGCGTCGTCAGCTGCAGCGGCTGTAGCGTCGCTCTCGGATGTGTCTTCGCTCCGGTCGCCATCGCCGTCGGTGTCGCCGTCTGCATGAATCGCCGCCTGCAGTTCACCGACCGCGTCGTCCAGCGTCTCCGCATCCGAACGCTCGTCGAGCCGTGCGAGCCGCAACAGGCGCTCGAGATCCTCGACGTGCGCCGGGTCGCCGTGTGTGATCGCCTCCGGGAGCGTCTCCGGCTCCGTTCCATCCGGCAGCGTCCCCAGACCGATCGCCTCGAGTAGCTCCCGCGGGTCGGTCGACGCGAGCAGGTCGCTGGCATCGGCCGCAGCCGCCGTCACCGTCGACCCAGTCGGGGAATCGTCGCCGTCGACCAGCGACCCCGCCTGGGCATCGGCCGTCTCGAGTATCTCGGTCACCCGCGTCCGGAGGTCGGTGGTGTCACTCATGATTCTCACCCGGTCTGTGTGGGGTACTCGGGTGCGAGCGTCGTGAACGTTTCCCGGCCAGTTCCGGGTTGGGGTTGGATTTCCACCGGAACTCGGTAGTCCACAACGGGACCACGCTGTCCTCGATACCAGGAGATGGGAGTCCGGCTTCGGTATTCAGCATCGACCGGCATACCGTCTCTTGTAAGCAGCACATAGTGCAAGAGGGGAGAAGCTTTCACGACTTGAATGGTCGATATGTATGTGGCGCGCAGTTCTGAAGAATTCGAGACCCGAAGGGGTACCCTGGATTTAAAGCTCGAAATTACTTCCTTGAGCTGTATTTTGTGATGGTATTAATCGGGGTTATTTGGTATAGTCTCTACCGTAGCACAGGCAAGAATGACCAGTATCGCAGCGAGTGTAGTCGACAACCCAATCCGTCTACCGTACCGGCGTATACGGACAGCCAGTGGGCAGTACGCACCCGTAGTTGCCGAACCGAGTGCTTCGCTTTTCGGGCGTATTCCGGCTGAACGAGTCAGGTCATCAACCACTGTTGTTCGATTACTTACTCGGTATCACTCCCGCCTTCACCGCCATCACCGTCGTCACTATCGCCATCGCCCTCCTCACTCTCACCGTCCGTCTCATCGGCATCCCCGTCTTCTCCGCCTCCATCACCGTCCGCCCCATCGCCCTCCTCGTCAGCCACCGTTTCGATAATCTCGTCCGTCATCTCCTCACGGCTGAGATTCGCCTTGACGCCGACTTCCTTGGCAACGGACTGGAGATCCTGGTACGACATCACGCCCAGGAAGTCCACCAACGTCTCCCGTCGAAGGTTCTCTAGATCCTCCGGTGCCTGCTCGAGTTCAGTCTCGGCGTCGGTGGCTTCGTCACCCTCGTCATCAGTCCCGGCCTCCTCGTCACTGCTCTCATCGTCCGCTTTCTCCTCCTCTCCTTCCCCTTCCTGCGCCGGCTCGGTTTCTGAACTCGTCTCGAAAACGCCCTCGAGACCGGTACCCTCGGTGACGTTCTGGGCGATCGACTCGACCGAGTCGCGCGCATTGCTATCGTCGAGCGCCGTCACGAATCCGGTCCGAATCGCCGTGACGAGTTCAGCGAGGAGTTGTTTGAGTGTGAGGCTGTCGGCTGCCGTTTTTGCGTCTCCGTTCCCGTCTTCACCTTCGTCTTCGCCTTCGCCTTCGGCCGCATCCGACCCTGACTCGAACGCACTCGAGAGCGTGTCGTGAATTTCGCCACCGACGGAGGCACCGATGGTTCGCCCGAGTTGCTCACCGAACCGACGGCCGACGGAGGCACCGATTTCGCTGGCGTCGATTCCGTCCTCGATGGAACCGCCGTCGATGAGGTCGGCGACGTCGAGTTGTTCGGTGACTTCCTCGGCGACGAGCTCCCGGAGCCCGGTGTCCTCACTCACGGGCCTCACCTCGATTCGCGGGGAGGGGTTGCTGGCGGTGTCGTTGGTGGTTGTATCGCTGCTGAAGGGCCTGAGAGCAGGGATCGAGGTGGGACTGGTGGGTGCGGTTATTCATCCTCTGTATCGGTGTCTTCGCCGTCGTCACTCTCGGCGTCACTGGTCTCGTTCGAGTCGGTTGTGTCGGTGTCCCCGTCTCCATCTTCGTCTTCGTCTTCATCGTCGCCCGAATCGTCGTTACCTCCGTTACGCTCCACGTCATCGGCCTCCTCCCCGCCGTCTCCGCTCTCTGCGTCTCCGTCACCCTCCTCGGCGTCATCGGTGTCTTCAGTATCCGCAGTGTCAGCCTCGCCTTCGGCCGCTTCTTCCGACCCCTCGTCTTCGCTTCGGTTGAGAATCTCCTCGAGTGAGAGTTCGCCGATCGTCCGCCCGAGACTCGCACCGAGCTTGCGTCCGACAATCGCCCCGAGTAACGCGCCAAGCGCCTCTCCCAACGGTTTGTCGTCGTCGATCTCGTCCTCCCACTCCGTCCCTTCGAGCAGTTCGTGAAGATCGACGTTCTCGGCGATCTTTTCGTAGTCGATCCGTTCCGTTACCGAGTTTGCGTCCGTGTCTGTGTCCGTGTCCATGTTCGTGTCAGAATCAGACTCTGAATCTGTCTCAGCGCTCATACTTAGGCCTCCGGCTGTGCGTCGGCGTTCGAAGATTCCTGTCCGCTCGATTCCTCACTACCCGTCTCCGCCCGTTCGACCAGTTGCTTGATGACCTCGCGGACGACCGTCGCGATGAGTTCCTCGACCGGCAGACCGGGGAGCAACCCGACCGCCTTCTGTTTCGCCGCGTCTCCCGCCGACGAAAGCGAACTCGTGATCGGGGCGAGCGGCCCGGTATCCGTCGCGGTATCGTCGCTTTCATCGCCGTCTTCCGCGTCGGAGTCGTCGCCCTCGTCGTTGTCACCGTCTTCGGCCTGGGCATCCTCGTCTTCACCCTCGGCTCCGTCGCTCTCGCCGTTATCACCGTCTTCGGCCGCAGCCTCCTCGTCTTCACCCTCGGATTCGTCGCCCTCAGGTTCCTGCTCGCCGTCCGCACCGCTTCGAAGTCCGCCGAGCAACGACTTCACCCTGCCCAGCAGCGCCCCCGGGAGCGATTTGAGCCAGTCGAGCGCGGTACCCGGAGCGGATTTCAGCCAGTTGATCGGCTTTCCAAGCGCCGACTGTACCATGTTCACCGGCTTTTTGAGCAGCGACGTGACCTTGTCCAACAGCGCCGCTGGGCCGTCCAACAGCCCGGTCACGCTCGAAAGCAGATTACCGAGTAAGTTGTTCTCGCCCGGCCGGGCCGACACGTCGAGCGTGACCGGATTCAGATTGACCTCGAGCCCGAGTAAATCGAGAAACAGGCCGTCGAGATCCAGGTGGAGGACGCCGCTCGCCTCGTCGTCCTGGTAGACGTCTTCGGCGTCCTCGACGTGGGCGCTGGTCGGCTCCTCGCGTTCGGCGTCGCCCTCCTCGTCTTCTCCCTCACCCTCGTCACTCTCGTCGCTCTCCGAACCGTCCTCGGCCCCGCCGGCCTCGGATTCGTCACCGGCCTCCTCGTTCCCGTCCTCAGCTTCGGTCCGTTGCTCCTGGTCCTCGTCGGCCGCTTCGCCGTCGTCGGAGGTCCCGCTCTCGTCTTCGGCCTGGGCATCCTCGTCCCTCTCCTCGCCACCATCAGTTACGAACCGTCCGGTATTCATCGACCCGAACTCATCTCCGTCTCCGGCTCCGCCGCTCTCCCACACGCGCGTCTCACCTCTGGAGCCGGCCTGTTTACTGGTGTCGCCGCTGTCTGTCCCATCTATCATTATCTGGAACAATACACGAGAAACAGCGCTGTGGTAATTTCCCTTGCGTGTGCACCCGTTTTGGCCGATCCGTGGGTTTCTCTCCGCCATCGGTACCGCGATCGTGACAGTCGCCGCTGAGAACCGGTGACCGGAACCGCCGAGTTCACCGCGGCGACGGCGGGACGAAACCGGTCGGCGGGCGCTGCACTCGCCTACTCGCGAGTGCCGGCGGCGAACTCGAGGAACCGGTCGAACGCCCCGCTCTCGGGATGGACGTGAGCGTAGGTGCCGAGCGAGTGATACGCCACGAGCCCGTCGTGGTCGCCGTCGATCCCCGATCCGCGGACCGTTTCGAAGGCGAAGCGCGCGTCCGAGTCGACGGTCGCGCTCGAGTAGTGGAACTCGTGGCCACGGATCGTCTCGCCCGCGCGGGCGGTCAGCGTGTCGTCGATCGCCTCGAGTTCGACGTGGTCGAGCGACTGGTAGCGATCGTGCATGGTTACGTCCGCGGGCAGGATGCCGGCCATCTCGTGGGTCGTCCCGGTCCCGGGTTCTCGCTCGGCGTCGTCTTCGCCAGTCGTGGTCAGCGACTGGCTCATCGCCATCAGGCCGCCGCACTCGCCGAAGACGGGTAGTCCCTCGCTCGCCCGCGCCCCGAGTTCGGCGAGCGTCCCCGCGGATTCGAGTGCAGCGGCGTGCAATTCGGGATAGCCGCCGGGGAGGTAGACGCCGTCGCAGTCCGGCACGGGATCGCCGGCGACCGGCGAGAACGTCACGAGGTCGGCGCGGTCGCGGAGCCGTTCGATCGTCGCGGGGTATCGAAAGCAAAAGGCCCGATCGCTGGCCACGGCGATCGTCGCATCGACGGCGGTCGGATCAACGCGCTCGCGCTCGGGCGCGGTCGGTTCGCGGGCGGCCGCGAGCAATCGGTCGGTCTCCAGGGTCTCGGCGGCCTCCCGGAGCGCCGCGCGCGGGAGCGCCGACTCCGACCCCATCTCGAGCCCGAGGTGGCGGTCGGGAATTTCGAGCGCCTCGTTCGGCGGAATCCGCCCGAAGAACTCGAGGTCATCCGGGAGCGCCTCGCGAACGCCCCGTTCGTGGCGGCCGCCGTGGGCGCGCTGGGCGATGATCCCCGCCACGTCGATGTCGCGGCCGATTTCGGCGGCGTACTCGCGAAAGCCGAGCGCGGTCGCCGCCACGCTTTCCATGCCCGCTTTGGCGTCGACGACGAGAACGACCGGCAGGTCGAGTTCAGCGGCGACCATCGCCGAACTCGAGGCGTCGCCGTCGTACAGCCCCATTACGCCCTCGACGACGCAGATGTCCGGGGTTGGGGTCGAGGGTTCGGTTGCGGTGCCAGCGCGTGCGCCGTCGGCGAGACCGGCGCGAGCGTAGTTCCGTCGGAGCCCGTCGGCCCCGCAGAGCCACAGGTCGAGCGTTCGCGAGGGACGACCCGCGACCGCCTCGTGGTGGCTCGGGTCGATGAAGTCCGGCCCCGCCTTCGCCGGTTGCACCTCGCGGCCCGCATCCGAGAGCGCCTGTATCGTCGCCAGCGTCGCGACCGTCTTGCCGACGCCGGAGCTGACGCCGCCGAGCACGAGCCCCTTCATCGAACTCGGCCCCAAACCCAGTCTCGGCCCCGGTTCCGTCCCGCATAGGTACTGCTGTACGCCGCGATTCCGCTCGGTCGCGAACGACGGTCTGCCATTGTGGTTGTCTTCGCGCAACTCTACTTGAACTCGTCGGTGGGAGGGGAGATTCGACGGCGACCGTTCGCCCGAGCGACGTGGCACGTCGGTACCGGCGACGAACTTAACGGCCTGAATCGGCTACACCGTGTTCCGGGTGCGACTATGACAGACGACCACGACAGCGAGACTGCAACCGAGACCGAGATCGGCGATCACCTCCGCGAGGCGCTTCGCCACCTCGATGCGGCGCAGGAAGGCGACCTCCGGAAGACGAACGCCGTCGCTCTCGAAGAGGTCTCACGGACGATCACGTCGGTGTTGCGAGAGTACGAACAGGACGGCCACCCCGGCCGTTCCGACGACGGCGAGTAGCTGCACCGTCTGGTCAGTGGCAACAATCGGTGTAGCGGAGCGGACATCAACACGTCTTTGAGCGCGCTCGCGCGTTATCCGGTGAGTTCACGATGACGGGGGAAGACACAGCAGGGGGGAAAGCGGGCGCGGACGACATCGAGTACGGTATCGACGACCAGCCGCCGCTCGGCGAGTCGGCCGTGCTCGGCGTCCAGCACTATCTGACGATGGTCGGCGCGAACATCGCCGTGCCGCTGTTTCTGGCGGATGCAATGGGGATGCCGGATCCACTGTGGCCGCAGTTCATCGGGACCTTCTTCGTCGTCTCGGGAATCGCGACACTCGCCCAGACGACGTTCGGCAACCGGTACCCAATTGTCCAGGGCGCGCCGTTCTCGATGCTCGCACCCGCGCTCGCCATTATCGGCGTCGTCACCGCCGGCGGCGCGGGCGGGGACTGGCAGGCCGCACTGGTGCAGCTACAGGGTGCGATCATCCTCGCCGCGGTCGTCCAGGTCGCGATGGGGTACTTCGGCTTGGTCGGGAAACTCCAGCGGTACCTCTCGCCGGTCGCCATCGCGCCCACCATCGCCCTGATCGGGCTGGCGCTGTTCGACGCCGACCAGATCACGTCGCCGGAGCAGAGTTGGTGGCTCCTCGGGCTCACGCTCGGGCTCATCCTGCTGTTCTCGCAGTACCTCGATCTCAAACACCGGGCGTTCAGATTGTATCCGGTCATCCTGGCAATCGGCATCTCATGGATCGTCGCCGCGGCGCTGTCGGCGGCCGGCGTCCTCGGCAGCGGCCACCCCGGCTTCGTCCCGCTGGGCGACGTTACTAACACGTCGCTCGTCCTGCCGATCCGGCCGTTCCAGTGGGGTACCCCCGAGGTTACGACCGCGTTCGTCATCGGCATGTTCGCCGGCGTGCTCGCTTCGATCGTCGAAAGCATCGGCGACTACTACGCCGTCGCGAACCTGACCGGTGCCGCCGCACCCAGCGAGAAGCGGATCAACCACGGCATCGGCATGGAGGGCCTGATGAACGTCTTCTCGGGCATCATGGGTACCGGCGGCTCGACCTCCTACTCCGAGAACATCGGCGCGATCGGCCTCACCGGCGTCGCCTCGCGCTACGTCGTTCAGCTCGGGGCTGTCATCATGCTGCTCGTCGGCTTCATCGGCTACTTCGGTCAGCTCATCGCGACCATTCCCGACCCCATCATCGGCGGCCTCTTCATCGCCATGTTCGCCCAGATCGTCGCCGTCGGCATCGGGAACCTCAAACACGTCGACCTCGACTCCTCGCGCAACGTCTTCGTCGTCGGCTTCGCCCTCTTCGTCGGACTCGCGATTCCGTCGTACATGGGCAACTTCGAGAGCACGATCACCTTCCGCGAGGCCGTCGGCCTCGCTGGCGCGATCGACCCGCTACTCAGCGCTGACGTCATCGCCGGCACCGTCCTCGTACCCGTTATCGAGGGCGCGGCCATCGCCGTGGTCGACACGATCTACATTATCGGCTCAACTGGCATGGCCATCGGTGGCCTCGCCGCGCTCGTCCTCGACAACACAATTCCGGGGACCCGTACCGAGCGCGGCCTCGCTGAACTCGATCGGCTGACCGAGGACGAAACCGAGTTCAACACGTTCTGGGACCGCTGGATCGGCGGGAGCGAGTCGCAGGCGGACTGAATCGCCGTCGAGAACGCTCCGCTGTCGTCCTGTCGACCGCCGAAGCGCCGGCTCACGGTATCTGCGAATCGATAGCTACCCACAGTATTACGTCTGTGTCTCCGAACAGGTATTCAACGACGTTTATGGCCGACCGAGACCCGTCGATTCCCGACCGCGAGGCGTTCGATCGTCCGGACCTCCCGCTTTCGCCGGAAATGCACCGGATACAGGCGGAAATGGCGGCACCGCGCGGCGAAGAATACGATTTGTACGCGTTCGAGCGAGCAATCGAGGCCGAAGACGAGCCGCATCCGATCGACGACCTGGAACCGGTCGAGTGACTCCGCCGACCGTCGCGAACGGGGAGCAGCAGCGTTCGGGTCGCAGTTGCGGCTCGGATCCCGGTCGATGCGTGGTTTCGAACGGTGGTGGATGGTGGTGGTCGGTGAGGGCTCCGATGGCAATCGTCTCCGCTCACCGGGCACACCGACCGAAATCCGATTTCCCGCCACGACCCGACGACGGGCGTGCAACGGCCCCGGAAGGCGTTACACGCGACTCACGTCAGGTCTCGTCGGATTGCTCCGGGACGGGCGGCGCAACGCGACACCCACACGGCCCCGCAACCGCGTCCGTGGGGCCGATCATCGTCGTTCGCGTGATCGGCTCCCCGCACCGCGGGCACGTTCTGAACTCGGAGTCGGCCGCGCTATCGGGATTCTCGTGTTCATCACCGGGATTTTCGTGCGCGTCGGCCCGGGTTTCGGTCGGTTCGGTGTCCGGTTCATCGTCGTCACGCAGCCCCATTGTTACACCTCGTAATTCCGCCGAATTCGACGGATAGCGGCGGCGCTACGCGGACGGTTCGATTCATCAATCGTGCGGGATGTTTATATCCCGTGAGAATGTACGCAAACATGGCTTCGAGCCGCACAGTAGAAGCCACGTCTCGGGTGTATCAGCACCCGGGGCACTTTCGTACCCAACGTCGTGGCTTCCGTTCTAATTGTTAACTGGTATCGACTTATATCTACCGTTGGCTGTCGGGAAGGAGTGTTGCGGTCACTCTCTACAAACGAAATAGAATGCAACCGCAACCCCGATCCCTGTTCTAAAAGCATGAATAACCAATCTCTGTTGAAATTCTTAGAGGTTTTAGATTCAACAAGTAGAGTAACCGAATGCAGTCTCTTCCGAAGTTTTGGATATGTCGGTTCGTCGAGCAGACATTTCACTTGGCTCAGCGAACTGTTACACAGTATTCGAGCGTGTCATAGAACAGTTTACACGGTTCGCTAAACGAACCTCATCGTCTGAAAATGACGTACACGCTCCTTCTAGTGAATCTTAGGCATGACAAAGGAGACATTCAGCGTCGCTGCCGACGAATATACCGTGCAAGAAGTGGACGAGTTGGCCGCTGAGTGTGATGGTCTGAGTGCTAGCCGCTCCGTGAGATCGTCTTAGGTTGTCTCATGATCTTGACCAGACACTCTGATTATTAAATTCGGATTTTGTGTGTTGAAATCTAAATGTCCAGAGTATCGAACGCTTGTGTTGGTGGTGGTGAACTCGAATTTATCTCCCATTCGAAGCCTTGCTTGTCCTCGAACGTTCGATGATGAGGAGCATTTCGCTCAACGGGACAGCCAAGCTTCTCCGCTCTATTTGTCACCGATTCAAAAGTCACTTCATCGACAGCTATCGCTATATGGTCTACTCTGCGGCTTGTAGCCTCGGATTCAACCTCTGCGACCGAGAGAAAGAACTCGTCCCGGCCCAGAAAGGACATTGTTGGCGTAACATCCTTTGAGAGAGCATCTTCCCAGTCGATGCGCTCTGGAATGGTTCCAACTTCACCATCTAGTATACCTTCCCGGAACAGTACCTCCATATCAAACAACTCCTCGTAGAACGCCTCACCATGAGGAATGTTAGAAACAAGAAGCACTACGTGGTGAACGCCGTGGATTGGCATACCCATTTTCTTCCCTGGAAGCTGAAAAATCTACTCTCGATAAGTATGCGTACTATACCTAACGGACAGTCCCAATTCTGTTAGCAGCTGAGGATTTCAACAGAGTCCGACAACACACAGTAGGACGAGTTCACCCGCTCCTTCTCTATTGTAAACTGCACACTCACAAAGGACTGGTTCTCAATTGATAGGTGAGATAGTGTGATGACCGATCATATCATCCATCAGTAACTCGGATGTAAACGATCCCTGATACCGCTCCTCAATACCGCTTATTGCTCAACCGCCGAAACGTCGGAGCCATGACACCGGCTCTCCCCCAACTCACCGCATTTCTCGACCAGGCCGGCATCGACGGCTACCTGCTCGACGCCGACGGAAACGACAGCCACCAGTACTACCTCTCCGGCTACCACATGCTCGACGAGTTCGTCACGCTCTACGCCGACGAGCGCGTCACCCTCCTCCTTCCAGGCCCCGAATGTAACCAGGCCGAACGCGACAGCGCCGGCGACGAAATCCGCTCCCGCGCCGAGTTCAGGAACGCGGCTGAACTCGAGGACATGGACCCGCGGAAGGCCAGGAAACGCGTGACCGTGGACTTCCTCGACGCCGCCGGTATCGACTCGGTGTCGGTCCCCGTCTCGTTTCCTGTCGGCACCGCCGATCTGCTGCGCGAGCACGGCATCGAAGTCGTGCCGGAGTACGAGTACGTCCTCGACGAGATCCGCGCCGTCAAGGACGACCGCGAGATCGAACGCATCAGGGAGACACAACGGGCGGCCGAAGACGGGATGGCCGCCGCGGAGGACCTACTCGAACGCGCAACCGTCGCGGACGGCGTCTTGCACCTCGACGGCGATCCCCTCACGAGCGAGCGGGTGCGCGACCGCATCGAACGCGCGGTCCTGGACCGGGGTTGCGGACTGGACCAGTGTATCGTCGCGTCCGGACCGGCGGGAGCACGCGCCCACGATCCCGGCACTGGGCCGCTGCAAGCGAACGTCCCGATCATCATCGATATCTTCCCCCGAAACAAGCGGACGCGGTACTTCGGGGACATGACTCGCACCGTCGTGAAGGGCACCCCCAGCGATCGCACCCGGGAATGGTACGCCCTCGTTTCCGAGGCCTCCGAGGCAGCGCTGGATACCGTCCGGGCGGGCGTCACCGGCGAGACCGTCCACGCCGCCGTCTGCGACGTGTTCGAGTCGGCGGGCTACCCCACGGATCGCACGGCGGACGATCCCGACAGCGGGTTTCCCCACGCAACCGGCCACGGCGTCGGCCTCGACGTTCACGAAGCGCCGTACCTCGCACAGCAAGCCGGTGAACTCGAGGCCGGCCACGTCGTCACGGTCGAACCCGGACTGTACGAACAGGGGACCGGCGGGGTTCGCCTCGAAGACCTCGTCGTCGTCACCGACGATGGATACGAAAACGTGACCGACTATCCGAGGGACCTTCGCGTCGTCTAACGTGTGCCTTGCCGTTATTTTCTAATCAGAGTCCAGTACTATCCAAAAATAATAGAGCCTCAATCATACACGGTCGGATTGCTTCTCGCGAGTTCTTTTCAGGGGGTTAGCTCCCGGTATACTGGATCAGATAGTACATCGCAACCCCAAAAATAAGACCGCCGACGATCCCTTGGCTAATTGCATTCGTCCAGTTTCCATCGGCGAATACCGTTTCAAAGACGCCTGCTACGATTATCCAGGTGGTGATCATGGTGAGGATATACAGTAGCGGGTTATCCAGGTCGATACTGCGTATGTTGTTCATGGCTCACGCTCCATACTCGGCAGTAAATGTTTTTCCGACATTCATCGAAACTATCACACATATTTTTGAATAACACCTGAATTTGTTCGCACTAGTACTCAGTGTCGACACTGAACGTTCCATATCAACCCCAACACTGACCGAACTGCCGGTCTACCCGAAAGCCGGAAGCGATTCCGAACGGCCGTTACTGAACGCTTCGAGAGAATTGGGCTGTTACGATAAAAGTAACCGCTCCTGTCGGTAGTCGCTCAGGCCCGCGTACCGACCATCTCCGTGGCGGTCCGGCGACCCTTGGCCCACGAGCCGATCGCACCACCCAGCACACCGGGGATGGCGTAGAACGCGAGCATGAGTAAGCCGAGGACGACCACGCTGAACATCGGAACGACGCCTGCAAACAGGAGCGTCGTAAACGCTGCGATAGCTAACAGGATGAGCGATCCGAAGACGGTCGCGATACCGCCGTGGAGCGCACCGGAACCCATGTTTTCACCAGCGATGTAGCCGGCGGTGAGGCCTCCGAGGATACCGATGGTTCCCCAGTGTAAGACCGCGACCGAGGCATCAGATCCCATATAGATCATCCCGCTGATGAACCCGAGCACGAGGGTTACGACGAATCCAGTTATGACTGCTGACCAATTAATTCTCATGATCAATTATTAGTACGCTGTCATAGAACATAAACTCCACCTCACGGAATACGGAGAGTACGATCGCCGTGAGTAGACAGTAATCGCACACGGCACGAGCGAACGAATCCACTCCGAAAGCTGAGACTTTCGTGTAACACCAGAAACATTAATCGCCCTCGGCGGCCTACTACTCTTCGGTCGCGAATCACAGTGATGGTGGACAGTATATACGCTTCCAAAAATGGAGGGCCCGATCGGCGTACCAAATTGGATCACGGCAAGTACAAGCCATGAGTTTCCTGGAAGTCCTCCCGTTAGCCGTCGTGATGATCGCGGGCCCGCAGATACTGTCCCCGATTTTCCTCGCCACGAGCGAGCAGTGGCGGGCGAACTCTGCGGCCTACGTTCTCGGTGCGTCTCTCTCTATCAGTCTCGTTGTCGTTATCGCGTACCTCTTCGGGAACCGTTTCGGTGCTGGCGGCGGTCTGTTAGGGGCGAGCGCAAAGCAACTGCTCTATGTTCTCGTCCTCGTTTTTCTTCTTTACGCGGCAGTGGATACCTACCGAAAACGGAACGTGTCGAAGCCACCGGCGTGGATGGGAAAACTGACTAACGCGACACCACAGCTCTCGTTGAAACTGGGATTTCTCCTCCTCGGCGTCTTTCCGACCGACATCGTCACCTCGGTCAGCGTCGGAACCTACCTCGCGGCAAACGGCGATCCGGTCACGGATGCGGCCGGGTTCGTCCTGCTCACGCTGTTCATCTTGGCGGTTCCATCGCTCAGCGTGTCGCTTCTCGGAGAGCGAGCAGAAGCTGCCCTCCCGAGGGTCCGCAACTGGATGAACGAGAACTCGTGGGTTATCTCCGAAGCGGTGATTCTGCTCTTCGTCGCCCTGACGCTCCAGAACCTCTTCGGATAGGTCTCGCAGTGGTCACGGGTTGAGTGATCGACCGACGGACACGGAGCGATCGTCACACCGACCGCCCCCTATTTGTGAAAAGAATCGCACGACGTGACGGGGGCGCAACCCGTTCCCTGTTGGGAGCATATTTCGGGCACCCTCGACAGACCACCAATACCAGCGAAAATGGCCCTCCTGATACCTTTACGGTCGAATTAGTGTTAGTTGAGGATCGAGCCGTCTGCGAGTGGGCGCTACAGGATTTGAACCACGGTCGCAGCACAGCTGCTCCCTGATTCAAATCGTTCGCGGACGTGATTTGCTCCTCACGTCCGTTCGTCGCAAAATCATGGGCGCTACAGGATTTGAACCCGTGACAGCTTGGTCCGAAGCCAAGTACTCTGTCCAGACTGAGCTAAGCGCCCGCACCCCTTCGTATCCGGTGGTTCCGTATAAGTCACTCGATTTTCACCGGATCCGACAGACCCCATCACACCCCGCCATTCCCACCCACTGAAAACCACCTCGAAGGTCTTGACCCCGGCCCGCCAATCCCCGGCTAATGACAGCCGAGTTCACCGCGGCCGACGACCACGGTTCGCCCGGTCCCGACGAATCTGAACCCGAACTCGAGTTCAGGACGGACGAGACGGGGACGGTGACCGTGGTGCCGGCGGACGCGACCGCGCTCGAGCGGGAGGAGGCGTGGCTGACGGTTTCGTCGGAGCTGTGTTGTGAGCTCGGGTCCTGGCGGTAGCGGGTCCGGTATCAGTGCCGGCGTCGATGTCGATATCGATATCGATACCGGTGCCGACGCCGACACCGACGAACACGACGGTGACGATGATGATAGGCGCGCCCACGGGAGGCACACGCCGGCTGCGCCCGCGAATCGTACCGTTTAACCGGTCGGCCTGAGCAGTATCGCCAATGACAGCGGGGGAGACGATCCGCGGGCTGGCCGAGTTGACGCGGCCGGTGAACGTGCTCGCCGCGAGCGTGTTGACCTTCATCGGGGCGTTCGTCGCCGGCGGTGTCACGACCGAGACGCCGGCGACGGTGGCAGCGGTCGCGGCGACGGGACTTGCAGTCGGTGCGGGAAACGCGATCAACGACTACTTCGATCGGGAGATCGACCGGATCAACCAGCCCGGGCGAGCGATTCCCCGCGGCGCGGTGAGCCCGCGCGGTGCGCTCGCGTTCAGCCTCGTTCTCTTCGTCGCGGCCGTGGCGCTCGCGCTACGGCTCCCGCGACCCGCTATCGCCATCGCGGGGATCAACCTGGTGGCGCTGGTGGCCTACACCGAGTTCTTCAAGGGACTGCCCGGGCTGGGGAACGCGCTGGTGGCCTACCTCGTCGGAAGCACGTTTCTGTTCGGCGCAGCGGCGGTCGGCGAGATCGGGCCGGCGGTCGTCCTCTGTGCGCTGGCGGCCATCGCGACGCTTACCCGCGAGATCATCAAGGACGTCGAAGACGTGGAAGGCGACCGCGAGGAAGGGCTGAACACGCTCCCGATTGCGATCGGCGAGCGCCGCGCGCTGTACGTCGCCGCGGGGCTGCTCGCGATCGGCGTTCTCGCGAGTCCGCTGCCCTACGTCCTCGGACACTTCGAACTCGCGTATCTGCTCGCGGTGATACCGGCGAACGCGATCATGATCGTCGCGGCTTACGAGAGTTTCGAGGACCCGACTGCGGGCCAGTCCCACCTCAAGTACGGCACTTTTCTCGCCGCACTCGCGTTCATCGTCGGCCGTGCGGCGCTCGAACTCGAGTTCGGCTGGATCTGAGTCGAGCGGAACGGGGAGGGATACAACCGTCCGGAGCCCGTAGGCCGAAATATGCCACTCGAATCGGACGCTGCGCTCCGGGAAATCCTCGGACTGGAGACGATCGCGGTGGTCGGCTGTTCGCGAACGCCGGGAAAGGCGGCCCACGACGTGCCGGCGTATCTCCGGGACCACGGCTACGACGTGATTCCGGTCAACCCCTTCGCGGACGAGATTTTCGGCAGAAAAGCCCCGGATACGCTCGCGGACGTAGAAGACGAGATCGATATCGTCTGTCTGTTCCGGCCGAGCGAAGAGGTCGCTGGAATCGTCGAGACGGCGCTCGAGCGGACGGACGCCGACGTGATCTGGACCCAGCAGGGCATTCGAGACGACGAGGCGGCCGCCCGCGCCGAGCGGGCAGGGCGACAGGTCGTGCAGGATCGCTGTATGAAAGTCGAACACCGACGGCTGCACGCCGGTTCGTCGCGCGTTTGAACACCGGGGGGTACCACCGACAGAGACTTACATACCAGTAGACTACACAAGAGACGTACCTATGTGTGACCGGTCCGGGAACTGCTCGAACGACGGGGTCTGTCAGCTCGTCCTCCGGAACCGGACGACGGGCATGGATGTCGTCGAACACCACTGCAAGGCGCATCTCGTCCTTCGGGTGTGGGAGGTCGAACGCGACGACGACCTCGAGGTCGTCGACGCGACGACGCTCCAGCAGTCGTCCGCGGCGGATGAGCCCGTCGGTCAGGAACTCCACTCCTCGAACGAGCGGTAGATCCCCTTCGAGAGATAGCGTTCGCTCGAATCCGGAAACACGGTAACGACCGTGTCGTGTGTTGCGTCGAGTTCGCCGTCGGCGATTTCTCGGGCGACGTGTTTGGCGGCGACGCTTGCGGCTCCGGCGCTCGAACCGGCGAGGTGACCTTCTTCGCGTGCGAGTCGCTCGAGTTCGTCGTGGGCGTCACGGTCGGAGATCGGATAGACGGCGTCGACGAGTTCGGGATCGAACAGCTCGTTGGTCTCGACGTTGTGGGTGCCGATGCCTTCGATTTTGTACTCGCCTTCCTCGCGGTCGTCGCCGAGGAGTTCGCCGTAGACGGAGCCCTCGGGTTCGACGGCACCGACGAAGGTATCAGGGTCCTGTTCTAACGCGTAGCGGGCGATGCCCATGAGTGTGCCTGCGGTGCCACAGCCGGCGACGACGGCACCGACTTTGTCGTCGAGTGCGTCGTAGATTTCGGGGCCGGTAGTGGCGTAGTGGGCTTCGGTGTTGAGCGGGTTCGAGAACTGCTGGGGGACGACGGCGTCGTCGAGTTCAGCGGCCAGTTCGTGGGCGCGGGCGATTGCGCCGTCCATGCCGTCCTCGGTCGGGGTGTTGATGACTTCCGCGCCGAGGGCGGCCATGAGTTGTTGTTTCTCGACGCTGAAGCGTTCGGGGACGACGAAGATAGCGTCGAGACCGAGTTGCTGGGCGGCGGTTGCAAAACCGATGCCCGTGTTTCCGGCGGTCGGTTCGATGATCGTGCCGCCTGCAGTGACGTCGCCGCGCTCGAGCATGCGTTCGAGCATGTAGCGGCCGATTCTGTCCTTGACGCTTGCACCCGGGTTGAACGACTCGAGTTTCGCGTAGATCCGGACGCCCTGCGGGCCGTCGCGGATGCGAACGAGCGGGGTTTGCCCGATCGTCTCGAGCACCGAGTCCAACGGTCGCTCGTGGGTCGTCATCGTGCTGGCAAATGTTGCCACTGTTGTTAGGTCTTCCCTTTACGCTCGACCGGTGCACGTCGGACGGGCGGCGCTGGTCGGGAGCAGTCCGAAGAGACAACAGCGAACGGCTCGGAGAAGCGCCGTCGTAGTGATCGCCGCTCCAATACGAGTTTCTGAGGCTGTCGTATTCGGCGGTCTATTCGCCCTGTGTCGTCTCGGCTGGTTCCGTAGTCGCGTCACCGTCGCCATCCGTCTCGTCCGCGGCAGGTTCCTCGTCGAGTTCAGCCTCGTCGATTGCGGCCTCGGCAAGGATCTGTTCGCCGTCGATGCCCTGCTCCTCGGCGATGGCGAGCAGCAGTTGGCGTTGTTCGGATAGCTGGTGGTCGATGCGCTCGACTGTGTCGTGCGTGTCGTCGACCTCCCCCTCAAGGTTCGTGATGCGCTGTTGCAGTTGCTGTACCTGCTTGTACATCGCTTCGGCGCGGTCGGAGAGGCCCTGGATCTTCTTTGCGGTGCTGCCGAGTCCCATGTGTCAGTGATGCATCGGCTGGCTAATGGGCTTTTTCCTCCGGCCGGCGAACGAAACGAGGTCCCGGGAGCACGCGCTGGCAACGGCCAAAAACATATCGTCGCCCGGTGTCGGGTTCCTATCCGATCGACTACCGACTACTCGCTACCGGCTACCGGCTGCCGACTACCGGCTGGCCGGATTGCACGCAGGTGAACGCACGTGGCACCACTAACGAGACGAATACTCGTCTACCTGGCGTCGCTGCTCGCCCTGACCGCGCTGTACACGGTGACGTATCAGTGGGGAATGGCCGTTTACGAGGGCGAGTCGCGCACGTGGTATCAAGCGTTCGAGATCGTCGTGCAGTCGATGACGACTACCGGCTACGGCCAGGACGCTCCCTGGGAAAGTCTCTGGATGAACGTTCTGATGGTGCTGATCCAGGTGACCGGCATCGCGTACATCGCGGTCGCGATTCCGCAGTTCATCACGCCGTGGCTTCGGCAGGTAGTCCAGCCCGCCCCACCCGCCGAGACCGAGGCCGTCGCCGACCACGTCGTCATCATCGGCTACTCCGACAATTGCGAGCGACTCGTCGACGAACTCGGAGCAAACGGAACGCCCCACGTCGTTCTTGAGGGGGAAACGGAGCGCGCGCAGACGCTTCACGAGGCGGGGCTGACGGTCGTCCACCGCGACCCGTCGACGGCAGCCGGACTCGAAGCCGCCCGACTCGGAGACGCTCTCGCCGTCGTCGTCGACGCCACCGAACGAGAACTCATTAGAGCTGTCCTCGCGATCGAACGGTACGAGCCGACCGCGACCGTTCTGGTGCTCGTCGCCGACCCTTCCGACGCCCGATACTTCCGCTACGCCGGCATCGACGAGGTCATCTCGCTGAAACACCGCCTCGGAAAGGCTCTCGGCGACAAGGTCCGCGACGTCGTCACCCTCGACATCGAGGAGGACGCCGACTTCGAAGCGGCGTTCGATATCGTCGAATACCACGTCGATCCCGGGTCGGACCTCTTCGGCGAAACTGTCGCCTCTACCCGACGGCTCGAACAGACCGGCGCGACGGTCCTCGGCGCCTGGATCCGGGGCGATTTCGTGACGATTCTCCCGGAACGCGTTCGCGTCGACGAGAACACGTCGCTGCTGATCGCCGGCACCGAAAGCGAACTCAACGGCGTTGCCAAGCGAACCGGCACGCCGGGCAGCCACTATCGGGAGATAGGAGACCCCGTCATCGTCGTCGGTACCGGTCTCGTCGGCACAACGGCCGCCGGCACCCTCATCCGGGCTGGTCTGGAGACGACCGTCGTCGACACTGCACCCGCGGAACGCGTTGACGTAGTCGGCGACGCCACCGAGGAGGAGACGCTGCTCGAGGCCGGTATCCGGGACGCACGAACGCTCATCCTCGCGCTCGATACCGACGAACGAGCTATCTTGACGACGCTCACCGCCCGCGCGCTGAACCCGGAACTCGATATCATCGTCGGCGCGAACGCGACGTCGAGCGTGGCGGTCCTGCACACGGCGGGAGCGGACGACGTGCTCGCCCTCCCCAATGTCGCCGGTCGAATGGTCACCCTCCGCATCTTCGAACACGAAACGATGACCCTCGGCGACCGACTCCGCGTTGCCCGCGTCAGCGCGCCGGCCCTTGCCGGCGAAGAACTCTCGGCCGCGGATATCCGACTCGAAACCGGCTGTACCGTCATCGCGCTCGATCGGGACGGGACGTTTTTCTCCACCCCCGACGGGATGGAACTCCAGCCGACGGACGTACTCGTCGTCTCCGGCACCGGGAGGCAGGTTCGTACATTTCGGACGCGATACGGGAACGGAAGGGCGTCCTGACCACCCGATTTGAGGTCGTCCGGGCGAGTATCCCCGTCCCGTCCCGGGGTTCTCGAGACGAAAGGTCCTTAAGTACGGCCCGTCTAGGGGAGAATGGATAGGTTGGGCAGTTAGGCCCTGCTCACTACCCGCAGTATGGCCTTTAGCGGGGACCAAACACCGCGGGCGTCCGGTCAGACCGGCCGGGGCCCCGGGAGCCAACGTGGAAGCCTCGTCCGTCGGGGACAGCGGTCTACGGTGGCCGTCCGCAGGGACGTCCCATCGTAGTTAGTCGGCGACAGCCCATCAGGCGCGGAAGCGAGCAGTGGACCGCCGGACACCTGTCGCTCGACGGGTCGCGGGGTGGAGGAGGCAACCGAGATTCCCCCGGCCGGAACGCCGGGCAATCGCGGCTTCCACATTCATACTTCATCTGCCGTCACATCGATCCGGAGCGATGGCGCCGAGTGCCTGCTGTGTCTCCTATTCGACCCACACAGCCTCCAGCCGTAGCATTCGCCGAGACCACAATACGATTATTCCCCCGGGGCGTGGCGTCCGTATGATCAGTCTCGCGCTCTCGATTCGACAGGCCGATTGCCCGTTGAGCGCGGCGAGTTCAGCGGCCGAGGTCGCGTTCGTCACGCCACACTGGCACTACGATCACGACCGATCACAGCTCGAGTTGCGCATCCTCGCCGACGGGAGCGATCGAGCGGCCGTCGAACGCGGCTTGGACGTGATTCGGAGCCACGACGAAACCGACTCGTTCGAACTGCTGGCAAAGCAGGGCGGCACCGCCCGCGTTCACCTGACGATGGGAACGACCGACACGATGGGAACGGTCGTCGCCAACGGCGGCTACCTCACCGCCCCCTTCGAAAACGTCGACGGGAGCGAGCGCTGGGAGATCGGCTTCGACGACGCCGCGGCCGCGGAGCGAACGCTCACCGTCCTCGCCGACCTCGACGACGAGTACGAAATCCGCAGTCGAGAGCGAGTCGATCCGACGACCGTCCTCGAAGACGTTCGCGCCGACACCGTCGGCCGAGCGGTCCTCGACGGTTCCCGACGACTTACTCCAACCGAACGCGAGACCATCCACCGCGCCGTCACCGGCGGCTACTACGATGTCCCGCGCGAGGCCACGCTCGGTGACCTCGCAGCTGAACTCGGCGTCTCGGACGCCGCCGTCTCGAAGACGCTCCGTCGGGCCGAACGGAAGCTCCTCGTTTCGACCGTCACCGCCATCGGATCGGCCGATCAGTCCGATCACGCCGAATCGGACGGCGGGCGCTGAGCCGACCGGGGTTAACATCCTAACGAGAGCAGCCATTCTCGGGCAGTCCATACTCCTCTGTGTTCACACCGTGTACCGGAACTCCGTTTCACTGCCGTCGGTATCGACGTATCTGTTCGCACTGGCACCGCTTACCGCCGCAGCGCTCTGGGGCGGCCTCTACGGGGTGAGCAAGTGGGGATTCGACGCCATCCCGCCGCTGACGCTCGCGTTCTTGCGCGTCCTGGTCGGTGCAGCCGCACTGTTGCCCATCGTCCGCCTTCGGTATCCCCGGCGCGAGTTCACCCGCCGCGACCGCCTCGCCTTTCTCACTCTCGGGGCCGTCGTCGCCGCCTCGCTCGCAACCCAGTTTCTCGGCACCGCCTTCACGACCGCGAGCCAGGGGTCGCTCATCACCGTTCTGACGCCGATCTTTACCATCCTGCTCGGCGTCGTCCTCCTCGGCGAAGACCTCTCGGCGCGACGAGTCGCCGGCATCGCGACCGCGACCGCCGGAACCGTCATCGTCCTCTCCGGACAGTACCGCCTCGCCGAACTCGCGGGGGTCGCGACGACGGGGATTCTCATGCTCTTGCTCGCGAGTGCGACCTGGGCGCTTTATACGGTGCTGGGAAAGCCGCTGATCGAACGCTATTCGGCGTTAGAAACGGCAACGTACTCCTGCGTGGCTGCCGTGCCGATGCTCGCGGTTCTCGTCCCGTTCGAGTTCACTTGGACGGAGACCTCACTTCGGGCGATCGAGTTCACGCCCCGGGTGGTCCTCGCGGTGCTCTATCTGGGGGTTCTGGGGACGGCAGCGGCGTGGTATTGCTGGTACAAGGGGTTGGAGTTCGTCGACGCGAGCGTTATCTCGGCGTTCTTTTTTATCCAGCCGATCGTCGGTGCGGTCTTCGGAGCGACGTTGCTCGGCGAGTCGCTCGGCTCGCGGTTCGTCCTGGGCGGGATCGTGATGGCTGCCGGCGTCTATTTCGTGTCGACGGAGTCGAATCCGTAATCGCCGGTCGTGTAGGTTACGGCGACCATCGGCTACACCATCACTTTCGACTAATCCGAACACCTATCGGTGCATGACGGCCGTATGCCCGCGTGTCTCGACGAGGTCGGCGCTGACGCGGTCTGCAAGCGTCCGTGCTTTCTCCTCGGTCGGGCTTCCGGCGCGGGCCGCACGGAGGAATTTCACTTTTACGAGGTTGCGGTTCGAGAGCTGATCGTTGAGTTCGTCGACGACGGCATCGGTGCCGCTTTTGCCGACCCAGACCGTGACATCGACATCGTGGGCCTGCTCTTTGAGTCGCTGGTTGTCCATGCGTCCCGTATCGTATCCAGGTGGTTAATCCTCTCGAAGGAGCGCGCCGTTTCACGCCGCAAGTCGCGTTAGTCCGTTAGTCCGTCAGTTCATCAGTTCGTTACTCGTTACTCGTTACTCGGTACTCGCGTCGGGCGTTGACTCCGAATCGGCTGTCGCCGTCCCGGCTTGCCGGGTGCCGTACGGATACCTAGCATGCGCGCCGCACTCGCAGGTAATCACGACGTGGCCGTTCTGAAGCCGAATACGGGCGTTCGCGCCCGGCCGAAGATACGCATCGCAGGCGTCGCAGGTGAACCGCCGGAATTCGCGGGGCAGCGCCAGACGGTTTCGTTCCGCCACACGTCGAGCCAGACGCACGTAGTATCGCGCCCGGTCGTCCTCGCCATCGGCTGCTGCCGCTCGAGCGAGTTCGTGTAGCCGGTCGATCCGTTCTGCGGCGACGGTCATACTGCTGGTTGGACGCCACGACCTATTGATGTTGTGTTCTGCCATTAATTCGGGCCGTACCGATGCTGATCTCGGGAAACAGCGCGATCACACACGTCTAGTTTCAACCAACGTTCAAGAGAACATGGTTTCGAAGCGTTTTATACTGGGGGTGTTGACCCTTTGAAGTGTACGACTGATCGAACCGTCCTACTACGGAACCGAACTCGTGGCACGAAGGTCCCCCACAATTTAACGAGATGAACCGTGACCGTTTCCCAATCCCTCTCTCCACGTTCGACGATTGGCCCTCCCGCGCTCGACTCGCCGGTCCGACTTGCTGGGTCCGGGCGCTCGATGAGACGTGACGCGCGAGCACGCACGGTATCCACAGATTCTTCACAATCGAAACCGATGTCCAACCGACTGTTAGCCGACAACCGACCGAGGTGCACCGAATCGATATGAACTCGCCACCAGATGAGTCCGACGAGTCCGCCGAGGGGATTAGTCGACGGGCGATGCTGGCTGCCGGCGCGACTGGCCTCTCGGTCGGAGCAAGTGGCTGCATCAACCGCGTCCAGAGCGTCGTCGACCCGGACAGTTCCACAGGGATGGCCGTCTCCATTCTCACACTGCCCGGTGCGGATGGCGACAGAGAAGGAGCCCAGATCGCACGCCATCTCGAGGAGAATCTTCGCTCCGTCGGCGTCAACGCAACGATCAACACGCGGTCGCGGTCTGAACTCCTCAAGACAGTCCTGCTCGAGCAGGATTTCGATATCTACGTCGGGCGTCACCCGGCCGACTTCAATCCCGACTTTCTCTACGAGGCGTTACACTCGACATACGCGTACGAAAGCGGCTGGCAGAATCCGTTTAAGTTTATGGACCCCTCCTTCGATGGCGAGGTTCGATTTATGGACCCCTCCTTCGATGGTGCCCTCGAGCGACAACGCACCGTCGAGGGAGCCGAGCGCGAGGAGGCTATCGCTGAACTCCTCTGGCGGTTCGCCCTCAACCAACCGTTCATTCCGGTCTGTATTCCGAACGAGTATCGACTCGTCCAAACGGACCGCTTTAGCGGATGGGAGGATGGACATCTCGCAACCCGACTCGGTTATCTCGGACTCGAACCGGCGGCGAATGTCGAGCAGCTACACGCGCTGATCACCGACGCTCGACCGACGCGAAACCTCAATCCCCTCTCCGCGACGGCCCGAGAACGAGGAACTATCACTGATCTGCTGTACGACTCGCTCGCGACCTACGAAGAGACGGACGACGACAGCGAGAGCAACCTGAGACCGTGGCTCGCAGCCGACTGGGACTGGGACGGATCGACCGCAACGATCGAGTTGCGCGAGGACTGTACGTTCCACAACGGCGATCCGCTTACGGCCCAGGATGTCAAGTTCACCTATCGGTTCCTCGCCGACACGACGCTCGGTCGTGCACCGGAGGCATCGCCGGCACCGCGCTATCGCGGTCAGGTCGCTGCGATCGACTCGATCACCGTCGAGGACGACTACCGCCTGACGATTTCGGCCTCGACAAGTCCCGAAGTTGGCGAGCGTGCGTTTACGGTACCGATCCTGCCGCGGCGCATCTGGTCGGAACGCGTCGATAGGCGCGTGACCGGAAACGACGAGTTCTCACCGCCGCAAGGGACCTGGTCGCTCGTCACGGCCAACAATATTCCACCGGTCGGAAGCGGTCCCTTCCAGTTCGCCGACCGAAGCGAGGGCGAGTTCTTGCTCCTCGAACGCTTCGAGGACCACTTTTCGGTGGGCACGGACGACGTTCCGGAACCGACTGTCCCCGAACTCCGTCTCGAGGTCGACCCCGGGACGGCCTCCTCCATCGACCGGATCGCAAGCGGCGGGGCGGACATGACGACGGCCCGCCTCGAGACGTACGCTCTCGGTGGAATTTCGGATGACGATCCGGTCGAGCGGGTCGAGGATACGTCCTGGACGTTCTACCACATCGGGTTTAACACCCTCAAAGAGCCGTTTAGCAACCCCCGGTTTCGCCGTGCCGTCGCACGGCTGGTCGACAAGGGGTGGATCACCGAAACGATCTTCAACGGCCACGCCCGACCTGTCGCCGCGCCCGTCGCCGAGAAATGGACTCCCGACAGCGACTCCGAGATCGACTCCCTCGTCTGGGAGGACAAAGACCCCGTTACCCCGTTCCTCGGAACCGACGGCGAACTCGATGTCAAGGATGCCCGAGATCTGTTTGCCGAAGATTACGAGTACGACGACAGCGGAAACCTGCTGAGGTAACACAATGCTCACGCAGCTTCTGTTGCAGGTCGTCGTCGCTGTTTCGATCCTCCTTTCGGTCGCGCTCGCGGGCGTTGTCGGTCGTGACCGCCTCTCACTGCTCCGCGAGGAGTGGAGGTCTCGCCTTCGCACCAGCGCACCTGCAATCGCCTTGCTTCTTGCGATCTTGCTGCTCAATCGGATCATGCGACAGCAGGGACGCAGTCTCTCTCAGGACTACGGCATCCACATGACCGAGGTGTTTTACACCATCGAGGGCGAGTTCGTCTTGCTCTTTCAGGCGATCGCCTCGCCCGAAGCGAACACGTACTTCTCGATCAGCTACGTCTACGGCTACGTCTTTTTGCTCATCTTTCCCGTCGTTGCGTACGCGGCACGGTCGAAGACGATCGACTTTCGGCGGCTCCTGATCGCCTACTCGCTCAACTATGCGATCGGTCTCGTCTTCTACATCCTGTTTATCGCCTACGGCCCGCGAAACGTGTTTGTCGAAGAACTCACCCAGACGATGCTGTACGATAACAGCCCGCAGTACAAGTATCTCACCACCGAAGTCAACCGAAATACGAACGTCTTTCCCTCGCTTCACACGTCCCTTTCAGCAACCGTCGCCACGTTCGCCTACCAAACCCGCTCGACGTATCCTCGATGGTTTCCCATCGCTGTCTGTCTCAGTATCAGCATCATGATCTCGACGATGTATCTGGGCATTCACTGGGGTATCGACGTGCTCGCCGGACTCGCGCTCGCCGGGTTCTGTGTTTCCCTCTCGACCTATCTCGTCGATCGGTGGTCGCTCACAGCGATCCTCGAACAGGTCCGCAAGCGACTTCACGAGTACCGTGATACCGTGACGACGGCATCGCAGGAGAACTCGTGAGACAGCGACCAGATACCGTTTCGTCAGCCGGCCGTTCTGAACGCACACGGATACCAACAGTGGAACCGCAGACAGCGCAATACTGTTATATCGTCCCCGGCGAACTGTGGCAACGGACGATATGAGCGATTCCTCACCGTCCTCCAGTCCGGACCGCCGCCGTACCCCGTCTGCAGGCAGCGATAGCGGCGGTCTCAGCCGCCGAGCGATGCTCGCCGCGTCGGTCGGACTTTCCGTATCAACCAGTGGCTGTCTCCGACATGTCCGCAGTATCGTCAATCGAAACGAGGTCGAACAACTCTCGCTGACGATCACGACGCTTTCCGCCGATGGGGACAGGGAGAGCATCCAGCTCGCACAGGACATCGGCGCGACGCTGGAAGCCGCCGGAATCGACATCGAGATCGATATGCAGTCGCGGGAGGCGTTTCGCCGCAGTATCCTGATTAACCACGACTTCGATATCTACGTCGGTCGCCACCCCGGAGATATCCGCCCGGACTTTCTCTACGAAACCCTCCACTCGAAATTCGCCGACGAATCGGGCTGGCAGAATCCGTTCGGCTTTACGAATCTCACGTTCGATACGTATCTCGAGCGCCAGCAGCGCGCCGGCGGCGAGGAGCGCGAACAGGCCGTCAACCAAACCCTCGAAGCACTCGCGCTCGAACAACCGTTCGTCCCCATCTGCGTTCCACACGAGTTCAGACTCGTTCGAACCGATCGGTTCGACGGCTGGAAGCAAGGCCATCTCGCAACCCGCATGGGGTATCTCGGACTCGATCCGCCGACGACGGAGGAGGCCGTGCTTCGAGCGGCCCATACGGATTCTCGGCCGTCGCAGAATCTCAACCCGCTCGCAGTGGAGTTTCGAAATCGTGGGCTGGTCACGGGATTGCTGTACGATTCGCTTGCGGTACCGAGATGGAGCGAGGGTGGGACGGATGCCGGAGATAGCGACGACGAGGAGCCGAACGGTATCGATGAGGACGGTGATCGGACATATTCTCCGTGGCTCGGGGCCGATTGGACGTGGAACGAGAACGAGAACGAAGATGGGGACGAACGCACCGAGAACGGGAGCGGTATCGATACCGACCTCGATCCCGACGCCGATCTCGAGCCCACCGGCACGCTGACCGTCACGCTCCGAGAGGGCTGTCAGTTCCACGACGGCCACGAACTCACCGCCGACGATGTCGCCTTTACCGTCGACTTTCTGTCCGATACGACACGGGACGACAACGAGTTCCCCGCGCCGTCGCCACGCTACCGCGGTCACATCGATCCGATCGCGGACGTAACCAAGCAGGGCAACGAACTCGAGTTCACCTGTACGGCGAGCGAACCCGTCGCCAAACGCGTCCTCGAGATTCCAATCTTACCCGCGCACATCTGGGGCGAGCGGACCGAGACGGCGAGTATCCCCGCTATCACCGTCGCAGACGGAACGACGGAAGCCCTCATCACCGATAATCTGCCGCCGATCGGAAGCGGCCCCTTCCAGTTCGAAAACCGGACCCAGCGCGAGTTCGTCACGCTCGAGCGCTTCGACGAGCACTTTACGCGACGCGAGTCCGTCGCACTCCCCGAAGCCAGCGCCGAGACGCTCCGGATACGGATCGATCCGCGGAGTACGTCCGCGATCGAACTCGTCGAGACCGACGAGGCGGACGTGACGAGTCTCGCCCTCGAATCCTACGTCGTCGACGACGTGCTCGAAGCCGAAAGCGAACGCGAGCAAATCAGCGACTCGGATCCGCTCGAAGTGATCGAGTCGTCGACGGGATCGTTCTACCACCTCGGTTTCAACGCGCGGACGGCACCGTTTTCCAATCCGCGGTTCAGACGGGTGATCGCCCGGTTGATCGACAAAGAGCAGTTAGTTTCGGACGTCTTCTACGGTCACGCGCGGCCGATCGCGGCACCCGTCACCCGAGAGTGGACGCCCGACTCGTTGGCGTGGACGGGAACCGACCCCGAGACACCGTTCCTCGGGACCGACGGTGAACTCGATGTGGAGGCGGCACGAGCGGCGTTCGAGGAGGCGGGCTTTCGATACGACGACCAGGGGCGGCTTCGGGTGAGATACTGATGCTCACACAGGTTCTCGTCCAGTTGGTCGTCGTCGTAACGCTCATGATCGCCGTCTCCGTGGCTCTCTTCGTCGGCCGCCACCGACTGCGAGTGACGCGCACGGAGTGGCGCACCCGCCTTCGCGATACGGCACCCGCGTTGGCCGTCCTCACCACCGTCTTGCTGTTCAACAGTATCGCCAGGCAGATCGTTCCCGACCTCTCGTGGATGATCGGCTGGAACCTCACCTGGGCCATCTACGACATCGAGGGCCAGTTCATCCTCTGGTTACAGTCGTTCGAGACGCCGGCCGTGACGGCCTACTTCTCCTTTATGTACATCTACGGCTACGTCTTCGCGCTCACGTTTCCGGTCGTCGCCTACTTTGCCCTCGCTGATACGCGCCCGCTCCGCGAACTGTTGGCCGCCTACACGCTCAATTACACCCTCGGACTCGTCCTCTACGTCTTCGTCATCGCCTTCGGACCGCGGAACATGATGCCTGAACTCGTCGAGGCGCTGCTGTACGATACGTATCCGCAGTACCAACACCTCACGCGACAGGTCAACCGAAACACGAACGTTTTCCCCTCGTTGCACGCCTCCCTCGCGACGACCGTCACCCTCCTCGCCTACCGAACTCGAGACCGGTATCCGACGTGGTTTTACGTCACTCTCGGATTGGGAACCTCGATCGCGCTTTCGACGATGTATCTCGGCATCCACTGGGCGATCGACGTGCTCGCGGGCTTCGGACTCGCCTACGTCAGCGTCAGTCTCGCTCGCGTACTCGTCGACCGCTGGTCCGTCTCCGCCTGGCTCGCCTCGATCCGGGGTCGAGACGCGGACGACGACTGTGAGGTGGATTCGAGTTCGGATCACACCTGATCGGTGGCGTCGCTGATCGTCGAGGTTACGCCGATGCCGGATTAGCATCCGATACTTATGTGACGAGTGAGGAGACGTGCAGAAACAACACGCTGGCTGTGAAAACTGGGCTCGAGCGTGGTGTCTCGAGGGGCGTCGCGTACCGAACCGTGGCTTCCGGAAGCCGAGAGCGGTCGGTTAATTCGTCGCTCAGTTGTCTTCGATCGCGTCCGCGATCCGCTTGAGCGCGCGCGTCTGGTCGCGCATTTCGTCGCGGAGTTGGCGAACCTCGCGGACGAGTTCTTCGTTGCCGACTTCGTCGCTGCCGCCGGGACCGCCGCCCATGCCGCCAGGACCGCCGGGGCCGCCCCCCATCATGCCGCCCATCATCTGTGCGAACGGGTTCCCGCCGCCGCCCATGCCGCCGGGACCGCCGCCGCCACCGCCGAACGGGCTCTCCGGAGGCTCGCCCTCGCCTTCGCCCTCTTCAGCGCGCTTTTCGCGGATTTCTTCGACTCGTTCGCGGAAGGACTTTTCTTCGCCGTCGTTTGCGTCGGCGTCACCGTTGTCGTCGACAGCGGTATCGGGTTCGTTTTCGTCCGTCATACTCTCGGATTCTGGACCGCCGGGGAAAAGGATTGTCATGTTTTCGGGGCTGCTGACGTGTTTCGTGGCTTCGAGGGTGAGGGCGAGGGCAGCAATGACGCCGTCCGTGAGGGGATCGAACTCTGCGAGCCGTGGTCGTACCTCGAGCGCCATCTCGACGAAGCGGGAGTCGGCGAGGCGTTGGTCCACCGTGGCGGCCTTCGAGCACGGATTTTGGAGGGTGCATCGATCGCCGAAACCGACCGGACCGGGAATTCACGTCACGAATTCGGGACAGAATATGACGAATAGCTGCGTTTGAGTTGGGGTGCCGAACATAATCGGACCAGATCGACGCATCTTCCGGGACCGGTACAATTTTCGCCGGCTACTCCTGAACGTCCAATACGTTATCCAAGGAATCAACTCATGAACGAGCCAGGACTTCAATCGCTACTAGATCAGGAAACGCTCGACCGACGAGTACGGGCTGAGGACGCGCCGCAGTGGGTTATCGACCACTGGGAGACGTTTCAGTCCGGACTGCTCGGCGAGCGGAACGATTCACCGTTCCCCTGTTTCTTCGGTGCCGAATCCGTCGGCAACGGGGAGCCGCTGTATACGACGGTACCGTCGATGAGCGACGCCGACGCGCTGCTGACGCTTCGCGATCGCATCCTCGACTATCTCGACGTGTATCGGGAGCATGCCGACCGCGCCTCGCTCGTCACCTTCTTCAAACCGCCCGCAGACCCGCTCCCAGAGCGAGCGTACCACGACGCGCTTTGGCATATCCTCCAGACGCTTCACCTCCACGACCCCGAGCCCTGGCCCGAAGACATCCCCACGGACCCCGATGACCAGTACTGGGAGTTCTGTCTCGGCGGCGAGCCGATGTTTCCGACCTGCCGCGCCCCGTTCTACGACACGCGCAAGAGCCGCTACTGTCCGGTCGGGCTCGAGATCACGTTCCAGCCGCGCGCACTCTTCGAGGGGCTGAACGTGACCGCCGACGACGAAGCCGGACAGCGTGCGCGCGACATCATCCAGGATCGGCTCGAAGATTACGACGGCGTCTGCCCGCACGCAGATCTCGGCGACTGGGGCGTCGACGGCGACCGGGAGTGGCCCCAGTACATGCTCTCGGCCGACGACGAACAGGCGCCCTCAGAATGCCCGATGACGGTGACCCGAGACCATCCCAAGCCGGCCGCGAAATTACCATGACAGGGAATACCGATTCCACCGCCCCCGACGACGCCGCGTTGCTCCTGATCGACTTCCAACGGGGGTTCGACGACCCGTCGTGGGGCTCGCGGAACAATCCCGACGCCGAGGACCGCGCCGCCGACCTGCTCGCACACTGGCGCGAGACCGACCGGCCCGTCGTCCACGTCCGCCACGACTCGACCGAAGCGGCATCGCCGCTTCGCAGCGACCAGCCGGGGTTCGCGTTCAAACCCGAGACGGAACCGCGCGCGGACGAGCGGACGTTCGTCAAATCGGTCAACGGCGCGTTCGTCGACACCGAACTCGAAGCGTGGTTACGCGACCGAGACCTCGAGACGCTCGTCGTCGCCGGACTGACCACGGACCACTGCGTCTCGACGACGACGCGGATGGCCGAGAACCGCGGGTTCGACGTGCGTCTCGTCGCCGATGCGACCGCCACCTTCGGGCGGACGTTCGACGCAGAAGCGTTCGACGCGGAGACGATTCACCGAACCGCCCTGGCCCAGCTCGAGGGCGAGTTCGCAACAGTCGTCCGGACGGCGTCGATTGTGTCCGAGTGAGTCGGTGAGCCGGCGTTTCGGGATCGGAATCGTTTCGCGTTGCGGACCAGTTCTCCACGGATCGACTATCGTCGGCGGGCGGTCCGTCTCCGTCGTCCGGAGGGAGCGCCACGCGACGGGACGGGCGTCCGCGCCCGCGAGCAACCGCCATAAACGAGTCACGAGCGACCGTCCCTATCATCCCACTCTTCGCGGAGCAGTCCGTACTGGATCATATCGCGGTGCTTCCCGTTGACGAACATGTACTTGCGGCGGCGACCCTCCTCGGCGAACCCGAGCGACTCTAGCAGGCCGCGGGAGGCGCCGTTGAAATCGTAGGCCTCCGCCCCTACGGCTGGTATATCGTATGTCCGAAAGACGTACTCGATGGCGAGCGAAACGGCCGCTTTGCCGTACCCCTCGCCGTGAACCGCCGGCACGAGCCAGTAGCCGAGTTCGGGACGTTTGTAGTTCGTATCCGCTACGGTCACCTGGCCGATCCGTGTCACGTCGTCAGTGCTCGGGGACCCAGCGGGAACACCGTCTTCGAGCGTGACGAGAAGTCGGTCCGTCCCCGACTCAGCGATATCGAACTCTTCCTGACTTCTGATCGGGTTCCCGAGCGGATACCGAAGGTCGGGATTGGCGCTTGCCCGCTGTAAAAACGGTATATCCTCGCTCTCGACGATTCGAAGGGTGACTCGCTCGCCGCTCGTAACTCGCGCACCTGGCATGACTGCAGCCAGGCGATGACGTCGCATCAGTGTTGTGCGAAAGCGGGGGAATCGGTTCGGGATACGCTACTGCGATCGGCGACTTCCGTCTCACCCGAAGGAACCGAGCGACGACTGCAGATTCCGCTCCGACTCGCCCTCGGTGAACTCGTAGCCGACGAGATCACGCATGTCCACGGCGTAGGTCGTTCCGCCGTTTTCGAGGACGAGAAGTCGCCCCTTCACGCCGACGACCGTCCCCCTCGCCACCGTCTCCTGAACTGGGCGAGCGTCGAGTTCACCGTCGGCTGCCAGTCCGTAGTCGAACGCGAACCGATCGATGACGTCGAACGGTTCGAGGACGGCCTCCCAGGCGGTCGCGTCAACCTCGTCTACGAGTGCGTCGACCTTCGGGTCGGTTCGCACGCGGTCGACGAGTCGAGTCGCGATTTTCGCCTCGATCTCGCGGGCGATCTTTCCGTTGGGGACGGTGTGGACGTGGGCCGCGCGGTCGGCCCCCTGCTCGCGGAGGCGGGTCTCGAGTCGCCAGTGACGGGTGACCCCGACCTTGAACGTATCGGGGGCGAACGCGGCGATGTAGACGGCGTGGTCCTCGTAGCAATCCATCTCGTCTTTCAGACAGGTGCCCGTACAGCGGGCGCAGACCCAGGTGCTCGTGTGGAACTCGCAGTAGGGTGCTGACGGGCGGTCGCAGGCGATGTGCTGGCCGTCGTCGATAGTGCCGGCGCAGTGGCGTGCGCCGAGCGCGTAGGCGAGTTCGTCCCCGTGCTCGAGTTCGCGGCGCTCGACTGCGTCGCCGTCGGCGAGCAGGAGCGCACAACCCCGGCCGCTGGGTTCGTAGCCGACCAGTTGCACGCGTGCGCGTTCGCAGCGCGAACGGATAGGCGTAGCGTTCCGGGCGAATCGGTCGTCGAGTAGTTGTTTCGAGTCTCATCAGTGTCTCCGCTGATATCAGTACTCGAGCGGTTCTCTCGGGAGCACTACCGAGCACTTCGGTCGGCTTCTCGGCGAAGCGAATGTCCCAATACCTCTCATATCGAACATGTTTATATTTATATAAAATATATAAGTTATTGAGTGAGTTCGGTGCCGGATTTACTGCGACATGAGAGACACGCACGCAGCCACGGAGGACGCGGCGGCAGATGACCGACGGACGTTTCTGCAGGCGATCGGCGCGGCCGCGACGGTGCCCGCCCTCGTGGGGACCGCGGTCGGAGACGCGAGTTCGGAATCGGACGCGCCGGAGCCGATTCGCTCCAGCGACGAAATCGTGCCGATCACGCACGGGATCGCCGTCGGTGACGTGACGGCGACGACGGCGGTCGTCTGGGCGCGCGCCGAGCGCGAGGCGACGATCCACGTCGCGTACGCGCCGATCGAGTCGGCCGATAAGGCCGGCTACGAGCGAGTCAGCGTCGACGGCGAGACCGACTACACCGGTCGCGTCCGCCTGACCGAACTCGCGTCCGGGACGGAGTACCGGTACTTCGTCTGGGCGATGCCCGCCGCGGCCGGGCCGATGTCGAAACGGCCGCTCGACGTCGACGAACTGACGGCCGACGCGATGCCCGACGCGATCGAATACGGAACCTTCCTCACGGCACCGTCGTCGACCGAGGAGCGATCGGTCACCTTCGCCTGGAGCGGCGACACCTGGGGTTACGGCGACGATCCGATCGAACCGCCGTTCCCCGGCCTGCGATCCATCGCGGAACGCGAGCCGGACTTCTTCCTCTATCACGGGGACACCATCTACGCCGACGCGCAGACGCCGGCCGGGAAGATTACGGAGAACACGCCGCTCGACGAGGCGCTCGAGATCTACCGGGACAAGTACAAGGAGATGCGAGACCCGCCGGCGAGCGTCGCCGAGCGGACGAACCTCCGCGAACTCTTGGAGTCCACGTCGGTCTACACCGTCTGGGACGACCACGAGGTCATCAACAACTTCGCCGGGCCGATCGAACCGCTGATGCCCGAGGGGCGGCGCGCGTTCCGCGAGTACTGGCCGCTCGACCGGGACGAGGACGCCGCACCCGGCGACTCCAACCGGTTCTACGACTCGTTCCGCTGGGGGAAACACGTCGAACTGTTCCTCATCGACACCCGCCAGTACCGCGATCCGAACGTCGAACTCGACTCGAAGACGCTGCTCGGACGCGAGCAACGCGAGTGGCTGAAGGACGCGCTCGCCGACTCCGACGCGACCTGGAAGGTACTCGCCTCGCCGGCCCCGCTCGGCTATCCCTCCGACTCGTGGGCCACGTCGGCGGACCGAACCGGCTACGAGGCGGAGCTTCTCGAACTCGTCGAGTTCGTCCAGACGGAGGAAATCGCGAATCTGGTCGTCGTCGCCGGCGACGTTCACAAGTCCGTCGTCGGGGCGTTCGACCCGGACGACGACGGCGAGTTCGAGTTCGTCGAGGCGGTCGCCGGGCCGCTCGGCGCGCCAAGCGGTCCCGCGGACGAACAGTACGCGCCGTTGAACCCGACGACGTTCTTCGCCAAGGGCGAGTACGCGAATTTCGGGACCGTCGAAGTGGCCGAATCCGGAGAGGCGATCACGATCGGCATCTACGACGAGTTCGGCGACGAGCAGTTCACGAAGGAGGTGCAGGCGGCCGATATCGATCCCGGCCCGACGCCGACCGACAGTATCGAGAGTTCGTTCGACGACGGGACCGACGGCTGGCTCGTCTCGCAGAACGGCGGCAGCGATCAGCCGGAATACTACGAAACGGGCGGCAATCCGGGCGGCCACATCGGCGACGAGGAGAATCAGGGCGGTATCGCCTGGTACTACCAGGCGCCGTTCTCGTACCTCGGTGACCGCGAGTCGTTCTACGGCGGGACGCTCTCGTTCGACCTGCGACAGGAACAGCCCGATCAGCAGTTCGACGCCGAACCGATCGAGGGCGGGGACGTGCTGCTCGCCGGCGACGGCACGCAACTCGTCTACGAGTTCCGCGACCCCGAACAGGTACCGGGCGAGGAGTGGACCTCGTTCGAGGTCCCGCTGACGGCGTCCGTGCCCTGGATCGACCTGACGAGTCAGGACCCCCTGGCGACCGAAGAGCGGTTCCGCGACGTGCTCGCCGATCTGACCGTGCTCCGCATCCGCGGGGAGTATCGCTCGGGAGACGACGCGAGCTACCTCGATAACGTGGTCCTCTCGAAGTGACGCCGCACTAACGCGGCGGTCCCGTCCGCCCGTCGAGCACCGACGCCGAACGGACAACACCTATCACCAATGGTGACCAAGTGAGCCCAATGATATCATCGCTCACCGGGTCGCTCGAGGCGGCGACGCCCGATTCGGACGCCGGCGTCGTGCTCACGTTTACCGTCCGAAACGAGGGCCCCGAAACGATCACAATCCAGTTCACCGACGCCTGCAAGGCGGACTTCGCCGTCGCGGACGAGGAGACGGGCCGGGAGGTCTGGCGCTTTACCGACGGGCGCATGTTCGCCCAACTGCTCAGCGCGGACGAACTCGAGCCGGGCGAGGCGACGACCTACGAGGCCGAATGGGAGAATCCGCAGTCGGGCGAGTTCACCGTGGTGGCCGAGTTGCGAGCGCGGGAGACGACGTGTGAGGCACGGACGGCGCTGAGCGTGTGACGCTGTCGCGCCGCGCTGCCGGTCGGCTGTGGCGACGGCTACCGCGAACAGCGAAGTCGATAAACCATCCCTCTCCTAAGGGTTCGATATGCAAGCGCTGGTCATCGCGGCGCACGGATCGCACCTGAATCCGGATGCCTCGAATCCGACGTACGCCCACGCGGATACCGTTCGCGAGACGGGCGCGTTCGACGAGGTCCGCGAGGCGTTCTGGAAGGAGGAACCGCACTTTCGCGAGGTGATCCGCACGCTCGAATCCGAGGAGGTGTTCGTCGTCCCGCTGTTCATCAGCGAGGGGTACTTCACCGAGCGGATCATCCCGCGCGAACTCCGCCTCGACGAGTTCGAGCCCGAGCAGTGGGAGTCCGACGGGACGAGTGCCTCGCAGGTAACGTTCGAAGCCGAGGACGTCGGGAAAACCATCCACTACTGCGGGCCGGTCGGCACCCACGATGCGATGACGGACGTGATCGTCCAGCGCGCCGAGAGCGTTACCAGCGATCCGTCGGTGGGCAAGGGAGTCGGCCTCGCGGTCGTCGGCCACGGCACCGAGCGCAACGAGAACTCGGCCAAGGCCGTCGAGTACCACGCCGACCGCATCCGCGAGCGCAGGCGCTTCGACGAGGTCGAGGCGCTGTTCATGGACGAGGAACCGGAAGTCGACGACGTGACGGACTTCTTTGCAACCGAGGATATCGTCGTCGTCCCGCTGTTCGTCGCCGACGGCTACCACACCCAGGAGGACATCCCCGAGGACGTGGGACTCACCGAGGATTACCGCCTCGGCTGGACCGTCCCCGCCGAGGTCGACGGCCACCGCATCTGGTACGCCGGTGCCGTCGGCACCGAGGGACTGATGGCGGACGTGATCCTCGAGCGCGCGGCCGACGCCGGGGCCGAACTCGGCGACGCGATCGAGCGCGTTCGACAGATCACGAGTTCAGCGACCGAATCGGATCCCGAACGGACCTCGCAGGCGGGTGACTGACGATGGTCGCGACGAGACACGTCGAGGAGTTGGTACAGCGCGTTACCGGCGGCGGTGACGACAGCGACATCGCGTTCGATGGACTCCGGATTACGCGCGACGAGTCCGACGACGAGTTCACGTTCACCCTCGCGATCGACGGGGGGCGCGTCGACCGGACCGGACTCGACGCGGACGGTCTTCGGGCGGTTCTGGCGGGTGAGGCCGGCGAGGCGGGTGCGGTCGTCGAGCCGTACGTCACGAACTGGCACTACTGGCAGGAGACGGTCGGCGGCGAGGGAACGGCCCGGCGGGCGTTCCTGCGGTGGTGTGAGGACGCGCCGCTTGCCGACGACGACGCAACCTCCGTTCCGGCTCGCTACGCGGACGTACGCGACGGTATCGACCGCGAATGGGGGCAACTCTGTATCACCGCCCGCTTCGTCGACGGCGACGAACCCGACGGCGAGCGCGCCTACGACCTCTGGCACGTCGACGACGCCGACGCGGATCTCGACGCCCTCGAAATCCACGACGAGCCGCGTGCGGCCCGCGAACTCGCGACCTACGACGAGGACGGTCGCTACCGGCCGCTCAAGACCGCGCCGACGCTCGAAACCGGCTGGGCGTTCACCGGCCTCTCCGGAACCGAACTCGTCGACGCCGTCGGCTTCTTCTACCCGGCGACGATCGCCAACTGGCACCGCGAACGGGAAGGCGAACTGGATGTCGACCACTGGAGCGAGACCGCGGCCCGCCAGAGCGGCATCTACGAGGTCGTCTCCGAACTCCCGCGCGAGGCCGTCGACTGGCTGGCGGAGGCCTGCTGCGTCGACTCCCAGTGTCTGCGCCGGCGCGAGTGGGAGTACGAAGCGGGCGACGACCTCGACCCCGACGGCGGCGACGGCCCCTTCCCCTGCCGGGAACCCTGTTCGCTCGTCATCGCCGCCGCGCGCAAGTGGGCGATCGCGGAGTCCGAAACGGAGCGCACGTACGAACTCGAGTTGACCCCGAGCGAGCGCAACCAGCTCGAGGAACTGATCGACGCGGTCGCAGACGATCGAACGGACGAGATCCGCGAAGCCGACGTCAACGACGGCGCGAATCGGTACCGCGCCCGGTATCTCCGGGCGAAGCGATTCGCCGACGGTGAACTCGAGATGCGAGAACAGTAGACCGATCGCGTGATCGACACGGACTACGTCACGAGCAAGAACAGTGCGACGATAACACCGACGACAACGACGCCGACGCCGAACGTCGCCACCGGACCGCCGATACTCGCCGCCGTCGTCATGGCGAGAATCAGCGCGAGCGCACCGAGTGCGAGCACGGCGAACGTGGCCGGTTCGAGCCCGAGCTCAGCACGGAGACGCGCAATCGATGAGCGGTCCGCGGTCGTGCTTGCGGTCGCGTCACCGGCGTCGGCTTGCGGTGAACTCGAAAGCGACTCGTCGATGTCGACATCCGGCGGAGTCGGTGAGACCGTAACGGTAATCGTGACCGACTCGGACCCGTAACCGGTCAGGATCTCCAGTTTACCGCGGATCGGCTCCTGAAGCGAGTCGGCGCTAATGCTGATGGGAATAGGGGTTATGCTGTCCGCCTCGATGTAGTAGTTCGGGCTATCGAGCGTGGCGACGCGGGCGAGTGTGTCGTCGAGTCGGCAGTGGACGTGTGCCGGCGCCGCGTGGCCGTGCAGTTCGAGGACGAACGAGTCGTTCGTCTCGAGAGCCGTCGTTTCGGCGGTGAGCGTGTCGGGTTGGTTGCGGTTGACGTGAACGTGGACGGGCGTCGGTACAGCACTCGACGGGGACGAGGGGGATGATTGTGAACGCGAGGAGTCAGTGGGCTGTGTCCGATCGGTATCACTACGGGCTGACGATGCAGCTGTCGGCGACTCGGACTCGCGGGCGGAAGTGGGGTCAGACCCAGTCACGAGACGATACAGAGAGTGGTATCGGGCCAGTCACAAGTAGTTACCGTCGATCGACTCGACTGTCTTAGGCCGGGGATTCCTCGCGCATGTCCGGCGGGAGCAGGTTCGGAATCCCGTCGTCGATGGGATAGCGCTCGCCGCAATCGGTACAGACGAGTTCACCGGAAACGACTTCGGCAGCATCAGTATCACCGTCAGTGTCCGCGTACGTCGCGTTTTCGAGCTCCAGTTCGTGCTTGTCGAGCGGACAGCGGAGGATATCAAGCAACGACTCTTTCATACTTCGTAGGCGTATCGCATACAGCAAAAGGCTTCGGGAACGGATGCACCGAAATGGGCAACCAGTGAACATATATACGACACTGTGTATCTCATTCCCAATGGGGCAGCGAGTCGCACGGAACCGAACACTATCCAGCGGGGTGATCGTGATCGATGGAGTCCGGTCATCTCGGCGATAGTGTTGCGCAGCTGGGCCGCCTCGCGACCGATCTCGAGGCCTGTGAGTCGGTCGCGGAAGTCTATACGCGCGCCGTCAGCGGCGTCGATCGCATTATCGAGTTCGATGCCGCGAGTATCTGTACCGTCGAGGACGGCACGTTCGAACCACGGGCGGCGAACACCGCGGGATTGATCCCGGCCGAACCGCTCGCGGCCGACGCGGGTGTCGCGGGGAAGACATACCGCGAGGACAGGACGTACGTCGTCGACGATCTGACGACGGCTCCTAACGCCGCACCCACGAGCGACGCGTTTCGATCGGTGCTGTCGATCCCGCTCGAGTTCGGCGGCGTCGTCCAGTTTCACGCGACGGAGCCGGCCGCGTTCTCGGAGGCCGATCGCCACCTCGGCGAACTCTTCGTCGCGACGGTCACGAACGCTCGCAACCGGGTTACCTACCAGAGCGCGCTCGAGACCGAACGGGATCAGTTCGCGGCGCTGTTCGAGAACGTTCCCGACGCCGCCTTGCAGTATCGAATCGAAGACGGCACACAGTTGGTCGATGCTATCAACTCCGCGTTCATCCGCGTCTTTGGGTACGACGCCGCAGACGCCGTCGGCGAACCGCTTACGGAACTCCTCCTCCCAGCGCGGATGACGGCGACTGAGGCGGGGGCTGACACGACGGGAGAGAGAGGGACAGGAACGAGAACGGGAACGGGACCGGAACCGGAACCGAAACCGGAATCGACCGATACCGCCGGTGTACCTGGGCAGGAACGGACACAAACACGGCCACAATCACACCCAACACACCTCGTCGAAACCGAACTCACCGAACGCGCCGACGTCGAGGTCGTCCGCGAAACCGCCGACGGCCCGCGCCCGTTCTTGCTTCGAAACATCCCCGTCGCAACCACCGACGGCACGACCCGCGGCTACCTGATCTACACCGACCTCACCGAACTCAAACTGCGCGAGCGCGAGCTCCAGCGCAAGAACGAACGCCTCGACCAGTTCGCGAGTATCGTCAGCCACGACCTCCGAAACCCGCTCGGCGTCGCCGACGGCTATCTCGAACTCGCACTCCAGAAGGCCCGGGAGAGCCAAACGGACGAGACCGTTCCAACGACTGAACTCGAAGAAATCCAGCGTGCACACGATCGCATGAAGCGACTGATCGAGGACGTGCTGACGATGGCCCGCGGCAAGCGCGTCGAGGACCCACCGCCAGTCGATATCGACACGATCGCAACGACCGCTTGGAACAACGTCGACACCGACACGGCCTCACTCGAGGCCACGAGCGACACCCAACTCGCAGCCGACCGCGGCCGCCTCCTCCAACTATTCGAGAACCTCTTTCGGAACGCGATCGAACACGCCGGCCCAGCGGTCAGCGTGCGCGTCGACTCCCTTCCGAACGGCTTCGCCGTCGAGGACGACGGCCCCGGCATTCCGCCGGCCGAACGCGACTCGGTCCTCGAACCCGGCCAGTCCAGTACGGCCGACAACACCGGCCTCGGCCTCGCGATCGTCGCACAGATCGCCGCGGAACACGGCTGGACCCTCGAGCTATCGGCGGCGAATACTGCCGATAACGCGACTCCCGGCGCACGATTCGAGTTCAGCGAAGCGTCTAGGCCGCTCGAACGGCCGGGCGAACTCGACCGCGAACGCGGTTCTGGAGTGGCGTTTGGAAGCGAGTCGACCGCCGGTTTGGTCGACGGATCGGAAACGCGCTCCAGATTCGAACTCGAAGCCGACTCTGATTCTGAGGCGGGCCCTGCGCCCGGCTCCACGACCGATCCGGAAAGCGATCGTCCCGCCCACCAATCGGAACCGACCGGCGAGGCCAGTGACGGTGATAGCGAGAGGGACAACGGCGGAAGCAGAGACAAAACCGAGGACGAGCACACANGCTCCACGACCGATCCGGAAAGCGATCGTCCCGCCCACCAATCGGAACCGACCGGCGAGGCCAGTGACGGTGATAGCGAGAGGGACAACGGCGGAAGCAGAGACAAAACCGAGGACGAGCACACGAACGCGGCTGATGAGGACACACGATGAGCCGCTCCACAAGTACCGATCCCGTGACCGTTTCGATACGCGGGACAACGCTTCGAGCCAGTGATATCGCGGGAAACACCGTTTCGTTCGGTCTCGTCGGCTGGGATCGACTGGACGACCCCCACTCGTTCGACGAACCGATCGACGCCACGGCCGTCGGTCGCGTCTCCGAACTCCGATACGACCTGTTGAATATGGTCGATATCACGCGCCTGGACGAGGCCGGCGACCGACACGGCACCGGCGGTGACGGCAACGGCGACACAGCCGCCGATCGCAGCCCCGACTCGGCGTTCGAATCGGTCACGCAGCGGGACGACTCGTCGTTTCAGAACTCGCGGCTCTCCGTCGAGGCCGGAGACGAGGAGCTGACGCTCTCGGACGGCTCCTACGTCTGCCGGTTCGAGTCGAATATCTTCGTCCGACTCCGGTTCGATGGCCCGGCCACGCTTCGAAACCGCTCGCGCGGCCCGCTGACGATTTCGTTTCCCCACCCGACGCGAGTGACCGTGGGCTTCAAATCACCCGTCGATTATCCGCGCGACGAACTGACGGTCGCTCCAACCCCCGACGGCGTCGCCACCGCACTCTCGCACCTCTCCGCCTCGATCGAGACGACGACCGTCGACCGCGTCCACCGTAACTACCGGGGCTATCCGCCGCTGCTCTCGATCGACGCCGATGCGGACGAAACCCGCGTTCCCGACGCGGTTCGCGACGCGACGCCCGAGACCGATCTCGAACTCGTCGTGCCGAACGAGCTAGCAGCACTCTTTACGGTGGCACCGCTTGCGTACTATCTCAGTGCGCGCGTCCGAACGCCGGCCCGTACCGACCGGCTCGCGACAGACGCACCTGTTCTTCGGTCTCTACAACACGGACTGCTCCACGAGTTCAGCGATGGCCCCGCGTTCCCGACGGCGGTTCGAGCGCTTCTGCGGCGGACGTTTTTCCTCGATCTGCTGGCGTCGTGGGTCGAGCCGACGGAACTCACTGTCGTCGAATCCGAGCAGCTTCGGCGCGCCGGAATCGAACTGACGGACTGTTCGGGAAAGCCGATCGCCGAGCGCGTCCGGACGTATCTGTCCTTTTCCGACGGGACGATCGAGGAGGTTCTACCGCGATGGCCCTATCGGATGACCGTCGTCCCGACGATCGAGCACGTCAGCGCGCTTCCGCATCTGCTCTATGACCTCGCTGCGATCGATCCGCCGTCGGAACGGGCACGGGAAGGGGGCCGGGATCGGGGTCAGGGTCGAGCTGTCGAGACGGCAACCAGTGCGGACGAACTGGCTGTGCGGCGACGAATACATGGCGTGCTTGGATCGCATTCGGCTGTGAAGACGGAGGCGGAGACGGGGCCAGGGACGGAGACGGAAACGGGCAATGAGACGAAGACGACAGAAACGGACGCGGCCAAGGCGGTGACGGAAACGAACGTGCACCCAAACGCAGACGCCACCCAGCTCCCCCAACCCCGTTCTACGCCCGTCACTGCCGCCCAGCGGACGACCTTTACAGCCAGTCTCACAGCCTACGAGAACCGACTCTCCGATCTCGAACAACAATCGGACGACCGCACCGTCGTCATCGTGTTCGCAACCGACCGCGTTCCGGAATCGGCACGAACCGCCGTCGTCGACACCTATACCCGCCGATCTGACGCCGTCTCGCCACGCGTCGAACGCGTCGACGAACCGACGCGCGCTGAACTCGATGCCGTGTTCGAGACCGGAGCCGATTTCCTGCACTACATCGGCAACTGCGACGAAACGGGACGCGGACTGGCGTGTACCGACGGCACGCTGCATCCGGACGATCTCTCCGAAAACGAGGTGGGGTTGTTCCAACTCGATGCGACGAACGCCACGACGGTCGCGACTGAACTCGTCGAGACGGGGAGCATCGCCGGCGTGGCGGGCTACAACACGCCGGAAGCGCCGGTCGAGGCCAGCGGTGATGAGGAGGTTGCAATCTCGACGACGATCGGCGAACTGCTCCTGTACGGCCAGAGCCTCGCGACGGCACACACCTGTGCGACCGTCGGTTCCGGTGGCGACGGTAGTAACGGCGATGGCGATGGTGCCAGCGGGATCGTCGTCGGAGATGGAACGCACCGATTCGTTGCGAAATGGCGACCGTCGGAGATCCAGACACTACATACGTCCCCCGATGGCACTATTGAAGGGGTCTCCGTCCCGTTCCCGGTTGATCCCGTCGGTGCCCACTGGCGAGGAAACCGACCGGAGCGAAAGCGCTTGATCCCGGCGACGATCACACACGAAATCGAACCGGACGGTCTCAACGAGTACATCTCGAACACGATCCGTCCGATATACTACGACGGACAGTTCTACTGGCCGGAAGAGCAAAAACAGTTGCTGTACCCGATCTCGTAGCCGCCACGAGCGGCTGTGACCGGAGACAGATCGAAGACCGTCGAGTAGCTACTCGTCGGGCGTCTCGACGATAACGGTTTCCTCGCGGCCCGGCCCGACGCCGACCGCGTAGATCGGCGTCTCGAGTTCATCGCTGACGTACTCGAGGTAGGTGCGGGCGTTCTCCGGAATCGCGTCGTAGCCCTCCTCGGCCACGGCGGCCCAGTCGACGTCCGCCCAGCCGTCGAACGTCTTGAGCGTCGCCTCACAACGGCCCCACTGTTCGGTGGTTGGGGGCATCGTCAAGAGTTCGTCGTCATCGGAACGCATCGCGTTCTGAGTGCCCGCCGAGGATTGCTCGGCGGTGTCGAACTCGTAGCTGTGGCCGACTTTCACTTCATCCAGACCGGCGAGCACGTCGATGTGGTTGATCGCGAGGCCGGTAAAACCGTTCGCGCGCGCGGCGTGGCGCAACATCGGCATGTCGAGCCAGCCGACGCGGCGGGGGCGACCGGTGACGGTGCCGTACTCGCCACCCTCGTCGCGGATGTAGGTCGCGAGTTCTTCCTCGTCCGCACTGGCCCCAGCGGGATCGTAGTCGGGAGTCTGACCCTCGACGCCGCCCAGTTCGGTCGGGAGCGGGCCGGTGCCGACCCGCGAGAGGTAGGCTTTGATGATGCCGACGACCTCGCCCTGACCGACGACCGTCGGCCCGAGGCCGGTGCCGACCGTCGCCCCGCCCGCGGTCGGGTTCGAGGAGGTGACGTAGGGATAGATGCCGTGGTCGATGTCGATCGATGTTCCCTGTGCGCCCTCGAGCATGACGCTCTCGTCAGCGTCGATGCGTTCTTGCAGGAAGGAACCGCAGTCGACGGTCATGTTCTCCTCGGCGAGGCGCTCGCCGAACTCGCGGTAGGTGTCGTAGAGAGCGTCGATGTCGAACGCCTCGCCGGTTTCCTTCTCGAAGACCTTCTCGGCGAGGGCTTTCTTCTGGGGGACGACGTATTCGAGCCGTTCGCGGAGGGCGTCGGGATCGAGCAGGTCGCCGATGCGGACGCCGCGTCGGCCGGCCTTGTCCTCGTAGGTCGGCCCGATGCCGCGCCCGGTCGTCCCGGCGGCGAGGTCGTCCTTTTCTTCCTCTTCGATCCCGTCGAGCGCGCGGTGGTACGGGAGGATCACGTGGGCGCGCTCTGCGACGCGAACGTCCGGGTCCAACCCGCGCTCGCGAAGCGCGTCGATCTCCTCGAACAGCGTCTCGGGGTTGACGACACAGCCGTTCCCGAGGACGCCGACCTTGTCCCGGACGGCTCCCGACGGAACGAGTGATAGCTTGTACTCCTCACCGTCGTGGACGACGGTGTGTCCAGCGTTGTCGCCGCCCTGATAGCGGGCAACGACATCGGCGGTGTCACCGTAGAGGTCGACGACGCCGCCCTTGCCTTCGTCGCCGAGTTGAGCCCCGACGATTGTGACGGTCATAACAGCGGCGGATTCTTGCCGATCCGATAAACAGATTACGGTATCACCGGGGCGTCACCCGGAACGAGACCGTCAATATACGCACGATTATGCCCATGTTTCCGCGAGCCAAGCGAGAGAATACACGCATCCATCCACGTTTGCAGCGGTCGACAGAGAACGAGCCGATAACTGACCCGAATTCGTCCGCACACACTCGCTACCCGGTAGAATCGATCATCATCGTTCATGTGTATGACTCGCAAGCGGAAGCGTTAACTACTATCAAAAACGACCACCGAGTTGAGAGTGGACAGCTCTCTCCTAGAGAGTAACTTTTAAAAGCTACAAAGACAAGTTAACAAATGCCATGATAGACCGACTTGAGAAGGAAGTCGATATGCTCGAACGACATCTGCAGGTCCTGAAGATGGTCATCGAAAACGAACCCATCGGTATCGTAAAGATGTCCAACGAAACCGGCTACCCCCACCACAAGGTTCGCTACTCCCTCCGCGTTCTCGAGGAAGAAAACCTCATCGAGCCCTCCAGCCAGGGTGCCATCAAAACCGAGCGTACCGTCGAGTTCGTCGATGAACTCGACGGCAAAATCGACGACATCGTCGACAAGCTCGAGGGTATGAAGATCGAAGACGTCGCAGAGGCCGACAGCTAACGCCTGGAAACTGATCAGTCGACAGCGCTAGCTCGCCTCGAACAGATCGATCTCAATCCTTCACCGTCCGCACGACCATCTCCGGCCGGTGAAGCATCTCTCGATCCGGACTGTTCTCGACAGCGAGAGCCTGCATCCGCTTTCACCTGGTGGTATCAGTGGACGCTACTAATTCGGTTCGGAGATAGCAAAAGCCGTCGGCTAGAGTTCTGGAACGTTCATGTGGAACCCTTCGCTGCGCGATTCGACCAGACAGAGGTGGTAGCCGCTCTTTCGGGAGAGATTGACGTAACTCAACTTCGAGCCGCGGCTGAGAAAGCCGCTGCTCGTTGCCTGTTCTGCGACCTCGAGTGCGCCGGGCTCGAAGTAACTCGATGTTACGGCGACGGCGGCCGCGAGATCCGGATAGTTCGCCTTCACTGCCGAAGCCGCCTCCTCGAGTTCTTCGAGCAGTTCCTGGCTGGCGGGTTCGCGGGAGTCGTTGAACGTCGCGAGGACGAGCGGGTTCCCCATTTTGTCGAAGGCGACAACATCGAATGTCACCTGGTCGGGGACGTCGTCGGTATCGTCGTCCGAGAGCGAGATCGTCGCCCCGAGTTCGGCGCGATCGATGCGCGGGATCGCATCGTAGAGATCGGCCAGGCCGTCGGCGTGGCCGGTATCGCGGATCTCGTAGAGAACCCGTTCGGTGAGCCAGTCGACGAAGCGGTGCTCGATCGTCTCGGTGAGAAACGCCTCGTAGGGTTGGTCCTCGACGGCGACGCTCGCGGCGTCGAACTCGGTGTGGTGTTCGAGGCGCAGGTTCGTCGCGACCTCGCTCCGGTCGGCACCGCCGTCGTGTGCGGTTTCGAGGGTCGGTTGGCTCTTGGATGCGTAGCGCACGAAGAGGTTCGTTCCCGAGAGTGCCTGTGCGGGGGAGAGGTGGGTCTCGGCATCGACTGCTCCCCGGGAGCCGGAACCGGTACCCGATCCCGAACGAGCCTGCTCGAGTTCAGTCTCGAGTTCCGAAACGCGCCCGCGAAGCTGTTCGATCGTCGCCGCGAGTTCCTGATTCTCGGCGCGTAACTCGTCGCGTTCGGATTTGAGTTCGCGGGCCTTGTTCGCGAGCGCGTCGTGTTTCGATTCGAGTTCTTCGATGCGGCGCGTATACTGGGTGAGCTGGCGTTTGTGTCGGTCGTCGGCGGGGGTGGGATCGGTCGACGTCGTGTCCGAACTGTTCGACCGTCGCGTCCCCTCCGTCGAGTGCGATCCCTGAACGGACGACGATGAACTCGATCCGGTTTCAGCGTCCGTCTCGCGGGTCTTTCGATCGCCGGCCGGAGGGTCTTGCTGGGCGTTGGTGGGTCGGGTTGGGGCCGTTACAGCGGATGCGGACTGAGCACTGCCGGTGGAATCCGAGTCCGCGTCCCCACCCGCGGCCGCCGAGTTGTCGGGATCGATCGAGGGAATCGATCGGGTTTCGCGCCACTGCTCTTCGGCTTCGAACTGCTGGTCGAGTTCTGCTGCGTCGGGATCGTCTGCATCGGGATCGACGGGATCGGCAGGATCGTCGGGATCGGCGGACCGGTGTGGAGACTGGGGCGGTTCCTGTGATCGAGACGAGGGCGAGTTTCGGTCTCGATCTCGATCTCGATTCCGATCCTGGGGTTGGGGCTGGTTCTGGTGCTGCCGGCGGCCGTTCGACTGTTCCTGCGTTTGCTCCTGGGACCGGGTTCGGGCCGAGTTCGCTGTCTCCGGGTCGGGACTGGCAGGTGGCTCTGCCGTCTCCGAGTCGTCAGCATCGCCCCCCTCATCCCCGTCGTCTTCGAGCCAGGAAATATCGTTCTGATCCAGTTCCTCCGCTGCTGCTTCGACCGTCTCTGGGTCCGGATTCGCTGTTATTCCGCTCTGGGCCGGAGACCCGTCGGGAGCGCCTGACTGTGCTTGTGGGGAGTCGGTTGGTGAGTCGGCGTCCGTTGCACTGGCACCATCTACCGGTGTCGTGATTCCGTCCGACTCGCCGGAATCAGGCGCTGTAAGTGTCGAATCTTCGCCATCTGTAATACCGTTTCCCGAGACGGCTGGCTCGGTGCCAGAGACATCGATCGGATCGATCGCTGACTCGGTCGGGTCGGCGGTCGGCTCCGCCGTGGTCGTGTCGTCGACGGGTCCGTAGTCGTCCGCCGTCGGATCGGACACATCGGCGTGTTGGCTCGTCGCTGTCCTACCTTCGGTAGTTTCGCCGTCGTCCGTGGCCGTCTCCGTTCCGGTCTCCACTGCCGGCGCTTCGGTTCCCGGCACGTCGGTGACCTCGATTTCGACGTCGATGACCTCGTAGATACCGACCTCATCGTCGGCTCGTTCGAACGCCTCGTCGCCGGTAATCAGCCGTTCTGCGTTCCCGATGTAGGCGGCTGCCATCCGACGGCCACCGTAGTAAACCGCGTAGTAATCGCCGCTGAGAACGTTCTCGCTCAGTTCGATATAGCCCGTAAACGATCCGTTCTGGAGCGTCTCGTCGACCTCCCGGAGCGGCGTCTCGTTCGTGTAGTACTTCGCCTGAACGTCGCCCCCGTGTGCTTCCATCGTACAGAGCAACGGTAACGACGGGTGCGGTGCCTGGTAAACGGTTCCCGTAGCATCCTCGAAGTCCGTGATTTCACCGCCGAGAACGCCGACGATGCGGCCGTTAAGCAGACACAGCCACGACCCACCCGCAGCGACGGCTCCCGAAAAGCCACCGTCAGCGAGATCAGAGAGGCCATCGAAACCACCACTGAACGAGCGAGAATCCCACTCCTCAACGCGCTCTTGCGTGCGCGAGTCCATAGTTCAACAAGCGGGAAGTGCAACAAATACGTTTCGCCTATATTTTCGATTCGGCATCCTCGGCAAGTTCTTTCATTCGCTTGCCAATTCGGCCCGCGCTCGAGAACTCGTCTTCGCTCATTGCCCCCGCCAGTGCGTTTCCGAGGACGAAGACGGCGTGTTTGTGCTCGCTCTTTGATTTATGGACATGCGAGGGATCGACATCGAGCTGGTGGTACGCTTCGAACAGGCTCTCATCGACCTCCTCGCGCTCTTCGAAGTACTCCATAATGACGACGAGTTCTTCGTGTAGCTCGAGGAGTTCGTCCTTATGCATACCCACAGGTACGAACGGTTTCGGCTTAAGGATTGTGTGGCGGTCGGTCGCAAAACTGTTGGCGGCAGGCACGCGCTCGGATGTAATTCCAAGCGCCGTTAGTGTGGCTCGTTACTGGCGTGGCCGAACACGGAACCGGCTTCGAACGTGGCGGCTCAGTCCGATTCGGATGGGGAGCATCTGGCGCGTTCGATTAGAGTTCGACGCCGCTCGGGATCAGACTGTGTTGTCGGAGGAGACTGCCTTCGTCGTCGTAGACGAGAAACGTCCGTTTGTCGTAGGTGACAAAGGAGTCGCCATCGAGCGTGATTTCGACCTCGTACCGGCCCTCGTCGTCGGCTGCACCCTCGCCGTACCCACGGGCCGCCCGAATGAACTGAAGGACGTCGGCCGCGTCCTCGTTGAGTTCGAGAATGAAGTCACCCGTGATGCGGTTCGTGACGCTGACGACGCCGGTGGTATCGTTTCCGAGCGGTTCTTGGAGCCGCAAGGCGACGTCGGTTTCACCCGCGTCAAGGATTTCGTCGTCGGAACCAGTAAGGCGCTCACGGAGTGTCGCTGCTGGGCCGGTAAAGTCGATCGATACCGAGGGTTTGCTCGGGTCCTCGCCAGTTTCGACCCAGTCAATATTGCTGACGTGTAACGTGAAATGCTCGCGCCTCATTCCGTAATCACGGTTAGCGCTCCCATCGTATGAACGTAACGCACAGCTGATCACGTCGGTGGACAGACACGATTTGCAGACGCTCTTTTCGGCGGAACGATCCGTCCAGTTGGTACGAACGGTCGAACGCAACGCTTTTTGCACGCCCGAGGCCGACACCCGGTAATGGAGGAGGACGACAGAGCGACCCCCAGCACGGTCCGTGACACCTACGATCGCATCGCGAGTCACTTCGCAACGACCCGCGAATACGCCTGGCCCGAAGTCGAGTCGTTCATCGAAACGACCGACGCACTCGCCGATCGGACTGTACCGGCCACTTCGGCGACCCGGCCGATCGTCGGTCTCGACCTCGGCTGTGGTAACTGTCGCCACGCCGAACTGCTCGCCGCGACCGACGCCGTCGACCGCGTCCTCGGTCTCGACATCAGTCGCAACCTCCTCGAAACCGCTCGGGAACGCGCCCGCACGAACGAGTTCAGCGTCGCTCTCTGTCAGGGCGACGCCGCCGCGCTCCCGCTTGCGACGGATGCCATCACCGTCGGCGTCTACGTGGCAACTCTCCATCACCTGCCAACACGGGAACTACGACGACGGAGCCTCGACGAACTCGGGCGCGTCCTCCGACCCGACGGCCGAGCGCTGGTCAGCGGCTGGTCGACCGCTCACGACCGCTTCGACAGCGACGCCGTCGCCGAGACGGGATTCGATACGACGGTCGAGTGGACCCTCCCCGGCGGCGAGACCATCGACCGCTTCTATCACATCTACTCGCCGCCCGAGTTCGAACGCGACCTCGAACGGAGCGCGCTCGATCTCTGCGAGTGGGAGCTCTCAAGCGGCAACTGCTATGCGGTCGTCGCGGGAACCCGGGAGTGAACTCGTGGGGGCGACCCCGCTCCGGGCACGCGATCAGATCGAAAAGGAAGAGCCTTAAACGTGGAGCCAAAATCGGGGAGTGCGCGCGGATGGTCTAGTGGTAGGACCTGAGCCTTCCAAGCTCATGGCCCGGGTTCAAATCCCGGTCCGCGCATTTTTGACGAACGGACGCGAGGAGAAACTGCGAAGAGGGATTTGAAGCGCGCGAGTCGCAGCGTCCGAACGAAGGGAGGACGACCGTCTTGCAGTCGGGTTCAAATCCCGGTCCGCGCATTTCTGTTGCGAGCAAACTCGCGAGCAGCAGCGATCCCGATCCGAGCAATCCCGGTCGACGCTGTTTTGGTGGGCGTCCAACCGTAAGCCGTTGGCTCCGACTACCCTTCGAGTGGCGTCTCGGGCGAGCGCGAGCGAAGGTCGGTGACGAGCGCGAAGACGAGACCGAGAACGGACCCGAATATGACATGCCCGAGCATGCTCTCGATCGCAGTGGTCGGAAACTCGGTCGCGGTGCCGGTGCCGATCGCTTCGATCCAGACCGGGAGGACGAGCAACGGCAGGATCGCCCAGATAGCCAATCCGAAGACGAACCCGGCCCCGATGAGGCGAAGTGTGAGGCCGGTTCGCGAGAGTGCACCCGTTTCGGGACTCGTCATGATCACGCCGAGAAACACGTTGCGAGTAACAAGTAGTCCGAAGAGGAGCCCCAGCAGAATTCCGTGAACGATGTGGATGCCCCAACCGACGACGCCGACCGGATCGAGCCCGTATATGCCGGGGATCGCAGCGGACACGGTATCCGGGTCGTAGACCCACATGAGGAGCCCGAACGCGAGTGCACCGATCGCCCCGCCGAGCGCGCTCCCGAGCGGCCACCCGATCGCGTTCTCGATACCGACTGCGGACTGTGTATCGGATTCGGCACTCATACTGGTTCTGCGTTCCGTACCACAACTGACGCCATAATTGTTCGTCCAAATGGACATCGTGGCTACCATTCCCCCGATTCGGCGGGTCGATGTCTATTAGTGGCTCTCGACCCAACGACCGCTCGATTCCACCGTGGACTACGAACTGCTCGCGTGGCCGCCGAACGGACCGAAACTGCGCCTCGATCACACGCGGTTCAGCTACGCCGGCAAGTTCGTCATGACGAATACAGGGAAGGCCGTCGCCCGTGAGGGCGACACCACCGTCGGAGCCATCGCGTTTAACGAGGACCGAACCGACGAGAACACGCTCTGGTTGCGCTACATCACGGTCGCCCGCGACCGCCGCGGCGAGGGGATCGGTCCCGAACTCGTTACCCTCGTCCGCGACCGCGCGAAAGAGCGCGGCTACGACCGCCTCCGCATCGCCGTCAACAACCCCTTCGCATACGAGGCGCTCTACCGCGCCGGCTTCGGCTACACCGGCGAGACGACCGGCATCGCCGAACTCGTACTCGAGTATCCGCCGACGGCGACGATCGAGAGCGAGACTGCGACCGATGAACCCGTTGCTTCGGAAGACGCTGGCCGAACTCGAGACGCGTATCAGGCCGGTCTCGACGAGTTCCGCAACCGCGACCTCTCCGACGCCGAACACTCGTTTCTCGACTCCCGTCGCGGAAGCGAGCCGCCACCACCGGAAGCGACGGGAAGAGACTGACGCGGAATCGCCGCGCTAGTCGTCGGCCGACCAGCAAACGTACGCCGCTGCGACGACGGTCGCGTGGAGTGTCCCGCCGACGGCGACGCTCGTGAACGTTCCGAGTGCGACGCCGATTCGCGGGGACGGTCCGCCGTGAAAGACGCCGGTCAGGACGGTGCCGAGATAGCCGGTAGCGAGGAGTAGCGCGACGACCGAGAACGGGCGTCTCACGGCGTATGCGCCGCTCTCAATCACAGCCTCGATCGGGCGTTTGCCGCCGATCACGATCGCTGCGGGCGTTAGAAAGAGTCCGCTCGCGATGGGAACGACGACGAACAGCCATCCGAAAAGCAGACCGAGTCCAGTCGATCTAGGTCCGGGTCCGGGTCCGATTCCGAACGCTCCAACCACGAAGAGACCGGCGAGCAGTACGATCTGGACGCCGAGCACGTACGCGAAGAGCCAGCCGAGTCGGGCGGGTGACGGGACGAGACCCGGAATGAGTCCCCTGCTCCCGTCAGCCCCGACTTCGGATGTCGCCGATGTCGATGAGATCGCGTCCGTTTTCGAAATCGAACGAGTCGCCAGCCGAACGACCCCCGCGAACGCCACCGTCACCGCGAGCGCGAGTCCGACCTGCCAGCCGATGAGTACGGCCAGGAACGCCGGTTTCAGCCCGAGAACGAGACCCGAGTTCACCTCGGCCATCGGCTCCAGTGCCGGCACCAGTGCGACCGAAAGGTGGACGACGCCGTTGGCAGGAAACGCCACCATATCGACGGGATACGGCGATTCGATCCTGGCGACTGCACTCGTCGCTCCGACCGCACCGGCGAGCGCGAAGGGGACGAGTAACGACGGTCGAGCGCGGAGCAGCACGATGGTGATTCGGACGAGGCCGATCAACCCGACGGGAGCATTGTCCGCCGTCTGCTGTGACGGTTCGGTTCCCGTCGGCGTCCCGTCGTTCGAATCGTTCGGTGTCGACATACTATTCGAGTCCGTAGAGCATGAGCGTCGTTCCAATCACGATGCGGTCGTCGGTGACGACGGCCGGCGTCATCCCGCTGCGTTCGACCGATCCACCGCCGCTGGTCGGGGCCATTTCTGTGAACGTCCACAGTGTCTCGCCGGTTCCCCGATCGAGTGCGTGAAGTCCCCGCCTGCCGGGAACGAGCAGGTGCTCGTCGGCAACCGTCGGCGGTGCTCCGTACGGAAGTCGGGGAACGACCGGTGCACCGTCGATCGTCTCCACCCACCGCCGCGAGCCGCTATTGCGGTCGAGTGCGACGATGCGAAACGTCTCGGGTGCCCCCTCGCGGTCGACCAATCCGACGTGATAGAGCCGCGCCTCGTCGACGGCGACACCGATGTGTTCGCTTCGATCGAGTGATTTCGTCCAGCCGAGTTCACCGGTCGCAGCGTCGAGTTCGCGGAGGCGAAGCGCCCGAGACGACGTGTCCCAGTCGATCGTGTAGACAGTGCCGTCGCGCGTTGTGAGACTGTCCGCGGGTTCGACGCCCGGGTTCGTGTCGCCGGATGAGACTTCGCCTGTGGTCGTTCGCCATTCGAGCGATCCGTTCTCGCTGGAGATTCCGACGAGCAGCGGGACGGCGATGGCGGACTCCTCCCGCCGCGTCCGGAGTTTGACGACGACGGTACCGGTTGTCGTATCGACGACGTGGCCGACCGGGGAGGCGACGTATCCGTCGGCGGCGACCGTCTCGAGGTCGAATCGCCAGCGGTTGCTTCCGTCGTCGCTATCGCTCGCCGAAAGCGTCGCCGATCGTGGGTGCAGCGAGACGAGCGTCCCGTCGACGGTGAGCGGCGAGCCGAGCCACTCGCCGTCGGAAGCTCTGAGGGGCAGTCGAGACGCGCTCGTCGAGTCGCCGTCGAGCCACCAGCGAGCGCGTTCCTCGCCGATCCCCGAAACCGAGTCGGGCCAGCCGTCGCGGCCGGCAGCGTAGCCGCCGATGACGGTGCCGTACGGAACGACCAACACGCCGTCCCGGTAGAGTTCGGTCGAGGCGAACGCCATCGGTGAGATATCCCGGCCGAACGGCCCGTAGGTGCTCGCACGCGTTCCCTCACCCGTCGCAGCGTCGAGGACGAAGAGTCCGTTGCTGTACTGGCAGTAGACGGTTTCGTTCGCGACGACCGGCGGGTACCAGCCGGAGGCGCTGACCGAGCGTTCCCAGGCGATATCGACGCCGTCGCGCGGGAGGGACGCGTTCGGGACGAACCGCGTCCGGCCCGGGTCGCAGCCGTACATTCGCCAGTCGGTATCACTCGTGCCGGGCGTCCGCTCAGCGCCGAGACAGCCCGCACCGAGTAGCGATCCCACTCCGGCGAGAACCGCCCGCCGACTGACGTTCTCGACAGCGTTCTTCACGGTACGTATCACGATAGTATAATTAGAAAATAAAAGTATTTCCGTTCGTCGAGAACGTCCGACGGCGAAGTGAACCCGCGACAGAAGCCAACGATTCAAAACCCGTTCGCCCGAATAGAGAGGCAATGGGAAACGCTGCTTTGCGCGACATCGCCGTCATCGAGGAGGTTCCGTTCGCGGACATCGAGGGCGTCGTCGCCGTCGACGCGCACAACTGGCTCTACCGCTATCTGACGACGACGGTCAAGTGGACCAACAGCGCGAAATACACGACCGCGGACGGGACCGAGGTCGCCAATCTGGTCGGCATCGTCCAGGGACTGCCCAAGTTCTTCGAAAACGACGTGGTGCCGGTGATGGTCTTCGACGGCGGCCCCTCCGAGCTCAAGGAAGACGAGATCGAATCCCGACGCGATCAGCGCCGAACCTACGAGGAGCAACTCGAGACCGCCCGCGAGGAGGGCGACGAGGTCGCCATCGCCCAACTCGAGTCGCGCACCCAGCGGCTCACCCCGACGATCCAGGAGACCAGTCGCGAACTCCTCGAACTGCTCGACGTGCCGATCGTCGAAGCTCCCGCCGAGGGCGAGGCTCAGGCCGCACACATGGCCCGGCGCGGCGACGCCGACTACGTCGGCTCGGAGGACTACGACGCCCTGCTCTTCGGCGCGCCGCTCACGCTCCGCCAACTGACGAGCAAGGGCGACCCCGAGCGCATGGATCTCCAGGCGACGCTCGACCATCACGGACTGACACTCGAACAGCTCATCGACGCCGCCATCCTCATCGGCACCGACTTCAACGAGGGCGTCTCCGGTATCGGCCCGAAAACGGCCATCGCGGAGATCACCGAGCACGGGGACCTCTGGAGCGTGCTCGAGGCCCGCGGCGACTCGATCCGGTACGGCGACCGCGTCCGCGAACTCTTCCGCGAGCCGAACGTGACCNAGCACGACGCTCGATCCGGATCTGGACGCGGCTCGGGAATACGTCACCGATGAGTGGGGCGTCGATCCGGGGGAGATAGAGCGCGGCTTCGAGCGCATCGAGGAGAGCGTCACGCAGACGGGATTGGATCGCTGGACGTGATGTGAGGCGAGGACGAGTCTCATCGCAGAACCAGCAAAACGGTCGGTAAGCGGAGCACCGAAGTCCGGCGGTCCCCCTTCTTTCTGCTGATGGACGCCTACGAAGTACAAGAGGCGACGAGTGACTACACGGGCATCGTCGAAACCGATCGCGAACGGCCCGAACCGGACGAAAACGAGGCGCTCGTTCGAATCCACGCCGCGTCGCTCAACTACCGAGATCTGGCGATCGCCAACGACGAACTTGCCTACCCCGGCGCGGAATTGCCGGTCGTTCCGCTCTCCGACGGTGCCGGGGAAATCGTCGCAGTCGGCGACGAGGTCGACCGGCTCTCGGACGGCCAGCGGGTCGCGACGCCGTTCGCACCCGACTGGATCGACGGTCCCGGAACGCGGGAGAAGATCGCCCGGACGACTGGCGGCAACGTCGACGGCGCGCTTGCCGAGTACGTCACGTTCCCCGCAGCGAGCCTCGCGACCCTGCCCGATCACCTCTCCTACGAACAGGGGGCGACGCTCTCGTGTGCCGGGCTGACCGCCTGGCGCGCGCTGGTCGAAGACGGCGGGCTCGGCGCGGGCGAGCGCGTCCTCGCGCTCGGAACCGGCGGCGTCTCGACGTTCGCCCTCCAGTTCGCAGCACTCCACGGAGCCGACGTCTTCGCGACCTCCTCGAGCGACGACAAACTCGAGCGCGCCCGCGACCTGGGCGCGACGTGGACGTGCAACTACGAGGAAACGCCCGACTGGGGTGAACTCGTCCGGGAGCGAACCGGCGGTGGCGTCGACCACGTCGTCGAGGTCGGCGGCCCGGGAACGCTCGAACAGTCACTCGCGGCGGCCGCTCCGGGCGGGTACGTCCACCTCATCGGCGTCCTCGCCGGGCAGGAGGGACGGGTTCATCCGGGCCCGATCCTCCACAAGGCGCTCACCGTCGAGGGCGTGATGGGCGTCGGCAGCCGCGCGATGTTCGACCGGATGACTCGGGCGATGGCCGCCTCGGAAATGGAGCCGGTGATCGACCGCACTTTCGACGCGACCGACGTCCGCGAGGCCTACCGGTACGTTGAGGCCGGCGAGCATCAGGGCAAAGTCGTCATCACCCTCGAGTAATCTCCGGTGGGTGTGGACCGTTTCGTCTGTCAAACAGTGCGATTTCAATTCGATCGCGGAAAGCGGACCACAGTGCGGGCGAATCGGCGGACCTGTTTCCGATCACCCGTACGCGTTATTCGGGCTATAATAATCCGTTCCTCGCGGCAACGGGTGATCGGGGTGATTGCCCATGTCACAGCACACCGAACGCAATCGATCCGAGTCGGCGACCGCCGAAACCGAAACCACCAGCGAACGGTCGCCGGCAGATCGACGGCGCGGTCCGCGGTTCAGCATCGGTTCATGGTTGCTGTCGACCGCAGTGCAGACGATCGTCGTTCTNTCTCTTCGCCCTGGGCCAGGCGGTCGGTGCCGATCTCCTCGGAATGATCGGCGGCGCGTTAACGACCCACACTGGCCAGTGGCTCGCCGTCGCGTTCATCGCGCTGCTCGTGATCAGCATGGCGCTCCGAGCGATGCGATACACGCGCCCGCGGTGGTAACGCGACACGGCCACACCCGCAACGACGCGCAGCGGCCCACATCGACCCCGAGATCGGACGACCGAATCGAGACACACCACCCCTTTTGCGTATGAAAAGTATAACTGAATGTACTTCACACTAACCAGTAGTGCCCTCCAACGCAACACCGCCGGCCTGGCGTCGACGCGAGTTCATCGCGACTGCGTCCCTCTCGCTCGGTGCGCTCGCCGGCTGTTCGACGGTCCGAACCGAATTCCGAGAACGGCGGCTTGGAGAACCCGACCGGCGACTCTCCCCCGACTGGCGTCCCGATCCGGGTCAGTGGCCGATGGAGGGGTATAATTTCGCCCAGACGAGCCACAACCCGTACGCGACACCGCCTCGGGACGAGCCCGAAATCGTGTGGACGTACGAACACGAGAACGGGCAGGAACAGAACTCGCTTCGGACGCTGATAGTCGCCGACGACACCGTGTACGTCAGAACCGACGGTGAACTCGTGGCGCTGGACGCGGCGACCGGCCAAACGCAATGGACCCAACCGCGCGAGGACAGGGCGACCCTCGCGTTTATCGCCGGCCGACTGTACGAGTTCAGGGAGGATCAACTCCGCGCGCTCACCCCGGGCGGAGAATCGATCTGGGAAACTGAATTCGACGACGACAATTACTATTACACGCCCCTCGAACGCGACGGGTGGGTCTACGTCACGGGTCGAGATACCGTCGCCCGACTCCACGCCGACACCGGCGACATCATCATCACGGCGGATCTGGACGCTGCGAGCCCGATAACTGCGGGCGGGCCGGTCTACGCCGGGCGCTACTCGCTGACGGCGTACGATATCGTCGACGCCGAGTTCAGTTCGCGCTGGACGGTCGACGATGGATTTCCCTACGAATCCTACGGATCGACCGCGGTAGCGAACGGGCTGGTAGTTCGATCAGAGCGCCATAATTACGCCGGCAACGGCGAGGATAGGGGCCGGCTCTCGATCTACGATGTGACTGACGGAACGAGACGAACGGAACTCACCACGGCACGAACAACTCAATCGCCGTCAGTCGACGGACAACGGGTGTACGTGAGTACGTCCGACATTCGAGGAGGTACCATCGGATCGGCGGGACAACTCGCCGCGTTCTCAGTCGACGGCGAGGAACGCTGGCGTTACGAACCGGAGGCGGGACTTCAGCCACCGGTCAGTGCCGACGGGACCGTCTACGTCGGGCCGTTCGCCAACGACCGAGTTCCGCTGGTCGCGTTCGACGCCGCGACCGGCAATGAACTCTGGCGGCGCGACGTGGCGAGTTCACCCGAACTCGCGATCGCGGGCGAGACGCTGTACGTCGGGACGAGCGAGTCGGTGCGGGCGTTTCGAGCGTAACCACGCGGCGGCTGAACCCGTGTAGTCGTGAACTCGCGGCCGCAAACCCGAAACGCAGCCGTCAGAACAGGTGGTCGTCCTCGTCCAGGAGTCTGGCGGGGCCGCCGACGTCCCAGACCGTCGTCGAGACGCCGCAGTCCGAAATCGCCTCTTCGACCTCCTCGGCGTGTTCGTCGGTCGTGTTGACGTAGACGCTCGCGCCCGTATCGGTGGAGAAGTAGACGGGGATATCCTCTTCCTCTCGCAGTTCGCGAACGCGGTTGAAGACCGCGAGCGTCGCCGGCTGCCAGTAGACCCAGCCCTCGGGGCCGGTCATCGTCGTCGCCGCGAGCGAGAGCGAGTCGTGTTCGGCCAGTTCGAAGACGCCCTCGAAGTCGTCGTTCCGAAGGGCGTCGCGCATCTCGGCGATCTGACCGTGGATGTGGGCGTTGCGGGCCTGGAACATGTGACTGTCGGCGGCCTCGTCGTGGGCGTCCTCGGTTTCCTTGTGGTAGGGGACGAGCCCGACGATGATCTTGAGATCCTCGTGGAGATTACTCGGCAGGCGTTCGGACCGGCAATCCTCGTCGTTCAGCCCGGTGTGCAGGTGGGAGAACGCGCCGGTGACGGCGCGGGCGGCCGAGGCCGAGCCGACGCGGGCGATGGTCGAAATCGTGGGACGGTCGGCGTCGATTTCGGCCGCGTCGGCCAGCGCCATCGCGGCGGCGGCAAAGCCAGAGGAGGAGGAGCCGAGCCCGACGTTCGTCGGGAAACTGTTCTCGCTCTCGAGGCGGACGGGGTAGACCGTGTGCGCGGCGTCCGAGAGGTCGCGGGCCTTCTCGACGACGGCGTCGACGCGCTCTGCGGCGCGGCCCTCCAATTCCTCGCCGTCGACGACGTAGGTGTCCTCGTCGTAGTCCATCGAGAACTCGACGGTCGTTCGGGTGTGGCTCGGGGCCGTACAGACGCTGATGCTGTCGTGGTACGGGAGTCGCTTGATGTCGTCGCGCATCCCGTGGTACTTGACCAACCCCTGAATCGGGTGGGCCATCGCGGTCGCTTTCATACCCGGATAGGCGGATGATGGCCGCTTAAAGTTCACGGCATCCGATTGGTGGCTTCACGCGGGCGTCGAAAACGAACTGCTACTGCTCGTCGCTCGCTACCGAATCCGTCGGCGACTGGATCGCGTCCCGAAGTGAGTGCCGCCAGTCGCTGGCGGCTTCAGCTTCGGCTTCGAGTGCAGCCAGGCGAGTTTCGAGTTCGCTCGGTGCGGTCTCGAAATCGTCGGGAGCATCGGGATCTGCCCCGACCGTTTCCTCGAGCGCTTCGAGAGTGTCGTCGACGCGTTCGATTTCCCCCGAAACGGCCGACCGCAGCAAGAGGAGTTCGCGTTTGAGCCGCACTTCGGCCTCGTCGGTTTGGGCGGCCAACTCGTCCGTTCTGGATTCGAGGGTGCGTTCGACGGTGTCGATGCGGGTCTCGAGTTCGGCGAGGCGGTCGCCGTAGGTGTCGACGTCGGCCTCGAGTTCGGCAACGGAGCCCTCGAGAGCGGTACAGGTGGCCTCGAAGTCGGCCAGGCTACTGGTCGTCTCGGATCGGCGGTGTTCCAGCCGGGAGTCGAGTGCTTCGAGCCGGTCGGTGACCGAATCGAGTCGGGGCTGGAGCGTTCCTTCGAGACGACGCCGAAGGACGTTGTCGGCCGCGTTGAGATCCGCGATGTCGGCCTGGAGCTGCTCGATTTCGGTCGTGGTCGCTTCGAGTTCGGTCTGGACGTCTTCGAGTGCGGTGTCGGTGGACGCTGCGTCAGCGACGGTCTCGTCGGTAGCGCCGACAGCACTGTCAGCGGTGTCAGCGGTGTCGGCCACACCGGGAGGAGTACCGGCCGTACCGGCGGTCTCACCCGCGGGTGCAGTGTCGGGAAGACCGAGCGCGCGCTGGAGCGCCCGTCGCCGTGGCTCGTTTCGCTCGTCACGGAGTGCAGCGACCAGCGTCTCGAGAACGTCGGTCTCGTCCGACGAATCGGTCGACGGTGTCGTGTCGTTTCGTGATGGCATCGGAATCACGGGCACGGCGTGGCCGAGACGAAGGCGTATGCGTCAACCGCTCGTCTCGATCACTCCGTCAAGAGCGAGTCGGCGATGTGCGATCGCTCGTTCGTTGAACTAGTCACACGACGCGACTAATAATACCTCCCGTTCGTTGAAACTGATGCAACTATCCGGCCGGAACGAACCGCCGCTCACGCGTTCATCCGTCCGCGATGGCCACGGCGCGTCACCGTACCGCACTCTCTTCCAAACGACCCGCCGTGGCACGCCTGCCGGATCACTGGGGTCGAACCGAACACCTCAAATGGACGCTCTCGCAACGAACGCTGCATGGGAACGCCGCGTGAGAGCCGCACGGATCAGGCTGCGGAGGTCGTCGATCGACTCGAGGAAGCGTATCCGGACTCGACGATTTCACTCCGGTACTCGAACCGCCTCGAACTGCTGATCGCCGTCATCCTCTCGGCACAGTGCACCGACGAGCGCGTCAACACCGAAACCGAACACCTCTTCGAGACGTACGACGGGCCCGAAGACTACGCCACCGCGCCCCAGGACGAACTCGCCGAGGAACTGAACTCGATCACCTACTACAACAACAAGGCGAAGTACATTCGCAGCGCCTGTCAAACGATCGTCGAGGAACACGACGGCGAGGTTCCCGACACGATGGACGAACTCACCGATCTTTCCGGTGTGGGGCGCAAGACGGCAAACGTCGTCCTCCAGCACGGTCACGACGTCGTCGAGGGCATCGTCGTCGACACGCACGTCCAGCGCCTCTCTCGCCGGCTCGGGCTGACCGAGGAAGAGTACCCCGAACCGATCGAACGGGAGCTGATGGAACTCGTCCCCGAGGGCTACTGGCAGCAGTTCACCCACCTCTGTATCGATCACGGCCGCGCGACCTGTACGGCCCGAAACCCCGACTGCGATGACTGCGTCCTCGCGGACATCTGTCCCTCGGAGAAGGGCGACAGCGAGATCGACCTTGCTTCTGGCGAGCCCTGGTAGCGCCGCGGCGCTGGCTGCGGGTCGACTCACGCAAGCCGAACGCCTTTTCGGCGAGCGACGATAGCCCCGCATGGGATCACCATGGTTGACGACCCAAGCGAAACCGGCCAGACCGACAGGACCGGGAAAGACGAACACGGACGGGACGTCGAACTAACCCACGAAGAAACCGACGACGAGGAGGACGACGACGAGCTCACCGAGGAGGAGAAGGAAGCCAGAGAGCGAGAGGACGAGGAACAGCGCCGACAGGATATCGAGCACAAATCCGACGAGCGCGAGGCGGACGCGCTCGACAACGCGAATCCGGATCACCACCGGGACGAAGAGCCGTACAACAGTTAAGCGACGGGCGATCGGGCGTGGACAGGCTGAACTGGGGCGAGTTCAGCGGGCGGGCGATCCCACGTCCCGAACTGCGACGCCGATCACGAACGCAGGGCCAGCGCGATTCCGGCGGGTCGAACACGTAGTTGCGTTTTCTCGTTGTTTTCCACTCGTTTTCGAGGCGCTTACGGTCGGACCGAATTCACCCTTCGAGTACAGTACCGGGCACCGCGAGCACCGGGACCGTCTCGGTGACCGAGACGGTAACCGGTTCGGCCACGGCGACGCGACCGATCGCTTGCTCGTCGGCGACCAGCGTCACCGGCTGTTCGTCGCGGTCGATCGTCAGCGCGAGTTCACGATCCGGGAGAACCCACTGGCGGGTCTTCGTCACGAACGGTCCGATCGGAGCGACGGCGACGCCGTCGACCGCCCGAGAGAGTTCCGGGGCGTCGACGGCGCTCGCGTAGCCGTGCGTGCCGGCCGCGGTAGCGACGACGATGCCGTCCGCCCGAACCGAGTCGACCGTCTCGTCCCGGCTTCGGATCGAGAACTCGGAGATGGAGGCGGGTTCGTCGGTGACGAGGGTGAGATCGAACAGCGCCCGAACGGGGGGGTGGCTCGCGTCGCCCTCGAACAATGCGTCGGCTTCCAACACGTCCCGGCGTCGAACTGTCGCGTCGCCCTCGAGTGCCGCGGCGAGGGCGTCGGGAGCGCGATTTCGAGACGCAGCTCGAACGCCCGGAATCGGCCCGACTGGAAGCACTGGTGCGGAGAGCGAGGCGGTGGCGGTTGCACGAGCGAGCGCCGAAAGCGCCGCCCCGCCGGCTGCGACCAGCAGCGACGGAGCCGGCTCCGCATCGAGGACGGCCTCGAGTTCACCCCGGTGAATCGTCGCGTCGGCCGCGGCGAGCGCCGACTCGAACGCGTCGGTCGCCGGAAGCGACTCGTTCGAACTGAACTCGAGGAGGCCGATAACCGGCGACTCGTCGGGAGACCACGTGCCAGCGTCCATGCGGACCAGTTAGCGTGGCGTGATCAAAAGCGTGGGGTCCGTCCCAGACGGCTGCGGGTTACCGTCGAGCGGCCGGTCACGGGGTTCGTTCGATCAGTCGTCGTACGGCCAGTCGCCCGTGAGTTTGCTACCTTCGGCGAGTCCCTGCGCTTCGAGGTCGGCGGCGATTTCCTCGGCCGGTCGGTGTTCGACGGTTCGCTCGTCGCCCGCGAGTTCGACGACGAGGTCGGTGAGCAAGATCGCCTGTTCGCGCAGGGTGCGAACCTCGAGTTTCTCCAGCGTGTCGGCGAAGGTGTGGCCCCAGCCGCGGCCGACTTCGTCGGCGGTCGATTTCGCGTGGTAGCCGGGGACGCCCCACTGGACGAACGGCCAGTGATCGCTGTGGGGGCCGAGTTCGGGGACCGTCTCGATCGGGTGGTCGCGGCGCTCGGCGACCGCGTTCGCGGCGTCTTCCAGTTCGGGGAAGCCGTGGGTCGTCAGCGAGAGCGTCCGGTCGCGGACGACGCCGTCGTTGTTGACGATCGCTTTGATTTCGTCGTGGTCGGCTCGTTCGGCGTGGTAGCCGGAGCCGACCAGGCCGACCTCCTCGGCCCCGTAGGCGACGAACTCGACGCGCGTCTCGAGTTCGTCCTCGCGGGCGGCGAGCGCGTTGGCGAGTTCGACGACCATCGCGGTGCCGGCACCGTTGTCGAGCGCGCCCTCGGCGATGTCGTGAGCGTCGACGTGGCTCGTGATGAGGACGCGTTCCTCGGTTTCGGGGCCGAGTTCGGCGTGGACGTTCTGGCTCGCGGCCGCCGCGATGTCCGCGTCGACGCTGACCGCGAGTTCCTCGCCGTCGTACCGGCGGGCCAGGCGCGCGCCGACCTCTTTCGAGACGCCGACGGCGGGGATGTCGCCGATCGGATCGTCCTCGGTCCCGACGCTGCCGGTCGGCGGAAGGCAGCCCGGGACGTGGTTGCGGTAGACGAAGCCGACGGCCCCCTGGTCGACGGCGTGGTAGTACTTATCCCGGCGGTGGATGTAGCGCTCGTAGTAGTCCGGAATGTCGCTGCGGACCATCGCAACCTTCCCCTCGAGATCGGCGTCCTCGAAGTCCTCCGGCAGTCCGTACCCGAGGTCGACGAGTTCGGCCGTCGCGCCGTCGGCCGGGCTTCGGGGGAGCGCGATGCAGTCGAGCTCGTTCTCCTCGCCAGCGACGATAGAACTCTCGCCGCGCGTCCAGCCCTGAATGTCGAAGGGGTCGAGGCGGGCGTTTCGAGCGCCGGCGTCGGCGAGTGCGTCGCGGGTCAGTTCGGCGGCCGCTCGCTCGCCGTCGCTGCCTGCCATTCGGTTGCCGATGTCGACCAGTCGTTCCAGGTGCGTCCAGCCAGCGTCGCTGGTGAAGACGTCGCCGATCCAGGCGGTCATAGTGCCGGGTATCTCGGCGGAGCGGGTAATTGTACCGTTTGTCGGACGCGGTACCGCGATTCGGCTTCGGTGTCCCCGCCGTGTGTGGTCTCACCGCACGTTCGGGCTTACCGCACATTTAGGACGAACTAAGAATCTTTTTTACTTCGCTCGCTCTCGGGGCGTGTATGCGGGAGACGCTTGTCGAGTGGCGGCCAGTCGTAGACGGGGCGATCGCCGATCTCGTGCCGCGCGAGATCGACACCGAGTACCTCGAATCGTTCTTCGGCGAGCCGACCTACGCCTACGACCCGGACGCCCTCCAGCGGGCGCTGTCCGACCCGCTTTGGGACTTACTCGACCGCGGCGGCAAACGCTGGCGTGCCGTCCTCTTTCTCGTCTTTATCGAAGGCTTCGGCGAGGACCCGATGGCTTACTTGCCCTACGCGTGCATTCCGGAAATCCTGCACAACGGGACGATCATCGTCGATGACGTCGAGGACGGCGCGACGAAACGCCGCGGCGAACCCGCGTTGCACCACATCTACGGGCGCGACGTCGCGCTGAACGCCGGCAACGCACTCTATTTCCTGCCGCTGAAGATCCTGACCGAGGACCCCGGGAATCTGCCGGCCGAACAGCGACTGGCCGCCTACGAGATGCTGATGGACGAACTCAACCGCACCCACCTCGGCCAGGGCATGGACATCTGCTGGCACAACGAGCGCGAGGTTCGGATCACGCCCGCGGAGTACCTCGAGATGTGCGCGTGCAAGACCGGCTGTCTCGGCCGCATCGTCGCCCGCCTCGCCGCGATTATCACCGATCAACCCGAGCGCGTCGAACGGGCCGCCGCCACCTACGCCGAACTGACCGCCGTCGCCTTCCAGATCGGCGACGACATCCTCGACGTCGAAAACTCCCTCGGCCGCGCCGGCGAGTTCGGCAAGGAGTTCGGCAACGACGTTCGCGAGGGCAAGAAGACGCTGCTGGTCATCCACGCCATCGAGGAGAGTCCGCCAGAAACGGCGACGCGCCTGCAGGAGATTCTGGAAGCCGAGACGAACACCGACGACGAAATCGCCGAGGCGCTGTCGATCATCGAGGGCGCCGGCAGCATCGAGTACGCCCGCGAGCACGCACTCGAACTCGCCGCCGATGCTCGTACAGCCGTCGATGAACTCGCTCTCGACACGGAGACGACCGAGCGGCTGTATACGTTCACGGAGTTCGTCGTCGACCGCGACGTCTAGGTGCCGCCCGCGGTGTTCCAGCGCCGAGTTCGACCCGGCCGCGGAAGTGATCTCGAAACCGCACTGTCGCTCGTCCCGATCACGTACCGATTCCGATACTGGTTAGCGACGGTGAGTGTTCCGCTCTCTGATTTGTAGGGGTAGATACTACGGCGAGGGCGTCATACTGTTCCCCATGGGCGACCACTCTGCACACGGTACCGGATCGGCGACCACGAGTCCCTGGCCGCTGCTCGTCGCTCTCGGCCTCGTCTTCTCGGAGGTCGGGATCGTCGTCGCCTTGCTCCCGGTTGCCGTCGCCGGCCTCGTTCTGTTCGCCGCGAGCGTCACCGGCTTTCTCACGGAGTCCGCGCGCGTCGCTCGGCCGTGGCCACTCGCAATCGGATTCGGCATCGTCTTCGTCGTCTTCGGCGGGCTCCTGTACGCGCTCGGGACCGGAACGCTCTCGGTCGCTCCTGCCGACGAACTGACCGGCCTCGCGAGACGTGGAATCGCAATCGCCGTCGCCGGTGTCATCACCGCTGTCGGCGCGGTCGCCCTCCGCGCTCGCTCGCGCCGGAACCGCAAAAGCGACCGGGGTGGTCGACACGGGTGAGAGGTCGGAAAGTGAACCGCGCCCGAATGCCGCTGAAACCACACCGGTTACTATCGAACTACCGGAACTACCGGACGTACTCGCCACTCGAGACCAAAGCCCACACCCAACACACCCACAAACATATGAGCCGCCGTGCATTCGACACTGAACTCGCATTGGACCTCGCGGTCAACTTCATCCCGTTCGTGATTATCTTGTTCTTCACCGGCTTGTTCGCCGTATTCAACCCGTGGGGATTCTCCCCGCTACAGTCGACGATTCAGTTCGCGATTTTGATCTCGATAGCCGTTTCACTCGCCGTCGTTACGGCCATTGCCGCACGCGCGATCGAGAGTGACGACCACACGCGCGGGGAAACGCCGTAACCGGAGGGATGGCTCGCTTCGTCGTGGCGGTGACCGGAGTCGGTGCGATTCGAACCACCTCCCCCCGCTCTCGAGACGAGTCGGATCGCAGGCCTCGAACGACTGGGTATAGACAGCAACCAAATGACGGTCTCCTCGGAATCGCTATGAGACCCGGCGTGTGGCGACTCGCACGCCGGCACGAGTTCAATTGATGATCAACATGAATCCCGCCGTTCCCATCAAGAGTGCAATCCCAACGAGCAAGAGCGCGAAGAGTTCCTTCTCGGTCACAGTCGTACGAACGCCGGACACGAACAAAAGTTTGTATCCGATGTCGAGGGGACGACGACCATGACTGATGACCGAAGCAAGACGACGCCCACTGCCGAGCCGATCGCAGCGACAGGGAGAACGATCACCGGACGCACGCTCGTTCTCGCTACAGTCGGGACGATCGTCCTCGTCACTGCTGTCTTCGGGGGCGTTCTTGGCTTTCTGCTTCCTCGGCACGCTGAACTCGAGTCGGTAACCGTGAACGGAGCAACGGTCGTCGTGTCGCCGATAACGGGTGCGCTTTACGGGGCTGTGACGATCGGCTGCGTGCTGCTGACACTGGTTGCAGTCGTAATGGTGGTATCACGAGTCGGCAACAGAACGAGCGAATAACCACCGCGAACCGCGACGAGCAGGACGTCCGAGGAGCAGAGCCGATCGATCGTGATCAGTGATCAGTCGTTCGCCGCCGATTGTAATCGCTTCGTCGTCTGGACCAGCGGGTGGCGCGCGTAGTCGACGACCTCGATATCGTCGAGTTCTTCGAGTCCCTCGTTGGCGGCGGTCTCGGCCATTCCGAGTTCGATTTCGTGGTCGATGACGATGACGTAGGCATCCATGGCGTCGATGCCGAGTCGGTCGGAGGCGAGGACGCGGTGGTGGCCGTCGGCGAGCAAGAGCGTGCCGGCGTTGTCGATAACGACGAGGGGTTCGGCCAGGCCGCGTTCGAGTTCGTACTGGCGTCCCTCGAGTTCGTCGGCGTAGACGCGGCCCTGGGTGGGTGTGAGTTGATCGATCGCAACGGTCCGGCGTTCCTGTTCGAGTTCGATATTGTGAATCTGTTCGAGCGTGCGGACGAGTTTCCCGACCTTTTCGGGGGTTGCGCGTTCGATCTGACTGCGGATGACGTCGGCGTTCGAAATGATCCCGACGAGGTTGCCTGCATCGTCGACGACGGGGAGTTTCTGGATGCCGGAGCGAAGGATGACGCGAGCGGCGTCGGTGACCTTCATCTCGGGGTGGGCGACGAGCAGGTCGGTCGTCATGACCTTGAAGATGGGGTCGTCGTTGTCGGCCAGCAACAGGTCGCGAGCGCTGATGAAGCCCTCGACGCGACGGCGTTCACAGACGGGAAAACCGCTGTGCTCGTCGCTCTCGGCGATCCGCGTTGCAACGTCACCCACGGTAGCGTCGGGCGAGACGGTCGCCACGTCGCGGGTCATGTACTCCTCGACCTGGGGCTTTGTCCTGTCCGACACGATCTCCATACCGGTGGTAACGGGTCCGTGCGCAAAAGTACTGTTACTGCCCGCAGATGGCGTCAATCCTCGTCGTCGTCCGTTTCGACGGGCGAGCGAAGCGACTCCGGCGATTCCACCCAGTCGGCATCCGCCTCGAACAGCCACTCGCTCGCCCGGTGGTCCGTACTGACCGGGACACCCGGACGCGTCTCCATCGCCTCGAAAAACCGGTCGGTGATCACTTCCTCTGCAACGCTGACGATCGATTCGACCTCCGCTTCGTCGTCGAGTTGGCCGAGAATGCCGACTTCGAGTTGGGCACCAGCCATGTCCGCGTGACCGCCGGCACTCCCGATCTGGTCGAATCCGTCCCGGAGCGTTTCCCCGAGATCGACATCGCTGGACCGGGACCGGGCCGAGAGAAACGCCATCTCGTCCCTGAACCCGAAGACGAGCGTCGTTTCGACACCGTCCATCGCGAGCAACTGATCTGCCGCCTGGGGAAGCGCGTCCCGGTTCCCGATCCGGCCGGCACTCGCCACGACGATCGATCCGCGCTGGATCCGGTTTTTGATCGCCAGCGCAATCGTCTCGAGCGTCTCGCCTTCGAGCGTCGGTTGTTCGATCCGGCGAAGAATAGACGTCTCGACGTGCGGCCGGAGAACCGACGCTGCCCGAAAGTCCGCCGGCGAGACCTCCCGCGTAAAGTCGTTCGTGTCGATCCGAATTCCGTACAGTAACGCCGTCGCCGTCGCCGAGCCGAACGTCCCGTTGAACCGATCGATATACTCCGTCAGTATCGTACTGGTCGCCCCGACCGACTCGCGCAACTCGACGAACTCGCTCGGGATCGGTCCCCGCGGCGGATGATGGTCGATGACGATATCGATCGGACGCTCTTCGGGAAGTTGGTCGTTGACCCCCGGTCGGGAGTGATCAACCAGCGCAACTGCCTCGTACGTATCCAGCGTCTCACCCGGCGAAAGGTTCCGCAGGGACAGCCCCAGCAGGTTCACCATCGCCCGATTCTCCTGATGAGAGATGTCCCCGAAATAACAGGCATCGGCGGGAACACCAACCGACTCGGCGATATCGGCAAGCGCAACCGCGCTCGCGATCGCGTCCGGATCGGGGTTGTCGTGCATCACGACCGCGAGCGGCCCATCGATCGTCACTAACTTCCGTTGCAGCCCGAGCGCCGCCTCGGCCCCCGACGTCGTCGTCTCCTCCAACACCCGTTCGACGAGTGAACTCGTGGCATCGACGGTGTGGTCCGCGAGTTCAGTAAACCTGGCTCGGTCGTCGGGTGTCGGGTTCCCGCCCATATAGGCGGTGATCGAAGCGGCGGGGAACTCATCTCTCGCGGTTTCGAGGGCGTCGCGGTTGGTATCGGTTCGATCACCGCCGATGAAGATGACATCGGGGTGGTCGATGGTTGCGAGGGTGTCGGGATCGGTCGGGTCGCCACGGCGGGCGGGGATGCTCTCATCACGGAGCGTTTCGGCGACGTTCTGGTCGGCGGTGATGACGAGGAGGCGATCGGCCGGACTGGTCGCTGTTGCAGTCTTGGCGACGAGAGAGAGGGGGGACTGTCTGGCGGTAGTGTACGCGGCAGTTGGTGCCGTGCTCGGACTGGTGGCAGTCGCAGTGGGTGTGGAAGAGAGAGTCGAATTGATAGCGTCGGAACCGTGTGTGTGGCCCGGAAGATGGCTCTGGCCGCGGGTAGAGAGTGCTTCGGCAACGGTGCGGCCGACGGTTCCGCACCCGAGGACGAGCCGGAAAACCATGTATCGCGGCTTGCGACCCAGAGAGGTAAAACCTACCGGTACCGAGTTCGGGCTGAGACCGCACGACCGCCACCACGTGAGCTATCGTGAACTCGAACCGACGCCAAACGAGGAGTTTTCGAGTGCAGAAGCGACAGGAGAGAAAGGCCAGGAGTTAGGTGGTCGATGTTCCGTGTTCCGTGTTCCGTGTTAGGTGAGCACGGCAGTTGCTGCGTTGACGGCCGTATCGGCGACGGGGCCGAACATCGGCAGGAGTGCAACCGTCATGACGGCTGCGACGACGAGCGCAGCGTACAGTCCGATCGGCTGGGAGAGGGAGTCGCGTTCGACGACCGGGTCTTCGATCCAGACGGCCTTGATCAGCCGGGAGTAGTAGTACAGCGAGAGGGCGCTGTTGACTACGAGCGCGGCGGCGACGACGAGCAAGCCGGCGTCGAGTGCGCTGGTATACAGGAAGTACTTGCTCCAGAAGCCGCCCAGCGGCGGAATGCCGGCGAGACTGAACAGACAGATCCCGAGCGCGAAGCAGGCGACGGGTGCCTGTCGGGCGAGGCCATTGTAGTCTTCGAAGGTACGGCCGACGCCCCAGTACTCGGCGAGTGCGACGAACAGGAACGCGCCAGTGTTCATGAAGCCGTAGACCAGCAGGTGCATCATCGCCGCGCCCATGACGAGTGCACCGCCGTCGGCCGAGATGCCGGCCAGGCCGATCAGCGCGTAGCCCGCGTGGCCGATCGAGGAGTACGCGAGCATGCGTTTGACGTTCTCCTGGGTTGCGGCGGCGAAGTTCCCGAGCGTCATCGTGACGACCGCGAGGACGATGAACGCGACCGTCCAGTCGACGCCGATGACGCTTGCCGTCCGAGCGACGGGGAACGCCTCGGTGAACACGCGGAACGCGATGACGAAGCCGGCGGCCTTCGAGGCCGACGAGAGGAACGCCGAAATCGGTGCGGGTGCGCCCTCGTAGGCCTCGGGGGCCCAGAAGTGAAACGGGACGCTCGCGGTCTTGTACGCGAAGCCGCCGATCAGCATGAGGATGCCGAGACCGAGCAGTCCGCCGTAGTCGTTCGCGTCGCCGTTCCCGATGACATCCGCGATGGTTTCGAGTTGCAGATGACCGGTCGCACCGTAGACCAGCGAGATGCCGTAGAGGAAGATGGCCGAGGACAGCGCGCCGATCAGGAAGTACTTCATACCACCCTCGACGCTGCCGCGGTTGTCCTTGAGGATCGCGACGAGCGCGTAGGACGGCAGACTCGAGAGTTCGAGCGCGATGAAGATCGTTACCAGACTATTGGCGGCGGCCATCGTGGCCATCCCGGTCGCGGCGAGCAAGACCAACGAGTAGTACTCGGCCTGGTAGGCGTGCCCTTCCATGTAATCGTAGCTCGCGACGGTCACGAGCGCCGTGACGACGGTGATGACGATCATGAAGAACAGCGCGAGCTGGTCGACGACGAACTGGTTGCCCAGCACGTCGATGACGCCGCGGCCGCCGTCGATGGTCGGCGTGCCGACGCCGGCCAGGACGAACCAGACCGCGACGCCGAGTGCGGCGAGCGAGCCTGCCGTCGCAGTGCCGGCGAGCAGACCGCGGTTCGTCGTCGTCGGCGAGATACTATCGATGACGAACAGGGCCAGCGCCGTCGCCGCGAGCAGTACTGCCGGGGCGAGCGCCGTCCAGCCGGGGAGTTCGAAGATCGCCATTACAGTCCACCTCCGGTCTCCAGAATCGGAGTAACTGCGTCTTTCATCATCTCGAAGATCAGCTCCGGGGCCACGCCAAGCAGGATGATCAGTCCGAGCAACACGAACATCGGTGCGATGTCGTGCAGCGCGGCGCGGCCGACCTCGTAGTCAGTTTCCAGGTGGTACGGCCCGAAGACCGTCCGCTGGAGCGCAAACAGCAGGTAGCCGGCGACGATGACGATGCCGAACATCGCAAGCGCCGTAAACACCTGCGAGTACGCGAGCAACTCGGAGCCGAAGGCCCCGAAGAAGATCGTGAACTCGCCGTAGAAGCCGCTCATCAGCGGCAGTCCCATGTAGCCGAACGCGCCGGCGACGAGAACGCCGGCCGCGACCGGCATCCGATCCGCCAGTCCGGACATGTCGGTGACCATCCGCGTGTGGGTCACGTTGTAGATGACGCCGACAGCCATGAACATCAGCCCGGAGATCAGTCCGTGACTGACCATCTGGAAGGTCGCACCGCTGACGCCGAACTCGGTGTACGCGATCAGGCCGAGGATGACGTAGCCCATCGAGGAGACCGAGGAGTAGGCGACGATCCGTTTCAGGTCCGTCTGGGCCAGCGCCAACAGTGCGCCGTAGATGACGCTGATGACCGCGATCGCGGCGATCGGCACCGCGTAGGCCGCGACCTGCTCGGGGAACATGGTGAAGTTGAACCGTAACAGTGCGTAGGTCCCCATCTTCAGCAGCACGCCGGCAAGCAGGACGGAAGCCGGCGTCGGGGCCTCGACGTGGGCGTCCGGCAGCCACGTGTGGAACGGGACGACGGGCACCTTGACCGCGAAGCCGAGGAACATCGCGACGAACACGATTGCGGTGAGCGTGCCCGGGTCGACGCCGAACAGCGCCGTCTGGACGCCGCCGTCGTTGACCATCGCGTCCGCGATTTCGGGCAGCGCAAAGCTCGTGACCCCGTCGCCGAGGCCGAGGACGAGCGCGATGAACGCGCCGAACATCACGAGCGAGGCGACGTTCGTGTAGACGAAGAACTTGATCGCCGCGTACTTCCGGCGCGGACCGCCCCAGATCCCGATCAGCAAGTACATCGGGATGAGGACGGCCTCCCAGAAGATGAACCAGACGAAGAAGTCCAGTGCGGCAAAGACGCCGATCAGGTTTGCCTCGATGAAGAGCAGGAGTCCGTAGAACTGGGACTCGCGCTCGTCGATCGGCGTCCACGAACTCACGATCGCAAGGGTGACGAGGATCGTCGTCATGACCACGAGCGGCATGCTGATGCCGTCGAGGCCGACGAACCACGAGATCGTGTAGTCGCCGAACTGAATCCACTCGACGCTCGAGGAAAACGCGAGTTCACCGCCGAGCAGGGCGTTGCCGCTGCCGTCGAACGCCGAGAACAGCCACAGCGCGAGTGCGGTCGGAATCAGGCTGATGGCGAACGCCAGTTTGCCGGCGATGCGGTTCGGCGCGACGAACGTGACGAGCGCGCCGAGCAGTGCGACCGCGATCAGTGCTTCGATCATCATAAGAACCACCCCCCGAGCGTGCCGAGGAGAAGCAGGAGGCCGATGAACCCGGCCACCAACAGCGCCGCGTAGTTCGTCACGAGGCCGGTCTGCACGCGTTTCAGCCGGCTGCCGCCGAACAGACTCGCGGTCGAGACGCTATTGACGAGGCCGTCGATGACGGACTGATCGAACCGGTCTGCCATGCGAGCGGCCGGCAACGTGAATCGTTCGGCGATCCAGACCTGGTACTCGTCCTGGTAGTAGTTCGCCTCGAGCGTCCGGCGAACGCCGCCGAGTCGCTCCTTGTGGCGCACCGGCTCGGGAACGTTGTAGAGGGTGTGTGCGGTGAGTGCACCGGCGAGTGCCAGTCCGAGCGAGAGGCCGGCACCGAGCAGCATCGTCACCGTCTCGGACCCGATCGCGCCCTCCTCGAAGGCGACGGTCTCGTGGTAAGCGTGGTAGGTCAGCCCTTCGACCGAGCCGAACTCGCCGTCGAGCCAGTGCTCCAAGAACGTGATGTCGGCACCTAGCACCTGCGCGAGCGGTGCGAGGTTGACGAGGCCGGCGACGACGGCGAGGATACCCAGCACGATCAGCGGAGCCTTGATCGACCAGCCGACCGGGTGCGGGTCCTCGGCGGTCTCCGACCGGGGCTCACCGTGGAAGGTCAGGAAGACCATCCGGAAGGTGTAGAAGCCGGTGAAAAAGACCGCGATGAGCGCCATCGCGTAGGCGACGAGGATCACCGGCTGTTCGAGGCCGACGATCAGGGCGTCGTAGAGCACCTCGTCCTTCGACCAGAAGCCCGAGAACGGGATGATTCCAGCGAGCGCGAGCGCGCCGGCGAGGAAGGTGTAGTACGTGATGGGTGCTTTGTCCTTCAAACCGCCCATCTTCCACATGTCCTGTTCGTGGTGCATGATGACGATGACCGCGCCGGCACCCAGGAACAGCAGCGCCTTGAAGAAGGCGTGGTTCATGAGGTGGAAGACGCCGGCGACGTAGCCGCCGACGCCGAGTCCGAGCATCATGTAGCCGTACTGGCTGATCGTCGAGTACGCGAGCACCTGCTTGATGTCGTCTTTGACGACGCCCATCGTCGCGGCAAACAGCGCGGTAAAGCCGCCGACGAACGCGATGACCGTCAGCGCGGTCGGCGAGAGCGCGTAGTAGCCGAACATTCGGGCAACCAGATAGACGCCGGCCGCGACCATCGTCGCCGCGTGAATGAGTGCGGAGACGGTGGTCGGACCCTCCATGGCGTCCGGCAGCCAGGTGTGCAGCGGGAACTGTGCGGACTTGCCCATGACGCCCCCGAGGACGAGCAAGGCGGTGATCGTCACCCAGGTCCGCGCATCGAAGCCGAACAGCGTCTGGCCGTTTTCGATCGCCGTCTCGGCGGCGACGACGAAGGAGTTCTCGCCGGCGAACGCGACCGTGCCGAACGTCGACGCGATGGCGACGACGCCCAGCAGGAAGAAGTAGTCACCGAAGCGGGTGACCAGGAACGCCTTCTTCGCGGCCGAGGGTGCCGAGCGGGTGCGAAACCAGAAGCCGATCAGCAGGTACGAACACAGGCCGACGAGTTCGAAGAACATGAACGCCATCAGCAGGTTGTCCGCGTAGACGAAGGCGAGCATGCTGAACGTAAAGAGCCCGAGCCCGGCGTAGTACCGCGGCAGCCCGGTCTCTCCCTCGGCGTTCATGTACCCGAGACTGAAGACGTGCACGAGGAACGCGACCAGCGAGACGATGACGAGCATCAACGCCGACAGCGGATCGATCAGGAGTCCGAAGGTGAACTCGATCCCGTCGGGTCCGGCTTCGGTCAGCACGTCGCCGGCGGCCCACTCGTAGAGCGTCTCGTGATATACTTCGCCGCCCGCGACGGTGACGAGCAGCCACAGCGAGAGCAGGAGCGAGCCTGCCGTCGCGAGGATACCCGCGATCGCGCCCCGTTTCGGCATGTACTTGCCGAAGGTTAGCGCGACGACGAACGCCACGAGCGGGAACAGTGCGATTGCCGGAGCGTAGCCGAATGCACCTGTACCTGCCATCTTACCACCTCATCGTCGTTGGAACCGTGACATCGACGTCACGGAAGTTACGGTACAACACCAGCAAGATTCCGAGTCCGATCGCAACCTCCGCGGCGGCGAGCGCCATGGTGAACAGGGCGAACACCTGCCCGGTGAGGTTGCCGTGATAGAACGCGAACGCGATCAGATTGATGTTGGCCGCGTTCAGCATGAGTTCGACGGACATCAGAAACAACAGTGCGTTGCGACGCGTCAGAATGCCGAAGAGCCCGATCGAGAACAGGGCCATCGACAGGAGGACGTAGTACTGAACTTCGACCGCCATCAGGCGTCACCTCCCGTGTCGTCGGTGCCACTGCCGGCGGTCGTCGAATCAGCAGCAGAATCGGCGTCGGATCCGGTAGCTGTCACGCTCCCGGTCGAATCCGAACCGCCATCCGCAGCCGTCTCGCGTCCTGTCGCGGATCGGGTCGTGTCCGGATCGTCACGCTGGCTCGGCAGTGCGACGACCGGTTTCCCCTCCTCCTCGCGCTTTGCAAGGACGATCGCCCCGTCGAGGGCTGCATCGAGGACGACGGCGATCAGGAAGAACGCCGCGAGGAACGACTCCGTGTTCGGAATCGATCCCGCGGTGGACTGGAGTTCCTCGAGTCCGAACATCGCGTATCCGAGTTCGGATGTGATCGCAATGCTCTCGGGGAATCCCTGGCTCCCGCCGAAGCTCGTATTCAGGACGATCAGCGCCATCAGCCCGAAGAGGCCGACCGCGAGGACGCCCGGAAGGAGCACCCGCCCGACCCGGAGTCGCGGCTTGGTCGTCATGTCTGTACCACCTCGTCGGCGTTCGTCTCCGTATCGTCTGTCGCGTCCTCGCGCTCCGTCAGCATCACGGCGAACGTGATGAGGATGAGCACCCCGCCGACGTAGACGAGAACCTGCATCATCGCGACGAACTCGGCCGCCTGCATCACGAAGTGGACCGCGATGCTTAACAGCGCAACGCCGAGCATGAGCGCCGAGTGCCACGGCTCCCGCAAGAGAACCACACCCAGCGCGCTGGCGAGCGTGATGAACGCAAACAGCGCGAACGCGATCTGCTCGTATATCATTGTTGTGTCAGACTGCCCGTTTCGGGGACGGGCGACCCAGTTACTGGTAATCGACCTCCCCGTCTCCCTCGCCGATCCACGCGCCCCGGTCCGGTTCGCGCGACTCGAGCGGGTCGATATCCTTGTACCACGGTACCGACTTCAGCTCCTCTTTGTTGTAGACGAGGTCGTGTTTGGTATCGCCGGTGAACTCGAAGTTCTGCGTGAGCAGGATGGCGTCGACGGGACAGACCTCCTCGCAGAGCCGGCAGTAGATACACTGGCCGATGTGGAGGTTGTACTGTTCGCCGTTTCGCTTGTCGTCCATCACGATCTGGATCGTATCGTTCGGACAGACGTTCTCGCACTGACGACACCAGATACAGCGTTCCTGGCTGAACTTGTGGACGCCGCGGAACCGCGGCGATACGTCCGGTGCCGTGCTCGGATACTCCACCGTGAACGTCGAGCCGTCCAGTGCGTGTTTCATCGTCGTTGCCATCGATTTGAGTACCCCGATCATGCTATCACCCCTACGATTGCCGCAGTCAGTCCGAGATTCGCAAAGGACAGGACGAGCAGTCCCTTCCAGCCGATCTCGATAAGCTGGTCGATTCGTACGCGCGGCACCGCCGAGCGCAGCCACTGCGTCAGGAAGAACACGCCCCAAATTTTGAGGGTGAACCAGACGATACCGAGTGCAGCGGGCCCCGGACCGGCTGGTCCACCGAGGAAGATCGTCGAGATAATCGCCCCGCCGAGGAAGATGTGGAGGAACTCGCCGAGATAGACCAGCACGAAGTAGACCGAGGAGTACTCGGTCTGGTACCCTGCGACGAGTTCAGCCGGCGCTTCCGGCATGTCGAACGGGTTGCGTCCGACCTCGGCGAAGTTCGCGATCAGAAAGAGGACGAACGCGAACGGGTTGACGAGGGCGTACCAGGCCGGAATCGAGACGACTCCGAGATCGACGAGCGTCTGCGTGTTCTGTGCATCGACGATCGCACCCATCTGCAGCGAGCCCGCAAACAGCACGACGGACATCCCGGTCACGACGAGCGGGATCTCGTAGGCGACGTTCTGTGCGACGGCGCGCAAGCCGCCGAGTAGCGAGTACTTGTTACCCGAGGCGTAGCCGGCCATCACGAGGCCGATCGAGGCGATGCCGGCGACGGCGAAGGCGAACGCGAGGCCAACTTCAGGATCCGCGAGCTGGATACCGCTTCCCATCGGGATCACGGCGAAGCCGAGCAGCGCCGACCCCACGATGACGATCGGCGCGAGGTCGTAGGCCGGCCGGTCCGCGTTCTCCGGAATGATGTTCTCCTTCGAGAGCATCCGAACCGCGTCCGCGATGATGATGCCGATGCCGGCCGGTCCGATCTGGTTGATCGAAATGCGGTCCGTAAAGGAGGCCGTTATCTTTCGCTTCGCCCAGGGACCGGCGACGGCGGTCATCGTGAGGATCAGGCTCCCGACGATGACCGCACCGATGAGCGTCGAGAGCAACTCGCCGGCGAGGCCGAACTCGTTCAGGCCGGTGAGATCGCCGAGACGCTCGGGTAACAGCACGTCCGACTGAATCGGCGTGGTTGTCGCCGCGTTCATCGATCCACCTCACCTAAGACGATGTCGAGGCTGCCGAGCGACGCGATCAGGTCGGGGATGTACTCCCCTTCGGACATCTCGGCGAGCGCCTGTAGGTTCGAGAAGCACGGACTTCGGATCTTGAATCGACCGGGTTTGTCCGTCCCGTCGGAGCGAATGTAGATGCCGAGTTCACCTTTGGCACCCTCGACGGCCCGGTAGATTTCGGTGTCGGCGTCCGGCTTTAGCGTCCGGGGAACGTTGGCCTGGACGTCGCGTTCGTCTTCGGGCCATTCTTCGAGCAGGTCGAGACACTGCTCGATGATCTTTGCGGACTCCTCGACTTCTTCCATCCGACAGAGGACTCGCGCGTAGTTGTCACAGCCGTCGCGCGTGATGACATCCCAATCGAGTTGGTCGTAGTACCCGTAGGGGTCGTCACGACGGAGATCGTAGTCGACACCGGAGCCGCGAACGACCGGGCCCGTACAGCCGTAGCTTTTCGCGACGTCCGGCTCTAAGACGCCCGTGTCGATACACCGGGTCTGGAAGATTTCGTTCCCCGTGATCAGGTCGTGGTACTCCGCGACCTTCGCCGGGAGTTCGTTGAGGAAGTCTCGCGCCTGCGCGAAGAACTCCTCGCGCGGTTCGGGCAGATCCCAGGCGACGCCCCCGACCCGGAAGTAGTTGAACATCATCCGCTGACCCGTTAGATCCTCCAGCAGATCCTGGATGACCTCCCGGTCGCGGAACGTGTACATGAACGTCGCGGTGAACTCGCCGTAGACGTCGAGTGCGAACGTTCCGAGTGCGAGCATGTGCGAGGCGATCCGGCAGAGTTCGGCACCCATCGTCCGGATGACCTGCGCGTACTCGGGGACCTCGACGTCGGCCAGATCTTCGATCGCCCGCGCGTAGGCCCACTCGTTCAACAGGCCCGCCGAGACGTAGTCCCAGCGGTCGGGGTAGGGCATGATCTGGTGGCGGTAGGTCCCCGACTGACACATCTGCTCTTCACACCGGTGGAGATAGCCGATATCCGGCTCGACGTCGGCGACGGTCTCGCCGTCGAGTACCGTTTCGACGTGAAGGACACCGTGAGTTGCCGGATGGTGCGGCCCGATGTTCAGGAACATCGTGTCCGATTCGGCGTCCCGGTGATCCGGTTGAATCGGGTTCTGATGCTCCGTCAGCGTGACGAGTTGCGGTTTTTCCTGGTCGTAATCCTTCGAGAGCGGATGTCCCTGCCAGGTCTCGGGCAGGAGAATCCGCCGGAGGTCCGGGTGCCCCTCGTATTCGACGCCGATGAGGTCGTAGGCCTCTCGTTCGTGCCAGTCGGCCGTCCGGAACACCGGCTCGGCACTCTGGCTGACCGGATTCTCGCTCGTCGTCGGAACGACGATGCTGAGTTCGTCGGTCGGGTCGGCGAACTTCTTCAGGTGGTAGATCGACTCGTACCGGTCCTCGTACTGCTGTGCGGTGACACACGAGAGGTGGTCGTAGCCGGCCTCGTTCCGAAGGTCCGAAAGGACGGCCTGCACGTCGTTGGGATTGATGACGAATCCCGGTGCGTTCAGGTGTTCCTCGCGTGCGATCGCGCGGTCACCGAGCAGCGCCTCGAGTTCGGCTTCGTCGGTGCCGGACGCTGGCTGTGTCAGTTCCGACTCGACCTCGGGTTCCGTGCCCGTGCTCATGGTGAATCAGCCCAGTTATACCGCATGACGAGGTCGTCCTCGTCGATCTGGTCTGCGAGTTTCTGAACCAGTTCGTCCTTCGGCAGGTCGCCGAACTCCTCGAGTTCGTACGGTTTGACGACGACGGCCGAGGACTCGCCGTTTTTGATCCGCTCCTGGAGTTTGAGGACGCCGTATATCAGGGCCTCAGGTCGCGGCGGGCAGCCGGGGACGTGAATGTCGATCGGGATGATCTCCTCGGCACCCTTGACGACGTTGTACCCTTCCTGGAACGGACCGCCCGAAATCGTACAGGACCCCATCCCGACGACGAATTTGGGTTCGGGCATTTGATCGTAGACGCGCTTCATGCGCGGGCCGAACTTCGAGACGATCGTTCCCGGAACGATCATCACGTCGGCCTGTCGCGGCGACGCGCGCGGAACGCCGGCCCCGAATCGGTCGAGGTCGTGTTTGATCGCGTACGTGTGCATCATCTCGATGCTGCAGCAGGCGATGCCGAACTGGAGCATGAACATCGAGTTCCCGCGCACCCAGTTCATGAACTCGTCGAACTTCGTGAGGATGAACGGCGACGCGCCGAACGCCTCGCGAAGTCTGGAGTTGAAGCGATCGTCGACACCCTCGCCGATCCGGGCCTCACGGGTGTCCGTCGACGGCGCTGTGCTGTCGTGAATCGTTTGTTGTGGTTCGTCGCTACTCATGGTGTCTGACTCGTGCTCATGGTCGATTCCGCTCCGTGTCTACCTGACGAGGTGTCTGTGCCCACTGGACGGCCCCGTTTCGCCATGCCCATGCGAGTCCCGCGAGCAGGATCGCGACGAAAAGCACCATCGGGCCGAGGATATCGAGCAGCGACACGGCATCCGATTCGATGGCATCCAGGTACACGACCGCCCAGGGAAACAGGAGGACGGTTTCGATATCGAAGATGAGGAACAGAAGCGCAACCATGTAGTACTGGATGTTAAACCGGACGCGTGTGCCGCCGGTCGGAACCTCACCACTCTCGTAGGTGGCACGTTTGCTCGTTTCGGGCACACTCGGACGTAGCAGCGCCGATACCGCCATCATACTGAGCGGTATCAGGACTCCGACGAGCGCGAGCGCCCCGATCGCTATCCAATCGTTCATCTCCGTAACGTTCGGGAGTTTAAACCGCACGCACATAAGGGTTGATTGTTCGTTTTCCGGGTCAACACGGGCCAAGCGGAGAGATCAGGAATAAACGGTCTGTCCGTATACTTGGCGTATACTCGCCGTAGTCGTTTCCACGCGAGCGAATCGCGATGTGGCCGAGTACGGACGATAGGAGCGGCAATGAAGAACGATGAACGTTGGACGGCTACGCCGGGGCAGTGGCTGGGGGTGCGTTGACTACTGCTCGCGCTCTCGGAACGCAGGCGTCCCCTCGTCGTGGAGCTGGCGGGAAACGGTACCGACGTCGTCGCGCAGTCCCTCGCGGTAGGTGACGAGACGGTCGCGCACGTCGTCGTACTGGCGAGCGAGGATCTGTGCGGCGGAGAGGGCGGCATTGAAGGACTTGCCGGCGTCGACGGCGACGAGCGGCGCGCCGGTCGGCATCCCGATCACGCTGTCGACGGACTTCTCCTGGACGGGGACGCCGATGACCGGCAGCGGATACGCGATCGAGGCGGTCATATTCGGCAGATCAGCGGATTTCCCGCCCGCACCGGCGATGATAACCTCCAGCCCGCGCTCTTCTGCCGTCTCGGCGTAGGCCGCCATCAGGTCCGGCGTCCGATGGGCCGAGGTGACGTACGTTTCGAACGTAAACCGCTCGTCGGGGGCGTTTTCGTAGTCGGTCTGCTCGGCGAATCCGAGTTCATCAACGAACGCGTCGTAGGCTCCGCGGCGCTTGCCGCCGGTCAGCATCGTCTCGAGGTCCGAGTCGCTGCCCATCACGATGCCGATGTCCGGCGTCTCGGCCGTTGGACGGTCCTGTGTGGCTTCCTCGTGGAGTCGGTCGATCAGGTCGGAAACGCTGTCACTCATAGTGGGTAGTGGCGGTCACTCCGACGTGAACGTAACGGACCGCTCGAGTTCGCGCGCGGTCTCGAGTAATTCGGCGGTCGTCTCGTCGTCGCGCCCGGACAGCGTCACGTGACCCAGCTTTCGCAGCGGTCGCGCCTCCCGCTTACCGTACCAGTGGAGGGCCGCACCCGGCGTCTCGAGAATCCGATCCGCGTGGTGCAACGTCGCAGACTGGGACTCCTCGACGTCACCGAGCAGGTTCACCGACACCGTCGGCGACCGGAGATCGGTCGAGGCGAGCGGCCACCCTAGAACGGCCCGCGCGTGCTGTTCGAACTGTGAACTCTGTGCGCCCTCGATGGTCCAGTGGCCGGAGTTGTGCGGGCGCGGGGCGATTTCGTTGAGCAAGATTTCGCCGTCGCTCGTTTCGAACAATTCGATGCCGTAGACGCCGCGCCCCTTCATCACGTCGAGGACATCCGAGGCGACCCCGCGGGCTCGTTCTGCAACCGCGTCGGAGGAGCCCGCCGGCACGATCGTCTCCCGCAGAATCTCGTCCTCGTGGACGTTCTCGCCGATCGGAAACGTCGCGATTTCGTGGTCGTCGCGAGGGTCATCCTCGCGATTCGCCGAGTTCCGTTCGGCGGCTCCCTTGACCGCGATGATCGAAATCTCGCGCTCGAACTCGACGAAGGCTTCGACCATTGCGGGGCCGGCGACGGAGTCGAGTGCGGCCTCGGCGTCCGCTTTGGACTCGACGGGAACGTTCCCGCGGCCGTCGTAGCCGCCGGTTCGCGCCTTGAGCATGACCGGCGCGCCGTAGTCGTCGATCGCCGCGCGAATGTCCGCGGGGTCGTCGACTGCTCGAAACGGCGGGACGGGAACGCCCGCGTCCTCGAGTTCGCGTTTCTGGACGAGTTTGTCGTGGATCGTCTCGAGCGTCGCCGGCTCGGGGTGGACCGGCGTGCCGGAGTCCTCGCTGACGCGCTCGAGGACGTCCTGGTCGGCGAGTTCGATTTCGAAGGTGAGCACGTCGGCGCGAGCGGCGAGTTCGCGAATGCCGGCTTCGTCGTCGAAGTCCGCGACGATCTGGTCGCGAGCGACCGGTGCGGCCGGACAGTCGGGCGTCGGATCGAGGACGACGACCTCGACGCCGAGCGGTGCTGCCGCCTCCGCGAGCATGCGCCCGAGTTGGCCGCCGCCGACGACGCCGATCGTTGGTCCTGGCGTCTGTAACGTCGTCATTGGGCGGGCATTGACGGTGACCCCGCTTAAGAATTGGCAATCGGTGAGCGAACGAACTGTACCGGCTGGCCGGGAGATAATAGTCACCGAGTATCCCGAAGGTGAAAACAATTTGCCATTAGCATCGTAGTACACGGTCGCGAACGAACCCGTGCTGGTTCGATAGTTCGACGGAACTCGGTCGGCCGCCCGCGACGGTCGAAACCGCATTTGACGGTCGCCGGTCTGATCACTACACCCGGTGCGGTCCAGGCCCCCGCTCTCGTCCTCCTCCCGGTCAGCCCCGGAAGCAACCTCATCACGCTCGCGATGCTAGAAGGAACCAAACTCCGGGAATTCCCGCTCGCCGAACTCGTGGCGCTGCTCGTCACCGGCGTCGGCTGCCTCGTCGGCGGCTACTCGTCTCTCTGTCTCTGGTCGAGCGAACTCGCGACCGCGGCGCGATGGACCACTACTGAGCGATCCCGAACTCGGCGGTTCTCGGGATTGCGAGTTCGCGAATCCGCGAGTCGAACGCGCGCTTGCTGAGTTATTTCTCGTTGACGCTGAGGACCTTGCCGGCCGCGATGGTCTGGCCCATGTCGCGGATGGCGAAGCTCCCGAGTTCGGGGATTTCGCTGGACGGTTCGATGCTGAGGGGCTTCTGGGGTCGGATGGTGACCACGGCGGCGTCGCCCGACTGAATGAAGTCGGGGTTTTCCTCGGCGACTTCGCCGCTCGAGGAGTCGATCTTCTGATCGATGGATTCGATCGTGCAGGCGACCTGTGCCGTGTGAGCGTGGAAGACCGGCGTGTAGCCGGCCGTAATCACGGACGGGTGTTGCATGACGACGATCTGGGCCTGGAAGGTTTCGGCGACGCTCGGCGGATCGTCGGCCGGGCCGCAGACGTCGCCGCGGCGGATGTCGTCCTTGCCGATGCCGCGGACGTTGAACCCGACGTTGTCACCGGGTTCGGCCTTCGGCACTTCCTCGTGGTGCATCTCGATCGTCTTTACTTCGCCGCCCACGTCGCTGGGCTGGAAGGAGACGGTGTCGCCGGTGTTCATGACGCCGGTTTCGATGCGGCCGACCGGGACGGTCCCGATACCCGAAATCGTGTAGACGTCCTGAATCGGCAGTCGAAGCGGTGCATCCGTCGGCGGCTCCGGCTCCGGCAATGTGTTGAGCGCCTCGAGAACGGTTTCGCCCTCGTACCACGGCGTGTTATCGGAGACGTCCGAGACGTTGTCACCTTCGAACGCCGAGACGGGAATGAACGAGGCGTCTGCGGTGTTGAACTGCACCTGATTGAGCAGTTGGGTAACCTCCTCGACGACCTCGTCGTAGGTGGACTCCTCGTAGTCGACGACGTCCATCTTGTTGACGGCGACGATGAGTTCGTCGATACCGAGGGTGCGAGCCAGGAAGACGTGCTCCTGTGTCTGGGGCGCGACGCCGTCGTCGGCAGCGACGACGAGAACGGCGTGGTCCGCCTGGGACGCGCCCGTGATCATGTTCTTGACGAAGTCGCGGTGGCCCGGCGTGTCGACGATTGTAAAGTCGTACTCGTCCGTCGAGAACTCCTGGTGGGCGATGTCGATGGTGACGCCGCGTTCGCGCTCCTCGGCGAGATTGTCCATCACGTAGGCGAACTCGAAGCCGCCCTTGCCCTTCTCTTCGGCTTCTTCGCGGTGCTGTTCGATGACGTGCTCGGGGATGCTCCCCGTCTCGTAGAGGAGTCGCCCGACGAGCGTACTCTTTCCGTGGTCGACGTGGCCGATAATGGCCAGATTCTGGTGTTGACTTGCACTCATGGTGGTGGGTGTGCCGCTAGCGGGATCTACTCGATATGTACTCCTAAACCCTTGTGCGGTATTTGCTGGACAGTACAGAAACGCTATATATGGGTCCGGTACCGGCGATAATGGGACCGGTCCGCTTTCCCGGCAAGCCAGCCGACGCCGTCGGTTTCCGACTCGCGGATACATTCGGCGAGAACGGTACCTCTTTTACGCCCGCTCACCTCGGCTCGCGTATGACCGCGCTCGGACTGGTGATCGCGGAGTTCAATCGACCGATCACCGAGCAGATGGAGCACGAAGCCGCGGAGGCAGCCCAGGCCGCGGGAGCCGAGGTGCACGACATCGTCCACGTCCCCGGGGTGTACGACGCCCCGCTGGCCGCCGACCGCCTCGCGCGACTCGAGGCCGTCGACGCCGTGGCCGTCATCGGAACCGTCATCACCGGCGACACCGACCACGATCAGGTCATCTCCGACGCGACCGCCCAGCGGCTCGCAGACGTGAGCCTCGAGCGTGACACCCCCGTCACGCTCGGCGTCACCGGCCCCGGCATGTCCGCGGCCGAGTCCCGCGAGCGCATCGAAAACGCTGCGAAAGCGGTCGACAGCGCGCTCGATCTCGTCGACGAACTCCCCGATCCCGAGTCACCGTCGCGTACCGCCGATTAAAACGACCACGACGCATCCCGAAATCGAACCCAGTTCCAGCAATGACCATGGAATTCACCGACCGCCTGACCCGAGTCGAACCGTCCGCAACCCTCGCCATCTCCGCGCTCGCCACCGAACTCGAGCAAGAGGGCGCAGACGTCGTCGATCTATCCGTCGGCGAACCCGACTTCCCGACGCCGCGGAACATCGTCGACGCCGGCCAGGACGCGATGGACGCCGGCCACACCGGCTACACGACCTCCGCCGGCATCCTCGAACTCCGCGAGGCCATCTCGGCCAAACTCGCCGCTGACGGCCTCGACCACGGCCCCGAAGAGATCATCGTCACCCCCGGCGCGAAGCAGGCGCTCTACGAGATCGTCCAGGCCCTGATTCAGGACGGCGACGAGGTCGCGCTGCTCGACCCCGCCTGGGTCTCCTACGAGGCGATGGTCAAGATGGCCGGCGGCGACCTCACCCGCGTCGACCTCTCCGATTCCGACTTCCAGCTCGAACCCGCCCTCGACGACCTCGCGGCCGCCGTCTCCGACGAAACCGAGCTGCTCATCGTGAACTCGCCGTCGAACCCGACCGGCGCGGTCTACACGGACGCCGCACTCGAGGGCGTCCGCGACCTCGCCGTCGAGCACGACATCACCGTCATCTCCGACGAGATCTACAAGGAGATCACCTACGGCGTCGAACCCACCAGTCTGGGAACGTTCGACGGCATGGCCGACCGCACCATCACCGTCAACGGCTTCTCGAAGGCCTACTCCATGACCGGCTGGCGGCTCGGCTACTTCGCCGGCCCCGAGGACCTGATCGACCAGGCCGGCAAACTCCACAGCCACTCCGTGTCGTCGGCCGTCAACTTCGTCCAACACGCCGGCGTCGAAGCCCTCGAAAACACCGACGACGCCGTCACCCAGATGGTCGACGCCTTCGGCCAGCGACGTGAACTCGTCATCGACTTGCTCGACGAATACGACGTCGACGTTGCGGTTCCGGACGGCGCGTTCTACATGATGCTCCCCGTCGCCGACGACGATCAGGCCTGGTGCGAGGGAGCGCTCGAGGACGCCCACGTCGCAACGGTTCCCGGCAGCGCGTTCGGAACGCCCGGCTACGCCCGCATCTCGTACGCGGCGAGCGAAGAACGACTCGAGGAAGGGATCGAACGCCTCGCCGAAGAAGACTATCTCTAACCCGCCGGACGGGACTACCGCCGTTTTCGCACGAGTTCGGTCGACTGCCAGCGGGAAGCTAATTCGGACGAGTCGTTAAGCGCAGCCTGAACCGGATCGGCGGCGAGCCGTTTAGGTGATGTGCGCTCAGGATCCGAACAGCTATGTCGAGTGTGTGCGTACTAGTACCATGATGTCGAGAGCCACGAGCACGCCGCTCGACGACATCGAGTTCCTCGCGCGGTCGGAACATCGCGTGGCCGTGCTCGATGCGCTGGCCGACCGGCCCCGGAGTCGAGTTGCCCTTCGAAGGGAGACGGGGGCGTCGTCGTCCACGATCGGGCGGGCGCTGCGGGCGTTCGAAGAGCGCAACTGGATCAGGCGGACCGGCAAGCGGTACGAAACGACGCAGTTGGGCGCGTTCGTCGCGGCGGGGCTGCGGGAGTTGATCGACCGGCTCGAAACCGAGCGGAAGCTTCGCGATACCTGGGAGTGGCTTCCGAACGAGGAAAGCGGGTTCACCGTCGAGATGGCGGCCGACGCGGTCGTGACGGTTGCTTCGGTCGATGCGCCGTACCGGCCGGTGAACCGATTCGCATCCCTGTTCGAGGAGACGGACGAGTTTCGGTTCGTCGGGTTCGATATCGCCCTGCTCGAACCCTGTAAGGACGAGCTTCGAGAGCGAGTTCTCGAGGGGATGCGGACGGAAATCATCGACCCGCCGAGCGTCGCCCGCTACATTCTCGCGACCTACGGAGAGCACTGTGCCGGGCCGCTCGAAAGCGGGAATCTCACGGTCCGCGTACACGACGACCTGCCGCCCTACGGAATCAGTCTCTTCGACGATCGCGTCGCCGTTAGCTGCGCCGACCGACGGAGCGGCGCGGTGCAACTGTTGCTCGATACCGACGCGCCGACGACGCGCGAATGGGCGGAATCGGCGTTCGAGCGCTGCCGACACGAGTCGCGACCGCTCACGCTCGAATCGGTAAGCGAGTGACGTGTGACGGCTCGTAGCCGATGGACGGTTGCAGCAACTGCACGCGAGTCAGGGCGTGCATACCACCCACTCGGTGCCTACATGCGAGTTCACGGCGTAGCCTCTCGCGGAGACTGTACTATGGCCATCGAACACTCCGACGAAGAGACGAAAACAGCGCTACAGGTGGCGTGTGACACCGAAGTTTCGGGCTGTGTCTTCCTCATGCGGACCGAGGAGGAGGACAAAGACCGACTGGTAGAAATCACGCGCGATCACGTTCGCGAACGACACGGAAAGGAGTACACCCGCGACGAAATCGAAGCGGAACACGTTACCGAAGTCGAGGTCTGACCGACGGCGACTCGGAACTCCTCCCTTTTGGGATGCCAGCGTCCCGAGTTCCCCGAGCATCGGGAGCAGCGTGCATCTCGGTCAATCGCTCTGCTTAACTGTGCTATCACCGTAGAACGACGCGGTGAATCCGATCGAGAAGTACCAAACGGTAGTCGTCATCGCGGCTATCGCCGGTGGGATTCTTCTCGGCCAAATCAGCGGAATCCCGGCCGTTGCCGAACAACTGATCCTTCCGTTTCTTCTCGTGATGCTTCTCGGGGCCTTCCTCCAGATCCCCCTGACACGGCTCCGAAAGGCGTTTAGCAATCGTCGCGTCGTCGGGTTGAGCCTGGTAGTCAACTTCGTCTGGAATCCGCTATTCGCGGTCGGCCTCGGATTCGTCTTCTTGCGCGGCCATCCTGCGCTCTGGGTCGGACTCATCATGCTGATGGTCACGCCGTGTACCGACTGGTATCTCATCTTCACCGATATAGCGCGAGGAGACGTTTCGCTCGCAACATCGTTGCTCCCCTACAACCTCGTCCTGCAACTGGTGCTGTTACCGGTGTACCTCTACGCGTTCGCCGGGGAGCTGGTCGTACTCCCGCTTGGTACCCTCGTTGAAAGCGTCCTCCTCGTTCTCGTTATTCCGCTCGTGCTTGCCGCCGTTGGTCGAGCGACGCTTCCGAGAGTGACGGGTAATTCGTACTTCGAGGAAACGCTTCTTCCCGCACTCGGACCGGCACAGATCCTCTTTCTCGCGCTCGCAATCGCCGCGATGTTCGCCTCGCAAGGGGCTGTTATTCTCGAAAATCCGGGACTTTTGCTCTTGCTGGCGATTCCGGTGGTCGTATTTTACGTCGTCAACTTCGTCCTCGGACTGGGGATCGGCCGACTCGCCGATTTCAGCTATCGAGAAGTCGCGTGCTTCAACTGTACGATTCTCTCACGAAATTCGCCGACGGCGCTCGCCATCGCAGTTGTCGCGTTCCCCAACGAACCCCTTATTCCGCTGGCGCTGGTGATCGGCCCGCTGCTTGAACTCCCGCTGTTGAGCGTCGCTTCGCAACTCCTGTTGCAACTGCGAGAGCGAGACGTCTGGGAGACGGCGACATCGCCGTCGAGCGGCGATTGAGCGGACGAATCCGTATTGACGCCGGTATAAGCCGTTGAAATAGTCTGTCGAAACAGTATGGGAGAGCCGATAATCGATATATCGTACTAGTTACCGCTTATCACGCTGCTCGACCTTTTCAGGCCAATAACTCACGTTACACGGTCGCGTGGACTTTACCGGTTTCTGGATTCCATCGAAGAAAGTCATCAGAACGGTAGGTTCGGCGGAACGAGAAACGATTTACCACGGCACGGTTTACACTCGGTGTGCAAGTCACCATAATCGATTACGGGGTCGGGAACCTCCGAAGCCTCCAGCGGGGGCTGGAACGGGCGGATGCGACGGTGGCAATCTCTGATAATCCATCAGAGATTGCGTCGGCGGAGGCACTCGTTCTCCCTGGTGTCGGTGCGTTCGAGGAATGCGTTCGTAACTCGAAGCCCTTCCACGACGTCCTCGTCGAGGCCGCAGAGGATACGCCTATTCTCGGTATCTGTGTCGGCCTGCAACTCATGTTCACGGAGAGTACCGAGGGCGCACCTGACGGCGAAACCATCGATGGCCTCGACCTCATACCGGGACTCGTCGAACGCCTGCCGAACGACGAAGTGAAGGTTCCGCACATGGGCTGGAACACACTCACCGTCGAGCGAGACTATCCGCTCGTGGACGGTATCGAAGACGGGGAATACGCTTACTTCGTCCACTCGTACGGTTCGGAAGTCGCCAGTCACACGGTTGCCTCGTGTGACTACGGGTTCGACTTTGCTGCTATCGCTGCAAACGAACAGGGGAACGTAATGGGGACGCAGTTCCACCCGGAGAAGAGCGGTGAGCTGGGTCTTCGCGTTCTTCAGAACTTCGTGACCTACGCGCGAACGTTTCACGATGAACAACTCACCGTCGAGTAACGCTCACGGATCTGACCGAACCCACCGAGTTGATTTGGCGGTTCGCCACCCCGAATGTTGGATCATCGAAGTCGCGTCCGAAGTCGATGTAGGGGTTCTCGGACGTGGCGTGTACCACACTGACGATCGGCGGGCAAACAGTCACGTCACATTGTTCGTGACCAGTCTACCGAACTCGACGAGGGGGTTGAGGTCGCTCGTGCATCGGGACACACGTTCTCCGTTGCCGAAATAGCGGGAGGAAATGAGCACGTCGCTCCTATCGCCCCAGGAAAAGCGAAACGGGAGTTGCTAGTCGAACACGACCCGACCAAGCAGGTTAGCGACGCCTTGACAGCCAGAGGGTTCGTCTATGGTGCGCCAGTGGACATCCGCAAGGGTGTCGAGCACTGGACGTTACTAACCCACAACGACAGACACGAAATCGAAATCGCGCTAGACGAAGTTCGTGATTTGGAAGCCGCGAAAATCGAACTCATCGGTATATCGGAAGTGGATACCCGCGTTGGTGGAGGGGAGTTCCCACTTTACAACCTCTCACCGCGTCAGCGTGAAGTGTTCCAGCTAGCACGACGCCGTGGTTACTACGCACATCCGAAAGAGGCGACAGCGAGCGATCTCGCCGCGGAACTGGATGTGACGACTTCGACTATCCATGAACATCTCCACAAGGCCGAGCAGAAACTGTTGGATCTGTCCTGACTCGCACCACCTGCTGTGTCAGGCTCCCGTCTTATTCTACTACCGACAAACGGCTCTCCGTGAGCAAGTTCAGAAACGGGGGATTGTTCCTCCTGCTTTCGATTCTCTGGGGTACCGCATTCATGGTCATCAAAGCAGGGCTGGAGTTCGTTCCTCCAGTTCTCTTCGCAGCCTTTCGGTACGATATTGCAGGCGTCGTGATGCTCGGCTATGCGGCCTCCGTATCTGACCACTGGAAGCCGAAAACTCGGAGTGATTGGACGAGCGTTCTCGTCGGTGCGACGCTCATTATCGGGCTCTATAATGCGTTTCTCTTCGTCGGACAGCAAGGCGTGACGAGTGCCGTGGCAGCCATTCTGGTTGCTATGAATCCAATCTTGGCCACTGGTTTTGCACGAGTGTTCCTGCCGAGTGAGCGACTGACTCTCGTCGGGAGTCTGGGTCTCCTGTTCGGATTCATCGGTGTTGGCTTGGTCGCTCGTCCTGATCCATCGAACCTGCTCAGTGGCGGTTTGATTTTTCCGGGATTCGTGCTGCTCGCTGCGGTCTGTGTTGCACTCGGGAGTGTACTCACTCAACGTGTCGAGAGTGATATTTCGACCGAGGGAATGGTCGCCTGGTCGAACGCAATGGGTGCCGTCCTATTGCACGGGATCAGTACCAGTCTGCCATCGGAGTCAGTGACGGATGTCGAACTGACGACGGGGGCGATTCTCGCTGTCGTGTATCTCGCGGTGTTTGCCAATGCGGTTGGCTACTTCATCTATTTCGATTTACTCGATCAGGTCGGTGCAATCGAAATCAATCTCGTCTCGTATGTCGCCCCAGTCTTCGCAGCGGTGTCCGGATGGGTCGTTCTGAACGAGTCTCTCGATATCGTCTCCATTATCGGCTTTATCGTGATTTTTGTCGGATTCGTCCTGTTAAAACGCGAAGCAATAAGTAGTGAGACCGACTCGATTCAGCTCCGAAATCCATCCGAATAGAATCGATCCACACTGTTTTTCGACGCACGGCATACTGATTGAAGCGTAACCAGACCTTAGTGTGTGTTACCGGGACTCGCGCTGCTCAACTTTGTTCAGTTCGATCAATAACCGAAAGATCGCCTTCACCAGATTCGCGTCGACGTCGAACTGCTCTGCGTTCTGCCCCGCTCGTTCCATTACCTGTTCCTCCTGCTTCTCGTCGGTCGTCGGCAGGTCCTTCTCGTCTTTGACCGCTGCAATCGTATCCGCGACGTAGGTTCGCTGCGCGATCAGTTCGACGATCTCCTGATCGATCGTCTCGATCTCCTCGCGGAGTTCTTCGAGATCCATCTCGTCCGGTGTTCGGTCCTCGATCCCCGTTGCCGTCTCGTCTCCGTTCGAAGCTGAATCTTGCGTCATGGTGTTTGAATACGTGTCCCGTCGGTGCGGGTCTGCAGTAATCGTGTCGTTCCCTCGCGCTCGTCCCACCGCTCTCGAACGTCGGCCAGCGTGTCGCGGTCGCCGACGGCGACGTAGCTGGGTCCGGTTCCGGACAACGATACTCCGGTTACGTCCGGCAGCGCGTCGATCATCGGTCCCGTCGGGAACTCGAGCGCGCCACAGAAGGCGAAGCCGTTGACCGTCATCGCCTCGCCGTAGCGGCCATCGAGTGCGAGTTCTTCGACGAGTTCAGCCATCGACGCGACGCGCTCGCAGGCGGCGATGTCGGCGTCGGCGCTGTAGGCTTGTGCCGGCGGCGTATAGATCACCGCGTGCCAGTCGGGTTCGTCGCGGGCGAGCAGTTCGTCGCTCGTGTTGTCGGTGATCGTCACGCCGCCGAGCATGCTCGCGCTGGCGTCGTCGAACGCGCCGGTCGCGGTGACGCCGGCGTCGCGAGCGGCGCGGACGCCGAGTCGACAGGCGTCGATGCGATCGACGGCGTCGCTGACTGCCAGTGCATCGAGCGTCGCGAGAACGGTGGCGTTGGCCGCCGCGCTCGAACTCTTCAGCCCGCCGGCCATCGGCACGTCGCTTTCGGTGTGAACGCGAGCGCCGACGGTGGACTCGTCGAGGCCGGCCGACGCGGCGAACTCCGCGAGGGTCAGGTCGACGCAGCGTTCGATGAGCGTCGTGTCCGCGTCCGGGTGGCCGTCGACTCGGCCGATGATTTCGTCACCGTCGGTAAGTTCGACCGTCGCGGTCGTCTCGAGGTCGATCGCGAAGGCCGAACCGATTCCTGTTGCAAGGGCGTTGAGGACCGTTCCGGCTGCGGGTGCGACGGCGCGGCCATCCATACGAGAAGACTCACAGAGTGCGTATTTACGGCTGGCGGTTCTGACAAGTCTTCTCTGGGATGGGGATCGAAACTGAGCGGCGACCGCCGAGAACGCACCGCTTTTCCCGACTCCGACCGAATGATTGCGCAATGAGCGCACGCAATAACGTCGCTCCGAGTACGATCACCGTCAATCTCGTCGAGGGCGGGGTCGTCGTCCAGTACCTCGACGGTCGGGAGGTCTTCTACCACGGGCCGCCCGAACCCGTCACGGGATCGATCAAGACCCCGCCGGGGAAGGACGTTCACGTCCTCGTCACCGACCCCGACGGCGTCGAGGGCGTCATGACCTACGTCAACGACCGGGACACCCACGACGACATTCTGGAGACGACCGGCGTCGGTCGCGTGATTCTCAGCGGTGACGACGAAGAAGTGCTGTATCCGGGCGTGTCCGTCTCGACGGACGCCTACTCGATCCGCGTCGAGGCCGACCTCTCACTGGTCGACGGGCGGGTGTTCGTCTTCGCCGAGGACGAACTGAGCGAACACGCCTACGAGCTCGTTCCCGCTGCCGACGAATCCGCTGCCGACGAGTCAGACGACACTCCTGAACAGCATCGTGAGGACTCCACCGCGTAACATGCCGCTGCAAAAAGCCTGGACGACGCTCGACCGGGAGGCAGTCGCAAGCGCGCCGGATCGGCCCGGTGTCTACGAACTCGGCGACGACTCCGGCACGGTGCTGTCGGTCGGCCACGGTGTCTTGCGCGACGAGTTGAAGACGGCGCTTGCCTACGGCGACGGCGACCGCGTCCGCTGGACCGAGACGCACACGCTCGATCGCGCAGGTGAACTCGCTGCGTCTCATCGTGAACGGCTCGAGTAGGCCGCCTGCGGGTTGATCGGCTGCCGACTCATCGAGACCGTCGCGGGTACAGGACGTTATTGAATGTAGCTCGGATCAGCTCCGTCACACCGTTTTTCGTGCGCCGTTGCATCGGACTCCTCGTCGAAGAGCAGCCCGCAGGTTTCACACTCGTACCAGGTGGCGTCGTCCCGCTCGGTCTGGACCACCATATCGAGAGTTGGCCACGAATACCCAAAGGCATTGCTCCAGCACACTGAGACGTGTCGCTGGTGTGGCAGGGGAGACAAAGACCGTTTCCTCCCAGCGGGGCCTCTCGCGAGGCGGGAGTGACGTGGGTAATTCTCAAGGCGACGCGGCCGAAAGAACCGAGTATGAGTGGGTCGGATTCCGACGGCATCTCGCTGTCGGTACAAGCAGCCGAGAAGCGCGACGCGGGCCGAGGTGTCGCCCGAATCCCTGAGCTTGCTCGCCGGCAGCTGGGCGTTCTCAGCGGCGATACGATCGTCATCGAAGGCGAGGGTGACAGCGGAAAGACGACCGTCGCAAAGATGTGGCCCGCGGACGCGTCGATTCCGGAACACGCGATTCAGATCGACGGCGACACCCGTGCCAATGCCGGCGTTCACGTCGGCGATACGGTCACCATTCGAACGAAGGACACGTCCTCGATCCGCGACGCTGAGCGCGTGACACTAACGCCGCCGCCGACGCTGTCGGACAGCCAGCAGCAAGTCGCCGAACACGAGGCGGCCAAGACGCTGCGAAACCGACCGGTGCGTGCCGGAGAACAGATCAGAATCGAAGGCATCGGCCAGGAACCGTTTTCCGTCGTCGACACGACCCCCGGCGGTGACGTTCGAATCACGAGTTCAACGACGGTCCGCGTCACGGGCCCGGCGGGGAGTGGAGCCGGCTCCGGTACCAGTAGCAGCACCGACTCGAGTACAGCGGCCGAGAGTGACAACGAGAGCACGGGCACTGGTACAGCTGGCGGTACAGCCGGCGGCTCGTCGTCGCCAGCCACTGGCGAGCAGTCGCCAGACGGTACAGCCAGTTCCGGCATCACCTACGAAGATATCGGCGGCCTGGACGACGAACTCGAACTCGTGCGGGAGATGATCGAACTCCCGCTGTCGGAGCCGGAGCTGTTCCAGCGGCTCGGGGTCGAACCGCCCTCCGGCGTGTTGCTGTACGGCCCGCCCGGGACCGGGAAGACGCTGATCGCCCGGGCGGTCGCGAACGAGGTTGACGCCCATTTCGTGACGATTTCGGGACCGGAGATCATGTCGAAGTACAAGGGCGAATCCGAAGAGCAGCTGCGCCAGACCTTCGAACAGGCGCGTGAGGACGCCCCGACGATCATCTTCTTCGACGAAATCGACTCGATCGCGGGGACGAGAGACGACGACGGCGACGCCGAAAACCGGATCGTCGGCCAGTTGCTGACGCTGATGGACGGCCTCGACGCACGCGGTGAAGTGATCGTCATCGGCGCGACGAACCGCGTCGACAGCATCGATCCCGCACTCCGTCGCGGCGGCCGGTTCGACCGCGAAATTCAAATCGGTGTTCCCGACGAGACGGGACGCAGGGAGATTCTCGAGGTCCACACCCGCGGGATGCCGCTCGCGGACGACGTCGACGTGGACGCCCTCGCGCGTCGGACGCACGGCTTCGTCGGGGCGGACCTGGACGGCGTCGCAAGCGAGGCCGCGATGGCGGCGATCCGGGACCGGCCGGCCGAGACGGACGACCGCGAGGCGTGGAACCGGAACCCGACGGTACAAAAACGCCACTTCGACGAGGCGCTTGCCTCCGTCGAGCCCTCGGCGATGCGCGAGTACGTCGCCGAGTCACCCGACACGGACTTCACCGACGTCGGCGGGCTCGAGGACGCAAAGCAGACGCTTCGGGAATCCGTCGAGTGGCCGCTGACCTACGACCGCCTCTTCGAGGCGACGAACACCCAGCCGCCCTCGGGCGTCCTGCTCTACGGCCCACCGGGCACCGGCAAGACGCTGCTCGCCCGTGCGCTGGCCGGCGAAACCGAGGTAAACTTCGTCCGCGTCGACGGCCCGGAAATCGTCGACCGCTACGTCGGCGAGAGCGAGAAGGCCATCCGCAAGGTGTTCGAACGCGCCCGCCAGGCCGCTCCTTCCATCGTCTTCTTCGACGAAATCGACGCCATCACCGCCGCTCGCGGCGAGGGACACGAAGTCACGGAACGCGTCGTCTCGCAACTGCTGACCGAACTTGACGGGATGCGCGAAAATCCGAACCTGGTCGTCCTCGCGGCGACCAACCGCAAGGACCAGATCGATCCCGCCCTCCTCCGCCCCGGCCGCCTCGACACCCACGTCTACGTCGGCGACCCCGACCGCGAGGCCCGCGAGAAGATTCTCGAGGTCCACACCCGCGGCAAACCCCTCGGCGACGACGTGGCCCTCGACGAACTGGCGGCTGAACTCGAGGGCTACACCGGCGCGGATCTCGAAGCGCTCGTCAGGGACGCCTCGATGAAGGCGATCCGCGAGGTTGCAGACGAGTTCAGTCCGGGCGAAGCGAACGAGCGGGCCGACGAGGTCGTCGTCGAGCGCCGGCATCTCGAGGCGGCGCGGGAGAACGTCGATACGCCGTAGCGGCGGTTCGTGTGGCGTGCTGTCGAGCGCTGTCGCGTGCCGGGAAACCGGTTTCGGGCTACGGGTTACGCAAGAGGAGTAGGGAGACGGCGCGGATTACGCACCGGGGACGTCGGCTTCCTCGAGTGGGCCCTCGTCGAGGATCACGGTCTCCCCGGCGGTCATCGAGTCGCCGGGGGTCACGGCGATGTCGTCGATGTCGACCGCGGGTGGGAAGAGCACGTCGACGCGGCTGCCGAAGGCGATGTGGCCGAGGCGGTCGCCGCGTTCGAGCGTCGCACCGGAATCGTGGTAGGGGTGAATTCGGCGAGCGAACGCCCCGGCGATGAAGGTGACGGTCGCCTCGCTGTCGGTCGGAAGCCGGTTCCTGGCGGAGTCTGGGTCAGTTCCGAACCGCACGTGAACGCGCTCGTTTCGATCGGAGTCCTTGGAGAAGGCGGGTTTGTTCGCGCCGGGGATGTGTTCGACGTCGGTGACCGTTCCGGCGAAGGGCGCGCGGACGACGTGGACGTGCCAGACGTTCATGAAGGTGCCGAGGCGGACGCGGTCGCCCTCCTCGCGCAGGACCGACACGGTGCCGTCGGCGGGGGCGACGACGCCGGTCGGCGGCGGCGTGCGCTCCGGATCGCGGAAGAAGGCGAGCGTTCCGACGCCGAGCGCGAGCGCGACGACGCTCGCCGTCACGCTGAAGACGAACGCGAAGGGCGCGGCGAGCAGCGGCACGAGGGCGTACTTCCAGGCTCCCGGCGCGAGGTTCATAACGGGAGAAGGCGAGCGAGTTGTATGGTCGTTACGGATGGACGTGTGCCCGAGTCACGGCGGTGTGGGTCACGCTACGTGCCCGCCCGAATCGCGAGTCGGATCCGGTTCGCAAAGACGTTCATCTCGCCCGTCGCGTGGGTGCTCTTGCTGATGAACGCGGAAACGCCGGCCGCGAGCGCCTCGTCGACGAGCGGCTCGAGCGAATTCCCGGTAAAGAGCACGAACGGAACCCCCTCCTCGGAGAGCGAGCCTGCGAGTCCGATGCCGGTCTCGTCGGGCAGTTCGTAACTCGAGACGACACAGTCGAACGTTCCCTCCGCGAGCGCGGTCCGCGTTGCGGCCGCCGTCGCCACCGCGTCGACCTCGAAGCCGTGTTCCTCCCGTAACGTCTTGCTGACGTGTTCCGTGAGGAACTCGCTGTCTTCGACGAGCAGAACGCTGTGAGATGGCATGTATGGTGGCAGTGACACAGGTTCGTCTAATAGTTCTTCTTGCAGATTCGGATCGTTCCGTCGGGAGACGCGTGAACTGAAACGAACGGTCCCGGTCAGTCCCAGAACGACTGCGTCCGCGCGTACTCCCGTTCCTTCGAGAGGATGTCGCGGTAGAACTCGTCCTCGTTCTCCCGCAGTTTGTTGATGATCTGGGCGGCGTTGTGCGGGCCGACGCCGCGGGCCGCCATCGCGACGACGGCCCGTTTACCGTGGCTCTGGACGAGGCTCGCAGCCCGAAACGCGCGCTGGGTCATCTCCGCCTGCTCCTCGTCTTTCTCTTCGGCGCGCACCGCCTGCACGACCTCGTCGGCCCACGGGTTCAGCGAGGCGATGCGCGTCGACCCGCACTCGGGACACTGGGGCTGGTCGCGAACGCGCTTGACCTTCGTCGTAACTTTCCAGTCCTTGCAGTGCGTACACAGCAGGATGATCCGGTCGTCCTGCAGGCGCTCCTTGACAGTCTCGATGACCCCCGCATCGGCGTTCTCGGGCGCGAGCAGTTCCTTCCCGCCGGAGGAACGGCCGCCCTGCCCGACCGGCGTCCGCCCGCGGTGGGTGACGAGTTCAATGGCACCGGACTGAACGCCGTCGAGAACCGCCGCCGCCCGCTCGATGTCCAGGTCCTCGTGGAACACCTCGCGGATCGACTCGTCGTACATCGGGGTGTCCTCGAGTGCGGCCAGCAGGCGGTCGTTCGAGAGTCGGCCCGAACCCTGTCCCTGCCAGCGCTTGAGCGCGCCGAACTTGGCGGAGACCTGCGCCAGCCGGAACGCGAGTGCATCCGAGTTCTTGAGCCCGAGTTCGACGATGGTCCCGACGTGCTCGGGGTCGGTCTCTTCGAAGACCTCGACGATATCGCTCGTCGCGACCGACGTGGGCACCTCGAGTTCGATCCGGTACGGATCGGTTTCGAGGCCGACCGAGGAGCCGGCCTGCTGACCGAGCAGCGACGAGAGGACCCGTCCGAGCGTTTCGTTCGCCGTGTGGCCGTAACAGGCGTTGATGACGATGGTCCGACCCTGGCGTTCGAGGACGATGCGGTCCGCGGTGGGCATCGGCATCGGCGACTCCGGATCGATCTGTCGTTCGAGTTGCGTACAGGCCTCGGTCAGCGTGAACTCGTCCGCGGGATACCGGCCGGCGAGTTCACGTCCGATGGCCCGCGCGTCCGCGCCCGCTTCCAGTTGCGGCTCGGTGACGGCGCGGATCTCGCCGACCTCCTGAGCGACCGCCGCGGGGACCGGAATCTCCTGGCCGATCCACGAGGGCACTTCGCCGGCGGGGTCCTCGATCGGGCTGACCTTGACGCGAGCTTCGTCGTCGTCGATTTCGGCGATGCGCCACATCTCGCCGCGCTGGACGAACACCTCGCCCGGCTGGGCGAAGTTGACGACGAACCGCTCGTCCAAGGTCCCGATCTGTGAACTCGAGGCGATGTCGTGGACCTCGTAGGTCTCCTCGTCGGGGATCATCGAGAGGTTGGCGTAGACGTACTGCCAGGTGCCGCCGGTGGTCTCGAGACGGTCTTCGCCCTCGTCGAACCAGACGATCCGGTTGCGGTGGAGTTCGCCGAGTATCTCGCGAAACGCCTCCGGCGCGAGGTCGCGGAACGGATACGCTCGGCGGACGGTCTCGTAGGCGTCGCGGACGTGCACCGAGCCGCGGCTCTGGACGAATCCCGGAATCTGGTTCGCGACCACGTCGAGGCTGCCCTCGTGGATACGCGCCGGTTCGACCTCGCCGTCGCGGGCGCGGCGGGCGATCGCCAGCGCTTCGAAGGTGTCGTCGGGTCGGGTGGTGACGATCGTGCCGCTCGAGACTTCGTCGCGTCGGTGCCCGGCGCGGCCGACTCGCTGGAGCAGGCGCGCGACTTGCCGCGGACTCTTGTACTGGATCACGTGATCGACGCGGCCCACGTCGATTCCGAGTTCCATCGAGGAGGTACAGAGCAGGCCGTCGAGGTCGCCAGATTTGAATCGGTCTTCGACGTCGATTCGGGCCTCCTTCGAGAGCGAGCCGTGGTGGACGCCGATCGGCAGGTCGAGTTCTTTGAAGCGCGAGCCCAGTGCCTCGGCGGTCTGGCGCGTGTTGACGAAGATGAGCGTGGACTCGTGTTCGTCGACGAGGTCGCGGATCAGGCGAACGTGACTCGCCGTGTCGGGTTCGGTCATCAGTTGCCCGGCGAGTTGCTCGTCCTCGTCGGTGATCTCGGGTTCGCGGACGGTGACATCGACGTTGCTGCCGACGTCGATTTCGCGAATCTCGCAGGGCCGGCCGCCGGTGAGGAACTGACCGACCTCGTCGGGGTCGCCGACGGTCGCCGAGAGGCCGATCCGCTGGAACTGCCCGGCGATGTCGCGGAGGCGCTCGAGCCCGACCGCCAACTGTGCGCCGCGTTTGGAGGCCGCGAGTTCGTGCACCTCGTCGATCACGACGTGGGAGAGGTCCGCGAGCGCGTCTCGAAGGCGGTCGCCGGTGAGCATCGCCTGGACGGTTTCGGGCGTCGTGATCAGCACGTCCGGCGGGTCCTCGGCCTGCTTGCTGCGCTGGTAGTCCGTCGTGTCGCCGTGGCGAACGTCGACTTCGAGGTCGAGGAACTCGCCCCACCACTCGAGGCGGTCTAACATGTCGCGGTTGAGCGCCCGCAGCGGCGTCACGTACAGCGCGCCGAATCCCTCCGGTTGGGTAGCGACGAGGTCGTCGAAGACGGGGAGCATGGCCGTCTCGGTCTTGCCACTCCCGGTCGGTGCGATCACGAGCGTGTTCTGACCGGCGGCAAGCGGCGGAATCGCGAGTCGCTGTGGTGCCGTCGGTGTCGAGAACCCGCGCTCGGAGAGCGCTCCGCGGACTGTCGCGCCGAGACGTGAGAAAGCCGCAACGTCCCCTTCGGTCATCGAACCCGTATAGGGGCGAGCGATGCATAAGAGCCACGTTCTCGACCGCGATTCACGCTCAGGTGACGGTACGGAGTGCCTAGACGTCGGTAACCGGCACATACCTACAACGGTCTATTCGGTATGCCGACGAGATGACAGCTCCACGCAGACGACTGTCACAGACCCGTACTAATCGACACCCGTTGACGGAAGCAGGTCCCGAATCGGCGAACTCATCCGGGCGAGCGAACGCGTCGCCGACGCCCACGATACCGCACTCGTCGCGGAGGCGATCGCTATGAGTCGTGACGCCCCGTCCGGACGTCGCGCGGTGCTCGTCGTCGGTATCTGCGCCCTTCTCGGCGCAGTCGCCGCCTTCGGCCCCGCCGGTGCCGCCGCGGCCGGAACCGGTTCCGACCCCGTGTCCGCAATTGCGCAACAGTACGTCTCCGAGGAGGAGTACGTCGAGGCCGTTCCGGAGCAAGGCGACCCGTACTTCGAGGCGGCGGCCGATGACGGGAGTTGGATCAGTTACACGAACCCGCGCGACGACTACCGCATGCCCTACCTCGGCGAGGGCTCCGGGAAGATGTGCGTCACGTTGGTCAACGAGGCCGGCCAACCCGTCTCCGGCGAATCGGTGCCGGACACGACCGTGACGATTCCCACCGGCGAGTCGCTCTCCTGGCACCAGGGAGCCGATCCGTTCACCGTCGAGTACCCGCTGACGGACAACTACAACCGCCCGATGGACGGGGATCAGTTCGGCACGAGCGAACTCCCGCAGGGTGACGGGTACCTCGACTCACACTGTGTCGAATGGCACGGACTCCCCGAAAACGAGACCGTCGAATACGGCGAAGTCGAAATTGGGGGCCCCCACGCGGACCAGATCGAACTCGTCGGCTACGTTCAGCAAGCCAACCAGGACTGGAAGTCGAACATCGATCCGCTCGAAGCAGCCGAACCCTACGAGGAAGCCGGCGGTAGCTGGACGTACACGCCCGACGGCTCGCACGGCGATATGGTCGCCGTGTTGCAACTCGATGGCGACGCGGACATCCCCGTCAACGAGACGGACGGCAACGCCGCCGACGGAACTGATACCGACTCCGATTCCAACTCCGGCGCTGGCGACGGCGACAGCAGCCCCGGTTCCACGAACGACACCGATACGGTCCCCGGCTTCGGAATCCTTGCCGCAGTCGGTGCGCTGCTCGCCGCTGTCGCGGTCCGCCGACGCGGATAGAAGCGAACCCGTAAAATCGATGATTCTTTGCTGATTGCCACGAGAGACCCGCCAATGACGAGCGACGACACGGATACGGATGCCGATTCCCCGCGCGTCCCGATCGTCTGTGACGCCTGCGAGACGACCTCTCGCGTCCCGCTTTCGGCCGTCGCCGACGCGGTCGAGCGACACAACACCCAACTGCACGACGGCGAGGCCGTCGCGGAGGTCGATCCGGATATCGCGGACCGAATCGCCGATCTGGTCGCGACCGAACTCGGGTTGCTCGACGAGACAGAGTGAGCATCGGGAGCGCAACCGAGACCGTTCGGGTCCGATCCGCGGCGACTCGTCGCTGCGAACCCGCCGCGAGATCGAAACCGAAGCGGTCAGTTCACACCGTCCGGTACGTGACAGAGACTTCTGCGCTCCGCTCTTACGACGCTCACGCATGTCCCGCACGACCTACACCTGCCACTGCGGCGCCGTTATCCAGTACAACCACGACCTCGAGAAAGAGCCCGGGACCGTCTCCCGAAACTGGAACTGCGCCGACTGCGGCACGCGCGTCCCTAATACGATCGCCGAGCGCATCCAGCACCAACACCCCTCGTAAATCGCTCGGGGTCGCGTCCCGAGGGTTCGTCTCGACCGAACCCGTTTCCGATCAGTTCTTTCTTGCCCGCAGAGTGCGTACAACGCGCCATGACAGCGGACGACGACTCCGACACCGAATCGGACGCCGAACCGGACACCGAACTGGCCGCCGACTGGATGGACCCCGCCGACGAGCCCATCCTGGAACTCCTGAGCCAGGACGAGTTCTTCATGCCGGACCAGATGGAGGACGAAAAGATCTGTCGGAGCCCGCACGCCGCCTACCGGTGTCGAGAACTCGCGAAACGGGATCTACTGACGAAACACGCGCCGGGAATGTACGACATTACCGAACTCGGTGAACAGTTCCTCGCGGGTGAGGTGGATCCGACCGAGATATCGGGACCCGAAGAGGAGGAGTCGGAGACGGGAGACGACGGCACCGACGAAGGCGAAGGGGAGGAGACCGACGAGACCGACGAGACGACAGCAGAATAGCCGGGCCTCGCCCCGATCAATCGCCGTCCGCCACGGTCACCGGGGCGTTCGCTTCGAGAAACGCGACCACCTCGTCACCGCCGAGAAATCCATCAGCGCGCGTTGCGATCGGTTCGCCCGCTCGAAAAAGCACCAGCGTCGGTACCGACTGAATCTCGAACCGATCGACGAGTTCGAGATCGTCCCGCGGATTCACCAGCCCAATGGCGACGGCTGTCGACCGCGCAACGTTGCCGAGTACTGGTCCCATCGCCTGACACAGCGGACAGCCCTCCGCGTAAAACTCCACGAGACTGCACTCGTGGCGCTCGATGAACGCATCGAGTTCGGCTTCAGTGTCGAGTTGAACCGGTGTGGCCGTGAACTCGGTCATAGTCGGTGACGGGGCTCCGCAGGGAAATCCATGCCGGACGCGGTATCACAACCATTCGTCAACCTGTGGCGCAACGTTTGCCACGGGATGTGCCACTCTCGGCTGAACTCGAATTGTTGTGGACAAACATCCACGAATCCATGTGTAGAAGGATATTCGCCCACAACAATAGAGTTTTAGTGGTGGGTATCGTGGATTGATTCGAGCAAAAGATGACGGACGGGAACCTGACTACGGCGGAACAGAACGTGTTAGACAAAATCGAGACGGAGGACGTCGATTTCCTCCGATTGCAGTTTACGGACATCCTCGGGACGGTCAAGAACGTCTCTGTGCCGGCACGTCAGGCCGAGAAGGCGTTTACCGAGGGCATCTACTTCGACGGCTCCTCGATCGAGGGCTTCGTCCGGATTCAGGAGTCGGACATGCGGCTGAAGCCGGATCCGGAGACGTTCGCAATCTTGCCGTGGCGCAACGACGAGAACAGCGCGGCGGCCCGGATGATCTGCGACGTCTACGACACCTCGACGGACGAGCCGTTCGAGGGCGATCCGCGCTACGTGCTCAAGAGCGCCCTCGACCGCGCCAAGGAGATGGGATACACGGTCAACGCCGCGCCGGAACCGGAGTTCTTCCTGTTCGAGGAGGACGAGGACGGGTACGCGACGACGACGACCAACGACGCCGGCGGCTACTTCGACCTCGCGCCGAAGGACCTCGCGAGCGACGTGCGTCGGGACATCATTTACGGCCTCGAGAGCATGGGTTTCGAGGTCGAGGCCAGCCACCACGAGGTCGCGGAGGGCCAACACGAGATCAACTTCGAGTACGACGACGCGCTGACGACGGCGGACAACGTCGCCACCTTCCGCACGGTCGTTCGCGCCATCGCCGCCCAGCACGACTACCACGCGACGTTCATGCCCAAGCCGATCCCGAAGATCAACGGCTCGGGGATGCACACCCACCTCTCGCTCTTTACGGAGGGCGGCGAGAACGCGTTCCACGACGAGGACGACGAGTTCGATCTGTCGGAGACGGCCCACTCGTTCCTCGCGGGGATTCTCGAGCACGCCCCGGCGATCACGGCGGTCTCGAACCCGACGGTCAACAGTTACAAGCGGCTGGTGCCGGGCTACGAGGCCCCGGTCTACGTCGCCTGGTCCGACCGCAATCGCTCGGCGCTGATCCGCAAGCCCGCGGCCCGCACGTCCGCGGCCTCGCGAATCGAAGCCCGCTTCCCCGACCCGTCCTGTAACCCGTACCTCGCGTTCGCCGCGCTTATCCACGCCGGTCTCGACGGTATCGAGAACGACCTCAACTGTCCGGACCCGGTTCGCGAGAACATCTACGAGTTCGACGAACAGAAACGCGAAGAGTACGGTATCGAAACGCTGCCGTCGAACCTCGGCGGAGCCGTCGACGCCTTGGAAGCGGACGACGTCATCTACGACGCACTCGGCGACCACGTCGCTCCGAAGTTCGTCGAAGCCAAGAGCCAGGAGTTCGAAGAGTACTTGATCGACGTCTCCCAGTGGGAACTCGATCGGTACCTCGAGACGTTCTAACCGTTCGCTCGCTGGTGTTCACCTCGCTATTTCGGCTGCGGGTTTCGGCTCGCGGATCTTCCGTCGTCTCACGTCTCGTCTTTCGATTTTCGACTCAGTATCGCGTTCCGACTCCTGTTGTGACCGCAAGATCCCCTCGCTATCGATGCGTGCCGGCGGTCAGCGTGCCTCGAACCCCCGAGTGGCGGAGACCGGGTGAAATTTCGGGACGGGCGCACAACCGCGTGCAATGAGCGAACGCGGCCGCCCACGGCCACCGGACGAACTCGATGACGAACTGGCTGTGGCACTCGAGGACAGAAACGGTGAGACGCTCCGCGCCGTTGCTGAGCATGCAACCGCACTCGCCGACTGGAAGGACTCGACTGCCGAAACACGGACCATGCTCGAAGGGGGTGACGACGCGGCGAGTGACCACGATGCTGCGGTGAACTCGGAGTCAGCTACGGACGGGGAGCATGCGCGCGGGGGTGGCACTGCCCAGCGTACTGCTGCTGCTGCTGCGGTCGATTCCGACGAGTTCCCCGTCGGCGTTCCAGCGCGTGCGAACGTCTCGCTGGTCGAAATCGCCGGTGAGACCTACCGGTACTACCAGTGGCGGGAGGACGACGAGATCAGGTCCGAGACCGAGCGGCTCCCGGCCGAGTGAGCGGCTTAGGCCTCGCCGTAGACCGGTACCGCAGCGCCGCTCGTGACCGTCGCGCCGTCGCTGCAGAGAAAAGCCATCACGTTCGCGATGTCGCTTGGATCGACCCACGAGTCGGAATCTGCATCCGACATCATCTCGCGGTTCATCGGCGTGTCGATCACGCTCGGCATCACGCAGTTGGCCCGGACGGTGCCGCGGTTCTCCTCGGCCAACGTCTCCGTGAGCAGGCGGATTCCGGCCTTCGTGATGCGGTACGGACCGTCGCCCTCGCCGCCCTCGAGTGACGAGCGTGCGCTGATGCTGACGATCGATCCCTCGGTTTCCTGAAGGTGCGGCAGGGCGTGCTTCGACGCGAGAAACGCCGTCTTCAAGTTGACATCGAGCAAGAGTTCGACGTCGTCGAGGGACGTCTCCTCGATGTGGTCACCGCCGCGCCAGGTACCTGCGATGTTCAGCAGGTGGTCGATCCGGCCGTGGTCGTCGACGATTCTGGAGACGAGTTCAGTGACGTCGGCTTCGTCGGTCAGGTCGGCCTCGTAGAACGCGAGGGCGGCCTCGTCGGCCGGGTCGCGGTCGAGCAGGCTGTCCTCGTCGTCGGGTGCGACGACATCGACGGCGCAGACGGTCGCGCCCGCTGTCCGGAACCGGTCGACGACGGCACTGCCGAGTGCACCGCTCGCACCGGTGACGACGGCGACGGTGTCCGTGAAATCGACCTCGAAGGCTGATTGTGGTGCCATGGATGTCCCTCCAACGTCGGTGACGATCAATACCGGGGGCGACGGGACGAAGTGCGTGATGACGGGTGCCTGCAAGCAACGGTCCGCTCAGGACGTTTCGATAGGTGGTAAGAGCACTTGCTCGAACCAGAAAGACGCCACCGTTTCGGCCAACGAGTCGAACTCGGCGGGGTCCGACGGCTTCGGGAGCGAGGCGTTCGCCGCGAGTTCGTAACTCTCGAGGACGGTCGCCGGGTCGTCTGCTGCCGTGAGTACGATCACGGGGAGCCGGACGAGTACCGGGTCCGCTTTGATCGCCTCTAGAAGCCCGTGGCCGTCGACGGACGGCTGATCGATATCGAGCAGGACGAGTGCCGGAAATGGGGTCGTCTCGTCTGTTCGGCGGCGCTCGAGTTCATCGAGTCCGACCGTCGTGTCGTCGAGAGCGGTGACACGAATATCGATTGTGAGATTCTCGAAGGCATCACGTATCGGCTGATCGTCGTTCGGATCGCCTCCAACGAGAAGGATTTCGAACGGTTCCGATCGTCGATCACTCATCGTTCAGCCACCACAGGAGGTACAACGTTGAGACTCCACAACGATACATGCGGGGGACACGTACCGATCTGTTCTCACGGGACTTGTTTAAACGTGGGTGCTAATTGATTTGGCCGAGCGACCGGCACGAACGTAATAGCGTTCACGTACCGCACGGGTTGCGTCGCAGCTATCGATCCGTAATCACAGCGCCGAGTCCGGCTCTCAGCGCACCGGGAACACGGAGAACAGAACGCTAAAGGTCACCACCCACATCACGTGGCTCGAATGCGACTGATTGCCCACCGTGGCTTCGCGTCGACGGCTCCCGAGAACACCGTCGCCGCCGTCAAGTCGGCTGCCCAGCATGCAGACGCCGTCGAGGTCGACGTCCGTCGCTGTCAATCGGGTGAACTCGTCGTTATTCACGACGCGACGATCGACCGCGTTACCGATGCGGTTACTGATACTGATACCGCTCCCGCTACCAGCGACGCCCCAGTCGCAACGAGCAGCCTCACGGAACTCAAAACGCATACCGTTCTCGGAACCGACGAGCGAATTCCGACCCTTGTGGAACTGCTCGAGGCGCTACCGCCGGGTCTCGAACTGCACCTCGAACTCAAGGAACGCGGCCTCGCGGCGGACGTGCTCGATGCGATCGACGGCATCGACAATCCCGTTCTCCTGACCTCGTTTCTCCCCTCGGAACTACGAGCGATTCGCGAACTCGAGCCGAGTCAATCCATCGGACTCCTCGTCAGCCGTCGGCTCGAGACGCCCGTCACGACCGCGGTCGAACTCGACTGCGACGTGATCGGTGCGAGTTACTGGCGCTGTCTGACGACGCGACTCGTTCCGCGAGCGAAGACGGTCGATCTCGAAATCCACGCGTGGCCGATCAAGCGGCGGCTTACGGCGGCGCTGCTCGGATTCCGTGGCGTCGACTGTGCGTCTGCGGATCGGCCGATTCGCGCGCCGCGTGTCGGGTTGAAGTGAGTCATACGGACTGCTGTCCGTCAATTCCGGCGCAATCGCGAACCGTCCTGCGGTCGCACCGGTAAATCGGTACGGCAGACCGGAATCAGGCGAGCCACTCCTCCGGCTTCGTATCGTAGTCGACATCGTCGGCAGCGAGATGTTCGACCTCCTCCCAGCGGCGATCCTCGACCGTTACCTCCTCGCCGTCGTACCGCAGCAGTTTGCCCCGCTCTTCGGCTTCGGGCTCCCGGTTCCGGCGCTTTGCCACCTCGATATCGTGCTCGTCGATCTCCTTGACGATGGTCAGCAGATTCACCGGCCGGCCCCACAGCTCGAAGATACGCTTGATCGTTTCCTTCGCCTTGCCGAGATCGAGCATCACGCCGTTGTACTGGTGTCCTAACAGGAGTTCGTTTGCGTTGTTGTAGTTGCCGTCGTAGACCGCAATCGTCGGCTTGCCGAAGTTGGTAAACTGCAACAGGAGCTTCTTCTTGACGTCCTCGGCGGCGTCGCTCGCGACGTGGAACTGTCCCGTCGCCTTCGAGTGCTCGTAGGTGAAGTAGTTGTTCTCCGTGATGAACTCCTGCGTGAGGAACTCGTCCAAGAACGTCACGTCGTTGTGACTCTCGCGCACGTCAAAGAGCCGGTCCCAGCCCGCGGTGAACTCGACGTTCGAGAGCGCCTCCTCGATGCTGTCGTAGCGGGTATCGTCGAACAGGTAGCGGCCGATCTGCTCGAGTTCGTTCTGGGTGACCCGCGAGAGGAATCCGCGGTGCTGGCGCTTGACGAGCGAGTAGTGTCGGTGGGCGAGTCCCTCGTAGGTCAGAACCTTCCAGGGATACCGTTCAACGTCGATCTCGCCGTTCCGAGCCCGTTCGAGCGCCGCGTGATCGATCCACTCGTCGGGCACGTCGGCGCTCGCGAGTTCGTCGAGCGTCGCCGGCGTGATCGTGTCGATCGCCGCGGGCGGTTCGAGGTGCTCGCACACCTCGTCGAAGTCGACGACGTCTGCGAGGTTTCGCCAGGTGATGCCCTCGACCCGAAGCAGGTGCTCTAAGACCTCGCGACGGTTCGTCGTGTTCTCGACGTACTCCCACAGTTCCATGCCCAGACTGTAGGGGTTGAGTCCGCCCGAGGCGAGCACCTTCGCCATGTGGTCGGCGTAGTTCATGAACTCGTCTGCGCCGGCGAAGCCTTCGTCGGTCATCATAGTCGACTCCCAGTAGGCGGCCCAGCCCTCGTTCATCACCTTCGTCATCTTTTGGGCGGCGAAGTAGTACGCCTCGGCGCGCATCATGTCGAGGACGTCGCGTTGCCACTCGTCCATCTCGACGGCGCGTTCCGCCTCCGGATCGTACCGTTTGCCGTGCTCGCGGACGAACGCGAGGAGGTCCTTCTGTGGCTCTTCGGGGAAGGTGACGCCGCCGTCCTCGCCCTCTAAGCGTTCGAGCCACTCCTCGTCGAACACCTCGCCTTTGATCTCCTCGGAAAGTTCGAGTTCGTCCAGCTTTTCGGCTAAATCTTTGTCGAGTTCAGCCGTTGCCGCCGGGCCGTCGACGTCGAGTCGGCGCTCGAACACCTGGTGTTGATCGATGTTGTCTTCGAGGCTGAGGCAGTGGTCGATCCACTTCTCGACCTCGGCGCGGTCGATATCGGGATCAGACATGTAGTCGTCGATCGCCCGCGCGTGCCGTTCGAGCATGGCCGCGGCGTTGACCTGCTTCTCGTCGGCGCGGCCGCTGGTGAAGAGGCCGAACCACTCGTTGTTCGCGAAGAAGTCGGAGTGGGCCTCGACGTGGGTGATGACGGCCTTCTGGTCGGCGACGGTGTTCGATTCCTGGAGGAACGCGTGGGCCGGGTTGTCGTTGTTGACGATCTCGAAGGCCTTGCCGCCGCCGTACTGGCCCTGCTTTTGCTGTTTGTCGTACTGCATGCCCCACCGCCAGTGCGGGTAGCGCGACTGGAAGCCGCCGTAGGCGATGAGTTCGTTCATCTCGTCGTAGTCGATGATCCAGTAGTTGACCGGGTAGGGCTCGAGCCCCAGTTTCTCGGCCAGGTTCCGAGCCTCCGTGACCGGTTCCTCGAGGTCGGTCGCGATCGCCTGTTTGCGGAATCTGTCGGCGTTGGTGTTTCGCTTACTCATCGGACTCACTCTCCGTGCTGAGAATCTCGTAGATCGCGTCGGTCACGTCGTCGGCGTCGTTGACGTATGCGATCGCCACATCGTCGGCGTCCGTGCCGAAGTGGCGCTCGAGTTCTTCGGCGTGGGTGGCGTTGATCGCGTTCCCGCTCGGCTGGGTCTCCACGTAGGCGTGGAGGTTGGCGGGAATCTGGTCCATCATCGGGATCACCCGTTCTTCGGTGTCGTTCGAGGAGTTCTCGGAGTCGCCCGCCGCGAAGACGTAGCGGTTCCAGTCGCTCCAGGGGTACTCCTCCAGGAGTTCGGCGGCGAGTTCGTACGCGCTCGAAATTTTCGTGCCGCCGCCGCTGCGGATGCCGAAGAAGTCGTCGCGCTCGACCTCCCAGGCCTCGGCGTCGTGGGCGATGTAGACGAACTCGGCGTTGTCGTACTTGCCCTGGAGGTACCAGTCCAGCGGCGTGAAGGTGCGCTCGACGAGTTCGCGTTTCTTCTCGCGCATCGACCCGGAGACGTCGCGGATGTTGACGACGACGACGTTCTTCTCTTTCTCCTCGATGATCTCGGGGTACCGGTAGCGTTCGTCCTCGCGGCGGAAGGGCACGTGCTTGATCCCCTCGCGGCGGATCTGCTGTTGAACGCTCTCGCGTTCGACGTTGGCCTCGACTTCGGCGATCGACCGCCACGTTCCCCGTTCGTCCGCGGGAATGTCGTCGTAGGCCTCTTCGACCCAGGCCATCGACACCGGCAGATTCTCGCCGCGAGCCCACTCGAAGACCTTTCGCGGCGTAATGCCTTCGACCTTGCAGAGTTCGCGAAGGAAGTCCTCGTCGAAATCCATCGCAAGTTTGCGCTTGAGGCCTTCCTTGAACATCCGCTCGAAGTCGAGCGTGCTATCCGGGCCAGTCCGCGTGAGGTCGGTAAACGGTCCCTCCTTCTCCTCGATGACGCGCTTGCCCTTCGGCTCGAGATCGAGCCCGAGCTCTTCGTCGAGTTCCTCGGCGAACTCTTCGGGGTCCATCTCGTAGTACTCGTGGTCGCTGCCCTCCTCGCCGGGTTCGCCGTCCTCGCCGTCGTCGCCCGGCTGCGGTTGCGGCTGGCCGACCGGTTGGCCGGTGTCGGGCGTGCCGTCTTCGCCCTGTCCGACGCCGCCCTGGTCGCGCTGGTCGTACTCGAACTCTGGCAGCGAGATGATCTTGACCGGGATGTTGATCTGGTCGGGGCGGCCGCCCCCGAGGTCGCCGTACTGGATGAAGTCGGCGAGGTCTTCGCGGCGCTGTTCGCCGACTTCGCGGAATCGTTCGAGGTCGTCTCTCAGTCCCATGATTGCACCTCCGCTGCCGCCTCACGTTCGTGGTCGTGATCGTGGTCGTGGTCGTGTTTGCGGTCGTGTTCGGCAGTCAATCCCATCGGTAGCTCACCTGTCCCATGACGTGTCTGCTGGTCAGTTCGGCCGACGCCGCCGAGTAGTCGAACTCCGAGACCATTGTCTCGATCGTCGACTCCTTGACGGCGGCCGTCTCGGTCCCGCTCGGCGGGTCGTCCCACTGGCGCGGGTCGAAGTCCTCGAAGGTCCGGCTGACGTCGTCCCAGTCGTGGCTCTCGAGGACGCTCTTGATGACCGGAATCGCCGTCAGGTCGACGTTCGCCGCCGAGAAGTCCTCGTCGCGGTGCTCCCACGCGTGGCGGTTCAGCGACGTGATCACCTTCTCCCGGCGGAAGTTCCTGACGCTCTCTCTGGGAAGATTGCCCTGGTATTCGTCCTCGGAGAACCGCCCGAGGTGCTCGATCTCGAACAGCTTCATCTTCAGCGGGTCCGGCTCGACCTCTTCGCCGCGGTCGTTGTACAGCGGCTCGTCGGTCTCCCAGGCGTAGACGTGTTCGACGTACTCGGCGACGGTCTCCTCGTCGACGCGTTTCTCGTGCATGATCGCCTCGATAACGTCCGACTCCTGCTGGTCGAAGACGTAGTTCTTGACCGGCACGACGCGGTTCTCGAACTCCGAGCGTTCGCCCGTCGAGAAGACCGGCGCGTTCGCCATCCCTTCGGCCATCGAGTTCAACACGTCGCGCGGCATAACCACGTTCTCGACGCCGAGTTCGGCGTGGTGGCGGTCCCGCTCGGTCTGGAGCAACTCCGCGAGCGTATCGCGCGTGTACGTGACCGGAATGCCGTGATCGCCGTCGTTGCCGTCGTCGTCGAAGTCGAACTCGTCTTTCTCCCGGCGCGTGTCGCCCTCCTGGAGGAATCCCTGATCGTAGATCAGCGCCTTGTCGACCAGGTCGAGCCCGTTGGGCAGGTTCTCCTCGTCCAGGCGCGTGACGACCGCGTACAGCGCCGCCGCCTCGATCGCGTGCGGGGCGAACTCGCGGGTTCGCGTTTCGCCGTCCTGACCCTTGATCGTCGTCGTTATCGGCTCGCGGATGCGCGCTTCGAGTTCGTCGTAGCTCTCGGCCTCCCAGATTTCCGTCTCGTTCGCCAGTTCGCGGCGGATGAGTTCGGTTTCGAGACTCAGGTTGGTCAGGTAGCCAAAGCGGTGTTTGTCGAGGCGGCGCTTGAGCGCTTTCAGGGGGTCCATGCCGTTCCGGTCGGCGTGCTGGTTGAGCTGGGCCTCCAGATCGGGATTCGAGATGATCAGCAGCTGCGTGTCGACGTCCATCCCGATCCCCTTGTCCAGTTTGACGGACTGCTCGTCGGGGACGTTCAGCAACTTCTGGAGGAGGTCGGCGTGCTGGGCCGCGTCCTCGACGATGGTGAGGACGCCGTTGCCCTGCGACAGCACCCCGTCGTAGCTAAAGGCCTGCGGGTTCTTCCGGCCTCGCGAGTCGAGTTCCTGGAGCATCCCGTGCATCCAGGAGCCGACGAGTCGTTCCTTCGGGCGGCCCTCGTCCTCCGAGTGCAAGACGCCGACGCCCTGCCCGTGGTCGACGACGTAATTTTTCACGCGGAGGTGCTCGTCGTCGGCGATCGCCGAGAAGAGATCGTCGCTGCCCTCCCGACGGTACCGCTCTTCCAAGAACTCGTACGCTTCCCGCGAGAACGGATCGAGTTCGGTGTCGATCCGGACGGGGACGTGGTCGCCGAGTTCAGCGTTCAGATCCGCGAGCAACTGCGAGCGGACTTGCTCGGGGAACACCGACAGCGGGTGGGCCTGGACGGGGCTTTCGTACCAGTTCTGGTCGTCGCCGGCGGTCGGATCGACGCCGTAGCTCAGGCCGCGGTCGCCCGTCTCGGCGGTGGTGACGTTCCACTCGACGGTGTAGCGTCGCCCGTCGGGCGTCTTCGAGTACTCCCGGAGGCCGTTGACGAGACACCGCTTGAGTTCCGACTTGCCCGTCGCCGTCGGGCCCTCGAACCAGATGATCTTCTCGTCCTTGCCGCGACCCGCGGCGATCGACCGGAGGTCGTCGACGAACCCGTTCAACACCTCCGTGTTACCGAGAATCGCGTGCTCGCCGTCGTTGTGCGGGTCGTCGAAGAAGCGATAGCGCTCTTTCTCCTCGCCCTCCTCGACCACCGCTCGCGTCCCGGCGGCTTCGATCGCCTCGAGCAGGTACTTCGACGCGTGCGAGGCGATCGTCGGGTTCTCGAAAATCCGGTCGACGTACGCCGCGAGACTCATCGGCTCCTCGTAGGTCTCTTCGAGTTCGCGATCGGCCTCGGTGACGTAGTCGTGTCCGGTCATGTTAGTCTTCCATCTCGGCTTTGGCGACCTCCGCGCCGGCGAACTCGAGCACTTCCTTTGCGCCGCCCTCGGAGTAGCCCTGTTCCATCAGCGCGTCGATCCACGCCGAGCGCTCGTCGTCGTCGAACTCGTTGGCCGACACCAGCGCCGAGAAGTTGATGTTGTGCTTCTTGTCCTCCCAGAGCTTGCGTTCGAGGGCGCGGCGCAGGCGCTCGTTGTCCTGCGGGTTGAAGGCCTCGCCCTCGCGGGCCCTGCGGCTGACCCAGTTCGAGACCTCCTGGCGGAAGTCCTCTTTGCGGTCTTCGGGGATGTCGAGTTTCTCCTCGACCGAGCGCAGGAACGTCTCGTCTGGTTCCTGCTCGCGCCCGGTGAGTTCGTCCTCGATCGTGTCGTCGTCGATGTAGGCCATCACGTGGTCCATGTACTTTTCGCCCTGGCGCTGGATCTCGTCCAGATCGTAGGCCAGCGCGTGGCGCACGTCCTCGATGGCGCGTTCTTTGTACTCCTCGCGGACCGTCTCGAGGTAGCGGTAGTAGGTCTCGAAGTTATCTTCGGGAATCGAGCCGTGGTGTTCCAGGTTCTCCTCGAAGAAGTTGAACACCGTCAGCGGCGAAAGGAAGCCGCGAGAGCGGTGTTTGGAGTCCATGATCGCCTCCGCGATCTCGTCGCCGATGAACCGCGGCGAGATGCCGACCATCCCCTCGCCGATTTCGGCCGTCTGCTCCGCCTCTTCGCGGAGCTTCTTGATGTCGATGTCGTCGCCCTCGTCGATTTCGCCGTTGTAGGCTTTGACCTTCGAGAGGAGGTCGACCGTCTCGGCGTCCGGCTCCTCGATACGGGTGAGGACGCCGAACAGGCCGGCCATCTCCAGGGTGTGTGGCTCGACGTTGATGTCCGGCACGTCGGCGTTGTTCAGCATCTTCTGGTAGATCTGGGACTCGTCCTCGTAGGACAGGACGTACGGGAAGTCGATCCGCTTGGTGCGGTCGTTGAACGCTTCCATCTTCTCGTCGCCCTTCTTGTCCTTGTACTCGGGCATGTTCGTCCGGCCGACGATCACCTGGTCGATGTCGATCCGCGGGTTGTTCTTCGGCTTGATCGTCTGCTCCTGGGTCGCGTGCAGGAAGTCGTAGAGGAACTCGCGCTGGAGTTTGAGCAACTCCTCCCCGGAGAAGATGCCGCGGTTCGCGTTACAGAACGCCCCCGAGTAATCGAACGCGCGCGGGTCCGATTCGCCGTAGATGGCGATCTTCGAGTAGTTAACGTCGCCCGTCAACTCCGTTTCGTCCTGATTCTTCTTGTCCTTCGGCTCGAAGGTCTCCAGTCCCTGCCGTTTGTTCTCGTCGGCGACGAAGCGGATGATCTCGACGTGGTTCTCTAACACCTGCTGGAGGTCGTCGTCGTAGTACGCGAGCAGTTTGTCCATGTAGAACTCGCTCTCCGGATCGAGCGACTGCTCGTTTTGGATGGTGTACGGCGCATCCAGGCGCTCGTTGACATCGTCGATCACCCGCTGGCGCTGTTCGTACGGCAACAGAACCAGCGGGTCCTGGTTCATCGGCGACCGAACCGTATCGTCGGCGGGGTCCTGGTCTTTGATGACATCACAGAGGTTGGTCCACCGGAAGGTGTACATCCGCCCCTCCTCGTGCATCGTGTAGTCCTCGAAGTACTCCCGAACCTGCTTATCGAAGTGGGACTTCCCCGAGCCGACCGGGCCGAGTAGGAGTTTGATCCGGCGTTCCGGTCCCAACCGTCTGGCTCCCGACTTCACCTTGTTGACGAACTCGTGGATCGACTGGTGGATCACGGTCCCGTAGAAGGTGTTCTCACCGTCGTTCAACGGGTCCTCGCTGGCCAACTGGTACTCGACGACGCCTTCGGTCTCGTCGTAAGTCGTCCCGTAGTAGTCGAACATATCCGCAACGCGCTGGTGGGCGTTCCGGGTGATCTTCGGGTCGTCGTACACCGCTTGTAGGTACCAGTCGAAAGACTTGGTCTCCCGTAGGTCCGCGGGCATCGATTCCTTGTACTCCGTGCTGAGTTGCTCGAGTGTCTCGATGTCACCGGTCATTGTATCATTGCCAGTTGTGGATCCCCGTCGGTCGTGAGCCGAGAGTCGATCCGATCGCCAACCCTCGGCGTCGCGGCTACCCTCCGGAACGAGACGGGGGCTCTCGAAGAGGGCATACCCGTGCGGGCGACAGCGGCTTTTTGTGTCATGTGTGAACCCTCACCACTCACCGATGGACGGTGACCACGTCTAGAAGCGTGGGCAACGTACCAGGGTGGGCGTGGGGTGAATCGGTCCGACGGACGGATACCGATAGTATTTAATGAGTGAGTAATCCAGATACTTAACGTTGGCCCCAAAAGGTATTTATTAGGAGATTATTACAGGATATATCTGCCACTATTCTCTAGAGACGAATGGTATCGTGGACCACAGTTCGTGCCGAGCGACGTAAATGACCTGCCTGCATTGCCGTGGTTCACTCGCGCGCGCTTCGGTACCTGACCTGATATGTCTACAGGTATCAACAGTCGGGTTCGTTGCAGTAACTGAAACCTTACTCAGCGCTCGGCGACGACGGAGATTTAGGGACGGTTCTCCTACCCTCACTATGACCGATCTCGCAGCGCTCCCCGATTCCTGGGACATCTGGGCCGAGGGCGAGGACGGCCGCCTCGTCCTGGCGTACCGTCCCGATATCTTCAACGGCAGCGATCTCCCCGCCCCCTGTCTCCCGACGCTGTATCTCACCCACGGCAGGCGCACGCGTCGTCCCGGCCAGAATCCAACCGACACGACCGGCCGGAACGACTGGTACGTTACCCTCTATCTCGAACCCGAAATCACCCTCGACGGCGGCGCCCAATTTTCAACGCGATCCGACGCGCTCTCGGCCGCGCTCGAACTCGCACAGCAGTTCGACGCGGGTGAAATCGATTACAGAGACTGCTATCAGGTCCCGCGCGAACAGTACTTCGCGCGACTCGACGAGTTCACCGGACGCGAGCCCGCCGGCGAGCGCGAGAGTGAGGAAGCGTTCAGCGATCGATCCTGACGGCGGGACGTGAGGCTTAACCGCGAGTGTCGAGTAATCACTGCTATGTCTACTGTCACGCTCGTCGGCTCCCGACTCGCCGAACCGGGAACCGAGTTCATCTATCAGGGCGAGGCCGACGGCTGTGCCGGCTGTCCGTACCGGAGCCAGTGTCTCAACCTCTCGACGGGGACGACCTACCGCATCACGTCGGTTCGCGAGAACGCACAGACGCTCGAGTGTGCGATGCACGACGGCGGCGTCCGCGCCGTCGAAGTCGAACCCGTGCCCGTGCGCGCGAACATCCCGACCAAGGGCGCGTTCGCCGGAAGTAAGGCGAGTCTCGCCGGCCCCTGTCCGTACGTCGAGTGCCCGAGCCACGAGTTCTGCGAGCCCGACGGTGCCGCCTTCGACGAGGAGTACCGGATCAGCGAGATGCTCGGCGACCCGCCACACGACGACTGTCACCTCGACCGGTCGCTCCAGTTCGTTGAACTCGAACAGGAGGACTAAACGCGGTCGGCATCGTCCGGTTAGTTCTGTTCTTGTACAGACTCGTCGTCGAGCCAGGTACCGGCCCAACACTCGATTTCGTCGAACACCGGCTCGAGTGATTCGCCCTTGTCGGTGAGACTGTAATAGGTCGCGATCGGGGCGTCCTCCTCGATGCGGCGCTCGACGAAGCCCGTCTCGCCGAGATCGTCGAGGACGCGCGAGAGCGTTCGTGCGTTCGCGCCGGTCGAGCGCTTGAGTTCGTTGAACCGCTGTTCGCCCGAGAGCAGTTCGTGGAGGACGGCCAGTCGCCACTGGGAGCCGATCTGTTCGAGCGATTCGATGACTGAGCAGGCGCCGGCGTCGGTTTCGCGGGTATCGATTTGCTGGGAAGACATTCGATTTGCAGTCCCTACGGCGTGGAGTACTATAGCAGTTCGGAAACGAACTAGCTAACGTGGCGTTACCGCTGCCCGGCCGAGTTCACGAGTCTCGTCGGACCGACGACAGTCGAGTTCAGCACGCATATCGGCTGGAAACGGCCGAATTCTGATGCACAGTGGCACCGCGACCGTCACACTCCCCGGAGAATCGTCCCAACGGGACAGTTATGTACCACTAGCAACAGGTATCGGATGTGCAGGCTGATACCACGCGTCGGGGCGTCCTGGCCGGTGCGTTAGCTGCCGGCGTTGGCGGGCTCACGTTGACGTCTGCCCGGGAGTTGCTCGATCAGTTCGCACCGCTCTCGGGCGACGCCTGGGACGCGGCGGATCGGTCGCTCCCGGACACCGTCGAGAGCCCCTACGGCGAGGCCAGCGTCCGTCACGACGAGTTCGGCGTGCCGACGGTCGCGGCCGACGACGAGGCGGCGGCGTACTTCACCGTCGGCTACGCGCAGGCGTTCGATCGGCTCTTCCAGCTCGACCTCCAGCGGCGGGTCATGCGCGGACAGGTTTCCGAACTCGTCGGCGAGTCGACCGTCGAGGACGACGAGTTTCACATCGCGATGGACTTCGCGGGGGCGGCCGAGGCGACCTGGGAACACGTTTCCGAGACGCCGGCCGGGCCGCTGATCGAGGCCTACGCGGACGGCGTCAACGCGGTGATCGAAGACGAGCAGCTCCCCCTCGAGTTCGAACTGCTCGGGGCCGAGCCGGAGCCGTGGACGCCGGTCGATTCGATGCTGATGGAAAAACAGATCTCGTGGGATCTAACCGGCTCCTTCGCCGAGTTGCGGCAGGCGCTGCTCGCGGATCGACTCGGCGAGGAAACCGCAGCTGAACTCTATCCGGAGCGGCTGGATCACGACGTGCCGATTCTTCGGGACGCGGTCGAGGGGGAGCGACTGGATGCGGACGAACGCGGTGACGGCGAGACGGAGCGCGAAAATGGAAGCGAAGCGGCGACCCATACCGGAACCGAGGGCGATGCTGCGAACGCTGTGGACCGACTCCGACAGTCCGAGACTGCATCCGACACCGACAGCAATACTGCTGCCGAGCACACTGCCGCCGTCGGCCCGGCGCTTCTGAACTGGCTGTCGACATTCGAGTCGCCGCCGGGCGTCGGTTCGAACAGCTGGGTCGTCTCCGGCGAGCACACCGAGAGCGGAACCCCGATCGTCGCCTACGACCCGCATCTCACCCTGATGACGCCGCCGCTGTGGTACGAGCAACACGTCGAGACCGCCGACGCCTCGGTTCGCGGGGCGACCTTTCCCGGCGTCCCGTTCGTCATCGCCGGAACCAACGATAGCGGCGTCTGGTCGTTCACCAACGTCGGCGCGGACGTACTCGACTGCTACGAGTACGAGTTCGACGAAGCAGGCGAGCGCTACCGCTACGAGGATGAGTGGCGCGAGTTCGAGACCGAGGAACGCGAACTCGCCGTCGCAGGGGGCAAGAACCGCACGATAACTGTCAGGAAGACGGTTCACGGGCCGGTCCTCGAGCGGGAGGGCCAAACCGTCGGCGTCGCCTGGACCGGCCACACGGCGACCCGGACGACCGAGGCGATCTACGAGTTCGGCCGGAGCGACGGCCTCGACGACGTGCTCGAGTCAACCCGAAAGTTCGACCTGCCGACGCAGAACCTCGTCTACGCGGACGCCGAGGGGCGGACGATGTACTACGCGACGGGCAAGCTCCCGATTCGGGAGGTCGACGGCGAGGCGGTAGCCGGGAACCGAATCTTCGACGGTTCCGCGGGCGAGGGGGAGTGGGACGGTTTCACTCCCTTCGGCGAATCCTCCTGGGACGGATTCGTCCCGTTCGAGGAGAAACCGCACGTCATCGATCCCGATATACTCGCGACGGCAAACCAGCGCGTGACCGACGACCCGACCCACTACGTCGGGACCGGCTACGCGACCCCCTACCGCGGGCAGCGGATCTATGAGCGACTCGACGAGCGCGTCGGCGGCGGCGAGCCGACCGATCTCGACTTTCATCGCACCCTTCAGGACGACGCGTACGACGAGCGGGCAGCGCAGCTCGTTCCCGCCCTCGTAGACGCCGTTCGAGCGAGCGAGACGACCGGGCTCGCGAACGCCCGCGAGGCCCTCGAATCGTGGGACTACCGCATGGACCGCGACTCCCGCGGCGCGCTCGTCTTCGCCCGCTGGATCGAGCACTACCGGCGAGAACTCTTCGAACCCGCGTTCGACGACGCGGGACTGGACGACTCGTACTATCCGAACGATTGGGTCGTGGCGACGCTGCCGGCGGACGGCGAGTTCTTCGCCGAGCGCTCGCGGGCCGAGACGATGATCGCCGCGCTCGAGACGACGCGAGACGAACTCGACGAGGAGGGCTGGGACGCGTACGGCGACTGGAACTCGACGCGGGCGATCGAGCATCCGTTCGGCGTCGAAGCGCCGTTTCTGGACTACGAGACGGAGCCAGCCGACGGGTCGCGGGCGACGGTCAAAAACTACCGCGTCGACTCGGCCGTCGGCTCGAGCTGGCGGATGGTCGTCGAACCCGGCGGCGGCGCGACGGCGATTCTCCCCGGCGGGAACTCGGGCGACTACTTCTCCGAGCACTACGACGATCAGTTCGACCGGTGGCGAAACGGCGAGCAGAAAGCGATGGATCGGACGGTCGACGACGGCGAGGCGGACGTCTCGTTCGTGGAGGACGGCTCATGAACGCCGGCTCGGCTGACGGCGACCGCGCCGCATCGGAACCGACGGCGGTTGCCACCGCCGCCGACGATACCGACACAGACGCCGACACCGGCACCGATGCAGACGGGGGGAACCGATCGCTCGTCGCCGAACTCGGTCGCCGGCTTGAAGCCGTGAGAGCCGATCCACGCCAGCGAGCCGTCGCGATCGCCCTGACGACCGTCATCGGACTCGCGCTCGCGTGGCTCCACTGGTTCGGGCTCGTTCTCGCGGGCGCGCTCGTGGGTCTCGTCTCCGCGAGCCCGTGGCGCGCGCTCGCCACGGCGGCCGGCTTCGGACTGGTCGCCCTCGGGCTCTTCGTCGTCAGTCTGGGCGGCGCGACCGCGACGGTTCTCGAGATGCGGCCGGTCGTCTATCTCACCGTCGGCAGTGCGATCGGGCTGCCGATGCTCGGCTCGTTGGTTCGGGGGCTCGTCTAGCCTGTGTGGCGACTCCCGGGACGATAATCGGCGACGGTCGCAGTCCCGAACCCCGACAGAACTGTTTTCTTCCCGCTCGTCGATCCTCGCATATGGAGTACACGACGCTTGGAAACACCGGCATGGAGGTCAGCCGCCTCTGTCTCGGCTGCATGAGCTTCGGGTCGAGCGACTGGCGCGAGTGGGTGCTCGAAGAATCGGAAAGCACGGAGATCATCGAGCGCGCCATCGACCTCGGGATCAACTTCTTCGATACCGCCAACATGTACTCGCGGGGCGAATCCGAGCGCATCCTGGGCGACGCACTCGCCGAGTTCGACTACCGCGATGCGGCCGTCATCGCGACGAAGACCTACTTCCAGATGCGCGACGACGACCTGAACTCGGGCGGGCTCTCGCGAAAGGCGATCGAACAGGAACTCGCCGCCAGTCGCGAGCGCCTCGGCGTGGACGCGATCGATCTCTACCAGATCCACCGCTGGGACGACGACACGCCGATCGAGACGACCATGCGCGCGCTCGACGACGCCGTCCGCCGCGGCCACGTTCGGTACGTCGGTGCCTCCTCGATGTGGGCCCACCAGTTCGCCGAATCGCTGCACGCGAGCGACCGACTCGGACTCGACCGGTTCGCCACGATGCAGAACCACTACAACCTCGTCTACCGCGAGGAAGAACGCGAGATGCTGCCGCTCTGTGCGAAAGAAAACGTGGGCGTCCTCCCCTGGTCGCCGCTCGCCCGCGGCTACCTCACGCGTCCCCACGAGGACATCGACGCGACGACGCGCGGCAAGACGGAAGAGTACCTGTACGACCACCCCTACCGAGAGGGCGGCGGCCCCGAAATCAACGAGCGCGTCGCCGAACTCGCCGCCGAAAAGGGCGTCACGATGGCACAGATCGCCCTTGCCTGGCTGCTCCACAAGGACTGGGTCGACGCGCCGATCGTCGGCACGACCAGCGTCGAACACCTGGAACAGGCCGTCGACGCGCTCGATATCTCGCTGTCGGCGTCCGACATGGCCTATCTCGAGGAGCCGTACGAACCGGTTCCCGTGTCGGGCCACTCGTAACTGCACTCGATTACGGAAGTTCCTCGGCGGCGGCGACCAGTTCCGCCTCGGTTTCCCAGCGGTGGAGTCGCCCCTCCGACTCGAGCAGCTCGAAGACGCCGTCCTGCATCCAACCGAAGGGGTGGTCGTCCTCGCCGTCCGGGTACTCGCGCTTGAGGACGTGACTCTTCTCGAAGAACTCTGACGTGCCGGCGAGCAGCCCCTGTTCGACGAGGAAGTCGCTCGGCTCCTTCTCGGCGACGCCGACCACGTGCGTGACGAGATCCGCGATAAGGCAAAACTTCTGAATCCCGTTTTCCCACTCGCCGCGAACGTCGACCATCCGGAACGCGTAGGCATCGGATCGTCGATTCAACCGGTCGACGACGAGGTTGAGCCGCCGGATCGGTTCGCGGTCGTAGCTACCGAGGACGAAATAGGAGCGGTCGCTCTCGTAGATCGGCGTCAGCTCGCTCAGCGAGTGCAAGATGGCCTCGTTGTCCGCGAGTGAGATGTCCTCCCGGTCGAGTCGCTCGTAGGCACTCGTGAGGACCGCCTCGGGGACAGCCGGCTGTGAGTCTGTCATGTGCAATGAGTTTCGGCAATCGACCATAGTAGTTTCCGGGTCGTTTCCGATTTTCCGATTCTTTGTGCTCGATCGAGAAAGTGGCAATAGAGGCCCGAAAGACCGATAACGTGGGACACAAGTATCGGAAATCAATCGGAATTCGACGAGTTCAGTATCTTACCCGCGAGTGATTTACTCCAGAGTAACTTACTTGGTGTCCCAGCACGTAGCCCGCCGTATGAGTACCCGGCTCGGCACGTCCGAGGGACCGAACACCCGCGAACTCCTTCACTTCGTCACCCAAGAAACGCGATTTGCACTGCTCATGAACGTACTGCAACACCCCGAGCAACTCCCCTCGATGTACGAACTCGAGCAGTTGAATCCGAGCGTTAGCGAGGCGACCGTTTACAAACACGTCCAGAAACTGATCGAGGCCGGAATGCTCGAAGCGGTGGAACTGACCGAAGACGAGCGCCAGCAGGGGTATCCGTGGAAATTTTACAGGCTTACTGCCGAGGGGCGGCAGTTCCTCGACGAACACAATCTGCTCGCCGCGGAGGAGACGCTCCAACACCTGTACGAGACGATTTCCGATAAATCGGCGAAGATGCAACGGTACGAGAGCGCGCCGCGGCCGTCTGTCGAGTGAGCGGCGGTCGAATCGCGCCGTTCAGCGCACAGTCGCCCTCGGCCGGGTGCGACCGCAGATCTGGAGGGCTTGGTGACAGGGCTCAGGAGAACCGCGAGGCGATGTCCGCCTCGGTGATGATGCCGACCGTCTCGCCGGCTTCGGTGATCATGACGGCCTTGTAGTGCTCCAGTAGATTACTGATCTCGTCGAGCGTCGCGTCCTTCGAGACGGTCGGGAAACTCTCGCTCATGTGGTCCGCGATCGGCTCATCACGGGCCGCAGCGTCCAGGTGGACGAGGCCGCTTTGACTGATCGAACCGACGGGAATGCCGTCCTGAATCACGGCGAGTTGCGAGTAGGCTTCTTCTTCCATCTTGCGTGCGGCTTCCGTAACGGGATCGTCCGGCGACACATTCACGACGGCCTCGTTCATCAGGTCCGCCGCGCGAACTACGTCGCTTTCGGCTTTCTCCAGTGCGTTGACGATCCGTCGAAGCGTCGAGAGGCGGGGGTCGACGTCTCCGCCTTCGATCCGGGCGATCAGCGGCTGAGAGACCTCGGCCTTGTCGGCGAGTTCACTCTGGGTTAACTCGAGTTCGGTCCGGCGCTGGCGGAGGTCCGCGGGCGTGGGAAGTTCCATACCGGTGGATAACCAGGGGTTATAGAAAGTCCTTTGGGTGGCTGGCGGTCCGCGTCCGAAGCGGGGTGTCGCGGGGGCTATTCGTCCTCGGGGACCTCGATGATTTCGACGACGGAGAGGGGGACGTCTCGGAGCGCGCCGCCGACTTCGCTCTTTGCGATGCGGGAGGCGTGTTCCTCGCCGTCGGCGTTGAAGACTTCCATCTCGAGAGCGAGGCCGACGAGCGCGGTTTCGGCTGCGACGAACGCCGAATCGAAGGGCTCACCGCATGCGGGACAGCCCGTCGCGCCGACTTCGACTTCGACGTAGTCCATATCTTCGCTGTTGAGGCGCTTGCCGGCTTCGCTGACCGCGACGCCGATCGCGTCGTCGATCGCGTCGACATCCCGAACGAGCCATGCTGCTTCCATCGCGACGAGGTAATTGCCCATATTTCCTGGTCGGTCCGGGGGGTTTCCTGTCTTGCGGTTCGATGCTGACCGGAGAGCAACCGCGCGAGTGTTGCTTACCGCGTGTGCCAGCGCCTCGGCGCGCACGCGAATTCGATCATCCCTGTAAGTTATGCGAATTGAGCTAGTCGATTCCCGCCTGCATAGCCGGATGTCGGGTCGGGTACAGGTTCAGTTGCTCGGACTGAAAGTGATTTTGAATCGCAAGACGACGTCGCCCCCATCTGGGATTAACAAACGTTATGATTTTTCCAGCTTACAAACGCTTATATATCACCTCCGTCTGACCCACGACTGAACGCTGATGATATCCCGCGTGTACCGCGCAACGCTGTTCGCACTGTACCAACTCTGTATCGTGACCGGTATCGTCGCAATGCCGCTCGCAATCGCCGCCCGCCAGGCCGGAATCACGCTGCCCATCCACCGACTCATCGACACCGTCGAAACCGCTTACGACGCCACCCAACCCTGATTACTCGCTGAACTCGTTTGCTCGACCGTACGCCTGCACTCGGTAGCGACGCGAGTTCAGTAGTACGCCGGGTCGAACCTGCACTCGGACGAAGCGGAAACAAGGACGATGACCGCCGATGTTTTATATCGTGCCGGTCGTAATCTTCGGTCAATGCGAGCACCACAGCATAATTCGGAGTTCTCCCGGACGGTCGATCAGTTGGCCGACGATTCGAACCCCTACGCGCCGGAGGTCGGATCGCTGCCGCAGAACGACCTTTCGCGGGCCGACCTGGACAACGTCAACAAGACGGGGACGACGACGATCGGCATCACGACCGAGGACGGCGTCGTCATCGCGACGGACATGCGCGCCAGCCTCGGCGGCCGGTTCGTCTCGAACAAGAACGTCCAGAAGGTCGAGCAGATTCACCCGACCGGTGCGCTGACGATGGTCGGCAGCGTCGGCGGCGCCCAGTCGTTCATCTCGAGCCTCCGCGCCGAGGTTAACCTCTACGGGGCGCGTCGCGGTGAGGCGATGAGCATCGATGCGCTTGCGACGCTCGCCGGTAACTTCGCTCGCGGCGGCCCGTTCTTCGCGATTCACCCCATCCTGGGCGGCGTCGATTCGGAAGGCAGTCACGTTTACAGCATCGATCCCGCCGGCGGCGTCATGGAAGACGACTACACCGTCACCGGTAGCGGGATGCAACTCGCCTACGGTCTGCTCGAACAGGAGTACGAGGACGGCCTCTCGAACGACGACGCGACCACGATCGCCGCCCGCGCGATCAAGTCCGCCGCCGAACGCGACACCGGCTCCGGTAACGGCGTCTTCCTCTGCGAGATCACCGACGAGGGCGTCGAGATCAACGGTCACCACGACTTCGAAGAAGTCGTCTGAATCTAAACGACCTCGATTCCGAGTTCGGGAGTAGTGACCCGTCCACCGGGGCTGTTGGCGGCTTTTCTGGCTGTTGCTGTTGTAGTGTAGAGATCCGTGTCGTTGCCGTCTAGCGGAATAGTGGCTTGTCCGACGGAAACCGAGACTGCCTGCGGATCGCGTTCAGTCGTCGGCAGCCTGTTCTGCGTCCGCGCGCTCGTCCGTCGAACCGAGGATTTCCGTGCGATGTTCGTCGAGTAACGGGGCGCGACCGCGCGGTTCGGGCGGCGTCTCGGTCATCTTGATCGGCGAGCCGGCGATTTCGACTTCCTCGTCGGTGCCGGGTTGGTCGACCGGGACGAGCATGTCACGCGCGTGGACGTGCGAATCGTCGAAGATGTCCTCGGTGTTTTGCACCGGCGCGACGGGAACGCTCCCCTCGAGTTCGGCGACGAGTTCGTCCGTGGTTCGATCCGCGGCCCAGTCGGCGAGTTCGGCGCGCAAGAACTCGCGGTGTTCGAGTCGGTCGGCGGTGGTGGGGTAGTCGTCGGCGAGGTCCGCGCGGTCCATGGCGGCGCAGACCTCGGTCCAGTGGTTCGTGCCGAACGCGGCGATAACGGCGTAGCCGTCGGCGGTCTCGAAGGCGTTGTAGGGAAACAGCGTCGGGTGGGAGTTGCCCTGTCTGGTGGGCGGGGTGCCGGTGTAGGATTGCTGGTAGACGGCGCGTTCGGTCATGCTGATCATCGAGTCGTACATGCCGGTGTCGACGTACTGGCCCTCGCCGGTCTGTTCGCGGTGGTTGACGGCGGCGAGGATGCCGATGCAGTTCAGCGTCGCGGTGAAGAGGTCGCCGATGCCGGGGCCGACCTTCGTCGGGGGGCCGTCTTCCTGGCCGGTAATCTCCATGACGCCGCCTAGGGCCTGGGCGATGAGGTCGAAGGAGGGCTGGCCCTGCCGTTCGGTTTCGCCCGTGCGCGGATCGCCGAAGCCTCGGATCGAGGAGTAGATGAGTTCCGGATTGAACTCGGTGAGCGTCTCGTAGCCGAGGTCGTACTTCTCCATCGTGCCCGCGCGGTAGTTCTCGACGACGATGTCGGCTTCCTCGACGAGCGAGCGGAAGTCCGCGCGGTCGTCCGCGTCGGCGAAGTCGAGTTCGATGCTTCGCTTGCCCCGGTTGACGCTCTGGAAGTAGCCGCCGTAGGCCTCTTCGTTGGGGTCGTCGACGAACGGGGGATTCGACCGGATGAGGTCGCCGCCGGGACGTTCGATCTTGACGACGTCGGCACCCATGTCCGCGAGTAACATCGTGCAGTACGGGCCGGCGAGGACCTGTGTGAGGTCCAGCACGCGCAGGTTCGAGAGTGCGCCCATGGTGTGGGTGGTTGCGACACCGCCACCTAAACCTTTACCATCGATCATGTAGGTGTGAACTTGTGACATAGAGGGGCTGTTAAGGTGTTTAAGGAATATTATCATGGAAAATCATTAGGTTTATACCCAGGTCCATCATGGTTCTGCACACGATGTCCCAAACGGTCGTCCTCGGCGTGATCGGCTCGGACGCTCACGTCGTCGGCATTACGATCCTAGAGCAGGCATTCAGTGCAGCAGGCTTCGACGTCATCAACCTCGGCGTCCAGACCTCCCAGGAAGAGTTCGCCGAGGCCGCGGTAGCACACGATGCCGAGGCCGTACTGGTTTCGTCGCTCTACGGCCACGCCGAGCAGGACTGCCGGGGATTCCACGGCGTGCTCGAAGACGCGGGTGTCGATGCGCACACCTACATCGGCGGCAACCTCGCCGTCGGGCAGGACGACTTCGAGCAGACGCGGGCGACGTTCGAAGAACTCGGCTTCGACCGGGTCTTCGACTCGGAGACGGACCCCGAAGAAGCGATCGCTGCGCTCCGCCAGGATCTCCAGATTGCGCCGACGGAGACGGAGCGCGCGACGATCAGTTCCTAGATGATACGAGACGAACGCATTCCGGCCGACGAGCTACGGCGTATCGACGAGGAGATTCGGGCCGACTGGCCGACGGGTGCGGATGTCGACTTCGACGAGGCGATCGCGTACCACGAGTCGCTTCCCGCGAGCAAGCGCTTCGCCGACGTGCTCGAAGAGGCGACCAAACCCCTCTTGCAGCCGCGGGCCGGCGTGCCGTGTCTCGACGATCAGGTCGAACTGCTCGAGTACCTCCACGGGGAGGGGAAAGCGGATCTCCTCCCGACGACGATCGACTCGTACACGCGCGATAACGAGTACGAGAAGGCACAAGAGGGGCTCGAGAACGCCCGCGAGAGCGGGGAAGACACCCTCAACGGGTTCCCGGCGGTCAACCACGGCGTCGAGGGCTGCCGGGAGCTGATCGAGGCGATCGACGCCCCGATCGAGGTTCGCCACGGGACGCCCGACGCCCGCTTGCTGGCGGCCATCACGTTCGCCGGCGGCTTCCAGAGCTTCGAGGGCGGCCCGATCTCGTACAACATCCCCTACACCAAGCGCCACGGTTTGGAGGAAACCATCGAGAAGTGGCAGTTCGTCGACCGGCTCGCGGGAGCCTACACGGAACGCGGCGTGCGGATCAACCGCGAGCCGTTCGGACCGCTGACCGGAACGCTGGTGCCGCCCTCGATCGCCATCGCGATCATGCTGGTCGAGGGCCAACTCGCCGCCACGCAGGGCGTGCGCTCCGTGACGCTGGGCTACGGGCAGGTCGGCAACGTTGTCCAGGACGTTGCGGCGCTGAACGCCCTGCAGAAACTGGGCGACGAGTTCCTGCCCGACGAGGTCGTCGTCACCACGGTTTTCCACGAGTGGATGGGCGGCTTCCCGCCGGACGAGGCCCGCGCGAACGGCGTGATCAGCCTCGGCGGGATGACCGCCGCCATCGCCCGGCCGGACAAAGTCATCACCAAGTCCCCCCAGGAGTTCCAGGGCGTGCCGACGAAGGAGGCGAACGCCTCCGGGCTGCGCACGACGCGGCAGGTCATCGACATGGCGATCGAGCAGGAGATCGATATCGACGGCATCGCGGAGGAACAAGACCTGATCGAGCGCGAAACGCGGTGTCTCACGGACACCATCCTCGAGCACGGCGACGGCGACGTCGTCCGGGGAACGATCGAGGCGTTCGACTCGGGCGCACTCGACGTGCCGTTCGCACCGAGCGACAGCGCGAGAGGGGCCGTCCTCCCCGCACGGGACGACGACGGCCGCGTCCGCATCTTCGAGTGGGCCGACCTCGCGATGGACGACGACATCAAGGAGATCCACCGGGCGCGACTCTCGCGGCGTGCGGACACCGAAGGCCGCGACCAGTCGTTTCGCATGGTTGCAGACGACGTCGACGCGATCAGCGACGGAAAACTCATCGGTCGTCCCCAGAACGCGGGGGACGTCTAGAACGACACGAGGACACGACGAAACTACGATAATGCAGATTACAGCCATCCACGCAACCCCCGGCTACGCCGGGTTCTTCTTCGACGACCAGCGCGCGATCAAGCAAGGTGCACAGCAGGACGGGTTCACCTACACCGGCGACCCCGTCACCGACGGCTTCGAGGAAATCCGCCAGGCCGGCGAAACCCTCATCGTCGACGTTGAACTCGCGGACGGAACGACCCACCGCGGCGACTGCGCCGCGGTCCAGTACTCCGGTGCGGGCGGACGCGACCCGCTCTTTCGGGCCGACGAGTTCGTGCCCGTCGTCGAGGGACCCGTTACCGAAACGCTCGCGGGACGGGACGCAAGCGAGTTCCTCGCGAACGTCGACCGCCTCGAGGAGGTAGCGATCGGCGGGAGCCAACTCCATACTGCGATCCGCTACGGGATCTCCCAGGCGCTGCTCGCGGCAGCCGCTGCAGCCAAGGGCACGACGCGCACGGACGTACTGGCCGACGCGCTCGGCACGGAGCCCGCGACGGAACCCGTCCCGGTCTTCGGCCAGTCCGGGGACGACCGCTACACGAACACCGAGAAGATGTTCGTCAAGGGCGTTCCCGTCCTCCCGCACGCGCTGATCAACAGCGTCGAGAAGATCGGCGAGAACGGAGAGACGCTGCTCGAGTTCATCGAGTGGCTCACCGAGCGCTCGCAGGAACTCGGTCCCGACGACTACGAGCCGCGATTCCACATCGACGTGTACGGGATGATCGGCGAGGTTTTCGGCGGCCCCTACGACCGCGACGAGGTCGTGGACTACTTCGCCGCCGTCGAAGACGCCGCTGCGCCGTACCCGATCCAGATCGAGGGACCGATGGACGCCGGCGGTCGCGAGGCGCAGATCGAGGCGATGATCGAGCTTCGGACGGGATTGCAGGAGGCCGGCGTCGGCGTCGATATCGTCGCCGACGAGTGGTGCAACACTTTCGAGGACGTGCGAGCGTTCGTCGACGCCGGCGCGGCCGACGTCGTCCAGATCAAGACGCCGGACCTCGGTGGCGTCCACCGAAGCGGGCAGGCCGTCCGCTACTGCGAGGGGACCGAGACCCGCGCCTACCTCGGGGGCACCTGCAACGAAACGGCAACGTCTGCACGCGCTTGCGCGCACGTCGCGCTCGCGACCGACGCCGCGCAGGTCCTCGCAAAGCCCGGCATGGGCTTCGACGAGGGTTATATGATCGTCGAGAACGAGATGCGACGGACGATCGCGCGTCGAAACCGCAGCCGGCAACCCGAACCCGACGCCGACGAGGTGACCGCAGATGACTAGGGAATCACGACGCGATTCCGAAACCGGGAGCGGAGAGCGACCGATCGAGTGGACGGATCCCGACACGTTCGCACGGGCGCTCGAGCGAGCCGAGACGCGAGAGAAGGGCAACTGCTTCGAGGACTTCGCCGAGGGCGATCTCCTCGAACACGACCCCGGACTCACGCTCACCCGCTGGGGAAACGAGTCGTGGATGAGCCAAACGCTCAACCACGATCCGGCGTACTGGCGTTCCGACGCCGCCGCGGAGCGCGGCTTCGACGAGCCCCCGATCCACCCGGACTACCTCACCGCCGCCACGCTCGGCATCACCGTCGAGGACCTGAGCGAGAAGGGCGGCTACTTCCTCGGGCGGACCGACGTGCGATTCCCCGGTACCCCCGTGTACGCCGGCACCGAACTCCGCGTCGAGAGCGAGGTCGTCTCCAGGGCGACCTCGAGTTCGCGCCCCGAGTTCGGCATCGTCACCTGGCGGACGCGAGGGAAAGACGCCGCGACGGGCGAGGTGCTCTGCTCGTACGAGCGGACGAACATGATTCCGCGCCGGGAACCGGTCGCGACGGACGGGAGCGGCGCTGCAACGGCGGAGTCCGACGGCGGTGACGATGGTGATGGTGATGGTGACGGCGACGGCGATGAGCCCACGCTACCCGAGGCGTTCGTCACACCTGCGGGCGGCTACTTCGAGGATTTCGTCGACGCGCTCGAGACGGCCGAGGGGTGCGACGCCGCCGTCGCCTACCGCCACGAACGCGGGCGCACCCAGGACGACGTGACCGTGGCCTCGCTCCCGCTCGCGACGCTCAACACGGCCAAACAGCACCACAACGTCGACGTGATGGCCGACTCGCCATCGGGCGACATCGTCACCTACGGCGACGTGACCCGGTCGACCGCGCTCGGCCACGCCCGTTCGGACGAGCGGACCTGGCGCGAGGTCGGCTTCGACGACGAGCAGTTCCACACGTTCGTCGCACCCGGTGACACCGTCTACGCGTTCACGCGCGTGCTTTCGGCCGAGAACGACGCCTCGATCGACGCGGCGGGAACGGTCCGCTTCGAACACATCGCGTTCACCCAGGACGACGATCCGGTCTACTCGGGGACCAGAACCGCGGAGATTCGAAAGCGCACAGACTGAGACGACCACCCGCAACTACGATTCACTCATACACGCCAACCGAACCATGACCGACGACATCCGACTCTGTCGAACCTTCCAGACCGCACCGGCCGCCGTCCCGAAAGACGACTCGGCGAAATACCTCGTCTCCGGCCTCGAGGCCGAGGGCTTCCAGGCACCCGACTGGCTCGTCCCCGACCTGGAGGACGGCACCGCCCCCGACATGAAAGCCGAGGGGCTCGAAAACACCATCGACCGCGTGCCGGAGCACGAGTTCCCCGGCGAGATCTGGCCGCGCGTCGAGTGGAGCTACGAGGACGCGGCGTCCCGCGACAAAGGGCGAAACCAGATCGATGAACTCGTGGCCGAACTCGGCGACGAACTCGAGGGCGTCGTCGTCCCCAAGGTCGGCCGGCTCGAAGACGTCGAGCGCGCCGCCGAAGTCGTCGCCGAGGCCGAGTCCGAACACGGCTATCCGGACAACTCGATCGGCCTCTCGATCATCGTCGAAACCGGTCGGGCTAAATCAGACCTCCGAAAGATCGCCGCGTTCGGCGCGGAATCGCGACTCACCGCGCTCGTCTTCGGCCCCGTCGACTACACCGCCGAACTCGGCGGGCGCGACCTCGGCGACGGCCGCCCGCGCTGGGACGGCCTGCTCGAAGAACTCTCGAACGAGGCCAGCGCCGGCGGCTTGCTCTCGATCGGCGGCCCGTTCGACGACCTGTTCAAAGAACGCGCCGGGCTGACCTACTACAACGCCGACGAGTACGCCGACCAAGTCGAACACGAAGCCCGGCTCGGTCTGGACGGCTCCTGGTCGCTCTATCCCAAACAGACCATCCAGGCCAACACGATCCACATGCCCACGCCCGCCGAACTAGAACGCGACGTGCACAAGATCGAACGGTTCAACGAAGCCAAGCGCGAGGGCACCGGCGCGGTCACCATCGACGGCCAAATGGTCGACGAAGCGACGTTCAAGAACTTCGAGAATACGGTCCAGCAGGTCCGTGCGATCGATACAACGCGCCCGGCCCAAACCGAAGAGCGCTACGACGAGGCGCTGTTAGAGCGCGCGCGCGAACTCGAGTTGTCGTACCGATAGCGAGGCCTCTCTCGCCCGTTCTTCTGCGAGTTCAGTTCGATACGTCCCGTGGGTGGCGTCCCGTTTTCGGAGCCTGCTTCGACCCGGGCGAGAGCGACACACCTGAGCAGTACAGCGAGGCCGGCCGTGCCGCCGACGAGAACGGCGCGGAAACCGAGCGAAGTGACGAGATACGGGACCGGGAGGCTGCCGACGATGGATCCAGTCCCGGCAGAAAGCCCGCAGACGAGGGCGAATAGCGGGGGATGGTCCCAAACAGTAGGATCCGTCGAACAGGGTTTTCGCGGTACGACATGAACTCTCGTTGATCGTCGAGCATGAAAGCAGTACTGAGCGAACGCTCGTCGTCTGCTAGTCGTGAGAAAACGGTGGGGTTGGGATTTGAACCCAAGAGGCTGACGCCACCTGCTTTCAAGGCAGGCGCAATAGGCCGCTCTGCCACCCCACCTCACCTGCGTCTTCCCCGTGCGTTCAAAAAGGGTTATCGGTCTCCGTCCGCTCGAGCGTTTCGTCCGAGCCGACCGTCAACCCGAGTTCAGCAACGGCGGCAGCCGTTGCATCTGTCCTCGGTCGACCAGCCCGCTGGCGCGCTTCGAGAGTGGCGATGGTTGCACACAACCCGGACTCGGTCGCGACAGTCGGGAGCATGGGCGCGAAGCCGAGTTTGAGGTCGGCCTCCGCTGCTGCCGTCCGTTTTGCGAGCGTCGACACTGCCGGCGTTTCGTACGCGTCGGCGAAGTCTATCGGCTCGGTAAAGCCCGCGAAGTACGCCCGACCGTTGGAGGAGGGGCCGAGGACGACGTCGTGGCGGCGCAGCGACATCGCCGCCCCGTCGAGTTCAGTTCGGGCGACGAGCGGGACCGTCGGTTCGAGGACGCCGACCGCGTCGGCCCGATCGCGCTCGAGTAAGTGCGTGACCGTGTTTCCGATGCGGGCCGCGTGCGTGGAACCGACCTGGCGTTCGAATCTGACGGGAGAAGCGTCGGCACCCGGTGAGCCATCCGCGCTCGCATCGGCGTCGACCGACTCGAGTGCGTCGTCAACGAGTGTTCGGACTGCCGTCTCTGCGCCAGCGCCGGCGTCGGCGTTAACGTTGGCGTCGGCGACCGCGTCCGGTATCGTCTCCTCGTCGCGGTAATTGAGCAGGACGTCGCCGCCGCTTTGCTCGGCGGCCCGCACCACGTCGGTGACGGCGGCTTCGTAGAGCGCCACAGCCGCTGATTCAGAGAGCGGTGTCGACTCGACGAGCGACGGCAGGACCAGCCCCGGCCACGGCGGGTCGACGGGAACGACGACGATCATACTGACTCATCCGGGACCTGAACTCTTGAACGCGGCGCTTCGTGCGGATCGAACCGGGAAACTCGGACGAATTATAGGGGTGGAGGCTGTGCACCCGCGTATGACCGATCGATCACTCGCGATCGAGGGACTGCTCGGAACGGGAGTCGTCGTCGTGCTGGCGGCGCTTGGCGTCTACGGGTTCACAACTGGCTACCTGCTCGAATCGCCCGACAGGTTGTTCGCGCCATCGGTTGCGACGCTCGGGATTGTCACCGCGGTCGTCGGCACGCTGGTACTCCTCGGCGCGCGTTCGAAGCGGTGGCGGCAGAATCCGTACTGGTAGTGCTCGCGACCTTTGGTCCGGTATCGCTCTGTTACCGTTTTTGTCGCCCCTTCGTCTGCCGATAGTCCGACGCCATGAGATCGGCGAAGTGTTCGATCCAGGTCTGGGTCTGCGCCGGGGTCCGGTCGCGGGGCGCTTCCATCGGCACGAGTTCGAAGCCGCGTCCGCGGATCGTCGTCGCGTGGGCGTCGGGAAGGACGAGTTCGTCCGCCGGCGTCGTGGTGTAGTCGGTGCCGAGGACGGAGAGCGCGCGGTCGCCGATGGGGACCAGGATTTCGGGGTTGATCATCCGGATTTCGGCGTTGAGGTAGGGTTCGCAGGTGTCGATTTCCTCGGCGGTCGGCGGCCGCTCCGGGTGGCGACAGCGCGTGAGAGTCGTCAGATAGACGTTCTCGAGTTCGGGCTGGTCGGCGGGAGACGTGGCGTCACAGAGGGCGAGGCGTTCGAGGATGCGTCGGAGGTCGTCGGCGGTGTCCGCGTCCGCGCCGGTGTCCACTTCGGTCCCCGACTCCGCCGCGGAATCGCGCGCGACGAGCGGAACCCCACTCTCGTCGGCCGCTCGACTCGGGCGTTCGCCGACGAACAGGAAGTCAGCGCCGACGTCGCCGTAGCCGTGGACGACCTGCGTGCGCGTCTCGCAGAGCGCCGGGCAGTTCCGGCACTGCTCGTCCATGCTGAACGGATTCGCCCGCGTTTGCTGATTCGCGTCCACACTCGGGTCTCGGCGGGAACGACCAAAAGCACCGCGACTGCACGGAGCGGGTCAGCGACCCAGCCCGCCGCGTTCGTTGACTTCGAGAATGAACTTGACGTTGCGGACGATTTCCTCCGGCGACGTGTCTTCATCCGCGTCGTAAAGGTCGCTGGTCCGGTACAGGATGTTCGCGAGCTGCTTGCTCTCGCTCGACTCGCCGCGAACGTCGTCGGCAACGGCCCGGATGCGCTCGACGCGTTCCGGGTCCGGACTGAACTCGTCGGGTTCGGCATCGTCGTCGCGCTCGGCGCCGTCTTCACCGGAATCCGGTTCCGGAACCGCATCATCCGCGCTCTCGTCGGTCATTGGTCCAGCGAGGACGCCTCCGTCCGGCTTGCCTGAGACACGCCGCGCCGGTGGACGATCCCCGTGTTATTCGCGACGTTCTGGGTGATCGTTCGAAACGCGTCGCCGGTCTCACTGCCGTTGTCGAGGACGGTCGGCTCGCCGCCGTCGCCGCCCTCGCGGACCGCCGGATCGAGCGGGATCGAGCCCAGGAACGGCATGTCGTGAGTCTCGGCGAACTCCTCGCCGCCCCCGGAGCCGAAGATGTCGTGTTCGCCGCCGCAGTCGGGACAGGCGAACGTCGACATGTTCTCGGCGATACCGAGCACGACGGTGTCGTGTTTGGCGAACATCTCGAGGCCCTTGCGGGCGTCGTCGAGCGCCACGTCCTGGGGCGTCGTAACGATAACCGCGCCCGTGACGGGCATGGTCTGGAGCATCGTCAGTTGGGTGTCGCCGGTGCCCGGCGGGAGGTCGACGACGAGGTAATCGAGGTGGCCCCACTCGACGTCCTCGGTGAGCTGCGTGATGACCTTGTGGACCATCGGACCGCGCCAGATGACCGGATCGTCCTTCCCGGTGAGAAAGGCCATGCTCATCAGCTTCACGCCGTACTTTTCGGGCGGCACGAGCGTCTCGTCCTCGGTGGCCATCGGCGGCTCGTCGGCGTCGACCATCCGCGGCACGTTCGGACCGTACACGTCGGCATCGAAAAGTCCGACGCGCGCCCCCAACTGCGAGAGCCCGGCGGCGAGATTGACCGCGACGGTCGACTTGCCGACGCCGCCCTTGCCGGAGGCGACGGCGATGACGTTCTTGACGTTCGGCAGGACCTGTTCGTCGGTTTCGAAGTCGTCACGGTCGGGAATACTCGCGGAAAGATCGGGTTCGAGTCCCTCCGCGACGAGCAACTCACGGATCTCGGCGGCGATGTCGGACTCGGTTGGCGAGTACGGTGCGCCGAGTGCGAGATCGATGTCAACCTCGTCCCCCTCGACAGTCACGTCGTTGACCAACCCGAGCGAGACGATATCGTCGCCGAGTTCGGGATCATCGACCGACCGAAGGCGGTCGCGAACGGCGGCTTCGTCCATGTTTGAAGGTACCTCCGGGCGTCGAAAAGGGTTGTGTTCGCGGGGGCGACACGGCCGGTCGACTCAGGGTCAGGGTTTGAAGTCGAATCGCGGCCCGCCGTACGTCGGCGGGTCGGGTTCGAGTTCAACGCCGCGCTCGTAGCGGACGAAATTGAGGTAGAACGGGCGACCACAGCCCTCGATCGAGGTGCCTTCACGATCGGTAACGGTGCCGTCTTCGCCGCAGAGAAAGGCGATTCCGTCCGCGGATTCGCGGGTTTCCAGGTCGTCGGTCGGCGCGGCGTACTCCCAGCCCGGCTGTGCGTGTTTCGTGACCGAGCGGTCCGCGAGGTCGGGACCGCGTTCGATGCTGTGAACGGCGTCGCAGTAGGGGCAGGTATATCGGACGGTGACGGAAGCCATCGGTGGTGGATCTAGCACGGCGTGAACCGTAAGGATGCGGTCGCTGTGCTCGCCAGAGCCGAACCGTTTACCGACTGGGGGCCGGACGAGTTCCCATGACCGACCCGGACCCTGAACCCGAGGGTGAGGCCGAACAGACAACCGAGTTCGACCCCGAAAAGTTCGAGGAGAAATACGTCCACTACTTCGACGAACTCGAAGAAGCGTATTCGAACGCCTACCAGCAACTCCACGGGCAGGTCGATTCCGAGGTCCTTCGAGCGATCGACCGACAGGTATTGAGCGAGAGCGAACCGGTGTACGAGGGAAACGGCGAGTTCAGCGTTTCCCTTCCCGAGAACCCGCGGGAGCGAGTCGGTGCCGTTGACGACGACGAGTTCGAGGCCGTGCTCTCCGCGTTCACCGAGCGGATCGAACGGGAGCTACAGCGACTCTTTGGATTCGAGACTGCGGAGTGAACTCGCGGTGTCGATCCCTAGTTGAACGGGGTCGATTCGATCGGCAGACCCGGAACACCTTTTGCGCTTACGGGAATCCATGCAGGTATGATCGACGAGACGGTCGAGGAGATTCAGGAGATGCAGACGCACAGCTCCTCGGTAGTCGCCGTAAACGCGACGCGGGCGCTCGAGGAACTGCTCGATCGGGAGTTCGCGACCGCCGAAGAGTACGTTCGCGCGCTCGAGCGAAACGGCTCGGTGCTCCGGCGGGCCAACCCTTCCCACGCGTCGCTCCAGAACGCGGTTCGCCAGGTCGTGGCGGCCGTGACCGAGGCCGACCCCGAGACCGTGACGGAAGCGAAGATACTGACCCAGGAGGAGATAGACGCGGTCGTCTCGCGGGTCGAATCCGCCAAGGAGCGGGCGGCCGAGAACGCCGTGTCGCATCTCGAAGACGACATGACGTTGTTGACGCACGACTACTCCTCGACCGTCATCGAGGCGCTCGAACAAGCGACGGACGCGGGCAAAACCTTCGAGGTTTACGTCACCGAAGCGCGACCGCGTTACATCGGCCGCAAGACGGCTCGCCGACTCGCCGACCTCGACGGCGTCGAGGCGACGCTGATCACCGACAGCGCGAACGGCTACTATCTCGAGGAGTGCGACCGCGTCGTCGTCGGCATGGACTGCATCGTCGAGGATACGCTCTACAACCGCGTCGGGACGTTCCCGATCGCGGCGACCGCGCGCGAACTCGACGTTCCGGTGACCGTCCTCGGATCGGCCTCGAAAATCGTCGGCGAGGGCTTCGTCTTCGAGAACGAGTTCAGGTCGGGCAGCGAGGTCATGCCGGAACCGGCGGAGGGATTCGACGTGGAGAACCCGACCTACGACGCGACGCCGGTGGCGTTGCTCGAGAGCGTGATCACCGACGAGGGACGAGAGACGTTCTGATTGGCGGAACTCCGTTTCGTTTCCGTTCGCTTTCCCATCCGCTCTTTCACGCCTGCGCTTCCTCTCCTCCTCACTCCCGCTTCCCCTTTCAGACTCTTTCTCTTACCCACTCACCCACTCTCACGCGTACCCTCCACCTCTCACGCTCGTTCTCTCACTCTCGGCCTTACTTACCCCACTCGGACCGCCGATTTGCCGCCTCGCCGCCGTCGACGTGACGAGCGGTCAGCATCGCTGACGGTCACGATCCCGTGACGACAGCCTATGCCGGTGTCCGTCGTACGGTCTGTATGCGCCTCGTCCAGGTGTTCGTTCCAGCGGGTGATCTCGAACTCGTCCTCGAGCGGGCGGAGGCGGCCGGCGTCGACTACGCCGTCTCCGAGGAGACGAGCAACGACGAGTTCGAGGCGCTCGTCTCGATTCCCGTCCCGCCGGCCGCCGTCGAACCGCTCGTGGCCGACTTTCGGAAGGCCGGCCTCGACGAATCCTCCTACACGGTGGTCACGTCCGCGGAGACGATCGTTTCCGACCGGACCGACGACTTGCTCGGTCGGTTTTCCGGCACCCGAATCTCCCGCGAAGAGTTGCAGTCCCAGGCGGTGGCGCTCGCGCCCGCGAGTTCGACGTACTACACGCTGCTCATCGTCAGCACGGTCATCGCGACGGCCGGCTTGTTGCTCGACTCCGCGGCAACGATCATCGGCGCGATGGTCGTCGCACCGCTTATGGGACCCGCGCTCGCGGCGAGCGTCGGCGTCGTCGTCGACGACGACGAACTCGCGAGACGCGGGGTCGTCCTGCAAGTCGTCGGCCTCCTCGTCGCCGTCGCAACGGCGGCGCTGCTGGGATGGCTTCTCAGGGGAACGGTGTTGTTGCCGCCGGGATTCGACATCACGACGGTGCCGCAGATCCGCGAGCGGATCACGCCGAACGCGCTGGCGCTGTTTCTCGCGCTCGGCTCCGGCGTCGCCGGCGTCATCAGCCTCATCCGCAACGTCGGCTCGGTCCTCGTCGGCGTCGCAATCGCCGTCGCGCTCGTGCCGCCGGCCGCGACGGTGGGCCTCGGAATCGCCTGGGGGCATCCGGAGGTCGTCGTCACCGCCGGCACGCTCGTCCTGGTCAACCTGCTCTCGATCAACCTCACCGCGTTACTCCTGCTCTGGCTCTCCGGCTACCGACCGCACCACGTCGGGAGCGTCGACCGCGTCTACGGCCGCCTTCGCTCACGGATCGTCGTGCTGGTCGTCGCTATCGCCGTTCTCTCGGTGGTCCTCGGGGGGATCACCTACGGCACCTACCAGACTGCAGCCGTCGAACACGACGCGCAAACCGAACTCGACGCGATGAGCGACGAGCCGCCCTTCGACGATCTCGTCCTGCAAGAACTCTCCGTCCAGTACGAACTGATCGACCTCTACACCGGCGACGTGCCGGTCGTAACCGTCCTCGTCGAACGCCCGCCCGGCGAGACGGAACCGCCCGATTTCGCCGAGCAGGTGCGCGAACGACTCGAAGCGGCGACGGGAACCGAACTCGAGGTCGTCACCGAACTGGTCGACACGCAGCGAAGCGGCTGAGCCGGCGCGGTCGACTCACTCGCGCTCCCCGAACGATCGCGGGGCGCCCGCCGTCGGACTCGCCCAGGCGACGGCGTTTCGGAGCACCCGCCGAACCTCCGCGTTCTCGTAGATCGGATACGTCTCGTGACCCGGTCGGAAGTAGAAGATGCGCCCGCTCCCGCGACGATAACAACAGCCGCTTCGAAACACCTCGCCGCCCTCGAACCAGCTCGTAAAGACGAGTCGGTCCGGTTCCGGCACGTCGAACGGCTCGCCGTACATCTCCGTCTCCGGCAACTCGATGAACTCATCTAGCCCGTCCGCGATCGGGTGGCCGGGATCGACGACCCACAGCCGTTCCGTGCCGCCGTCTTCGCGCCACTGAAGGCTACACGACGTTCCGAGCAGCCGCTTGAATACCTTCGAGTAATGTGCGGAGTGGAGGACCAGCAAGCCCATCCCCTCGAGCACGCGCTCTTGAACGCGGTCGACAACCTCGTCTTCGACCTCGTCGTGCGCCTCGTGTCCCCACCAGAGCAACACGTCGGTCGCGTCGAGTACGTCCTCGGTGAGCCCGTGGTCGGGTTCGTCGAGTGTCGCCGTCCGAACGTCGTACTCGATACCGTCCTCGATCTCGGCTTCCTCGCCGGTAAACACGGTTGCAAGCGCTTCGTGAATCCCGTCCGGATACACCGCCGCAGCCTCCTCGTCCTCTCGCTCGTGTCTGAACTCGTTCCAGATCGTAATCGTACACATCGGATATGGGTCCACCATCGACGGCCTTAGCTCACCTGGTCTGTCCCGCATTCACGTGACACACCATCGGCCCATATCAGATTCAATGACTCACAGTAATGCAGAGAGATGGGTCGGTCACAACCCTTATTTTGATCGCTGCCCGCGTCTCTCTATGAACTGGGACTGGGCGCTCACGACATCGAACACCCTCATTTCTCGCCTAACACCACCCTCACAACAACGACGGGGTGGTTCTCGGTGAACGGAACGGACATCGGCGTCGGCATCGTCGGCCTCGGCGGCATGGGTCACCACCACGCACGAAACGTCGAAGAACTCGGTGCTACCGTCGTCGCCGGCGTCGATCTGGTCCCCGAACAACGCGAGCGCTTCGCGGCAGAGTTCAACGCGACGACGTACGAAACGCACGACGAACTCGTCGTCGACGATGCGGTGGATGCGGTCGTCGTGACGACGCCGAACCGATTTCACGAACCGATCACGATCGCCGCGCTCGAGGAAGGCTGTGACGTGCTCGTCGAAAAACCCCTGGCACACACCTTAGAGAGCGCAGAGCGGATCGCAGCGGCCGAAGCGGAATCGGACGGATTCTGTATGGTCGGCTTCCACAACCGACACGCGGCTTCGATGGCGATGTTCGAGGAACACCACGCCCGCGGTCGGTTCGGCGAGCTAACCCACATCGAAGCCAACTACGTGCGGCGACGCGGCGTCCCCGGACCGGGCTCGTGGTTCACGAACAAGGATCTCTCGGGCGGGGGCGCGTTGCTGGATATCGGCGTTCACGCGCTCGACCTCGCCCTGTACGCGCTCGACTTCCCCGACATCACCGAAGTCTCCGGCATCGCCAGGACGACGTTCGGCGGGAGCGAGGACTACGCGGACCCCGACGGGTTCGGCGACAACTGGGACGCGAACGCCGAAACGTACGACGTCGACGACTCGGTCAGCGCGTTCATCCGCTGTGCCGACGGACAGACCGTCTCGCTCGAGGCCGCGTGGGCGACGAACCGCGAGGAGAGCATGGACTTCCGAATCCGCGGCACCGAGGCCGGTGCACAGTTCGACATCGGCGATACGAAGCTCCAGATTCTCGGTGCGAGTGCGACCGGCGGCGATCACTACACCGATACGACGTGTACGGGCGATACGGGACTAACTGGCTATCTCGAGCAGGACGAGCGATTCCTGACGGCCGTCGCCACGGGAAGCGAGCCAACGACGAACACGCTCGAGGAGGCGCTCACCGTCCAGCGCGTCATCGACGCGATTTACCGCTCGAGCGAGACGGGCCAAGCCGAGTCGATCGAATCACGGCCCACCCCACAGCCGGTCGATCGGGAGGCCGAAGCGGATCAACAGCCGGAAGCCGAAGCCGAAGCGGATCTCTAAACCCGGCCCCCGTCGCTCGCCGTCGAGTCATCTTCGTGCGGACTCCTTTGTTTCGCTGCGATTCCGTTGTAGAATCAGCCGCCATAGCTGAATAAGCCGCTGAGCCGCCGATATCGTCCTATCCACTCCACATACATAATTAACTATATTCTGGATTAATGTTGTCCATCATTATCAAAGGCCTTATTACGATGTGCATATCTCGCATACAGTAGAAGGGTTGACTATGGTTAGAAAAAATTCTAACACAAGCGGACACTCACGACGGCGAGTGTTGCAGACGACGGGGGCACTCGGACTAGCTGCTGCGGCGGGTTGTCTCGGTGGCGGCAACGAGGCCGAACCGCTCGATGAACTCCTCGAGGAGGATCCCGACGAGTTCGAACCGGTAGAGATCGGCCACTGGTGGACGGCCGACGCGGAGGCGGAAGCCTTCGAGGCGCTCGTTGAAGGTTTCGAAGAGGAGTATCCGGATATTACAGTCGAGTCCTCGCCGTCACCGGGTGGGGCTGGGAGCGCACTCGAGGCGAACATTCGAAACCGGGTCGTCGACCAGGATCCGCCGAGCACGTTCCAGGTTTGGCCGGGACAGGCACTCGCGGATTACACCGCCGATGATCTGCTCTACGACATCGAAGGGCACGTCTGGAACGATGAAATGGAGGAAGCGTACCTCGACGGGCCGATCGAGGTCGCGCGGCCGGACGGCGACTTCGTCGCCGTGCCGATCAACATCCACCGGCTGAACAACCTGTTTTACAACGTCAACGTTATCGAGGACAGCGGCATCGATCCCGAATCGGTCGACAGTCCGAGCGCACTCATCGACGCGATGGAGACCGCCGACGAAGCGGGATACATCGGAATGGCTCAACAGACCCAGTCGTCCTGGTCGACGCTCCAGCTGTGGGCGCAGGTCTTGCTCGGCGAGCACGGCACCGATGTGTACGACTCGGTCATCGAGGGGAACGTCGAGGAGAACGAATCCGAGGTCCGCGACTCGCTCGAACTCGTCGTCGACTACAGCGAGTTCTTCAACGAGGACGCGAGTTCGATGAACGACTGGGACGACGCGAGCGACTACATCAACTCCGGCGAGGCCGCGTTCTTCCACCAGGGAGACTGGGCCGCCGGCCAGTACGAGACCGACGAGGAACTCGCGTACGGGGACGACTGGGATTACGTCCCGTTCCCGGGAACTGACGGGATGTACGCGATGGTCATCGACTCGTTCGTATTCCCGAAGTTCAACCCGTCGCCGAACGCGACCGTGCGATTCCTGCGCTACGCGGGCACCGCGGACGCACAGGAACGGTTTAACCAGGCCAAGGGCTCGATTCCGCCGCGGACCGACGTTTCGGACGAAGCGTTCACCCCGTTCCTGCAGGATCAGATGGCCGACTTCGAGGAGTCAAGCGACCAACCGCCGTCGATCGCCCACGGGCTGGCAGTTGCGCCGGAGACCCAGACCGAGGTCGAGGGCGCGTTCTCGAACTTCATCGATAACTGGAACGTCGACGAGACGTACAACGAACTCGTCAACAGCTTCCAGTAACGGTGGAAGAGGGATTTACTATGGATTCGTTACGGAACTCCCTCCGACGGCTCAACCCGCTGTCCGAGACGGCGACGGAACAGTCCCAGGGAACGCAGACGCAGGGGTCGCTCGCCGGCCGGCTTCGAGACAGTGACTTCGTCGAGTCGATGCCGTTCTGGCTGCCGCCGACGTTACTCGTCTTACTGTTCGTCTACGGGGCAATCGCCTGGAACGTCGCCATCTCGTTTACCGGCTGGTCCGGGCTCGGACAGCCGGAGTATACGGACCTCTCGCTCGAGATGTATCGCCAGTTGCCGGCGGACCAGAACTTCCGGGCGTCGCTCTGGAACACGATCGTCCTGCTCATCACGTTTACGGGGTCGTCGCTGGTCGTCGGACTGGGGCTTGCCCTGCTCGTCGATCGAAAGATTCGCTTCGAGAACACGTTTCGGACGATCTACCTGCTACCGATGGCGCTGTCGTTCGTCGTGACGGCGATCTTCTGGTCGTGGATGTACGCGAGGGGCGGATTGATCAACACGACGTTGGAGGGTATCGGACTCGATTGGCTCGCGCACAACTGGATCGGCGATCCGCAGTTCAAACTCGCGGCGGTGATCGTCGCGCTCATCTGGCAGTTCAGCGGCTACTGTATGATCGTCTACCTCGCGGGGCTGCGGGCGATTCCGAACGAACACTACGAAGCCGCGCGGATCGACGGCGCGTCGACGCTGAAGCTGTACTGGCGAGTCATCATCCCGCAGCTTCGATCCTCGACCATCGGCGCAGTCGTCGTGTTGATGGTCTTCGCGCTCAAGGCGTTCGACTTCATCTACGTGATGTTCGGGACCAATCCCGGCCGCTCCGTCGACATCCTCGCGGTTACGATGTACCGCGAGGCGTTCTCCTCGAGCCAGTGGGCCTACGGCGCTGCGATCGCCGTGGTCCTGTTCGCGCTCGCACTGACGATCATCGGACCGTACGCCTACACGCAGTACAAGCGAGGTGCGCTCTAATGACGGACGATACCGACGCTAACACAGACATAGACGCGGACGCGGATACCGACACCGACACCGACACGAACGCGGAGACAGAAACGGACGCGGAAACGAAACCAGCGACCGACGATTCTTCGCGCCTCCCAGCTATCGAGCCCGGTCGAATCGCGCTCTACGGCGCGTTACTCGCACTCGTCATCGGCTACCTCTCGCCGCTGTACGGCGGGCTGACGACCGCGTTCAAGACCCAGAAAGCGTACCGCGAGACCTCGCCGCTCCAGCCGCCGATCGAGGGGGTCACGATCGACCCCTGGGTCACCGCCGGCAGCGAACTCGCCATGGGAATGGTAAACAGCTTCGCGCTGACGATTCCTGCAGCCGTCTTCTCGGCACTCCTCGGCAGCCTGGCCGCCTACGGCCTCACCAAGGTCAACTGGCGCGGGCAGGCGTTCTTGCTCGCGCTGTTCCTCGCCGCCGTGTTCATCCCCTACCAGGCCGTGCTCGTCCCGCTCCGCCAGTTCTGGTCGATCGTCGACATCTCGGGACTCCACGAACGCGGTGAACTCGTCGAACTGATAATCACCCACATCGCCTACGGGACCCCGATCTGTACGATCCTCTTTCGGTCGTACTACCAGACGCTCGACGACGAACTCATCGAGGCGGCCCGCCTCGACGGTGCAAGCCTCGCCCGGATCTACCGAAAGATCGTCCTGCCGCTCTCGGTTCCGATGTTCGCCGTCACGCTGATCTACCAGTTCACCCAGATCTGGAACGACTTCCTGTTCGCGCTCGTCTTACTCAGCGACCAGACGAACTACGTCATCACCCTCGAGTTGAATGCACTTCAGGGCGCGATGGCAACCGACTACGGCGTGCAGATGGCAGGTGCGTTCATCGCAGCGCTCCCGACGATTCTCGTGTATATCATGTTCGGAGAACAGTTCGCGAAAGGACAGACGATGTGATTACAACTCACAGATCAAAACGATGGCAGACCTACAACTCGACGCCGTAACCAAGGTGTTCACGGAACGCGACGGCAACGAAATCACCGCCGTCGACGACGTATCGCTCACGATCGAAGACGGGGAATTCCTCGTCCTCGTCGGCCCCTCCGGCTGTGGCAAGTCGACGACCCTCCGAATGGTCGCCGGCTTAGAATCGATCAGCGCCGGCCAGGTCCGACTCGGCGACTCGGTCGTCAACGACTCGAAACCGAAAGACCGGAACATCGCGATGGTGTTCCAGTCCTACGCGCTGTACCCGCACATGACCGTCCGTGAAAACATGGCCTTCGGGCTGCAGGAGTCGACCGCGATGCCCGATGACGAGATCGAACGAACGGTCGCGTCCGCCGCCGACATGCTCGGCATCGACGACCTCCTCGAACGCAAACCGGACGATCTCTCCGGCGGCCAGCAACAGCGCGTCGCCCTCGGCCGCGCGATCGTCCGCGACCCCGAGGTCTTCCTGCTCGACGAACCCCTCTCGAACCTCGACGCCAAGCTCCGCGCGCAAATGCGCACGGAACTCAAACGCCTCCAGAACGATCTCGACGTCGCCACCATCTACGTCACCCACGATCAGACCGAGGCGATGACGATGGCCGACAAAATCGCCATCCTGAACGACGGCGAACTCCAGCAGGTCGGCACCCCACTCGAGTGCTACCACGAACCCGCAAACCTCTTCGTCGCCAGCTTCATCGGCGAACCCTCGATGAACTTCTTCGACGTAACCCGAGACGATAGCCAACTCGTCCACGACCACTTCAGGTACGACCTCTCGAACGAAACTGATGACGCGCTTGCGGACGCCCACGCTGAACTCGTCCTCGGCGTTCGCCCGGAGGACATCGCCCTGCAATCCACCGCAGACGGGGCACACACCTACGCAACGGTCGTCGATGTCGTCGAACCGATGGGTAACGAAAACAACGTCTACCTCACCATCGGTGACGAGCAGACGCAGACGTTCGTCGCCACAGTCGATGGAATGCACCACGTTGAGGCGGGGGAGACCGTCTACGCGCACATCCCCGAATCGGCGGTGCATCTCTTCGACCGACAGAGCGGACGCGCAATGCGTAACCGAACGGTCGAGTCGACGACGATTCCGGAAACGAAGCTCTGACTCGGTCTCTATCTCGATCGGCCTATCGGCTCGCCGTTCGTTTCCACGGACGGTGAATCGCGTCCCGTTGCACTTCGATAGCCGCGCGCGAGAACTCGGATCGACACGAGATGGGCGTAGAAGGCGAGGAAGACGGCACCGACGCCGACTATCGTTCGTCTGGAGAACGAGGCTGCGAGAAACCCCCATCCCGGAACCACGATGAGGAACGCGATCAGCCACGCGATCGCGTAGCCTCCGTCCAGAAGAACCGGCCGCTGCAGGCGGATATCTATCGCCTCGAGAAGCGTCGTCCCTTCGGCGATGCGACCGACGGCGATCGAGTACGTGTACCCGATCGCGAGAACAGCGACGAGCGTCGTCGTTGACAGCAGGAAAAACGCCATCGATCCGGCGAAGCCGACCGCCGCCGAAAACGGAAGTCGAGTGAACACCGCGAGGACCACCGCGAAGACGGCCACCAGGAGGATCGCGTACCCGGCCGAGAGAACGGCCAGCCGACAGCCGCGTCGAAGCGTCGAGCCGAGCGGACGAAACGACGGCGGGATTTCTCCTCCGTCCACCGTCGTCTCGAATACGCGAAGGAGATAGCCGAGCAAAGCGGTGGCGGTCGCCATCGATGCGACGAGAAACGGCACTGCGAGGAGCGGCTGTGACGTCCCCATCGCCACGCCCAGTTGTCCTACGATAACCGTCACAAGCCCGAGCAAGCCACCGACCACGAATAGATCCATCGAGCGCTCGCCACGGAGTGGGTACCGTAGCGCCCCGCTCAGTCGAAGCGCCATCACCCACGTCTGCGGACGCTCGCGGTATAACGATTGCTGGTCGACGACGACCAAGAGTAACCCTTTTGCGGGACCCCTGCACACATCCGAGTATGAGTTCGGACTGGCCACACGACCCCGACGGCGAGGAGGGAAGCGAGGGGATGCGCAAGTACGATATGGCAGTCATCGCCAAGAAGGTCGACGAAGAGGCGGACTTCCCGCTCGACCGAGACGAGTTCGTCGCGGAATATGGGGACGATCCGATTCGGGTGAACTATCAGACGGTCGTCGCGCTCAGTGAGATCTTCGAGTTCGTCGAGCAGGCGGAGTTCGAGACGATTACGGACATGCACAAGGCAGTCGGTGCAGCGATGCGTCAGGGGGGCTTCTGGGACTACCACCCGCAGGGCGTGAACCCGGAGCAGAAACACGCCTGAGTCCCGTTTTTCTGTAACGTAGTTCCACCCGATACACTGGGTGGCCGTCGCGGTCGAATACGCCTGGCGGCTGCACCCCATCACGAATCTGGATTACGTACCACTTATACGATGGCGTTCGAAAGCTTCGGGCACCGTGACTAACACGCAGGTAACGCTCGTTCAGATCGACAACTACGGGCCGTGGACCGTGACGCCGGAGCCGCGACGCGAAGCCGACCTCCAGACGATGCAATCGCGACTCTACGCCGATATCTCCCAGTTCGTCGGCAACCGTGGCGGGTACGTCTTCTTCAGCCGGTTCGACAACATGATCGCGGTTACGAACGGGCTCTCGATGGCGGACCACGAACTCCTTCAGGAGTCGGTGAACAATCGCTACCCCGTGACGCTCAGTCTCGGCGTCGCGACCGGCACCTCGCCCGTCCAGGCGCTCGCCGATGCGACCACGCTGGTGCAGGAAGCAGGCAGCGCACAGGACAAGAGCCGGCGCGAGTGTCTCAAAGGACGGGCGATCGAAACAGCCCACCAGACCGCCGACGATGTTCAGATCGCCCACTTCGACGTTATCAACGCGACGGGCAACTACACGGACGAGCTCAACGCCTTCGATACGTTCATCGAAATCGAACAGGGATACGCGGAACTCATGCGACACATGCGCACCGCCCACGAGAGCCTCTCCTTTTTCGTCGGCGGCGACAACATTATCGTCACCTGTCCGGACCTGACGGAAGGCGACTACGAGGACGCGATTCACCACGTCGAGGATGCCGTCGATGTCGAACTCCAAGTCGGCGTTGGGCGCGGTGAAAACGCCCACGACGCGGGATTCGCTGCAAAACATGCGCTCGAAATCTGTCGGGCAGACGGAACCAGAGTCGAAGTCGACTGGTAGCCGTCTGGTATCGGTAACTGGTGCCGTAGAAGCAGAGAACTTCGGCGTGTGGCCGCTTAAGTGTGGTGGAGGTAGTTTTTAGCCCGACCGCGCGGTGTGTTCACACATGGAATCGGAACTGTCGGTCAGGGATGTCCTGACGACCGAATACGTCGGTGTCAGCGAGTCAGACACCGTTCAGGACGCAGTAACGCTCATGCGCGAGGAACACACCGGCTGTGTGCTCGTCGTCCGCGGCGCTGACCCAGTCGGCATCATGACCGAGTGGGACGTCCTCGGTCTCGTCGCAGCCGGCCGCGATCCCGCTGAAACGACCGTCAGCGAAGCCATGACAGCACCCGTCATCTCCATCGACCCGGCTCGGTCGGTTACCGACGCAGCGACGATCATGGCTCGTGAAAACATCCGAAATCTCGTCGTCGAACGCGATACCGAACTCCGCGGCGTCGTTACCCAACGCGACGTCATCGCCGCCGCCGGCTCGTTCCAGGCAACGATGACACCACCACGAACGGCCGACCCCGAATCGAGTGCGGTCGCCGATCAGGACCGCGGCGACGAACGCCTCGCCGCCACAACGCCGGGAACCGAACTCGACACACAGACTCAACTGCAGCCAAACGGCGGTGACGAGTATTCGACACAGGGCGTCTGTGAATCCTGTGGCTCACTCGCAGACGAACTCTGGGATGCGAACGGCCAACTGGTCTGTACCGATTGCCGGACGGTATGACGTCCCGTCTCGTAGCGCTTTGTACCACACAGTTCCGCCCACGGACGAGTTCAGCGATCGCTATCGGCCTTTAAATTGACTGTTGACTGGCAGACTTTCTGACAAGTGCAGGTTGCAGGTTCTGGCGGCTACGTGAGCGGGGACGCTGACCGTTTCATGGTCGCTGTAATCACGGCTCACGGATACAGCAGACGGAGACTATCTCTCCGATAGAAAGACCTTTCGGGTGTCGCGGTGGACTGACCGACAATGATCGATACCCTCGACGACCTCGACGTCGAAGGGACAACCGTCGGCGTTCGCGTCGACATCAACAGTCCGATCGCCGACGACGGGTCTCTCGCCGACGACGCCCGACTCCGTGCTCACGTCGATACGCTCTCGGAATTGCTCGAGCGCAGCGGTCGGGTCGCCGTTCTTGCCCACCAGGGCCGACCCGGCGGTGACGACTTCGGCTGCCTCTCTCCACATGCCGACCGTCTCTCCGACCTGCTCGGCCGTCCCGTCGACTACGTCGATGCAACGTTCAGCCAGGCCGCACGCGAGGCCGTCCAGTCGCTCGAAGACGGCGACTGCGTCGTTCTCGAGAACACCCGCTTTTACAGCGAGGAATACATGGAATTCGATCCGGACCGCGCGGCTCGAACGCAGCTCGTAGCGAATCTCGCACCCGTCCTCGATGCCTACGTGAACGACGCCTTCGCCGCCGCTCACCGTTCACAGCCCTCGCTCGTCGGCTTTCCAACCGTCGTGCCGGGGTATGCGGGTCGCGTCATGGAATCCGAACTCGACGTGCTCGGTTCGATCGAGGAGACGCCCGAACCGCGGATCTACGTCCTCGGCGGCGCGAAAGTCCCCGATTCAATCGACGTCGCCTGGAGCGTTCTCGAGAAGGACCTCGCCGACCACATCCTCACCGCCGGCGTCGTCGCCAACGTCTTCCTCATCGCCGACGGCGTCGACCTCGGCGACGCGAGTTCGGATTTCATCTACGAACAGGGCTACTGGGACGAGATCGATCGCGCCAGCGACTTGCTCGACGCCTACGGCGACCGGATCGCACTGCCGCGCGATGTCGCCGTCGACCGCGACGACGGCCGCCACGAACTCGGCGTCAACGCGTTACCGCCCCAGGAAGGTGAGGCCGCGATGGATATCGGGTCATCGACGCTCGCCTACTACGAGCGACTTCTCGAGGACGCAGGCACCGTTATCCTCAACGGGCCGGCCGGCGTCTTCGAGGACGACCGATTCGAACTGGGAACCAGACGGCTCTACGGCGCGGCGACGGACGTGCCAACGAGTATCGTCGGCGGCGGCGACACTGCCTCGGCGCTCCGTCGACTCGGCGTCGAGGGCTTTTCACACGTCAGCACCGGCGGCGGCGCCGCGTTGCAGATGCTGACCGCCGATCAGTTGCCTGCTGTCAGCGCGCTCGAGCGTACTGTTGACACCGCTTCCGATCGTAACGATGGCCACTGATCAGACGATCGATGATCGCTGATCGATGACCGACAACCGACAATGACAACCGATCTAACCATCGATCACGCTACGAGCGACGATCTCGAAGCGGTCACCGATCTCTGGGTTCAACTCGCCCGCAGCCAGCGCGAGTTCGACTCGGCCGTCCGCGCGGAGGCCAACCGCGAACTGATGCGCGAGACCCTCGCCGCACACCGCGTCGCCGACGGCCTTCTCGTCGCTCGCGTCGCCGACGCGATCGTCGGTTTTGCCTCCGTCTCACTCGAACGGGGCAGTCTCGAACTCGAGCGGACGCGTGGGACTCTCTCGAATCTCTACGTCGACCCGGCCTATCGCGACCGGGGCATCGGGTCCGCACTACTCGAGGCCGCCACGGCCGAACTCGAATCGAAGGGCGCGGAGGTGTTGCTTCTCGAAGTGATGGCACAAAACGAGGACGCCAGGCGGTTTTACCGAACGCACGGATACGAGTCCTATCGAGTGGCGATGAAACGATCGCTCGAGGAGCCCGCAGCCGGGACGGATACCGATACCGAAACTGACCGAGAGGCCCTCGAACGGAACTCCGGGACAGAAACCGATACACACTCAAAGGAGGATTGCTAACCAACGGACTGCGCCAGGGGAGCATGGGCGGTTCATGCACTCGACTTGTAATCGAGACTTCGTGGGTTCAAATCCCACCCCTGGCTTACCCAGTTGGGTTCAACGCTTCTCCGATCGGTCTCGGCGCGGTCCGGTATTCGGAGAACGCCGTATTCGGACCGTCGGTTCAACGCTCGTTCTACCGCTGGATCTACGCGGATGGATATCGAGTACCTCGACGACCTCTCCCCCAGCCTGCACTGCAATCGCGACCGGCCTCCGTATCTGGCTGAGTATTCTCACACAGTACGAAGACAGCACACGAGGAAACCGAGTCGGTCTCGGTCCCCGGAATCGTACCCGATTGAGTAACTACCACGGCGTCGTCGACGTGAGGATACCGACCGTCACCGGACCGACAGCCAACGTGCTCGCCGCAAAGGCGGACTCAAATTCGCGTTCGGGTGTGCCCGCCGACGCGTGAACGTACGCGGGAAGCGCGAGAACCGTGCCTGAACTCGGTAACTATCTATTAAATAATTCCCGAAACAAAGACAGACTCCCGTAGTAGCCTCGAACGCCGGAAACCGTAGCGTGTCCCGCCTCCTACAACGAGTTCCTGTTCGGTGGATACGGTTCCCTGAAACGTCTCAAGTGGGGTGAACTCAACTATATTATCTACTATATTTATAGAAATAAATACGCTAGTGGACAACTACGGCTGATGATCAACAGATATGTACTACAAGATTGGATTGAGGCCAGTGGATTTATATATAGGCGAGGAAAGAGTCCGGCCAATGCTACTCTCAGTCGATCGTTCGGAGACAGCCGAGACGCGGTCGCTTAGCTTTGACGTAATTGCCGCAGTCGCCGAACGGGAGGGAGTCGATCCGACCGAGATCGAACCGCCCGAGTACGAATCCCTCTATGCTGTCGTCAATCCCGAAGCCCTGGATGCACTGTTTGCACCACGACAGGACGGGTCCGATCGAATTTCGGGTCGTGTCGAGTTCACGTTCAATGGCTATCACGTCGTTATTACAGGCGACGGTGAGGTGAGATTGCGAGAGGACTCGTCGTAGTGTCTTCACCGGCGAGACAGTCTCTCGATCGAAAAACGATGGGTGGGTCGTGACTAGTCGAGCTGGGAACGCCAGGTTTCCGGAATGGGACGTGAGTCGCCGGTACTGGAGTCGATGAAGACCTGGACGGTCGTGGCTGTCGCTGCCAGGGACTCGTCGGCGTAGATCTCGTACGTGAGCGGGAGACTCGCAGTCCCGGGTTCACCGACGGTGAGCGCGATGGAGACGGTTGCGTCGGCCTCGATAGGCTGCTTGTAGTTGATTTCGAGATGTGCGAGAACGGTATCGAGATCGGCGAGTGAGGTGTCGAAAACGTCCCGAAAATAGGCCTCTCGGGCCTGTTCGAGGTAGGTTGCGTAAGTGGCGTTGTTAACGTGGCCCATGAAGTCGATATCTCGGAGCCGAACGTCGATTTCGACGTCGTAGGTATCCGCTGTTGTGTCCGGTTCGGTCCCTGGAGTCATGTGGGATGATGGCCGGTCGACACCCGTATACGTACTGGTTGTCGGGACCAGAATTATTCGCCACGACAGACCGATTCGAACACCTGCTCGTGAAGCCGCTCTGTGACGAGTTCAAGGAGCGGTTCCATGTGCTGCGTGTCCGCCCGGTTGTATTCGATCAGGGTTTCGAGTGCGGCGTCGTCGCCGCGTTCGTATTCCCGCCAGAGGCGGACGGCATCGCGGCCGCTTATCTCGGGGAGGTCGCGGTCGATACCGACATCCCGTTCGATCGCTTTGAGTCCGCCGTCGAGGCCGATTTTCTTGCAGGGGTACATGAGGTCGACGTGTGGCGTCGTCACGTCCAGATCGTAGCAGGTCTCGAGAAACGGCACGTCAAAGCGCTGGCCGTTGAACGTGACCAGCAGCGATGCGGCGTCGAGTGCAGCCACGAGTCGGTCGCGCGTGAGATCTCGGCCCTTGACGAACGTCGTCGTCTCGCCGTTGCGGTGAAGACTAACGGTCGTCACGTCGTGGTGGCTTGCACCGAGACCGGTCGTTTCGATGTCGAGAAAGCACGTGTTCTCGCGGGCGTTTTCGTAGAGTCGCCAGCGGCTCGCAGCGGGGAGTGACTCCGCGAACGGCGCGACGTCGCCCTGCTCTAAGTGAGTTCGACCCGTTTCGATGAACGTCTCGATCCGATCCGTGAGCGTGTCACCGACGACGCTGCCGTCGAACTCGTCCCAGTGGGTAATTCCGTGTTCCCAGAGGCGGCGTTCGGTCACCTCGCCGACGCCGCGAACGGGAATGAAACTGTTCTCGATTCGCACACCAGTGGAGGGGAGTGGCGGAGAGAAAAGTGCTTGGATCGATGGAAGCCGTACTGCCGAGTACGCGATCGATGTCTATCGGGTGCCAAGAAGGGAAGAGCGATCAGACCGGCACCCACTCCGTCACCAGTCCCCGATCGCGCAGCGTCCAGCGCTGTTCGTCGATACCGTCACGCCTTCGGAGTTCGACGATCGCATCGAACAGCGGTTCGAGCAACGCAACGGCGTCGTGGTCGGAGTCGAGCGGCAGATGGACGTGACCGACCCCCCGAACGTGAGTGGTGGTGGTCGTCACCAGATGCAACAGTCGAAAGACCTCGTCCGTGTCGTGCTCGTCGAGCAACGTGACCAGTGAATCCAGACAGAGACGAAGACCCGCCGGTTTGCAGTCGGCCGTCTCCCGGTCGAACTCGTCGATCGCATCGATAATTTCGAGGCCGAGCGTGCCGATTAGCGGCTTCTCACCCGGCGGCGACTCGGGCGGGTACGTGTGACTGGATCGAGAACGATCGACGGAAGCCGCGGAAATCGTACGCGTTCGGACCGGCTGGTTCGTACAGTCCTGCCAAGAGTCCGCGCTGGTTGTTGCATCGGCGTTGTCTGTGACGCGCAGTCGATACTGGACGCCGTGCGAGTCAACTGTCTCCGGCGTCTCCGAGTCAGACTCACGGTGAACGCCTGCGAGCCGCCGGCAGACGGCCTCGTGTGCCCTCTGTCTCCCGGAACCGACTACCAAGACGGAACTCCCCTCTCGTTTGAGCGCGTCGAGAGTCTGTGCGAAGGTCGTCTCCCTTTCGGTGTCAGCGGTTCCCCCAGGAACCGGCGCGCTGTCCATCTCCGTGACGTCGGAACCCCCAGATTCTGACCCCATCTTCGCTGACAGAGGTACCGATCACACATAATATTTCGGAATGCATGCGGGAGAAAAACGGTGTTACCCATCGTCCGAGTTCAGCCGGTCGACTCGCGATCGGGAGCCACTCTCCTTCCGACAGCCGGATTTTCATACCGTGACCCCATACGGGACGTATGGGCGACCCCGACTCCAACGCCGACTCCGGTTCCGGTCCCGGTTCCGACTCTCCTCGCTCCGACCCCGACGAGGATCTCGCGACGGCCGTTCGCGAACTCACCGACACGATCGAACTACTCCGTCAAGAACTCGCCGAGAGCGACCGCCGGTCCCCGTTCTCACCCGCAGCGCCATCCGGACCACCGCTCCGGCCACCCTCTCCCCGGGAAGTTCTCGCGTTCACCGACGAGTTCGCTATTCCCGCCGCCATCACCGCCCTCGAATCGAGCGTGCGCGCACTCGAGGCGTTCCAGCGCGGCCTCAACCTCGTGCGCACCGAACGGGAGGCCAGGGATCGCGCGTCGGCGGCGGCCGAAACGACCAGCGAGCGCGCCACCGACGTTCGTCGTACGACACTCTCACAGCTCGATACGGTCCTCACGCAACTCCAGCGGGCGGCCTCGTCGGATGCCCTTCCCGCGGACGAAGACGCCCGCGAGCTCCTCACAGAGGCGCGTCGGCTTCGTGACGAAGTCGATACTCGCCTCCGGGAAGCGACTGCCGACCGCGAGTCCGGTCCCGATGACGGGACTCCTGATACCAGTGGTGACAGCACTGAGACGGGGACTACCGACGTGGTTCAGATCGACATCGACGACGGTCGCCCCCCGCGCGATGAGACGACGGACGAAACCGAGGCGGCGAACGGCTCGAACGTCGATGTCGACGCCGAACTCGAGACGCTGAAGGATCGGTACAGTTCGGACGAGGAGCCACCGGCCGATGACGAGCACGACGCCGGCGATTCCGATACTGAGTCGAGCGAATCGGACGCCAGCGGCAACGAACGCGACGATACGACGACTGCCGCCGATGACGACAGCGAGGGCGATGGCGGCGACGACGATCCCGACAACAACGGCCAATAGAAGACGAGTTCCCACCCGTTAAACCGGCTCGAACCGATAGCCGTCCCACTCCTGACTCGCCGGCTCCCGAATGCCCGCGCCCGGCTCGCGGAGTTCGTCGACGGAAACCGGCCGGACCTCCTCACCGACCTCGATCTCGCCCGTCGTCACCTGTCCGATCGCGCGCACCGATTCGCCCTCGATCGTGAACTCGACGATCGCCAGGTGGTTCGGCTCGCGAACGCCCGGGGGTGTCGCCGTCGAGGTCGTCCAGGTGACGACCTCCGCGGTGAACTCGCTCAGATCGATCGTGTCCACCGGCTCCGCGCCGTCGGGACCGCGCGGATGTCCAGGGTAGCTGATCGTGCCGTCCTCGTACCGATAGGCGTCCATCGTCATTGTGCTGCCTCCATGATGGTGGTGATAACGCAGTTGCCAAAGCCGCCGACGTTACAGCACAGTCCCACGTCCGCCTCGACCTGCCGTGGGCCGGCTTCGCCGACGAGTTGTTCGTAGATCTCAACCCCCTGTGCGACGCCGCTCGCGCCGAGCGGGTGGCCCTTCGATTTCAGCCCACCGGAGGTGTTGATCGGCAACTCGCCGTCGCGTTCCGTGTCCCCTTCTTCGACGAGTTCCCAGGCCTCGCCCTGCTCGGCGAAGCCGAGTCCCTCCATCTGGAGGAACTCGAGGATCGTGAACATATCGTGGAGTTCAGCGACGTCGATGTCGTCGGGCTCGCGGCCGCTCATCTCGTAGGCCCCCTCGCCGCTCTCGACGACGCCGCCCATCACGGTCGGGTCCTCGCGCTCGTGGACGACGTGCGTGTCCGTCGCGCCGTCGATACCCGTGATGACGGCGTACTCGTCGGCGTACTCCTGGGCGACAGATTCGGGGCACAACAGCAGGGCCGCCGACCCGTCCGTGATCGGACAGAAGTCGTACAGTCGGAGCGGATCGGCCACGATCGGCGACTCCAGCACCGTCTCCAGATCGACCTCCTTCCGGAACTGCGCGTTCGGATTGTCGACGCCGTTTTTGTGGTTCTTGACGGCGACCTTCCCGAGGCTCTCGCGGGGCGCATCGAACCGATCGAGGTAGTGTCGCGCGGTCAACCCCGCGAACGAGGGCAGCGTCACGCCGTGTTTGTACTCGACCGGATGCGTCAACGAGGCGATCACGTCCGTCGCCTCGCCGGTCGTTCGGTGAGTCATCTTCTCGCCGCCGACGAGCAGCGTCATCTCGCTCGCCCCGCTCGCGACCGACTGCCAGGCGGCGTAGATGCCCGCCCCGCCGCTCGAACTCGTCTGATCTACCCGCTGGGTGTACGCCGGCGTCGCGTCGATGTCCTGGGCCAGCGCGTTCATCGCTCCGGTCTGTCCCTCGAACTCGCCGCTCGCCATGTTCGAGACGTACAGGTGCTCGACATCCGACGCGTCGACGCCCGCGTCGTCGAGACAGGCGAGTCCGGCTTCCGAGAGGAGTTCGACGATCCACTCGTCTCGCTGCCCGAACTGGGTCATCGACGAGCCGATGACTGCGACACGTTCCATACCCTACTGCACACAGGTCACTGTTTTATATGGTAGGGGTCCGGAACGCTCGCGGCGCGCCGGTATCGATCAGCACTGGGAGCGGCCGGTTGCTGGCAGTTCCTGCACAGCAGTGCCCGATCCGACTACACGTCGGTCACGTTGATCCGCGCTCGCTACTGGTATATGTACTACTCGCCATCATCTTTCACCATGGTGAAGTAGAACTCATCGACCGGCCCCGACGAATACGATACGTACACGAACGCGTGGTCGTCGAGAGCTTCTATCGTCGAGATTCGTTATACTTCCGAGACAACCAGCAGAGCCGAGGACAGTTCCCGTTCCGATTCCGCCGAGTATTTCTCGTCGGTTCATACCACCAATAGTTTCCCGTTTCCATATGTAGTCTAACAAAATACACACTGTAATCTACTATCCGGCGGCGGGACAACCAGGTTAGGCTGATTCGGGCGTCGCCGTCTGCAACTCGCTCGCGCGCGAGCGCGCCTGCGAGATTACCGCGGGCCGCGCCTCGAAGGAGACGAGTACGTCTTCGTCCCCGTAGGTAACGTCGTCGACGTGAGCGTTGTCGTGGATCCACGAGACCACGCTCATCGTCTCGTCGGTCATCGGCAGCACGAGCCGTTCTTCCTCCCAATCTGGCAGTTCGGTATCGATCCGATCAAGCAGTGAGTCGACGTTCGTCCCCTCCCGCGCGCTGACGGTGACCGGGTTCGGTGCGAGCGCGGACAACGCCTCTTGCTTTTCCTCGAGTTCAGCTTCGCCGACGGCGTCGATCTTGTTGAGGACGGTGACGATCGGGGCCTCGTTGCGTTCGTAGAGCGTGTCGTGGCTGGTGACGAGTTTCTCGTGGATGTCGTCGATGTCTTCGCTCACGTCGACGACGAGCAAGACGAGATCGGCCCGGTAGACGGAATCGAGCGTCGATTTGAAGGATTCGACGAGCCAGTGGGGCAGATCGCTGATGAAACCGACGGTGTCGGTTACGAGCACGTCGCGCGGGTCGATGTCGGCGCGGCGGGTGGTCGTTCCGAGGGTGGTGAACAGCTTGTCCTGTGATTCGGCGGTCGAGTCGAGGTCGGGATGGAGATCGTCGTTCTCGTCGACATCGAGATCGGCCGCGAGTCGTCGGAGTAGCGTGGATTTGCCGGCGTTCGTGTAGCCTGCGAGCGCGACCAGATCGAAGCCGGAGTTGCGTCGTCGTTCGCGGCGGTGTTCCTCCGTTTGTTCGATGCGCTCGAGTTCGTCGGTGATGCGGCTGATCTGGTCTTTGATGTCCTGCTCGCGGCTTTCGTCGTACTCGCCGAGTCCCATGAAGCCGGGATGCTCGTCGCGTTTGGCGAGGCTGGTCTTGGCCTCGGCGCGCGGCAGTTCGTAGCGGAGTTCGGCGAGTTCGACCTGGAGCTGGGCTTTTCGAGTTTGGGCGCGCTGGCCGAAGATTTCGAGGATGAGGGTGAACCGATCGATGACTTCGACGCCCTCGGGAAGGAGCTGGCCGAGGTTGTACGTCTGGTAGGGGCCGAGCCGGTTGTCGAAGATGACGGTCGTCGCGTCCGTGGCGGCGGCTGTTTCGGCGAGTTCTTCGGCCTTTCCCTCGCCGATCTGGAGTGCGGGGTCGGCTCGGCGGGACTGGGTGATCTCACCGACGACGGTGTAGCCGGCGGCGGCGGCGAGGTCGGAAATCTCGCTTGTATCTGGCGTTCCGGAGTCGACGCGCTTGGCGATGAGTGCTCTCATGCGGGTGCGAATGCGATTACAGGGGTAGCTTCGAGTTGGTGTTTTGCGGTTGGTTCGGATGCCGGTGCTGGCGCTGGTGTCGGTACTGGTACTGACGATGTCTTGACGGAAACGCTGCTACTGCTGCTACCGCTGCTACCGATACGTGGCACCGATGGTGACACCGCCGCTGCAGGGGCACATCCGCAGAGTAGCGTGGACCGTCGTGGATGAGACTCGATCCAATGCCGTCGCTGTTGCCGAGACGAAGTCGACTCCATGCGCACACGCGAGCACGGGTGCGGGTACGACCGAAACCACAACCGCGACCGCGACCAGTCTGGCGATACGACGCCATCAACCACGCTCGGGGTGCCGGCGAGACACCTCCGTTGGACGCAAGACAATCATACTCCACTGTACGTCTCCAAACGCCTTGAATCCCGTGCCCACACTGAACTCGTCGTTGTACCGCCGGTTCGCTGGCCGCTCGCTCGACGGAAATCGGATCAAAACAGTCATTATCTGTGATACGAATACTCGCGGTGATGGTTTCCGCCGACCCGACGACGCTCGCACTCGAGTTCGGAGCCGGCGCAGTCCTCGGCGGGCTGCTCGGCTTCGGGACCAAGCGAGTCGCCAAACTGATCGCTATTATCTTCGGCATCGAACTGATGGTCTTTCGCTACCTCCAGTCCCAGGGCATCGTTATCGTCGACTGGGATCGACTTTCCGCCGGACTCATCACGACACAAGAACAGACGGTGTCAAATGCCGGTGTCGCTGCTCACTGGATCGACTCGCTACTCTCCGTCGCCTCGATCGCCGTCGGCTTTACGAGCGGCTTTCTGATCGGATACCACCGCGCCTGAGACGGGCTGCTGGCAGTCAGCTCCGTCGCACCTGTGACCTGCCCTGCAATCGCGATGGAAATTGGCACAACAGACCGTCTGACGCCATCTGTGTCCGAAAACGGTACGCAGATCGGGCTCGAACAGAACTCGTCCGGTACTGTAATACTGCAGTGTCGCTGTTGGATTGCCGGTCTCACACCGGTACCGCCACGACGCACGCCGACTATCGCGTCTGAATATCGTCCTTGTCCTTGATCAACTCCGTCTCAGCCTCGCCGCTCGAGTGTTCGTTGACCACGTCGTAGAACTCGTTTTGCATCCCTGCGGGGAAGGTGACGACGCCGATCCAGGAGCCGTCGGCCTGCCACTCCTCGCGCTCGAGGTCGCCGAACTGTCGGACCTGCGCCTGCGCGCTGCCCGCGTACTCCGCCGGAATCTGGACCGCGATCGTCACCTCCTCGAACCGGATCGGGATCACCGGTCGAAGATCGTCCAGCGCGTCGTCGACCTGCGATTCGACCGTCTCCATCGGATCGACGGTAAAGCCCGCTTCCTCGAGCGCGTTCTCGATCCGTTCCGGGGGATGCGGCGCATTATCCATCTGCGGATTGACCGCGTTGCGCGCGATGGTGTCGACCAGTTGTTTGCGCTTTTGCTCTTGCATCTCGCGCCGCTGCTCGGCCGTAATCTGGATCTCTCCCCTCGTGATAACGTCCGGGATGATCTCCAGTGGGTCCGTCGTATCGAAGACCTTCTCGAGATCGCTCTCGGCGGGGCGGTCCCCGCGGGAGGCGTTCTCGAAAACGTCCTCCGCAGCGATGACATCCTCCAAGTCGCCCTCGAACTCGCCACGTTTGATCGCGAGAGCCGCATCTGGATCGACCAACACTTCAAAGCGCGCCCCGTGTGACTCGAGTCGCGCTGTCACCGCCTCGTCAAGAGAGATCATACCGAAGCGTTCCTCCGGCTTCGTAAAAGAGTTTTTCCTGAGACGAGACCGTTGCTCGGTGCCGTCGAACGAATCCGAATCCCGAAACAGTGACAAACGAGTGCAGCAGCGCGAGTTGTCAGGTATCAGGAGTCGGGATCAAGGCCAAGAACCGATACTCGTGAACTCGAGCGACCGAGTGGGTCGCCACGAGTCTCTGGCCCGATTACTCTTCGGATTCGCCGTCCTCGTCGCCCTCATCGAGGAGGTCGTTCTCCGTCAAGTGGTCCGCGATGCGGTCCTGTTCGAACTGTTCGAAGCGCTCGGTTTCAGCGTCAATGGTAGCAAGGCCGACTTCGCTCGGGAGCAGCGAGCCGTCGTTGACCGACGCGAGTGCGTCGAGTGCGAGGTGGATGCCGCCGTCCAAGTCCGCCTCGTCGTCGTAGTTCTCTTCCAGGTAGCTCTGGAGTTCACTACGGTCGGCACCGACGGCGAGGGCCTTCCACTCGTAGGGCGTTCCCGACGGATCGGTCTCGAACAGGCGCGGCTCGCCGTTTTCGACGCCGCCGACGATCAGTGCGACGCCGAACGGGCGTGCACCGCCGACCTGGGTGTACTGCTGGATGTGGTCGGTAACTTCCTTCGTCAGCGTTTCGACGCCGATCGGTTCGCCGTAGCGCAGTTGGTTGACCTGAGTCTGCCGGCGCGCGAAGTCGATTAGCTGGCGCGCGTCGGCGACGTGACCCGCGCTCGCGATGCCGATGTGGTTGTCTGCCTTGTGGATCTTCTCGACGCTCGAATCTTCGAGCAGCGGCGAGGGAACGCGCTTGTCGACGGCCAGCACGACGCCGTCGTCGGTTCGCACGCCAATACTCGCCGTGCCACGTTTGACCGCCTCGCGGGCGTACTCCACCTGGTAGAGTCGGCCGTCGGGCGAGAAGATCGTGATGCCTCGGTCGTACGCCTGCTGTTGGGCTTGTCCCTGCATAGTATCACGCTAAATCGTAATCGTAGTCGAGGTCTGTCGTCCCCGCGAACGCCGCATCGAGTCGCACGTCTACAGATTCATCGCGCACGACGGCGACTCGCTCCTCGTTCCCGAACACGACGTTTCTCTCTTCAGAATCTTGCCCGCGTCGCCCTAAATACTTTTCTTCAGCGGCACGGATCGTGCCACTGATACCGCTGACCCGAACACCGACCGGCTGCCCGTCGATTTCGTCGATGCAAGCGAGCGCCGCCCGCGCTTCGTCTGTCCAGCCGTGTCTGACCTTGACGAGTGCCTCACCGACGCCTGCGTCGGCACTGAACTCGAACTGCAGGACCGACAGCTCGGCGCGTGCGCTCCCCGGATCACCGAGCAAATTCTGGCCCGCGTACCAGCATTCGCGCTGGAACGCTCGCCGATCGATCGACGCGTCCGGCCAACTCTCGATCTCGACCGCGAGATAGCGCCAGCGCGGCCGGAGGTGTTTTGGGAGATGTTTCATTCGTTCTGGTCCGCGTCGGGACGGCCGCGCTCGGCCACCAACACGCCAACCTGCTCGTGGACGCGTTCGACGGCCGACAGGGAGAAGCCGGCGTCCGTAAGCGCATCGGCGAGGAAGCCGACGGTCGCCGGATCGTCGACCTCCGGCGAGTAGAACGGCTCGTCCGGGTTCGGCTCGCCGAAGAACATCACGTCCCCGAGGACGAACGTGCGCGGACCGAGATCGGCGATCGCCGAAATCGCCTCGCGCTTTTCCTCGTCCGATAGGTGATGCATCGCGAAGTTCGAGGTCACGATATCGACTTCGCCGTCGTACTCGGGCTCGCGGAACGTCCCGCGGCCGAACGCGACGTTCTCGAGCCCTTCCTCGGCGGCTTTCGTCTCGGCTTCCGACATCATGCCCTCGCTGATGTCTCGCCCGACGACGCGCTCGGCGTCCGGAGCCAGCGCGAGCGCGATCGCGCCCGTACCGGTCCCGAGATCGAGAACGACATCGTCCGTATCGGGTGCAGCGTGCTCGATAACCAGATTCGCGCACGCGCGGTACTCGTCGGAACCCTCGTCGTCGTACTCGCTTGCGATCTCGTCGAACCGGGCGGCGTGATCCTCAATGCTCCTCTTCATACCTGCCTCGTTCGACCCCTGGCTCAATGAACGACTCGGACTGGATCCGTCGGTTGCGCTCGGCCATCCGCCCCCACTCTTCGAGTCCCGCCTCGACGAACGAACTCGAAAGGCCGAGCTGCTCGCCGAGCGCCGCCAGGTCCCGCGGCGCGCGGAGCTCGAGGTGTGACTGCGGGGACGCGCTCACGACGTAGGGAGCGTCGTAGTGGTCGACGATGTCCGCGAGCTTTCGCAATGACTGGATGATCCGCACGCGTCGCCCGCCGTGGGTGCGAAGGACGCCCGAGAGATCGAACTCGAAACGAACGCCGTTCTCGACGGCTGCTTTCGCGAGCACGTGGTTTACGTCGCCGCCCGCTGTCATCGGCCGGGCGAGCACGTCCACCTTCTCGTTTTCCACGGCGAAGCGATTCATCGCGGGCGTTCCGCCCGCCACCGTGATGATCGTCTCGTCGGTCCGGTAGTTGCCGACCGCACCGCTTGCCTGTTCGACATCGTCGGCGTCGATTTCGATCCCTTCGACCACGTCGATCCCGTACTCGTCCCCGATCCGCTCGGCGTCGAACTCGGCCCGTTCGTCCGCGCGATTGCGCACGACCACGCCCTCGAAGCTGAACTCGGCCGCCGTCTTCGCAAGTCTGGCGACCGTGCTCTGTCCGTCGGGGTGGGCGTGGACGGCCTCGTACATAGTCGAGGACTCACGCGGCGAGAACTTGGGGTTTGCGTCATCCGGCGACAACGGCTGTCCGCCGAGTGGACACAGGACGATCCGAGTGCAGCGAGAAACAGTGATAGCGACAGTCAGTGCCGGGTCGGTCCTCAGTTCAGGATAGACTGGGCGACCGTCGCGAGCTGGCCGTTGTCGGCCTCGCGGAGTCGGTCGTCGCCGATCTTCAGACGCAGGCGCGGCCGACCAACGTCGATTGGCACCTTCTCGGTGTCGATCAGGCCCATGTCTTCGAGCTTGGTCTTCGTGCGGCTAAAGGTCGCCTTCGACGCGATGCCCACGTCCTCGCCCCACTTGCTGATGTCGTACAGCAACGCCTCGTTCTTGGCCGCGACGAGCAGCGAGATCGTCACTTCGTCGAGCCCGTCGCCGTCGCCACGAGCGGTCTCGAGCGAGTTCAAGATCGCGGTGAAATCGTCCTCGGCCTCGGGGCTGATCTCGTCGGAAAGGGTCTCGCGAACGTCCGTGATCGGCGGTGTCCGGAGGTTGTAAGCGGGCGCGTCCTCCCACCGATCGGCGTAGGTCTCGTACGTGTCCTCGACGAAACTGCCGTCGTCGGTGACGAGGCCGCCGACGCGGTCGCCGGCGTGGACGACGGCGATGACGCGGTCTTCGGTAACCAAAAGCGAGTTCTCCGGCGCTTCCTCGAGCGTGTGGAGTGCGAGTGCGCCCTCGCTGATCAGGTCTGCCGCGTTCGAGGCGACGATGAAGTCGTCCATGACCGCCTTCAGGGTACGCTCGTCGGCGAGCATGTGGACCGACGGGAGCGAGCCCTCGAGCGCCGTCGCAACGGCGATGAACTCCTCGATGGCGTCTCGCGAGGGGTTGACCATGTAGACATCACCGCTTGCGTCTTCGAGGACTGATTCGAGTATATCGTCAATCTGGTGGTTGAGTAAATTCGAAGCCATCTCTCTGCAGAAGTAAACGAGATCCCAGTACTTAATTTTGGTGGCCATCTTCACGGCAGAACTTCTCACCTGATTGACGAACGGGTAATTTTTGTCCGCTTGTTGTTCATTATAGCTATAGGTTTCGCAGAACAACACGATACTCACTAGAAACGAGCGATGACGGCCCCAGTTTAATCCGTATCTGATTGCGCGAATTAATTAGAATAATTATATAAAGGTGTTCTGATAATACCGCATTGCATGGGTTTCAGAAGTACTCGAATCCGGATGAATGTATGGCCCCGCTTGCGAAGTGGTGGATTGCTCTCTCATCAGCGTTCGAAGCAGCAGACGGTGTCTGCAGAGCGCGTGAGTACGTACGGCGGCCCGTGAAGTTGGACTACTCGTCGAACTGCGACCAGAGCGAGTTCGACCAGTAAATATCGCCGTCGTAAATCACCGCCGCCTCCGTTTCTTTGAGCAACGTTACGAGTGCAGGTTTCGAGACGATAAAATTGGACTCGGAGCCACAGAGGTAGGCGAGTTCGTTGTCGGCGGTGTGGGGGAAGTAATAGGAGCCGGTGACGCGGGTCGAGTAGCAGTCGAAGGTCTGTCTCTTATACACATCTCT
>NZ_AOIO01000029.1 GCF_000337555.1 Natrialba asiatica DSM 12278 | reverse complement strand
TATCCGAATCGCCGGTTCGGATTGCGCGCGAGGAGCGTCTGTGTTCCGCGTCGAGTTCATCGATATGAAGGGTGGTGGGAACGCGGTGTTCGCCCTGCGTGAGCGAGTGCGTGCCGTCGCCGACGACGGTGTAGTCCTTGCCCATCATGATGCGCCGGCGTGCGAGTTCCATCGCTCGTTCGATGCTAAAGCCGTTGACGAGCAGCGTCGCGAACGTGGAGCCGACCTTGATCGCGTGCTCGTTCAGGACCTCGGTGACGGTGACGGCTCCGGCGACGCTGCCCTTCTCGATCAGTGTTCGTCCCTCGTAGAAGGAACCACACGCATTGAGAAAGAACGTCTGGGCGGTACAGCGGTCGAGACTCGCCGTCGAGAGCGTGCCGTCGGGACAGCAGAGGCCGCCGGTCTCGCAGTGGCCGATGTAGTGGACGAAGTCGTGGCCCGTCTCGAAGACGCGAGCGAGTTCAGCCGTCGTCAGTCCGTCCTCGACGGCGACGGTCATCGGGAGGTCGCCGGAACGAGAGCGGTATATCTCGGCCACGTCGTCGTGTTCACCGGCCATTTCCGGGTCGTTGAGAACGACGCAGACGGAGGTTTCCTCGCAGGTGCGATCGAGGAACGCGAGCCGGTTGTGGTAGGCCTCCGGTGCAGCGGTGAAGACGTCGACGGGGACGCCGTCGGCGAGCCAGCCGTGGGCCCGGCCGTGGCGCAGTTCGGGCTTGACGATATCGACGGAAGCGACCTGTCCTCCCGTCCCCGCCCGCTCGCCGGTGCGGTAGAACGCCTCGAGCGACCGTTCGACGAGTTCACATCCCTCGAGAGTCGACGTTCGGGGTCGATAGAGCAGGCTCATCCGGTCGAGCAGGAACGGCAGCGTCTCGACGCGGCTGAACTCGGGGGCGACGTACGTCGCGAGGTGCCAGTCGGGTAGGCGGTGTTCGATCGCCTCGAAGGGAATGTCGAGGTAGGTCGCGAGTCGGTCCTGCGGCGAGGCCGCGTACAGTGACTCGCTTTCGAGATCGAGGATCTCGAGCAGTCTGGATTCGGCGAGTTCGGTTCCGTAGGGACCCGCGTTGCGAACCAGACAGTCGAGGAAGAACGTCTGCCGGAGCAACTGTTCGACCTCGCGTTCGAGTCGGGGCGGGTCGGGGAGGGAGCGGGCGACATCGTACTCGGGAAGGCGAAGCCGTGCGCCGCTGCTCGGTGAGTCCGTGCGAACGCGCGCCTGCAGGTAGTACGCGAGCGGCGTGGTGACGTACAGCGACTCGTACTCGGGCGGGACGACGAGTTCGATTCCAGTCTGTGGCGTGTCGGCACGAACGCAGTCCGGAATCGCCAGTTCCTCGCCCGATTCGAGCAGCGGCGGGTGGCCCCGGAGCGTCGGATAGGAGCGGTCCGGTCCCGTCGTCTTGTGCGAGGACGGGAGGTGGGAAATCGCCTGCGCCAGCGCCGCCGGTGAGTCCGGAACAGTGATCGTTCCAGCGGGGAACTCGTGGCGGCTGCGAAACCCGAGGATGACTCGCGTTCGCTCGGGAAAGGAGACGACGACGGACTCGAAGTCGTCCGTTCGCTCGATCCGCGCCGCACCGGCAAACTGCAGGTAGGTTTTGATCTCGGTGTCGACGTCGACGACGTACTTCCCGGGCGAAAGCGAGAGCGGGTCGCCGCAGGGATCGAGCTCGAGTGGCGTCGACGATTCGTGAGGGAACGCGTAGACGACGGCGTGGGGCAAGCGCAGTTCACGCGCGGTCACCGCGATAGTTTCGTCGACCGGCCGCGGAACGTCGAGCGTCGGGTCGGCCTCGTCGATACTGAACTCGGTCCCGGTCACAGCAAGGACGGCGGTATCGCTGTCGGTGACGGAGAGGCCATCCTGTTGGGCGTCCCACACAAGCATCGGGTGCGGTACATCCAACGCAGTCAAGTTAGTTGTATCGGATGATAATCAATAACGGACGACATGATCGTGCTGATCGATCGAGGGTACCGCTTGCGTTCGTGGCCCGCTTTGCCGAAGAGAGGTACACTTATACAGCAGCCAGACACCACATCGGATATGGACCACGAGCACGTTCGGGAGGTCGATCCCGCCGTCGCCGATGCGCTCGAAGGCGAAGTGGACCGCCAGCGATCGACGCTCCAGATGATCGCGAGCGAGAACCACGCCAGCCGCGCCGTCATCGACGCCCAGGGAAGCGCGCTGACGAACAAGTACGCCGAGGGGTATCCCGGCTCGCGCTACTACGGCGGCTGCGAGTTCGCCGACGAGGTCGAAGAACTCGCGATCGAACGTGCCAAAGAGTTGTTCGGGGCCGAACACGTCAACGTCCAGCCGCATTCGGGGACGCAGGCAAACCAGGCCGTCTACTTCGCGATGCTCGAGCCCGGGGATAAGATCCTCTCGCTGGATCTGAATCACGGCGGCCACCTCAGTCACGGCCACCCGGCGAACTTCGTCGGCCAACTCTACGACGTCGAGCAGTACGAGGTCGACCCCGAGACGGGCTACCTCGACTACGAGGGCCTCGCCGAACACGCCGAGGAGTTCGAACCGGATATCATCGTCTCGGGCTACTCCGCGTACCCGCGCGAGATCGACTGGGAACGCATTCAGGAGGCCGCCGACAGCGTCGATGCGCTTCACCTCGCGGACATCGCCCACATCACCGGCCTCGTCGCCGCGGGCGTGCACTCGTCGCCGGTCGGCATCGCCGACTTCGTCACGGGTTCGACGCACAAGACCATCCGCTCGGGTCGCGGCGGCATCGTGATGACGAGCGAGGAGTACGCCGACGACATCGACTCGGCCGTCTTCCCCGGCGGCCAGGGCGGACCGCTCATGCACAATATCGCGGGCAAGGCCGTCGGCTTCAAGGAAGCGCTCGAACCCGAGTTCGAGGAGTACGCCGAACAGACGGTCGCAAATGCCGAAGCGCTCGGCGACCGGCTCGCCGAACACGGTTTCTCGCTCGTCTCGGAGGGGACCGACAACCACCTCGTGCTCGTCGACCTGCGCGAGAGCCACCCCGACACCTCCGGCGGCGACGCCGAGGAGGCGCTCGAGGACGCCGGTATCGTCCTCAACGGGAACACGGTTCCCGGCGAGACGCGCTCGCCGTTCGACCCGAGCGGCATCCGCGCCGGTACCCCGGCGCTGACCACGCGCGGCTTCGACGAGGAGGACTGCCGAACGGTCGCGGACCTGATCGCCCGCGTCGTCGACGAGCCGGACGACGAGGACGTGATCGCGTCGGTCCGCGAGGAGGTCGACGAACTCTGTGCGGCACACCCGCTGTATCAGGACGAGTAACCGCGGTCTGACGGCCGTCGTCTTTCTGCAAGTCGATGCTCGGTGAGCCGGACCGTCTCATCGTGAACTACAAACCGGAGCACAGCGCCGCCAGTCACACGCCGGCGACGACCGACGCGTCCGTTACTCGGTCGAGTCGTCCGCGTTCGAGCCGGCCTGCCGGCGAACCCATTCGAGACCGAGCGCACCGCTGACGATGCCGGCACCGGTCGTGAAGCCGGGAACGGTATCACCCTCGGCGCTTCCGTCCGTCTCGTTGGGCGTCCCGTTTTCGGCACTATCGTTGGCGTTGCCGTTCCCGTTACTACCGCCGTCGAGACCACCGCTATCGCTGGCGTTCTCGCCGCCGGTTCCGTTCCCGCCATCTCCGTCGCTCCCGTCGGAATCGTCACCCGCATCGGACGCGTTCCCGTCTCCGCCGCAATCAGAATCAGCGTCGGCGCTCTCGTTCGAGCAATCGGATTCCGTCTCGTCGGCCGTTCCGTCACTCCCCTCGGTCGCGTCGTCTCCCTCGTCCGTCCCTTCGTTTCCGTCACCGCCATCGGCCGAATCGCCGTCGCCCTGGTCGCCGTCTTCGGTACCGCCGCCTTCGTCACCCGCCCCCTCTCGGAGCGCGACGAGTTCACCGCTGCGGTCGACGTAGATCGTCCCGTCGCTGATCGCGCGAACGTGACCGACGGGAACGTCGTCGTTCGAGAGGACCCACTGTTCGGTTCCGTCGTATTTGTTCACCGCGACGAGGTCCGTACTGTACGGTTGCGCGCCCTCGCCTTCGGGGCCGGTATCGCTAAAGTAGACGTACACCGTATCGCCGTAGATGACGGCGTGGCCGGCGTTAGATTTGTTCTCGATCTGCCAGTAGTACTCGTGTTCGTACGCGCCGACCTCGAGTTGGTGGTCGGTCCCGGTAACGTAAATCTCGTCGTCGAGCGCCCAGCCGGCGCTCTCGGATGCGACCAAAATATCTTCACCGCCCGTTTGTGCGTTCACGAGTACGTGCTCGGCCTGCGAGTTGCCGACGGCGACGGTACTCGCCGTTGCTCGAACCTGGGTGTTCTTCGCGGCTGTCCCCAGGTACGGCATCGGAGCGAGCCAAACCTCGGCCCCGGTTTCGGGCTCGAACGCGACGGCGCCGCCCCACGACAGGGCGTAGACGACCCCGTTCGCCGCCGCGGTGTCTCTGATGAACTCGTATTCCGCTTCCTCGTCGGCCTCCGGGTCCGGGGGTGCGGAGATCGACTCCTTTCGCCACCGAACCGACCCGTCGTCGGTTTCGAGTGCGTACAGCGTCCCGTCGACGCCGACGTAGACCGCACCGTAGGCCACCGTCGGACTTCCGAGCGGTGCATCGGTGTCGAACTCGCTCTCCCAGCGAACGCTCCCGTCCGAGGTGTCGAGCGCCACGACCTCGTCGCCGGTGACGTAGACCGTCTCGCCGACCACCGCCGGTTCGCTCGCGTCGACGGTCGCGTTCTCCCAGACGAGCGTGCCGTCGGCCGCGTCGAACGCGGCGACGCCGTCCGCAGTCGAGGTGTAGACGGTGTCGTCGGCGACGGCGACCGGTCCGGCCGACCCGACGGACCAGGCGGCCTCGAGCGCGTCGGCATCGAACTCGGTGTCGGCTTCGACGCTCCTGCTGTGGCTGGCGTCGCCGGCGAACGACGCCCAGTCTTCGTCCTGGTCCGGATTCGGTTCCAACGACGGGTCCGGAAGCGACTCGACAGCGGATTCCCCCGAGTCGTCTTGGCCGGCGGCGATCGAGGCTACACCGCTTCCGACGGAAAGCGCTGCACCGGTTTCGAGTACCGAACGGCGATCCCAATCAGACATACCGGTACCACTCCCGGAGACCGTCGTTACTATCCAGTTGTTACGACGAATTTGATCCCTGAGCAACTGTTTCGCAAACCGTTCACGACCGCACCCGCATCCGTATCAGAACGCCGGCAACACCTCCTCCTCGTAGAACTCGAGCGCCCGCTCCTGCTCGGGGCCGATCTGGTGGACGTAGACGTGATCGTACCCCGCGTCGACCGCCGTCTCGATGCCGTCGATGTGCGCCTGCGGGTCCGGATCGGTGGTGGTCCCGCTCTCGGCGATGTCCTCCCGCTCGACCATCTCCGTGGCCTGCTCGAAGTGCACCGGCGTCGGCAGTTCCTGCCCGAGTTCACCCGGTAGTGAACCGTTCGGCCAGTACTCGTGGACGGTATCGATCGCCTCGTCCTCGCTGTCGGCGTAGCAGATGTGAAGCTGCGAGTAGGCTGGGCCGTCGCCCCCGGCGTCCTCGTACTCGTCGACGACGGTTCCCTTCGGTCCGGAACACCAGAGCCCGTCGCCGTGTTCTGCGGCCCAGCGGGCCGTCTGCGGGGCGAACGCGCTTGCGATCATCGTCGGCTGCTCGTCCGGAACGGTGAACAGCCGCGCGTTCTCGACCGTGTAATGCTCGCCGTGGTGGCTCGTGTTCTCGCCGGTCCAGAGGCTGCGCATCACGTCCACCGCCTCCGTCAGCATCTCGAGACGAACGTCGTGTTCGGGCCAGCGGTGGCCGGTGACGTGCTCGTTCAAGTTCTCGCCGGTGCCGACGCCGAACGTGAACCGGTCGTCGAACATCTCGTCGACCGTCGCGACCGCCTGGGCGACGTTGACCGGGTGGATGCGCATCGTCGGACAGGTGACGCCGACCCCGACCTCGATCTCGTCGGTCGCCGTCGCGATCCCGCCGAGGGTGCTCCAGACGAACGGCGACTCCCCCTGCGCCGGAATCCACGGATGAAAGTGATCCGAGATCGAGACGAAGTCGAAGCCGGCCTCCTCGGCACGCTGTGCGTACTCGACGAGTTCAGTCGGACCGTGTTCTTCGCTCGAGAGGGTGTAGCCGAGCTGGGTCATGCCGAAACCGTATCACGAACGGGCCGGTAACGGTTGAGCCTGCGTGGGCAAGAGCGCGGGAATCGAACCGCTTACCCGGACGGCGTGGGTAGCCGTTCGTATGTCTGCCGTCGTTGCCGCGACTGAACTCGCGAAGACATACGGCGAGACGGTCGCGCTCGATTCCGCCTCGCTGACCGTCGACCGCGGCGAGGTCTTTGCACTCATCGGCCCGAACGGGGCCGGCAAGACGACGCTCGTCCGTGCGCTGACGGGAACGACCGATCCCGACTCGGGATCAGCGCGCGTGCTCGATGAGCCACCGGCGGCCGTCGACCGCGATCGACTCGGCGTCCTCCCGCAGGCGTTCTCGCCGCCGGATCGGCTCACCGCTCGCGAACTCCTTACGTACTACGCCGGACTCTACGAGGAGACACGCGATCCAGAGGCTGTGCTCGCCGACGTGGGCCTCGCCGATGCGGGCGACACCTGGTACGAAGACCTTTCGGGCGGACAGCAGCGGCGGGTCTGCGTGGGCGCGACGCTGGTCAACGATCCCGACGTACTCTTTCTCGACGAGCCGACGACGGGAATCGATCCCGCCGGCCGGCGAACCGTCTGGCGGCTGATCGAGGCCCTCGCCGACGCCGGCACGACGGTCGTCCTGACGACCCACGACATGGCCGAGGCCGAACGACTCGCGGACCGCGTCGGCCTGCTTTCGAACGGTGAACTCGTCGCCCGCGGCACGCCCGCCGAACTGATCGACGAGCACGGCGGGACGAGCCGCCTCGAAATCGAGACGGACGCACCCTCGGACGCGTTCGCCGATCTCCCGTTCGCCGTCGAGCAACCGACCCGAGGCCGACAGCGCGATCACCAGGGCGTCGTCGTCCGCGATATTTCGCCCGCCGAGATCGGGACCGTGGTCGACGCTCTCGAAACCAACGATATCGAGTACTCCGGGCTCGCGTGGGCCGAACCCGATCTCGAAGACGTCTACCTGACGCTCGCCGATGCGGCCGAGCGCGAACGCACCGGGCGGGGAGGCGGGTCCGATACGAATACAAACACGGATACGGATACGGATGCAAACGCCCGCGCGGACGAACCGGCCGACGATGAACTCGACGACGCGGCGCGGGCGGGTGAGACGGCGTGAGCGTTGCGAGCCGCGTCCGGGCCGAGACGGGAGCCGGCTGGCGCTCGTTTGTCCGCCGTCGGACGGCGGTCTTCTTCACGTTCTTCTTCCCCGTGATCCTGATCGTCATCTTCGGAGCCCTCGTCCGAACCGACCCCGCCGGCGGCGGGCTATTCGCGGAGCCGGCGGTCTATTACGTGCCGGGCTATCTCGCCGTCGTCGTCCTCTTTACGCCGCTGTCGCGGATGGGGAGCGAAGTCGCGCGCCACCGCGAGGGCAACCGCTTCGAAAAACTCGCGACGACGCCGCTGACCCGCGGGGAGTGGCTGCTCGCCCAGACGGTCGTCAACGCCGTCATCATCGGACTGGCGAGTCTCCTCATCCTCGCGCTCGTGATCGTCCTGACGGGTGCCCAAATCGTCTTCTCTCCCCTGCTCGTGCCGTACATCCTCGTCGGCGTCGTCTGCTTCTGTGGCGTCGGCGCGATGCTCGGCAGCTACACGGATTCACAGGACGGGGCCGTCGCAGCGAGCAACGGCATCGGCCTCCCGCTCCTGTTTCTCTCGGAGACGTTTATCACGCTCGAGCAGTTACCCGGCTGGTTCGAACCGCTCGTGAACCTCTCGCCGCTGACGTACTTCACGCGCGGCGTCCGGGCGGTGACCGATCCCGGTGCGAACCCCGCTACGATCGCCGGTGTCGATCCCGCACTGGCGAACCTCGCCATCCTCGCGGTTCTCGCCGGAATCGTCTTCGCACTCGGCGCACGATCGATTCCGCAAACGGACTAACCGAACCCGACGACGTTCAGTTCAGCGAACTCGAGGCTGATTCGGGTCCCGACGCTGACTCTCGCTTCGGCCCCAACCGCGTCGGCAACGTAAACGAAAACGTCGCCCCCTCTCCGGGCTCCGACTCGACCCAGATTTCACCGCCGTGGCGCTCGATAATCCGCTTACAAAGAGCCAGCCCGAGCCCGCTCCCCGTCTGCTCATCGCTATCGTGACGGCGCTGAAATAACCCGAAGATCCGCTCTTGATCGTCCGGTTCGATCCCGAGTCCGTTATCACTCACGGAGATCACCCACTCCTTGCCCGTATCGTGGGCAGAAATGTCGATTCGCGGCGGTTCGTCGCCGGAATACTCGATCGCGTTCGACAACAGATTCTGAAACACCTGCCGTAACTGGTTGCCGTCACCCTCTACCCACGGCAGTTCACCCGCCGTAATCTCGGCCCCGCTCTCCTCGATCCGCATCCGCAGATCCCGCCGCACGTCCTCGAGAACGTCTTCCAGGTCGATCGGCACGAACGGCTCCCCCTGCGTCTCGACCCGCGAAAACTGGAGCAATCCGTCGATCATCTCCCGCATCCGATCTGCCCCGTCGACCGCGTACTCGATGAACTCGCGGCCGTCTTGATCCAGTTCGTCCGCGTACCGATTTTCGATAAGCTGCAGGTAACTCGTCACCATTCGCAACGGCTCTTGGAGGTCGTGAGAAGCAGCGTAGGCGAACTGTTCGAGTCGCTCGTTCGACTCCTCGAGCCGACGCTGGTACTTCTTCCGATCCGTAATATCTCTGAAATACACCGACGCACCGGTTTCGGACGGATAGATCGTCACCTCGAGCCAGATACCGGCCGGCTCGTAGTAGTGTTCGTAACTCGTCTGCTCCTGTGATTCCATCGCCCGCTCGAAACTCTCTTGGACGACATCCTCGTCTGCCGACTCCGGAAACTGCTCCCAGAGCTTCTCGCCGAGGAGTTCATCCGCCGATCGCTGAAGCAACTCCTCGGCCCGGTCGTTGACGTGCGTATACCGTAACTCCTCATCGAACGCGCAGACCGCTTCATCAACCCGACCCAGAATCTCTTCGAGTCGGCTCTCGAGTTCACGCCGCTCGGTGATGTCTCTGAACGCGTAGATGACGCCGTCGAATTCGCCGTCCGCGTCGAACAGCGGACTGCAGTGTATCAGCAGCCACACCCGTTTGTCGGAGGAGCGTCTGATACCGACGATTTCGTCGTACACCGACTCCTTCGTCTCTTTCACCCGCGAGAACGGGAGTTCATCGAACGACATCTGCTCGCCGTTCTCGTCGACGAGATCCCATCGCTCGTCGTTGTGTGTATACGTCTCTAGTTCCTCGATCGACCGGCCGAGAATCTCTTCTGCCCGATCGTTCGAGAAGACGTGTTGTCCCTCGGCATTGACAAGCGTGATCCCGATTGGCGAGGTTTCCAGAACGTTGTTTCTACGCGTTTGCTCTTCCTCCCGGCGTCGCTCCGCCCGCGTCCGCTCGACCGTCAGCGCGAGCAGATTCGCGACGGTCTCGACGAACGCGATCTCTCCCTCGCTGAACTCGCGAGCCGTCGTCGAATACGCGCTGAGGACACCCCACGTACCGCGGCCGTCAGCCGCATCCCGGGGCGACTCGTCATTATCGGAATCCGTGCCATTGTGAGACACGCCGCGTCCATCCGGCTCGCTATCATGGCGGCTCATCTCGATCCTGACGCTGAGTCCACTCGCCGCCTCGTCTTCGACCGGCGGTCCGGCATGCACAAACCGGTCGTCAGTCGCGAACTCGTCGACGAGAATCGGCTCGGGCGAGACGAGTGTCGCCCCGAGTTGCGTGTCGGGATCGACCGGAATCGGGCCCATTTCGTTCAGGTCACCGGTCCGGAGCGCACCGGCACGAACGTGAAAGAACTCGTGTGCCGAATCGACCTCGAGAACGTAACACGAATCCGTTCCGAGCGTCGATCTGATTCGCTCTGTCGCTGTTCGAAAGAGTTCATCGAGCGTCTCGGTGATGCTGGCGCGGGCGTCGGAGTTGGAGCCGATGCGCTCGCTATCTGTATCCATCCCAGCACGCACGGCACCACGTCGGACGTCGAGTGACCGATCACTGAGTTCGGCCAACACCTGCTGTTGGCGCAACTGCTGGGATCGTTCGGCGTCAGGGTCCCGGGACGGCGAATCCATATCGACTCACCTACACTGCCGATCCCCGTAAACCCTGTCCTCAAACCTGGCTGAAACGGTGATTTTCTCGCTTCTGAACCGTTATTTCCCCGTTGAGACGGGGCCGCTTATCGATACGAAAGCGGGCCTCGGCCAGCCGACTCAGACGGACTGCTGGCAGTCAGTGCCGGCGCACTCGCAGGATGGGGCGCGAGTGCGCCGGGAAATCGATACACCGGACCGTCTCACACCGGTACTAATGGCACGAGCATCGCGCTGAACTCGTAGGTGAAGACGTGATTGAGCAGTACGTACGTCACGACGCCGAGGACGAGGCTTAAAATCCACGCGCCGGCAGCGATACGGCCGACCCTGGCGTGGGCCGTCTGTCGCAACTCCGCCGGCGTGTGCGTCAGGCCGAGGATCAGCGCGTAGAGAACGACCGGGACGGAGACGATAGAGAGGATAATGTGAATCGCCAGCATAACCAGATACGAGTAGTAGGCCCAGTCCGGGCCCTGGAAGAGCTTCGTACCGCCGCCGCCGACCTTGATCAGGTAGACGACCAGAAACAGCATGATCAACGCGAACCCACTTATCATCGCTACCCGGTGCTTTCCGGTTTCGCCGGCCCGAATCCAGTACCAGCCGGCGACGAGCAGTATCGTCGTCGCCGTGTTGATGACCGCGATCGCGTGGGTGAGCAGATTGACCTGTGCGTTCGTCAGCTCCGGGTACAGCGGCACGTCGAGGAGGAAGGTCCCGAGAACGAGCGTATAGCCCACGACCGTCAGAAAGATTGTCGCCCCGATCGGCCGCTCCCGAAGTCGCTGTTGTGCGTCCGCGGTTGCCATTGTTGACCGTTAGGAGAGATGCCGTATCTGTCTTGCTGTTGTGATGCGGACACGAGATCGTCTCGCACGACCGGCGGAACTCGAACTGCCGCGATCGTCGAAAGCTGCTCCGTGACCGACATCCCGAGAGAAGAGCACCCAAGCGCGGCCAGTAGCACGCATCTCCACTGAACCTCACTCGATTCGAATCGCCGGCTTCCCCGGTCGCGCCCGCCGTGCCAACTCGTCGGCGTCGAGTTCAGCGTCGCCAGGACGCCCAGTCGGCGCACCGGCATCGGCCTGTCGAACCACGACGGACGCACCGAACTCGTCGATCAGGAGCCAGGACGCGCGGTCGAGAATCCCGCGTTCACGCCGGGCGGAAAGCGTCGACTGCCCGGGGCGGTCGCCTTCCCTCTGCACGAACTCGGCGACGGCCGCCCGGTCGACCGGCACACTGAACTCGAGTTCGTCGAGGACGGCGTCGACGGCGATCGCGTCGCCGTCGGTTTGATCGAGGTGATCGAGATGGGCCACGACTTCGTATTTCCAGGGCTGTGCGACGACCAGTTCGATCCGTTCCGGGTCGTCGATCGACGCGATATCGACGATGTCTCGAACGTCCGAGAGCGTCGTTTCGACGAGTCGGCGTTCGAGTTCGTACTCGATCTCGGTCCCGGCCGTCGAGGCGTCGGCGTCGGTGCCGGCGGTTGCGGGGGTGTCGTCGGTTGTGGAGGTGTCATCGGTCGCGGAGGTGTCATCGGTCGCGGAGGTGACGTTGGGAGCGGTATCGGCAGCGTCGGTAGTCGCGGTTGGGGAATCGCCGGCGGTAGCCGGGGAGGGCCAGTCGGTTTCGACGACCAGTCCCTCGCCACGCAGGATGTTCCAGAGTTCTTCCCCGAGGTGGGGAGCAAGCGGCGAGATGAGCGTGGCGATCGTCAGTAGTCCGCGCCGATACGTGTCGCCGTGAACGCGATCGAACGACCGGTAGCGCCGAAGCAGTACCGCGAGTTCACGGATTTCGGTGACGACCCGGTGAAATCGCAGGCGTTCGAACTCGTCGGCGGTGGCGGCGATCGTGCGGTCGATCTCCCGATCGAGGTAGTCATCGCGGGGCGTGCGTTCCACTCGGGTCGTCCCTTCGTCGACGAACGCCGTTGCCATTCCGTACAGGGTCTGCTGGAGGTCGTAGGCACCGCGAACGTCGTTTGCGGTCCACTCGAAGTCCTGTTCGGGATGGGCGGCCGAGAGGACGAACAGCCGCGTCGTTTCCGCGCCGTACTCGTCGGGAGTGACGACGTTACCGGTCGAGGTGGACATCTTCTCGCCTTCGTAGAGGACGGTCCCCTGACTGATGAGGCGCTCGACCGGTTCGCGCCGATCGAGCAGTCCCAGGTCCGAAAGCGCCCGCGTCACGAAGCGGATGTACAGCAGGTGGAGGATCGCGTGTTCGTCGCCGCCGACGTAGATGTCGACCGGCAGCCACTCGTTCGCCCGGTCGGTATCGAAGGGCGCGCCCGCGAGGTCGGGCGAGAGAAAGCGCAGGAAGTACCACGAGGAGTCCACGAAGGTGTCCATCGTGTCCGTCTCCCGTTCGGCCGGCCCGCCGCAGTCGGGACAGGTCGTCTCCTTCCACTCCGTGGCGGCGTCGAGCGGATTGCCGGTCGTCTGGACGAACTCGGGAAGTTCGACGGGGAGGTCGTCGTCGGGAACGAGGACGTGACCGCAGTCCTCGCAGTGGACGACCGGAATCGGCGTGCCCCAGTAGCGCTGGCGGGAGATCAGCCAGTCGCGCAGGCGGTAGGTCACGTCCGGTTCGATCGCCTCGTGGTCCGCGAGCAGTTCTTCTCGAACCGTTTCGCTCGCGAGGCCGTCGTATTCGCTATCCGTCTCAGTCCCGAGGTCGAGCACACCCTCGTCAGTGTAGGGCCCGTTCTCGGGTCCGGAGGTTACGTCGTCCGCCGCGTCGGCCGCGGGAACGACGACCGTCTCCCCCGACAGGTCGTGCTCGCGGGCGAACTCGTAGTCCCGTTCGTTGTGTCCCGGCACGCCCATCACCGCGCCGGTTCCTACGTCACCCAGAACGTACTCGGCGACGTACACCGGTAGCTCCTCGCCCGTCAGCGGATTCACCGCCGTCGCATCCGTTTCGATCCCCGAGCCGCTGTACCCCTCGCGGTCGGCGTGTCCGGACGCGCCCTCACGAGTTCGCGTGCGGTCGACGAACGCGGCGACCGCCGCGTCCGTCTCCGCGAGTGCAGTCGCCAGTTCGTGCTCGGGCGAGACGGCGAGGAAGGTCGCGCCGAAGGCGGTTTCGGGGCGGGTGCTAAATACGTCGACGGATTCGGCGGCGGTGCTCGAGGCGTTCGACAGGTCGAACGTGAGTCGTGCACCGTCCCGGCGGCCGATCCAGTTACGCTGGATCTCCCGAACGCCCTCGGGCCAGCCCTCGAGTTCGTCGAGGCCGTCGGCGAGTTCGTCCGCGTAGTCAGTGATCGTGAAGAACCACTGGTCGAGTTCGCGCCGTTCGACGGGCGTTTCGCAGCGCCAGCAGACGCGGGTTTCGTCGTGATGGTCGTGGTCGTCATCACCGCCGCTGTCGGAGACGGCGACCTGCGCGTCGGCCAGTACCGTCTCGCAGTCCGGGCACCAGTTGACCGTCGCGCCGGTGAACTCGACGAGGTCGGCCTCGTAGAACCGCTTGAACAGCCACTGGTTCCAGCGGTAGTAGGCGGGCTCACAGGTCGTAACCTCCCGCGACCAGTCGTAGCCAAAGCCCATCGTCTCGAGTTCTTCGCGCATGCGGCGGATGCACGCGCGGGTCCAGGATTCGGGGTCGCTCGCGCGCTCGTACGCCGCGTTTTCGGCGGGTAGGCCGAAGGCGTCCCACCCCATCGGATGGAGGACATCGTCGCCCTGTAGCCGGCGATAGCGAGCGTAGGCGTCGGTGATCGCGTAGTTCCGGACGTGGCCCATGTGCAGCGTCCCGGAGGTGTAGGGGAACATGCCGAGGACGTACGTCGGATCGACGGCGTCGTCCGAAAGGTGGGCGACCTCGTCGCGCTCCCAGACGTACTGCCAGAACTCCTGGACCTGCGCGTGATCGTACTGGTCTGTCATATAGCGGGACTCGTTATCACCACTCTGGGTGCCGACCATATCATTGTTCGGCACCGCTCGACACCGGACCCACGAAGCGCAAAGCGCGGATACCAAGCCCCGTAATCCGTGACTACAGGTGTGGGCGACGCTTAACAAAGGCTCACCGTCACGACTGGAGAGTCTCGAATGGTGAACTCGTCTGACCGGCCCGAACCCGACGATCAGCTTCCGACGACCCGGACACTCATCGTCACGGTTGTGGTGGTGTTGTGTACGTTCTCGCTGCTCATCGCTGCCTTCGCTCCGAGTATGATGCCCGATCGCTCCAGTTCGATCGATCCGACGGAATCGCCGGACGAGACGGGTGAGACGGGTGAGACGGATGAGACGAGTGAGACGGATGCAACGGACGACACGACGGAGACGCACGAATCGACTGCAAGCGGGGATACCGACACGGCGACGACGGCGTTCGTAGCCCCATCGAACGGCGAGTCCGCCGTCGACGGTTCCGCGACGACAGCAGACCCCGAGGGGGCGGCGACGGTCGAGACGACCGCGTCTTCGGGGACAAACACGGGAGTCGAGGAGTCGACCACGACATCCCAGACGACCTCGGCTGCGGTAGCGACAACGACGGCCGAAACGATCGACGAATCGGCGGCCGACCCGGAGGCAGCATCGGAGCCGGCCACCGACGAACGCCACCCACCCGAGCTGCCGGCCGACGTTTCGACCGAGTTCAGCGAGGCCGATTTCGATGCGGCCGACGTGCGCTCTGAACTCGAGTCACGGTGGCGCGACGGGGAGGGGGACGCTGAGAGCGACGAGAATGACGAGGGCGATGATGAGTGGAACCCCCTGGACGGCACTGAACTCCCGGTCGATCCTGAGTCGAGGACGCCCGACCGGCCCGTAGACGTGGGGTTGCCAGAGGCGGATGGGGACGGGCCACCGGAGCGGGCAGGACCACCGAGGACTGCAGGCCCACCGATACCGTGACCTCACGGAGCAGCGCTGGTCCCCACACGGCGTTTATCACCCGATTAAGGGTCGATCATCGTTCCCGATGGATCGGGCAGTCCGACGGAGAAACGGCAGCGGATTCGGATTGCTGTCGGCGCTGGAATTGTTTCCCCCAACGGAATTAACACCTCCATTAGAAAGTCCCTTGCAGGAGTTGTGCCGGCACAGACATGACTCGTGGACTGTCTCGGCGACAATTGGTCACAGCACTAGGCGTGACATCGACAGCGACGGTCGCAGGCTGCCTCGACGCCCTCTCCGACGATAGTAGCGGAGACGGCAACGGAAACGGCGACGGCTCCGACAACGGAGACGGCGACGGAAACGGGGATGCGGGCAGCGGCGACGGCTGGCCCGCCATCGACGACGGCGAGGTCATCTCCGACTTCGAGACAGCAGATGACTGGACCGCCGTTACCGGCGAACTCGAAACCGTGTCGGACGCCCCGACCGGCTCCCAGGGACTCGCAGTCGAAGGCGACGGCAACCGGGCTGCGATGCGCATCGACTTCCCGCGGGGAATCGACCTCGACGGCTGGGACACCTCGCTCGCGGTCAAAACCGATTCCGTCACCAAGATTCACTTCGAGTTCATGGCGCCCGAACGCGGGAGTCACCTCACCAGCATCCGCGACATCCCGGCGGACTTCGAGGGGTGGACGCGACTCGACTTCGGGTACATTCAGAAACACGGCGAACCCGACCTCGCGAACGTCCGGCGGCTGAATATCGTCGCCGTCGGGCCCGAGGACGGCACCCGAATCGTGGTCGACGACCTCCGCAAGACCGAGGCCGTCGACAACGGGAAAGCGATCCTCGCGTTCTACGACGGCCGCGATTCGCACTACGAACTCGCAGCCGACAGGCTCGAAGAACGCGGCTGGTCCGCCGCAGTACCGGTCGATTCCGATCGAATCGGCGGCCAGGGCCGGATGGGACTCGGCGAACTCGACGAACTCACCGAACGGGGCTGGGACATCTGCTCGTACCCGTCCGTCAGCACCCCGCTGCCCGAGATGCCCGAGGACCGCCAACAGGAGGTCATCGAAGGCAACCGGGACGACCTCGCTGAACTCGGTTACGAGGACGGCTCGCGGCACTTCTTCGCGCCCGACGATCGGATGGCCGCAGCGACGCAGACGGTCCTCCGTGACAGCCACGAATCGGCATTCCTGTTCGGGGCCTCTCCCGCCGGCGCGCCACCGACCAACCTGCACATGACGCCGCTGATCTGGGGACCGGACCTCCGCGGCGGCGTTCGGCGCGCGATCAACCTGTGCGACCAGTTCCAGCAACTCACGGTGCTTCGCATTCCCCGTATCGTCGACACGTCGAACGGGGAGGAGGCCGGCTCGAACAGCATGCCGCTCGAGGATTTCGAAGAGCTACTCGATCACCTCGAAACCCGCGGTCTCGACGTGGTCACACCCTCGGACCTGGTTGATGGTAATTTAGGGAGTAACGGCGATAACGAATAGCACGGGAAGGATAGCGACGAGCAACTTCTCCGCGGAGGCAACGATAAGCCACTCGATCGGAGGAACTGCCGCGACGAAGTCGAATCGTTCTCAACTCGACCGGGTCGACCGCCGCTGACAGTCGGCTGATCACGGCGGCGAATACAGCGAGCACAGCCAGGACACCGATCACCGCTATCGACGACGAAGGCCCGTATCAATCGGTCGAGTTCGGGCGGTTAATGCAGGAGAGGCCTGGATCACCGTCGAGGCCGATGACAACTGGACGGGAGAGATTCCGAAAGAAAATCAGTCGCGATTCCCACAACAGTACGACTCTGGGATGCCGTAATGCTCGGAGGCCTGTACGACAGGACCGCTAGTACCGATCGGTCTCGTTCAGGTCAATAGAACGACCTTAGCAACTGTATAGTGAACCGCCGAAAGCGAGAACTGTTCTGGTAATGCAACGCCGCCAGAGTCAACCGTTGCTGCTCAGTGCGCTGTCAGGGTCACCGCCCCGGCCGCAGACGGGGCTTGACCGTGACCACAGTAGGCCCGGCAGGAGCGGTGAGACTGCATTCCAGTCTCCAGTCGAGAACGCGAGTTGGACCGCCCACGAGAGTGAATCTACACGCGATGGTCCGTGCGTGACGGCCCGGACGGAGCCTGGGCCGTCTCCCGACCACCAAACCGACTACTGACAGACATGTCCCGCAATACCCGCCAACAAACTGCAGACGCGCGATCGATCCAGACGGGTGTACAGGTCCTGCTAACGGCTGCTGGCGTCGTGTTGCTCGTCGCTGGGCTGGCGCTTGCAGCGAGTGGCGCATCGATTAACGAGACGCTCGGTTCGATCGGTGACGACGACGACAGCCCTGACGACCCGGGCGCTGGATCGAACGCCGACGATACCGACAACGGCAACGCGACCACTGACGACGGTGCCAATGGCGGTGACGACACCGGTGATGGGAACGGCGGTGACGATAGCGGCGACGGCGGTGGCGGCGATGGCAACGACACTGGCAACGGCAACGACGATGGAAACGGTTCCAACGGCGGTGACGACAACGGAGACGGAGACGGAGATAACGGCGATAACAATAACGGCGGCAACGGCAGCGACGACAACGACGGGGACTCCGGAACCAGCACCCAGACGCTCACCACCACTGTCGAAGACGACAACGGGAACGCGATCTCGGGCGCCTCCCTCGAACTCACTGGCGACAGCGGAACGACCGACGTGACGACCGACAACAACGGTCAGGCCGAGTTCACCGTGAACGACGGCGAGTACACGCTCACCGCCTCCGCGGACGGCTACGAGGAGAGCGAAACGGACGTCGAGGTCGATGGAAGCGACGAAAGCGCCACGCTGACCCTCGAAAGCGAGGACGGTGACGACAACGGGAGCGACAACAACAGCGACGACGACAGCAACACCAACACACTCACAACCACCGTCGAAGATAGCGACAACGGCAGCGCGATCGAAGGAGCAACCGTCGAACTCTACAGCGGCTACCAGTTCTTCGGTCCCGACGCAGACGCTACGACCGACGACGACGGTACCGCTGAACTCGATGCCGAATCCGACGAGTACACCGGCGTCGTCTCCGCAGACGGCTACGAGGAAACCGAGTTCGAAGTCAACCTCGACGAGGACCAGGAAGTCTCGATCGAACTCGAGTCGAACTAGCGATCCCGTTCGGTCGCTCGTTTTCGGAGGTGAGGCCGACCGACGGTTCGGTTTCGTTGCCGGTCGGTCGACTGTCAGAAGGAATTCACCTCGACTGTGATCCGGGCGGGCGAAGCCGTCCCATCAGCGTCGCACTTTCGCGCGATCGTCACAGGCGTCATTGACCGCCTGAAGTCGACCAACCGGATCGCTTACGACTGCATCGATAGCCGTCGGGAACCTTCGACCACGGGAGATGCGGTACGCAGCAGAACTCTCTATCTTTCTCTTTCGCCACACCCGTCGTCGCGGAAAACCGGTCTACGGACGTACTGTCGTTCGTCTGCACGATCAGCGCCGTTAGCCAGCGCACTATCTGTATCGGTGGACTCCGGATTCGGGACCGACGCGTGTCTCGAAATCGTCGGCCAGTTATCCGACCACCAGAACCAGAAGCTCACGTCACTCCGGTAACGGTGGCCACGTCGTGCCGACGGTCGTCTCGATAAGTCGGGTCTGTGCACGTCGAAGGCGCTCGGAGAGCGACGACGCCGTAATCCCGAGTTCAGCGGCGACATCGTCGAGCGATGCCGACTGCGGGATTTCGTAGTGGCCCATCTCGTACGCGGTTCGAAGCGCCTCCCGCTGGGGATCGGTCAGTCCGTCTCCAGGCGCTTCGGGGTCACCGTCGCGGGTAAGCCGTCTGAGAGTGAATCCGGCGTTTTGCTGCCAAAATTCGCTGAACTCGGCGAACGCGTCTCGATCGGCGAACCAGCCACGCTGTATCCATCCAGTTGGCGTGACGCAGATGCGCTCGATGATGGCGTCGGTGGTGGCCAGCGCACGGAGTCCTGAAAGGTCCGCTATGTGCTCGCCGAGCTGTGCCTCGAATCCAACAGCCGGGAGGATCTGGTATCGGGACGTGCTCCCTGCCCGCCCGATCAGTGTGTATTCGGCGACGAACGACGACGTGTCGAAGGCGTCTTCGACGGCATCGGCAGGGTCGCGTGTTACGTGAACGATGAACGGCGGCCGGTTCCCGTGATTGAACTGAATGTCGACCTCCATCGTCGCCGCTGGCGTGGCTGTTGCAACCTCGACGAGCGGCAGCGCCTCACAGGTGATTTCGAATTCGGCGACGAGTCCCATGTGAGACCGAGTGGTGCCGCCCCCCTTCTGTATGGTGGTGTCGATCCCATCAGTGATCGTTCAAAGCGCTGTACCGGGTTGATGGAATCATCGCTTGGTGACTCGCGCTGTGGACTCTGCCACGTTCGTGTCCGTGCGTACTGCCCGCTCGGACCCAGTGGAACGGTGAGACAACGACAAGACCAGTCCCGAAGTCAGGCAGAGCCACTCAACCGCTCGGAGGCCAGAACCAGGAGAACAGCACCGACTCAGTCCACTCGGTATCGACTATCGATACAAAATCGCAGCGGCGTTACTCGACGGTGACACTCTTCGCGAGGTTCCGCGGCTTGTCGATCGGTCGGCCGAGCATGTCCGCCGCGTGATAGGAGACGAGCTGGAGTTGGACGTTCGCGAGCAGCCCCGCCCAGACGGGGTGGGTATCCGGAACCGATAGGGTTGCATCAGCGACGTCGACGAGCGCGTGGTCGTCCGGCCCGACCGCCACGATCGGCGCACCGCGGGACTGGGCTTCGATCGCGTTCGTCTTCGTCTTCTCGTCACCGTCTCCCGTCACGACGGCGAAGATCNCGCACCGCGGGACTGGGCTTCGATCGCGTTCGTCTTCGTCTTCTCGTCACCGTCTCCCGTCACGACGGCGAAGATCGGCGACGCCTCGGTGACGAGCGCGAGCGGCCCGTGCTTGAGCTGTCCCGACGCGAAGCCTTCCGCGTGCTCGTAGGTGATCTCCTTGAACTTCAGCGCCCCCTCGAGCGCGACGGAGCGACCCAGCCCGTTCCCGATGAAGAAGTACGACTCGCTATCGAGCAAGTCGTCCGCGAGTTCAGCCGCCTCGGTGAACTCGAGCATCTGCTCGACGTGCTCGGGGAGATGCTCGAGTTCGGCGAGCATCTCCTCGCGATCCGCGGCGGGGGTCGCCTCGGGAACGTCGGCCGCGATGCGCTGGGTGAGCAGCGCGAGGGTGACGGCCTGCGAGGAGTAGGTCTTCGTCGCGGCGACGCCGACCTCGGGGCCGGCGCGGATGTAGACGGCGTCGTCGGCCTCGCGAGCGGCGGTCGAACCGACGACGTTGGTGACGGCGAGCGACCGTGCGCCGCGGTCGGTTGCGGTGCGGACCGCGTCCAGCGTGTCCGCGGTTTCGCCGCTCTGGGTGACCGCGATGACGAGGGTATTCTCGTCGACGGGGCCGGCCGTCGAGTCGTACTCGCTCGCGCGGACGACTTCCGTTCGAAGACCGGCCTCTCGGAGGAGCTGTGCGCCGTACATCGCGGCGTGATAGGAGGTCCCACAGGCGACGAATTGGACTGTTTCGGTTTCCGCAAACGAGCCCGCAGGGAGGGCTTCGAACGCCACGTCACCGTTCTCGACCCGGCCCTCGATCGTGTTCGAGAGCGCGGTCGGCTGGTTGTGGATTTCCTTTAGCATGTAGTGGTCGTACTCGCCCTTCCCGGCGTCCTCCGGGTCCCAGTCGACGGTGTCGACCGATCGTTCGACCCGTTGCCCGTCCAGGTCGGTAATGCGGTAGGAATCGGGATCGAGCGTGACCAGATCGCCGTCTTCGAGGTAGATGACCTCGTCCGTGTGATCGAGAAACGCCGGGACGTCGCTCGCGAGGAACCACTCTTCGCTGTTGAGTCCGAGGACGAGCGGCGATCCCTTTCGAGCCGCGTAGACGCGCTCTTCGCCGTCGACGATCGCGGCGATGGCGTAACTTCCCTCGAGCGTCTCGACGGCTCGACGGACTGCGACTTCCGTATCTTCGGCCGAATCCCGGTACTCGTCGATGAGGTGCGGGATAACCTCCGTGTCCGTGTCGCTCTCGAACTCGTGGCCTTTCGCCTGGAGATCGGTCTTGAGTTCGTCGTAGTTGTCGATGACGCCGTTGTGCACGACCGCGACGTCGCCGACGGTGTCGGTGTGGGGATGGGCGTTCTCGTCGGTCGGCGGGCCGTGCGTACTCCAGCGCGTGTGCCCGATTCCCATGTTTCCGTGGGGCTGGCCGTCGAGTTGCGACTTGAGCTCGGATACCTCTCCCGAGCACTTGTGCACCTTGACGCCGGAGCCGTTCTGGACGGCGATCCCGGCGGAGTCGTAGCCGCGGTACTCCAGGTTTTCGAGACCCGTGAGTAGCGTTTCCGCGGCCTCACCGTGTCCAATCCGCGCGATAATACCACACATCAGCCGCTCACCTCCGTTCGATCGCTCGGGACGTTCCACGTCCACATCCCCGTCACATCGCAAAACTGGACCGGCGTATCGGCTTCAGTTCCGGCACCGATACCGGCATCGACTGCGACAGTCGTATCCTTAGTAACTCGGCTCGAGACAGCTGCCCGGGATTCGGTGCTATTCTGAATCATAGTACGTTGAACTCGATATATATGTTCGTACCCGCCCCGCCCAGTGTCGGACGTCTCGGGCATCTACTCGAATCGAATAGTCCTGCGGGGATTACTATAGAGCGAATAAGACGGTCGCCGTTACGTGTACTGCTCCGCAGTCACGGGAAATAGTCCGGGTAGAGACGCTGACAAGCATCTATACGAGTTCACCGAACTCGAACGGTTAGTATCGAGTCAAGCGTTTCCTGTATCGAGAGGTACCGGCTTCGCAACACGATAGTGACTCTCCACTCGACTGTTGTGCACAGTACAGGTTCCGTTTAGCAGGCCGCTAAGCGTGGTGTCCGGGAGGATCTCTACGAGTTCAGACTCGGTGGTACGTCGAACGCGACGCGTGTCGTCGTGACCGATCACCGTCTGCGGTGTCCCGAGCAGTAGTCTCAATGGTCCTTGCAGTACCCGTGTCCGAGACATCGCACTCACGCTGGTATTCTCGGCCGTGCATCGTGGATACGAACGGGCTGGCATGCGGGATACGGCGTGCGACCTCGAAAACGAGTGCATCGTGAACTCAATTCGCCGGGGGCTGTCGTGCGGTTGTGTCTCGGGTTCGAAGCGGGGGTAGTCGAGAAGAACCAGTGAAGGGAATTGCTACTGGGATCGTCTTGGCGGGAACGAACGTGTGCGTGTTCGTGACAGAATTGATGCTGGTTGGGAGCCAGAGTCGATTTCGATGCCGATCTGGCGTCCAAGTCGGTTCGAAAGCTGAGCGAACGACGGTGAATGAGTCAATCGATGCGACCGAGTGCTAAGAGAACTGGGACGGCACTACTGACGCGTTGGTTTCGAGAAGGTGGTGGGAGGGGTAGGGGTGGTGGTGTGGCTGTGGGAGTGCCGTGTCTGCTGTAACAGGGAGTTGCTTACGGGACCGGGTTATTGGGATTGTCCGTCGTCGTCCCGGTGCCGGTGCCGGTGCCCGTCGGCTCGCCGTCCGAGCGCTCCGGTAGCGAGATGACGTTCTCACGCCCGACGGAGGTTTTCTCGATCGTGCCGTCATCGTACATACTCGAGAGAATTCGGCTGACCTTCGATTTCGACCAGCCCGTCTCGTCGGCGATCTGGTGCTGGCGAATCTGGCCGCCGTGTTTCACGAGTAGTCGAACGACGCGCCCTTCGTCGCTGAGTAGCTCCGGGGGCGTCTCGGCCGATACGACATCCTCGTACGAGCGTGGTTGCTCGGCTGCTTGTGCTCCCGCCGCTGGGGCTGCACTCGGGTTCGGATTCGCATTGGAGCGTGTCGATCCAGCCGCACTGGAAGCAGGCGTGTCAGCGCTCGGCGACTGGGTAGCGCCGGGCTCGTGCGTGGAGAAAGCCTGAAGCATGCGGATGCCGACCAGCGCGGCGATCAGCAGGAACAGGACCACGATCAGTGACACCTCCCAGATCGACGCGCCACGGATCGCCGACGGCCAGTACGACGATCCACCTGCCATTTCGCCCAACCCAGGAAGGGGTATCGTCGCGACAACCGTGTCTACGTCGGGTGTGGCAACCGAGACCGAATCGATGGAGTGATCGATTCCCTCCATCGGTGCGTGCGGTCCGGTATCGAACCAGATTCTGGGTGTTGGTGCCATGGATTTCGCGGTTCTGATCTACGTTGTGTCTGTGACTGCGATTTGCGTTCGTCCGCAACGTCTGCCTCTATGGTGTGTCGATCCACTGCGGTCGATTCGCGACTAATGGGTGATCGTGAGTGGTCTCGGCAACTCACTGTAGTCACGACGACCGCACTGGGAGTCCAACCTAGGGGACCTTCATTATGGGTCGATACAAACACGTTTAGCAGGCTGCTAAGCCGCTCGCCGTCCAGTTACTCCGGAATCGCCAAGATCGCCACCGAGCACTGCCGAGCAGTCGGATTCCGAATCAGTGTTCTCGCTGCAACAGTTTATCAGCGCTATAGTAAACCGGTCATCCATGCTTGTCGGAGTCGAGAGCGATCCCGCTCCGGCGGGACTCGAGGTATCGGGCACGAACCGAACCGCCGCCGCACGAGTTGTGCGCCGGTCAGCGACGAACCTCCCACACGATACACCATGACGCCGACAATAAGCGACACTGAGAACCGAATGGACGAGCGAACGCATGGCCGTCAGGTAGTCGACCAGACCGAGTCTGGAACGACCCTCGAGCACGTCGAAGACGACCAGCGAACGCGCGAAGCGACGATCTGCGTCGTCGGGCTCGGCTACGTCGGCCTGCCACTTGCAGTCGGCTTCGCCCAGTCGAACTATCAGGTCATCGGCTACGATGTCGACGAGACCACCGTCGAGCGGTTGCAGGACGGCGAGGATACGACCGGCGACCTCTCGGATGCGGCCGTCCAGAACGACGACATCTCCTACACGACGAACGCAACGGCGATCAGCGACGCCGAATACGTCGTCATCGCCGTCCCGACGCCGATTCGGGACGACGACCGCCCGGACCTGAGCTTCGTCGAAAGCGCCGGCACGACGGTCGGCTCGAAGATGAGCGCCGGCACGACCGTCATCCTCGAGTCGACGGTCTATCCCGGCTCGACCCGCGAAGTGCTCGTTCCGAAACTCGAGGACGCATCCGGCATGACCGCCGGCGAGGATTTCTTCGTCGGCTACTCGCCCGAGCGGGCGACACCGGGTGACGAAGAGCACGGGCTCTCGGATGTCGTGAAGGTCGTCAGCGGCCAGACCGAAGCCGTTCTCGACGACGTCGCCGACCTCTACGAGTCCGTCGTCGATGCCGGCGTCCACCGCGCTCCGTCGATCGAGGTCGCCGAAGCGTCGAAGGTCGTCGAAAACACGCAACGGGACCTGAACATCGCCTTCGTCAACGAACTCTCGGTCGCGCTCGAGCACATGGACGTCGACACGCAGGATGTGCTCGACGCTGCCGGCACGAAGTGGAACTTCCACGACTACCAACCCGGACTGGTCGGCGGCCACTGTATCCCAGTTGACCCGTACTTCCTCTCTTACCGCTCCGAACAGGAAGGATTCGACCCCGAACTGATGCAGACCGGCCGGAAAGTTAACGAAGCGATGCCCGGCCACGTCGCCGACCTGACGATCAAGGCCCTCAACCAGTGTCACAAGACGCTCCGCGACAGCCGCGTACTCGTCCTCGGTCTCTCGTACAAACCGGGCGTCGGCGACCTCCGCAGTTCGAAAGTGTCCAAAGTCGTCGACACGCTCAACGAGTACGACATCCACCTCGAAGGATTCGATCCGATCGCAAACCCCGACGCCGCAACCGAAACGTTCGATCTCGAGGTCCAAGAGAACCTCTCGTTCGAGGACTTCGACGCAATCGTCCTCGCAACGCCACACGACGAGTTCACCCAGATCGATCCGGAAGCGGTCGCGAGCGAACTCGCCGACGATCCGGCGTTGATCGACGTTTCGGGCGCGATCGACGAGGACGAAGCCGTCGACGCTGGATTCACCTACCGACGAGTATGATGGGACCGGGGGATGGGATCGTGACCGATCTCGAGCGGTCGGTTGCGGCGACGGTTACGGCGACCGGTATCCGAGTCGCTGCGACGGACGACAGCCGACACGCGCCACACACGTCACGCAGGGCAAACGCATCACGCACATCACACACGGAGGCACCCCACTGATCACCGATGCGCGTTATCGTCACGATCCAACACCCCGGACACGTCCACTTCTTCCGGAACGCGATCGACGAACTCCAGGCCGACGGCCACGAGGTTCACGTCTTCGCCCGGGAGAGCGGCGTCGCGATCGACTTGCTCGAGGCCGCCGGTATCGACTACGAGGTCCTCGCTGGCGATGCGAACTCGTTACCCTCCCTGGCGGCCGTCCAAGCGACCTACGAGGCGCGACTGTTGCGCCGAGCACGAGCGATCGATCCGGACGTCATCACCGCGATCGGCGGCGTCGCCGCCGCTCACGTCGCGACGGCACTCCGGACCGAGAGCGTCGTCTTCTACGACACCGAACACGCGACGCTCATTACGTCCCTCGGCTACCCCTTCGCGGACGTGATCTGTACGCCGACGTGCTATCGCGACGAGATCGGTTCGAAACAGGTCTCGTACCCGGGCTACCACGAACTGGCGTATCTCCACCCCGACCGGTTCGATCCGGACCCGTCCGTCCTCGAACTGGCCGGTGTCGAGCGTGACGAGCAGTTCGCGGTCGTCCGCCTCAGCAGTTGGGAGGCCTCACACGACGTCGGTCACGGCGGTTTCGACGACCCACACGAGGTCGTCGACCGACTCGAGGACGCCGGCGCGACCGTCCTGCTCACGGCGGAGGGCGAGCCGCCCGCCGAACTCGCCTCCTACCAGTTGCAGACGCCCCCCGAGAAGATGCACGACCTGCTCGCCTACGCCGATGTCGTGGTCGGCGAGGGCGCGACGACCGCCGCCGAAGCCGCCGTCCTCGGCACCCCATCGGTCTACGTCAACTCCCTCTCGCTCGGCTACACGGCCGAACTCGACTCAAAATACGGGCTCTTGTTCGAGTTCAGCGACGAGAATCGCCACGTGGAGGCGCTCGAGAAAGCGGTGTCGATCATCGAGCGCGAGGACGACCCGTGGGAAGCGCGGCGCGAACGGTTACTCGCGGAGCGCGTCGACGTGACGGACGTGATCGTCCGGACGCTCGAGACGACCGCGCGCAGTGGGCGTCCGACACAGACAAAACACGCAGCGAACCTCGGCTAGGTGAGCAAACGATGAAGGTACTTCAGGTAGTGACCACGCCACGGCCGTTTTTCGACCAGCAGGTGTCGGTACTCGAAGATCGCGGCGTCGACTGTACGGTGGTCGGCGTCCCCGGCGAACACCGCGGCGATTCGGGACGGACGCCGCTCGACTACGCCCGATTCTATCCGCGGATTCTCGCCGAACTTCGGTCCGACGACTACGACCTGGTCCACGCGAACTACGGGCTCGTCGCTCCGTTCGCGCTCGCTCAGCCGACCCGACCGGTCGTCCTGACGCTGTGGGGAACCGACCTCATGGCCGACCGGGAGTGGCTCCGGGCGATCAGTCGGTTCGGAGCACGCCACGCGAGCGCCGCCGTCGTTCCGAGTCCGGTCATGGCGCGCGAACTCGAGACCGACCACGAACTGATCCCCTTCGGCGTCGACACTGAACTCTTCAGACCGATCCCGCGGGAGAGGGCACGCGAACGGGTCGGCTGGCAGACTGACGGCGAGCGGAAGATTGCGCTCTTTCCCTACGATCGGTCGCGGTCGGTCAAGGACTTCTCGCGGGCGAAGCGACTCGTCGAGCGAGCCGATGCGGAGATCGAACTGCGAACGGTAAGCGGCGTCGACCACACGGAGATCCCCTATTACATGAACGCAAGCGACGTACTGCTAGTGACCTCGAAGCGCGAGAGCGGGCCGATGGTGGTCAAGGAGGCCGCCGCCTGCAACCTGCCGATCGTCTCGACGGACGTTGGCTTCGTCAGCGACACGATCGAGCACCTCTCGAACTGCGTCGTCAGCGACGACGACGAGGAACTGGCCGCCGGACTCGCAGCTACGCTCGAGGACGGCAGCCCCTCGGACGGACGCGAGCGTATCGACGGGCTGAGCCTCGACGCGATGGGGAACCGGCTCGTCACCCTCTACGAGGGGCTGCTCGGGACGAGGGAGTCGAACGAGACCGCCGTTTCCCGACGAGGTGTTTCTCGTGGGGTATAGCTCGCTGTCGGAGCTGCGCCCGCTCCGACTGGACAGCGTCGCGGCGATCGGCGGACTGCTACTCGCACTGGCGCTGCTCCCGCTCCAACTGTTCGTCTCGCAGGTCTACCTCGATACGGTCCCGTTCGTCCTGGCCATCGCGTGCGGACTTTACCTCGTCGCGCTGTATCAGCAGGACCGCGAAACGACGATGCCGCAACTGCCGACGAGCGTTTCGATGGCGCTTCCGAGCGTCGTCCTGGCCGGACTCGGCGGGCTGATCGTCCTGACCAGTCTTCAGGGCGAACGGACGCCGGTATTCTTCGGACTCGCCGGCGTGCTCGCGACGCTGATCCTCGTCCAGATCCTCTTTACGAGTTCGCGAGACTTCAACCAGCGGCTGTTACTGGTCCAGATCGTCCTCTTTGCGCTCGTGTTCCGGTTTACCGCGCTGTATGCTACGCCCGGCTACATCGGAATCGACATCTGGACTCACATGGGATTCGTCGATTCGATACACGCCCAAGAGTCCCTGAGCGCGATCTCCCACGACAAGCACTACGCCTCGCCGTTCTACCACCTGCTCGTCGTCGCGTCGTCGCTCCTCCTCGACGTGCCGCTTCGACTCGCGCTGTACCTGTCGGTCGGGATCGTGATGCCGCTGTCGGTGCTGCTCGTCTACGCGACGACGAACTTGCTCGTCTCGGCGCGCTGGGCGGTTCTGGCGACGGCGCTGTTCGCGTTCGCGGGCCACGTCGCCAACTGGGGCATGCACCTCATTCCGACGAGCCTCGGGCTGGTGTTCTTCCTCGGCGTCCTGTACGCCCTCATCCGCGTGATGCGTATCGAGTACACGATACGCGATTTCTCGCTGTTGCTCCTCTCGAGCGTCGCCGTCATCCTCACCCACCAGGTGTCGACGTTCATCATGCTCGTCCTGTTGCTCGCCGCCTTCGTCGCCCAGGTCGTCTTCGTCGTCGGCCCCTTCGGGCTCACGCGACTCGATACGAGCGTCTTCCGCGCGAAGAAGCCGGTCAACCTCATCGGCCTCGTCGTCTTCAACTTCGGCATGACGATCTTCGTCTGGTCGCTTACGCCCTATCGCGAACAGTCGTTCCTGGCAACCGTTCTGAGCTACTTCACGCAGACGCTCGAGGAAAGTGCCGGCTTCCTCAACATCGCAAGCGGCGGCTCGAGCGGCGCTGAAGCCGGTGCCGAAGCCGCTGCACCGACGCTTCTCGAACAGCTCGTCCCNCTTCCTGTTCCTGCTCGGTGCGACGTTCGTCGGCTGTCTCTACGTCGTCCACCGCCGCCGGGCCGAACAGTCGGTGTTCACCCTCCTGCTCGCCGCCGCGATCATGCTCGTGTTCGTCCTCGTCCTGCCGATGTTCGGCATTCGAAACTTCATTCCGACGCGCTGGTTCGCGTTCCTCTACGCGCCGATGGCCATCCTCGGTGCGATCGGGCTGCGCACGTTCGCGCGGAACCTCTCTCCCGGCATCGTCGTCACCTGCCTCGTGCTGTTTGCACTCATCTACCCCGGCGCGATGTTCCTCGCCGCCGAAAGCAACACCGAGAATCCGGTCTTCTCCGAGCAGCACGAACAACTCGCCTACAGCGAGGCTGAACTCGCCGCCGTCGACAGCATCGGAGAACTCACCGGGAGTCCCGACGGCGACAATATCAGACCCGATCAACAACTCCACACGGACCATCCGTATCAAACGGTCTTCAGTCGGACGGGAGCCTATCCGTCGACGACGACGGCCACGGTCCCCGACGGGGGGTCCGCCGACCACGACTACGTCGTCTACCGGACCGAGCAATCGACCGACGCGACGTACTTCGGTACCGCCGACGGCCCGGGTCGTATCGAACAGGTCAGTCAGGATCGCCTCTGTAGTCCGGACCAGGCGACGGTCTACACGAACGGCGAGGTAACCATGTGTACGCCCTCGCCGGCGAGTTAGTCGGTCGGTTTCGTCGCCGCGCTATTTTCCGTTCACGTTCGGTCCCGGTCGAGCGGTCGAGAGTTCACTGCCCCGATTGTACCCGTCGTCGCGAAGACTCGAACGTGAGTACAGATGCACTCTTCGAGGAGTGTCTCGGCCACTACCGACTGTCCTTCGACTAATCCTGCTGTCTGAGGGTGTCATAGAATTATCGACTCTGTTGAAACCTTGTTCTCCAAATGTAATAGAGGTGAAACAGCTGATTATTGAAAACTGCGAGTGTACCGCTGAATATTCCACCAGTTTCAGTCTCCGTACGACGGAACGGAAGAAATGGACCAACCGTCTGGACTGTCACAAATTATCTGTGCGTCCGAATAGATCAGAAACGAGGGCTGATTGTCGCCAACCAGTTCCCAACCATCGCACAGATCATCACTAGTGTAGCAAAACACAGGGCCAGTAGAATGAACACAAACGGTATTGTAACGATCTCGATTACCGAACTCTCAGTCAGGGGCGTGGGAATTTTCGTAACCGCTCCTGTACCAAATGCCATAATTCCCCCGATTGACGAGGCAAAACCACAAATTAATCCGGCTCGATGACTGTCAGTGGATCTTCCATCGTAGAGATATCCGACGATAAGTCCAACCGCTATCATCGGACCGCCATGAACGAGGGTTGTACTTTCCCGCGAGACGATCAGTGTAAGCGGGACCGAAGCGAGACCGAGAAGAATCGCAGTACCAAACGACCCTTCAGTCAGACCGTTTAAAATGTTCCGAGAGTCACTACTGGCCACTGTCCAAACGGTGCCGTCCGCGAATTGAAATTCTTTTCCAACCCTCAGTAACAGAACTAAGATAATGTGCCTGCTGGCGTCACTGCTTTCCCGTATTGACTGCTCGGAGTGATCTGTCGATGTTGTGAGTGAGACAGACGGTAGTGAGTTCGTGGAGTTGCTTCCACCACCGTCGTGAGCGAACGCACCGTACTTTCGCCTGAGCGTTAAGTTGACTGTCTCCGATTGACTCCGTTGTCGTAGAGATCAGCGTCTAAACGTGCATTCCATACCTTATGAAGCGAAGTAAATTCACGATGCTTGATCAGTGGACGAACCTCGTATTGATGGACGAGTTGCCTAATTTTCTGATCGTCGTCCCCTTTCTCACCGAGAAGAATATCAATACTTTCGGATTTCGCTTGATCAAAGACGGAGCGATCTGGCCATCTGTTTTCCCCTGTCTCCGATGTGTGTAAATAAGGAGTTGCGTTCTCCTTCGTATCGACCAGCAGTGTAACTTTGAGGTGCCGAATCGTGAGTTCAGTTCGTTTCGTGTAGTGTTTCGAGGCGTGACTGCGGTCGAATCCTGACGCATCGACTCCAAAGGTGCCGTTTGTTGGAAGTTGCATCTCTGAGAGAGTCAATGATTCACACCACACAGCTTACACAGCGCGTATCTCGCACGAAATCGCCTCCAGCTTCGAGACAGTGGATCGCTCAATACAAGCCGATTACTGATCGTCCCGGACGACGTGGGCAGCCAGCTCAAGGTCCAATTCTTCGATCCCGTCCAGTACTAGTTCGGCCATCTGGCGAGCCCCGTACTCACTGAAGTGCGTGTTGTCGGCCACCCCGTCTGGATAGTTGGGATGTTCCCCCCGCGGCAGATGGTTGTAGAGGGATTTTGATCTCTCCGGTCCCAGTTCTCGTAAGAGTGATTGGCTCCGCTCGTCCGCGTCGATGAGCGGCACGTCACGCGCCCGTGCTACGTCTCGTATCAGTTCCGAGTAGACTCGATGGGTGTTTTTCAGTTCTCCATCCTCGTCGAAGTGACGGCGCGCGATGGGCGTGAGCAATACCGCCTTTGCTCCGCGTTCGCGTGTCCCTTCGACGAACGTCTCAAGGTTGGTTACAAACTGCTCCTCGGTCGTGTGCTGTTCTTTCGAGGGCACCTCGTCGTTGTGGCCAAACTGGACGAACACGTAGTGGTTCTCACCCAAGCGACGCACCACGGGCTTCCAGCGCCCCTCTTCCAAGAACGTACGAGTACTGCGCCCGTTGCGGGCGTGATTTTCCACCGTCACCGAATCGTCCAGACAGTGAGTGAAGGGCGTTCCCCAACCGGTCTCAGGACGTTCGCTTGCCGATTTCTCGGCCATCGTAGAATCCCCGATCAGGTGAACAGTGATCGACTCGGTCCTCATTTTGGGAGTTGTAATCATGGTGAAAGGATATATGCATCGGTACCGGCCAGTCTGCATACTCATTCTAACAGCCGTTTCAGGCGATCAAGTCGGAGAATATACGAGTGCTCATTGAGGGTGACCTCTCTTCTGTGACGCCCTGCTGCTGTCGGGTTGTAACTGTAATGCCGGTCTCCACGCGGTCATCTAGAAACCACAGGATATATTTCAAAACGGTGAGCAGAACGGGACAGACGACTTGCCCGAACCTCCACACTGACGAAACGGTCCTCGCCGCTGCAGTCCGCTTATCAGCGACCGTCGACGGGCGACGCTCGCAACCGCCTGCAGCAGGGTGTCCACTCGTGACTGCCCGGGATCCGAACGCAGTGCGACGCGAACGGCAAGCGACTGAGCGCATGACTCGAGACATTCTCAGCCGACGACAGATCCTCGGAATCGGTGGTACCGCCGGTGTTGGCGGTATCGGCGTGGTCGGATACGTAACTGATAACCCCGTTCACCGATCCGATATCGAACGGTTTGACACACGGCGTCTCGACGGTACTCCGGCGGTCGGAACGCTCTGGTACAGCGAGTACCAGTCTGGATCAGAACTGCCGGAGGCGTCCGTCACCCACCTCCTCGGCGTCCAGTATACCGGGATCGACGAATCCACCACCGACCACACGTTCGACGTCTTCGGCGTGGTCATCGGCCGGCGGTCGACGCTGTTCGGAGAGCGGACGCTCGTTGAGCCGCGCTTTCTCGGGGTCCGCGGCGAGAACGAGTCCGGAACAACCGCCTGGGACAGCGGGGAGGTCCCCTACGTGCGTGGCGGCCCACTGCGGCCGCCCGAGACGGTTGCGGATGCCCTGCCGCTCCCACCCGAACGACTCGACGACGAGGCATCGATCCGCCGGCTTATCGAGGACGGTCGCTTCCCTAGGGCGGACACGAACGACGCGAACCGCACGGACCGACTCTGGACCGACTTCCGACTGAGCGGTGCGCTCCTCGACCGGTACGACGGTGAGCACGACGGGCGGCTGACCCGTGCTGGGCTGCTGTACGGGCTCCACGGAACGCCCGATTCGGTGGCCGACGCGACCCCGCCGTCCAAGCGGATCGACGAACTGTATTCGTCGGACCCGGGATACGAGGGGCGCGGAGAGCTGTATTCGTGGACGCCCGGGGACACCCTCGCCCACGTCGTCCGATACAAACGACTGTACGTCTCTCCGGGCGACGGCAGATATCGGTTGCGAGTCGCACAGCTAGTCCCGCGGCCGGGTTTGCTCGGGCGGCCGTGGATCGAGACGGGGCTCGTCATCGACTTCCCCGAGTAGCCGGCCACCGTGTCTGGTTGATGGTGGCAGCGGAGTTCCACGGCAAAGAACACGGTGATCGCTGCGGTGAGCCGAGTTCAACACACCGCCAGATCGATCGCGGACGCGACTCGAGATAAACCCGTCGAGGGCCGGTCTTCGGAGAACTCGAGAGCGACCAGACCGGAGCGGACGACTGGAACAAATGATAGGACTGACCGGGCCGTAATCCGTCTTCGCGACGAGTCTATTCGACGACGATCGGTAACGAGACCTCCCGGTAGGCGGACTCCGAACTCGGATCCGCCGGCGGCTCACCCTTGTAGAGCAAGAGCGTCAGCCGAAGGGACTCACCCTGCATCGACGGCGTGAACTCGAGTGTCGGTTCACTCGTCTCGCCGTCGGCGACCGTCGTCGAGGTAGTGGCAAGTTGGGTTTCCTCCGCGACGGTCACGGAATCACCGCCGTCGGTTTCGTTTACCCGCTGCAACAGCATTACCGTCGTATACGTCTGCTCCGTGTGCTCTTCGTTTGTGATCGATACCGTCAACTCCTGCGTTTCACCGGCCGTGTACGTGTCATTGTACATCGTCTGCATATCGCCGTCGACTTCCTGGGTGTCGACTGCGAACTCGGTGTAGCCATCGTGCTGTGCGGGATTGGCGACGGCAAACCCTGCGCTCAAGAGCAACACGGCGACACCGAGCGCGATTCCGAGATTGTACGGGCGCGGGTTCGTGCCAGAGTACGCTCGATTCTGGACCTGTGTGAAAAACAGCGAGTTCTCGGTAGGGGTCATCGCGAATCGTCGATCCGGTGGACACCGATAGCGAGAAACGATTCCGAGTAGGGACAGCACGATGGTTACCAGCGTAATCCCGTAAAGCACCGGTTCGAAGGTAATACCCCAGGGGGTTATGCTGGCAAGAAGGGTGATTCCCGGGACGAGCGCAACACTGAATACGACTGACAAGATCCCTCGCTCAGTGAGTTCGAGACCCCGGGTGTGCAATAAGGGATTTCCAAGGCCCGTTTTTTCCTCGTCGAACGCCTGATCGTCGTCGGCGGCTTCGTCCGGAAACAGCACGGAGACAAGCGCATACCCGGGGAGGAAGAGCAACAGCGGGAGCGCCAGCCCGATGCGAACAGGACCCGGAAGCGGGAGGAAAAGCCCGAGTGAGAGGGCACCAGTACTCGCGATGACGATCGCCAGGTCGAGAAACCACCAGTCGGTGTCGCTCATGGTGTCGACGACGGGTCCAAGGTGGTTTATTATCGCCCCGGTAAGGGCCGCTCACCCGGTGAAATCACCCCCGAACATCACCCATCATACCACAATGCGGACATATGTATTGGACTAATGTCTTTCGCTGGTTCTGGACAGTCACGATGAGCGGAACTATCGAAAATTCAGCGATAGTGTTTTGAAGTATTCACCCCATAACCGAAGTAATTAATGGGAGAGAGTATTTTGAGATCGGACCTATATGGCCCGAATGGGCGTGTTTCTGGTGTTATAAAATGGCATAAAATAGGATTCCGGCTGATGAAACATCGTGAAACCGATTCAATTGGAATGTTCGGTTTCTACACTTTATTACCTACACCTGATTAGGGAAGACTGGTTCGATGACAACGACATATATCAGTTCGGAAGGACAGAACGGGCAGGGAACTGCAGATGACGCAGTTAACGATGCAGCCGACGTTTCAGACGTGGAGTCGTTCACTGAAGACGAAATATTTCACCTGCTGCAAAATGAACGCCGGCGGCTGGTTCTACGGTACCTTCGCGGTACCGATGAAGCCGTCCGCATGCGTGACGTTGCAGAGCAGGTAGCTGCGTGGGAACACGACACGACGGTTGCAGAACTCACTTCGACAGAGCGCCAGCGCGTCTACATCCCGCTGTATCAGTCCCACCTCTCGAAACTGGACGAAGCCGGCGTCATCGACTATCAGCAAAACCGCGGGATCGTCGAACGGAAGCCGCTCGCGGACGAGGTCGATCAATACCTGCAGGTCGACGAGCAGACGGACGAATCGACCGAAAACGACGAGACGTCGATTTCCGTCAGCGACGACTACTACATCGGTGCGACCGCCGTCTGTTACGTCGCGCTGCTGGGTGCCGTCCTCGAACTCCCGGTCCTCTCGATCGTTTCAGGAATCGGACTGAGCGCACTGATCTTGCTGCTATTCACACTGGTCACTGCCAGTCGATTCATCAATTGACCCGGACGACCGCGATCAACGAAACTCCTTATACTAGCCCGTAAACCGGGAACATCCACACTGCAAACGTCGTTGCAGCCACTGTAAGCGTTACTGCCGTCAGTACCGATGCCGATGCGAGTGCAACGAATAGAAACAGGAGTCCGACTAGAACCGGACCAAGGAGCGGCGGCGAAAATGACTGTTCGTCTGCAGCCGTCTCGGGGAGTTCCACAAGACCGCGTTCCGGATCGAACGTGATCGAACCGGCGTCGTCGAGCGCAGGAAGGCGTTTCTGATGGAGGTGTTCGTGAATAGTCGCCCACGTTTCGATCGGGACGGAAGAGGGTGGGGTCGGCGGGGTCGACGAGAAAATTAATGTCGACTGCGATTGCTGTACCGCCGATGGATTTGACGGCGTTCGAGTTCGTGTCGACTGCACCGTGGCAGACGCATGTACTGTCTCTTGCTGGTCAGCACTGTGAACCAGTCGGTCGACGAGTTCATCGACGGTAACTGGTGTTCGCATGTCCGCAAGGAGCGCGAGAAGGTCCTCGTCGGAGTCGGGAACCGCAGTAGGAGTGGAATCGGCAGTGTGGTTGCCGTCGGTGTCGGCGTCAGTGTCGCGGTCGGCCGGTGGACTCGACCCAGAACTTGAGCCAGAACCTGAACTCGTGTTTGTACTTGTGCTTGTACTCGGACTTTCGGAGGTCGTAGCGGCGGTAGTACTAGTTCGGGGGTGAGGACTGGCACCGGCCACTCCGGCGATATTGCGCAGTGAGACCCCCAATGAATCGCCATCTACTGATTGCTCTTCGACTGTATCGGCTGACGAAGAGCGCAACCAAGACGGCGTCAGACGCATATTCCAGCCTAAATCTTCGTGGTATATAAGTATTCTCACGATTCAAATCCGGTAAACGATCTAAATGGTTGTTAGCGGCTGTTTGACGAACCGTTAGAATACGTTCCCTATGTCAAGAAACAGGTCGTTCGGGTGCTGACTAGGACATAATCCGTGGTGGTGATTGCAACCATGGGATTGTGTCACTAGCAACTGCATCCCAGGAGTCGAGCCACGTTTGCAGGTCGGCCACGCGGAGTTTGTGTCTGGGTGCTATCGGGTGGATGTTCTCGTAGTCACCGAGCAGTCGGTCATTGAATCCGTGTTGCTCGAAGAGCGTTCGCCGGTCGGGCCACGGGGGCTCAAACGAGGTCAGAAGCGGCGTCTTGCGCCTGACGAACCCTTCGACTTCGTTTAGCAGCATGCCGTCGTGTGGACGATCCGGCGGTCGGTGACGGAGGATATCGTCATCGAGCTGTTTGCAAGCCTGTAAGAAGGTCTCAGTCGTCCGGAGGCGCGGGGGCGTTCGGAGGTGCCACTCGAGCAGTTCGCGATCGGTTGCCAGAAACGGGGCAAAAAACTGGTCGGCGAGGTGATTGTGGAACGGAACGGACGGCTGATTGGCGATACCACAGCAGGTTAGGGCGTTTTGAATGCAATCTGCGCGCGAGCGATTGGCGGCAAATTCGGCGGCGACCGCCTCTTCGACGAACCGTTCCGGATCGTTGTCGATTCCCGTCCGCTCGGTCAGTTCGATGCTCTGCTCGCGGCTGTACCCGTACTTGTCGAGGAAGACCGCAACCGGGTCGGGATCGGGATCGAGTCGCTGAAACGGCACCCACGTCCCGAGCACGTCGACCCCGTCTTGTGCGGTAAAGTGCCCGCGGAAGAACGTATCACAGAGCAGGCCGTGGTACATCGTCTCGACTTCGTCCGTGAGTTCGTCCGTATAGCCGGCGTGATGAATATGGAGCGACTCTTTGATCCCCTGTGAGTACTGGACCTTGAACTCGTCGGCGAGCAGATAGCGTTCGTCCGGTTGGAACGCGGTGTGTGTTGCACCGTACTGGTTCGCAACCCGTTTTGCACCCTGCACTTCCTGTGCCTCCGGCGAGCCGACGGTGTAACAGTGGTCGATGTCGTCGACCTGTGAGAGCACGATGCGCGAATCGTACCCCGCAGAGAGCAAGAGCCCCTTCGGCCCGGGATTCGACGAGCGCCGTCGCAGCGCCCGTTCGAGTCGAGACGCGAGTTCGTCCACGTAGTCGAAGGCGTCGGGGTCGGCCGGCCGGTAGACGAACCGGGAAAGGGAGTCGACGCCGTGCGGTGTCAGCCGGCTATCGATCGGGAGCCGCGAGAGTTCGTCTATCCACGTCTTCTCTCCGAGCGCGAGGCCCATGTGGAGGAACTCGAGGATACCGTTCCGGTCGAGTGAGGGGCCCGGAATCGTCCGTCCGACTTCGGCGGCGTCGGTACCGAAGACGAGCGGACCGGGGTCGTCGGTGTAGAAACACTCCCGTGAGCGCACGAGATCGGTTGCGACGAACGGCGTTTCACCGTCGATATCGAGGACGGCCAGGTACGAACCGTTGAGCGCGTCCAGCGCATCGAGGCCGTTCGCGTCGTACCGGTCGAGCAGCCAGCGTGCGGCGTTTTGCTCGTCACCGGGAACGTAGGCCTCGCCCCAGATCACACAGCAGCCGGTTTCGTCCGCATACGTCGCGCTCCAGCCCGGATAGTCGAGGCCGGGATCTCTGATCGCAACTGTAAGCGACGGTCCGGAGAGGACCTCGTCGAACTCGTCGCGCGATCGAAACCGCTCGAACGTCTCGCTACCACCGAATACACCAAACAGTTCTTTGTTCATCGTTAGTATCAGTACTCTCCGCTGTGGTGGGAGTAGACGGCATTTCGTCGCGGAGATGCCGAAACGGTCCGGCTGTCCCCGAGGGTCTGTCTCTCCTCGAATCTGGGGTCGAGTTCCAATTAACTATGCCGTTGCTAAGGCCCGGATCGGTCGAAATAGAGCGTTTTAGTCGAATTGCACGAACACCGCGCCGGTGCCTATCGGAGGCATAATAATGCCGTCACTATCGGTACGGTTGAGCACCATGACAGATGGACGAGCAACGCGACGCCGCTTTCTCGCCGGATCGAGCGTCGCCGCGGTTGCTGGATTGGCAGGCTGTACTGACCGGCTCAAGTCACTGCGCGGCGGCTCGGTCGACGACGGGTCGTCGGGAAACGAGTCCGCCGAGAACGGGGAGTCAGACGTCGCCGCACTCACCGATGGCGTTCCGCCCCTCGAAACCGAGTACAATAGCCGTACGGAGTACGGCCAACCGGGCGACTCCCTCGATGACTTCGAGGATCTCGATGCTTGGGAGATCACGCGCGGATCGGGCGAGACCGACCAGGACGTTGCTTTCGACGGCTCCCAAAGCCTCCATCTGACGAGCGAGAACGGCCAGACCATCGTCGCACAACGCGATGTCTCGGGAACGGACCTGACCGACAACGACTACTCCTTTGCCGTTCGGACCACGACGCCCCAGGACATCACAGTCAACCTGCGCGTCGTCGACTCCTACGGGAGCGATCGGATCTACTCGCTTCGCGAGATCACGTATCGCACTCCCGATATCGGCTGGTTCCGCGCAAGCCCCGGCGTCTTCGAAGAGAGCGATATCGCGCCGACGCTGGACAATGCCGACCGACTCGAAATTCGGGTTCTCCACTCCATGGACGAGGCCGAGATCTGGATCGACGACCTTCGGACCCACCGGAAACCGGAGACGGGCTACGTCATGCTGACCTGGGACGACGGCACGCGCGATTTCTACGACACGGCCGCGCCGCTGCACGACGAGTTCGGCTTCACGGCGGTCCAGGCGGTCGTCCCGCGGTGGGTAGTCGAAGGGCGAAACGGCATCATGTCCGTTTCGGAACTCCAGGATCGCCAGAAGGAAGGCGATCAAATCGTCGTCCACGGAACGCACACGTCGCTCCACGAGTACGACGACGACGCTGAACTCGAGAACCGTATCCGGAGCGATAAGAACTGGTTCATCGAGAACGAGTTCGAGGGCGCGGATTACATCGTTTATCCGAACAACAGTTACGACAAGACGAGCCTCGAGTATCTCACGGACTATCACTACTGCGGCGGATTCAACCAGTCGGGGAACGTCAACACGACGACCGTCTACGGATTCGACCCGATGGCGTTGCCGCGGACGATCGGACACGACCTGAGTACGTCGAAACGGTGTGTCGATCTCGCCGAGGCGCACAACCAGTGTACGATCCTGAACTTCCACGAGTTCGACGCGAATAACACGATGCCCGAGGGCGATTACGAGACGTTCCTCGAGTACGTCGATAATGCGGATGTCGAGGTTATTACTTTCGATGACCTGTGGAAGCTACGAACGGACCCGTTTTGAGCGGGGCACGGGTCGCGAGCAGTACTGAACGCTACTTCAGGCCGAGGGACGAACTGTTTCTTGAGTGCTATCGGACGGCACGTCGATCAATACGACCGCTGTCGTCGTCGCTCGGTGCTCAGTGAGAGCGAGGGAGAAGCCGATAGCTGATACCCGAACGGTCGGTTGAAGCAGTTGGTCTCCCAATCGCGTCGGTGGGTATACCGTCGGACAGGAGTCAGTGAGAAGTCGGTCGCGACAGTCCGGCTGTCTCCAACGGCGACAGTCGAGTTCGAGCGACCGGTCTTCAAATGGTGCTGTCTGACAGTATTAGTTGACGGTGAGCGTTAGTTCGGTCGTATCGCGTGCGCCGGCGTCGTCGGTGACGCGCAAGAGGACGCGGTGTTCGCCGGTGGCACTGACCGTGACGTCGACCGTTTGACCGGATTCGTCGTAGGTGCCGTCGCTCTGGATGCTCCACTCGTAGCTGACGAGTTCACCGTCGGGAGCACGGGAACAGGTGGCATCGAGGGTGATGGTTTCGTCGGGAGCGAAGGTTCGGTCGGCAGCGTTCGCTGGCTCAGTGCGGATTGTTGCGGTTGGGGCGGTGTGATCCGCTGGGACGTCGCCGTCGGTGTTGCTGTCGTCACCGCCGGCGTTGTCGCCGGAATCCGCACCGTTCTCGCCGTCTTCGCCGTCGTCGCCGTTCTCTCCACTACTATCGTCACCATCGTCGGGTTCGGTCTCGTCCGGACCGTTCTCGTTCGCCGGCGGGTCGTCCGGTTCTTCCTCTTCGTCGAGTGGTTCGTCGGGTTCGTGGCCGTTGTCGGGTTCGTCCGTCGGGAACAGCGCGTCGGTGGTCAGGTGTTCGACGATCGCCGAGTGCCAGGTGACTCGCGTTTCGAGTTCGTTCTGGGTCGAGACGGTTTCGACGAGGAAGGTATCGGCGTTCAGCTCGCGGGACGCCTTGTGGACGAGGAGCCCGCTCGGATCGTTATCGGGGGCGGAGTAGTACCCGGTCTGGAACGCGCGGTTCGAATCGTCGATGTAGGTCTCGTTGACCGCGTCGGCGGTGTCCGCTGCCAGTTGGGCGACATCGTTCCGGCGAGAGTGAAAGATCGCCTGTCCGACGCCGTCGACGGGGTCGCCCGCGTAGATCCCGCGCGATTCGTGAAGATCGATCACGATGTCGGGATCGAACTCGGAGATGACGTCCCAGATCGCGGTGGCGAGTTCGGTTCCGGGGTCGCTTCCCTCGGGGAACTGTCGGTTGAGGTCGACGCCCTCGTCGTCGACGCGAGTCGTGCGTTCGATGGCGACGGGGTTCGCTCGGGGGAGCGTGACCAGCGTCCCGGCGTCGATCGTCCACTCGGTAATCTCTTCGGCGGCGGTGTAGCCGGCAGTCTCGTTGCCGTGGATGCCACCGATGACGAAAACCGTTGGACCGTCGGTTGGAGCCTCTGTAACGGTGACGGTCGTTTCGCCGTCCGTTCCTTCCAGAATCGTAAACGAAGAACGAGAGAGGTTAGCCTCGTCAGTCGACCCCGGATCGGATTGGTCTTGGGCCCGTGTCTGCACTTGTGTACCGGTTGCAATACCTGCGCCTGTGACTGCCAGTCCAGAAAGGGACAGTACTGTTCGTCGTGATATCGAATCCCGCTGCATACCACTGCCTCCTTTTGAAGGGGGAGTGTTCACTATAGCGAGTTTAAGACGATTGTGCGACTTCGTTCCGCTCGCGAAATGGTTGGGTCGAATGGAGTACCGGAACTAGTCGAACTGTCCCAGGTCCACAACTGTCCGATCTGGCCGGTATAAGCGGGGTGAGTGTGCCCATACTGGCCCCGGTCTGTAAGTCACGATTTGGCGACATATCTCTGGGCATGTAGTGTATCCTGTTAGCACACGTCGTGGCGTTCGTAGAACCGCCGCACTCGGTCGTCGGCCAGCAGCGGGCCGTGAACCTGGATCGACTTGAGCCCCGGATAGCTGTTGGCTTCGATAACCGAGAACGATCCGTCGTCGTCGGTGACGATCACGTCCCAGCCGATGTACGGGAGGAACGAGGCCGTCGACGCCATTTCGAGCACCGAATCGCGAATCTGCTGCCAGCCGGGAACCTGCCTGCCCTCGATCTGCGTCCCGGTATCCGGATGGGTTTCGTGCCACGACACGCGCTCACCGCTGTGTGCCGGCGGCCGTGCACCGGCCCCGAGTTCACCCGTTTCGGGATCGATGGCTGCGGAGAGACCTCCCTGCGTGAAGTTGTCGAGCGGCTCCGAGTCACCGGTGCCGATTCGATGGATCACCGCCGCGATAAACGGCTCGTGATCGACCTCGTCGTACATCGTGATGAACCGAAGCGTGTTCGGCGTCTCCGGATACAGCTCGTCCGGGAACGACCCCTGCTCGACGTACTCACAGACGAGGTACTCGTCCAGGTTCGCGACTACTGATCGAAACTCCGCCTCAGTGTGGTGCTCGCCGTTCACCCGGTAGCCGTCCGGTGAACGGGAACACAGCAAGACGTTGTTCCCGCCGCCGCCGTGGACCCACTTGAGCACCAGCGAATCCTCGACTTCGAGGCGTTCGACGACCCGTTGAGCGGCGTTATGCGACCGGCCTTCTGCTCGACTGAACTCGTCGCCCGCATCACCCACCACGCCTCCATCGCCCGCGGACTCGGCGACGACGCTTCCACCGTCGGTCAGTTCGGACCGTTCGGCCATCGCATCGACCGAGTGGAACGAGCCGTCAGCGACCATTCCGTAGACGGTCATCCGCTGCTCGTCGAAGGGCTGCATCACCCGATGAAACAGGAGTTTGTTCGACAGCGCAACCGACCAGGTACCGTTAATGCGCTTCGTTCGAACGAACCGCTGATAGTCGTTGACGTAGTCCTGCGCTGACTCCTCGTCCAGATCGTAGATCGCATCGGAGCGACTCAGGAAGCCGCGCCGCCAGAGCCACAGCCGACGCTGAAGCGGCGGGGAAACATCGCTCTCGTACTCCGTCCCCGCGAGTCCCTGCAGCCCTCGAGCCGTATGGTACAGCGTTCGGACGTTCATGGCTTCCGCTGGGAGCGCAACGGTATTAGTTACCGAACGGAAAAGATCGTTTCACAGCCGCGAGTTCAGTTGAGCCAGGTGGAACGTTGGTGGTTACTCGTCTGCCGACTCCGATTCGGCGCGCGTCGAACCCGCGTCCGTCGAGAACTCGTCGACATCGGGGCTGTTTGTAGTCGCACTACACAGCGGGATTCGGGAGGTGGCGGTGACGAGGCCCACGGTGAGCAGCGCAAAGAGGAACACGGTTGCGGCGACCGTCTTCGGACGCCGTCGAACGCCGGTTCCAGCAGCCCAGCACAGCCCCGGATAGCGGCGTCGGGAGAGCGTTGCGGATCGGAGGTGCCACGCGCCGCGCAGGAACCGTCCCTCGGCGAGGTATCGCTTTCCGAGGAGGAGGTTGTGACGCGCACGAATGTCGTATCCCGCAGCCTCGAAGCGATCGACCTCGTCTTCGTACCGCGAGAGGTACTGCTGATCGGCAGCTTTAATGACGGCTGCCGGCGGATGGCCGGTTTCCTCGCGAACGACGAGTTCGTCGTCGACGTAGGCGAGTTTTCCTTCCTTGAGGATGCGCAGACAGAACTCCGGATCCTGGAATCGGTCGAGTTCTTCGTCGAAACCGCCGATATCGCGGGCAACCTCGGTTTCGACGAGGAGGGTCGAGCCGGCCCCCGGCTGGACGTTGTCCGCCAGAATTTCGCCGATCAGTTCCTCGCCGCCCTCCCGGGTCGGCTCCGCGTCCGACCGGGAGAGGACGGCGGCGGCGAGACCGCGGAATTTGTCGCTCGTCTCGGGAAGTTCCAGCGTGGTATCACAGTAGGCGGCGACCCACGCTTCCGAGCGCGTTCCGAGCGTCTCGAGCTGGCGGTCGAGTTTCTCGGGACGCCACTCGTCGTCGGAATCGAGGAACGCGATGTACTCGCCACGAGCGTGGTCGATACCGGTGTTTCGGGCGACATTTGCCCCCTGATTGTCCGCGTGGACGACCGGCTGTACTCGGGGATCGTCGTAGCTCGCGAGCACCGCTGGCGTGTCGTCCGTCGAGCCATCGTCGACGACGATGACTTCGATTTCCTCGACCGTCTGCTCGAGCGCGCTATCGATCGCCGTCGGCAGGGTCTCGGCTCTGTTGTACGTCGGAATCACGACGCTGACGCGCGGCTCTGACCGTTCGTGTGCCATTTCAGGACGCTACCCGGCCCCAGGGCATTATTATCGAGCGCATAAGCACCGCTACCAGTGGATTCCTTGCCCACCCACAGATTGGGTCCCCGGCAACGATTCGGGTTGCTGTGGGCGCTAAGAGGTGTATAAGAAAGACCCAACCAGTCCTCGACGGGATCAATGACGAACAGCAATCGACGATCGTTCGTGGCGGCGACCGCGGCGGTCGGCACACTCGGCGTCGCCGGCTGCCTCTCGAGCATCGAAGAGTGGGGTGGCGGGAACGGTGACGACGATTCCGACGCCGACTCAAACGGCGACGCGGACGACTCCGACGACGAGACGACACCGTTCCACTACGCCGACCCCGCCGACCTGCCGGGTGAAACCATCAACTCCTTCGACACCCTCGACGACTGGGTCACGTTGCTCGACGAGGGCGATTTCGAAGCCGATGAGGACGACCCCTACAGCGGCTCCCAGTCCGCCCGCCTCACCGCACCCGAGGGGACCGAATACGCCGGCATCTACCGGACCATCTCCGGCGGAACGGACCTGAGCGACTCGAACCTCTCGCTGGCGGTCAAATTCGCCGAACAGGACCAACTCACGCTGACGCTCGAACTCTTCGCGCCGAACTCGAATATCGTTCACCGGCTCCGGCGCACCCTCGTCGGACCGAACGACAGCTGGACCCGCGTCGACTTCGGCACGACGGACGTCGACGGCAATCCCGACCTCTCGTCCGTCCGCGAGATCCGCCTCTCGGCCCGCCGACGCGGCAGCGACTCCGGCCCGATCGAGTGTTCGATCGACGACCTTCGCACCGCCCCCCGCCCCGACACGGGCAAGGTCATGCTCCTGTTCAACGGAACGCTTCAGAGCCATCACGAAATCGCGCTCGAGCACCTCTCCACGTACGACTTCACCGGCGTCGAAGCCGTGATCCCCGAAGCCGTCGGCAACGACGACAACGGCCGACTCTCGCTCAGTGAACTCGACGAGCTAGCCGAGGCCGGCTGGGATCTCGCTGCCCGTCCACGAACGGGGTCCCAGAACATCACCGACTTCTCCGCCGAGGAGCAAGAACGAGTGATCGAGCAGACGGCCGGCTGGCTCGAGACCCGCGGCTTCGAAGACGGCGCGGGGACCTTCATCACTCCACGAAACGTTCTCGGCCCAACGACGCGTGAACTCGTCCAGGAGTATCACGACCGAGCGCTCCGGTACGGTGGGTCTCCGAACGCACTGCCGATTTCGGACCCGTACAACCTCGGGTTCTTCTCCGGGGAGGCGGGTGCAACGACGAGAACGTACGTCGACCACGCCGAAGCGTACGGTCAACTCGCAGTCTTGCACTTCGAAGAGATCGGTCCCGACGGCATGGCCGAAACCGCGTTCGAGGACCTCCTCGAGTACATCGATGCCGCGGATGTCGATGTCGTCACCGCATCCGAACTCTCCGATGCATGAACGGCGAACTGGGCACGAGATACCGCGTCCCTGACCGCGACGGTCCGAGCCGTATCGAGCGGCAACGATCGACTACGCATCGAGACCGAGACGCAGTTAGAGTCACAGTCACAGTCACAGCCACAGCCACAGGAGGCACTACCTAGATGTACCGAGACTCCAGCGTCGGCGTCGTGATTCCGGCCTACAACGAGGAAGGATTCGTCGGCGACGTGATCCGCGAGATGCCGGCGTACGTCGACCGATTGTACCTCATCGACGACCGGTCGACCGATGGCACCTGGGAGGAAATCCACGACGCGGCCAGGGCGGATCGTGACAAGCGCGCAGCCGAGACCGGCTCGGACCGTGCAGCCGCGACCCACCGGGCTGAACTCGCACCTGACGGCGGCACCTCGGCCCTGTCGAACCGAGCCGTCGTCCACGATCCGATCGGGCGCGTCGTCCCGATCCAGCACCGTGAAAACCGCGGTGCGGGCGGGGCGATCAAAACCGGCTACCTCGCCGCTCGTGCGGACGGCGTCGACGCGACCGTCACCGTCGACGCGGATGGCCAGATGGACCTCTCCCAGATGTCGCGGCTGCTCGACCCGATCGTCGAGGGCACCGCCGACTATACCAAGGGGAATCGGCTACTCGCCGCCGAATACCGGGACGCCATGCCCCGCTTTCGGTTCATCGGCAACACCATGCTTACCTTCCTCACCAAGGTCGCATCCGGCTACTGGAAGACGATGGACCCGCAGAACGGGTACACGGCCATCTCTCAGGACGCCCTGGAAGCGATCGAACTCGAGTCACTCTACGAGTACTACGGCTACTGCAACGACCTGCTGGTGAAGTTAAACGTCAACGACGCGGCCGTGGCAGACGTGTCGATGCCCGCCGTCTACGGCGACGAGGAGTCGAGCATCACCTACTCGGAGTACATTCCGAAGGTCTCGACGATGCTCCTCAAGAACTTCCTCTGGCGACTCAAGACGAAATACCTCGCCCTCGACTTCCACCCGCTCGCACTCTTTTACCTACTCGGGGCGGGAACCTCCGCGATCGGGATGGTCGGTGGACTCTGGACGCTGTTCATCGCCCTCTCGCAGTTGACGCTTCCGTTCCTCCAGGGAATGGCGAGTTTCCTGGTCTTCATCTTCGGCGTCGCGCTCTTGCTCTTCGCGATGGTGTTCGATATGGCCCAGAGCGAGCACCTCGAGACGCAGGTGTACTAGCGCTCGCTCACGTGCCTTCGGTCACGATATCTCACCTCTGAACGCTTTGCTCACGCATGAGTCCGCTCACGCGCGGATCGATCTCAGCGGCGGCTCCTCCTTACTGCTCGCGACGTTCACTACGCTCTGTTGACACACTCGTCTCTCCATCGGACACGGACCGCACGATTAGCTGCTGCGTTGGACGGCTTGAGAAACCAACCCGATCCGGTGACCTCCCAAGCGACAGTCAGGTATCCTCGTTCCTTCCGTCACTGGCGAAGCAACTTCGTGAACTCGCCTGCGGGCGTTCTTGTGTGTCACATCTCGTGGCGGGTGAGCGATTCCGGGTGAATGGTGAATAATGGGGAGCGTGCTGCCGGTTGTGCATTTGTCACCCGTGCGGGTGCGCGCGAAACGCACCTATTGACTACTAACATGCGATCATGTACCCACTCGTTCACCCGCTTCCCGAAAACGAGTTCAGTGTCGTCCCAGCTGCACCGCTGTGGAGTGAGAAGCTGAACTCGAGGTGGTCGGCTCACAGTAGGGAATTGAGTGCCGGACCAAGCAGCCCGAGTGCGAGCCCGGACGCGAGCAGCGAGAGGCCGACGATAAAGAGGATGCGCTGGAACCAGCCGCGTGAGGGGGTGTCAGTACTACTGACTCGGCGATCGATTCGGTTGTGCATCGCATCCGCTTTCGAACCGATCGGATCGGGGAGCATCCCGAGGATTTCGAACGGCTCCGTCGGGTCCAGCGCGCCGACGAGGAGCGCGAAGCCGACGAAGGTCAGGAAGCCGACCGGTGGGACGACCGCGAGCGCGAGCAGTGGGTTCGTAATCGCCATCGAGAGCGAGAGGATGGGGGCGCCGGCGAGCAGCGCTGCAACCACACCACGGCCGAGTCGTGCGTCAGCGAGGGGATCGAATCCGATAACGCGGGCGCTCAGGCAGTGAAACGCGAACATCGAGCCGTACCCGATGCTCGTTGCGACTGCCGCGCCGTGCATCCCGTAGCGAGGAATCAACAGCGCGTTGAGAACGAGGTTGATGCCGGCTGCAGCTCCGGTTGCCGCAACCGGATACCGGAGTTTGCCGTTCCCCTGCGAAATGGCGAGGATCGGGCGCGCCAGTGCGAATCCCAGCGCACCGGGGAGGAGGAGGAGGAGGGGCTCAATCGCCGGCTTCGCTTCGGAACCGAAGTAAATGGGGATGGCGACATCGGCGAGTGACGCGAGGCCGACAGCCATAATCGCCGTTAGGAGAAACGTATAGCGGGTCGTCCGGGAGGCGAGTTCAGTAATCTGTCGGTGGCGGTTCTGCGACCAGAGTTCGGACGTCGAGTGAACGTACACGGTCTGGAGGGCGATGCCGACGAACCAGAGGAACTCGGCGATAGCGAGGGCGGCGCGATAGTTCCCGACGTCGGCGCTCGTGCGGAACTGCTGGAGCATGATGATGTCGATGTGATAGAGCGACATCAGGAGGAAGACGAGCGCGATGCTCATCGAGTTGAACGTGAGCATCGTCTTCCGGGGGAAGTTATCGCCGGGTCGGTCGAACACCGACGAAAGCGGAACGCGGCGGTGAATGAGGACGAGACCGACGGCCGCGACGAGGATACTCGCGACGAGGTGGCCGACGAGTGCGCCGAAAACGCCAGCACCGAGGTAGGCAAGCGGGATGGCGACGATGACGAAGCCGACCTTGTCGAGGACTTTCAGCGGTTCGGAGTAGCGTTCGAGGCCGAATCCCATGAGGGTCTTGCGAGCGTAGTCACGAAACTGGGCGGTGATGACGAGCAGTGCGAGCGCGTAGAAGTACTGCGACAACCCGCCGCCGAAGGCACTCCCGACGAGGTCGAAATAGGCGGCAAGAAGCATGAGCACTGCTCCAGCGGCCGAAAGGACGAGTGCAAGACGAAAGTAGTAGCCGACGACGTGTTTGCGCCAGTTCGCTTTCGGTCGGTCCTCGGCGAGGAACTTCCGCACACCATCCGTGATACCGGAGCTCACGAAGATCATGTAGATCGCGAACACCGACATCAAGAACGAGTAGTCACCGAATCCCGACGCACCGAGAAACCGGTACAGAAGCGGCGTCGAAAGTGCCGTGACGACGAGAACGATAACTTTTGTGCTGACGACCGAAAAGATACCGCTAGCGAGACTTCTGTTCATTGCTTGTCCTCCAGCGACCGCCGTCCGATGATCGAATTTCTCGGTCGACCAACCGACAACTCGCGAGCGAAAGCCACAGTGGTGAAGCGATGCCGCTACGGCGGCCTTATTATACCGCGGTTAAACGAGACGTGCAACGTGATTGGCCGTCGACGGCGCGATTACCGGACTGATAAGTATAGGACTGTACCCACGACCGTGACACTAACCGATGGAGAGAGATTCGACAGGTCGCCGACTGACGCGACGCCACCTCATCGCCACGGCTGGTGTCAGCTGTCTCGGACTGGGTGCTGGCTGTAGCGCGATTCGACCGGGCGGCGAGAACGGAAACGAATCCGGAAACGGAAACGAAACCGACGGAACCGGCGACGAGACCGATAGCGAAGACGTACCAACGATCGACGGCGGAGCCGTCGTGTTCGTCTACGACGACGGTCCGATGGCAGACTACGAGACCGCATTTCCGGTCCACCAAGAGTTCGACGCGCCCGCAAGCACCGGCATCGTCACCGAGTGGATGGGACGTCAAGACTTCGATGGCTCCGACTGGATGACCGTCGAGCACCTCGACGAACTCGAATCCGCCGGCTGGGAGATCATGTCCCACACGACCTCCCACACCGCACTCGGCGAGTTCGAACTCGTCGAGGATGCCACGGCGGACGATACCCGTATCTACCCCGAAGAGCGCAACCACGGCTTCAACCACGGGAACGAGATCGAAATCACGGACGGCGACACGAGCGTTCGCCGGACGGTCGTCAACTCGAACACGGACGGCACCGGCGGCTATCTCGAACTCGACGAGGCGCTGGGCGAGTCCTTCAGTGCAGGGGAGGCCGTCGAGCGATACCCCGACGACGTCATGGGCGAGTTCCTCGAAACGTCAAAGAACACGCTCGAGGACCACGGCCTGACAGTCGATACGCTGCTTGCGCCCTACGATGTCGTCGACGAGTGGGCAATCGAGCACGCAAAGGAGTACTACGACGGAATCGCGAACGTGAATCCGGACTCGATGCACAACGACCGTGACGCGTTCGATCCGTTCGATACGCACCGAACCTACTTCGTCGAGTTCACCAATCAAGAGACGATCGAGACCGAACTCGATCGAGTCGCGAGACAGGAAAACATCGCGATCCTGGGTGCACACACGTTCAAAGAAGAAGTCACGGCCGACCGCATCCGCGAGACCCTCGAGTGGATCGACGAACTCGGTCTCCAGGTCGTGACGTTCCGAGATGCGATTCGAGCGACGAGCGAGTAGCAGTCGCTCGTCGTCTTCTCGGTTGTGGGCAGTCGTCAGTGTGGTTTGAGACGGACTGCTGTACCGATTTCCCGGCACAACCGCAGAACGGGTTGCGGGTACGCCGAAGATGACCGTCTGAGCGTGACTCGAACTCGGCTCAAACGAGACCGATACCGATACCGATACCGAGAACGAGAGTGCAGCGGTTACGAGTCACACCCGTTCGCGTTGCACTTTCGCTACACGATCGTATTGTTCCAGGTGACGACGTCGTCCGCACCGAGGTCGTCGATTCCGTTGACGATTTCGTTCACTTTGAACTGGGGGTTATCGATGCCGGGATAGAGTCGGATACCCTCCTGGCCCTCGTAGGATTCGACCGTCGAGTTCCGGAGCAGGTTCCCGTCGCCGTTGTCGATGTACGGGTACTGGTTTGCACGGAAGGTGCACTCGTAGAAGGTCGCGTCGTTCCCGTTGAGGAAGACGGCGTTCCGGTCGGCACCGTTGCGACCCGGTTGGTCGACGGAGACGTGACTGAACCGACAGTTGTCCCGGCTGCACCGGATGTCGTCACGGAAGCCAGCCGAGGTGACGCCGGCCTCGCCGTAGATATCGAGGAGTTCGACGAGTACCCGTTCGTCCCGGTCGCTGTCTCGAATCCACAGCGGATACCCACCCGCGGCGTTGTAATCGATCTCGCCGTCGTAGATGTAGGTGTAGCCCGCTTCCGGCGAGACGACGATCCCGTGGTTGACTCGATCGCCGCTGATCTCGATGTTCGTGTCTTTGATCTTCGAGGACTCGCACGTGTTCATCACCGAAAGCGCGTGGTTGGTCGGCTGGAGCGACGTGATCGAGATATCGACGTCGTCGATCTGGAGGTTCTTCCCGTTCTCGAGTCGAACGCCCCGCTGTCCGCGGTCGTACGACCGCGTCCGATCGATTTCGACGGTCGCGTTCCTGACGACGCTTCCCTCACCGCCGACGCGAACGTTCGCGCCGTTGCTGTTTCTGAACTCGCCGCCGTCGACGACGATCGTCCCCTCCTCGTTAATCGCGTACAGCCCGTTGTCCGGGAAGCCGCCGAGTTCACAATCGCTGAACTCGAGGTGACCGACGTTCGTGTTCGCTTCGATCCCGATCGGACCGCGCCAGATATTCCCCGCGTTGGGCGTCTGATCCGCGTGGACGCCGCCGTCGGGCGCACGGAATCGTTCGATGATGCCGTAACCGTCCGGATCGGCCATGGCGAACATACCAGGACCCCACGTCCCGCTGTCGTGTTCGCCGTGAATCGTCACGTCCCGTACTTCGAGGTGGTCTTCGGCTGTCGCCTCGATGACCCGAATCCCCGTATCCGGTGCCGTCTGGTCGACGTCGAACCCTGCGAACAGCAGGTGACCACCCGGTCTATAGGAGACGCCGAGACGGAATAACCGAAACTGCGGACCATCGAACTCGTGATAGTTCGCCGGCACGAGCGTCGCTCCATCCCCGACCATACCGAACTTCTCGAATCCGGTAAACCGGAACTGTTCGTCGATGTAGTATTCGCCCTCGGGGAAGATCAGCAACGTGTTGTCCGCACGAAGGTCCTCGAGTACAGGCGTAATCGATCTCCGCCCGGTGTTGTCCATCCCCGCGTCGACGACGTTAACAACGTTATCGAACTCTTCACCGTACTCGTGTACGGCCGCGCCGTTCGTCGTTGCCGCTCCGAGGCCAAGCGCCGTTGCGCCGGCAACCGAGACACCTTGCAAGAACGTCCGTCGCGACCGGCCGGACCCACCACTCGAGCCAGATCCCCCCGTCGCTGTCGCAGCAGCGTCGTCAGATGCTGTCGCCGAATCGTTCCATCCATCCCCACTTCCCCGAATCGCGTTCCGCATACCACTTCGTTTCGACATTGATAGCCAAGTTACTTGAGTAATCTTTGGTCCGAGTATCTATGGATTCGGATAGCAAGCCTTTAAGTTTGATACGACAATCCTCTGAGAAGATGACCATTACTGACGTGAGAATTGCAACTATTGTACGTGTTGCAATTCTACGGGTATCGCCTTTGATAGGCCGTAACAAGCGCGATTGATCGCCGATCCTATGGCGCGTATAATACCCAGATAATCCGTCATTGCCGTTACTCAACTACGTATCTTATCGGATGCCAACACCGACAAACTCCCGGTTAAACGCGGGCTCACCTATCGAACAAACAGATAGTCGCTGAATCCTGAGGAAACGCTACCTGGGACGAGTCGCCCCGAGTAGCCACTACAGTCACCGATTACAGTCATACCCTTTCGCTCTTCGAACGCGTCCGGTCACGAGGCACTCGAAACGCGCGCCTAGTCGGCACCAAAGCCGACAACTGCCCAGTATACCGCTCCTCAGTCGTTGCTCGGACTGGACTCGTCCGGCGTCCGATCGTCATCAAGCGTCGCACCGATCAACTCCGCGACAGCCCGCCGCAACCGCTGTGAGACTGCCGAATCAGTAATATCAAGCTGCTCCGCTAGATCGTCCTGCGTCGCCTCTCGCGGAATGTCGTAATACCCCGCATAGTACGCAAGCGACAGGATCTCGTGTTGCTGCTCAGTCAGAAAGTACGTTCCGTCGTCCGAAGCCGACGACTCGTACAACTGGTCCACCCGAAACGAGATGTCCTGCTCACGACAGTACTCCCGAAACTCCATCAGCGCCTCCCGGTCCGGAAAGTGAACGCGGGCGTTCCAGCCGCCTGAACCGCTCGTGATCGTAAAGACGAACAGCCCGTGCTTGGCACAGCGCTCCGGCACGAGTTCACGCTCGGTCTCGAGTTGGACGCGGTAGATCACTCGGTTGTCGAACGTCGCAACGCGGATCGGATCGGAGACGGTCGGATCGGCCTCCATCGAGGCTTCGAGTCGCTCGTACTCGTCGGTAAACAGCGAGACGAAGTACGTTACCGCGTCGTCGGCTTCGACCTCGTACTCGTATCTAATCATGACGTTCGGATGTCGCTCGATAGTTGGTACCAATACGAGTTCGTCGTGAGCGACGTTGATCTCTGCAATGAACCCCATGTAACCGTTTGCCTGACACTCAGCTTGACTAACTCATACTTATCGTGTCACTAAGCGCCGTTGTACTGACCGTAACCGGTGAAACGGTCATACGGGGGCAACTGAGTGAGAGAAAGACCCGACCCGGCTGTGCGTACAACTACGCCACGTCGGTCACACTGGGACGGCTGTCCCGGTGGAGTCAATTGAGGTAGCCAAGATCGGCAAGTCGCTCCGTCACGTCGTCGTCGGCATTGGGTCCAGTCTGGTCCTGGTCCTGGTCCTGGTCCCGGCTCTGATTCTGGTCCCGTTCGTTTCCCCGTGTCAGTCCGCTGCTCGCTCGACCCTCGTGCTCCGGATACTCGATCGCGTCGGTCGGTTCGACGGCCGAAACGACCTCACCGTCCATCCGATCACTGTAGGGAACCCCCATCGCAGCCATGACCGTGGGCGCAACGTCGAACAGATGCGCCCGCTCGAGTGTGGCAGTCTCGTCGATCCCCTCGCCCAGAGCGACGAACACCCCATCGAGCTTGTGATTCCACGGCTCGACCGGGCCGAAGTAGGTCGTTGCGTTCTCGCGGAACTGTTCCGAAATCGTGTGCTCGAAATCCGTCGGAATCGTGACGATATCGACCGTCTCCTCGACGTGCTCGCCGTGGAAGTACTCCTCGCGCGGCTCGACCGTCTCGAAGAACGACTCGCCGTCCGGCGTTTCGACGCCGCGAAGCAGTTCGATCAACTCCTCGCGAACGGTCTCGTACTCCGATGGGGGAACGACGCCCATCGGTTCACGCCCCGCGAGGTTGATCCGAACGCCGAGTTCAGTGCGAGCGCGGACGTAGGCCTTCGACGAGCTGAAGTCGACCTGCTCGTTTGCCGTCCGCGACACACCGCTTGGCGCGTACTTGATGGCCAGATCGGCGAGTCCGACGCGCTCGAGCGCCGTCCGAATCCGGCTGGCAGTAATCCCGAACTGCGCGGCGACCGACGCCGCCCGAGCGACCGTCCCCGGCTCCCAGGTATCGTACTCCTCGCCCTCACGGAGCCGCCGCCGCATCGGCGTCCACGACGGCATCCCTTTTCCGCTCGTCGTCGTCTCCAGGAATCCCTCGTCGCGCAAGAACTCGTTCAGCCTGAACTCGTAGCCCTCGTACGGCCCCATGCCGTGATCGCTCACGAGGAAGACCCGATCCGGATCACAGGCCTCGAGAACGCGCGTAATCTCCTCGTCCGTCGCCTCGTATATCGTCTCGACCTTCTCTTCGTCTCCCGCGAACTCGTGGAAGACCGTATCCGTCTTCTGGAACTGCAAGAACCCGAAGTCGGGGTCGTACTCGTCGACCAGATAGCGAAAGGCCGCTCCGCGCATACGAGCCAGTTGCTGGTACTCCGCCATCTTCACGGACTCCGGAACCGACTCGTCATCACGCGTGTAGTTCGGATAGACCCGATACTCGCCGATCGCCTCCCGAACCTCCGCTAACAGTCCCGCCGGATGACACTGCGGGTCTTCGGGGCCGAGGAACCCGGGAATGACCGCGCCATCGAACTCGTCCGGCGGATGCGTCACCGGCGCGTTGACGACGACGCTCGACCGATCCTGCTGGTCCAGCAACGTCCACAACGGCTGTGCGGCAACGTCGTCGTTGCTCGTCACGTGCCAATCGTATCCATCGTAGCCGACGAATCCGATCGCCCCGTGCTTTCCCGGATTGACGCCGGTATACACCGAGGGCCAAGCACTCGGCGTCCACGGCGGAATCTGCGACTCGAGCGGCGCAGTGACGCCATCGGAACACAGCCGTTCGATCGTCGGAATCCGATCGTCTTCGAACAACCGCTCGAACACCGGCAAACAACCCGCGTCGATGCCGATCACCAAGGTCTCGAGTGAACTCGACTCGCCGTCCGTATTGTTCTCGTTCGATACCATCTCGTCGCGGCTAGACGTCCGACTCATCGTATCATGCCTCTAGTATGTGGTACTGCTGTGCTAGCCCGACCGGTACTGCGTCCAGTCTGCGACGGACCACAGCCACTCGCCGGCCGATACGAGCACGCGTCTTAGTTCAAGCCAACGGAGACGGTGCCCTTCATTATCTGTTCGTTAAACCCCTCAAAACCGAAATCTTGCAATGGCTCCCGACTAGTGAACTCTCCGTCTGCCAACTGCAGTATCGGTTCCCGCTCCATCTTACTCAGTCAATTCGTCGTCGTTCTCGCCACTGAACGATGGCGACTGAGGGTGACCCGTCTGTCGGCTGTATAGCCACTCCGCCCAAGAGAGTTTGAGCTGGCTCGCATCTCGATCCGGGTATTGCCGCTCGGCCGTCTGGCTGTAGTTGAGCAGTGCAACCAGCAAGACGCCGCCGACGATATTGCCGAGCGTAACCGGAACGAAGAATTCCACAATGGCAGCCCAGAGCGTTTCTTGCCCGCGGAAGACGAAGTAAAGCACCTCGCACATGCCAGTAATACAGTGGAACAGATCGGTCGCCGGGATCAAGAACATGAGAAAAACGATGATCAGAAAGCGCGCCGTCGTATCCTGACTCGCGTGCACCAGCCAGACCATCGCTGCAACGATGTTCCCCGCGAACACCGCCTTGAAAAAGAGATCCCACCAGCCGGTCGCAAACGCGTGTTCGCCGAACCCCCGTGCAACCGTGGCAGCTTCGGACGTGAACACACCCGTGGTCGCAAGGACGAGAGCGCCGAGAGCCGCCCCGAGAACGTTCGCAACGATAACAACCACCCACAGTCGAAGTAGGTTTCGTACACTCGCGATGCGCGTCAACACGAGCGTGACCGGCGTGAGCGTGTTCTCGGTGAAGAGTTGATACCGCCCCATCACGATGAGTACGAAGCCGACCGGATAGAACAGATTCCCGATCAACTCCCCCGAATCGGACGGAACAGCCGCAGTAACCGCCGACCGCGCAAGAAACGTCAGCGTCACCGCGAACCCGGCTGCCAGCCCACTCATGAATAACAGACGATTGCTCCGACTGAACTCCTCGTCGGCGGTGGCGACGATCCGCTGGAAAATCTCGTCCGCCGAGAAGTAATCCCGAATGGCCGCACCCGCGGCCGGGGCCCCGCTTTGTGAACGGTCGATCGTATCGCGCAGCGCCCTCCCGCGATGCCGGATCGACGCCTGGATAGCGGTGATATCTCCCGCCCGAACGATCGCCTCGTGCAGCGCGTCGAGTTCGGCAGGCCCATCGTACCGACGGCCGTTAATGAAGACCGTCGGCGTCCCGTCGACGCCGCTCTGGGCACCGCTTGAAACGTCCGCCTCGATGCGTTCCTGGTGGACGCCGTTCTCTAACTCGCGGACGAATCGATCCGTATCAAGCCCGATTTCGGCGGCGTAACGAACCAGGTCGTCCGCCGCGAGCGCCCCCTGGTTCTCGTAGAGAACGTCGTGCATCTCCCAGAACTTTCCCTGGGCGGCGGCCGCCTCGGCCGCTTCTGCAGCGCGCAGCGCATGCGGATGGACCGACGTGAGCGGAAAGTGGCGAAAGACGACTCGAAACTGATCGCCGAGTTGGTTCTGTAGCCGCTCGAGGACGTCGTATAGGTTCCCGCAGGACGGACATTCGAAGTCAGCGTACTGTACGAGCGTCAACGGCGCATCGTCCGGTCCGCGGCTATGATCGCGCTCCGTGACCGAAGTCGTAAGCGTCGAGACTGTCGATCGACTCATTTGATCTTCTGGAAGGGACGACACCGTTGACGGACTTAGCCTTCCCCGGCCCACTCGCTGCCGTTCCGGCCGCCGGTGAACTCGCGCTAGAACGGCCGGCGAATCGACTGGAAGAACTCGTTTCTAAGAGTTCGGTCGCGCCAAACTAGTTACGAGCGGGTTCGCCGCCCGCGGAATTGGTCGCAACAAGATAATTCCGAGCGGGGCTGGCGTTCCGAGTGTTGCATCTTAAAATGCCGTGACGCTGGTGAGTCGGGCGTTCGTCTACATGGTCCATCACCGTCGCCGTCCTCCGAATATTGAATCTCCCAGTCATCCCAGTCATCCCAGCTTTGAACTCTGATAAAGGACTCCGAAACAGATCCCGTTCCTCGTCAGAAGTAAACGGATTACCACCAAGCATCGAAGCAGAAACGTCCATATCAGCCGGCTTTGTTGAAGTCCCGTTCTTCACGTGCTCACTGCACGCGCGAACTTGCCAGAGGATTCTATCCGTTATCTCAGCGTTCAAAGATAGGCACATATGAAATTCGCTTGAAACGGAAAGAACTTAGACACTATAGTGGTTCAGTAGAGACCGAACTATGCCCTCCATCCAGACGAATGGATTGACGAAACAATTCGGCGATGACATGGTCGCTGTTGATGATCTTAACCTTTCTATTGAGAAAGGAGAGATATTCGGTTTTCTCGGCCCGAACGGAGCTGGGAAATCAACGACGATTAACATGTTGCTCGACTTCATCCGGCCAACAGAAGGATCCGCACAGGTCCTCGGGATGGACGCCCAAGAAGAAACTGCTGCGATCCGCGAATGTATCGGCGTCCTTCCAGAAGGATACGAATTTGACGACCACCTGACCGGCCGCGAATACATTGAGTGGACTATCGAGACGAAGGCAGCTGACGACGACCCTGACGAGATACTCGACACCGTTGGTATCCGTGACGACGCGGCCCGGAAAGCTTCCAGTTATTCCACGGGAATGCAACAGCGTCTTGCCTTCGGCATGGCCTTGATCAACGATCCCGATCTCCTTATCCTCGATGAACCCTCCGCAGGACTCGACCCCAATGGGATCCAACGCATGCGCTCGTTGATCCGTGATCGAGCTGACAACGGAACAACCGTGTTCTTTTCGAGTCATCTTCTCTCGGAGGTTGAAGCGGTCTGCGATCGAGTTGGCGTCATGACCGAGGGTCAACTTGTAGCGATGGATACGATAAAGGAACTCCGAAAGAAGGCAGGCGGCCGTGAAAGCATCATGCTGGAGTGTGCAACGCAGCCGACGAGAGATGCTGTCGACGATCTCAACGCCGTCAGTGAGGTACTTATCGAGGGAACAACGCTGACCGCGTACTGTGCTGATCCAGCGGTCAAGGCCGATATAGTCAGACAGGTCGACGACCAAGCCGATGTCGTGGACATCTCTGTCGATGAGACGTCGCTCGAGGAACTGTTCAACCAGTATACCAGCGGTGGTCGTGACGGGATGGCTCAGGAAGAGGCGAACACCGAGTTCGAGGAGGTGCCAGTATGAGCTGGCTCACCGTCGCAAAAAAGGATTTTAAGGGAGCACGGCGGTCCAAATCACTCTGGGCTGCTGCCGTCCTACTGGGGTTGGTTGCCGTGGTACTGGCCTACGGCAACCAGGCCTTTAGGCAAACCGAGGTGGAGGCTGTCCAAGGCCTGTTCCGAACGTTGACACAGATACTAGCAGTCCTGCTGCCCATCATTGCTTTGACTGCGACGTACATGGCCATCGCTGGGGAACGTGAGGGCGGCGGGATCAAGTTCTTACTTTCCCTGCCGAATACCCGACGGGACGTCTTCACTGGAAAGCTTCTGAGCCGACTAGCCATCGTCGCCTCAGGCGTTGTCTTCATGTATATCGCTGCCAGTAGCGTTTCACTGACGAAACACGGCGTGTTCCCTCTCGGCGTTATCGCCGGGACCCTCCTACTGACGATTCTTTACGGGTCAGTGTTTGTCAGTATCGCCGTCGCAGTATCGGCAGCCGCAGCCTCCCGAAGCCGCGCTATCGCCAATGCACTTGCTTCATATTTTGTCTTGGTCATTCTCTACGTGTTCCCTGATATCCAGGTTAAAACCGTGGTTCAGGGAATTCACACGTCGCTACTGGGAATGGAGAGCAATCCTGATCTCTATAACGCCGTCCAGTACACGAGTCCGTTCCTCGCATATCAGAAGGCGATTAATCTTGTGGTTCCCAATCGGTTAGAACAGCAATTGTTCCGCGACAGCGCTACGAATCTGGACGGAGACGAACCCATGTGGGCAACCGACGTTGACCTCAACCTGCCGGTATACCTGACTGATGAGTTCTCGCTTGTCATTTTGGCGTTCTGGCTTGTTGTCCCGCTTCTCGTCGGATTCTGGGCGTTCAAACGAACCGATCTAGAGTGATCCCTATGAACACACGCAACAAACTCGGTACGGCCTTCGTTGTCCTTGCGATCGTCCTGTTTACTGTGCCGGCTCTATTCCCGGTGCAGGCGGTGCTCACTCACGACACGAGGGATTCGACCTCTGACGGACAAGAACAGCTCGAAGAACAGGGTACCAAGATCGTCGAATACGATAACCTCTCCGAGAAGGGACAAGAATTGTACGTCCAAGCCCTCGAAAATGGCGGCGAGTATCGCGTCTCGACAGAGCAGGGAGCCCCTGAATTCGACTACATGACTAGTGTAGAACTTGCACAACGTCAGGATGAGAATCCGGAACACCAACCCGGGTTTATTGCGATTGAACGACCGGATGATGCCGATCTCCCGCCAGCGGATGAGCCGTCCAATCGAGGCCCGAGCGAAAATGACGAAGAGTATGAGCAGCACCGCGAACAAGTCCAGCGCTACGATTTAATGACGCTTTCAAAGGGGCCACCGCCGCTCGGTGCGACTCCGCAATTGCTTCGCCTTGCAGCCAGCCTCCTCGCAGTTATCTCGTTCGGTATTGGTGGGTATCTCCTGTCCTCGAAGTCAACTTAGTCCGTCATAGAACACCTACAACTGACTTCTTCCGACCAAAGGCCGTTTCAGGTAGTGGAATGAAACGACTGCCAAAGCCAATCTAAGGGGCTATCTCCGAGAGAAGTGAGAGCCGACGTTCAATCACTGCTGTGTCTGTATTCACCACGGCCGCTTCAAATTCGTATACAATTCAAGAACGCAGCACTTCGTATCTCGCCGTGGAAACCCGCCTCACTGCCTCCGCTCACGGCTGTCAGGATTCAAACCTCGAGTTCATAGTCCCGGGCGGATTCGAACCGCCGTCCTGAGCTCCAAAGGCTCAGATGATTGGCCACTACACCACGGGACTGCGGATCCACCTGTGGGTTAGCGACAGACTGGCTTATGAGTTATTGTTTCGCTCTCCCAACTCGCCAGCGTCTTGCTCACCGGTCGGCCCACGACTCACCGCCGCTCGCGGCCGACCGCATCACCGATTCGCCTCGAACCAGTCGACAGCGAAGTCGACGAGTTCCGGCTGGGACAGGAGCCTAGCCGTCGCCACACTGACGGTCCCCGTCGTCACTGCTGATCCTCCCTGCTGTTCGAACGCCGCCCCGACTTCGGGAAAGTCGTCGGTCGACTGGGCGATGTCCACGTACTCCCGCTGCACTCGGTCGCCGTCCTCGAGCATCGGGACGGTATTTCTCGTCGTCTCCCGCTCGAGTGCAGCGCGATATTCCGCGAGGTGCAACGACGTGTTGGAATCGTGGCCGACGCCGAGGAGCAAGACCGTTCCGCCGAGTTCAGCGATGGTCGCCAGCGGGGAGTCCTCGCCGAGTCCGTAATCGAGCCCGTGCTCGGAGACGACCGCCTCGGCGTCCGCACCCCACGCGGCGAACGAGTAGACCGGATGCGAACTCCGGACGACATCGTCGTAGGTTCGGAAACACTCCGGAATCGCACCCATTCCTCGCGACGGAGTGACGGCCGGTCGGAACGGTGGTCGCGACGCGCGGATGGTGTCGACCCAGTCGTCCGGAACGGGCGGGTTCGACCAGACAGCAGGGTCGGAATACTGTGTCGTGTGCGTCGGCATGACGAGCGTCCCACTGGGCGTGACCGCATTTCGAAGGGCTTCGACGACGGCCTGGGCATCGCCTGCCACCCAGCCGAGCGACGACAGCGACGAGTGGACGAGCACCACCTCGCCGGCCCCGACGCCGAGTGCACGAAACTCCTCGGTAAGTGTGGAGACGGTAGCCGGCTCCGCAACGCGATCGACAGCGTCCGCTTCGCTCATAGCCGTTCGTTTCGGTCAGATACCGTAATACCACCGATTAGTGTCGATACCATAGAGAACCACTTGCTGAAAACCCAGTGCTAGAGCGAGGGGCACACAGACTGTGGAAGTGGTATCAGTATATCAGTATCCTCGCCCGCGGCCCGTCTCTATAGAACGCGATACGAATACGAGAAATTACCTGTAAATAGCGAGGGCGTTCACAACGACACGTCACTCGCCGTCTATCGATCCGTGACCCGTCGCCAATTTGAATTTCCGGATCTTTCCCGAGGCCGTCCGCGGGAGTTCGTCGATGAACTCGACCTCTCGGGGATGCTTGTAGGCTGCAATGGTGTCGAGGAAATACTCCGTGATGTCCGATTCGGTGATATCGACACCGGGCTCGGAGTCCGGCGTCGGGACGACGAACGCCTTGGGGACCTCGTTGCGCCGTTCGTCCGGAATGCCNGTGTTCGGCGAGGAGTTCTTCGAGTTCACTCGGATAGACGTTGTAGCCGGCGGTGACGATGACGTGCTTTTTCCGATCGACGATCTCGTAGTAGTTGTCGTCGTCCCGGCGGGCGATATCGCCGGTCCGGAAGTAGCCGTCGTCGGTGAACGCGGCTGCGGTTGCGTCCGGCCGGTCGTGATAGCCCGTCATGACGTGCGGGCCGCGAACGAGGAGTTCACCTGCCTCGCCCGGCGGAACCTCTTCGCCACCGTCGTCGACGATCTTGCAGTCGGTCATCCGTAGCGGTTGCCCGATCGTCCCGTGGCGCGGCCCGAACGTCGAGTTCGACTGACTGTGGGTCGCGCCGTGCGTTTCCGTGAGACCGTACCCCTCCTGGATGTCGACGCCGGCGGTCTCCTCGAACTGCTGCTGGACGGCGACGGAGAGCTTCGCCCCACCCTCGCTGACCGTTTCGAGGCTCGAGAGATCGAACGAGCTGAACTCGTCGCTCGCGACCATGTCGACGTACATGGCGGTGACGCCGATGAAGTGGGTGATCGCCTCCGTTTCGATCAGCGACATCGCCGCGTCGGCGTCCCAGTTTGCGGCGCTGCGCAGGAACACCCGGCCGCCGCGGACGAGGGGCTGCCATGCGGTGTGCGTAAAGCCGGTGATGTGATACAGCGGAAGCCAGGCGAGACTGCGGACCGTCTCGGGTGCGAGAGACTGTTCCTGAGAGAGGGTCGAGAACAGCTGGGTTCGAAAATTCCGATGGGTCAAGTGGACGCCCTTCGGCTTGCCGGTCGTCCCGGAGGTGTACGGGAGCAGTGCAATATCATCGGCGGCTCGCTCGACGATCCGTTCCTCGCCGCGAACTGACTCGAAGGTGTGAACGTCGTCGTCGGTGCTTGCAACGCTGATAACGGCCGGATCGGCGTCGACGGCCGCGAGTCCTTCTCGCAGGTGGGGAACCAGCGCAGCGTGGGTCAAGACCGCCGTCGCGCCGGTATCTTCGAGCTGGGAGGCGAGTTCACGGCGGCGGTACTGCGGGTTGACCGGGGAGACGGCGACGCCGGCTTTGAGCGCGCCGAGCGAGCCGATCAGGGCTGCGGGACAGTTCGGCACGTACTGGAGGAGGACCGAGCCGGGTTCGATGCCCAGGTCGGCCAGTCCGCCGGCAAACCGAGCGCTCTCCTCGCGGAGTTCGTCGTGCGTGAGTTCCGTTCCGTGGTACTCGATGGCAACTGCGTCGCCGTGATGGCGAGCCGTTTCGTCGTGTATCCGTGCAGCATTGCCCTCCCTGGCGGTACTACTCGTCTCGTCCAGTTCCATGTTCCTGTGTATCATGTGCCAATATTAAAACGTACCCCGGACCGACACGTCGGATGGCAGCAGAACGGCGACAGGGCCGAAGTGCGGTGCGATGGGGGAGGTAACCGTCCGTCAGATCCGAATTCGACCGAATCGATTGTGTTTACAATGGTGGCTGGACGGGGCGCGTACATTTACAATGGAGTATGGGAATGACTGGGTATGGAATACCACGACTCCGATACGGCAAAAGCCGTCTCGAACCGGGTCGCGTCGTTCATGGACGAAGTCGTCATCCCGCGCGAGCGAGAGGCGCTTGCGACGCAGGAACCGATTCCGATGGCCGAAATCGAGGATCTTTGGGAGCAAGCGAAAGAACGCGAACTGTTCGCTCCGCAGGTTTCTGCGGAGTACGGCGGCCAAGGGCTCGACTTCAGCGACATGCTCCCCTCGTTCGAACAGGTCGGCCGGTCGCTTATCGGCGCGCTCGCGCTCCGAGCCAATGCGCCCCAGGAGGGGAACATGCACACGCTCGAGATGGTCGGTACCGACGAACAGAAAGAGCGGTGGCTTCGCCCGCTCGTGCAGGGCGATATCAGTTCGGCGTTCGCGATGACCGAGCCGCGACAGGGAGGGGGTTCCGACCCGAAAATGCTCCAGAGTACGGCCACTCGAGACGGCGACGAGTGGGTCGTCAACGCCCACAAGTGGTGGACCTCGGACGGGCTGAACGCCGACTTCTACCTGGTCATGGCCCGAACGGACCTCGACGCCCACCCCTACGAGGGCACCTCGATCATCCTCGTTCCCGCCGACGCTGCCGGCGTCACCGTCGTCCGAAACGTCCCCCACCTCGGCGGCCACGGCATCACGGAACGCGAGGGCGGGCACGCCGAAGTGAAGTTCGAGAACGTCCGCGTTCCCGTCGAGAACACCATCGGCGAAGCCGGCCAGGGCTTCCAGATCGCTCAGATGCGACTCGGCGGCGGCCGGCTCACCCACTGCATGCGCTACTCCGGCATGGCCGAGCGCTCGCTCGACATCGCGAAGGCCTACCTCAGCGAACGCGAGGCCTTCGGCACGACGCTCGAAGAAAAGCAGGCGCTTCGCCACCGGATCGCGGACGCCGAAACCCGACTCCACGCCGCGCGAACGATGGTCCGCCACGCCGCCCGCGAACTCGACCGCAGCGACGCCCGCATCGAGGTCGCGATGGCGAAGATGTTCACCGCGAACGTCACGCAGGAGACGATCGACCTCGCGCTGCAATGCTGTGGGGGCAACGGCATCGGGAAAGACCTCCCGATCGCGCACTTCTACGAGAACGTCCGCGCGTTCCGTATTGTCGACGGCGCGGACGAAGTCCACCGCCGCTCGATCGCTCGCTGGGCGTTCGAAGACGTCGACGAGGACGAAATCGAGAACACCCTCCAGTTCGACGAGGACCTGCGGGTCGACGAACTCGACGAGTAAGCGCGCGGCGAGGGAAAGCGACCTCAGACTCGCTCGATGATCGTCGCGATCCCCTGTCCGAACCCGATACACATCGTCGACAGGGCCGTGTCCTGTCCGGTTCGCTCGAGTTCGTGTGCCAGTTTCGTCAGCAGCATGGCACCGGTCGCCCCGAGCGGGTGGCCGTGGGCGATGGCACCGCCGTTGACGTTGACTCGCTCCCAGGAGACGCCGGTTTCCGCGAGCCAGGCTGCGACGACGGAAGCGAAGGCCTCGTTGACTTCGAAGAGATCGATGTCTTCGAGTTCCATGTCGGCCGTCTCCAGAACCTGCTCCGTCGCGGGAATCGGGCCGGTGAGCATCGTGATCGGGTCGACGCCGACGACTTCCGTCTGGACGATGCGGGCCATCGGCTCCCAGCCGTGGCGCTCGGCGGCCTCGGCGCTCGCGAGCAGCAGGGCAGACGAGCCGTCGACGATGCCCGAGGAATTGCCCGGATGGAGGACGCCGGTGCCCTCCTCGCGGAACGAGAGCGGCAGTTCCGAGAGCGTCTCGAGATCGGTATCCGGTCGCGGGTGTTCGTCCTGCTCGACGCGGACCGTCTCACTTTCCGTTCGACTATCCGACTCGCTTTCCTCCCCGTCGAGTTCGGTTTCGACGGGAACGACCTGGTCGTCATAGTGGCCGGCATCCCAGGCTTCGGCCCAGCGACGCTGGGAGTCGACGGCGAGTTCGTCTAGCTCCTCGCGGGTGAACCCGTAGTCTTCGGCGATCCGTTCTGCACCCTCGCCCTGGGTGGTAACCTCCTCGAAGTACTCGAAGTACGTGTCCGTGACGCCGTCGCCGTCCGAGCCCATCGGTTCGCGAGTCATGTGTTCGACGCCGCCGGCGACCAGCACGTCGTGTTGGCCGGCCATGATGTTCGTCGCGGCGAAGTTGACCGCCTGTTGGCCCGACCCGCACATGCGGTTGAGTTGGACGCCGGGGACCCCGTCGCCCCAGCCGGCGACCATCGGCGCCAGCCGGCCGATGTTCGCTCCCTGCTCGCCGGTCGGCGTCACGCAGCCGTAGATGACGTCCTCGATCGTCTCCGGATCGAACTCGTTTCGACGCTCGAGCGCTTCGAGCGGCTTCGCCGCCAGGTCCTGTGGGTGCGTGTCGCGGAACGAGCCGTCCCGATTGCCGAACGGAGTGCGGACAGCGTCGACGATAACTGCGTCGTACATGTGTCAGGAATACTCTAGCGCCCCCTATAGACGTTCCGCACGTCCCGCAGAGGCGGTTACCGAGACTAGCAGTAGAACCAACGCGCACCCGACAGAACTCGCCAGCCACCGGTTGGCGTACGCTTATGAGTTCGTCGAACGAACCCTGCTGGCAATGCCCACCACAGGACGCGACGGAGGTGATGGCGATGCCGACGAAACCGCTCGCTGAACTCGAAGCGATGATCGGCGACTCGCACCGAACGGTCGAGGGCTTTCGCGTCGAGGCCGGGAAAGTCGCCGAGTTCGCCCGCGCGATCACGGATCCGAACCCGGCGTTCCGGGACGAGTCCGTCGCCCGAGAGCAGGGCCTCGACGCCGTCCCGGCACCGCTTACGTATCCGCGCGTCAAGCGCTTTCCGCGGTATCGGGCGGACGATGGGGCCGCTATCGACGAAGGGCACTACGGGTTCGACCTCGGCTTTCGCCCCGAGTACGTCCTCCACGGCGAACAGGCCTACGAGTACGCCCGCCCGCTGCTCGTCGGCGACGAACTGACCGGGACGACGACGCTCACCGACGTCTACCAGCGCGACGGCGGCCGCGCCGGCACGATGACCTTCGCCGTGCTCGAAACCGAGTACCGCGACCAGTCGGGTGAACTCGTCCTCACCGACCGCGCGACGGCCATCGAAACGGAGGGTGCCGTCGACGATGGCGAGAGCGAGAGCGAGAGTACCGAAACCCACGACGGCCCGACGGCTGGCGGCGAGCCATCCGACGACACGGGAACAGCGACACCCGACCCCGAATCCGTCGTCTCACCGCGATCAGCGCAGGATCTCGTCCCGGGACAGACCGGCCCGACAATCGTCGTTACTGAACTCGAACGACGCCACTTCGTCACGTACGCCGGCGCAAGCGGTGACTTCAATCCGATACACTACGATGAACCCTATGCCCGCAGTGCGGGCAACGAGAGCGTCTTCGGCCAGGGAATGTTCACGGCCGGTGTTGCGTCGAGAGTCGTCACCGACTGGTTCGGCCGCGCTGCTATCTCCTCGTTCGGCGTTCGATTCCAGTCGCGGGTCTTTCCCGGCGAGACGATCGTCGCAACCGGCGAGGTGACCGACGTTGCAGGAGACGGGACCGTCGAGACAGCTATCGAGGCGACGACTGCGAGCGGGACGACGCTCCTTACCGGGACGGCGACGGCGACGCTTCCGGAGCGGAAGCCGTAGTCGGCCGAAAACAGGACAATACCGTCCGATTCTCTGCGACAAAGAGCCGCCCCACACGCGGCCCAGTCGACTCTTCGTGTCACGATCGGATAAGATCGACCTCGTGAAGAACGCTTCCGACGGGGCGAACACCACAGCGTTCATCGACGACGGAACGGACGGTCAGGTCGTCCGCCTGATTTGCTGTTTTTCGCTGGGCTTCCAACTCAGTTCGAGCCACGCGATGGCGAGGAAGAACAGGAGAATGCTAAGTACGTCCGTGGGATTCGATCCGTGAGTGGTAATGCCTATGGGCAATCCAGCCAGCAGGACGAGCGGGACGAGCGGCGCACCCGAACGACGCAGGAGGACAGCGAGTGAAACAACAGCAACGAGATTACCGACGATCCCTAGCAGGGCCAAGACTCCCGCAACGCCGTTGAGAGGGTCGTTGAACAGTACTTGAACGACCGCTGCGACGCCCTCTTGCTGTTCGGGCGGAAGGTGTTGTGCTTCGCGAAGGACGACGGCAGTGGCGATTCCGGCGATCGATTCGAACGCGGTATAACAAATAAGATACGCTGCGTTTCCGATCCGTCCGACCGTCGCGAGAGGGCCTTCATATTCGGCCAAGAGTAAGTGTACGCCAATGCCAAGAAGACCAAATAGCGGCAACAGAAGAATGTGGACGTAGAACCACGTGTCTGAAACCGGCGCGAGTTCCGTGTATATATCATCGCCTGCGTGGGGATGGAACCAGAATGTAGCTGCGAGGACGAGCGGTGTACCGAGGATCACGAAGTAGCGGCCAACGATCCCAAGAGAAGTGACCAATCCAACGCCCGTTCCGGAACCCGTGGATTTACTTCCGGTCATTAGATTAATTTGATTCCAATGTCATTTAAAACGACGGGGTATGGATTACCTATTATAAGCGTTCATTCGAACGAGCTGTTCCAATCCTATCGTGATGAAGCTAGCAGTCGATCTTGCTGCTCAGTCTGCACGGAGGAAGCGAGATATGCGTATCTGTAAGAGCGAAACACCAGGCCAGGCCTATCTCGAGAAGCGCCAACGACGGAAGCCGAGACGAGACGAACTCTATCGGCGGAACGGGTTTGCGGTCCTTCAACCGGCCCGCGAGCGAGGATCTGAACGCCGAATTCGTCGGAATCACTCACTGGCCGGTTGCGCAACTTCCCTGAGATAGTCGGTCCAGTTTTCCTCGTCAGTGGCCGAGAAATCAGTATCCAAACCGACGATGGTGTTGACAACAAGCGGTTCTGCTGTTTGCCGCCACAATGGGGACGGTCCGCTGAGAAACGATGTGTTCGTGGGCACTCGCCAACTCGTTGAACGAGTACGTCAATCGCGTTCAGTACCATCAGATGCGGAATATGAGATGGGATAGCGAGTCGAAATCGGCCGCGTCTGCCGCGTCGCCAAGGCACTTTTGTACCCCCGAACTAGGCCGAGACGGTTCTTGTGAGTCGTCGCGTTCCCAATCCGATCCGATTGTGTATCTACTGGGTCGGACTCGCGCTCGCCCGTCTCGGCGTTCTGGACGCCGATCGAGCGCGCCGTACCGCCGATCTGGCCTGGCCCCGAGTGGTCACCGGTCTCGCCCGCATGTCGAAAAACGCGGTTGACGTGGCGATGGTCGGCGTCGCAGTCGGGTCACCGGCGATCGCCGGCGTCGGATTTGCCTCGCCGTTCTGGGGTCTCGCGTTTGCGGCCGGCGGCGGCGTCGCAGGCGGGACCATCGCGCTCGTCTCACAGCGCTACAGCGCCGAATCGTTCGCCTCGCTCGGCCAGGCGGTGCGATCGAGTTCACTCCTCGTTATCCTGTTGACGCTGCCGCTGACGATCCTGTTCTGGACGTACCCGACCGAACTGATCGCGGTGATCGGGAACGAGCCGGAGCCGATCGAACTGGGGGCGGACTACCTGAAGATCGTCGGCCTCGGCATTCCCTTCGCCGGGCTCAACCTCATCGGGAGCCGTACCTTCGTCGGCATGGACGACGCATGGACGCCGATGATCGTCCGCGCAGGTGGGGCGATTTCTAACATCGTTCTCAATGCCGTCCTTATTTTCGGGCTCGACCTCGGCGTCGAAGGGGCGGCGCTGGGGACCGTCCTCGCGAACGTCGTCGTCACCGCTGCGTTCACCGGGGCCCTCGTCGCTGGCCGACTCCCGGGCGTGGGGTCGTTCCCGGTCAGCATCGATCCCTTCGGGAGCTACGTCCACGAGGAGTCTATCCGGGACTTGGCGAAAATCGGGCTTCCCGTTCTCGGGAGCAAGTCCGTCTGGACGGTCGCCGAGTTCCCGATGCTCGCGATCGTCGGGTTGTTCGGACAACAGACCGTTTCCGCCTACGTCATCGCCCGTCGCATCTGGGGGCTGATGAACACGCCCGGGTGGGGATTCGGGCTGGCCGCCTCGAGTCTCGTCGGGCAGAAACTCGGCCTCGGCGACGAGGGGCGCGCCGAACGCTACGGCCACGAGATCATCCTGTACGCCGTCGCGATCTACGTCGTCGCCGCCGCGGTCGTCTTCGTGTTTGCCGAGCCGATCGTCCTGCTGTTTACCGATGATCCGGCCGATATCTCGGTTCCGACTGCGGTCTCGCTCATCTACGCGGCCTGTCTCGCGGTCATCCTGAAGGGCGTCTCGACCGGGGCCGAGGGAGCGCTCAAAGCGAGTGGCGATACGCTCTGGCCGTTCTTCAGCCAGTTCATTGGCATGTTCGTCCTCGCGATTCCGCTCGCATACCTGGGCGCTGAGGGACTGGCTATCCCTGCGGTCGGACCGCTTCCAGGACTCAACGTCGCCCCGATCGGACTGATGGGACTCTACCTCTCGTTTATCGCAGAGACGGCTGCTCCAGCAGCTATCAACTACCACCGGTTTTCGACCGGGCGCTGGAAGGCGATCAGCCGTGGCTACCGCCCTGAGGCAGCACCAAGTGACGACTGATACGGACTGCTGTCAATTAGTGCCGGCGCACTCGCGACCCGTCCCGAGTTGCGCCGGAAAATCGGTACAGCAGACCGTCTGACCATCACCCTCGAGACGTCGATTCCCTCGTTCACACACGATCTGCCGTGCTCTCCGCCAGTACCGCGCTCGCACCCTCCATCGCTAGTACTCACTCTCAACGCACTACCGTGATCGCCCTCCCGTCGCGCGTTTTCCGACTCAGAAAATACCCTCCCGACACTAATACGGTACAGTCGAACGAACAACGTGGGGGACATGACGGATCGAATCCCGCACCTCGTTGGTCCCCCTCTCGAACCAGTTCGAACGGGACCCCTAGCCCGGCACGGCCGTCCCCACAACCGCCGTGTTCCCGTTCGAATCCACCCTCACCTCCACTTCCCTCGACAGCGGGCCTACACTGTCAGTGTCGCGCTCGCTCCCCGCCCACTTCGGCCCTACCTACTGAATCTGATTCCGATTCGCAAACTGAACTCGATTTACCGGTCCCGTCTGTACCGGTCAGAAAAGGTGTAAATCCTGCGAGAGTGCACGAAGGCGGGAAACACAACCACGAATACGAATGCGGATTATAGTTGTCGAACCAGTTACACTATCACGATCGCTGCTGTTCTATCGCGGTACTCTCGAACGGCAACGGTTGACACGCCGATCGCACAGCCAACGCCGAGTGGATGTGCAGTGACTTGCAGCGGCTTACTATACCGGTGAATCAATGCTGGCCGTACAGCGAGTACATGATCGCGACGAGGCCGAGAAGGCGACTCAGATTCTCGGCAAAGACCGTCACGATTCGTGCCATATCGGTTGCGGTATTGATGACGATGTTGACGAGGAAGGGACAAAGTGTCAACAAGAGTAATCCGATGGCAAGGTAGAGCATTGACTCGGCATCGTTCCGACGGTAACCGCGATAAGCCTGGTAGGCGATAACCGTCCCGAGGAGGGCGACGAGAAAGAGGCTCACGACGGTGAATACTTCGAACAGCGTCGCATCGGTGAGCGGGACGGCTTCGTCGCTCATCGCATTCCCTCCCACATCCGGGTGAACTTGTCAGCGACATCTTCCTCGTGATAGGACAATTCAAGATCGAACGCCCCGTCCTCGAGTGAGAGTTCAAGTCGGTCGAGGTTCGCACTGTAGACGCTGTAGTGGTTACCATCCGGGGCGAGTTCAGTTTCCTCGGTGACGAGCCGGCACTCCTCGAGACGATCGAGTCGCCGATAGATCGTCGGGAGGGACGCGTCACATCGGTCACTCAGTGTACTGGCAGACATGGATTCGACGCTTGTATGTGTGAGGATCTCTCGCGCGTACTCGTCGTCGAGTACCGAGAGAACGGTCGATAAATCGGTATCCTCACTCACTGGTAGCTGATCGTTTCGGCATCGCTATGAAAAACGGTCCGGTTTTTCTGACCGAGAAAACGCTGTGCGGGCAGACGGCATCGACGATGCGGGTGGGAGGCAGCGTCCACAGTCGGTGGCGGAATCGCTGTCACAACGGGTTATCAGCTGCATAACTAACCAGACGAGGTGGCTGGCGTACACTGATGTGGCCATGGGAACACGCAATCGTTGGCTATCTGGCCTACTCACTGTGCAGCCACCTCGTGTATCGGCGCTCGCCGAGTGGACTCGAGGCATTCGCCGTCGTGTTTGCGTCGGTGCTCCCCGATATTATCGATAAGCCACTGGCCTGGGAGTTCGGAATCTTCGAGTCGGGATACGCGCTCGCCCATTCGGTTTTTATCGCGATTCCGCTCGCACTTATCGTTGGCGCGATCGCGCAGTCGACCGGTCGACCGCGCGTCGGCCTCGCGTTCGGCCTCGGATATCTGTTGCACTTGCCGAGTGACGTGCTCGACACGTACTTCCGGGGCGGACAAATTCGATTCGACATTCTGCTGTGGCCCGTCGAAACCGTCGAATCGACCGGCACGAGTTCGGGTTTCATCAACGAGTTCAGGCGCCTGTTCGGGCAGTATCTGGTACGATTGCTGGCGGGCGAGTTGCCGGCGTATCGATGGGCACAGCTCGGGCTCGTCGGGATCGCGGCGCTGGTCTGGCTCTACGACGGTGCACCGGTCGTCCGAGAGTGTCTACGCGGCTGCGTTCGAATCGTCACCAGCGGTCGCTAAAACCGGGTATGGTCTCGGTACCGATCGTTCGTGAGAGTCGCACGATCAGTGCGCGCGTAATGTTGTCATTTACTATCATATCGGCTCCGATGCGTGTTAGACAGCATGAGCGATACGACTGGTTGCCATCGCTCACCGGCCCAGCGCGAGCGCGCCCGTGAGCAAACGGCTACTACCGACCACTGTCCCCGCGTCACGACCCTCCCCGACGACGCCGAGTTCGCCCTCTGTCTCACTCACGACGTAGACCGCCCGTACAAGGGGTTTCGGTCGCTGTACTACGCAACGCAGGGGCGATCGCGATACCACCTGCGAACGGCGCTCTCCTCGGGTAATCCCTACTGGCAGTTCGAGGAGATCATGGCGCTCGAGGACGACCTCGGCGTCCGATCGGCGTTTTACTTCCTGAACGAACAACACCTGCTTGCGGCGCGGCCGCCGCGCGAGTGGCTCTCCCCAGCACACTGGGTGCAACACCTCGGCCGATACCGACTCGACGCCGACGACGTCGCAACCGCCATCCGCGACCTCGATAGCGGCGGCTGGGAGGTCGGCCTCCACGGCTCCTATCACACGTGCGACGACCGCGACCGACTCGACGTCGAGCAAGCTGAACTCGAAACCGTCCTCGGGCATCCGATCACGGGCGGCCGCCAGCACCACCTTCGGCTCTCCGTTCCCGATACTTGGGCCCACTATCGGGACCTCGGGCTCGCGTACGATACGAGTCTGGGATCGACGACCGAGTGCGGGTTCCACAACGGGTATCATCCGATCCGGCCCTTCGGCGACGAGTTCGTCGTCTTCCCACTGACGATCATGGATCAGGCGCTTCCCGATCCGGGCGCGAACCCGGCGGCCGCCCGGCGGACCTGCGAGCGGTTGTTGCTCGATGCCGTCCGCAACGACGCGGTGATGACGGTGCTCTGGCACCCCCGGTTTTTCAACGACCGCGAGTTCCCCGGCTACCGCGACTGCTACCGGTGGCTGGTCGAACGCGCGTTCGAACTCGGCGGCTGGGTCGGAACGCCGGCAGAACTCTATACTCGAATCGAGGACGAACGGACGGCTCGCCTCTCGAACGCCGACGAGCCGAGTTCAGAACCGGCAGCGGTTCAAGGGAACGGGGGGACGGAGTACGACCTGCAATCACCGACCGGGGAGCACGAGCGAACGACGCCACAGCCGTACTCGCCGACAACACGGGGTGAGTCCCACTCATGAGCGCGCGAGTGGCTCCGGTACTTGCGGTCGCCGTCCTTCTCGTCTGCGCCAGCATCGGCGGGGTCGCCCAACAGCGCGGCCAAACCGGTGTCTCCTCACAGGTGAACGCGCCGCCGACCGACACGTACGTCGTCGAGCAGGGTGACCGTTGCCAGCAGATCGAACCGCTCTCGACCGGCGAAACGGTCGAATCGTTCTACGACTACCGCAACCACGAAACGCATTCCAACGACACCGATCGAATGTACAGCTCCTACGGGACACAGGACCTTCAGGAGGACAACACGAGCCTCCTCTTCCTTCACGAAGGGACTGACGGCCTGAGTCTCGTCACCGTCAATGACCGCGTCGACGGCGATACCACCGGCGGCATCGCCACGTTCGAATTTGTCGGCGTTCCCCACGAGAGCGCGTGGGCGGTCCAGGACGACAACTACACCGGTGAGACGAACATGGCCGAATGGTACGGCGGCGACGGCTGGCTCGGGGCCTCGTTAATCTGGGCCGAGGGCAGAACTGATGGGGGCGCGATCAACGGCGGTCTCAACGGACCGTTCAGTCTAACCGTCCAGCCGGCGTTCAACGACGACGCCGAGTTCGCTGACGCGGACGAGCTGTACGATCCGGACTTCCACGACGGCGGCGAAATCGAGGACTGGGTCGTGCTCTCGGGCGACGCCGACGATCCGGATCGCGCGACGCTTCCCTCCCTCGACGAACCGGTGACGATCCGAACCGGGACCTGCGACGGACCGTCCGTCACGTACGAGCGCCACGGCAATACGAGCGGTCCCGACACCGAAGGGGACGGCATCACCGCGACGATCGACGGCGCGAGCGAAGGCGATACCGTCTACCTCCAGCCGACGGCAGGAACGACCGACGGCGTTCGGTTCGACGGGATCGAGGCGACTGGCCTCGACACCGACAGCACGATTCGGTTCGAAAGCAACCAGCCCGACGGCCTGCCGGAGTCACCCGACGACGTGCAATCGCTCGGCCATCTCTCCGTCACCAGCGACGACGAACTCGGCGAGGTCTCCGGGACGGTCACGTTCAGCGTCGACGCCGATCTGCTGAACGAACGCGGCATCGAGCCCGATGAACTCGCCCTCTACGAACGGGGCGGCGACGGCTGGGCCGAATCGGAGACGACCGTCCGGGACGCCACCGGCGACAGCTACGAGTTCAGCGCGTCGGTGTCGTCGCTCGGCGGATTCACCGTCGCGCCACAGCAACCGTCGACCATCACCGAATCGCCGATGCCCGGCTTCGGTCCGGTCGTCGCGCTGAGCGTGATCGTCGCCCTCATCGGGGCCGCGGCGATCCGAACTCGGCGTCGAGAATAGCACCGCAGACGCTCTTATCCGCTGCAGAACTCGCGAATAACGCCGGTGACTCGCCGCTGGGCTGGCGGCGACAGGATGTGTTTCTCGCCGGGAATGCACTCGACACGCGAGAGCGATTGAAGACGGTCACGGGCGCGAGGAACGATTTCGTCGGGCGGGAAGAACGGATCGTTTTCGGCGACGACCAGCGTAACGGGTGCGGTGAACCTCTCGAGTTCAGCCGCGGTCGCCTGCGGGAACGCTCGTTCGAGGTCGACATATCGCAGTGAGGCTGCGATGGTGTCTCGGACGACGGGATTCGAACCCGGTCGTGTGACCATCGCCGAACAGACGCGGTCCAACAGCCGGTCGCGAGGGATCAGCCGATAGAGCGCGGCGGGCAGACCGACCCGCAGTATCGAGGCGAGCGAGCCCGTTCCGAACCCCGCGGGCACGACTAGCGCAGCGCGGTCGATCCGTTCGGGCGCGACGGCGGCCGTCCGGAGGACGATTCCAGCGCCGTACGAGGTGCCGATCATCGACGCTGACGCGATGTCGAGCGCATCGAGAATATCGACGGTCCACTCGCCGTAGCCGCTCCCGTTCGGGTCGACGCGCGTCTCCGCGCTCTTTCCCGGCTGTCCGATCGTGTCCGGTGCGATCAGCCGGTAGTCGTCTGCCAGCCCCGTGTACCACGCGAGCGTCATCGGATTGGTCGCGTTGCTGCCGTGGAAGACGATGACGGGCGGTCCGTCCGGCGGCCCTGCAACGAGAAGGTGCGTCGACCCGTGTCGCGTTTCGACCCGGCGCTCGTCGATATCGACGCCGAGACGGTCGGCGGCGGCGTCGTAGACCGCTAGCATCCGCGCTTTTCCCGCCCGTGAACGGTAAATTGACATGAAGCGCGTTACCGATACGCTCTGTGTGGGTGACGAAAAACACGTCGATCGCAATCGAAGAACCCGCGCTCAGTCGCTGCCGACGCCCACGGAACTCGCCGGTTCCTGTCGCGTGTGGTTCCCGAACTGTCGAACTGATTCGAGTTCATCGACGTGGCCGTCCACCGTCGCGACATCGACGATCACGTCGGTGAGGTTCACCGTCTCCGCGAGGAACTCGTCGCGTCGTGTGCGCCACGTTTCGTCGGTATCGGGTCCGAGGTAGGTATCGATCTCGGCGCGGATTTCGTCCGCCGAAGAGACGTTGCGGATCAGCCCCTGATTTTCGAGTTCGACGAAGTTACCCATGTCGTCGTCGCCGACGAAGGAGTTCGACCGGATCGCGGGCGTGCCGAGCATCGCGGCCTCGGTGACCATCGTCTGGGTGTCGGCGACCAGCAACTCGGCCTCCGCGAGCACGTCGTGAAGCAGGGCTGGATGGAGGTCGAAGGGGCGGGCGGGGAGGCCCTCCAGATTCGTCGTCCCGCCCTCGTCGGAGACGAGCACGGTCGCGTCCTCGGCCAGCCGCTCGATGATCCGACGCCGGTCGGTGCCCGTGATCCCCGATTTGCCCACGTCGTGCTGGGAGCCGAACGCGTTGAGCCGCAAGATCGCGTATGGTTCGTCGGCGTCGAGTCCGAGGCGGTCGCGAACCGAGGAGTTGGGCTCGTAGATGTCCGGATGGAGGTAGGCACATTCCTTGACGCCCGCGAAGACGTAGTGGTGGTCGCCCAGATCCTTGCGGAACGTATTTGGCGTGAGGACGACGCGAGCGAACGGCGTGGAGATCGTGTGATCGAACGACGCGGGTTCGGAGTCGATGAGCAGCACCGTCGGCGTTCGAAGCAACGCGCCGGTGTGGGCTGCGTAGCCGCCCATGCCGAAGATGAGATCCGGATCGAATCGACGGGCGAGGCGGATCGCCCGAGCGTAGTGGGCCGGCAACCGACTCAACAGCGATCCCTTCGAGGTGCCACAGGAGCCGTAGACCTCGTAGGGCAGGTCGTACCATTCGAGCAATTCGACCGTGCACGTGTACTCGCGGGCGAGGATGCGGACCTCGTGGCCACGCTCGCGCAATTCGCGTATTGCGTGTTTGTACAGATGGACGTGTGCCGGCGTATTCGTAAAGAATAGGTAGTTCATGGGGAGACCACGTCTCTGTCCGACGTGGCTCACCGACCGGGTTTGTTATCACCTGCATACCAGTTCGACGGACTGTCCGGTCGAGGCGAACTCGTCGGATACCGGTACCGTCGTCCGGCCCGTCTGCCGGGTAGTGAGCGGATACTAATGGCTCACACAGGTCAGCAGTCAGTAGATGCAGTCGCACGGACGTTCCCACCCAACCGCGACGACCGAGTCCGACACCCCCAGAGACGTTGCTGCCGCGGGCGGTTCGTCGGCGAGCACCGGGGAGCGAACGATCGATTTCGGCAAGTACGGTCCCGTTCTCGATGCAACGCTCGCCTACGCCCGGCGACACGACTACGTCGGGCCGGACTACGGCGACGGACTGAGCAGCCAGCTCGTCCAGTCACTTCCCTTCGAGAACCGCGTGCTCAATCTCGTCGTTCAGGAGACCGTCAAACGCACGCCCGTCGACGTCAGACCGCTGTTCCGGGTCGAGTGCAAACGCAACTACAAGGGCGCGGCGCTGTTCGCGATGGCGAACCTGAACTACCACGACCTCGCGAGACGGAGCGATGCGGTCTCGCCTGCCTGCGATCCGCTCGGCGAGGCCGACCGACTGGCGGACTGGCTCGCCGACGAGCGAATTACCGACTACAGCGGCTTCTGCGGCGGCCACCGCCATCCGATCCAGCACCTCCATACCAAGGGTGTGCCGAGCGACCCCGACATCGTCTCGACCGCCTACGCCGTCCGCGCCTTCCTGCAGGCCGCTCGCCACGACGAAGCCACAAGCGAGTACGCCGATCTCGCCCGAACGGCGGTCGACTTCCTCGTCGAGGACCTGAACTACCGCAACGTCGACGAAGGGGCGAAGATCGACTACCACATGAACCACCCCGAGGACTCCTACACCATCAATGCGGCCGCCGTCGGCGCTGCGATGCTCGTCGATCTCTACGAGTTCTTCGGCGACGACGAGTGCCGCGAGCGCGCGACGAAAATTCTGGACCACATCGCAGCGGCCCAGACCGACGTCGGCGGCTGGCCCTACCGGCTCCCGGCTTCAGCGTCGCACCTCTCGATGGACAGCCACCACAACGGATTCGTCATCGAGGCCTTCCAGCGCTACCGCGACGCGATCGACGCCGGGCGCTACGCCGACACGCTGTCGACCGCGCTCGAGTTCTACCGGGAGGAACTGTTCGAACTCGACGGGGCCCCGAACTTCGACGAGGGAAACGCCTATCCCCGCGATATCCACGCCAGCACGCAGGGGATGCTCGTCTTCACGCGCGAAGGTGAACTCGAGTTCGCCGAGCGGATCCTCCGGTGGGTGCTCGCGAACCTGCGGGTCGAGGGCGAGGAAGGACGATTTTATTATCGGCAGTATCGCCACCACACGAAGCGCGTGACCCTGATGCGGTGGTGTCAGGGCTGGATGGCCTACGCGCTCTCGGAGTTCATGCTGGCGAGCGATGCCGCGGCGCGGGGGATGAATCGCACGGCGCTCGTGGACGACCGAGAGTCGGCCGACGGGAAGCGATGAGCCGACGGGCGGTCGGCGGCGCGCCGAAGTCGGTATCGTCGGCGTCGGAGTCGGCGTCGGACAGTGAAGCGAATAGCGAGTCCGCCGTGTCCGACACGGCATCCGATCCGCGTCCGGCACCCGGCATCGCCGAAACGCGACGAGTTCTCGTCGTGACCGGACTCGCCCACAAGAACGAACGTCACTACGGACCGCTCGCGGACGCGGCCGGCGAAACGACGCTCGTCTCGCTCGCTCCCGTCGAGGGCGTCGACGCGGCGCGGAACGTCACGGTTCCCCAGGTCGGTCCCCGCCTCCTTCGCATCGCGCTCCTCTTCGTCCTCGCGCTGTACGAGGGCTACCGGAACGACTACGACGCGGTCGCCTCGATCTCGCTGTTTCCCTACGGCTGCTACGCGCTCGCGCTGAAGGCCGTCTACGGCTATCCGGCACACCTCGGGATCATCGGTATCGACCTCGATCATCACGCCGCACAGCGGTACGGCCCGCTCGTGCGCTGGCTGTTCCGTCGGTTCGACGTCGTCTCGGTTCCGGGCTCCGACCACGCCGACCGACTCGCCCGGTGTGGCGTCCCGCCCGCGCGAATCGAGCGCCTGACGAACCCGATCGACGCGGACGCCTACCGCCCGCCCGCCGATCGCGCGACCGGGGGCTCGGTCTCGGACGCGGAAACGGACGCAGACGCGGACGCGGACACGGACGAAAGGAACGAAACAACCGGCGAAACGGTCGACTTCGTCTGGGTCGGCCGCTTCAGCACCGAAAAGGACCCCCACCGATTCGTCGCCGCCGCCGCCGAACTCGACGCGACCGGACGCGAGTTCAGCGCAGTGATGGTCGGCGACGGCCCGCTGTACGAGTCGGTCGCGGCCGAAATTCAGGCTCGGGGGCTGGCCGACCGGATCGAACTCGCGGGCTGGGTCGACGATCCGCTCGCGTACTACCACCGCTCGGAGACCTTCGTGCTCACGTCGAAGCGGGATGCACTCCCGCTCGTCCTCCTCGAAGCCATGGCAACTGAACTCGCGTCCGTCGTTCCGCGGGTCGGCTCGATTCAGGACGCCGTCACGGACGGCGAGAACGGACTCGTCGTCGCGGATCGGGAGCCCGAAACGTACGCCGCGGCGATGGCGCGCTGTCTGGACGACCCCGAGCTGCGGACGTCCCTCGCGGCGAACGCGACCGCGGTCCGAGACGAGTTCTCGATGGCCCGGGCGAGCGCGGACTGGCGGCGCATTTTGGCTGCGCTCGAGACGGACTGAGACGTGACTGGGAAAGCGGTGCCAGTTCGTCGGCGACGAAGGTGACTGATCCCGCCAGCGTGCGGATCGTGGATCGGACGCGTTACGGGGCGGTAACCACGTGGTAACAAAACGGTCAGTCATCGCAGCCGGACCTACATGGAAATCGAACGACTCGACCTCTCGGAGTGGGGGGACGCGCTCCCGCGACGCGGCTTCGAAGTCTTTCACGATCCGGACGCACTCACCGTGCTCGACGCCCATACCGGCGGTGACCTGCGACTGTATGGTGCCTTCAAAGGACAGCAAGCAGTCGGATTGCTCCCCGTCTTCGTCGACGAAAAGTCCGTCGGCCGCACCGTCTTCTCGCCGGCGCTCTCCCTGGGCGTCCCGCGGCTCGGGCCGATCATCAACCCGAACAGTCCCAAACAGCGCAAGTGGGAGCGGATCAACGCCGCGCTCGCCGAGGGTGTCCTCGAGGACCTCGAAACGCACAGGCGCTCGACGCTGTTCCGAATGACCTGCCCGCTCGGCTACGCCGATCCGCGGCCGTACGGCTGGAACGAGTTCACGATCGAACCGCAGTTCACCTACGTCGTGGATCTCGACGGCTGCGAGGACCTCGACGACGCGATGGCGGGGTTCAGCAAGAGCCTCCGCAACGAGATGCGCCGGTACGACGAACTCGACCTCTCGATCGAGACCGAGGGCATCGATGCGGCGCTGCGGATCTACGACGACGTCGTCGACCAGTACGAGGAGTACGACGATACCGCGCCGATGACCCGCCCCTTCCTGCGGGACCTGCTCTCGAACCTGGACGACGAGCGCTGGCGCGTCTACGTCGCACGAACGCCCGATGGGACGTACAAGAGCGGCATCATCACCCTCTTCTCGAACGACCTGGCCTACTACTGGCAGGGCGGCGTCACGGCCTCCTACGAGCGCGTCAGCGTCAACAACTGCCTCCACCGCGTGATCCTCGACGATCTCGTCACCGATCCCGAACTCGAGTCGGTGACGGGCTACGATCTCGTCGGCGCGAACACCGAACGCCTCTGTGAGTACAAGGGCAAGTTCAACGGCGACCTCCGGCCGTACTACGTCGTCGAGTCCTCCGGACTCGAGATGACGCTCGCGAAATCGGCTTACGAGCGCGTGGCCGGTTCGTTGAAGTAGAGACCACCCGCTTCTAAAGCGCCTCCCGGCTACCGTATTCGCTGGACGCTTCGTTCTGGTTTCGTCGTCTCGAGCACCGGTTCGCTCCCGTGATCGTCGGCCGCCCGTCGTTTCGTTCGCCGAGCGACCGCTCGCATCGTCTCGACGCGCAGGTCCGACTCCCGCCGGCGCTCGTCGATAATCTCGAGAATCCGCCGGAGCCGAGCGACGTGTCGAGGGGTCGTCAGATCGTTCGGATGCAACCAGAGATGGCAGATCCCATCACCCGCCGCCGCAGCGTCGATACCCAGTGCGGCCTTCCGAACCACCGGATCGCCGACGACCGGCTCGACGATCGATCGCGCAAGTCCCTCGAACGAGAACAGACACAGCGATCCCGGCAGGTTGACGGTGCCGTTTTCGTCGATCTCCGGCGTCACCAGCGGCGGCGGCGTCATCCCGGCCGTATAACTTGCAAACTTGCCGAGCGGATACAACCAGGGCCTGTCGTACCACTGCGCCGGCGAGCGACCGCGGTAGCAGGTGAACTCGTACTCGGCCAGCAGCTCCGTATACCCGATGGCGTTTCGCGGGAAGAGAAACGAGTCGAACGAGAGGCCTCGATCGCGGGCCGCAGTCAGACAGGCCGCGAGTTCAGCCTCGGCGACGGCGCGGTCGGTCACCTCGGGGTCGAAGCACGCGTGAGAGAACGAGTGACAGCCGAGTTCGTGCTCGACATCGGCGTCTCGGACGGCGTTGACGAGGTCCATGCCGAACCAGTGGTCGCGGTTGGTAGCCCTGCCGCCGGGGTCGCGGTCGAACCAGCCGTTCCGTGCGGCCGGGTGACCGGCGTGGCGGCCGTCACAGCGTTCTAACAGGAGGTGACCGACGACGCCCCAGGTCGCCGGGACCTCGTAGGCGTCGAGGAGTTCGAGGAGGCGTCGCCACCCCCAGCGCGCGTTCTGCACCCTCTCCATTGGCGGCTTATCGAGGTCGTGAAACCCCCACGCGAGCTCGGCGTCGATCGAGATGAGTACACTGCCCATGTGTTAGCGTCTGGTGCTGTCGAAGGCCATTCGAGCGATCGAGATCTCCGGCGGCGTCAACGACTGCACACACGAAGTGATCCCCTGGATGAACTATTAGTATGGAGACGGTTATTCGATGCAGTCTAGAGATCGTGGCCACAAAACGGCAACGCGCGCCCGATCGCGGCGCCGGCAATCGATTCGCGGGTGACGCCGTGCAGTCGGGACGCCATAGGAAGACCCTACCGCGTCGAGGCGACCGTGCGACGATCGCCGCAGACGCATTCGGGCGAAAGAGAACAACCCGAACGCGATCGGCTGCGCGCTATCCGGAACCAGGCAGCGCCTTATCGCACGTCGTACTCGACGTCGACATCGGCGTTCCCGGCGAGCCGGAAGTTCGTAATCTCGCCGCTGAACTCGTAGGCGTCACAGCCGCTTTCGATCGTCCCCTCGACTGCAGAGCCGTCGATGGTGCCGACCTGGGAGCCCAGATACGGCGTGTGTTCGATATCGCCGGTGACCTCGAACGAGAACGACGTCTCGCCGTCGGGCCCGTTCGCGTCGATGACGATCACGTTCGACCGGTCGGCCGACCCGTTCTGGTCGTCGCCATCATCACCGCCATTTTCGTCCCCGTCTTCGCCTTCGCTGCCATCGCCGTCACCGCTCGTCCGCTCGACCACCGTCTCCGGCGAGACTTCCTCGCCGTCGAGTTCAACCCACATGACCTCGGGTTGTTCGATATCGATCGCTGTCACCGCGCCCGCAACGCGGAAGGCATCACCGTAGCCGCCACCGGTCACGCCGCCGGCGCGCCACGTCTCGTCGCCGTCGCCTTCTTCGATGAAGTCCTCGGCAACGTACGTGCCACCTTCGATCGGCTTCCCGGACGGACTCTCGGCTGGCGCTTCGGTGAACTCGATCGATCCCTCGGCACTGAACTCGTAGCCTGCATACCGGGCGCTGGGTTCGGTGACGAACGAGAGGAGGTGCTCGTCCGCCGAGTTCTCATTTCCCTCTTCGCCCTCGTTCCCGTCGTCCGTCGTGTCGTCGGAGCCGTCGTCCGGTTGGGTCGGCGTGGACGATGAGCCGGAAGCGGCCTCCTCCGGACTCAGTGGAACGCCGTCGACGTCGCCCGCTTCGGTGCGCTGTGGCGTGCCGGCCGAGGAGCCGTGGATCGCTGCGCCACGATTGTTTTCTGACCCGTACCGGGTGTTCGTGACGGTGATCTCCGCGTTCTGGGCCTTCTGCCAGTCCGGTGCACCACAGATGATGTCGGCGTGATGCGAGTTGGAGATGTCGCTGTCGACGACCTCTATGTGCTCGTAGTAGCCCCAGAGCCCTTTGTCGCACTCGGTGATCACGCAGTTCTCGACGCGCGAGCCGTCGGTGCCGACGCGGAATCCGCCGGCCCTGGAGTTGCGAGCGTAGGAGTCCTTGATGACGACCGGGCCGCCGCCTCCGGCACCGCTGGGGTGAGCGGAGGAGTCACCGGGGTTGCTCCCGTAAATCGAGTTGTCCGGGCAGTTCTGAATGTTGACGTTTCGAATCTCGAGGTCGCCGGCGTGGCCGTTTGCGACGTTGATGCCGGTGATTCCCGGGTAGGTGTCGTCGTTTTCGCTCCCCATGAAGTAGACGTTCTCGATCAGGCCGGTCGCGTTCGAACTGTTGACCTGGCAGATGATCGCGTTTTCCTTTGCGGTGCTATCCCAGTTACCGCGGAAGCCGATGTTGCGGATCTCCCAGTCGTCCGCGATCGCCCGGATGTGAAAGGAGGCGTCGGGTGCGGTGATATCGATGAGGAGGTTCGATAGCGTTTCTCCATCGCTCAGACGTACCGTCTGGGAGTCACCTGCTGCGACGGTGATCTCCTCGTAGTCTTCGGCCGCCGCGCCGGTTCCAACCGTCGTTGCAAGCGCCGCCGCCGCAGACCCGACGAGTCCGAGGTACCTGCGCCGGTGGAGTAATCCGCTATTACTCTCCGTTGCCTGACCGCCTTCCGGTGGTTTCCGATCGCTAGATCCGTCGTCATCCAATACCGTATTGCGTGCCATACAGTCAGGGGATTTGAAGTCGCAAACATAAACCTTCTGTTTATCTTAGCATAATCCAACTATACAGTCAATAACTCGTGATATTATCTTAAGAACCCCATGAATGTTCGCTCTTTGGATTTTATATCTCAATATATAGTGGCTATGAGAGAACAGGACGAAAGTGAACGCCCCCGATAGGAGACGGAATACGGTACGTTTCGATTCCCAGAAAACGCCGGATAGCGGCCGTTGGAAGCGGAATCTACGATGCTGACTACGGTAAGAGGACGGCGCTGACTCGATTCATCTCGAAACGAAGGCTCCGGGATGTTGTTGCTCAGGAACGAACGCTGTGGATGTCTACCAGCCCGCTCGTCACGGAGAAGAGTGCCCAGAGCGTAACGCCGAGTCCGATAACGGCGAGCAAGGAGACGATGTTCGTGGCGGCGGGAAGCACCAGCAACACGACCAGCGCCATCGAGAGTGCAATTCCGGAGACCATGACGACCGACTTCGCGAGGTACCGCGGCGATATCGGGAGTTCAGTGTGGATGAGATAGATGTTCACGACGACCATGATCCCGTAACTCACGACCGTTGAGATCGCCGCGCCGACGACGCCGATCGTCGGAATAAGCACCAGATTCAGCCCGAAGTTGAACGCGCCCGTCGCACCCTTCGAGACGGCTCGGTGGGTCGCCCGCCCGAGATAGTCGAGGGCGTCGTTCGTGATCTTGTCGATCGACTGGAAGACGATGAAGAGCGCGAACACCTGGATTACCGGGATCGCGCCGAGGTAGTCCGACCCGAAGACGTACCGGATCAGCGGGTCCGCAACGACGATCAACCCGGCCGCCGCCGGCACGTAGAACACCACGTTGTGTTTGAACGTCGTTTCGTACATCCGTGCCGCCTCCTCGAGTTCACCGTTTGCCTTGTACTCGCCGTATGACGGCGAGACGGTGAACCCGAGCGAACTCGCGGGCGCGATGACGAAGTCGGAGATCTGTTTGGCGAGGACGTAGTAGCCGACCGCAACCGGCGTGAGAAACGCGCCGATGAGGAGCGTATCGACCTGTTTGTAGACGACGTTTGCGCCGTCGGAAACCGTCAGCGGAAGGCTGTATTCGATCAACCGTCGCCGCAGTCCGGGTTCGGGTTCGGCGGCGCGATCGAACTCGGCGACCAGGCGATACAGGAGGACCAGTCCGTACACCGCGCCGAGTGCATACCCGATGATATAGCCGATGAGAGCGGCGATCACCCCGCTACCGGTCAGGAGGAGGGCAACGACGGACAGAAGGGTCGACGCGTTCGTGATGATCGTTACTCTCGCGCTCCAGGTGATGCGGTTGAACCCCTGGAAAAGCGTATGGACGTACGAGTTCAGCGTCCAGGCGCTGATGTAGACGCCGCCCAGCAACAGGAGCGGAGCCAGCTCTTGTTCGCCGAACAGATCGGCCAGAAGTTGGTGAAAGACCGTGACCGCGGCGGCAACTATCAGCATGACGATGCCGAGGAACAGCAATGAACTCCGGACGAGATAGGGAACCTGTCCGGGGTCGGTTTCGCGGTATTCCGCGATATACCGAGCCGTCGATCGGGGGATGCCCAGCCGGCTACAGAGCAACGACGCGCTGAAGACGGAGATGGCGAGAAAGAGGATGCCGTACTCGTCCGGCGTCAGAAAGAGTCGGGCGAGCGAGACGGTGAGAATGCCCTTTGCGACCGTTCGAACGATCTCGGCGCCGAGCGTCGCTCGAAACCCGGAGAGGAGCGTATCCTTCATATATTATATATCCGATGACTGAGTCGGTGAGCGCGGCGCGTGTTACGGCGTTGGAGTACGAACGGGCGGCGTGCTCGCACGGCGGAGTTCTTCGAGCAGGCGGATCGTCCACTTCGACGATTCGAGCGACACGGGCATTTCGGCACCGCGTTCGAGCGCGCGGGCGGTCCGGTCGAACTGCGCGTAGTGGGGGTTCATTCGCGTCGCCGTCTCCCAGTCGTCGTTCAGCTGTCCATCGGCGACAAGTTTGGCGTTCGAAAGGAGCCCCGACAGGTAGCCCGCCGAGCGAGTGACCGCCTCCTTCCCTTTCTTGAACGAGGACAGATGGTAGTCGTCGTCGACCGTCTGGACCGTCTGGAGGATCAGATCCAGGTGGATCGACCGCTCGGAGCCGTGGACGTAAATCTCGTGTCGCGGCTTCGAACTCGAGAGCATCTTCAGGTTACACAACACGTCGTCCTCGGTGACGTACTGCAACTGGGCCGCGTCGTAGGCGAACTCGTCGTCGTAGTCACCGATGAGCCGCGTGAGACTCGAAATCGAGTCCTCGCTCTCGGGATAGCCGCTGAGAGCAAGTGCGGAGTAGAGCGGGTGGGGCAGTCCTTCCTCGAACTCGCCGCCGGGGAGATCGAAGACCCAGGTGCCGCGGTTCGCCTCGTCCGGCGAAGAGAGACCGGTGTAGATTAGATCGACGCCGCGAATTTGTCCGAGTTCGCCCGCGTCGATGAGCCGGCGGGCGGCCCGCATCGACGGATCGAAGACGTGCTGGTGGACGGGCGACACCGGCACGTCGTGTTCGGCTGCGAACGCCTCGAGTTCTTCGATCTCCTCGATAGTCTCGGTGACTGGCTTCTCGATCAACAGCGGAACGCCGGCCTCGATCGCGCGTTTGCCGAGGGGCAGGTGGCTCTGGACCGACGTACACACGTGGAGCCAGTCGAGCGATTCCTGGTCGAGCAGGTCATCGATATCCGCATACGGCGTGATGTCGTACTGCCGTGCCGCCTGGCGCGCCCGCTCGAAGTCGAGATCACAGATCGCAACGAGATCAGTTTGGGGGTTCTTGGCGACGCCGGACAGGTGAACCTCCGAAACTGTTCCCGCGCCGATTACTGCCGTTTTGACTGTCATTCTCCTGCGAAAGACGCACAGACAACGGTATTGTTATAGATCTATTACCGATCTACAGGATCGTTTTCCCACCTAATTCGACGGAAACAGCGCTATAGCGGCCGCATTGGGAACGCTCACTCGGCTGCCCGCCACAGCGGTAACTGGTGCCTGCGTATTCGAAAGGGGTCGAATTTCGCGTCCACTCCGTCGCGAGCAGTGACTATCGGGTTCCGCGGTCGAAGGCGAGCCGCCAGCGAACACCGCCAGGAACCAGCAAGACACCGAGAGCGGTACCGATCCGGGAACGGCACAGCTTGCTCTTCAACGGTGCCGACACCACAACAGCACCACCGCCACGACAGCGCGACACCACGACAGCACCGCCGCCATAACAGCACCGGCACCGAAACCGATAGAGCGTCCCACGATGCTCGAAAACGGAACAACGGAACAATCTAACCCGTTCGAAACGCGTCGTGCAAGCCGCTCAGTTCGTTACGCGTCTCCCCTCTCGGTATCCACGTAGTAGCGCTCGAACTCGTCCGTCGAGTGGATACGACTGACCCCCCGCTCGTTCTCGACGGCACTGAACTGCGCATCGCTGTACCGGAGTTCACCGTAGGCGATCACCTCCCGATCGTAATCGTACTGGGTCAACACGAGATACCGATCCCCTTCGAACTCCTCAGTGAGATTCCTGCCGAGCGTCGACTCGGGAACGTCCTGGTGAACTCGCATGCGCTCTCCGTTCCCGTTGACGGCGTCGTCGAAACGGTTCGGACCGTTTCGCAATCCGACGAGACCGATCTCGCCGTCTCGGTCGTCGAAGGTCGTTTCGTAGCCCTGGATGTCCTGGTTGCTGACGTGCGCGGTTGGCGTGTAGGTGTATGGCGAGGAGAAGACGGCAGCCAGCGAGAGCAAGAGCAAGAGCGCAAAGCCGACGGCAAACAGCGGCTGTCCCGAGGGAACGAATCTAGACCGTCGCCAGCGGCTCGCACCCGAGAAACGACTGCACAGGCCGTAGATCGCGAGCGCACCGAGGAGGGTGACGAAGACCATCATCAATCCGAAGACCCGGAAGTACATCGTCGAATCCGGCGCGAGGAAGTAGATGCCAAACAGCGGCACGAGTCCGATCAGAGCGACGGCGAAGTACAGCGTTTCAGGCCGGATCCTCGCCAACCAGTCCGATCCCCGGACGAAGACGGCACCGAGAATCAGCCCGCCAGCGAGCACCGAGAACACGAGCTGTGGCAGGAATAACTTGAGGAAGATCTCGACGAGGCTGCCCCCGATCGCACCGAGCGACGCCCCCTGCATCGCGACCGAATCGCCCGCAGTGTTGCTCCCCGCGAGGATGAACTCGACCGCCGAACTGAGGAAGTGGTCGATCATGCCGCCGAAGAAACCGTGATTCGAGGTCCAGACGAGAAACAGCGTTACCAGAAAAAGCGACTGGCCGTACATGGGCGTCTGCGAGGCGATCCGGCCGGTCGCCGCGATCCGCCGGGCAAGGAACTGGACGAGACTGATTCCGAGGAAGACGACGATCAGGTGGGCGACGAGTTGCGGGTGGTAGACGACGGTCGCGATAGAGGTGACTGCGAGCGCGATGCCGACGGCCGAAATCGACGCCAGCGACCGGTCCGCGCGAAGATACTTCACGAACAGATAAAGCAGCAGCGCCGAGAACAGCACTGCCTGTGACATCGCGTGGGCGGTCATAAACATCGAGATCGTCGTGATTGGCAACAGCAAGAACGCGGAGAACGTGGCTATCACGACCGCTCGGCGGTCCGAGGCGACCGTCCCGATACAGAGCGGGACGAACACCCAGAAGACGACGAGCGAGAGGAAGACGGTCAGCATCATGGAGTGTTCCAGCGAGGTGCCAAGGACCGCGTTGACCAGGACGGTCACGGTGTGGATACCGGGATAGTACAGGTCGAACGGAACGATCGTTCCCTCGGCGATGGCGCGAGCCCAGCCCAGATGCGTTAACGCGTCGTGGTGGCCGAAAAAGCGGTAGCCGCGGATGATGGGCAGTGTGGCGAAGACGGTCATCGCCAGTCCGCCGAGTCCGAGAGCGAGCAGGCGGCTGGTGAAGAGTCCGCGCGACGGCGTGCCGTCGTTGTCGTCGGTGCCGGTTTCGGTACCGTTATCGGTACCATCGGTATCGGTGCGTGCTCCCGGCACGAACGCGACGGCGAGGGCGATACTCATCGCCACGAGCAACCCGACCCAGACCTGGTCGGGAGTCATCGTGTATATCGAGAGTTCGTATCCGGCCGCCGGCGACTCGTGGGCGAGAAACGCGGTGACGGCGACCGTGAGGAAGCCGATAGCGAGCGCGAGTTTCCGGAACGGATCGTCAGAGGCGGCTGACTGGGAAGACATTCGGTGCTGCTGCGACGTTATCCGATAGCTATCCTTGTTATTCACCGATTGCTGACCGTAAGTCTGGATGTACCGTCCGTTCGATATGAGAAACAGTCCACGACAGTCTGAGACCGGCTAGCGGAATCAAGAGTATTACACTCGCTTCTCGGAAAAGCGCTGGTGAAGAAGTGACGGATAAGACGATGATGACAGCCAGTGTGAATTCTCCATCAAAAATAGTTTTAGGTGGTAGACATGATGAGAGTTATGAACCATACATATTTGACATACATTGCTGTTTCGGGGGCTGCCCTTCTCGGTCTCGTTCTTCTGTTAAATCCGCTCTATCTCCATCCCGATGGAAGCGGGGAATACAAAGTCACGTACCATGTCGAAACGATCGAAACTGAAGCCGGAGCGGAAGCAGCTCTTCAGCAATCTGAACAAGTATTACAATGCCCCGGTGAACGCCCCTGCGCTTTGGAAACGCAAATACTCGAGGCAGGATCTGTTGAATACGATGGGTTCATAGACGATTCTGAAGAGTTCCGTAACGACTCGCGAATCACTGACGATCCGCGGTGGTATCCCGTCGTCACAATGGCGGGTGAGCCGTATGTTCCAGAAAGTGAATATAAAGGCAATAAAACGGTGTTAACTCTCTCGGAAATTAGCAATATTGAGGCTGTTGAACGCACTGCCGTGGATGCGGCGGAACGGTCCGAAGAAGTTCAGGAGGCTGTCGAAACCGGGTCAGTTACGGTGTATGGCGAACACAGTAGCGATTTCGAGCAGAACAAGATTATTGCATATGATGGGGAGTATTATTGGCAAACACGATATCAATCTCAAGGCTATTGGCTAACGGGTAACGGACTCATCGGCGTCAGAGTGGCGCTCTTTCTCTCGGGAAGTGGATTGCTGGCTTACGCCGGTTGGTGTTTTCGGGCGGCGGCCGACTGATAGCTGTATTCAGAGTGAAACGGTCTCCTTTCCGTCGGTCAGTCAATCTCTTCGGACGGTATCCGTCTCTTCACTGTGTACGGATCACTCTACTCAGATATTGCCGTAAAACGCAAGAAGCGTTCTATCTACCGTCGGATGATAACGAACGAACCACCGCAGACGGCGAGTTCAGTCTCGTTGCCGTTACCGTTATTCGTCCCCACTGCCCTCCTCGATCGTCGTCCAGAGGTACGTCGACTGGTCGGCGTTCGCCATCGTCGGCGACTCCGGCACCTCGCCCTCGTAGAGCAACGCCGCGATTCGAACCGTCCCGCTCTCGGCGTTCGGCGTCACGGTGCCGTTCGTGAGTTCGCGCTCCCCGTCTCCGAGTTCGTACGAGTATCGCTCGTGTTCCGTGCGGTTGAACACGTTTCCGCTCCCGTCCTCGACCCACTGCTCTTGCACGACCACCGTATACTCCCGCTCGGCGTTCTCCTGATTCTCGACGCTGATCGTCATGGGCACGGATTCGCCGGGCTCCGTCGACGTCTGGTAGTCAGCCGTGACGAGTTCACCGGAGTCGTCCTCCGTGAGCAGTTTCATGTCCGTATACTGTTCGCCGTCCTGTGGCGCGACGAGCGCGTACCCCACGGTCGAAAGTGCAACGAGCATGCTCACGACCAACACGACGTTAACCGCCGTGTGGACGGGTGAACTCGTACCGAATACCGCCGTATAGAGCGCGTCGATGGTACGAGCGAGACTGAACTGGTAGCGGTCGGGTTGTGCCACTCGAGCGCGGCGTACAGCGGCGAGAGCGGTACCGACGAGAACGAACCCGCTCACGGTTCCAACGACGCCCGTTACCGTGTACACGAGCGGCGTGGCGGCGATCAGGAGACCGAGCAGCGGCAGGAGCGCAAAACTTAGCCCGAACGAGAGCGCCGCGCGTTCGATCCCGGTTACCGACAGCGTCTGCCCGATCACCGGCACGCGTTCGGTCCGCGCCGGCGGCTCGTCACGCGGGAACAGCACGGAGACGGTGACGTACCCGGGTGCGAGAAACAACAGTGGGAACCCGATCGCGACGCGAGCGATCGGCATCGTGATTTCGACGACGAGCAGGAGGACGGCCGCGAGTGCAGTGAATCCGGCGACGCCGATCAGGTCGGTCGGGAGGCGGGACGCGATAGCTCCAGGTCCCCGGCCGACGGTAGCGGACGGCTCGGTCGTATTCGTCAAACGCTCTTTCATGTATGAGCCAGTTATCCGGGCGTCGACTGGTTCGACCATTGTTACGAGTCGCGTAACCGGTCGATCCGAACCGAGAACCTGGGCGGGGACTCCCCCGCGCTCGCGCGATCCCGCAGAACGCGGCTCGTGACCGGTTTCGCCGCTCGTTCGCCCCGCTCGACGGGCCGTCACCGGTGGAAACGGGTCGCTTACAAAGTGCTCGTGGTGCGAGGCTGTCGGTATGACTGGCCGAGCGACGCTGCATGCATCCCACGAGAGCGCTCCGAACGGGTCGACCGACGGCGGAGTCCGTCGGCTACACGGAGGGGCGACGCGATGAGCATCGACGTTCGCGTTGCGACCGACGAGGACCGCGAGCGCTGGAACGAGTTCGTCGAGCGCTCCCCGCAGGGAACGCTGTGTCACGAACTCGAGGCCCTGGAGGTCCAGGCGGACCATTCGGGGGCGGCGCTCCATCCGCTGATCGGGTTCAAGGGACAGGAACCGGTCGGCCTCTTTCCGGTGTTCGAACTGCGGAAACGGTTCGTGGCGACGGTGTTCTCGCCGCCGCCGCACATCCGCGTGCCGTACCTCGGCCCGGCGTTTCTGAACATGGGCAAGCTGAAACAGCGAAAGCGAGAGCGACGTCGCCAGCGGTTCATGGACGGCTGTCTCGACTGGATCCGAACCGAACTCTCGCCGCGGTACGCCCACGTCAGGACGAGCACGGGCGTCGCGGACTCGCGGCCGTTCAAGTGGAACGAGTTCGACGCGACGCCGGAGTACACCTACGCGGTCGATCTCGCGCGCGAGCGCGACGAACTTCTACTGTCGTTCAGCAGCGACGCGCGGAGCAATATCACGAACGCCGACGAGGACGCCTACGAGGTTTCGGTCGGCGGTCTCGAGGAGATTCGCCTGATTCACGAGCAGGTGAAAAACCGGTACGAATCCCAGGGGATCGGCTTCGACGTGCCGGTCGAGTTCGTCCTCGACCTCGCCGAGCGGACCGCGAACGGGCACGTGCGACCGTACGTGCTTCGCGTCGACGGTTCGTTCGTCGGCGGCATTTTGGCGCTCGAGTACGGCGACACGACGGGCCGGTGGATGGGCGGCGTTCGAACGGATGCAGACGTGGACGTGCCGACGAACGACCTGCTCGACTGGGCGATCATGACGGACGCCCGCGACCGCGAACTCGAGACGTACGATCTCGTCGGCGCGGATACGCGCCGGATCAACCGGTACAAGGCGAAGTTCAATCCGGACCTGGAAACGTACTACAGTCTGGAGTACGGGTCGTGGGGAATGCGGACGGTGGCGTCGCTGTACGACTCGGTCAAATAGTCTCGGCACGAGAGCGAGGGGAGATGAGAGACGAGGAACGAGAGCGGGATCGAGATCAAGAGCGAAAGCGAAAGCGAGGACAAGAGATGCGAAACGGAGGACGGGTAGGACGCGGTTACCCGTCGTTTCACGGCGGCTGACTGACACTCGGTCCCCGACGGCTCTCGGCGATCGTGATCCCGATGAGGACCCACGAACCGGCGGCTCGCGGTAACTCCGCCCATAACGAAAGGGAACCGCCGCGGAGACGCCGGCAATGGACGACGATTCCTCGCTGCAGACCCTGCTCGTCGGGATCGATGCAGCCTGCGACCGCGTGTTGGAGCCGCTGTTTGCGAACGACGACGTGCCGACGCTCGAATCGCTCTACGAGGACGGGGCAAGCGGCGCGCTCGAATCCCAGATTCCGCCGTGGACGGCGAGCGCCTGGCCGTCCATGTACACTGGGAAGAATCCCGGCAAGCACGGCGTCTTCGGCTTTCTCTCCTTCGACGGCTACGACTGGGACGTGGTCAACGCAAGCGACGTGCGCGAGCCGTCGCTGTGGGAGTTGCTCTCCGAACACGACATCGCGAGCGTCGTCGTCAACGTCCCGGTCACGCACCCGCCCCGCGAGTTCAGCGGCGCGCTGATCCCGGGCTACACCGCGCCGGAGGACCCGACCTGCCACCCCGACGGGTTGCTCGCGGATGTCAGGGACGAACTCGGCGAGTACCGCGTCTATCCCGACGAAGACGCCGACGACCTCGCCAGCGCCTCCAGCGACTGCGTCCGCATGCGCGGCGAGGCGTTTCGGTACCTCGCCGACCGGTTCGACCCCGAGTTCGGTTTCCTCGAGTTCCAGGTGACCGACTCCATCTTCCACAAGGAGCCCGAGAACGACGCGGCGATCCGGGCGATCTATCGCGAACTCGACCGCCAAGTGGCGTCCGTGCTGGAAACGCACGACCCGGACACGGTTATCGTCGCCAGCGATCACGGCATGGGCCCCTACGCGGGCCACGAGTTCAGGGCGAACGAACACCTCCGCCGGGAGGGCTACGTCGAGACGAAAGACGGCGGCGAGGGAATGCCAACCTGGGCGACGGTGCGGGACGATGCCCTCAAGGCCGGCGAGGAGACGACGCGGCGCGATCCCGGCCTGCCGGAGCGTTCGATGGCCGCCGCCGCCAGCGTCGGTCTCACGAGCCAGCGCCTCGGTGCCGCGCTCGAACGACTCGGCCTCGCCGGCCTCGTCGCCGCCGTCGTCCCCTCGGGGCTCGTCAGCGCGGGCGCGACCCAGGTCGACTTTCCGAACTCGCAGGCGTACGTGCGTTCGCGGATCGAACTCGGGGTCCGGCTCAATCTCGAGGGCCGCGAGCCGAACGGCCAGGTACCGCAGGCGGAGTACGAGGCGGTTCGCACGCAGGTTATCGACGCCCTCCGCTCGGTGCGGACGCCGGACGGCGAGCCGGTTTTCGAGGCGGTCCGCCCGCGCGAAGAGTTCTTCCACGGGCCCGAGAGCGAGCACGCCGTCGACATCGTGACGATTCCGGCGGACTTCGAGCACTTCCTGTCGGCGACGCTGCGAGAGGAGCAGTTCGGGCCGCCGAGCGAGCCATGGAACCACAAGCTCGAGGGGACGGTCGCCGTCGCGGGTGCAGGGGTCGACCGCGCCGCCGGCGTCGCAAGCGCACACCTCTTCGATGTCGCGCCGACCGTCCTGGCGACGCTCGGCGTCCCGGCGGACGAGCGCATGGACGGCGCGGTCCTCCCGTGTGTCGAACCGAGCGGGAAGGCGACCTACGATAGGCGCGACGACGGTGAGGTCGTCGAAACCGCGGACGAGGGGGTCGAACAGCGGCTCGCGGATCTGGGCTATCTCGAGTGAGCACGGGCGGCGACGCGACCCGTTTTCGCCGCGGTAACGGATTGCTCCTCTTTCTCGACCCGAGTCACCGAAACACGGATTTACCGCGCCGTCGCAGTAGGAGACACGAATGATGGGACGCGACGATTCCGGTCTCGGCCGCCGTGCTCGTCGCACCGACGGGAAGAGGGGGGAGAATCGGCGTGCCTGATCGTGAACCGGCCGATGACAACGGCGCCGACGTCACCGTCGCGGACGCCGTCGACGCCTACCTCCAGCGAAAGGCCGTCGGCGATCCCGACGGACCGGGTGCGGGCGCGTACGCATCGAACGCCGAATCCATCCTCCGTCGATTCGCCGACTGGCTCGACCGCGAGTTCGGTCTGACCTCGCTGTTCGACCTCGATAGCGATCACGTTCGCGCCTACGCCGAGGAGCTACACAGACGGACCGAGCGCGGTGCCTACACCGCCTCATCCGCCCGGACCTACTTTGCCGTCGTCCGGGCCTTCCTCTCGTGGTGCGTCCGCGGCGGCATCCTCGAAACGAATCCGGCCGCAACTGAACTCGCGGAATCGACCCTGCCGAGTGCAACCGATCGCGACGATGCCGACAGCTGGAGTGCCCAACAGCGCCGCCGACTCGAAACCCACGTCCGCAAACGCGCCTTCTCGGAGACGACTCGACAGGACCCGGTCGAACGGCGGACGCGGTTGCGCGAGTACGCCATGGTCGCGCTCCTCGCCCACTCCGCCGTCCGCGGCTCGGAACTGTTTCGCGTCCCCGAAGACGACAGGCGGACCGGCGCGACCTGGGACGACGTCGACTTCTACACCGGAACGATTCGCGTCCTCGGGAAGTCCCAGCGCCTGGAGGACGTGTCCCTCTTCGCCCCCGCCCGCACGCCGCTGCGGCGGTACCGGGTCGTCCTCGATCCGCCCTCGAACGAGTGGCCCCTCTTTCCGACGCGACACGCCCCCTCGATTGCCCGCCGGGTCAGGACGGTACTCGATGACCGCGGCCACGACGAACGCGAGATCGAATCCCTGCTCGCGGACGCGACGGCGACCGAACTCGCCCGCGAGCGAGACATCGCCCCGCCGGCGATCACGACTGAAGGTGCCCGGTCGGTGCTCAAACGCCTCTGTGCGGATATCGGCCTCGCGGTCGACGGCGACTACCTGACCCCGCGCGGCGTCCGCGGCGAACTCGAGCGAACGAACGGCCGAACGGCCGACGGCGAGCGAACGCGACGCGAGGCGACGCGCGAACAGCCGGCGTTGCGGATCTCGACCGGCGAGCGAGCGATCGCCGTTCCGGTCGACGAACCGCTCCGAATCGACGTGACGGACGTAAACGACACGGACGGGAAACCGAACGGAACCGAGGAGAACTGACTGCCGTCGAGAACCGAGACGAGTTCGTCCCGCTCGTGCAGTTGCGCTCGACGGACTGCGGTATCGAGCGGTGACTGAACTCCGCGTCGATCGTCCCGTCTTCTTCGAATCCGGCTCTCCCGATCGCCGTCGCTATCATCAACCGTCGGCTGTATTTATCGGCGAACCTGACAGGACATTAATACAAGAATTAAATATAACTATAAGTTACAGTCATAGGCAATTATGAAGCGGCGTAACGCACTATCGTTGATCGGTGGCATCGCCGGAGCCGGAACGGGCGTACTCAAGTCCGGTATCGGGATTGCAAGCGCACAGAACTATCCGCGAGAGAACTCGCGGTGGCACACGCACGCGGACGTGATGGATCGACTGGCGACGTACGAACACACCAGCCAGGGAGCCGTCTCCCTGGAGACGATCGGCGACAGCATCGAGGGACGCGAACTCGTCGTGGCGACCGTCGGCGACGGCGACACGGACGTCTTCGTTACGAGCGAGCAGCACGGAGACGAGCCGACGGGGACCGTCGCGCTCCTGAAGGTTCTACAACGGCTCGCCGCGGGCGGGAACGCCGTCGCGCCGGTCCGGGACGAACTGACCGTTCACGCGCTCCCCATGCACAACCCCGACGGCGGCATGCGAAATCAGCGGACGAACGCCGACGGTATCGATCCGAACCGCCAGCACGACTACGAACCCGGCGCGACCGACAACCCGTCGCCGGAAACGCAGGCCATGATCGACTACGTCACCGCCCTCGAACCGACGTGGGTCGCCGACCTGCACACCCAGACCGGGGATTACGTCGACGACGACGGCGAGTCGATCAGCGCGTCGACGTTCTGGCCGATCGCCCCCGCTGCTCAAGCGGACGCCGTCGAACGCTCGAAGCGGATGAACTGGGCGATGTACGACGAGGTCGACGACGAGTACGGATTCGCGAACATGTCGCAGTATCCCGGCGGCACGGGTGCGAACATCGCTCGCAACGCGTACGGCATCCGCGGGTACGGCAGCGCCCTGCTGGAGATGACCGGACAGGTCGACGACCGCGGCCAGCGAATGGAGGGGAAGATGGTCCGGCACATGCGTGCACAGATAGAAACCCTCCTCGCCGAGACCGCCGACGGATCGCTGTTCGCCCGCGACCCCGACCTGGCGAACACGATCCCCGAGCGCGGGTCCAGTTCCCCCTGGCCGTGGGATAGCGAGTAACGGTCTCGACCGCACGCTACCCCAGCGGTCGGCATTCTCGAAAGCAGTCGCGAACCGACGGCAAAACACGTCCCGCATTCCGTTCGGCGATCCGAAATCCCGCCGCGATCTGAACTCGAGTTCTCAGACGAGCAACCAGATGACGATCGTGAGCGCGACGGTTAACAGCAACACCGTCGTGCCGATTCCCGCCCGGAGGTGGATCGTGGACGGACGGCCGCCATCCGCTGGTTGGCGCTCCGCGACGTCGACCATCGGCAGCCGACGGGCGGCCGCATCGACGGCCAGGACCGGGTTGTTCCCGATCCAGTACCACCGCTTGACGAACGCGACGGCGAGGCGGTCGACGGCGGCGTACAGGGTCGTCGTCGCGAGCATCGACCACCGACCCAGATAGTAGCCGATGGGATAGATAACGCTTCCCGGATCCGTGAACTCGAGCTTCGAGAGCGGCTTGCGGACGATCACGAAGGTGACGAGCGAGATGGCGGTCAGCGTTGCAGCCGTCCGACGGTGACTCGGACTGTAGGGGTGGAGGTGTTTCTCAGCACCGTTGGCCATGAACGAGTGCGTCGACTCCTCGATCACCGGCATCAGGTCAGCGAAGCCCTGCCACCAGACGCCAAAGAGGAGACAGGCGCCGCCGAGGCCGAACATCGCGATCACCTGGCCCGGCTTGGCGTCGGGAACCTCGATATCGCTCTCGCCGTGGAAGAAGACGTAGTAGCCGAGTTTGATGAACGAGAGCAAGGTTCCGATCGCCCCGATGTACAACAGCCAGTACAGCGCCTCGTACTCCGGTGCGCCGAAGTAGTGCGGATCGGCCGCGTCGAAGAGCATCCCCTTGCTGACGTAACCGTTGAAGCCCGGAATCGCGGTGATCGAGAACGCGCCGAGCCCGAACGCGATCGCCGTCAGGGGCATCTCTCGCCAGAGGCCGCCGAGTTCGTAGAGATCGTTCTCGCCGGTCCGGTAGATGACGACGCCGACGGCCATGAACAGCAGGCTCTTGAACAGGATGTTGTTGAACAGGTGGCCTATCGCGCCGGCGGTTGCGATCGACGTGCCGATGCCGATCCCGGCGACGATGTAGCCGAGCTGTGCCTGGATGTGATAGGACAGCAGCGCTCGCATGTCGTGTTGCAACAGGGCGAACGTCGCGCCGTAGATGGACATCAAGCCACCCATGTACGCGAGGAAGAGGTGTCCGTCGTCGGGAAACGCCCGATAGAGGATGAACGCGCTCGTTTTCGTCGTGTAGGCCGCGAGGAACGCCGACGCGACGAAGCTGGGCCGGGGATACGTATCAGGCAGCCAGTAGTGCAGTCCAATGAAGGCGACGTTGACCCCCATTCCGAGCATCGCAAGCAGTTGGGGCAATCCGTCTGCGAGTCCGGCACTCAGATCGTAGACGAACGTCCCGGTCGCCACGTAGTGGGCCGCGACGGCGAACATCACCAGCACGCCGCCGGTACCGTGCAAGAGCGCGTACCGGTAGCCGGCCCGCACCGCGTCGCCGCCGTAGTACCAGACGACGACCGTGCTCGTGATCGCCATAAGCTCCCACATGAACACCAGCACGAGCCAGTCGCCCGCGAACGCCGCCCCGATCGAGGACGCGACGTACGAGAGCGCGATCGCCGTAAACGTGCGGCTCGCGCCGCTCGAATAGGCGTAGATCACGGTACACACGCCGAGGAGCCCGAGACCGATTCCGACGAACCGAGAGAACGGATCGACGAAGAAGGGGACGACTCGGAAGTGACCGAGGAAGGTTCCCGTCAGGTACGACCCCTCGGGAACGGCCAGCGAAATCGCGAGCACGGCGGCGAGGCTGAGCGCGCCGAACGTGAACCCGACGGCGCGGGGTAACAGCCAGACGAGTATCGCCGCGGCGAACACCAACAGCGGCGGGTAGGCCATCGTCAGGAGTTCCGACTCGATCATTGGGTGCTCACCTCCAGGGCCGCCGAAAGCGGACCCCGTAACTGCTCGAGCGAGTTCGCGTCAAAGACCGACGTGACGATCTCGGTCGCCAGATCGAGGAAGGCGGCGTGTCCGGGGATAACCCCGAGGACGACCGCCCCTGTCGCAATAACGACGATCGGGCCGAGCATGAGCCACGTGCTCTCGGTGAGCGGCGAGTGGCGGGTCCACCCGCCGGCCGGCGGCCCGCCGTGGTGCTGGTCATCGTGAGCGACGGCGTGGCCGTGATCGTGACCGGTACCAGCGGTCTCCGGACCCGTCTTTACACTCGAGTTCGCGTCGCCCTCGGCGGGTGAGCCGCCGGGGCCGCCCGGAACGTCCGCATCGCTCGGATACCGGTCGACGGCGTACTCGTAGTCGGCTTCGGAATCGACACCGGCACCGCTATCGTCGTCCGAGTTCAGTTCCGTTTCCTCGTCGCGTTTGCCGCCGTCGGTCGCGAGTTCGTCGCCGGCGAACTGGCGGATGCCGCCGGCGGGGAACTCGAGGAGCGGTTTGGCGTCGTGGCGGTCTTCGCTTTCGAAGAAGGCGGTGTAGACGACGGGCCAGAAGTACGCGATGTTGAGGACGCCCGAGAGGAGCAACGCGGCGGCGAAGAGCCAGTACTCGCCGCCGACGTAGCCGGCTCCGAGGAGCATGTAGAACTTGCTGACGAAGCCGGCGATTAGTGGCATGCCGGCCATGCCGGCGGCGCCGACGGTGAACGCGGACATGGTCAGGGGCATGCGCTTGCCGATGCCGGCCATGTCGTTGATGTAGTCGGTGTGGGTCTCGACGTGGATCGACCCGGCGCAGAAGAACAGGGTGAGTTTGGCGAAGGCGTGGGCCGGGATGTGAAACAGCGCGCCGAGGATCGCGTAGGGGTGAAGCATCGACAGCCCGAGGACGATGTAGGAGAGCTGGGCCGTCGTCGAGTACGCGAGCCGGCGCTTGAGGTGGTCTTTTCGCAGCGCGATGATGCTCGCCGTGGTCAGCGTAAACGCAGCCAGTATCGCGAGCGGAACGTTCAGACCGACCTCGCCGATACCGGGGACCGAAAGCGGAAGATCCCGGATCGTCTCGGGACCGTACACCTCGAGGATGACGCGCGCGATACCGAACGCGCCCGACTTGACGACCGCGACCGCGTGAAGCAGGCCGGAGACGGGCGTCGGCGCGACCATCGCGTCCGCGAGCCAGGAGTGAAGCGGCATCACCGCAGCCTTGACGGCGAAGCCGGTGATCAGGAGGTAGAACGTGATCTGGGCGGCGGTGGGGTCGGTCGCCGCGCCTTCGGCGAGGGCACCGATACCGCCGCTTTCGAAGGCCGTCGTCGCGGTGCCGGTCTGGCTCGTGAGCCAGTAGACCATGACGGTCCCCGCCAGGAGGATGACGCCGCCGCCGAAGAAGGTGTAGGCGATGTACTTCCGGCCGGCGATCCGGGCCTCTCTGTCCCCGTCGTGAGCGACGAGCGGGTAGGTCACGAGCGACAGCAGTTCGTAGAAGACGAAGATCGTCACCAGATTCCCGGCGAAGGCGATGCCGACCGCCGAGGACAGACTCGCCGCGAACGCGGCGAAGAATCGCGTCTGGTCGTGTTCGTCCAGCCCGCGCATGTAACCCGTGGCGTAGAACGACGTGAAGATCCAGAGGAAACTCGCAAGCAGCGCGAACAACAGTCCAAGCAGGTCCGCTCGCAGGACGAAGTCGATCCCAGCGAGGAACTCGACGCCGAGTGACCGCTGCAGACTCCACTCGTAGACGGTTCCGTCCAGGACGCCAGGAAGCATGCTGAGGACGATCCCGAACTGTGTCAGTGCCGCGAGGACGGACCATCCCTCGCGGATGTTCGGACGGCGATACGACGCGACGATCAGGACGACCGCGACTGCCGAGGTGAGCACGGCAGCGAGCGGCAGAATTGACTCAGGCATCTAGTTGAACACCTCCGTGATGAACGACGGATCGAGCAAGCCGGCGAGGAATCCGCCCGCGAATCCGAGCGAGATCGCAAGCAGGGCAGCCGCGACGACCAGAGCGAGCATGCCGTACGAGACGGTATTGCGATCGCCGTTTGCGGTGATCGCGTCGAGAGCGGCAGTCTCGGTACCGCCACGAGTTCCGGCAGCGCCGTCGTTCGCGGCGTCCGCGCCAGCAGCCGTCTCGGTATCGCCCCCGTCCTCGCCGCCGTCCGTCGCAACCGACTCCGGGGCGTGCGGTGCCTCGAGCGGCGTCGCCGGGGTGAAGTACATCTTCTCGAGCAGCCGCGCGCTGTAGGCGAGCGTCATCAGCGTGCTAAAGAGAACCACGATCGCAACGGGCCACAGTTGCGCCTCGACGGCACCCAGCGCGATGTACCACTTGCCGACGAAGCCGGCCGACGGCGGGATCCCGATCAGAGAGATCAGCAAGAGCGCCATCATCCCGGCGACGAGGGGATGCTCGTCGGCGAGTCCCGCGTACTCGTCGACGGTTCGTGCGTCGTAGCTAATGGCGATTACGCCCGCTGCGGCGAACAATCCGGCCTTGATCACCGCGTGACCGACGAGGTGGATCGTCGCGCCGACGAACGCCGACTCCGTGACCAGCCCGTACGCGGCGACGATCAACCCGAACTGCGAGACCGAGGAGAACGCGAACATCCGCTTCACGTCGGTCTGGATCACCGCGAGTACGCTCCCCGCAACGACACTGACGCAGCCAACCGTCACGACGAGTTCAGTCAGATAGGGCGTGGAGGTGAGGAACTCCGGCCCGAAGACGGAGTAGAGGAGGCGGCCGAACGCGTACGCGTAGGCCGTCGAGACCACCGCCGCGATGACGGGTGTCACGCCGTCGGGAGCGTGCTGGTAGGCGTCGGGCTGCCAGGTGTGCAGCGGCCACTGGGCGACCTTCATCGAGAAGCCGACGAAGATGAAGGCGAAGCCGGCGCGAACGAGGGTCGGATCGCGCTCGACGGCGGCCGGGAGCACCTCCGCAAGCACCCCCATGTTCAACGTGCCGGTCGCCATGAAGATGAGCCCCACACCGATCAGGTACATCGATGCGCCGACGGTACCCAGAATGAGGTATTTCAGGGCTGCAACAGCCGATTCCGGCCCGTCGCCGCTCGCGATCATCGCGTAAGTGGCGAGGCCGACGATCTCGAGGAATACGAACAGGTTGAACACGTCGCCGGTGACCGAAATTCCGAGGAGGCCGCCGGTCAGCAGCAAGTAGCCGCTATAGAACGTGTTCCCGCGCGGCCCGCCGACGCGGGTGTACGCGAGCACGCCGGCGGCCGTGACGGCGACCAGGACCGCGATCAGCGCGGAGAACTCGTCGAGGACGAGTTCGATGCCGTAGGCCGGGTTCCAGCCGCCGAGTTTGTGACTGACTGGTCCGGTGGCGTAGACGGCGTTTGCGAGGGCGGTCGTCGCGGCGACCAGCGCGGTCGTGGTGAGTGCGGCGACGGACCAGCCGGTTCGGTCGAAGCGGAGGCCGAGGACGATCGGGACCGTCGACAGCAACATGGGGACGGCGACGAGCAACGGGAGGAGGAAGTCGACGTTACTCATCGGCACGCACCTCCCGAAGGGTATCCTCGCGCAGCGTTCCGTACTCCGCGTAGATCCGGATGATCAGCGCGAGTCCGACCGCCGTCAACGCGATGCCGACGACGATGGCGGTCAGGACGATCACCTGGGGCAGCGGGCTTGCAATCTCGCCGACGCTGTGTGATTTGCCCTCGATGATCGGGGCGCGGCCGTCGACGTAGGCCATCGCGATGAAGAACAGGAAAATCGCGGACTGGAAGAGGTTGACGCCGATCAGTTTCTTGACGAGATTTTCGTTGGCGATCATCATGTATAGCCCGATGCCGAGGAGGACGAACAGCAACGAGTAGGCGTAGTGAGAGGCGAGGATCTCGAGTTCGAGTTCAATCATCGTCGCTCACCTCCGCGACGTCCTCCTGGACGGCGTTGTAGCGCTCGGGCGTAAAGCCCGCCGCCATCGCGAAGAAGAGGGTCACGACGACTCCGGAGACGATCAGGGCGACCCCGCCGACTTCGACGGCTTCCATCCCCCAGTGATGGGAGAGTCCGAAGGCGTCCGTGAACGCGTCGAACTCGAGGAACGTGCCGCCGAGGACCATCGTTGCGAGACCGGTCGCGACGAAGATGGTGACGCCGCCGGTAACGAGTCCGGTGATGAGGGAGTTTTTGAGCCATCTGCGGGTCGGTTCGATCCCGAAGGCGAACGCGAGCATCAGGATGGTCACGCCGATGATCGCGCCACCCTGGAAACTTCCGCCGGGAGTGTCTGTCCCGTGGAGAGCCAGGAATAGCCCGTAGGTAAGCGTAAACGGGGAGAGGATCCTGACCGATGTCAGGATGACGTGGCTCTCTGAGTACGTGTCGTTCTGGGTCTCTGATTGTGACATTACGTGAACACCTCCCGTTTCAATACGATGAGAACTGCAATTGCGGCGGCAAAGATGACGACTGCCTCGCCGAACGTGTCGAACCCACGATAGGACGCAAGAACGGCGGAGACGGCGTTGTGAGCGTGCGTGTCGGCGACCGTGTTCTCGATGTAGTAGACGGACGGAGAGATGTCGAGTGCCGGCCAGCCCCAGATCGGTGCCGTCTGGTCGCCGACGGCGTACATCTCCGGCAGGACGAGCGTTCCGAGAACCATGACGAACGCGCCGACGACGACGACGGCGGGAACGTTGACCCGTTCGAAGATCCGGTCCGTCGACGGTCGCGTCGTCCGCGCGATCGTCAACAGGAGCAAGATCGTCGTCACACCGGCGCTGATTGCGGCCTCGGTCATGGCAACGTCCGGGGCGAGCAGGAACGTATAGAGGATGGCCATTCCGAGGCTGTAGGCACCGAAGACGACGATTGTCGAGAGCACGTCTCGGAACAGCGCCGTCGCAATGGCGGTCAGGAGGATGAAGATGGCAAGCGTGTACGCGAGAGCGCTCATGCGTGGTCACCTCCCTCCTCGCCGGCGTTGACGGCGGTATCGCCTGGAGCGGACGCCCCGTCGTCGACCGTCTCAGACTCGAGTTCATCTTCGGCCGTCAGCGGCGTGATTCCGGATTCGGCGGCCGAGCGCGCGATCGCGTGTGCAGCCGTCGGATTGGTGAGGAACACGAAGAACAGCAACAGGACGGTGTAAATCGTCGTGCTCTCCCAGCCGAGCGCGAGTGCAACGGCAGCCAGCGAGAGTCCCGCGCCGAGCGTGTCCGTCTGTGAGGCGGTGTGTGCTCGCGAGTAGACGTCCGGCAGGCGGAGCACGCCCACGGTGGAGACGAACGTAAAGAACAGCCCGAAGGCGAGACAGAGGAAGACCGCCCAGAACTGGAGCTGGTCGATCACAGAACCCCACCTCGTTCGACGGTAAACTTCGAGATGGCGATTGCCATCAGGAAGTTCAACAGCGCATAGACCAGGGCCACGTCGAGAAACCACGGTTCGTCGAGGCCGACCGAGAGCAACGCGAGGATCACCACGGTGTTCGTCCCGAGGACGTTCACCGCGAGGAGGCGATCCTGCGTCGTCGGCCCGGCGACAGCGCGGTAGAACAGCATGATCGCCAGAACGACGAACAGCGCGGCTGCCGGGACGAAGAGTTCAGTGAGCGCCAAGTTTTCGGGGGTCGGAAGCGCCGCTGGAGACAGCGGGGGGCTCACACGTCGTCACCACCGATGATCTCGGTATCGTCACGTTCGCGCGGGGTGGGGATGCGCGCCCCGGAGCGGCCGTGGAAGACGAATCTGACGGCGCGTTCGAGCGCGCCGTCGAAGAGGTCGTCGCGAGCGCCGGGGAGGAGCGTGTGGACGATCAGTCGCTGGTCGTCGGCGCGAACCGTTAGCGTGCCCGGGGTGAGCGTGATGCTGTTTGCGAGCGCGAGCAGTGGAAGGCCGCCCCTGACGCGGGCGTTGACCCGGGTGAGGACGGGTTCGATCGGCATCGACGGCCGGAGGATGACGACCGAGATGGCGAGGTTCGCCTTGACGATTTCATAGAGGAGATACGGGATGTACAGGGCGAACCGGACGGTCCGCAGCGGCGACCGGAGCCGGCCGAGTGGGAAGGTAAAGGTGACGTACGCGAGCGAAATCGAGACGATACCGGCGACCGCAGCGCCGGTGACGAGGTCGAACGGGGCGGTCGGATCGCCGAGGATGAGATAGAATCCGTAGGAGATCCAGAACGTTGCAAACAGTTGGTCGAACCGTTCGGTCCCGCCGCCGATCAGTCGTTCGTGACGGGCGGGACGGTCGACGGGTGCCTCCTCGTAGGAGAGGCCCAGGGCGGTTAATTCACGTTCGAGAGGCTGGATCAGCTGTGCCGTCTGTCCCGGTTGGTACTCCGGGTCGAGGACGACCTGATCGATATCGTGTCTCGTCGCGTACGCCTCGAATGCCTCCGCAAAGTCCCGCGGCCCGAAGAGGTACTCGTTCGTCCCGACCACGGCGGTTTCGATCTCGACCGTTGCGTCCGTATCGTCGATGTCCTCCTCGACCCAGTTTTCGGCGCGGGTGAGCAACTGTTCGGCGTCCTCGGTCAGCGAGCGCCCCTCCGGGACCGCTGCATCGTAGGGGAGGGCGGCAACGAGATGAAACTCGACCGCATCGGCGTCCTCGAGTGCGGCTCGGACGGCGTACCCGACCGTCTGTCGAACGGTCACCGTATCCGACAGCGGTACGAGAACTCGTTCAGCCGCCACAGCACGTCCCTCCTGGTGACCGGCGTTGAATACTCATGACTCTCGTCGTTAGTCGATTCAAGCGGTAGCTGTAGGAAAACGATTTCGTTATCTACCAGCACGCGTTCGGACGACGCTATCGCGATATCGGGACGTCCAGCCTCGGTCTCGTGAACGGGTAACAGGTCCGGTTGGCGGGACACGCCGACCGAAGAGCGACCGGTAGTTTTACAATTATACTTTCAGTAGGGAAAGTTGATTTTCATGACGGCGACCGAAACCGTTCACGATCGAATCGAAACTGCCCGCGACGATCACACGACCGCACAATTAGCGCTCGTCTTCGCGCTCGTTGCAACAGTGGCGTTTACACTTCTATTCGTCCAAGAACCGCTCGTTCACGACTCGCTGCACAACTTTCGACACGCAGTCGGTGTGACCTGTCACTGATGCTCGTCGACTACCTCAAGCGAGGCGTGCTCGCAGGTGCACTCGCGGGCATCGCCTACGGCCTCTACGTCACGCTGGTCGCGAATCCGCTGGTCGGATACATGGAAGCCCTCGCCGAGGGGGGCGGCGCTGAAAGCAGCCACGAACACGCCCACGCCGGCGAACACGCACATACCGCCGGCGAACATGCCCACGCTGCTGGCGAGCACGCCCACGCGGTCGGCGAAACGACGACTGCCGTCGTGAGCATCGGTAGCGGCGTCTTCTGGGGCATCTTGCTGGGAGCCGCCTTCGCACTCGCCTTCTACTTCCTCGAACCCGCACTCCCCGGACGCGGGTCGATCAAGGGCTACGTGCTGGCCGGCGCTGGATTTCTCGCCGTCTCGGGCGCCCCGTGGCTCGTTCTGCCGCCGGCGACGCCCGGCGCGGAGCAGGCGTACACCCCGACGATCCGCATCGCCGTCTACGGCGGACTCGTGCTCGCGGGCGCAATCATCGCCGCAACTGCGATCTACGGCTACCGCCGTGGCTCGACGCGAAGCCGCCCGCTCGGACTGTGTCTTGCAGCCCTCCCAATCGTCGCTCTCGCGGCCGTGACGACTCTCGCAGCACCGACGATCGTCGAGAGCGGTACAATCCCGGGCGAACTCGTCACCGCGTTCCGGGGACTGACCGCGCTCAGCCAGGCCGCACTCTGGGCGCTCGTCGCCGGCTGTTTCGGCTGGCTCCAGACCCGAACCCGAGACCGAGCGAGTACCGAACAGCGAGTCGCTCTCACGAGTTTGCATTCATGAAAGACCAGACCGAGCGCCACCGCGAGCGCCTCGACGCGCACGTCTTCGTCTGTACCAACGCCCGCGAGTCGGAGCACGCGAGTTGCGGAACAGTCGGTGCCGAGGAGACGGTTGCGGCGGTCAAAGACTGGTTGCGCGAGCGAGACGCGTTCTGGACGGCGGTTTCCGTCGGGACGACTTCGTGTCTCGGCCTGTGCAGCGAGGACGGTGTCGCGATCACGATTCAGCCGCGAAACACCTGGTACTCGGACGTTACGCCCGAAGACGTTCCGGAGCTACTCGCGGCCGAATTCGGGCCGACGGCTGACTGCATTGGCGACCCTGACGACTCCTGAGAACCACCGCCGAAGAACCGACTCCTCGAGCGAACGCGCGCCCGTTGTCGACTCCGTCCCGGGACGTTTACCTACCAGCCACACCGAGGGGCTGTCGATGACGCTGTACTCGCGAGTTCGCCCGCTCGCGTTCCGGCTTCCGGCCGAGACGGCCCACGGCCTCGGGAAGCGGACGCTCCGGGCGGCACAGTCCACTAGGCCGACGCGGGCGGCCGTGGCGGCGGCTTACCAGTACGACCATCCCGCACTCTGCGTCGACCTGTTCGACACGACGTTCCCGAACCCGGTCGGGATCGCGGCCGGTTTCGACAAGAACGCCGAGATAACCCACGCGCTCGCGGCGCTCGGCTTCGGGTTCGTCGAAATCGGCACCGTGACGCCCTACTCGCAGGGCGGCAACGACCGGCCGCGGCTGTTCCGCCTGCGCGAGGACGAGGCGATGGTCAACCGCATGGGGTTCAACGGCCAGGGGATGGAGCGGGTCAAGTCCCGACTCGAGACCGACGGCGCGCCCGACTTTCCGCTCGGCGTGAACATCGGCAAGATGAACTCGTCGACGGAGCGCGAAGCCGTCGAGGACTACCGGCGCGTCTTCGACCGCCTCTCGCCGTTCGCCGACTACGTCGTCGTCAACGTCTCCTGTCCGAACACGCCCGACGAGTTCGACGAGGCCTCCCCCGACCACCTCCGAGAGATTTTCGAGACGCTCGAAGCCGAAAACGACGCGGACGTGCCGATCCTGGTGAAGGTCGGTCCCGACGAACCCGCCGAGTCGATTCTCGAACTCGTCGACATCGTTCGGGCGTTCGACCTCGACGGCATCGTCGCGACGAACACGTCGACCGACCGCGAGAACCTCGCCTCGCCGCGGCGCGAGGAGTGGGGCGGCCTGAGCGGCAAACCGCTCGAGGAGCGCTCGACGGCGGTCATCCGCACGATCGCCGAACACACCGACGGCGACCTACCGATCATCGGCGTCGGCGGCGTCGATTCGGCCGCGAGCGCCTACCGGAAGATCCGCGCCGGCGCGTCGCTCGTCCAGTTGTACACCGGCTTCGTCTACCGGGGCCCCTCGACCGCGAAACGAATCAACCGCGGTCTCGTGAACCTGCTCGAACGCGACGGGTTCGCATCAGTTGCGGAGGCAGTTGGGGCTGAACTCGAGTAACCGAGAGATATGCGGATCGAATCGATCAGTTGCTCGCACCGGCCGAATTGATCACACCCTGCCCGCAGATGGTTGTCGAGCGGTGCCGAGTACGGGGCGTAGATCTCTCGAAAGAGTCGCGGGAGGCGGTCGACATCTGCGGACCGATTTTCATCGAGAATCGAGTTCTCGGTAGTGGTCGATGATTTTCTTCATACACCACTGGTTGAGTCCCGCTGAAGCGAGCGGGAAAACCACCGTCGAAATCGGCTTCCGCTTATACGCAGCGTAGAGGCCGTAGAGCCCGATTGGAACGCTCAGCGTATTAAGAATCTGCGGATAGCCGAGGCCGACGAGGCGATGTCCGTCGTTCGTCCAGCGTTCTTCGGCCCGCACGACCGCGTACATCCAGTCGTCCGGCTCTTCGGCGGGTTCGGGGAACAACACCGGATTGATCACCAAGAACAGAGCTGTGAGTCCAATTACCCTCCAGTCGCGATAGTAGAGTGCAGCAACGATTACAAACCCAGCACCCAATCGACTCCAGCCGCTTTTCGGATTGGAGTGACGACCCCAAACGGTCTCCTTCTCAGTGAACTCGGGGCTCATAGGAGGCTTTTCGTGCAGCGTGTAGATCACTCTATCGCGTGGATTCACCGCGATCCGTCGCAGCGACGACTCCGTTATACCTATTGGTTCGATACTTTCACCGTTGAACAGCCATTAAATAGACTTACGTATCTGTCACGGGATCCGAATGTTAATAATCCGCCAGTATATATACACCACTCGTTAGCGATGAATTTGACACGGTTATTAAAACCGCTGGCGATGGATACTTGCGTGTTGGGTGTCGTGACCGTCGCGTTCGTGTACGGTCTCACCCACTCGGGAGTCCTCATCTTGGGACTGGCCGGCCTTGGCGTCATCTGTATTGCGGTCGGTGGGGGTACTGCTGGACAGGTCACTTCGGGTGAGTCCGGGTACGGTGAGTATGGTGAGTTAGGAACGACGGTCGATGATACGGGAATCTGGCCGGGAGTATCCTCCGACACTCCGTTCCAGGTACGACTCTTTTTCTACGGGATTGGACTCGTTCTCTGGAGTCTCGTAGTCCTTAGATTGTTCTCGTCGAACCTACAGTGAACTCACGCTCGAGCGATTCCCTTCCACCGTTCAATTCACGCTCTGCATTCAATACGCGATTCTTGGCAGACAGCAAATAGACCGACGGCTCTGCTGGGACCGCTCTCACCAGTACTTCCCGCTGAGGGTGTCAAACCGATTATTCTCTGATGGGATTACTCGGATCAGCGCTTCAGAAGAGTCTCTATCGCGGACAACTCCGTTTCCGGCTCAGGGTTCGACGAGTTCAGTGCGTTTCGCCGCGTCTTCGGCCCGCTCGAAGAGGTCGTCGGGCTCGTGTTCGAGCAGCGGCTCGAGCCGAGCGTTCGTCTCGACGCGGTCTGGTGCCACGCGGTTGCAGCCGGCGTTGATCGTCGACTGCGTGTAGGTGTCGATCTCGCGGGCTTGAGCGACGATTTCCGGTTTGTCCCGGGTGAGAAGCGGACGGTGGATCGGGAGTCGCGTCGCGCGGCTGGTGACGCCGAGATTCTGGAGGGTCTGGCTCGACTTCTGGCCCACGGCTTCGCCGGTGACGATGCCGTGGGCGTCGACCCGCTCGGCGAGGTGCTCCGCCGTTCGGTAGAAGAATCGCCGCAGCGAAAGCATCCGGCCCTGTTCCATCGTCTCCACGAGACGATCGACCGTCTCGCCGCCGGGAACCTTGTAGACCGGCATGTCGAAGTTCGGCGCGTACCGCGAGAGCGTTCGCACCGTCTCCATCGCGCGCGCCTCGTGGTCGATACCGCCGTAGGCCCCGAGGTCGACGTAGACCGGGACGACCGGACTCCCGCGTTTCATCAGTTCGTAGGCCGCGACCGGCGAGTCGATCCCGCCGCTGATCAGGGCGATGACCGGCTCCTGGGCCCCGAGCGGCAGGCCGCCCGGCCCCGGGACCGTCTCGAGGTAGATAAACGCGAAGTCTTCGCGGACCTCGACGCCGAAGGTGAGGTCCGGGTTATCGAGGTCGACTTCGGGACTGAACTCGTCCTCGACGGCCTCCCAGATGGCGGTGCCGCCCTCGCGGGCGAGTTCTTCGCTCGTGTAGGGCAGGCTCTTGTCGGCCCGGCGGGCGTCGACGGCGAACGCGCCGCCGTCGTAGCACGCGCGGGCGGTTTCCGCGAGCGCCGTACAGATTTCGCCCATGGCGGTGTCGACCGTCAGGGCGGGGCTGGCGGAGACGACGCCGAATGCGTCGGTCGCGGCGTCGGTCGCGGCGTCGACGTGCTCCTCGTCGGTGTGGATCAGCGGACGGTTCCACCGGCGTTCGACCTCGCCGGGGATCGAGCGGTCGGCGAGGAGGGCCTCGATGTTCTCGGCGAGGCGGTCCTCCATGTACCGCTTGACGGTGTTGCTCTTTGTGTTAACGTCCCCGTGGCGGGCGAGGACGGTGTCGGCTCCCGGCGGATGCATGCCCGCCGCTAGGGAGGCGGGCCATAAGGGGATTACGAGCGACGATCGCGTGAGAACTCGTCTCAGACGGCGACGTATCGAGGGAAACGGCCAGAGAGATTATAGTCGATGGACGGACTGTCCAGCGTAATGAGCGAGCCGTTGGCACGCGAAACACGGACGGGTACTGAAGCGGTGGATTCGACGCGAACCGGTCACAGTCAGGGCGAGAGTGCGCTCCTCGAGCAGTATCTCGCCTCGGGCGAGGAGACAGCGCACGGTGAGCGGGCGAGCGGTAGTGGGGACACTGACGAGAGGAGCGCCGATGAGGGCGACGAGTTCAGTCGAATCCGGCGGGAGCGGGACTTCTGGCGGTCGCTGTACACGCAACTCGTCGGTTGTTTCCCCGAGGGCGCGTTCGCCGTCGCTGCGGGCGGCGAGATCACGAACTGGAACGGGGCGATGACGGATCTCAACGGGACGGGTGCCGACCGCGTCCTGGGGGAAAACGCCTACGACATCTTCGAAACCGAAGGCGAGAGCGAGACCCTCGCGGAGAAGGTCATCCGCCGAAACGAGCCGATTCAGGAGAACGATACCCGGACGGTCCCACACTCGGATCGCTACCACCAGGTGTACGCCGTCCCGCTTCGGGACCCCGACGGGAACGCCATCGGTGCGTTCGAGGCGACGCCGGACGTAACCGAGTTCGTCCACCAGCGCCAGGAGTTCGAGGAATTACAGGAGACCGTCTCCCAACAGGTCCAGTCCGAAGTCGTCGAACTCGAGGCGAATACGGAGGCGATAACGGACACCATCGATCGAATTCACGAACTCGGCGTCGAACAGACCCAGCGCATGGAGACCATCGCCTCGGAGGTCTCGGACCAGAGCGCGACCATCGAGGAGATCGTGTCGACGACGGAAACGGTGCAGCGGACCAGCGACGAGGCCGCCGACCTCGCCGACGAGGGTGCAGACGCTGCGAGCGGCGCTATCGAGACGATGGAGTCCGTGTCGGACGCCGCCGAAGACGTGTCGGCGGATATCGAAACGCTCCACGAGAGCATCGACGAAATCGGCGAGATCGTCGACGTTATCGACGGCATCGCCGACCAGACGAACATCCTGGCGCTCAACGCCCAGATCGAGGCCGCACAGGCCGGCGAGGAGGGTGCCGGCTTCGCCATCGTCGCCAGCGAGGTTAAGTCGCTGGCCGAAGAGACTCAGGAACAGGCGGGCCGGATCGAGGCGACGATCGAGGACGTGCAGGCGGAAATCGAGTCCACGGCCGACCAGTTCGAGACGACGACCGACCGAATCGACGACGGCGTCGACCGCGTCGAAAACGCGCTGGCCCGACTCGACGACATCGCCACCGCAATCGACGACGCGGCGGCCGGCGTCGGCGAAGTCGCGACCGCGATCGACGATCAGGCCGCCGGCAGCGAGGAAATCGCCGCGACGGTCGACCTCGCCGTCGACGAGATGAACGGCCTCCGCGACGAACTCGAGACGATCTCCGAGTCGACGCGCGAACAGCGAGAAAGCGTTGTGGCGGTCCGCTCGACCGTGCGCCAACTGTCGGCGTCGGCGGAATCAACAGCCGAGAACGCAACGGAATAGGGGTCCGAAAACTAGAACGTCGTCAGTTCGCCGTCGATAATCTTGCGCGTGATCTCGGTGACGTTCGCGAGTTCGGTATCGACGATCGCGTTGATTTCGTCCGTCACGTCTTCGAGGGCGACGCCGTCGTCGGTGACGACGTGCACGTCGGCGACGTGGGGCTGGTCGATCGGGCGACCGATCTGGCTAAGCAGGCGAACGCGCAGGTCGCGGATGCCGTCGACCTCGGAGACGACTTCCTCCGCGATCTGGGTCGAGAGCAGGTTGTAGATCTTCCCGATGTGGTTGACCGGGTTCTTGCCGCTCGTGGCCTCCATCGACATCGACCGATTGGGCGTGATGAGCCCGTTCGCGCGGTTACCGCGGCCGACGGAACCGTCGTCGCCCTGTTCGGCCGAGGTCCCGGTGACGGTGAGATAGATCGACCCTTCCTCGTAGTCGTCGGCCGTGTTCACGTGGACGGCGACCTCGCGATCCGTGTGTTCGCTCGCGACCTCGGCGACGAACTCGCGGACCGACTCGACGGCGTCCGCGTACGCGTCGAGATCCGCGATGAACTCGTCGACCATGGCCGCCGCGACGGTGACGTCGATCGTGTCGCCTTCCCGCTTGCCCATGATCTTCACGTCCGGACCCAGATAGGGGTTCTCCGCGGCGAACTCGCCGTTGAGTCGGGACTCGGCCTCGGAGACGATTTGCTCCGTCTCGGTCAGCGGCGCGTGGCCGACGCCGAAACTGGTGTCGTTGGCCATCGGGACGCGCACCTCGTCCTCGCCGAATACGTCCTGTAGATCCCCGCTTCCCTCGCCGAGTTTCACGTCGACGACGATGTCCTCGCCGCATTCGAGCTGGGGGATCGTCTCCTCGAGATACTCGCGTGCTGCCCGCAGCGCGATCGTCTCGGTCGGAATCGTCTGTCCCTCGTAGTGCTTGGTCGCGCGGCCGACGATCAGCAAGTAGATCGGATCGACGACCTCGCCGCCACCGAAGGCGGGTGCCGCCTCCCCCGCGACGAGTTGCGTCTCGTCCGTATTGAAGTGAAGCACTTCTCCCACACGGTCGAGGTATTCGCGGGCGAGCGCGCCGGCGACGCTCTCGGCCACCCCATCACAGATAGAGTCCGGGTGTCCAATCCCCTTTCGCTCGACGATTTCGACCTCCTGATCCTCGACGGCCTGCCGGTCGATTGGCTCGACCCGGATGTTCCGCTCGCTCATTACCGGCACTAAACGGAGCGAGTTTCTATAACTTGCGGAAACAGTGCTGCGCCGGAAAATACCCTGGAGTTATCCAGAAGACGTCGCGGTCGGCGACTGCGCTCACGACTCGAGTAACAACCCGAGGTACGAGGTCCGGATCTGATCGTCCGGGTCGAGTTCGAGTGCGCGAAGGACGTTGTACGCGCCGTTTCGGGCGGACTCGAGCGCACGCTCGTCCTCGAGTTCGGTCTCGACTTCGACGTACTCGCCAACGTCATCGACGGCATCGAGCGTGACTGTGAACTCGAACTCGTCCGCCGCTCCATCCGCGGGCACGACCGCGTATCGCTCGCGTTCCTTTCGAACCGTTGCGGCCGCCTCGAACCCGAGGTTCGTCAGCACGGCGTCGAACGTCTCGGCATCACCGACGGTGGTTTCGATCTCTTCGCGGGTCTTCGATTCCTCGTCGACGAGCGGGCCTTTGTAGGTGACGCGCGTCTCGTGGGCGGTGTCGTGGGGACCGGCGTCAGATTCGGCCGTCTCGCTCGGCTCAGCCGGACTGGACTGGTGGTGCTCGCTCCGGATCCGAAGCGCCTCGTCCGTCTCGGGAAACGACCGGTGCGGTGCGTCGTAATACGTGTCTGTTTGGACGACAGCCCCCTGCGGCGTTACCTCGAGTGGTGCATCCTCGAGTCGTGCCCGGACGACCTCGAGCGTCGCGGGCACCTTGACTTCGACCTCGTACATGCTCGTTCGAACGAGCGGCGCCAGTAAGTATCGGTCGCTCTGCTGGTCCCATTCGCCGACTCGACTATCCCGGCCGTCCTCGCTCTCGAGCCAAAGCGTCGTACTTAAATGTCGACGGCGGGACGTACCACGTATGACCGAGGAACAGGAGGCCGAGCTCGATGAGCAGGCCGATGACGTCGAAGCGGAAGCCGACGGAGACGCTGACGAAGCCGAAGGGCTTCAGAACGGCGACTTCGTCGAACTCGAGTACACTGCATACACCACCGACGGTGACCAACTGGTCGATACGACCGATCCGGAGGTCGCCGAAGAGGAGGGTGTCGCAGACCAAAACCAGGAGTTCAAGCCGCGCACGATCGTCATCGGCGAGGGCCACATCTTCGAGGGCGTCGAGGATGCACTCGTCGGCAGCGAGGCCGGCGACTCCGGCACCGTGACGATCGACGCCGAAGACGCCTTCGGCGAGTACGACCCGGACAACGTCGAAACCGTCAGCGCAGAGAAAATCGACGAAGACGACCGCTACCCCGGTGCGAACGTCCAGGTCGACGGCCAGCAGGGCTACATCAGCACGATCATCGGCGGCCGCGCGCGAGTCGACTTCAACCACCCGCTCGCCGGCGAAGACGTCGAGTACGAGTACGAAATCCTCGACGAGGTTGAGGACCGCGAGCAGCAGGCCGCCGGCCTGTTCGAGATGTACCTCGGCCTCGAACCCGAACTCTGGATTGAGACCGACGAAGTCGAAGAGGAAGTCCCCGTCGAACCCGACGAGGACGAAGACGACGAAGACGCCGAACCTGAGTTCGAAACCGAAGTCGTCGAGAAAGAGACGCTGTACCTCGAAGCGACGCCCCAGATGACGATGAACCAGCAGTGGATGATGGGCAAACAGCAGATCGGCCAAGACATCATCGACCAGATCGGTGTCGACCGCGTCATCGTCCAGGAAGTCATCGACGGCATGGGCGGCATGGGCATGCCCGGCATGATGGGCGGCATGGGCGGCGGCATGGGCGGCGGCGACATCGAGGACGCACTCGAAGACGCCGACGTCGACGCCGACGAAATCGTCGACGAACTCGAAGGCGCAGCAGACGAAGAGTAAGTCGGTACGTCCAGTCGTTCCCAGCAGCACTTCTGACCAGTCATCAACGGCAACTGAGACGTATCCGTCCGTCGCAGAAACCGACGCTCAGTTCGTATGGGGCAGATCGCAGTAGAATCAGACCGAGGTCCGAACTGACGACGCGATGACTCGACGACTCGACGACTCGAGTACAATTTCGCACGCGAAATCCACCGCCTCGAACGACCTCGTCGAACGGCTGGCAACGATCTGCCCCCGACCATCGATACGACGTTCGACGACCTTCGGGACGGGCTGCGAGAGATGGATATCACCCGTCAGTACCTGAAGTCCGTCTACCTGCAGGTCGAACCTTCGCGACTCTCTCGATACCTGTTCTACGCCGGCGTTCCTGCGGTCGGTGTCGCGATCGCAGCGCTGTTCTCGCTGACCGGACCGACGGGACCGCCCTTCGGCAACTGGGTTCGGCTCATCGTCTTTCCGGGTGCCGTCGCAATCGGGGGAGTGCCACTCGCACTGCTCTTTTCGTACATTCTCCGGACGGCGATGGTCGCGGAGCGAACTGCCGCGATCACGCCGTTTACGCCGGAACAAGAGACGCGATGAACGTGTCGATTATCGCGACATGAACTGAAACCGAGAGACGTATAGCGACCCTCTCACGCGATATCCCGACTCGTATCGATCGCAACCTCCTCGACCAATTCGAGTTTGATCGCCTCCGTCGGCTGTCCGCCACCGCGGAACTTCGGAATCGTCAGGTGGTTCTCGAGTTCAGCGCCGGACACCGCCGTCTGGAGATCGAAAACGGCGTCGACGGAGTGGTAGGTTCGAGTTCGGTTCGCGGGCACATCGCCCTGGAGACAGTGAAGAACGGCAATTCCGTTCTTATCGAGCATCTGCATTTTGAGGTCGTCGAGAAACGAGATGAACTCGTCCGTGTCCGTTCGCTCGAGGATGTTCATCGTGTCGATGATAAGGTTTGCACCGTCGGGGAGCGCACCGATGAGTTGCATGGTCTCCTCGATCGGTGCGTCGCTGGAAACGTGTCTGATCGTCGGATTGCCGACATCGGAGGGCGAACTCTCGACGGCGTGACGGACGGTTTCTTCGGAGCGTTCAGTCGAGAGATACAGGGTACCGCGCGCGGCGGTGAGCTCGTAGAGCAGGAGTTCCGATTGGCTGGCTGGGGCGGCGGTGTACGCGACGAGACAGCCCGGGGGGAGTCCGCCATCGAGTTTTCGGTCCAGCACGTCGATCCCGGTTTCCAGCCGATCTACCATACGGTTGTGGTGTCTTTCTGTAGTTCGTGTATAATTCTTTGCCTTTGGAATACTGCGAGACGGACTGACGAGTCACAACGCTGGTCGGAATGGGGGGATTCAAGGGGAATGGAGGAGCCAACACGAACGAATGCGCCACGATCACCTCATCACGAGCAAACAACTCTCGCGGGCGGACATCGAGACCGTTCTCGATCGGGCGGCCGAAATCGACGCCGATCCGGACGCGGTCGCTGATCGCCACGCAAACGCGCTACTTGGACTCCTCTTTTTCGAGCCGAGTACGCGCACGAAGATGAGCTTCGAAACCGCGATGAAACGGCTCGGAGGCGATGTCGTCGATATGGGGTCCGTCGAATCCTCGAGCGTTAAAAAGGGCGAAACGCTCGCCGACACGGTTCGGGTCATCGAGGGCTACACCGACGCGCTCGTTCTACGCCATCCGAAGCAGGGGGCTGCGGCGATGGCGAGCGAGTTCGTCGACGTTCCCCTCCTGAACGCCGGTGACGGCGCGGGTCACCATCCGACCCAGACGCTGCTTGACCTCTATACGATCCAGGAGAACGCGGGACTCGACGACCTGACTATCGGAATTATGGGCGATCTGAAGTACGGCCGAACCGTCCACTCGCTGGCCTACGCGCTGACCAACTTCGATACGCGCCAGCACTTCATCAGCCCTGAGAGCCTGCAACTCCCACGTGAGGTCGTCTACGACCTCCACCAGCAGGGCGAGGACACACAGATTCGAGAACACGACGCACTCGAGCCGGTCCTCTCCTCGCTCGACGTGCTCTACGTGACTCGAATTCAGCGGGAGCGATTTCCGGACGAAGAGGAGTACCGGAAGGTCGCGGGTGAGTACCAGATCGACACCGAGACGCTCGAGGCTGCAAGCGACGATCTGACGGTTATGCACCCGCTTCCGCGCGTCGACGAAATCGCCCCCGAGATAGACGATACCGACTACGCGGCGTACTTCGAGCAGGCACACAATGCCGTGCCGGTCCGGATGGCGTTGCTCGATCTGTTCTTGTGCGATCATGGAACGCGGACAGGGACAGGGGAAACGACAGCGACGGATGACACCGCGAACGGTAACGGAGGTGAAGCCGATGAGTGACGATCACGACCATCACGACGACAACGCGGCGCACGAACTCCGGGTAAGCAAGATTCAGGACGGCACTGTCATCGATCACGTCCGTGGCGGCCAGGCGCTTAACGTCCTCGCGATTCTCGGTATCGACGGGACCGAGGGCGAGGAGGTTTCCGTCGGGATGAACGTTCCATCGAATCGATTCGCGCGCAAAGACATCGTCAAGGTCGAGGGTCGAGAGTTGAGTCAAGACGAAGTCGACGTACTCACGCTGATCGCGCCCGACGCAACGATCAATATCGTTCGTGACTACGAGGTGGTCGAAAAGCATCGCGTCGAGCGCCCCGGGTACGTCGAAGGCGTGTTGTCGTGTCCGAACGCGGACTGCATCACAACCGGCGGCGAACCCGTGACATCGCGGTTCGAGGTGCTCCCGGACGGCGTTCGCTGTACGTACTGCGAGACGATCGTCCGAGAGGAGATCGCAGCGCTGATCGATACGGCCTGACCGGAACGGCCGGTTCACCAGTCCCGTTGATCGGCCACTCTATCGACGCGCCACACCGGTGTCGAACATGCGTATTTTCGAATCGAGAGGACTATCCAGAATAGCTAAATAGGAGCCGACCGAAACTCTAGGTGGATATGTCACGCACGGTTAAAGTCCTGCTTGCCCTGGTCGTTATCGCCGTCCTCTGGAAGGTCGTCTTCACCAGCTCGTCGGAGATCGACACCGAGGAAATCGAATACGAGCCAGCCGAGTAAGAACCCTGCATCGTCTTAGAAACGACTGAATCGACCCGAGACATCGTTCTGACACCCGCACAGAACGCACACGAGTTCACATCGTGACTTATCGGGTCGGTTCGCGTACTCGTACGACTACGACTCCCAGAATGAGTACACGTCGGCGTACGAGCGTGGATACACATAACGGATACGATCACCCCGATCCGAACGGCTTACGGGGACGGCGTCGTACCGTGAGCTATGTACGGCGTCGTCACCCGCAACGCTGAAGAGGTCCAGTGGCCGGAGTTCGACCGCGGCTTCTACGAGGTCAAGGACGTGACCGGCCGGTCCGCAGAGCCGATCGCGGACGGGGTGAACATGGTCTCCTGTTTCGGCGATAACGCGGCCGCAGACGCCGATCCGTCGCTCGTTCCGGTCGACGACATGGGGCGTCCCGCAACCAGGGATCGCCGGTACTTCGACTGGGCCTACATCTGTCCCTCGCGCGAGGACTATCGCGAGGGGCTGTTCGAAATCATCGACGATTGCGTCGAGGCGAACGAGGACGTGAGACTCGACGACGTTGGGTTTCCCCGACCCGAATACTGTCGCTGTGGCGTCTGTGAGCGGGCGTTTGCAGAGAGCGAGTACGAAGAGCGAAACGAGTGGCGTGCGAGCGTCATCACCGAGTTCGTCGCGGATGCCGCCGATCGCATTCCGGGACGGGTCTATCTGACGCTCTACCCTGATCCGTATCCGGGACACCTCTACGAGCGGGCCGGCCTCGACCTCGCAGCCCTCGAAGACTACGTCGACGAGTTCGTCGTGCCGCTGTACGACACGGCCTACGAGACGACCTACTGGCTCGAGACGATCGCGAAGGGATTCGAAAGTGAACTCGAGACGCCGTTCAGTATCGAGTTGTACGCGGTCAACGTCGAGGTTGAGAACCTGATCCGCGCACTCGAAGTGGCAGAACACTACGGCGAGAGCGTCCTCTTTGGATACGAAGCCTCGAACGCGCGAGCGGCACTGCGGCGGCGGCGAGCGGACGAGCGAGACGGTGTGTCACACGGCGAGCCGGAGTGACCGGCAATCGGTGGCGCGTCGGGTGAGAAATCGTTGCTGGATGGGGATGGGGAACCGATTCACTAGATCGGTGAGGACGACGGGTTATCGCGTGTCGTTACGACGGTCATCGTCGTCATCATCGCTCATCAAGCCGCTATCATCGTCGTCATCATCGCTCATCAAGCCACTATCATCGTCGTCATCATCCATCAGCCCGCTGTTATCGTCATCACTGTCGCCGATCAAGCCGCTATCATCGTCATCGTCGTCCATCAGTCCACTATCGTCGTCGCGATCCTCCCGCGTCGTCCCCGTCCGTCCTCCCGCATCGGTGTCCCTACCGGTGTCCGTATCCATCCCGGTATCACGCGTTCGGCTCGAGCCGGCATCGGTGCCAGTGCCGGTGTCCGTGTCCATTTCTGTTCCTGCTCCCGCTCCGGTGTCAGCGCCGGTGCCGGCTCCAGCGCCAGCACCGCTCATTCCGGCTCCTGTCCCGGACAGGTCACTCTGCAAGTGGACCTCGTCCGCTGTGACATCTGCGACCGAACTCTCCTGCAGTGGATACGCATCGTCTGTTCCGCCCCAGCCGAGTTTTGCCTTGATAGTATCCGTAATCCCAGGATTCGGTTCGACGTGCGCGGTGCCGTGGTCGACGTCGGCGATGATACCGATCTCATCACCCTCGGCGTTAATGACGTTCTTGCCGACGTCGTCGTCCGTAAATTGTGGAGACATTGCACTCAAATGTCTATCAAACACGACCAAGACGGTGCTGCTTGCGCTGGCTTGCGTGTCCATACCACAGCAGTAGCTCCCGTGAACAGTGGAACCGCAAGAACGTCCGTCTCACCAACTATCTGTGGTACGGACCAACCTATTCGTTGAACGCCGGATCGCGACCCTCGAGAAACGCAGCAACGCCTTCCTCGTGGGAATCGGTCGCACGAGCGTGTCCCTGAAGCAAATTCTCGTAATCTAGCGCCTCGGACCACCGACGGCCCAGATTCTCGTGTAGCGCCTGTTTCGTTATGCCAATCACATCCGTCGGTCGTCGGCTGAGTCGCTCGACGGTTTCGGTTACTCGCCCATCGAGTTCACTCGCGGGAACCGCTTCGTTGATCAGGTCGAGGTCCGCGGCGCGCTCGGCGTCGAAGAACTCGCCGGTGAACGCGAGTTTTTTCGCGGCCCGCAGGCCGATCAGGTGTGGGAGCATGAAGGTGCCGCCGGTATCCGGAATGAGGCCGACGCGGACGAACGCACAGGAGAAGGTCGCCTCCTCGGTGGCGTAGGCGATGTCCGAGAGAGCGACGACCGCGAGGCCGGCACCGACCGCGTCGCCGGACACCTTCGCGACGATCGGAACCGGACACTCGAGCATGGCTTCGACGACGCGGCCGAACGAGTTCGTGAGATCCTCGTAGGCCTCACGCGGCGGGTCGGGTTCCGTCGCCATCGCCTCGATATCGCCGCCGGCGCTGAAGGCGTCGCCCTCGCCAGTGATAACGATCGCGTGATACTCATCGGGGGACGCGTCGGCGATCGTCTCCGCCAGCGTCGTTGCTGTCTCGCGAGAAATCGCGTTGCGGACCTCGGGTCGGTCGAAAGTGATTGTCAGGATGCCAGCATCGCTGTCGATATCCATACCGGATGGACAGACGCCCAACTATTAATGGTGATGTTCCAGCCCGCTACTCGACGGCGACGCGTACCCGTGCCGTCAGTCGGAGGGAATGGGTTCGGTGACCGGTGCGTCTTCGGTGACGTTGAGTTCCGACGTGACGAGCGCCCGATAGGCCCGCCGCAATCGCTCGGACAGCGCCTGATGAGAGATATCGAGTTCTTCTGATAGCTCCTGCATCGAGACCTCTCGCGGAATCTCGAAGTAACCGTGATCGATCGCAGCCACCAGCGTCTCGTACTGTCGAGCGGTCAGCCCACACTGGGAGTTGCTCTCGGACTCCAGATCGAACAGGCGAACGATCGTCGGCGAGACGTCGTCTTCGGTGAGCCGATCGTAGAGCGAACTCACGTGATCCCGTTCGAGAACGCGGATGCTCAACAGCCAGGTGCCGTTCGATGCGGAGGCGCTCAGTACGGTCCCACCCTCCTCGATAACCAGCTCGAAGACGTTGACCGTTCCCGGTTTGAACTCGATGTCGTACAGCCAGCGGTCGTCGTCGCTGTTGATCAGCGAGTACTCATCAATCGCGGACGAGGTCGCCAATGCGTCGTCGATCATCTCCTGGGATGGCCCCGAAAGCCAAAGCCCATGCCCGTGCGAGGCGATCACGCTCTCCATCTCGCAGGTCAGTGAGGGAACGGCCTCGAAGAGGTCGCCCAGTCCGGTCCCGTCAGCCGAGAACTCGATGTCTGCGATCGATGTCATGGATTCGGTCCAATCGTAGGATAAGGAGCGCAATAACCCCTCATCCAAAGATATTAGCGGTGACAATCTTGACAGTCACTATCGATGGTATATAAAACAGCATTAGAGTCAGTTATGTCGAAATCAGCGTGAAAAGCGATGGCCAGTAGCGTGCCAAAACCGTTCTGGAAGTACAACTGTTTCGCTCACCACAGCAGCGGAGACAGTCACGTTGTTTTGAACGGCGAAACCGAACGCGAGCGACCCGCAAAATCGCAAGCAGTCGTTACCGTTGACGAACGGTCAATCGTCGTTCGAATACTCTGATGATTAACAGAAAATTTACGCGGAATATACGTAATACCCCAACCTCCAGAAGGGGGGACGTGACTTCAAACGACGGACGCGGTCAGCAGTTCAGTCGACGATCGTATCTAAAAGGCAGTCTCGTTGCGGCCGGGTCGGTGGCCTCACTTGCCAGTGTCGGCTCGGTAGCAGCGGCCGACGACGACGTACGGAGTCAGTACGACACCGTCATCGACATCGTCGAAGCCGGTGCAGATCCCGACGGAAACGAATCGATCACGCCCGTCCTTCGAGAGCACGTTGGAGACGATACGCTCCTCGAGTTCCCCGAAGGGCGATACTACATGGACGAACAGCTCCGGTTCACTGGCTTCGAAAACGTCGGCTTCGTGGGGGAGGACGCGACGCTCGTTCCGGCGAACTACCACGAGTTCGACGGCCCACAGTACCGACTATTCCGACTGGGAACGCACGAGGTTCCCGGCAACGACCTTCGGTTCGAAGGGTTCGACGTCGACCAGACCGCATCGGAAACGGGTATTCGTGTCATTAACGCGGAGGTCGAGGATGGCCTTATCGTTCGGAACGTGCGGATAGACGGCGTCCACGACAGCGGAACCTGGGGTCCCGGTCTGTTCAACGTGCTCGACCCCGATGGCGAGGGACTCGTCAATTGTTTCCACGCGCCTGACGGGGCCGTCCACGTCGACGAGACGCCGAACGAGGGCAACATGTGGCGCGGCGCGACCGGCGTCCACGTCAACGGGAACCACCGCGGGACGCTCGTGTTCGAGAACTGTATTCTGGGCGGCTTCCCGGATAACGGATTGTACTCTTCGAACCAGACGGGTCGAGTCGGCATCAGTGGCGGCTACTTCCGAAACAGCGGAACTGCCTCGATCCGACTCAACGGCTCGACCGCGGCAGTCAGCGGTGCAACGGTCGTCGTCGACGATGACCCACACGGCTCGGCGGGCCAACACGCGATTCGACTCGACGGCGGCGACCGATTTACCATCGAAGACGCGACGATCGCCGTCCCAGAACCAAACGGCGACGCCATCAGAGTCATGAGCGATGTCGACGAAACGAACATTTCGAACACCGATATCAGCGTCGGTGCACAGCCCGCAAACGGGATCCGACTCGATTCCGGCAACGGGCCGACGACCATCGAAAACGTCACCGTCGACATGGCCGGGAGCGCAAATGCCGTTCGCATCCTCGGCGAAGACGGCGGCGGCGTCGATCTGTCGAACGTCCGCGTCACCGGCGATGCACCCGGGACCACGCTTCGGCACGCAATCTTCTGTCAGCGCCACAATTGCCAGTTCACCGGACTCGACATCGACCAACCCGGCGACACCAGACGGCGCGGCATCGAACTCCGCGGCGAGAACTACACCATCTCCGACAGCGAGTTCGAAACGCGAGACACCCCGATCGTCGTCAACGGCGCGGCCGACGTGACGATCGAAAACTCTGCCGCCCAACCGATTGCGAACGCCAACTCTCTCCGCATCACAAGCGACTCCGGTGCCGTGCAGTTATCGGGCAACGAGTTCCCCGCCGGCGTTCGAGACGACCGGTAACCGGCCTTCAGGACTCGATTGACAGGTCGCTCGATTTTTTGAACTCGAGTTCGGAACAGGGGTTCCGGAGTTCATCTGCCGTGCATCACAGACGCTTCCCCTAGTATCGTTCCAACCGTCGACTGATGGTGAAACCGGCGACCGATCTCGATTTCACTCATCAGTTCAGCGTTGGAACGCCACTAGTGCCTGTTACCAGTAATATCGGTGCCACTGCGTGATGAGACGCACCACTCGACGGGTGAGGAAGAGACAGATCCGACACGAGCGGCAAGTACCTGCTCATACTGTCGGACAGAAGTCAATACTGTTCGTCACGAAAGCGGGCCGGGCGCGATTTGAACACACGGTCGGACGTGCTCGCTCCGCTGCGCGCGACCTCCCTGCGATTTAAACCACGCTAGCCGCGTTGCTCCTCGCGTGATTGCTCGGAGCAAAAGCGGGCCGGGCGCGATTGCGTCACGGCGCGGTGGCGCCGTGCAATCCGCGGATCCGTAGGATCCGCTAGGATAACACGCGACCGTCATCGCTCTCCCGCGAGACATAGTGGGTGCAGTCAATGCCGACCACAAATCCTGTCCCCGTTAAGTGCAGCCTCCTCCGCGCGCCCGTGTACACTGTTGCTGGCATCTGGAGACACACTGATGTCGAAATTAGAGCCACTCGAACCAGAAACAGCAGTCCAGATGTACCATCATCACCGCGAAGATGAGCTCGCGGAGTCAACCAAGCGCGCTCATCGGATGCGACTGAACCACTTCCTTCGCTGGTGCGACGAGCAGGGAATAGAGAATCTCAATAATCTCACCGGTCGGAAGCTACACCAGTTCCGCCTTTGGCGCAAACGCGACGGGGATCTCAACCGCGTCAGTGTCCGGACGCAGCTCAGTACCATCAAGCAGCTACTCCGCTTTTGCGAGACAATCGACGCTGTTGAGCCCGATCTCTACGAGAAAGTGGATGTACCGGAGTTAGACAAAGGAGAAAACGCTCGTTCTGTGATGATCAAGGTTGACGAAGCAGAGGAGATCCTCACCTATCTCGAGCGCTTTGAGTATGCGAGCATTCGACACGTAATCTTCTTACTTATGTGGCGGACTGCGATGCGGACTGGGGCCCTCCGCTCGCTCGATATCGATGATGTCGACCTTGAAGAGGGATATATCCAAGTCACTCATCGCGCCGAGTACGGGACACCGCTTAAGAACAAGTCAGGCGGAGAGCGATATGTCGCGATCAGGCAAGAAACATGCCACGTCTTAGAGGACTGGATTGAACACACCCATCCAGAAAAGACAGACGACTTCGGGCGGACTCCACTTATCGGAACAGACTATGGGCGTGTCAGTAAAAGCAACATCCGCAAGCAAGCCTACTGTGCGACAGCTCCTCAGACACGAGGAAAAGAATGCTCCTGTGACACTGACGAGCACGAATATGCCAAAATTCACGAATGTGATGATGCAGTCAGTCCCCACGCGCTCCGTCGTGGATCAATCACCCACATGATCCGATCTGATGTGCCGAAGGAAGTAGTATCCGACCGAGCAGACGTCAGTGGGGATGTCCTCGACAAACACTACAATGAGATGACAGAGAAAGAGAAGATGGAGAAGAGGCGTGGATATATGTCCAATCTGTGATCTAGTCGGAATCGGTAGACTCGTCGACCTGAGTCTCCATAATATCAGCTAATCTGGATCTGAGTCTGATGATTTCATTTTCCAGTCGTTTGTTCTCTTCTATAATATAGTTAATATTCTCTAAGTCATCCGGATCGACCCCACACTCCTCCAAGAGGTAGTTTAGCGTGTCTGGTTCACCAAGGACATCTGGCCCCTCTTCATTGACGTACGTTCGTAATGGATCGAGATCAACATCCGAGCCCGTACTCGACTCGTCACCGAGTCGGTTTATCCGTCTCAAAGACATCCGGATATTATGGATATCATTGATGTTACTAGAGACTAATTTGTATATCTCTCGTAACTTTGCCTCATTGGTTATAGCGACATCTGTTCTCTCGGTATTGTTGCTCATACCACCTTCAATTCTGCACTCTCTCGATAAAAGTTCTTTTTCAAATGGTAGATCTATTTTGTTATAGGTAGAAATAAATATACCATCGCATATGGGCCATTTATCATAATATTTCATAAGGAGCTATCTGAGAAATCAAAAGTCACTTCCCTGGTGCGACACAAAATCCGACGCGGATCTGTCAGAGGCACACCACCCTCGTTACCATATCCACCGACCACCACAGATCAGTTAGCGGGCGCTGCTCTCACCATCAATCATAGTTATCCGGTATCAGCCAGTAGTGTCCTAATGTGATGTCAGGAGATATCAACGATACCGTCAAAGACGAGTGGGAGGCGGAGACGTCCACCTTCCAGCGGGTGAAGTCCGTTGTTAGTAGGACGTACAACGGAAAAACTGTAGGAGAGATCGCGGATCGTGCTCTCGTTGATGAGAACACAGCACGAACCCACCTCGAGAATCTCGCTGAGGATGGGTTTGTCGAGACAGAAACTGGCGCTGATAGCCAAGCGACGTTGTATTCTCGGTCGTGGGAGTCGCTCACCTTCGAGCAGGCAACAGATATACTCGAGAATACAGACTCGGATGCACTCCTCACGAAGGTACAGGAAATGCAGAACGAGATTGGGGAATACAGAGAGAAAACCGGCCTCGATGAGCCTGAGGATATCTCTTGGGATGAGACAGATGCTGATGAGGAGGCTATTCTGCAGTGGAAGACAACTCGTCGGAATCTAAGCTTTGCGAAAGTCGCACTTGCGCTGGATCAGGCGGAAGATGTGGTATAGAATCTATCGCTCTATATCCGGCTCAGGCATCCTCACGTACCGATCGTTATCACGGATCGTGTAGTTGGAGTGTGTTGCACCGTTTGTGGGAGACTCCTCGAGATTCTCGTCTCGGAGAACGGCACTATTTCGCATCCAACCGCGGAACTCGACAGTCGCACCGTCGACGACCGCCACGACGAAAGCGTCTGCCTCCTCATGATCATATCCCTGCTTGATTAACAGCCAACCATTGTCGTACGTAGTGGCTTTAACATCGACATCGAGCATCTCATTGCCGATTCGGAGCTGCGCGTCGACTCCGTTGTCTCCGAGTGCAGAGACGCTCCGATCTACCTCGGCCTCCTCGTAGAGGATAGAGAGCGCTATCTCGGCCTTGATGCCGGTGACGTGGACATTCTCCCCGCTCTCGGGAGTGTAGTTTGTGTCTGCCGTCCGTCCGTCAGCATAACTCTGGTTGCGAGCACGTGCGATCTCCTCGACATCCTCCATCTCCTCATCGGTGAGCTCGATCGAGATGGAGTCCGCGCCGACCAACCCACGAGTCCAATCGGAATCATCAGTAGGCGATTCAACAGTTTTGCTGTCAGATCTAACAGCCATGCGACAATGGAAGAGGCCCAGAGTCAGCGCCGACTCTGGGTTAACACAGAGGAGATGGATGCACCAACGGCAAACGCGCCCAGTCCAGGGTGGATGGTAGCCAGCAGTCCGACAGCCAAGATCATCCAGTAGATGTGGATCGTCACTCCTCGATCACCTCTAGGATATCGAGCGTCGTATCGGTGCACTTCCAGAGATTCCCCTCACGAGGGCGCTCCTCCACGCGCTCTATGAGTCCGGCATCGCGGAGAGATCGGATGCTGCTACCGTGCAGCCCAAAATTAGACGCACTAAACGACTCGACTCGGTATCCGATCGTCATGATCGTATCCCAGTTGCGCTCAACCGCAAAAACCAGATCCTCGTCAGGGATGGCGGGGTAGCGGTCGTCATCGATTGCGTCGAGGATCTCTTCCCCACGTTGAGAGATTTGATAGTCTTTGACAGGGCCGGTGTCGATCGGAGCTTCCTCAAGGAGTCCGGCGTTAGAGAGCGTCCACACAGTCCCCTTGTCCTCGCGTATATGTCGGATACGGAATGTCTTGTCCCCGATCCGCTTGAGGAATGCTCGATGCTCATCAACAAGAGCGATCTGTCGCAGTCTTTCCAGTCCGATTCTACCGTTTTCTTTTTCAGACATTTGCGACAATAGCGACGAACTCAGTCGTGCCCTAAATGACGGCGCTGATCGTCCGGCGAACGTAGCCGGGGCGCTCCTTTACTTTTCGGCGATTAGCGAGATCGCTTGCCAAAAAGATGTGCTCGATCTCCGCCCGATCGAGTTCAAAGTCGATCATGTCCGCCTCCTGCCCCCACCAAGCGATCTTGGAGGCGAGCGAGGCATCAGCTCGAGATCGATCGTGGCTCCACTTTACCGAGTCCCAGGCAGTCGATCCCTCCTCAAAAAGGAGCGCAAAATCATCATCGTAACGGCACCCAGCCTCCACGATTTCGCACTCGCGGTCGGTGAGATCCAAGTGGGTGACGTCAGTCCTGTCGTCGTCGATGCCGACTGTGTTGTCAGAGTTACCTACATCGTCGTCAGTCGCACTCGACGACTCCCCGATGTGCTTGCGCTGGTGGGCACCAATCAGGCCCTCAGGTGCCTCCTCGATCGTCTCAGGAGTGCCAGAGATGTGTCGTCCGGTAAAGGTAAGATAGCGCTCGTGCTCGTACATCTCGATCCCGAGATTGTCGTTTTTGTGGCCGAGTTTGCCGTCGAGCCCACCCTCGACGAGGACGTGGACACCAGTCCCTGAGGGAGAGATCTCAGAGTAGCTCCCGAAGTCGTCGATGAGTCTCCAGGCCCACTCATCGATCTCTTCGTCGTGGACGACATCGTCCAGATCAATCCCGACGAGAGGCGTCCCGTCCAGCTGGAGCCCGACTCCATCGAGTCCGTCGTCACCGAGCTCCATCTGAGAGACGTCAACGGCATCCATCGCTCCCTCGAAGGTGACGCCGTTGTCGGGATCCGTGGGATCGCAGTTGTGCATCTTAACTGGCATTCGTGGATTTTTCGGGACTTTGGCTGTTTTTCCGTCCGTGCGCTCCTCAAGTCGGAAGCAGATCCAACACCCTTCGTCACGGATCGAGTCCGGGACAGTAAATGCACCCTCCTTGATCTCGATAGTGTCGTTCGTCTCGACAGACGTACGACTCTGTTGTTGCATCGTGGCAGACATAATTGCGACAGTGAGTGCTCGGGTGGAGATTACCGCCAGCCGATCCAACCGAGGGCCGTTACTTCCTTTTTAGAGCCGAGAGTCGTGCTCTGAACGGGATCCGTGTCGTCCGAGATGATATCTCCATCCTCGAGGGCACGCTCACGCCGATCCGAGCTCACCCTCGTGTGAGCGTTGATCGCTTCTGGTGGGATCTGTGGTACAGTCATTTGCGACATCTCGTCTCTTCCCCTCTTCACTCAATCAGTAGTCGTAGCGGGTACTTAAAGGAGCGACGGAGAAGTGTGCATGCTGAGACGGTATATAAATGCAAATCGGAATCGGGCGTCTGAGGGGTGTGCAATTTTATTCACGATCGTGTATAAGATCCGTTGTCTAAAACAACGTAGCAGACGTCCGATCCCAGAGGGTAAAGGCAGTCTCGGGAGCGAATAGAGCGCTCGGCGGGGATGACGTCGACGCCGATCACGAATGTGAGATCACTCGAGGACGTCGTCGGGGATCTGGCCGTGATCGATGATGACGACGCACAGTCGATGCCGACGTTAGGGATCCCAGTCGTGGTCGAGGCCGGCGAACGAGTATTCGAGGACGACGTGGGATCCAGACGTCTACTCGGCGCCGAGAGATCCCGCTTGGGCATCGACATCTGCTGACTGGACATGTCGCCAGCTCGAGGACGCTCTGTCGGCGCCGACAATGGCTACTCAGTCGACACCCACTCGTCGCGATCCTCCGCGCCGTAGAGCTCGTTGAAGAGCTCCGTTGTCCGGAGGGAGTCGTACACACGTCGGAGTCGGTCGGGATCCCCAGCAATCGTCCATGTGGATCCCTCACCCTGCTCGACGAGCTGTCGATCCTCGAGTTGAGCGAGGACATCCTCGAGATCCACGTCATCGTCGACGTCGTTATCAATCTGCCCTGAGATCTCCGATGTCGTTAGCAACTCACCTCGGTGCTCGTGGAGTACTACAAGGACTGACTCTACGATGGACATGTGCCACCCAACACGGTGATCCCCCTTGGGTGTGAGGGTGAGTGCTCTCTCTGTGTGTTGCACTGCATGGGTGGACGTGGTAATAGTACTGGTAGTGGAGGGAGTGGAGGTATCCCCATAGGGAGAGACATCGACAGTGGTACGATTGGATTTGCAGCAGAGTACAACACTCCGGAAGCCCTCGGCTCCGTACGAGCCCTCTCGCTGGGATATCGCGCAAACCGCGCGCGATAGGGCCCACCGAGAGAACTCGAGCGGGCCTCGCCCTTCCATTCCACCAGGCGTCGCGCCCGTCTGTCGATGACAGACGAACGCTCCATTACCGCAGACAGGATAGGCCCCTCCGGAGGGCCAAGCAACATCATCCGTCTGAATTGAGTTCACCGCTGGAGGGTACAGGACGCCCGACTGGTCGACTCCAATTCGACGACGTCGAGCTCGTTGGGGATCCGGCTGGCCGGATCTCGACTGGGGATCGCGTCAGTCACGAGTAGAGTGGGGATCGTCCGGCCTGACACCCAGATTCGTGCCCCGAAATGGTGATCGATGTCACCTAGACGACTGCAGGCCGTCAGTCGGCGAATTGGCGCTGCTCCAGCGTTACCCCACGGTTCCAATCTTCTCTAACTGTGGGGTAACTGTTGAGATCAAATATTCTGTATTGTTCTAACAATACAATACGCACACCAGGGTGTGGTTTCGACAGCCGTCGAAATCTATCCGGCCATATCTGTTTGGACTCTGGCTACTCACCTTGGAGTTGAGTGATTGAGCAGCAGATGGTAACTCTGATCAATTCTGAGAGCGCTCACAGTCGTTGAGAGCGTCCGCAATCCATCCTGAATGGTTTTGGTCGTCGAGAAAGAAAAACGTCGTCAATAGACTAATATAGTCCTAGAGAAGAGATTTGATTGAGGTTAATTTCTAACTAGGGAAACAAATCAGAGAGTGATGGACTGAGACGCCATAGAAGGCTAGCAGAGCGATTTGTTTGGAAAGGATGATGGAAACCATTCGGAAGCCACTGGATTGCGCTCAGCTGCCTCCTGTTGCCTCTCATAGCTTGCTAGCTACTAATCGATTCCCTCAGCCAGGGGATCCCCATCTGGCGACACTTGAGGACAACCATCCTCTGTGAGCTCACAGCGGGGAAGGGGACTACAGGGGATGGGGCCATATTAGGTTCCTAATTAGTCCCCATTCCGTTCGGATTGGGGTTGACACAGTGGTAGAGTGGTATTGGTAGTACTACGGTACAGCGGTAGTGTTGAACAAGACAGTTGTAGTGTTGGACTGGATAGTTGTCTGTTCCATATTGGACGGCTGTTCCATCTCTGTACGAGATCGAACAGCCTTGACAGCAGAGAGGGATGAGTGGTAGTGGAGGGCTGTATCGTCGTAGTAGAGAACGAACCGTCGTAGTGGAGCACGGCCAGTAGTGGATGACTGTGGATTCCGTCGTATACAACAACGACAGCTGGCGACGTCGTCGTTCGGCCCGACTGTTACCCTCCCGACAGCAACGATCACTCACTCGAGAACAATTCCACCCCTATGGCCTCGGCGATCGACGTAGTCTACTCCCAATCGATGACTGACTGCCGGCTGTTCAGATTCGACAGTTGTCGAAAATTACTAGCTGTTCGCTGGCCGATCTAGGGCGACATCGATACCGTCCTGTCCAAGTTACCCCACGCTCCCAATCTTGTTCTAACTGTGGGGTAACTTTGATGTCGCAGAGTTGTTATGCGACTCTGCTGGACTATCAATATTGACGGCTGGCGTCCACTTGTCAACGACTGGGGTGGCATCTGTCTGGCCTACACTGGCCTGGAAACCCCCTCCCCTCACTCTCTGTGTCAACCAAAATCTAAACCAAACCCACTCTATTGACGGCTAGCAGGACCCGTCTTAATCGATAAGTCCCATCAGTGGTGGTAGAATTCTATTCCCTACCACTATCGATTTGACGCCGACAGAGCAACTTTGAAGTAAACCTACACGAGTCCCCCTATATGCCATCTCTAGGGGAGACTCTGACGAATATCTACGAGCGTGTACAACAGCAAATTGATCTAGAAGAAAGTGAAGTAACAGATGTCTTTACAGACAATAATTTCTTTCGGGAATTAGGTTATGAAGGAATACCACTTGATGTCCGTTCAGAAAACCATATTGTTGGTGGAGATCGGCCCGATTATTTTGCGAAAGACAAATACGGAAATGTAATATTCGTAGTCGAGTTCAAGAAACCATCTCGTGATGAAGACTTAGCGAGTCATCAAGATCAACTCTGGGAGCAGTACGTTGTTCCACTTAGCGCTAATTTTGGGATTCTTACTGATGGTAAGGAACTCATCCTTTACGAACGCGGAAATCGAAACCGATGTCAGCGAAAATACCGAACCCGACTGGATAACGCCTCTGATGAGGAAATCGTAGAACTTGAGCGTCTATCGAAACCAAATTACAGTTTCACGACAACCGAGGAAGTCGACTCGTACTTTGAGACTTCTGATCCAGTGTCTGTCGGTGAATTAGTCGATGGCGAAAGGGTGGGGCAAAAAGAGTTCCTTGACACCTTCCGATTAGAGAAGGGCACGCTGTTCTATGAGATGCTTGAACAGACGTACGAACTTCTCGAGTACTATTTGGAACAGGATTATTCACCGACAGATGAAGACACTTTCCCAAGAGATGCATACGAGTTCTGGCTGGAATACTACTCCTCAAAATCAGATTCTGATTCTAGTTCTGGCCCTGGTTGGTATGATTTGCCCAAACCGTGGCGGGAGATTGCAGGTAGCGCCTCGAATAAATACAAAGTGATGTTTGCCGTCGAGACAGTCCAATCCTTCCTCGGACGGTTGATGCTAGCTAAGGCTTGTGAGGACTATGATTTTCCCAATGTGAGTATCTCTGAGCACATTAAAGAGGAGACAATCAATTTCCGGGGGAATATCCCACCAATTGCTCATATACGTGCAGGACATAGCCTAATGGGCCAAATGAGGAATGAACTTGTTGAATCAGTATTCGAACAGGACATCTACTATTGGTGGACTCAGCCAGCAGAAGAGTTAGAAGGGATGTCCTCTCGAGAAATCGTGGAGGAAGATTGGCCGTCTGAAATCGAAAACTTCGGATTGAGCCTTGTTGAGTTCACCATCACGATGTCTCGGTTCGATTTCTCTACTGTCCAAGGGGACCCTCTAGGTGAACTCTACCAACAATATTTTGATCCAACGACACGACGGACGCTCGGTGAATTCTATACCCCACCGAGCTTATGCGAATATATTATCGATTCAACGGGTTATGATGAAGATGCGCAATATCGTCGGCTCATTGATCCGGCCTGTGGTTCAGGTACATTCCTAATGTCGGCCCTCGACACGTATCTTGATGGGGTTGAGGACGAAGAACTCCCCAGTGAACTACAGGATCTCTGTAATGGAGGACACATTGTCGGCCTTGATATTCACCCATTTGCAGTTGTACTTGCTCAGATTCGGTTTATGCTCGAGATTCTTGAGGAGTATAAGAAAGCAATCGAGATGGAACCAAATCTCGTGCTACATCGACTCCCGATATTCCGAACAGACTCATTAGTTGACGAGTCACAAGCACCAGCAGGGAATGCGACACTAGAGACGAACTATGCTGATGATGTTGTTGAATTCACGATGAAACTCCCTGTCCGAAGTGACAGTGAGTTCGAACCAATGGATTTTGAGTTTCCAACATTTAGCCATGTCCAAGAGCGGACTGGAAACGAAGTTGGAGAACGAGGTGATTACTTTACTGCCCTTTGCGCAGTCTTTGACGCTGTCAAGGATTATGCAGAAGATGAAGAATACTCGATTGAACAGGCTGATCTCGCACCATTCTTCTACGATTATTTTGATCGTGTCCATAATGTCGATCAAATTTCCAGTGTCTTCTACGATACAGCAAACAAGTTCCTTGAAACAGTACGTGAACTCAGAGAAGAGTATAACGACGGGCGTCTACTCAAATTGATTGAGGACGTTGTACTTGGAGCGGTTCTCAAGAACGAAATGCCATATGACTACGTTGTCGGAAATCCACCTTGGGTCGCCAAACAAAGCCAACAGCTTGACGACGAACACGATTGGAGGATGAAACGGCTCTATCTCTCAGCTTGGAAAGAAACAGATCCGTATCTCCAGTTTATGGAACGCGGGTTAGGGATGCTGCGCGAAGGGGGCACTCTTGGTTTTCTTGTATCTAATCGATACCTTACAAACCAAGGCGGAAAGGAAATACGCGGGCTTCTCGCGAAAAATAACATCAAGGAGATTATTGACTTTACTGATTACCAATTATTTGACGATGCAACAAACTATTCGAGTCATATCACAGTTGAGAAGGCATTCGACAATGATGACTGGGAGTCCTTCATCGAAGATGGCTCCTTCACAAACCAACACGAGATCTCAGCTACGAGGGTTCGTGATTGGGACGGCAATATTTCCAACCTTGTCGAGAAAATCCGTTCACGAGAGCCAACCGATACAATTGACTTCTTCACTATTGACTCGTCTCGGTTCCAAGATCGTGTCTGGGTTCGAGAAGACAGAGTCGCAACTGAAGAATACAGCGAAACATTCGAAAGTCAACAAGGGAGAATACCGTTAACTCGACATCTGCCACTGGCAGACATCTGGCCAGTATCGCCACCTAGCGAATACGAATTAATTGATCGCATTGAGTCTAAGATGGAGATGCGATTAGGTGATAAATTGGTTATCAGGAATAACGAACCAGAGGCAGCACCAAACTTAGTCGGCGATAATGTTCGAGTTGGAGTACAAACAAGTGGTGATGGAGTATATGTCGTTGAACCCACCATAGGTATTGCAAAAGAGAAGCTCCATGAATTAAATCAATTAACAATATCTCCAAAGAATATAGATAGGACATATACGGTCGAGACAGATCTACTTAAAATTGACATTACCGGAGAAGATGCCGATCGATGGTTACCAAATTGGAGTAATCGATTAGTATTTATACCATATATCCAAGGGGAGCAAAAGGCAGAGTTGATTGAACCTACATCATTGGCAGAGAAGTATCCACATACATGGGATTATTTCACAGACATAAACGTTCTGGAAACATTATCTGAAGAATCAGGTGAGCGTCAAGAAATTCATGAGGAATTAGCTATAAAATTCGACATTGTTGACGAGGACAAATTAAAAAATACGACTTTAGATTCTAATGATTATCAAGAGTTATCTAATATACTGAATGAGAATCCAGAAAGGGTTGATGACTTAGAAGAAAGCCTCTGGTGGTATCGGTTTATGTATAGGAAAAATATTGAAATATTACCGAAGCCGAAGATATTGACAGGTGATCTCGTTCAGTATAATAAACTCAGTTTCGATGATAGCGGGATCATGGCACCTCACAACGTTAGTGTCTATGCAATCCTCCTCCCAGAGGAGGATCGATATGTTATCGCAGGTGTCCTCAATTCAGCACTTACTGAATTCTATCACAAACAACACTCAAGAGTACATGCTGGCAAGGCCTATCGGTACATAGAGGATCATACTTCACAATGGCCAGTGATTCGCCCATCAGGGGAGGAAGAAGCAGAGCTCGAGAGCCTTGTAGAAGACATACTCCATCTAAAAGATCTCAAGATCAAAATACCACAGTTCCCAGATCCGTACATAGCAGCAGCTCGTGAGGAAGGCCGAGAGTTCACTACTATTTCGTATACCCCATCTTCATCATATACGGCTGATCCAGTGGTACAAACTGATCTTTCAGATGAGTATAGTATCGTACTAGATGATGGAGTGATCGATGATGGCATTATTGACAACAGAGCAAAAGCGAAATACGTCAAAGAAGCACTTAGCGGGACTGAACTCAATTCTAATAACTCTGTTTCAGTTCCTATCCCACTAACAGATTGTGTTGCTGAAGATGCTCTTGATGAATTGGTAAACGATCAGGAGATGATAGAATGTACGAGTATTGCCGATCTCGAGTCGGAAATTGATGGTATTGTATATGATCTATTTGACATTGAATTGGATGAACATCGAGAGATGATTAGGAGATATAACAATCAATTTGAGACTACCCAACCAATTGAACCAGAATTTGAATAGAATACTTACTATAAAATCAGATAGATCGTTCTAAACGAGTTTTTCTGTTACAGGGGCTGTCCACTCCACCACAGCACCCATCTCGTCTGCGGTTCCGACGAGCGTTCTTCTGCGCCAGCAGAAGAGCGCGAGTCAAAGAGTCGACGATCTCCTTGGAGATCGCTTCGATTCGATTAATCTGGAGGTAGATCACGCTCATGTCTAAAGCTAACAATCGATTTTTCAATAACTCTGTTTCGTCCTGTACAGCTGCAAACTCGTCCAATTGGGATCCACGACCCTTACGTACCACATCGTCCGTCGATCGACGTTCAAGATAGAATGTCGATCCCCGTTATCAAACGAGCCGAACCCTCGTTAGAGAGCTACTATCACCAGTATTTCAGGATAATTCCCTACTCCGACTGTGTCCGCTGTCCCGACACCCGATGGATGAGGGGGCTTTCGGCATCTGTGGGCGTACTATGATTGCGACAGTGCGACGTTGGAAGACAGAGTTGATATCCTCGAGTTCCGAGGATGAGACACCGATATATTGTATTCTAATTCACCTAGTAACTTAATATTGTTGCCTGGAGCCAAACAGGCCACCCAAGCTCTAAGTTTATTTTATCCACAGAGTGGTAAAGTCTTATGTTAATCGAGAATGTATATGAATACACGAACTAGTGATTTGCTCTGATCCAGAAATTGTGTTTTCTATTGTTCTCGGCGACGATCGTCGAGTGTCAAGAGAGATTTTCTACAGCGCGGTGGAACTCCCGAACACACAGGTGGAGTTTGATGTCGACGCCGAAGTGACGATCATCGGAATTGCTCGAGAAGACGCAGATATCTATCACACACTGATTGATCAGCTCCTGGCTGATGTCTACCAGTACGAGATGAAACTCGCCCAGGAGGGCAAGCAGACGGCTGTAATCGACAACTGATACTGGTTCGGAGCCGTCGCATATGCAGACTAACGAGACTGAGGACTCGCCACTGGACAGCTTCGAGATCAATACCTATACTGTTACTGTCCCGGTGCGACTCAGTGAATTCGACTCATACGACGAGATCGAGCTCGCGATCGTCGAGGTGACTGCTCGATCAATCGCTGACGATGTCGACCATCTCGACGAGAGTGACGCGTCGTATGTCGCAACAAAAGTTGATCTGAACTCTGCAGAACTCGAAGCTGTCTTCGATGAGGGAGTGGACGATGTCGTCAGCGTCGAGACGAACACACAGCTTGGACTTGCACCTGAAGTATGATTCATAGATTTATGGAGTCGATTGTCGAGACGGAACGGTACTGGGAAATCAAAGGAATCGGCCGTATCATTCTCCTCTTCTCGATCTTCGTCTATGGGGTGGGATTACTCCTCCTTCGAGCTCATGAAGAGAAAAAGGAAGCCGAGGGTGGTGAGGAGTGAGCGACGTCGAATGTGAGTATTGTGGAGAGGCGTTCAAGGAGCAAGGACTGCCTGCTCATCAGCGCTACTGTGACGCTGTTGAAGAGGAGGGTAGTCAGGGCGGGCCTGAGTACTCGGATCTCGAAGAAGCCGTTCTTGAACGCGATGACAATGCCTGTGTTCGTTGTGATGCTGATGGAGATCTCATAGTGCACAAGATCGATCCATCTGGAGAAGATGAGAATCGAAATCTTGTCTCCGTCTGTGGAGATTGTGATGGAGAGATCGACGGGCTTCACCCCCGGACGAAGCGAACTAAGATCCAGTCTGAGTAGTGCTCTAGCTCTTATACACCGTATTTCTGATGAAGCAAGACGACGTCGACGCCGATCCCTTCGAACAGTGTCCCTTTTGCGAGAGCCTGTTCGAGAACGTAGAATTGCTCTATAACCACGTCGATCGGGCACATATAGGCAAATAGTGGGAGTTTTAATACAAATGACTGAGAATAATGGTGGAGCACCCGAGAACAACGGGAATGCCGAGAAACATGGACTGTATTCTGATCGATCGAAGCTCTTCCAGCGTCTGTCGGACAACGAGAAGAAACTCGTGATCGACATCAGTACCGACTTGATGAATCGAATCGATGGCACTGTCGGTGCCTATGAACGAGAGGCGATCCGAAACGCAGCAGTCGATGCTGTCAAGCGATCGCGAGCTAACGAGTACATTTTGGAGGAAGATCTCGTCCAGAGTGGAGACGAAGCTGCAGATCGGGCCAACAAGGCCTATTCTCGGTTGATGCGTGATACTACCCAGGAACTCGAGAAATTGGGGTTACTCGAGCAGAACCCCGAGACGCGCAAGGCTGACGCAATGGAGTCCGGTTGGATGGAGCGGATTTCCAATGCAAAGGATGCATCTGACAACGAATAGCTCTGTTCTAGGCTAATTTCTGCAGTTTTCATCGTCGCAAATGTCTGCTGAAGAGGCGAGTAGCCATCCTCTCGACCCGTATATTTCTGGCGAAGATCGCTATGTTCGGTTCGCAGACGACATCCTTGGGGTCGATCTAGCGGAGGTACAGAAGAAGCTCCTCCGGGCCGTCACCCAGGATAGGTATGTCGCTGTCATAGGGGCCAATGGAGCCGGTAAATCGTACACAGTTGCCATCCTTAACCTAGCCTGGATCTACACTAACCCGAACGCGATCGGGATTATGACGTCTGGATCTTACCAGATCCTTGAGGAGACGGTTTTTAAATCGATGCGATCGCTTCTCGAGCGTGCTCGAAACAGGGGTTTTCCTCTTCCAGGAAAGATGAAGCACTCTCCTCCCCGTCTCGAGTTCGAGGATAACGCCGAGCGATATTGGAAAGCTATCTCAGGTCGGTACCCTGAGAATCTAGAGGGGAGACACGCTGAAAGGGTGCTTTGCATTTTAGATGAGTGCGACAAGCCGGATCTCTCTGCCCAACATTTCGATAGTGCCCTCTCGAGTGTGACGGATAGTCGCGATCGGTGCATCGCCATTGGGAATCCACCATACGACGAATCCAACAGCTTCTACGAGATAATGGAGAGCGATAGATGGGAAGTGATCCACTTCTCGTCATTCGAGAGTCACAATGTTCAACTCGAGGCAGGAATGATTGAGGGGAAACCAATCCCTGGATTAGTCGACCTCGACCAAGTGGTGGCGGACTTCGACGCCTGGCATCCGAACAAGGGATTCCCTGGCGTCGAGGAGTCGCTCGAGATGATTAAAACGGATCCTGATACTGGGATCCCTTACGTCGAGGAGTCGGGATACGACGAGCGCTTTTATAGACGACGGCTAGGCGTTCTCCCGCCAGATGGTGCACAGTCTGTCCGCCCGTTCTATCCTGAGGGTGTAGCCCGTGCAGAGGATCGCTGGGACGGGATCAATCCCCACTACACGCCCGACTACGATGCAATCGGCGTCGACATAGCGCGGGGAGGGGGCGACCGGACAGTTGTAGTCGGCATCACCCCCTCTCGAGTCGACGTCCTCGAGAATGTCGAGAGTCCAGGGGATCACTCTGTCAATAAGCGCCTTATCGAGCAGAACATCCAAGATAATCGGACGCCAGTTATCGTCGACGCTGTCGGTGAAGGATCAGGTATTGCAGATGAACTCAATCGCTCATACAACGTTACGCGGTTCAAGAGTTCGGAGAATGCTATAGAGCCTCACAAGTACCACAACAAGCGTACTGAGGCGCTTTGTGCAATCGACAAATGGCTTGAGAGTGGTGCGATCGAGCCACAGTCCGACCTTGCGTCTGAGTTGCGATCTGCCTCAAGACATATCGAGCTCACGGAGAAGTCGACACGATCGTCACAGGCGTGGAACGCGACGTCGAAGAAGGAATTAAAGAAGACATCGTCGATGGGACGATCCCCCGATCTTGTGGACGCAATGGCGCTTGCGTGTTGGGCGCTACGAACGGAAAGAGCCCACGAGGAAGCAGGATATGGATTGTACAGCTACTGAATCTGCAGTTTTGTCGCATATATGAACCTTCGAGATCGGATTTCGAGCGCATCAAGGGGTGTCGCTGAGTCCCTACTCAGTCACGGGGATCCAGACGTCCAGACAGAGAATCGACGTGGAGAGTACGCGCTGTACAGTCTTGGGGCGGATGTTGGATCGATCCGACCCAACAAGGGTGATCTCGAGAGATACTGGGAGCAATATCAGACGTGTCCACTTGTTCGCGTTCCGATCCGCCAGTACGCTGAGGATGTCACGGAGCCGGGTTACCGCGTCGATGCTGACAACGATGAGCTCGCAAAGGAACTCGAGAGTTGGCTCTCTCAATCTGGCATCATTGCTGGGGAGAGTCATCGAGACTTCTCCGAAATCCTCGATGGTTCGATTGTGCAGCAGGAGGTTCGTGGGACAGCACTCGTCGAAGTCGTCCCCAAGGCCGAGAGTGAGGACGAAATCTGGGGTTTCCGGCTTCTCAACCCCTCCACTGTGCAAGCCTATACCTACGAGAATCAGGCCGTGCTGATCCGACCTGACGATACTGAACTCGACGGCATCAATCTTAGCCATAGAGGCGAGGCAGCTGCATATGGACAGTGGGCTAATGGTGCTCTCACTGGCCCATTCGACGACAAGGATACCGTCTTTTTGTCTCAAAACGATGTCGTCAAACTCGTTCAGGATCCAGACACAAGCGAGATTTTTGGCAACTCGTCGATCGCACCCGTCTCTAAAGAGATCGACGAACTCTACCAGATGTTAGGTGATTTCTCGGAAGCAGTGAGGAGCAAGGGCTATCCCCATTGGATCTTCAAGCTCGGTGAGCCCAACGGAGACATCACGAATCCTCGAGCCGGAATCTGGCCCGAGGAGGAGATTAAGAACTATCGAGACTCCCACAAAGACGGAGAATGGGAAGTCGGACAGAAGGACTTCGTTCCAGGCGATGTCAAGGTAGAGACGATCTCGAGCGATGTGCCCGAGATCCAGGAGATTCTCGACTGGTACGTCGAGGAGATTCTCTCTGCGATGCCTGTCCCCAAGTACAAACTTGGATTCACGGATAATGTCAATCGCGACGTTACCTCCGAGCAGTCACCACAGTACGAGCGGACTGTACAGATGGAACGACGGCGACTTTCAACCACCTTCGAACCTGTTCTCCGTCGGAAGGCCGAGGAACTCGGTTACGCTGAATCTGACGTCAATAGCATCCGTCTGAAGATTGAAGAGAGTCACGACGAGAGCCCCCTTGAGCGGGACGACTTCTCCATCGGCGATTTCCAGGAATTTGCACAGGGAATCAACACTGCGACCGCTGGAGAGCCACAGGAGGTTGTGAGTGTTGACGAACTCAGAGATATGCTTGGACTCCCGGATCGAGACGAGTCCAATCAGAATGGCACTGACAATGTTAAGAGCGAGACTGAACAGGCTGTCGAGTCTGAGCTAAAGGATCTGTACGACAAACCGGCCACTCCAGACTCAGTCGAGACTGGAGATAATAGATCGAAGGTATCTCTCGAGGACTAATCCGTTATGACTACTAAGGATCTGACGTATGTATTGTATACTCGCGAACCACATGAGCAGTTTGCTCCACCCAAAACATACGGTGTTAAGCTAGCCAGAGATCCACATAGTTGTGACGAACTCTGGGCACTCGATAGCGAGATCGACCTTGAAGACTACAACGCTGAAAAGCTGACAGAGGGTGAAGCTGTTGTCGAGGGATTTCGGATGGAGCCAGGAACCCTGTTGCCAGATGTAGTAGACGACATACAGTCGCAGATCCAGGAGGGGTACGGGATTGACATCAAGGAGGTTTCTGTGGATGACACCACACTCTACGACTATATCAAGAATCGCACTACCTCTCTACCAGCAGGACACCAGAGGTACATCCAACCGTTTGATTATGAGAGTATTTAGATACGAAGGCCCCGGTATTGATTGCGCTCCGATGTGGTGTGCACTGGATGAGACGTACGACGGGTTTCTGTTTATTTGTCAGACGACGGAGCCACACTACTATCTCCCTGACTCGACGGAGTCTAAGTTTCTTGATATCGAGAGTGCTCGAGAAAGCGGATACCCTGTTGTTAGAGGAAAACATCTCAAGGCAACGAAGGCATCTGTGCTTGCAGATGCATCTCCGACAGTAGGCTTCATACTAGGTGATGGCTACTCGTTCAGTGATCTGAAGGATGTCTTTGCTACGCTGCGAGATGTGCTTCGTGATCACGGATACGATGCCTATCTCGATCAGAATAGTCAGCAGGGCAATGATATCGTCATAGACGGGCGTAAGGTTGCAGGATTTGCATACGGAGGAGGACTCGCTGGTATGTTCATCAACGGAGGAATCGAACTGCCCATGTACGAGCACATCCGATTGCCTGACTCCAAGTTCGACGGGAAACTCGTAGACACCGTTGAAGAACGGATTGGCACTATTGATGAGATAGATGATTCACTGGTTAACGATGTGAGGAATGGGATCGTAGATACACTCGAAATTGATCATACTGAAGAAGAGATCCCTGACAACGTGTGGGTACGTCAAGAAGAACTTATCGCCGAGATGACGAGCGATGACGAACTGTTCAGATTGTAGCTCTCGATAGTACATGGCTGAGATAATTGACGACTTCGAAGATGAGGATTTGACGGAATATTATGGTGACGTCGATATTGCTACTATCTCATCAGAGGATTCTGCGTCCGGAGGATCGCATCTCTTTATAGATCCAGTTGATTCCACCCCAACGATCTATTCGGATCCAGAAGATGGACTAAATACGTATCCAGAGCAAGGACACGTATTTCGACTCTGGATACGAACAGAGATTCTAGATGGGCAATTCTCGTTCTTATTCGGTTGTGATGCCTATACAAATGACGAGGGTGCATTAGAAGATAACTCCTGGAGCGTCGGTGCTGACTCAACCTCTACTGTAACCCTCAATGATGGGTACTCTGGAACCGAAGTCACTGGGGATTACGTATTACCAGAAAATGAGTGGATTGAGGTGGAGGTTGACTGGGGATCTACTGCCACTGGAGAGACAACCGCGACGTTCTACTATGATGGAACGCAACAAGATCAGCTCACCATCACTAGTAACTCAGCTGATGCCCTTGGTATCGGGTTTAGTAGTGGTTCAGCTGGTGATAAGGAAGCAGCTGCATTTCACTGGGATGGTGTTCGTATCACAGATACTGACGACAGTCCCGATCCAATAATAGAGAATGCAACTGCGTTGAAGACAACTCTGTCTTCAAAAATACTCCCACCCCACGTCTCTACCCAGACAGTAGAGATTGAGACGGCGAGTGCAAGCGTCACTACTGGGAAAACAGTTGTCACCTCTCCATCAGCGACCGCTGTGGGTTCGCCCATCACATCACAGATAGATTTACAGGGATATCCGCACAGCCCCTCAGAGACTTCATCAGTATCTCCTGTGTCGATCACGACAACGAGTACTATTACTACAACGACACCAGAGACGATGTCATCGAAAGCAGATACTCCTGCCACGGTTAGTGTCAACGGTGATGGGTTGTTACCGATCGGCCATTCTACTGTTTCAGCAGGGATACATACCATTGGTGCATCGACATTATCACTTGATTCGAGAGCATCATCGAAAGTACCGATAGAGGGAGTTGCTGCGCCTCTCACTGCTGAATTCTCCTCCGTTCATAGTGTGGCTTCGGTGGGTTCTACGAGTGGTATGGCTGCCATCAAGGGGGATTCGATAGCTTCGACGTCTACAGCCATTGCAGAGGGGGCTTCGTCAATAGTTAGTGCTGATAGTACGCTGTCAATTGGGGATGTATACACAACATCACCAATTGGGAACGAGGAAGCAGCTCCAGCCGTAACTCGGGTTGGCACTCGAATCACCAATCCGAGTGTGTTCACCACTAAGGAAAGTGAGATTGAGCCGTACAACTACGCCTACTCAAGCTCAACGGGTGAGCTCATCTTCTTTGACAACGAGGGGAACGTTTCGTGGAGGAAGAGTCTTCCAGAGGAACCGTTTGACATTGTTGTCGATAGCGACCGAAATGCGTACGTCTTCTACAACAATCAACCTGATCGGATTATCTCCTACAGTCCAGATGGTAATGTTCGATGGACTGTCTCAGAGGAGGATGTTGCGGGGTTCGGTGATTCTGACATCGAATTCCTTGATATCGACATCAGCGACTGGGGATACCTGTACATTCTAACTGACAGAGTTACCGACTGGGAAGACGACTGGTGTGTATTCGTCAAGGACACAGGCACCAATGGATGGCCAGATATCCCTGAGTACTCGATAACTGACGATGAGGCAGGTGACTCTCCAAAGCTCGTCAGATACGACGATGAAACATCTGATGAATACCCAGAATCGCAGCGATACTTGGTAGTCTCTGGTGGAGAAGGGGATCAGGGAGCTCACGTCAATCACAATACGGTGTACATGGACGAGAGTCTCGGGAGCAACTTCGATCCCGTCGGTGTTATTCCAAGGTACGATGTGAGTAGTCCAGAGCCCTTCGTATTTGGCGAAGATATCCTATATTTCGTCCCAGAAGGCACTGCAGATCCACACGGCATCTCTCTTTTCTCTAATGATGTGATTGATGGCGTTGCTGACGACGATGATGCGCTCTATTTCATTGAGACGAATGGATCAAACTCGACGAGGTTGTTCAAGTACATAGCTGAGAATCCATCTGAATCGATTCACCCCGACAACGACTATGCAGAAATTGTCTGGGAGCGAAGCATCAATTCAAGTTCGGGCTCGATTGAGATAGATCAGACTGGGACGATCTACGTGGGGTGTGAGTCTGACGGAATCCGAGCGTACAACGCAGATGATGGCTCTGAAGCGTGGACGCTTGACGACGAGTCGTACACGACCGTCTCGCATCCACAGCTTCCAGGGAGTCAGGATGCCTGGGAAGCAAAGAATACCGTCGTCCGGACGGTTGCTGATAATTCGTTGAAAGTCACCAGTGCATCTGTTGATCCCCACACTCCGCTACGTATAATCGTTGACGAGTCAGAGGGACTCAACGCAATAGTGAGGATCCCGAACCTACAGAGCACAAGTTCGTCTACGACCGAGACTAGAGGTATTAGTGCAACAGCGGATATCGATCAGACAGTAGGACACTCGTCTACTGAAACTGCTCCGGTTCTCACTGAATTGGCCATTACTCAATTCACAGATATAATCGCTACTACAAACTCTACTCCCGTGTCAACCCCTACGTCAGTGACGATTGGCGAGCCTGAGTTGGTTGGACTGGGTGTCTCAGATACGGATAGAGTTGGTGTTGGTGTAGATCCTGTCGATACGACTGGAGCGTCGTTGACCACTAACCGCACAGTCGTGTACAATGGAAGAGTGGAGATTCTGGACTCCAATGAGATGGCTACTAGCCTCAATGAAGATGTCGATATCGGAGTCGGAGCGAGTATCCTTAATCCGAGTGAAACGACTCACACACTCGTAGAGAGCGCTCTGTTGGATACTACAGCGCACCCAATTGCTGTGGAATCACACTCTACAATCAGAGATTCCTCGACGATTTCCCTCACTGCTCAGGAACTTACACCAAGTGGGTTCTCAGTAGCAACTCCAAACGTTCATCTAGTTGAATCAGAATTATCACTAAGCGAAATTAATACACTACAGGGGATTATTGATGATGTCCATGCTGACGTCGTCGATATCTCTATTCTCGAGATCACTTCCGGGAAGTTCGAACGTGACGAGGCAAGGCTACTGATTTCTTCAAAGATATCGATTCCTGAATCGGAGACAAGCGGAGCCACCTCATCTAAGATAGTGTTTGCTACTTCGATTCCAACAGATATCTCCTCTATATCTAACGCCAAGAGTGGAGATCTTACGTATACCACTACTACACTCCAAGAGAGGAGCAACATATTCACCAGTATCACGCTAACTCCAACTCTAATTGATCTCACGGTTAGTCTCCATGCCCCATTCCAGTACTCTCAGGTTGTAAGGAAATTGTCCGTTGGATCGAATGGTATGAGCGTCAGTGGTGAGAATGATCTACGTATTAGTGGAGGGAACGACGCTGATATATACAGTTCTGAGAGATCAGACGAATGAGGGCTCTATTCCCAATATTATATCATTCACGGAAGCATAAAGTCTTATATTAGTATAGAGCGTAAGATAATACGCGGGTAGCTCGTTTCTTGAGTAGTTCTCATCAGTGACAGTCGCAGTAAAGCACTTTTAGAGACAATTATGGCTTATCTACACAATGACGGAGAGCTGCTTGTTCTCAACGGCGCGTTCGACGGACGTACTGTGGAAATAGGGCTCTTCGATAATTCGACGGATGCACTTGCTGAGGATAGTACGTATGCTGACATCACTTCGGAACCCGTGGGTAGCAACTACGCACCTCAGTCGGTGAGTAATCATACCATCTCGCAGAACGAGAATGGGAATGCTGAGCTTAATCTTGGCGAAATTAGTTTCGATGTTGGGGATTCTGACGTTGCTGTTGACTATATCTACGTTCGAGATAGTTCGAGCGGGGATCTGATCTTCACCAGTGAACTTGAGCAGACGTACGATCTCGGCTCAGTCGACGTTCTGGATCTCACGAACGTTGGGATGGCTGTTGAATAACGTCGGTGGTATGTGGTGTGTGAATCGTTCTATCTCAAGTCTGGAGACACTGCACCTGTCCTTGAGGCTGTGCTACTCGACGAAAACGGCGAGTCGATCGACCTCAACGATGCCGAGGTTCAATTCCGACTCCAAGAACCACGTGGTGGATCACCTGTTCTAAATGACGCTGCCACTAGCTTTGATGCTAATGGAGGGATTGTCAGGTACTCCTGGAGCGAAGACGAGATATCCGAGCTCACCGGGCGTTTTCGAGCTGATTTCATCGTGGATTATCCCGACGGATCTCAGGAGACATTTCCTAATGACGGGTTCCACGACGTAATTATCACTGACTGATTTTCTGTATGAGTACTGAATCTACTGAGAATTCGAACACTGGCGAGCAAGAGCATACTGTCCGAGTGGATTCTCCCACTGGGATTGCACGATGTTCAGAACTCGACGAACAGGACACGCCCTACGTCGTTCACGGGGTAGCCATTGGAGAAGCTGAGGTTACTCACGGGCAGAACGGGCCCAAGTTCTGGTCGGCGACTGAGCTCCGTGCAGCCGTGCAGTCGCTCGTTGGCGTTCCACTGAACAAGAACCACGTGGATAACGACGTTGATGCCGTCATCGGGGAAGTCGTCGACGCTGCTTACGAGGATGACGTCGGAATTGTCTTCGAGGCGGAGGTCGACGACGAGGAGATTGCGATGAAGATCGCTCGAGGACGACTTGAGGTGTCGATCCACGCCATCCATCAGACAAACGGTATGACTGACGATGGCGCGAGAATCGTCAAGGACGTCCGCTTTCTTGATCTTTCTGTCGTTCCCCGCGGTGGTTCTCCGTCTAACTTTGTCCAAGCAGGATCCAGCCCGAGCGAGGCATTAGCGTCGCTTACAGCAGACGATGTGGCTCGACTGATACAGGATGATCCTGAGCCAGATCACGAGATTTCGAATATGACTGAAGAAACTGAAAACACTACGGAAGAAAGCCCGGCTTCGGCTGGCAACGACGACGCTTCGCTAAGCGAAGACGTCGACGAAGCCGAAGTTGAGGCAGACGAATCTAAGACTCCCACTGACACCGAAAACGTCAAGGAGGAAGCAGAGGTTGCAGAGTCTGAGAACGACGTAGAAGAGGTGGAAGTCGACGATGAATCGGCTCAAACTGAAGCTGAACTCCGGAAGACAATCGAAGCGCTCGAATCCGAGAAGGCAGAACTCCGTGGGGAACTCGAGAGTGTCCGCCTCGAATATGCCGAACGACTCGCAGAAGACACGGAGTTCTTCGAAGCCGAAGAGCTTGCTGAGAAGTACACGTTCGATGAGCTGAAGGAGAAGTTCGACGAGGCAGAGGCTTCGCTCGTTCTCGAGTCGCCTGGCCAGGAGGAGTCGACGCCGGCCCCCCAGACTGGTGACGTCGAACAGAGCGAGCTCTCCACGACGGATGATGGTACTGACGAGGAGATCTCTGCCCTCGAGTCGAAGATCGAACGATACGACGAGATGGGTTGGGATGCTGCTCGGACTGACGCCGAGGAGCGCCTTGCCGAACTACGGTGAGTTAGCTAACTCACCAACGAGTGTCGCTTCATCTGAAGCACCATACTCTAGGATTAACGCTCGGATTGAACGAGGCCCGCTGCTGTCGATTCGGCGACAGCAGTCACGTCGCAAATGGCAGTTTCTAGTAACGAAGTTATTGATCAGGAGGCAGTTCGTGCCGAAGTCGATCAGTACGCCCAGGAGAACCGTGTCTGGCGACAGGCATTCAGCCAGATCGACTCAACCGCGATCAACTCGAACACTGTCGAGATTCCCGTCTCGGACAAGGTTCGCGACGCGGGCATCGTCGACGAGGGTACTGAGTACCCTGAATCGGAGAATGGGACTCGCAAAGTCAGCGTCTCGCACGACAAGTACGGTGTCGAGATCGCTATCACCTACGAGGCGATCGAGGATTCTCTCCTCGACGTTATCGCGCTCCAAACTCAGGAGCGAGCGGAGGATCTCGCCGACGCGCTCGACGAAGCAGCGTTCGAGGAGATCAGTGCTACCGACGCTGAGGGCAACTACGAGAATCTCCAAGGCACTGTCATCGGCGACGCTTCTGGCAACCTCGAGTACGCCGATGTCATCGATGCGATGACTGCACTCGAGGGGAGCGCGTTCGATCCCGATCTGCTCGTCGTCTCCGCAGAGTCGAAGGGCGACCTGATGAAGTCAGACGAGTTCACTCGCGCCAGCGAGATGGGCGACGATGTCGTCCGCGACGGCGCCTTCGGTGAGGTTGCAGGTGTCCCCGTCTATGTCGACAACGGTGGCCACGTCGGTGCTGGAGAGGCCGTCATGTTCGACAGCTCGAGCTACGGTATTGAGAGCACTCGGACGGAGATGACGACGAACGAGTACGAGAAGGATACGACGAACGAGCGCGTCATCCAGGTTCGCACCCGGATGGGGTGGACGGCTGTCCGTCCCGACGCTGGCGTCAAGATCGAGGGTTAAACGAGCCAGCTCGTCCCGTATTAGGATTCTGCTCTATTATGACACGAATCAATCACTACGACGTTAGCGAGGTGCTCGAGACGGATCTCAGTGAAGCTGAACTCGAAGCATTCATCGCCGACGCACACCGCGTTGTCGAGGATCGGTGTGTGCCCTACTGCGACGACGAGGGCATCTTAGCGTCGATCGAGATGTATCTTGCAGCCCACCTGGCGACGTCGAAGGATCCACGCGTCTCCTCGGTTTCGCATGAGGGTGTTGACGCTGAACTCGGGACTGATGGCGATCGATACTGGCATCAGGCGGTTCTCCTCGATCCGACTAACCGCCTTGCTCGACCTGGTGGATTCGTGATCGCGACAACGTAAGTTATGACTGGGATCTCGATTTCTGGATTCGACGGCCTCCTCGACAGTCTTGACTATAGGACATCGGGGACGGTACAGTATACGGTTCGGGCAGGAGTGGACTACGCCATCTATGTCGAGTACGGGACGTCCAAGATGCAGGCCCAACCGTTCCTCCGGCCGGCCGTTGAGGAGGCTGTCCGAGATCTCGACCGAATCATTGGGAGCGATCTCGACCCGGACACGATCGCCGATACCCTCGCCAACGAGATTGCCGACAATGCACAGTCGAGAGCTCCCGTCGACACTGGAGCACTGAGGGATTCGATCGAGGTGGAGAAGCAATGAATCTCTACAGACAGACAAATCGAGCCGTCCGCCGGGCCCACAAGTCGATGGCGAGAGACGTCGATGTCTACAACTACGAGTACGATCCGACTGGCGATGACAATCCCTACGCTGACGGAGACTGGGTGGAGACGTCATCCACTCCCAACACTGTTCCAGCAACTATCCGATCAAACACGCAGTCGGAAGACGAGTCTGGCCCTGACGGGGCAGATATCGCAGGCGACATGACGATTTACGTCGATCCCAACGACGCTGAGATTGAGATTGGAGAAGGCGACGAAACTCGAGCGACTGAGTTCATCGACAGTGCGACTGAACGACGGTATAAGGCGCTCGATTACCACTACCAGGGATCACTGTTCGAAGTCCACTGTGAGGTACTCTAATGCCGGAGACGATCCAGGATATCAAGCTCCAAGTCCGAGATATCCTTCGCGACGGATGGGACAACTCCGATCTCCCAGTTTCGCTTGTCGATCGGGACATCCACACTGGCTGGTTTGACGACGGCAAGGGGTTCCCACAGGTTGGTGTGACGAACACGAATGAGGGCCCATTCGGAGGCGGACAATCCGGCTTCAGTGCGATTACTGGAGACGGTTCTGGTGGGATCCAAACCCGCTCCGGTTCAGTGATGGTGACAGCCTTCGCCGGATCCAGGGACGACTACGACAGCGTCGGCCTTGAAGAGTACCAAGCAGATCAGATGGCCCAAGAGATCGAGTGCATTATCGGTCAGAACCAGTCACCTGATTCGCTCGAGGTGCTCTCTGTGGGCCAGAAATCGGAGCTCATCGATACTGACGCCACTCCAACCGAGCACTCCGTCCAGTTCTTGATCCAGTACGCTTGGAAGAAGACGCCTCCATCAGCCTAAGCGATCGACGTCCGAGCAGACTTGTATCATATTCTGAATGACATATTTCACATACTTAGACACTACTAATGACGAATCAAGCAACTAACGCAGACAGCGGATTCCGGAAGCACCGTGTCGAGTTCGTCCGCGAAGATACGCCCGGTGAGACGCCAGTCGATCCCGAATGGGAGCTCTACTCGGACACGCTCGATACGGCGTTCCAGTGGGATGCGGATGCACAGTACGAGGAACAGCGCGGGCTTGGTGATCACGAAGTCCAGAATCACTTTACCGGGGCAGAGGATCACACTGCGTCGATCGGATACCATCTCCAGCGGTTCTTCGTCGACGACGGTGGCGATCCTCTCGATCCTGCGGGAGATGCGATCCTACGTGACGACGATGGTGATCTCCGTAACACGCACACTGTCGTCGATCGAGCAGACTACGGCGACTCTCGCACCTACGTCGTTGCTCGTGGTGGATACCCGAACATCGACGATGTCTCTGGCGATCCTGGGAGCGCTCTCCCAATCGTCCTCTCGCTTGCGTATGAGGCGAAGAAGGTTCGGATGTACAAGGTGGGACAGCCAGATGGAGACGCACTCAGCGTCTACTCGACGTCGGGCGAGGACACCACCCAGACAGTGACGATCGAGTCCGACGGCGCCACGACGTCCGCCGAAGTTGTCCTAGATGGGGAGACGGAGTCGTCGACGACTGATCCGTTCGATTCGATCGACGCGATTGAGCTCGACGAGCCGACTGCAGGCGACGTCGTCATCGAGGACGCCGATGGAAGCGAACTCGCCCGCCTCAAGGGAGCAGAGAGCTACGATGGTGCACTGGGAGATCTGGGCGTTCCTGCTCTCGGAGACGGCAGTCACGCCGATCCGATCAGCGAGGACTACGAGCGATTCCTTGACGACGAGATCACCAAGGGTGGTTCCCAGCTGGCTGCCGAGGTTCGGTCGGCCAGCTTCTCCCTCGAGAACGGCTACGAAAAGAACCCCGTTATGGGGACGACGGAGCAGGCAATTCACACCGGAGAGCAGAGCCCTGAGTTCACGGCGACTGTTGCCGGCAACTTCGAATATCACTCGGCACTCACCGACCACCTCGAGGGCAACACGTTCGATCTCGAGTGGCACTTTGATGGGGGTACCGTCACGTTCGAGGGATGTGCTCTGACTGGGCCAGGGACTGTCGGGCCTGCCAGTGGGGACGTCATCTCGACACTCGATAACACGTTTACTCCCAAGTCGATCGACGTCCAGGCCGACTAACGCCCACAGTTAGTTTCTGATTCCGCTGTCGCACTACACACACTCTGTGCAAACTCCTATGAGTCCACCCCGGACTCATCCAACGAGACTGATTACAATGTCTACCCAAGACGATTCTGAACTTTCGATCGCAAAGCCCGAGGACTTTTTCGTCACCCGGAGTGACGATGACGAACTCCAGCCAGTCACCCAGAAGCTACCTGGCGTCCAGGAGCACGTCAGAGTCGTCCCGATGACGATGGGCGACATTAACAAGTACGGCGGATCTGGTGATCGACTCAACCCGAACGAGCTCGCCTCCGAAGAGGTTGCCGAACTCTTCAACGAACACTGGTACGACGTTCGCGAACACGACAATCTCGACGTCACGGCTGAGATGGTTGAGGAGGACATGATTGCCTTCGGCGTCGATGGACTTCTTACTGCGATCCTCCGTGCGTCTGGATACGACATTCAGAATGGCGTCAACATGGAGAATCTCGAGATGCTGGAGAAGATCGATGATCCAGAAAAACTGGGAAAGTTAATGGAACTAGCCGAGAGTCGGAACTGAAGACGCAAGCACTCTGGATCAAACAACTCCACGATTCTGGCTATCGGTTTACCGGCGACACGTCATTCTACAAACTGACACTTCCCGAGACGCGCGTACTCCTTGAAGGGGCAAACGAACAGAATCGTCAGAAGGCGAAGAACTCCGGCCAAACCCAGGGGAGTGGCCCACACGAGCGCGTTCCAGGTGAAGCCCGAGAGTCGGACAAAGAGTGGATTAGAGAGTTAGATCAGCAACGGAACTGAGACTATTTTATTCAATAGATAGATGTCATTTACAGCAGACGGCAGTCAAGAGTTAGCGATCCAAATCACGGCTTCTGACGAGGGAGCTGCGGATGTCTTCGACGACGTGGAGAGTTCGGCGGTCGACATGGAGACGGCCGTTGCAGGAGCCGGAGGTGTCCTCGCTGGAGCGGGAGCTGCCGGACTCGCTGCGAGTGCGAGTGCTGCTGCTGACTTCGAGCAGGCTATGGCTGACGTTGAAAAGGTGACAGATCCACAGACAGCTGCAGAGCTGTCTGAGGCGATTCAGGATCTTTCGGGTGAAATCCCGCTAGCGCAGGAAGAACTCGCTGGACTAGCCACTCAGGCCGGCAGAATGGGAGCAGAAGGCTCAGACGAGATCGAGGAGTTCACTCGAGTCGCCGGCCAGATGGGATCGGCGACGACGCTCTCTGCTGATGAAGCCGGCACTGCGCTCGGAAAGATGTCGTCTGCTCTCGACGAACCACTCGACAATATCGGAGCGCTTGGCGACTCCATTAACGAACTTTCGAACAATTACCAGACGACATCCGACGAGATCGTTGACTCCACCCAGCGTGCTGGGCAGGCGATGAGTACGCTCGGACTGGAGTCCGACGAGATCCTCGGCCTTTCTGCTGCCTTCAATGAGGTTTCCCCTTCGAGTCGACAGGCTGCACAGCGGATGCAGCAGGTGTCTGAGTCGATGATGAATCCCGATAACGTCGAGATGTTCGCCGATATGTTGGGAGTGGCTGCTGAGGAGTTCGAGACGATGCGCGACGAGGCTCCCCAGGAGACGATGATGGAGTTAATGGACTCCATCAGTGGCAATCAGGACGCCCTCGATACCCTAAATAGCGAGCTCACTACGTCTCAAGCACGCGCCTTCCGCGATACAGCAGAATCGGCCGATACGATGCGAGAAGCGATGGAGACATCCAATCAGGCGATGGTGGAGGGTGGATCCCTCGCTGGTGAAGTTGCGACTGAGACTGATACGTTCCATGGACAGGTTGAGCTCCTCAAAAACGAGCTCAATAACCTCGCAATCGACATTGGCGAGCAACTCCTCCCTGTCCTGACGGACAGTATCGAGTTCATTCGTCCTGCGGTCGATGCATTCCTCGACTTTAATGAGTCCCTCGATGGGATGCCAGCACTCATCGCCCTCGTCGGGACGACGCTCGCCGGATTGGGAGCAATCGCAGTCAGCGTCGGCCCCGCAATTGTTGGTGCTCTCTCTCCGATTCTCGCTCCAGTTGCAGCGATAGCAGCTGCTGTTGGTGTGCTCTACTACGCGTGGAGCAACAATCTCGGCGGGATTCAGGATAAAGCGAGAGAACTCTGGGACACTCTCGAACCAATCCTCCAGAGTATCTACAACACGCTGATGTTCGTCTTCGAGGAGTATGCGATGCCACTCCTCAAGCGATTGGCAGACACCTTCGAGACGCACTTCGAAGCGATTGTCGAAGACGTGATCGAGACGCTCGAAGTGGTAGCCAATCACGTTGAAACCGTTCTCGGGTGGCTCGAATCATTCTGGGACGATCACGGTGAAGAGGTAATGACGATCGTCGAAACGACATTCTCCTTCCTTGAGCTCACCATCGGGACTGCCATGCGAGCGATCTCAACGGTAATTCGCACCGTCCTCGCGCTCATCCGAGGCGACTTCGACGAAGCGCTCGGAATCATCTGGAATTTCTGGCAGACAACATTCGGTGATATTCTGAACTTCATCACTGAGGACTTCTGGGAGGGACTGACGGCAGCCTTCGAGATGATCTTCGGTTTCATCAAGGGGATTTTCGAAGATATCTACGAGTTCCTGATTGGGGGTTCGATCGTCCCCGATACCTTCAACGAGATCCTCGAATTCATTAGAGGATGGATCAGCGATACGATCTCTGACTTTAACGGGTTCTTCAGTGATCTCATTACTGGATTCAAAACGACTCTGGGAGAGATCGAAACGTGGATCCGAGAAAAAGCAGTCAGGATGATTTCTGACGCCTTCCAGGCAGTTTTCGACGTGACGATTGGGAACTTGATGTGGTTCCTCGAGGAGCTCGCTGGAGGTGTTAGTGGGACGATTGCCAACATCGCTAACTGGGTGGCTGAGACTGGCTCCAATGCGATCGAGGGTGCATTTGGTGCTGTTCAGGAGGCGATTGTCTCCCCCATCGACACTGCCATTCAGGCGGTAAAGGACATGATCCGAGAGCTACCAGAGTGGGTTCTTGGGGAGATCCGAAGTACTGTCGACAGTGCTGTCGATCTCTTCAACCAGCTCGTTCCCGATACGCTCGAGATCCCCGAGATCTCTGTTGGGGGCCAACGACTGAGTGTTCCGACAGTGGATATCCCCAATCCAGTTCCAGGGGAGAGTGGGTGGACTGTCGGGGGTGGCAGCATCAATGTCCCATCAACAACGGTCGGTGGACAGGGACTTGATCTCCCACAGTTAGCCGACGGTGGCATCGTCGATAGTGCGACGATCGCAATGATTGGTGAGGCCGGACAGGAGGCCGTCGTCCCGCTCGACAAACTGAGTGGGTACCTCGATACGGCCTACGAAGTCGGTCGACAAACAGTGACTGAGACGACTCGTGGATCCATGCAGAGCGTGAGTGGTGGCACCATTACGGCACGACTGGAGATCGAGGGCGACGGTGAGCTCGCGGAACTCATACGCGAGAATGCTGAACTCGTCGTTGAGGAAAATGAACAGTCGAAGTCGAACCGAATCTCGCGGATGTAACTCCTTATTTTTAGTAACATACTATGGTAGATACTTCTTGGAACATCGAGACTGATACGTCAGGGACAATCACGATCCCTGGAGCGACTGGTGATACGTTCCCTTCCTTTAGTGTAGGTGACGACATCACCATCGCTTTCCTCGTCGACGAGATGGCTGAGGGTGAGATCGACATCCTACGCGAGTTTGTTCGATACGCCAACGATTCAACGTCGAATACGGGGCTCGATATCCGGGGACGACCCTGGTATCACGAGTCGATCCATCCCCAGTCAAGCTATAGCTCGCAACTTGTCCACCTTGTGCCTGGAGACGTTCTCTCTGACATCGACGACTGGTGGTGTGTGATTACTAGTGGAACCTTCTCGACCAATTCGATCGGCGTTAATCGCCAAGTAGAACTCGAGCTATTCGTTGTGGCACGGGGAGCAGAGTACTCTGATCGAGCGCTCGTCGAAAACGAGTTCGAGGCCGGACTATGACTGAGTACGTCTTGACTCTTGGCGGGCCGATCGATAGCGATGGGGCCCAGGAGTTTACTCGATTTGTGAGCCTCGACGTCACTGAGGGCTCGTCCTCGATGGGATCCTGGACTGGGACACTCCCCTACACAGACGACTTCGGTGACGAGATCTACTCCGACATCTGGATCTACTACGACGGTGATCTCATCTTCCGTGGCGAACTCGAGTCGTACGAGGCTGATTACGAGTCTGCCCAGACAACGATCAGTGGTCGTGGAGTGCTCGTCGAGTTAGATCGCAACGTTACCACTGTCGAGTACAACGAGACCACAGTCTACGACGCACTTGTCGATTTCTGGGCGGATCTCGATTATGACGCTCTCATCCTCCCACCGAACCGTGAACTGTACGACAGCGTCTTTCTCTCAGATCGAGATCACTGCTCACTCTGGGCCTGGAACCCGGCTACTTCGATCCAGACGGAGGGTGTGACTGTCGAGCGCAACCGTCTCGTCTTTGAAGAGGCCAACATTGTCCTCGACGATGAAGAGCCAGATAGTGGCGATCAACTCCAGACGATCCAGACGGACGAACCGACTGATTGGATCGCAATGCTCGTCGTCACAGACGAGCCTACTGATTGGCTCCGTGGAGGGATGAAGAATCTCGATCCGAATAGCACGGACGAAATCGTCGAGGAGGTGTGGACGACTGTCGAGCACGAACGCCCACAACGCTACCATTACTTCTACTTCGAATTCGGCTCAGATCAGTACGGTCTCTTCCGACCAATGCTCGAGAACGGAGAACCAATCGAAGTGATCCGGACGGAAGTGCTCGCCCCCGACAAAGCAGGGTTTGTTGCGATTGACGAGGCCGAGATCGAGGGAACAACGTTCGAAATCCTCCAGGAACTCCACGATCTTGGATCCTACAATTTTGCAATCCGAGACTACGACGCCAAAGCAGTAGACACCTCCCCCGTGGGAACTGTCAATATCGAACCAGACTGGCGGATTACATCGTCGACGAGGTCGAAAGATCTCACCGACTACGCTAACAGTGTCACTGTCACTGGAGCACGACTCGATGATGGATCATCGTACACGGCGACATCGGAGCACCAGGAGGAGATCGATCTCATGGCAGAGCGCGGACTCGGAGACGACGGCGTGATCGAGAAGTATGAGAAGAGTCTCGATCTCGAAACGGAAGCCGAAGTAGAGTCGCGAGCCGATCGTCTCCTCAAGGAATCAATTACTGAGCGCGATGAGTCTGGAGCACTAGAGATCGTTCCACAGATGGTGATGCCTGGCTACTCCTACAATGTGAGTGCTTGGGGGGACGCGTTCCCCTATGGCGGGCAAATCGGACAGAACTCGCTCTATTTCGACGGCAATTCTCATATCGAATTCAGTTACAAATTCCCTCAAGAATCGGATCATCCAGGAGGGTACTGGACGTTCGAGTATCTAATTCGGCCCGACGGCCTCGACGCGATGGGCGACAACGAGTACTACACAATACACGAGATTTCCGGTGAAGATCCCTCCTCCTGGATTCGGCTCTACGGTGATGGGAGTATCGAGATCCACGGTGGTGATCCGGACTGGCAGGGTCGAAGTCCATTAGGCATCGTCGATAACGACTACCGCCAACGGTTGTCCGTAATCTGGGGCCCGAGTATTGAGACGACACGAGTCCTCGTCAACGGCCAAGTAGAGTGGGAGACAGATGCAATCAACAACTCGATCATCTCGCCCTACGAGCTCGACGTTACCAACTACGTCGGCAATGATCCAAACGGATCGAGCGGGTTCGTTGGTGGTGTAGCCGACGTCAGAATCTGGACGTCGAGTTCGAATTCGAAGTCACAGGAGTGGATCCTCGAGCACGCGTTCGACGACCTCGTCCGGACTGAAGCAAGTCTCGGCACAGCAGGGATCTACTACAGACTTAACGATAGCTCCGATCCCTCTCTCGCAGTCAACCACGGTGTAGCACAGTCTCCAGAGACAGCGGATGGATCCGCCGGGACAGTTGTCGGTGCCGAGTATCAGGATCACGTTGGGGAGTTAGACGAGGTGCAAATCTCGCTGGGGAGCGGGGAGACGATGTCACTCGATTTCGATATTAGCGGACGGATCGATACCGAGCTCATCTTGGCACAGCGCGATGTCCGCAGAAACCGACGCGCACTCTGATCAATTCGATCAAACAGGAATTCAATCGATCGCACCCTATTTCAGGATTGCCTCGATTACTTCCTTGAGGATTCCCCACGATGGGATTGATAGCATAACCAATCCGGCCATTAGAACGAAAATCATCTTCAATTCCCATCCCCCTTCAACACTAAACCCGGTTGATAATAGATCACTGACTGCTACTCGCTTTGCTGCAGAAATTTCTAGAATAGCAGGGATAAGAGCTGGTGCTATAATTGCGATTAAAATACCCTGTATGATGTGATCTGGTTTGATGTCTTCCACATGCATTTATGTCTTATTTGATGATATTGTCCAGGATAAGTGTTTCTCTCATAATAGAATTACTCTGTTCTTAGTTCTAAAATCGCCGAGTTGTCGCTATAGTAAGATATCTATGTCGGACGTTGCTCTCCCTGTTGGACTACTGGATACACTTATAGCGCTGATTGTCGGTGCTCTCACTGCGCTCCTTGGTATTATCTATCGTCGTCTTCTATCTCGAATTAACGCGCTCGAGGATGAGGTGGGGGATTTCGAAGACGAACATGCGAACATCCACCGGAAGCTAGATACAGTCTTCGCGTGGGCGTTTGGTAACGATGAGGATGCGACTGATCGAGGATTTGCCGGCGACATGGACGATCAGTTCGACGATCTTGCTGAGCAATTAGAGGAGATCCAGGAGCGACTCGACGACCGTCACGAGGAAATCAGCCGTCGGATCGATGATCTGATCAATGCACTCCACGACGAGGAGTCGCTCGAATTCGATCGGGACGACGTCGATTGAAGGGAGTTACCCCACGGTTTGGAGAGAGTACACCCTGTGGGGTAACTTGGACAACGTCGTCCGTCACCTCGCACCGTCTCTTTGGAGTCTAGCAGAGTCGCTACTCGACTCTGCGACATTGCTGGCTCCAGAGCCAGCAAAGTTACCCCACGAGTTGGAGACGATGGAATCCGTGGGGTAACGCTGAAACTGGCGCGCACGTCGCCCCGATGACGCTCTAGGTAGGATGGGAGTTGGGGAACCAATCAGTCTCGACACTTGGGTTGACACAGTGGTTTGTATGATTTAGGCTAAACTTCGTTACGTCGCACCGAGAAGAACGTCAATACCGTTATTGAGGCCGATTGCGCCTAGTTGGAGAGCAATCTGAGGTTGATATTCTCGCGCCGTATTGAGGAGTCGCTCAAGTTTGGATTTGTCTGGATTCTCTTTTTCCAGCTCACCAGTGAATTCTTCGACAACATCTTTCAGTTCTTCTTTCTCGTTGTCAGGCATCATCTGCTGGTTGATCATCTCGAGGACGTTCTCGACCGAGACAGACTGCTCGACTCGTTGGTTTGCCTCGAAATGAATCGTGGTAAAACTCTCAGACGTAGATGGTTCTCGAAAGTCATCTGTAGAAAGTTCCAGACTGTCCGCAATCTTCAGGCAGTTCTGCTTCACCTGCTGTACGTCCTTTGGGTGTGCATCTGAACCACTCCAGTTGTGGAAGCCAACTGGTTCAATCTCCTGAATGATTTTGTTCTCCTGGTATTCAGATTTGTATTTCTCAAGTAAATCATTAAACTCTTCTACGAGAGTAGTTCCAACACGTCCAGTATCCTCACGATTTTGAGCCTCTTGGCATTCATCGAAAACACGTTTGAGACTTTTCGCCAAGAATTCAGCGTCCATACAAGATATGACACAGAGTATGCCCTTATTCTTTCTTCTGCAGGAGACTCTCACAACAGAATATGTGTCGTATACCACCCCACTGTGTGAACTCGACGTCTGAGGTGAGAGTTAGCTCTGGACTATTCGAGAGTTGTTACTCCCAACCGAAGAATGAAGGTGCGCGCGCGAGAACTACAGCTTAGATGCCAGACAGCGTCGGGTGCCGTTTACTGAGTTACCCCATTCAAACTGGATTTACGTCGGCGCAGAACCAGTCCCTACGCCGTCTGCTGGTTATTCTGACTCACTTTCGAGAATTAATTAAGCGGGCCGGGCGCGATTTGAACACGCGACCGTCTGATTAAGAGTCAGACGCTCTGCCGGACTGAGCTACCGGCCCTTCACCTCCGACTTTTTCTCGGCCGGTAAAATACGTTTCCCTTGAGGACCGTTGTGACAGAGGGGACCACGCACGTCACACCACCGTATCGCTCGGTAACGACCCGTCATCTCGTCGACACTCACACGAGTTCACCCCCGCTGATCCGAGCCAGACGCCAACCCAGAAACGCACACCACACGCCACAGTCACAACTCCCACTAAAATGCTATAAATAACACCAACTCACAATCGGAGAACTATCCACCGTATCATAACGTCACACTCTTCGGGAAGGTTAAGTGCGGTCGGTCCGACCACACGTTCACATGAGTACGGGGGTAACCATTTCATCGATCTCTGACTACGCTATCTTAGGCTGTGGGAGCGTCGGGTACGCCGTCGCCGAAGAACTCGTCGAACAGGGCAAGGACGTTCTAATTATCGACCGCGACGAAAGCCGCGTCGAATCCCTCCGTGATCAGGACTTAGACGCACGTACCGCCGACATCCGCGAACCCGAAGCCGCCGACCTCGTCGCCGATCGCGACGTCGTCCTCATCCTCGCTTCCAACGTCGAATCGAACAAACAGGCCGTCGAACACATCCGCGCCAACAACGACAACCAGTTTCTCGTCGCCCGCGCGAGCGATCCCGTCTCCGGTGACGAGCTCGCTGAACTCGGCGCTGACATCGTCATCAATCCCTCCTCCGTCATCGCCGAATCCGCACTCCGCGCCCTCGAGTCAGGTGAACTCGAGTACAACGCGGGCAAACTCGCCCAACTCGTCGAAGGAACTGGCACGCGGCTCGGAATCATCACCCAGGACAGCCCCGATCCGGACTCCATCGCGAGTGCCGCCGCATTACAGGCGGTCGCCAGTCATCTCGGCGTCGAATCCGACATCATCTACCTGGGAGACGTCGGACACCAGGAAAACCGCGCGTTCGTCAATCTCCTTGGCATCGACCTCGTCCAGTGGGACGAAATCGAGGACCACTCGGTCTACGACACCGTCGCGCTGGTCGACCGCGAAACCTCGACTGCACTCGATCTCTCCGTCGATGCCGTAATCGACCACCGCGAGGCCGAACAGGAGTTCGAACCCGAGTTCGTCGACATCCGGCCGAACATGTCTTCGACCTCGACGATCATGACAAAGTACATCCAGGAGTTCGATATGAACGTCTCCGAGGAGGTCGCAACGGCCTTGCTCTACGGTATCCGCGCGGAGACGCTGGATTTCAAACGCGACACAACCCCCGCCGATCTCACCGCCGCGGCCTATCTCTATCCGTTTGCCAATCACGACACCCTCGAACAGGTCGAATCACCGTCGATGTCCCCGGAGACGCTGGACGTGCTCGCCGAAGCGATCACCAACCGCGATGTTCAGGGCAGTCACCTCGTCTCCAACGCCGGTCTCGTCCGCGACCGTGAGGCCCTGACGCAGGCAGCGAGTCACCTGCTGGATCTCGAGGGTGTCACGACGACGGCCGTCTTCGGCATCGCCGACGAGACGATCTTCCTCGCGGGCCGTTCGAAGGATATCCGGATCAACATCGGCAAGGTGTTAGACGACGCCTACGGCGAGATGGGTGAAACCGCCGGCCACTCGACCCAGGCCAGTGCGGAGATCCCGCTCGGCATCTTTACCGGCATCGAAATTTCGGAGGACACGCGGGATACGCTGCTCGAATTGACCGAGGAAGCGGTCAAGCGAACGCTGTTCGATGCGATGGGCGTCGACGGAACGGAAGGATCGAACGGCAGCTAACGACCCGACTCAGGCCACCAGTTCCGACTCCTCCTCGTCCGGGTCCCGAACGTGCTCGACGACTTCGTTGATGAGAATCACGTCACCGACCGCCCGAACCCACCGGTAGGGCACGATCACGCCCTGTCCAGTCGTCGACTCCTCGGCGAATAGCTCCGAGTTCAGGCTGCCGAGTGCAAGCCCAGTGACGGTCTGACCGTCAACGTTCAGTTGCAGGTCTTCGACCTCGCCGACGAAGACGCCGCTGTTCGAGTAGACCTCGCGCCCGACGAGGGAGGTTATCTCCTGGGGTGTGTCGTCCATGTCTGGGTCCATGCGCGGCTAACTCTTAATTGTTGGTCAGACGCGACAGTCACTCGTTGACGAACTCGTGCTCGTGCTCGTGTTAGTAACCCACACTCGTCACTCCGGAGAGGGCGTTGATAGCGGTTGTGCCGCCTCTTGCATCGATTCGATCAGCTCCTGAGCCCATGTACACGCCTCGTGAGTCGTCGCGACGAGCAAGCCCTCGAGTTTGTCGTCGGGACAGACAAGGAGGATGACGAGTGGAGTGGTTGCTGACGGTGAGTTGGTCGTCACTGGTGTGTCGGATGTCTCCGCTCTCTCGGGTACTTCGTGTGTCTCAGGTGTCCCAGTGGCAGTCGCTGTCTCCGACGTGATGACGACCAACCCGTACGGTGGTATCCGTACTGATTCGAGTTCGTGAAGGGAAAGGTTGCCCCTCGAAAGGGCGTCGGCGGTGGCCGTCTGAAACTCGGTGAGCAGGCCCTGGATGACTGTACTGGGGCCGATAATCTCGAGTTCACGGCGGGTGGGATCAGCGTCGGTGGGAGCGGCTGCGGCGGGGGTCGGGGGAGCCGTGGCGCGGTAGGCGCTGGCGAGGCAGGGCATGGGGCCGGGGACGAGTACCTGATGGTGTGGACTGTGTCCGAGATCGAGCAGCGCTTGGAGCGTCCGGGTTGGAAGGTCCGTCTTTGTGTTCTGGTGTGGTTGTGGGGAGTCTTTGTCTGTACCCGTACTCGCATCCACACCCGTCCCCGTGTCAGTAGCCGTCTCTCTATCAGTCGTGCGCTCTCCATCCGAACGACTGTCACACTCGGCGCGAGTTCGCAGCGTCTGCCGGTCGATTTCCGGCGGAAGCGACGCTGCAAGTCGTGCAGGATCGCGGGAGTTCGTGACGACGGTCGCCGAATCGAGGAATTGCCACGGCAGCCAGCAATCGCCGTCAGTCGGCAGCGATGCGAGCAGGTTGCTCGCAGCCGCTGTCCGCTCGAGTCGCGTCGAGAACTGGGTGAACTCCTCGAGCGCGAGTTCACCGGCGATAGTGAGGTGATACGAACCCTGGTCGGGGTCGCGTTCGACCAGGGTGGCGTCCCGGAGTTCCGAGAGTGCCCTGTCGATCGTCGAACGGGAGCACTCGAGTGCAGCGGCGAGGTCGCTGGGGTGGTCGGGAGTGGCTGCGAGGTGGCGAAGTAGCGATTCGCGTCGGTCTACGAGGGCGAGCAATCCCGGCGCTCCGACCATAGTAAGTGGTCGGTCGACAGTGGGATAAGGCTGGTGACCGATCGCAGACAGTACTGTCTGACGATAGCTGAAGAACGCATCGCAGTCGGGTGAATCGTGGCACTTTGGAACGAGCTATCTGAACTCGAATCCCCCACCAGTATATAAACCGTAGAAACAGTTAAGTCGAAGAAGAATAGTCTGGGTCACGTTTCGACGGATGAAGGGATAAGAGTTCGAGGACAACGGTCAGTGCCGGGGTGCCTCTGACAAACCGGCAGATCCTGGCGTGTGAGCTGCCCGACGACGCGCCAGGGATTTTCCTCGCAGGATGGCTTAGGGTGAGTCGAGCAGCGACGTGACTGAAGTATGATCGGTGAGCAGCGTCTCCATCCGGTCGACCGTCGCGGCGTCGCGCGTTCGACCGCTTCGGACGATGTCTTCGGCGCGTTCGACGGTCGTGAGGGTGTCGGTCTGGACGGAGATAACCGGGATCTTTCGCTCGGTTGCCTCGCCGATGATAGCGCCGGATGGGCGGTGGCCGCCGGTCAGGATGAGACACTTGACGCCGGGGGCTTCGAGTGCTGCGGTGTGGATTTCGGCCCGGTCGCCGCCGGTGATGACGGCGGCGTCTTTCGTTCGCCGGAAGTATCGCAGGGCACTGTCGGCACCCATTGCACCGACGGCGAAGCGCTCGACGTAGCTGTCGGTGCCGGCTTCGGCGACGAGTGTCCCTCCGAGTTCGTCCGCGAGGTCGGCGACGGTGACCCCGGAGAGGGATCGTTCGCTGGGGATGATTCCGATGACGGGAACGTCACGAGCTTCGAGGAAGGGGATGACATCGGTTTCGAGTTGGTCGTAGGCAACGCCAGAGACGCGATTGAAGACGACGCCAGCGAGGCGATCACCGAACGCGTCGGCGGCGGTGAGAAGGGTGTCGATGTCGCCGGGTTTCTCGTAGGGAGAGACGAGGACAGTGCGGGCATCGAGGACTGTTCCAATGTCGGCATCGGTGAGATCGACGATTCCGCCGAGGTCGTACTGGCCGCCGCCCTCGAGAAACATGCGATCGCAGTCCGCGGCGAGTGTCTCGTAGGCTTCGACGACCCGCTCGCGCAATTCGGCGGGGTCCTCGCGTCCTCGGATGGCCTGCTCGATGAACGTCGGCGAGTAGACGACGGGTTCTAAGTCGTGCATCTCGGCGTCGATGTCGAGGAGTTCGCGCGCGAGCAACGGATCTTCGTCGAGGGTCTTGCCGACGTTGCTCTGCAGGCGGGTGCCCTTTGGCTTCATGTAGCCGACCCGTTCACCGCGATCCTGTGCGAGGCGGGCAAGCGCCAGTGTGATCGCGGTTTTGCCGGTGCTTTCCTCGAGTGAGGCGACGAGGAGTGTCTCGGTGTCGGTACCGGTACCGATCCCGTCCCCGTCCCCGGCCTCGGTCGTCGTGGCGTCCGTGTCGAGTTCAGTTTCGGTGTCGGTGTTGGTGTCGGTATTGGTGTCGATGTCGGTGTCGGTATCAGTATCAGTCATCGGAGTTCCTCCGTGTCGACGGTTAATCGCAGGTCGATCGCCTGTACGCCGTCCGGGCCGGCAACGAGCGGGTTCACGTCGAGTTCGAGAATCGCCGGGAAGTCGGTCACCAGCTGGGAGAGTCGTTGGATCGTTTCGACGATCGCGTCGATTGCTGCCGGCTCGCGACCGCGCGCGCCGCGCAGCAGCGGGGCCGCCCGAATCCCGTCGATCATCTCGCGAGCCTCGCGCTCGCCGATCGGTGCGACGCGAACCGACGTATCCTCGAGAATTTCGACGAAGATGCCGCCGAGGCCGAACAGCAAGAGCGGCCCGAATTGCGGATCGCGGTTCATCCCGACGATGGTTTCGGTCGTCTCCTCGAGATCGAGCATCGCCTGGACCTGCACACCGAGGATCGTCGCATCGGGCTGGTAGTTGCGCGCTTTGGCGACCACGTCTTCGTAGGCATCGTACACCTCGTCGTCGCTCACGCCGACTTTCACGCCGCCGATGTCGGACTTGTGGGTGATGTCCGGGCTGACGATCTTCATGACGACATCGCCGTCGATGCTCTCGGCGACTTCGCGAGCGCGGGCCGGATCGTCGACGATCTCGCCCGGCGGCGTCGGAATGCCGTAGGCCTCGAGCAACTCCATCGATTCGATTCCGAGGCGGTTGTCGTCTCGCCGCTCGACTCGCTTTAAAATCTCTCGGGCTCGCTCGCGATCGACGTCGAACCGCTCCGGCTCGTCGACCGTCCGGTCGCGAATATCCCGGTACCGCGCGAGCGCGTCGAGTCCGCCGACCGCCCGGGCCGGGTCGAAGTAGTTCGGAATCCCGAACTCGCGAAGCACCGACTCGGCGTTCCGAGCCCGCTCGCCGCCCATCATACAGGTGACGACGGGCTTGTCGAACTCCTCGCACTTCTCGATGACGACCTCGGCGAGTTCGTCGTACTCGATCACCGCCGTCGGGGCGCTGACGACGACCGCACTCCCGACGTTCGGATCGTCGAGCGCGAGTTCGAGCGCGTCGCCGAAGCGGTCGGTATCAGCATCCCCGATCGCATCGATCGGGTTGTAGACGTTCGCCTCATCGGGCATCGCCTCGGTCAGCGCCGCGATCGTTTCGTCGCTGAACTCGGCCATCCCCAGCGTCGAGTCGCCGACCGCATCGGTGGTCAACACGCCCGGCCCGCCCGCGTTCGTCACGACGGCGACCCCGTCGGTGTCGGGCTCCGGCAGCCCCGAAAGCGCCCGCGCCGCATCGAACAGCTCCTGGACCGAGTTCGCTCGCAGGACGCCGGCCTGCTCCAGCCCGGCTTCGTAGGCCCGTTCGCTCCCGGCGATCGCACCCGTGTGCGAGGAGGCAGCCTGCGCGCCCGCGTCGGTTCGACCCGACTTGACGAGCACGATCGGCGTGTCGTCGGTCACCTCGCGGGCCGTCCGGATGAACTCGTCGCCGGCGTCGATGTCTTCGAGATAGCCGATGACGACGTCCGTCTCCGGATCGTCGCCCCACTCGCGGACGAAGTCCGTCTCGTCGAGAACCGTCTTGTTGCCGAGCGAGACGACGTCCTGAAAGCCGATCCCCTGCTCGTTCGCCCAGTCGAGGACGGCCGTGATGAACGCCCCCGACTGGCTCATAAACGAGATCGATCCGTCCAACGCGCCCTCCGGCCCGAACGTCGCGTTCAGGTCGACCGGCGTCGACATCACGCCGAGACTGTTCGGGCCGACGATACTGAGGTCGTACTCGGCCGCGATCTCGCGGAGTTCTCGCTCGCGGTCGGCACCCTCGCCGCCCGTCTCGGCGAACCCCGCCGTGATGACGACGACGTGTTCGGTCCCCGACTCGCCGAGTTCACGAAGCGTCTCGAGGACGACGGGCGGCGGGACGACGACGACCGCCAGATCGAGTGCCGGCGCGCTCTTCACGTCCGAATATGCATCGATACCAAGCACCGCGTCGTGGCTCGGATTGACCGGCACGATCTCGCCGCTGAACTCGTCGCGCAGGTTTTCGAGGATCGCTCGTCCAACTGCGCCTTCGCGGTCGGTTGCGCCGATCACGCCGACGGTATCGGGTGCGAACAGCTCGGATAACCGTCCCATCGTGAGTAGATTCGCCGAGAGTCGTGTTAAACGTAGGGTGGCGTTCCCACCGGCTGGTGGTGAGCGGTACTGAATCGAAACGCGACGGTGACCGCTGGCGAAACGAATCGGCGGTAACTAGGACGGTGAACGGGGATAGTGCCGGTGGTCAGTGAACCGAAACCGCAGCTGCGGATCGGTCCGAAACGAGAACGGCGAGCAGGTAGGCGGCGATTCCGACGACGACGATCGAGCCGCCGGCGGGGAGGCTCTGCGAGATCGAGAGCGCGAAGCCCCCGATGATCGAGACTTGGCCGAAGAGGATCGAGAGATACAGCGTCTCGCGGAAACTGTGTGCGAGCTGCGTTGCGGCCGCAACGGGAATGACGAGCATCGCCGCGACGAGGATCACGCCGAGGACCTGCATCGCGCCGACGACGACGACGGCCGTCATCACGATCAACAGCGTGTTGTACCAGGTAACGTTCAGCCGGGCGACGCGAGCAGCCTGCTCGTCGAACGTGATAAAGAGCAGTTGCTTGTACGTCACCGCGACGACGGCCACGACGACGACGCTCAGAATGCCCATCAATCGCGCTCCGGAGGGCGTGATTACGGAGAGATTGCCGAAGAGGTAGTTCTCGATGTTGATTCCGGTCAGTCCGCGCCCGTAGCTGATGATGAGCGTACCGACGGCGAAACTGCCGGTGAGCATGATCGCGATCGGCACGTCGCCGTACGTGTCCGTGCGTTCGGTGAGCCACTGCACGCCGAGTGCACCGAGGATCCCGACGACGAGCGCGACGAGCAAGAGCGAGCCGCTCCAGTCCGTCGTCGAACTGAACAACAGTCCGATCGCGACGCCGGCAAATGCCGTGTGTGCGAGCGTTTCGCCGATTAACGCCATCTCTCGGTGGACGAGATAGGTCCCGACCAGCGGCCCGACGACGCCGATGAGGACACCCGTCGCCATCGACCGCCACAGGTAGGGATGGTAGAAGACGTTCGTCCCGAGGTAGTAGTCCATCCACCACCCGGCGATTCGGAACTGCTCGTATAGCGCCGACGCGTACGGATACTCCTGTAGCCAATCGAGGGTGAGAAATCCGAGCATCGTGACGGCGAGCAAGCCGGTCAGGGCGATTCCGCCGAGTTCGAGTCGTCGTCTGGTGTCGTGCATCCGTGTGTGGTGTGTGTCAGTGTTGTCGGCATCGGCTGCGTCAGTGTCAGTACCGGCCTCTCCGTCAGCGAGCGGCGTGAACTCCAGCATTCGATCGACTAATGATGGTGTTCGACGACGTGCCCGGTCGTCCCGTAGGCCTCCGTGAGCGCGTCGCTCTCGACGAACGATTCGGTATCGCCGTGGTGGTACAGCTCCGTGTTGAGACAGGCGATGCGGTTCGCCCGGTCGGTGACGACGCCGATGTCGTGTTCGATGAGGATGATCGTAATGCCCGAGTCGTTGAGCGAGTCGAGCAACCGATAGAACTCGTCACGGGACTCAGCGTCGACGCCGACGGTCGGTTCGTCGAGCGCGAGCAGGTCGGCCTCGGAGGCGAGCGCACGAGCGATGAACGCCCGCTGGCGCTGACCGCCCGAGAGCTGCGTGATCTGTCGGTCGGCGAGTGCGGTGATACCGACCGTTTCCAGAGCGTCCGTGACGATATCGTGATCTGCCTCGGTCAGTCGGTTGTGGCCCGAGTGGGCGAACCGGCCCATCGTCACGACCTCGCGGACGGTAACGGGCATCGTTTCGCCGCGGCTGGTCGCCTGCTGGGAAACGTAACCGATCCGTTCGCCCTCGGAGAACGCCGAGGCGGGCTCGCCGAAGAGTTCGATCGAGCCGCTGTCGGGACTGTGCAGGCCGAGCATGAGGTGTAAGAGCGTCGTCTTTCCGGAGCCGTTCGGACCGATGAGGCCGAGAAAGTCGCCCTGATCGACGGTAAGGGACACGTCGCGGACGGCCGGCTGCTCGCCGTAGGCGAACGTCACGTTCTCGAGAGAGACGACTGCAGTCACTAGTGATCCGCTCCAAGTGCTTCTCTGAACGCGGGAACGTTTAGCTCTTCCATTTGTTCGACGTACCCCCAGCCCGATCCTTGCCAGGACTGGAGTGTTCCCTCCCCAGACGTGACCGAAACCGCGTTCGTCGCGGCGCTCTCCGCCAGGATCGTCTCGGCGAGCGGCGGGAGTTCATCCTCGGACGTGACCTCGAAGCGATCGTAAAGAATCGTGTCGATGTCGTGGTCCTCGATGCGGTCGATCGTCTCCGAAATATCGGTAATACTCGGTTCGTCCTGCGGCGACACGCCGGACGGAGTGTGTACCTCGATATCGTAGCGGTGCTCGAAGTACTGATAGGAGTTGTGTCCGGCGAGGATGGCGACATCGTGCTCGGCTTCCC
>NZ_AOIO01000028.1 GCF_000337555.1 Natrialba asiatica DSM 12278 | reverse complement strand
CGGCGAGGCCGTCCGCGATAGTCGTGACGAGACGCTGGGCGAGGACGGGATCAACCCAGACGTGGGGATCGACGGCGCCGTGATCGTGCCCATCGTGAGATTCCCCATCGTCGTGGTCGTGCTCAGCGCCGTTCCCCCCGTCGGTAGTCTGGTTGTGGGAGTCCCCCTCGTGACCGTGGTCGTGATCGTTCCCGTCGTGTTCGTCGGAATCGTGCTCGTGATTCCACGCCAGTAACTCGTCGTCGAGTCCCTCGAGCGCATCGATCACGGCTACCGTCTCGTAGTCCGACTCGAGCGTTGCCGCCGCTTCCTGCGCCCAGGAGAACTCCGGCAGATCGAGATAGACGAACGCGTCACTCTTTGCAATCTCCGCGAGCAAATCCGCTTCGGGCTCCCAGCCGTGTCCGACCTCGCCGGTCCCGACCGGGTTTTCGAACGTCACCGCATCGCCACCAATGGTATCAGCCCAGTCCCACAGTGCAAAAAATGCGGCATACCCCGACTCGACCCCCTCGCTCCCGCGAGCCACGTCATCGAGACACCCCGCCAGTGCCCCGGCCGCGAGCGATCCCGAACTCGCCGCCAGGAACGACCGTCGTTCGAGTTCCATATCCGAACCAATCGCCCGTCGATTAAATATGTTATTATCCAATACCTCGTCGTTAATAATTCGGCCATCACACAGACTGGTGGGTTAATAACTTCTCGACGGTAGCACACTAGGGGGCCATCGGTGAAAACGAGAACTGGTCTCTTGCCTACTCACTAACAGCCACCGGCTCTGCCCCTGCATACTGTTGCAACGCCGTCGGTTCGATCGAAAACACCGCCTCCGGCGTTCCCGCAGCCGCCCAGACCGTCTCGAACGTCAGCAACGTCTCGTCAAGCACGACCGGGACCGTCCGCTCGTGACAGAACGGCGGCACACCGCCGATCGACCAGCCGAGTTCAGCTCGAATCCGCTCGGCATCAGCCATCGACACCGCAGCCACCGACACGTCGAAGACCTCGCCGAGCGCCGCCTCACTGACGCGATTCGCGCCACTCGTCACCGACACTACCAGCGAACCGTCCACGTCGAAGACGAGCGAACTCGCAATCTGGGCCTCCCGACAGCCAACTGCCGCCGCCGCGTCTGCCGCTGTCTTCGTCCCTTCCGGGAACTCCTCGACAACCGGCTCAAAACTGAACTCGTCGCGTGCCCGATCGGCGAACGCCTGTGCGCGTGGGTGCATGTTCGACAACACTTTTCGGCTGCACCGTGAAAACGCTGACTCGTCTCCGACTCGCGTTTCCCGTGTGACCCGCTCAGTGTTCGAGCGAAACGTGCAGCCGAACGCCATCTACGCGGTGGTATTCCGGTTGATGACCGGCATCATCAGAGCGGACGATTTCGAAGACATCGAATCTGATGACGAGTCGCCCGGGATCGATCGTCGCCCGAAGGATCGGCCCGCGACTTGTTATAACGACGTACGGCGCTGCAGGGACGGGACTTGCCTGCAGGTCCGATGCTGTCGCATCGACGGCCGCTGCCAAGACCGCTGGAAGTCGGTCGAAGATGCCTGCGGCCTCGAGTTCGGCGCGGAGGGAGTCGACGAGTGCGTCGCGGTTCGTCGTTCGAGCGGTGTCCCAGGAGGTAGTGACGCGATCCGCACAGTCGTCGATCGCTGCGATAGTATCTGCGTGGTCGTCACAGAGCCGTCGCCTGGCGGCCCGTACTGGGTGAGACACGATGTGTGGGGTGTCGGCGGGGAGCGTAATAAGCGCTCTCGAGTGCGACTCCCGTGCTCGGTTCCGCGGTCGCAGTCGTGGCCGCCGTCAGTCACGCCGATCTTCGACGACACCGATACGGATGGTATCGACGTGTGAGAGAACCGTGTTGAACCGTCGTTTCCACGGTGGGTCCTCGTGCTGATCGAGTTCACGGTGGAGGGTTGCGGTCTCGTCTTCGAGATCACGAGTAAGCGTTTCCAGGTGGGTAACGCGGTCTTCGAGGCGGTACCGTCGTGCGCGCTGAGCGGCGAGATCGTTTCGAAGTTGATCGCGTTCGCGTTCGAGGCGGTCGATCCGATCGAGGAGACGGGTCCGGTCGCGCCGTGCGTCGTCGACGAAGGCCGGGCGATCCGTTGCGGCGATCGACGTATCCAGGACCGGGTCGTCCACGTCCGACTGATCGAAGTGACCGCTTCTGACGGCGTTGACGACGGCGCCGACGAGCAAGATGAGTCCGCCGAAGTACAGCCAGGTGAGCAAGAGCAAGATCGCACCCACCGGCCCTGCGGAATCCGAACTCCCCGCGAACGAGACGTAGACCTGAAAGAGCGACTGGAGCACTGTCCAGCCGACCGCCGCGACGACGACACCCGGAAGCACCTGGCGGGGGGAGACATCGACGTCCGGAAAGTAGTAGTACATCGGCAGAAACGCGAGTACGAGAACGATCACGAGAAGGATCGGGTTCAACAACTCGAGGAAGGGAACGTCCGGGAAAATCGCGATGACGAGACTCGCCGCACCTGCCGCGATCAACGCACCACCGATCGCACCGAGGACGATCACCGCATCGCGAAGTTGCCCGACGAATGAACTCTCCGCGGCCGAATCGTAGATTTCGGAGAACGCGGTATCGAGTCCGCGAAATATTTTGAGCGCCCCCCACACGAGAACGACGACGCCGATGAGCGTCGACCCCGCCGTTGCCGGCGATTCGGCGATAGCGTTCTCGATCATGACCTGACCGCTCTCGGGCAGAAACCCGCTCGTCGCTGTTGCGACCTCGGCCGCGAACTGCTCGTCGCCGACGACGGTGACGACGAAAAAGACGAGGACGAGAAGGGGAAGCAGCGAGATAAACGCCTGATAGGCGATTCCGGCGGCCATGAAGGAAACGTTCTTCTCCTGTATGCCGGCAACGACGGTCTTGCCGAACGAGACGACACCGTCGTCTTCGCTTTCGGTTGCCATAGCGGAGCCACACCGTCAAACCAGATATGTGGTTCGCCTGGGTGTGCACAATGCGTCGCCGGCGCTATCGCCGTCGCTTCGAACGGTACCCGCAGTGTGCCGCTCAAAGCGGGGACTACGAGCGCTCTCGGCGGAACGCCCGCACCGTCTCGCGGTCCGGCAACGCGGTCATCGCGCCGGCTTCGGTCGTCGTAATCGCGGCGATAGCGCTGCTACTAGCGAGCGTTTCGGACACCGATTTGCCGCCCTGAAGCGCCGTGATGATGCCGGCGACGAACGCGTCGCCCGCCCCCGTCGTATCGACCGCTTCGACGGTGTAGCCATCGGTTTCGGCGACGGCCAGTGACGCCGCTCCCGCGTGTTCGCCGCCCCACGGCGCATCCGGCCCGGCGACAGCCACGGCCCCGTCACTGCCCCGCGTGACGAAGGCGGTGTGAGGACCCGTCGATTCAGCGACCACCGCTTGCCCGAGTTCAGTCGGGGTCGCCCCGGTGAAGCCGAGCGCCTCGAGTTCACCCGCGGTTGCCTTGCAGACGTCGACGCCCTCGAGCGCGTCGCGACAGACGCTCGCGAACGTCTCCTCGGCGTGCCACAGTTCCGGTCTGGCGTTCGGGTCGAACGAGACCGTACAGCCAACTTTGCCGGCCCGGTCGATGAGGTCGCGCGTCGCGGCACGGGCGGGTCCGCTGGCGAGCGTGACGCCCCCCACGTGAACCCACTCGAGCGCGGCGAGCGTCTCGTCGTCGATCCGACCCGGTTCGAGTCGCGTGTCCGCCGTCTCGTCGCGGTAGAAGGTGAACTCGCGGTCGCTGTCCGAATCGTGGGTGACGAATGCGAGCGTCGTCTTCGCGGCGGGATCGAACTCGATGTACTGGTCGGAGAGGCCGGCATCGGTGAGCGTCTCCCGGAGATAGTGACCGAATGGATCGTCGCCGACGCGGGTCCAGAACAGGGGTGTATTTCCGAGTCGAGCGAGGCCGACGGCCACGTTTGCGGGTGCGCCACCGGGGCGACGGTCGAAGCTATCGACCTCGGTGAGCGATCCGGGCCGTTCCGGCAGGAAGTCGATCAACGTTTCGCCAGCGACGAGGATGGACGGATCAGTACTCATGGAGTAGGACGATCGGATAGATGCAGCCCTTCATCCGCTCTCTCGCTCGCGTTCGAGGGTCGCGTCTATCCGCAGAGACTGATCGTGAATTATATCCTGTTATAATTATAATTTGTGGAAGCAGAGATGACCGACGAGTACTCGCGTCGCCGATTATTGGTGACGACCGGTGGGATCGGCGGTATCGGTGCCCTCTCGATCAGTGCAGGCTGTCTCGGCGGTTCCGAGTCGGGGACGCCAGCAGAGCCCGACTCGAACGGAACGACGGACGACGCGAACGGAACTGACGTTGACGTCTCCGCGCTGGCACGGTGGGTTCCCGGTTCGCTCGCGCCGTCCGAAACGACCGGCGACGAGTTCGGCTTTCACTACGCGGACCTCGACGCGCTTTGCGCGCACGACGCCGAGTTCAGTCCCGACGTTCGCGAGTCGACGGCGTTCAGCCTGGCCGATCTCGGCGTGTCGGCCGCCGACCGGTTCGACGGCGCTGAACTCGACGCTGCCCTCTCGTTCGGCACCGGCAGCGGGAACGACAACTTCGCTATCGCCGGCTCGTTCGACCGGGATGAACTCTCGACGGAGCCGACGTGGTCGGTCGACGAGTTCGCCGTCTACGAGGACGAGGACGGCGCAGTCGCCGTCTCGACGGAGTGGCTCCTCGCCAGTCGAGCGGCGGGGATCGGCGTCGATGCCATCCTCGACGCCGGACGCGACGACGCAGTGCGGCGCGTCGCAACCGACGCGGATTTCGAGACGGTGCTCGATCCGCTCGAGACGACGGCAATCGCAGTCGGACGAGTGGGGGATGGAGACGAATCGGACCCTGTGGCGTACAGTCACGCCGTTTCGCTCTCGGGAGAGACGTCGACGGTGTCGTTCGTTGCGGTACCCCGGGACGGCACCGACCCCGCTGCGCTCGCCGACCAGTTCGAACGGAGTTCCCTGGCGGACGAGTTCGAGACGCTCTCGGTCGAGGCGCTGCACTCGGTTGCCGTGGCGGAGGCGACGGTTCCGACCGCCGAAATTGAACTCCCGTCGCCCGCGGGATGGAGCGGTGGGACGGTCGAGCGGGAAGCGCAGGCGGGAGTCACGGTGGAGGTCGATAGCACGGACCGGCGCGTAACGACGGTGGTTACATCGCTCGGGAACGCCGACCGGGTCGAGATCACCGACGGAGCGGGAAGAAGCGACGCGATCGCTGCGGTCGGCGAGAGCGTGACGTTTGCGTACGACGAGGGCGACGAAACGACGGTCCTGGCAATCGCGGTCGCTGGCGAGACTGAAACAGTCGTTGCCAGCCGACCGGTCGCGTTCTAGCTCGGGTCGCGGTGGACCGTCCGTCTGAGAGGTGAGTGTGATCCGAGAAGTGATCCGCCTGAGCCGCGATTTGTGAGGGCGGTCCGTAAGCCGCGATCTGCGAGCCGTAGCTGTGTCCCGTTGAACGGCTGGCGGAGCGTTCAGCAGGCGAAAGTGACACGGGTCGCTATCGTCGCGAGGCTACACGAGACTACAGGATGATGCTCTTCTTGCGCATCATCTCGTGGATCGAGGCGTCGAGGCCCTCGCGGCCGATACCCGAGTCCTTGTTGCCGCCGAAGGGAACGTCGCCGAGGCCGTGGGAGGGGGCGCCGTTGATGCGGACGGCACCGGCGTCGATCAGATCGGCCAGTCGCATCGCGCGATCGTAGTCGGAGGTGAAGACCGCGGCGTCGAGGGCGAGGTCCGAGCCGTTGGCGAGTTCGATCGCTTCGTCCTCGTCTTCGAACGTCGTGATAGCTGCGACGGGGCCGAACTGCTCCTCGTCGACGATACGGGCGTCGTGCGGAACGTTGGCGAGCAGCGTCGGTTCGAAGAACTGATCGGCGAGTTCGTCCGGAACGCCCTCGGGAGCCCGTCGTTTCCCGCCGCGGACGAGATCCGCGCCCTTCTCGACGGCGTCGTCGACGAGTTCCTGGACCCATTCGGCCTGGTCTTCGCTGATGAGCGGGCCGAAGGCGGTAGTTTCGTCGAAGAGATCGCCGGCTTCCCAGGAGTCCATCGTGCGGTCGATCTGCGAGACGAGGTCGTCGTGGATCGGTTCGTGAGCGAGGACGCGGGAGACGGCCGAGCAACGCTGGCCGGCGTATTTCAGCGAGCCCTTGACACAGTTGCCGGCAACGTCCGTGAGGTCGGCGTCGTCGAAGACGACAGCGGGTGCGTTGCCGCCGAGTTCCATATGAAGATTGACCATGCCGCTCTCGCCGGCGACGTGTTTCCCCGCGCCGGAGGAGCCGGTCATCGCGATCGCGTTGATGCGGTCGTCGCCGGACAGGACGTCGCCGATCTCGCTCGCGTTACCGGGAACGAAGTTGAACGCACCGTCCGGGATGCCGTCGACATCGGCGATGACATCGGCGAGGATCGCAGCCGAGACGGGCGTTTTGCTCGCGGGCTTGAGCAGGACGCTGTTACCCGCGGCGAGTGCAGGGGCAACCTGTAATGCGGTCGTCGCAAGTGGATAGTTGTACGGCGTGATACAGAGCACCGCACCGATCGGCTCGTGTTTGACGATCGCGTTCCAGCCCTCGTGGCCCGCGGTCGATCCCTCGCGGAACTCGCCCTTGCTGACGATATTTCGAGCCTCCTCGGCGGCGCGATCGAAGCGCTCCGCCGCCTGGCCGACCTCGCCGCGAGCCGAGGAGATCGGCTTGCCCGCCTCGCGAACGATAACTTCGGCGAGTTCTTCCTCGCGCTCGCGAAGACCTTCGGCGATCGCTTCGCACCACTCGGCGCGCTCGACGACGGTCGTCTGGCGCAGTTCGGGTTTGATCTCGTGGGCCGCTTCGAGTGCCGTCCGTGCTTCGGCCGGCCCGGTCGCGCCGACCTGAGCGAAGGTCCCGCCGTCGGCGAGGTCCGAGACTGCGATGGTCTCGTCGGTTTCGAGCCAGTCCCCATCGACGAAGATCCGCTCTCGCCGCTGTGCCGCTCTTGTTGCCATACGTTCCCTTTCGACCCCCACACTGAAAATGTTTACTCAGCCCCGAAAAAACGGCACAATTTTTGACCGTAGTGGCGACCGATACGTTGCTCCCACCACATAAAATAATAGGCCCACTTTGAGAAGTCTGTTTTCGGATAGCCAAAAAAATGTTCTGTGTTGGGGAAACCTTTAAGTGGAAAGCGCGTGTATCATCGAACGAGATGAGCACTCAGAAGACCGTCCGTCAATCGGCCGATACCGTCGAGGAGAACGAGCTCCGCCTCGAACAGGATAAAGCCGAGCAGATCGTCGACGCGTTGAACACCGAACTGGCGAACTCGTACGTCCTCTACCACCAGCTCAAGAAGCACCACTGGGTCGTCGAGGGCGCCGAGTTCCTGCCGCTCCACGAGTTCTTGGAGGAGTCCTACGAGCACGTCGAAGAGGGTGCAGACGAAATCGCAGAGCGCGCGCAGGCGCTCGGCGGTGTCCCGGTCTCCGGGCCGTCGAACCAGGAAGAGCGTGCAACCGTCGAGTTCGAGGGCGAAGACGTTCTCGACATCCGGTCCGCGTTCGAGAACGACCTCGAGATGTACGGCGACATCATCGAGTCGATGCGTGACAGCATCGAACTCGCCGAGAACCTCGGCGATTACGCGACTGCGGAAATCCTCCGCGACATCCTCGTGACGCTCGAGGACGACGGGCACCACTTCGAGCACTACCTCGAGGACGACTCGCTGGTGCTCGAAGAGGCGACGCACTAAGGAATCGGAAGTCAACCGCGTCGACGACGGATTATTTTGCCCGTTTCCGTGCCTGCAATAGACGGCTGACCGGCGACATGACGACGCCCAGTACCATCGAAGGAAAAGTGTTGTCGCGGCGTCTGTGCCGCCCAGCAGAGAACGCTGCAGAAACGAAGACGCGATAACTGGATCCAGCTAGCGGGTGCCAGATTATCGAGCGTGTCTGACCGGATCGGACTTACGGCTCGAGGTCGACGGTTAGGTCCGTCGCGATCCACCCGTCGTTGTTGTCTTGCTCAGTGAAGACGATCTTGCCGGGCCGGGTTTCGTGGCAGGAAACAGCCACAGCGGGGAGATCGAGTTCATCGTCGGTCGTTGGGTCCACGTTACGGGCAGGCACGTCCATCACGAAGAGTTAGGCAGGCCTAAATCTAAAAGGGTTTTGGTCGCCTTTCGAAATGGGATCTTTTTTCATGGTCGGTTTCGTTCGTTTGGTTATGAGTTCCCATGATGGCTGCTCACAGGGGTCGGGCAGTCGGCACCGCGGACGGGAAGCGATCACCCAGGTGTTCGAAATCGATCCCGAAAACATCGAATCGCTGAGTTGGTCCCTCGGCAATCGTGTGACCACTGACGACGACGCCTCCCGCGAGTTCACACTCGAGTATCGCGGTTCGAATCGGGAGATTACTGCGTTCGCGGTCACCGAGTACACCACGGTACTGCGACTCCGGACGCCGGTCGGACGCGAGAAGTTCTACGGCGTCGCCAACGACGACATCGATGACCGACCGGCGACCGGGAACTGGATTCACACGGCGTAAGCGGCCGGCTACTCGCCCGCAACAGTACTGTTCTCGAAGGGAAGCGACACTCGGATTCATTGCTCTCGGTCCGAATACGTACCGTATGGAGTTCGACGTGATCCAGGGCGACATCGCCGCACAGTCCGCAGACGCACTGGTCAACGCGGCCGGCACCAGCCTTCGGATGGGCTCCGGCGTCGCCGGGGCGCTCCGCCGGCGCGCGGGTGAGGAAATCAACGACGAGGCGATGGAGCGTGGACCGGTCGAACTCGGTGCAGTCGCGGTCACGGACGCCTACGATTTAGACGCCGAGTACGTTATCCACGCCGCCGCGATGCCCCACTATGGCGACGGGGAGGCGACCGCCGAAAGCATTCGCGATGCGACCCGAAACGCGCTCGAGCGAGCGGACGAACTCGGATGCGAGTCGCTCGTGATCCCGGCGCTCGGCTGCGGCGTCGCCGGGTTCGATCTCGTCGACGGCGCAGCGATCATCGGCGACGAAATTGCCGCCTCCGAACCGAACTCGCTGACCGACGTTCGATTCGTCGCGTACAGCGACGAGGAGTACGAGACGATTCGCGCCACGACCGGCGCGGCAGAACAGTCCGAAATGAACGATAACGGGGCTGCCGGTCGATAGCGAGCACCCGCCCAGACCACTTAGGACAACGATAGCCCGCGAATGTCGACCGTCTTCCCTTCCGCGACGTGGCCAATAACCCGACCGTCCGTCTCGGCCGCGAGTTCACGCGCCGCATCCTCGGGAAGTGCGACGACGAACCCGGTGCCCATGTTAAAGGTGCGGTGCATCTCCGCGTCGCTCACCCCGCCTTCCTGCTGGATGAACTCGAAGATGGGCTGTGCCGGCAGCGGGTCGTCGATCACGTACCGTCGGTCGCCCATGCGCAGCAGGTTCGTCCAGCCGCCGCCGGTGACGTGGGCGGCCGCGTGGACGCCGTGGTCGCACATCGGTTCGAGGAGGTCCGTGTAGATTCGGGTCGGTCGCAGGAGTTCCTCGCCGATGGTTCGCTCGGGAACGAGCGGGAACTCGTCGTCGTAGTCGTGCTCGCGCGTGACGGCTTCGCGGGCGAGCGTGAGGCCGTTCGAGTGGATACCGTTCGAGGGGAAGCCGACGAGTGCGTCCCCGACCCGTGCTTCGCCGTCGAAGACGGCGTCCTTGTCGGCGAGTCCGACGCAGGTGCCGGCGAGGTCGAAGCCCTCGACGACGTCGGGCATGACGGCGGTTTCGCCGCCGAGCATGGTGAGGCCGGCTCGTTCGAGGCCGACGGCCAGCCCCTCGCCGATCTCGTTGGTCAGCGTTTCGTCGGGGTCGTCGATCGCGAGGTAATCGACGAAGCCGACGGGGTCGACGCCCGCGGCGACGAGGTCGTTCGCGTTCATCGCGATGCAGTCGATANAGCGTTTCGTCGGGGTCGTCGATCGCGAGGTAATCGACGAAGCCGACGGGGTCGACGCCCGCGGCGACGAGGTCGTTCGCGTTCATCGCGATGCAGTCGATGCCGATGGTCGAAGCGTCGCCGACGGCCTCGGCGACGAGGAGTTTCGTGCCGACGCCGTCGGTGGCGAGGGCGAGGTATCGGTCGCCGATGTCGAGCAGGCCGGCGTACTCGGTCGTGAGGTCGCTGCCGAAGGCCTCGAGCAGGGCCGCGGTCGCGTCCTCGCTGGCCTCGATGTCGACGCCGGTATCGGCGTAGGTGAGCCGTTCCTCGTCGTCGTGCTGGTTCCCGTCGTCCGCGGACTCCGTCATGTGGGAACGACCGCGCGGGGCGAGCAAAAGGTCACCGGTCCATCGAGGCCACAGCGGGAAAGAGGACGAATCGAGGCCCGTCGCGGATCAGAACAGTCCGACGAACAACACGACGTAGCCCGCGAGCAGAATGCTCGGGATGAAGACGAGTGCGAAGACGCCCTTGTTCCAGTTGTAAATTGACTTGCCGTCGAGCGGGCCGAACGGAATCATGTTGAACGCGGCCAGGAAGAGGTTGATCCAGACGCCCATCTGACCGATCGTCCCGAGAAGATTGGGGAAGATCATCAGCGGCAGGAACAACAATGCGAGCAGGAGGTTCGTGATCGGGCCCGCGAGCGAGATCATCGCGTTCTCGCGCTTCGTGATCCGGCCGCGATGGTAGACGGCCCCGGGTGCAGCGAAGAGAAAGCCGATCAGGGCGCTCATGATCGCCATGAAAAGCATCTGGTAGTCGGCGCGAAATTCCGCAATCTGGCCATGTTCGATGGCGACGACCTTGTGTGCGAGTTCGTGAAGCAGGAAGGCGACGCCGACGGTGACGAAGCTCAGTCCGACCATTAGGATGAAACTTCCCATGGTGGCCCCGCGGTGGATCGGGGCGAGCATGAGCGCGAACGCGACGCTGAGCGTGATCCAGGCCAGCGCCAGGTCGAGCAGTTCCTTGTCGCTAAAGGAGAGTTCGGGTTCGGACTGACGACCGGTTTGGACGCTCATGTGAGCAACCCTCGGAGGAGTTCGAGGCTATTTTCGGCTCCGTGAAGTAGTTCAGCGAGGAGGGCGTCGACGCCGCCGATACCCGGGGCCAGCCATTCGAGGACGACGAACGGGAACAGGATGGTCGCGATCAGGCTGCCGATGTTCGTCAGCGCGACGATCATGATCAGTCGGAACAGCGGCACGTTGAACATGTCGTCGATCGCCTCGGAGATCGGACGGTCCGCGTCGCCGACGATTTCGTTCAGCGTCTGGATGTCGCGAACGTTGACCGGACGATGTTTGAGTTCGACGTAGCCGGCGAACCAGCCCGGCGCGAGCAGCGGATTGATGCTGGTCAGCCAGGCGACACAGCCGCCGACGCCGGCGCTGGTCCAACGTGCGCCGGCGAGCCGGGCGAGCGTGAACGCGAAGATGCCGTTGAACAGGAACCACGCCGCAAACAGCTGGAGCAGGAACGTATCTTGCACGCCGGCCATCATCAGCAGGAAGAAAAATCCGACGAAGCTGACCATAGCCAGGTAGCCGAGTATCTTCAACGGCGAGAAGCGTCGACTCGAGGCCGTACCAGTTATCGACTCCATGGGCGGGAGTTCGTCCGGATGCTCGAGGTATCGCTCGATGCCGGCTCTGTGGCCGGCACCGACCACCGCCAGCACGTCGTACCCGTGTTCGCGCAGCGTCTGCAGGTTGTGTGCGATGTAGGCGTCTCGTTCGTCGATCAGCGCGTTCGCCCCGCGCGGACTGAACTGGCGGAACTCCTCCATCATCGCGGAGACGACGTCGCCGTCGGTCATCTCCTCGATATCGATCTCGTCTACCTCCTCGACATCGCCGCTAAGCAGGCCGAAGAGGATCCCGAGGAGAGCCCCGGCGGAGATACCGACGCCGAGCCCGGTGAGCGCGCCGATCACGCTACGAAGCGAGTAGCTACCGGCGTTCTCGAACAGCGTCGCCGAGATCGGGCCGACGAACGTCCCCGTCTCGACGAGCGCCAACGACCCGCCGACCCCGATTGCGATGCCGACGAGCGTGCGAGCCGAAACGCCGTTTATGAACTCGCCGCCGTAGCGGTCAGCCGCCCTGATCGAGGGGAGAAAGAGGAGGCCGACGAACGCACCGGCGATCGTTCCGAGACCGAGCGCACCGACGGTCTGAAGCGCCGCCGATTCGGTGATCCCGAGCAAGAAGAAGTCACCGAGACCGACCATCGGGGCGATAAAGACGGCAAAGAGGAGGCCGGTGAGGAGACCGATGACGGCCCCGAAGGTGAGACCGATCGTTCGGGGATCGGTGATGCCGAGGGCGAGACCGCCGACCATCTTCAGTTTCTCCGTAAACGAGAGGCCGTTCCAGAATCGCTGGATCGTCACCTGAATGTCCCGGTCGACGAGCGAGACGCCGCTACCGTTGCGTTCGGCCGCATCGATCGCGGCGCGCATGTCGGCACCGGGTTCGATGTCGAACTGATCGCCGAGCCGTGATTGGACGTACGAGAGCATCCAGTACGCCAGGAACTGAAAGACCGTGTTCCCCGAGAGGAGGTCCTGGGATTCGATGTCGTCGGGAGCGCCGCCTTGCATCTGATTGTATCGGCCTTCGTCGAGTTCGACGGCGACTACGTCGGGTTGCTCTTCTGCGACGGCGTCGCGAACGTCGTCGACGCTCGCCTGCGAGACGTGGGCAGTTCCGAGAACGGTGACGGAACCGTCCTGCGACGTATCCGTCTCGCCGGCCGCGACGGGATCGGGGGGGTCCGGCGCGTCGGCGTCGCCTGCATTACTCATTACCGGATCAACTCGGCCACGACTTTTACCAGTATCGAACTGCGCGATGGTAGCGCGTCCCAGCCGTGTACGGCGACGGCAAGACTGATTGTCGTCGTGGGGAAACTGCGGGCAATGACCGATCTGATGGAGACGCTCGTCGAGAACCGGGAGATGGTACAGCCGAACCACGCCAACATGCTCGACTCGGCCCACGGCGGGAACGTCATGAAGTGGATGGACGAGGTCGGCGCGATGTCGGCCATGCGGTTCTCGGGCGAGACCTGCGTCACCGCCCGCGTCAACCAGATGAACTTCGAACGTCCGATCGCCGTCGGCGACACGGCACACATCACGGCTTACGTCTACGATGCGGGCGAATCGAGCGTCCGCGTTCGCCTGATCACCGAACGCGAGGACCCCCGAACCGGCGAGCGCGAGAAAACGACCGAGTCGTACTTCGTCTACGTCGCGATCGACGACGACAACGAGCCGACAACGGTTCCCGAACTCACGGTCAGTACTGACGAGGGAGCGCGGCGACGCGAACGGGCGCTTGCGAACGAACAGCGCGAGTATCGGAACCGGGACTGACGGCACCAAACCGAAGCCAGCTCTCTTTCATACTGAACTCGGTTGCGGTTCTGCGGTCACCGGAACTCGAAATCTCGGTATTGCTCGAGAGGCCCTTGCAAACCTCACGAGAACCGAACCGTCTCGGTCCCCGGATCGAGTTCAACGCGCGCACCGATCGGAATCGGCGTCGTCGGCCAGGTGTGCCCGAAGTCGACGTTGAAGACGATCGGTGCGGTGGGATTGTACCGATCGACGGCCTCCGTAATCACCGTCCGCTGCTGGTTGCGGTACTGCGTGCGGCGCTCTGCCGGCCGATCATCGAGATGCGACCGCGCCGGCGGTCGCCCGACGAGAACGCCGTCGAACCGTTCGAGCAGTCCGCGCTCGCCTAGCGCCCGAAGGACGCCCGCAACCCAGGATGATTTGGGCAACTCCTCGGAGGTTTCGAGTGCGAGGATCGTTCCGTCGAGTTCGGTCTCGTCCGGCAGGTATCGTCCCGCGAGAAACTGTTGGTCGAGGATTTCGAGACAGCCACCCCAGAGTCGCCCCGCGGCGCGCTCGTCACCGCCGGCCCACCGCCAGCCCGGGTTCGGCTCGGTCTCGCGGGGTTCGTCGAGCAGCTCGGGCGTCGCCCAGTCGCCGGGTTCGTCCGTGAACACTCCGGCGGGGCGGATCTCGCCGAACGACTCCTCGAAGAACGCGCGCTCGGTGAACTCGACGGTGTGCTCGAACATGCGGCCGTCCATCGCGAGTTCAGCCATCACGGTCGGGCCGTAGTAAGAGACGATGCCGAGGTTCCAGAGGTAGAGCGCGAGGTTCGTGTTATCGCTGTAGCCGTAGAACCGCGTCGGGTTCTCCCGGAGAACGTCGGGATCGAGGTGTTCGAGAACTCGAATCTGGTCGTTTCCGCCGATCACGGCGATGACGCCGCTGATATCCGGGTCTTCGAACGCGTTCATGATGTCCCGTGCACGGACGTCCGGGTGCTCCAACAGGAACTCGTCGTCGTGGGATACCGTCGGGAACTCGACCGGTTCGAGGTCGAACACCTCGCGGAGGCGTTCGAGACCGAGTTCGTAGACCTCGCTGAACTCAGTCGTCGGGTTCGACGACGGGGCGATCACCGCAATCTCGTCACCGCGTTCGAGCGGCGGTGGGGTTGCAAACGATGACATAGCGACCACTGCTCAGCAGAATTGTATAATGATACCGCACCCTTGTCCCGCGTCCACACTGGTCACCCGGAACGCTGCACCGTCGCGCCAGGTCCCGCCAGCCGCCACTCGATGACGGCGTCGGCGAGCACGATGAGGGCGAGGAAGACGCCCGCGCCGAACGAGATTATCCCGCCGAGGCCGACGATTCCGGACGCAGCGACACTACTGTAGCCAGCCCACAGAGGGACGCAAAGACACGGCACCGACAGCGCCCCAAACACCTGCTCAGCGGCGCTCCCGCCGACTACTGCCCGGGCGACCAACGACAGCGGAAGCAACGCTGGCACCACGACGAACACGATGATCGTCGCCGTCTCGCCATCGATCGGGAGGCCAGCGAGCGACCAGCCGAAGAATCCCACTATCGACCCGAGGACGATACTCCCTGGAATCACACCCACCAGGAAGAGTGCGAGCGCGTACGAACTCGTTCGGATCGTATGGGCGATCCGCAGCCGTTCCATACTCGCGATTCGTGTCACCCACTCATAAATATTAGCGGAGTTCTACGTGTCGTCGTTCGAAACGGTGCGCCGTCGTACGCCTGTCACGACGACCGCTCGAGTTCGAGATCGGCAGTATCGACGTCCGCGTCGGCCGCGCGCTCGTTCGCGTCGAGAACGCGGTCGAGTCGGCGCTCGAACTCGGCTTCCGTCAGTTCGCCCTCGGCGTACCGGCGCTGGAGCGTCGTCACCGGGTCGGTTCCGGTGGGCGAGTCAGCGTCCTCGCTCGTCTCGCGGTCGGCGGAACGACTGATCTCGGCCTCGCGCTCCTGTTTGGACGCCTGTCGCGCGAGAAACCAGACGAGTAACGCACTGGCGACGAGCAACACCGTGAGAACGACCGCATACAGGGGACCGGCGAACAGCGCCACCGCGATGACGATTACGTCCGCAAGGACGAACGTAATTGCAAAGATTTCCGGGAGGCTGTAGCCGTAGCCTCGGCTTCCGGTTTCGGGGGCGCGCTCAGCGCCGCGCCCACTACGATTGCCCATACGAAACTGTTTCGGGCGAGCCGAATAACTGTGGGGGAAACCGCCGAACGGTCTTCCGACCGACTCGCCGAACGAACGTCGAACCCGCCGAACCCGTCGAACGACCGATGGTATTTACCTCTCGGCAGTCCGAGCGTGACGTATGACACTCGCGGTCGACACCCCAGAACCGCCGACGCTCGATTTCGTCGATCCCAACGAGTACGAAGATGCGACGATCAGCGGCGGCTCCGAGGAGATCGACTACCGCCGCGAAGAACTCCAGGAGTTCCTCGAGAACGGTGCCTGGGAGGACGCCTTCGAGGAGTGGCGAACGGACACAAACCTCGATCAACGCGAGTTCGGTATCGCTCGCGACCTCGATCTCTTCGCGGAGTTCGACTTCTTCTGGGACGACTTCGCCGACCGGGTCGGCTACCACGCGCCCGGCATTCCGGAGGACTGGCAGGCGCGGGAGTACCATCCCGAACTCGATACCTGGGGCACCGTCTCGGCGATCAACGCCGCGTTGACCGAGTTCGGACAGGTCGTCTCGGTGATCTTAAAAGAGGAGTATATCGACTGGGAGGCGGCGTACGAACCGCCGGAGGACCTGCCGGATTTCGATTGACGGCTCGGTGGATTGTAGTCGGTTTAGTCTCGGCTTAGCCCGACCACTCTCCCGCCACATCGCCGCTTACGTTCTCGCGCCAGAACGTGAACTCGTCCTCGCAGGCTTCGTTCTCGTGGATGTGGTCGACAAAGCCAGCGCCCGGCGAGGCGAGATCGTCGCCACAGAACGGGCACGAAACGGGATCGGACCAGTCGGTCGTAGTCACTGCCATGAGTTGGAACGCGTACAACGGACCAGTATATGAATACTGCCTGCTAGGACGGGATACAATAATATGTGATATACACACATATTATTTCGAGTCGCGAGTCGGCAGTGACGGCACCCGCGGGTCGCGGTAGTTGCCAAGAGATCTGCCGGGATCGGTGGCTTCTCGTCCGGCGGGCGTCCTACAGGAAACGAGAACCGAATGTCGGTCACGACAGCGGCACGACGAGTCGCCCACTTCGATGCGCTGTTGCTGACCGCCGGAATCTGGTTTCTGGCGAAGTTTCTGCGATACGTTTTCCCGCCGCTTTTCGGCTCGTTTCAGGACGCCTACAATGTCTCGAACGCCGCCCTAGGGATGGCGTTTTCCGGATTTATGCTGGTGTACGCGGCGATGCAGTTTCCGTCGGGCGTGCTCGCCGATCGCCTCGGCTCGGTGACGGTCATCACGACCGGGGTGTTCGTCGCCGCGGTTTCCTCGCTCGCCCTCGTCGTCGACTCGTCGTTTCTCGTCCTCGTCGGCGTGATGCTCGTTATGGGCGCGGGAACTGGCGCGCACAAGACCGTCGCCGTCCGACTGCTCTCGCGAGCGTATCCGGCACGAACCGGCCGCGCACTCGGGGTTTTGGATACGTTCGGTGCGTTCGCCGGTGTCGTCGCGCCCTGGGCCGTCGTCCTCGTTGCAGGCGTGCCGTTCGTGCTCGGGGCAAGCTGGCGGCTGGTCTTCCTGAGTGCCGGGCTCTGTGGACTCGTTCTGACCGTGCTCTTCTGGACCCGCGTTCCACGGCGCATCCCGGACGAAATGGCGGACGGCGGCACGACCAACGGCGTCAGTCTCGACGAGTTCAGGCAGTACGCGTCGCTCTTTCGCGACCCGCGGTTTGCGGCCTTCGCACTGTTGACCGTGCTGTTCTCGTTCACGTACAACGGCCTGGTCTCGTTCGCGCCGCAGTACCTGACGACGGAAGCCGGGTTGACCGACGGGACGGCGAACGTCCTCTTCAGCGGGCTCTTTCTGGCGAGTCTGGTGCAGTTGGTGACCGGCGATCTGAGCGATCGGGTCGGTCGACTGCCGCTTATTACCGCAACCCTTGGTCTCGCGTCGGTTGCACTGATCGCGTTCGTCTCGCTGACGAACACCGCCGGTCCGATCGTGCTTGGCGGCGCGCTCATCGCTGCAGGCATCGGCTCGCACGGGTTTCGGCCCGTCAGGGGCGCGTATCTGATGTCGGCGATTCCGGACGACGTGGCCGGCGGAGGGCTCGGCGTCGTCCGAACGCTGCTAATGGGGGCCGGTGCGATCGCACCGGCGATCGTCGGCGTAATTTCGGACGCCGTCGGCTTCCAGCCGGCGTTCTGGCTGCTGACCGCCTCCGTTACCGTCGCGACGGGTCTTGCTATCGTTCTCTGGCATACCGACCGACCGCCATATCACGAAAAGAGTTAACACACCCCAATCCCTACGAGTGGTATGACACTCGTCGAACCGGTCGAGTTCGAGTGCGTCCAGTGCGGCCGCCGGGAAGCGGTCGCCGACGCGCTCGTCAGTACCTGTCGACAGTGCGGGGGCGAGATGCGAAACGTCGAACTGATCCACGACTGAGTAGACCGTCTCGTCCCTGCCGCGGTTTTTTGCCACCGGTCGTCGAACCATCGTCCATGTCGTTATACTCGGTTGCGTCCCTCGATACCGTCGAGTCGCGCGAGCTGGACGAACTCGAACCGACGCTGCTCCCCGTCGGACTCGACCTGCAACCCGAGCAGACCCGTCCGAGCGTCTGGCACTACGACCGCGGCGAGGAAAGCACCTACCACCGGCAAGACGAGCAGGAGGAACTGTACGTCGTTCTCGAGGGAACCGTCGATGTGACGGTCGAACGGGAGACCGAACGCGACGTCGTCACGCTCACGGAACACGAGTTCATGGTCGTCCCGCCCGAGTCCTGGCGGCAACTCGAGGCCGTCGAGGAGAGCCGCGTGCTCGCGATCGGCGCGCCGAACGTCGCGGACGATTCGATCGTCGAGGACGAAACGACGGCTCGAAGCTGAGAGGAAGCGACCACCCGCGGCCGGAACGGGGTCGTCCTATCGAGCCACCGCGACAGCAGCCGCGAGCAACACGGCACCGATCGCGGCTGCGGCGACACCGACCCCGCCCGTTCCGGGTACCGCGAGTGCGACGAGCGCGCCGGCGACGACACCAGCGCCGCCGCCACCGGCGAGCAGCGGGCCGCCGAGTTCACTCGGCGACGACGCCCGTTCCTCGCGGTCCTCGAGTTCCGAACGAAGCGCGGCGAACTCGTCTTGGCTCACGGTATCCGCGAGGGTCTCGTCCAGGTCGTCGAGTCGCTCCTCGACTGCGGTCTGCTCGGAGTCGACGGCCGAGACAGTTTCGCGGACCGAGTCGATATCGGCGGCTACCCGGTCCGTCTCAGCAGCGAGGTCGTCGACCGTTGCGGCGTCGGGGGTGGACTCGACGGCAGCCGAGAGCGTCTCGAGTTCACGGCTGAACTCGTCGAGTGCGGTTTCGGAGTCGTCGAGCGCCGTTTCGGAGTCCTCGAGAGCGGTTGTCCGCTCGTCGAGCGTCGTTACGTCATCGTCGAGGGAGGCAACGTCGGCCACAACGGTGGCGAGTTCGCTCTCAATGTCGTCTACGTCACCGGTAACGCCCGTCACGTCCGCTTCGACGGAATCCGCGTTAGCGGCGACGGATTCGAGGCGGTCACCGGAGTCGGCCACTCGCTCGTCGATCGCGTCGAGTCGGTCGGCCAGGGTCGCGAGCCGGTCCTCGAAGGTCGCGTCTCCGGTTTCGCTGTCGGCTTCGACCGCGTTGACGCGGTCCTCGAGTTCTTCGAGGGTCGTCCGAACGGATTCGAGTTCGTCTTCGAGCGCCGTAACCGCGCTGCGGGTTGCGAGGTCACCCTCAGGACAGCGATCGGCAAGCGCGTTGAACTCGTCGGCGAGGCGGTCGGTATCGGCCGCGATGTCGTCGGTCCTGGTCTCGACTGCGTCGAGGGCCATCGTCGTTGTCTCGAGAGTCTCGTCCAGGTCGTCGACTCGCTTCAGGTGGTCGTCGAGGTCGGTTCTGCACTCGTCGACGCGGGCTCCGAGGTCGTCGAGAGCCGTCCTCGTCGCTGTGTCCGTTTCGAGTCGGTCGACCGTCGCTTCGAGCGTCTCGAGGGTATCACGATCCGTTTCGAGCGCCGCCGTCGTCTCCGCGAGTTGCTCTTCGACCGCATCGAGGTCCGTGGCGAGCGCATCGCGCGCAGCGTCGGCATCGTCGATTCGCGAGTCGGCACGGGTCGAGAGTTCCTCGACCCGTCCGGAAACGGCGTCGAGTCGGGTCGCCTGTTCTTCGAGCCGACCGGCGACGCCGTCCACCCGCGTTTCGGCGGTTTCGAGCGCGGTATCAATTTCGTCTTCGCGGTCCGCAACGTGCTCCGAGAGCGTCGCGAGCGTCGAGTCGAGGGTGGCGACGGTGTCCGCCTCGGCGTGATCGTTACTCGCGGCTTCGAGGTCGTCGACGCGCTCCCGGACGCGCTCGAGTTCGGTTTCGACGGCATCGAGGTCGGTGGTGTCAGCCGTTCGATCGCTGACGGTTTCGACGGTGGCTTCGAGTCGGTCTAGGTCGTCCGTGAGGCCCTGAATCTCGTCGTCCCGGTTCGCGAGTCGGTCGAACAGGGTGTCGATAGCGTCGTCTGCGACATCTCCGACGGCGTCGTTATCGGGAGCCGGGTCGTCGAACGACAGCGTCGCGTCATCGGCCTGTGCCGTCGGCGCTGCACGCTCGCTTTCCGGCGTCTCGCCCGATGGCCCGTCCTTCGGCGCATCGCCCCACGTCACGTCCTCGTAGGGCTCGACATCGTCCGCAGCGGCTGCGAGTGCGCCGCGCGTCGCGCTCGCCTCGGGATCGTCGGCGAGTCGCACGCCGCGGATCGATAGCGGCAGTCCCGCCGCATCGAATCGACCGCCCAACAGGAACTCGAGCCCCTCGACGGCACCCGATCCTGCGACTGCGATCGGCACGGCGACGCCCCGCTGAAGGTCGGCCTCGGTCGCCCGCACACCGAGCGCATCGCCGAGTTCACCGACGAGGTCGTCGAACGCCGTTGCGAGTGCGCGCTCGACCGGGCCGGGGTCCGCGTCGGGGTCGAGTTCGAACGTTTCGAGCACGCTGCGGACCCGTTCGGGTGCATGTTCGGTTTCATCGGCCGCCCGGTCGACGATCCAGTCGGTGCCGCGCGGAACGGCGAACGCGAGGACCGGGACGCCGTAGTACGCCAGCGCGACGCTCGTCGTCTGCGGTCCCAGACAGATGCCGAGTCCGGTGTAGTTGTCCGCAGCGAACTGGTCGTAGACGACCGCAAAGCCCCGGCTGATCGGCGTCACACTGACGCTGAACTCGTTCCCGTCTCCGTCCCCGTTCCCATTCCCGTTTCCGCGGCGATTCGCGGCGGTTTCGATCGTCGAAGCAACGGTCTCTCGGTGGGAATCAGTCGGTGCGTCGGCGTCAACGAGCGTTCCCGGCGTCGTGTAACAGAGCCGACCGCCGGTTTCGGCCGACTGTGCCTGTGCCTGCCCCTGGGTCTCCTGCTCGGCGAAGACGCTCTCAACGAGTGCGGCAAACGCCGCGTCGCCGTGAGGGTCGGGCGGGAGCACGCCGTTCCGGAACAGCGACGCGGGTTCGGCGTCTTCCGTCTCCGCCGCTGCGAGGGCGTCCGAACCGACGTGATACGCCGCGTCAGCGGTTTCGACGAGTTCAGTATCGTTCGCCGGCGGCGTCGCTTCGAGCGACGAGGCCGCGAGCACGAGCGCGGGCGTCGACGCGACGGACGGTGACGAAGGCTGGCCGTTCGCCAGCCGAATCGCGTCCGCACCGATATCGAGACCGTAGTCCATGCGACGACAACCCAGGGGTTACTCTTGGTACTTTGCCCCCGAGTACCAGATGTGAAAACGGGCGCGGGGCTGTTGACGGAGTTACTGCGGGACGCGCTGTCGCTTACCGACCGAAACCGCGTCCCCGGTCTCAATCGCTGTTCCCCACGACGACTCGGGGACATTCGTGTTGACCATCAACCGGAAGTAGTGATCGAACCACTCCTCGCTCGCCCAGTCCGGCAACGTCTCCCGGCGGCGTTCGACGAAGGTTTCCCGAAAACCGTCGGTCTGCTCGCCGGTGTCGGGGTTTCGCGTCGGAACCACACACCGCTGGCACGGGTTGATCCCCTGGAACGCGGCTGCTCCGATAGTGAACGAAACTCCCTGTCCGGGAGGGCCGTAGAGACGATCCTCCCAGAACGCCGGAACGCCCTCGACTACGAGGTTCGGTCGAAGCCGCCGACACAGTTCCGGCGAACCGATGTCGTCGTACCACGACGCCACGGTCTCGAGCGTCTCCCCGGCGATCACGGTCGGGCCGGACGCGTCGGTATCGTCCGGAAATCCGCCCGCCTCGTTACGAACGAGGTCAACGGGATAGCCGAGGTACTCGGAGAACCACGAGGCGAGACAGTCCCGGTCGAGTTCGAGGTGAAACGTATCGCCGTCTGCAGTCGGGTCGCCGGTCTCCGAGAGCGTCACCGTCTCGCGCTCGAGATCGTACTCGGCGCGCAGTCCGTGAACCGCCGGTTCGCGCTTGCCGTTGACGTAGGTATCACTCGCCTGCAGAGGGAGATCTGAACTCGAAATCGGTGGCGTGTCGTCGAGGGGCTCATTCTCACCGTTTCGCTCGACGATCGCGTAGCGCCGATCCCATGCCAACCCACCCCCGGTCTGAATTGTGGCTGTTCGGAGCGTCACTGCATCGAGGGACTTGATCGGGTGAATACGGATTCGATCCAGGGAGGCCATCGCGCGTAGTAACGAGTTACTATTGTTTATGTATGCCCATTAGTTTCAGTTGGTAGTTGTCAACGTAGCACAGGACAGAACGCACGGATTACTGCCGGGGCGAACACAGCGGATCGAGAAACAACGGTACGTCTTTCCCTCGGAGTTAGAATTATTTCTGATGTGAGTTCTCATCGGAACACCTCTGTATTCAGATAATAATACCGCTGAGAAGGAAGCGACTATATATCGGACGTAGAGATGTATGAGACGCCAAACATTGAATTCCGGTTCGGGAAGTCATGACACACTCAGCGCAAAATCCTCCACGTTTATACATCAGGATGATGGTGGGTTATGTATATGTCCGAAACCGGGACGGAACCCCGTCCGCTGGATCAACAGCTTCCCGACCCAGTAACAGCGTCGAATGTTCGGCACAATCCATCGCTCACCGAACTTCGCGACCTCGCCTCCCACCAAGAGACGACCACCGAGTTCGGATCGCCGTCCTTCGTCAGCGACATCCGCTCGCGGAGCGCAGACCGGACGAAAAACGCCGTCGACCACGAGTTCACCGCGGCCGACGACGCGCTCGTCGAGGACGCGGTCGAACTCGCGGGTGAGCGCGAACTGGTCTGTGTCGACCGGCTGATGGGGCGACACCCGGAAGCGACCTTCTGTTGCCGACTGTTCGTGCCCGTCGAACACGCCCGCCTCGCGCTGGGCTGGGCAAACCTATTCGAACCGTCCGATGGCCGCGAGCCCGACCTGTACACCGTCCACCTGCCGGACTACGAGGAGCGAGCGATCCGCGTCCTTCCCGAGACCGGCTTTACCGCCGTGCTCGGAACCGACTACATCGGCGAAGCCAAGAAGTCGTTCCTCCGGTTGTTCATGTTCCGGATCAAGCAACAGGGCGGGCTCGGCCTTCACGCCGGGAGCAAGCACGTCCGCGTCCGCGACGAAGACGGCGACCTCCAGAACGTCGGCCAGGCGTTCATGGGCCTCTCCGCGACCGGCAAGTCGACGCTTACCTCCCACGGCTGCTGGCTCGACGACCCCGAAGACGCCTCGATGCGCCAGGACGACGTCTGTGCGCTCCTTCCCGACGGCTCGGTCGCCGGTAGCGAGGCCACCGGCCTCTTCATCAAAACCATCGGTCTCGACGAGGACGAACAGCCCGGCCTCTACCGCGCCGCCACCGACGACTCCGCCATTCTCGAGAACGTCGCCGTCGACGACGACGGCACCGTCCACTTCGAGGAGGACCGATACACGACGAACTCGCGCGCGGTCGTCCGCCGCGACGAACTCGAGAGCGCGGACGACGAGATCGACCTGGACGACATCGACCAGGTCTTTTTCATCACCCGAAACCCGTTGATGCCCCCCGTGGCGAAGCTCCGCAACGACCAGGCTGCCGCCGCGTTCATGCTCGGCGAATCGATCGAAACCAGCGCCGGCGATCCCTCGCGGGCCGGCGAGTCGATCCGCGTCGTCGGAACGAACCCGTTCATCATCGGCTCCGAGGGCGAGGAAGGCAACATCTTCCACGACCTGATCGACATCCTCGATGTCGACTGTTACGTTATCAACACCGGCTACCTCGGTGAGCAATCCCAGGACATCGGCGTCACCGAATCGGTCACGATTCTCACCGAAGCCGCCCGCGGCACGATCGAGTGGACCGACGACGACCGAACCGGTCTCACCGTCCCCGAGTCCGTTCCAGAACTCGATATCGAGGACTACTACGTCCCCGATCACGTCGAAGACTACGACGAAGCGATCGCCGAACTCCGTGCTGAACGACAGGAGTATCTCGCCCAGTTCGACGACCTTCGCGACGACATCGTCGACGCCGTCTACTGAGCGTCGAACGTTCGATCGGTGTCGGGTTCGGATCGAGTCCTGAACGTGACGATCGGTTTCGAAAGCCGGCGTCGAGTTCACGAGCGTCGACGGCAGACATTGCCGCACAGCCATACTGTTATGTGCGTCCAGTTCGCATCACCGGTAATGAGCGCACAGTTGCGGAAACCAACCGCACGAGTCTGTGAGTCGTGCGGGCGCGCTGAGCACTGGGACGACGACCTCGAAGCCTGGCAAATCGCCCGCGAGAGCGGCACAAAACAGGTCGGCAGCCCGCACTGTCTCCACGAGTGGGACATCAACGGGAACTTCAACCCGGTTGCGACAGACGAGTAACGGGAGAACGGCTGCGGAAGGCGATAGCCGATCGCTGACGCCCGACAGCCGGCAGCAATCGAGTCCTCCAAGGACGCTATTCCGCTCGAGTTCACTCGAACGGCCGCGCCCACGATGCGCGTCGGTCGCTCTCGCACCGACCCGACCGTCTCCGGCTTCATCTTTGTATCCCGACGCCGTACAGAACGCCCGATGCCAACCGTCTACATCACCGCGCCGCCCGAATCGGCCACTGAACTCGCCGAGATGCTCGTCGATGAGCGCCTCGCTGCCTGTGTCAACCGCCTCTCGACGACCTCGACGTACCGCTGGGACGGCGACGTACACCGCGATGAGGAGGCCATCCTCCTCGCGAAGACCACCGACGACGCCTCCGACGAACTCGTCGCTCGCGTCCGGGCGGAACATCCCTACGACGTGCCGTGCATCGAGTGCTTCGACGAGATAGACGTACTCGAGTCGTTCGCGGCGTGGCGTGCGGAGAGCGTCGAGTAGCACCGTCGCGTGCCCGCGGTTCGCTGCGAGTCGTGCGTCAGACCGTCACAGGCGAGGACTGCCCGAAAAAGCAACCCTTAAAACTCGCGCACGGGTTGTGACGGGTATGGCTGGAACCATCGAAGTGCTCGTTCCGGGTGGCCAGGCTAACCCTGGCCCACCGCTCGGTCCCGAGCTCGGACCGACCCCCGTCGACGTGCAGGCGGTCGTACAGGATATCAACGACCAGACGGAAGCGTTCGACGGCACGGAAGTGCCCGTCACCGTCGACTACGAGGACGACGGCTCCTTCGAAATTGACGTTGGTGTCCCACCGACGGCGGCACTCGTCAAGGACGAGGCTGGCTTCGAGACAGGTAGCGGCGAACCCCAGGAGGACTTCGTCGCGGACCTCTCGATCGACCAGGTAAAGACGATCGCCGAGCAGAAACACCCCGACCTGCTCGCGTACGATACGAAAAACGCTGCAAAGGAAGTCGTCGGCACCTGCGCCTCGATGGGCGTCACCATCGAAGGCGTCGACGCCCGCGAGTTCAAAGCGAAAGTCGACGACGGCGAGTACGACGACGCACTCGCCTAATCGGGATATGACCGACCGCTAGTAACGGCGCGTGATGGCGGGCCGTGGTCACGAGTCAGTTCATTTTTCGCTCGTCGATATCGAGCGCCGAGAGTCGTCTGTCACGGCCACCCACGTCGCGGATGTAAACCGTTGAAATAGCGCCGTAGAGGCGGTAAATGAGGGATATTCAGAACACAGGTGTCTGAGAAGAGGCGGCAATCGATTTCTCAAATCTTGTTCGCGGGCGGAACGGTGCGCTCATCCGGAGCAGTCGTGCCGCCTGCACTCATCAGCACGCGAACGAACGCGCCGATACCGAGCGAGGCAACCAGGACGGCGAGGAGGACGGTGACCCCTACCGAGAATCCTGCGACTCCACAGAGGACTCCCCCGGCAAGAATCCCGGAGCCGAGCCGGTCTCGACCGAGTCGGGCCATCGCTGTCCGCCCGACAGCAACGAATCCGAGCACCAGGAGTACCGGGAGGGTCGTTCCGCCGAGAAGAACCAGTGGAATGCCAAAGAAGATCCCGATGCTCTGTCCGACGAGAACATAGCCGGTACTTGCGAGTCCGGCGAGGACCAGCCCGCTCGGAAGGCCGATACAGATCGAAATTACGGGACTTCGCCGCGCCGTTTCGACGGTCCGCGTGCCGTATCCCTGAATCAACCCCAGGACGACCAACGCGAGAACGACCGTCGCGGCGAACTGAAACCCAACCCGCCCGAGCGACCCGAGCGACCGATACGCCTCAACCGCTGCCCCCGACGTGAGCACCTCGATGACCGCGGACTCGGATTCGGATCCGCTCATCCCCACGTATAAATCTGCTGGCCACATATTCGAATTCATCACTGTCTCTCTTCATAGAACTTCTGGTCGGTGCATACTCTTCGGAGACCGAGAGTCGAACACTGAACCGGTCGGGACTCCAGTTCGACGGGTTTAAGTTCGACATGGCACTTCTCTCAACAGAGACAGGCATTGCCTGTTTCACTGACCCGTAGGAGCACTCCTGCGTACTACGGAGGTGAACGATGGCAGATTCGGATATCGAAACCGCAGTGGATCGCGCACTCGAGGACGCGCCCGATCGGAACTTTACCGAGACGGTCGACCTCGCGATAAATCTGCGCGACCTTGACCTGAACGAACCGTCGAATCGTGTTGACGAGTCCGTCGTCCTCCCGTCCGGCACCGGACAGGAGACGCGTATCGTCGTTATTGCCGAAGGAGAGACCGGTGTCCGCGCCGAAGAGGCCGCGGACGAGGTCCTTTCGGTCGACGACGTCGCGGATCTGGACGACGACGACGCCAAAGATATGGCGGACGAGACCGACTTCTTCATCGCCGAAGAGGCGATGATGCAAGATATCGCCCGGCATCTCGGTACCATCCTCGGTCCGCGAGGGAAAATGCCGGACCCGCTCTCGCCCGACGACGACGTCGTCGAGACCGTCAACCGACTCAAGAACACCGTGCAGCTTCGCTCCGGCGACCGGCGAACGTTCCACACGCTCGTCGGCGCCGAAGATATGGATGCCGAAGACATCGCCGACAACATCGACGTCATCCTGCGCCGTCTGCACGCCGACCTCGAGAAGGGGCCCCAGAACATCGATGCCGTCTACATAAAGACGACCATGGGCCCATCCGTGGAGGTGGCCTAATATGAGCGCCCAGGCAGATCGCAAAACGGAGAACCTTCCCCAGTGGAAGCAAGAGGAAGTCGCCGACCTCGAAGCACTCATCGAGAACTACGAGAGCGTCGGCATCGTCGGCATCGCCGGCATTCCCTCGAAGCAGCTCCAGGACATGCGCCGTGATCTCCACGGCACCGCAGAGTTGCGCGTCAGCCGCAACACGCTGCAGGTCCGTGCGCTCGAAACCGCTGGTCTCGACGATCTCGTCGACGACGTCGAGGGCCAGGTCGGCCTGATCGGAACGAACGACAATCCGTTCGCCCTCTACAAGGAACTCGAGGCCTCGAAGACGCCCGCCCCGATCAACGAGGGCGAAGTTGCTCCGAACGACATCGTCATCCCCGAGGGTGACACCGGTGTCGACCCGGGGCCGTTCGTCGGTGAACTCCAGAGCATCGGCGCGAACGCACGCATCGAGGACGGTTCGATCCAGGTCATGGAGGACTCGACGGTCTTAGAGGCCGGCGGGGAAGTCTCTGCGGATCTGGCGAACGTCCTCAACGAACTCGGCATCGAGCCCAAGGAAGTCGGGCTCGACCTTCGCGCAGTCGTCGCCGAGGGCGTGCTCTTCGACCCCGAAGACCTCGACATCGACATCGAGGCCTACGAAAGCGACGTGCAGACGGCCGCCGCTCGCGCCCGGAACCTCTCGCTTAACGCACCGTTCCCGACCGCGACGACGGCACCGACGCTCATCGCCAAGGCCACGGGCGAGGCCAAGAGCCTCGGCCTGCAGGCCGCCATCGAGGACGAAGACCTCATGCCCGACCTCGTCAGCAAGGCCGACGCACAACTCCGTGCGCTCGCCGCCCAGATTGACGACGAGGAGGCCCTGCCCGAGGAACTACAGGGCGTCTCCGCACCCGCCGCAGACGCGGCCGGGAGCGCAGACGAGGCCGAGGGCGAAGACGAATCGGCAGACGACCAGGACGCCGAGACCGACGACGCCGACACCGACGATGACGACGAAGACGACGGTGACGGCGCGGAAGGACTCGGCGCAATGTTCGGCTAATCAACATCAACGCAACTGGAGGATACACCAATGGAATACGTTTACGCTGCACTCATCCTGAACGAATCGGACGAAGAGATCAACGAAGACAACCTCACCGACGTGCTCGACGCCGCCGGCGTCGACGTCGAAGAATCCCGCGTCAAGGCGCTCGTCGCCGCACTCGAAGACGTCGACATCGACGACGCCGTCTCCGAGGCCGCCGCCGTTCCCGCCGCCGGTGGCGCTGCAGGCGGTGCCGCCGCAGCCGACGAGGCTGCTGACGAGGGCGAGGAAGAAGCAGCAGAAGAAACCAGCGACGTCCCGGACACCACGGACGAAGACGACGAGGACGACGACGCAGACGGCGAAGGCCTCGGCGAACTCTTCGGCTAAGTCGGCTCGCTATCGCGACGACACGGTCAATTCCGATTTCTTTCGACGCCCATCGCCGACAGTTACTTCTCGGTCTCGCGTAACTGCGTACTCGTGACAACCGCCGTGTACTTCGATCTCGACGGGACGCTCTGTACGTACGACGAGTCGTTCGAGTCGCTGTTTCGACGGGCCGTCTCCCCCCACGGAACGCCGACCGACGCAGCGTACGAAGCCTACGTCGAGCGCCTGCTCACCGCGCTCGATCGTTGCGAACCCGACCCCTACCGTCGCGGGTTCGAAACCGTCACAGAGGAGATCGACCTCGACGCGACGCCGGCCGCGCTCGCCGCCAACTACTGCGACATCGAAGTCGACGCGACGGTCGTGACGGCGGATGCGAAACGCGTCCTCGATACTGTCGCCGCGACGAATCCGACCGGCATCATCACCAACGGCGACGGCGAGCAGCAGCGAGCGAAACTCGAGTTCCACGGGCTCGACGACCGGGTCGACGAAGTCCTCGTCTCGAACAGCCACGGCGTGCGCAAACCCGACCGCGAACTCTTTGAACTCGCGAAAGCGCGCCTCGATGCGGACGAGTTCGTCTACGTCGGCGACAGCTACGACGAGGACATCGTCGGGGTTCGCGAGGCCGGCTTTCGGACCGTGTACGTCGACGGCGGCTCGGTCGCCGCCGAGGACGCCGCCGCTGCGGACGGCATCGTTTCGAGCGTCGGTGAGTTGCTCGACGACGATTCGCTTCCCGCGGCGCTCGAGGGGCCGTTCGCATCGCAGGCGTAGGCGGGTCGGGACGAGCCGAGCGGAAGCGAATCGGCGAGAGCGCGCGCCGCGGGCGCGAGTTTAAATCAGAAGGCGCAGCCAGATGAAGCGATGGCTGTTGCCCCGGTCGAGTTCGTCACGAACCCAACCCTGACCCTGCAACTGCTCGCGTGGACGGTCGCGGGGGCAGGCCTGGGCAGTCTGAGCGGACTGATTCCCGGTCTCCACGCGAACAATTTCGCACTCCTGCTTGCCGGCGTCGCGGTCTCGGTCCCTGGACCGGCGTTGTTCGTCGGCTGTGCGATGCTTGCGGCCGGCGTCGTCCATACTTTTCTCAACGTCGTTCCGGCGATGGCACTCGGCGTGCCGGATGCTGAAATGGCGGTGACAGCGCTGCCGGGACATCGAATGGTGCGTGACGGACGCGGATACGAGGCGATCCGGCTGTCGGCGCTCGGGAGCGTGCTCGCCGTCCTCGTTGCGGTGCCGCTCGCGATTCCGGTCACGCGAGTGATGACGGCGGTGTATCCGACGGTTCGAGCGAACCTGTCGCTCGTGCTGGCCATGGTCGTCGTCGCGCTCGTTGCCTCGGAGTTTACCTGGCGGGCTCGCCTCGCCGGCCTGCTCTCGTTTTCGCTCGCGGCGGGCCTGGGACTGTTGACGCTCGACCTCTCGCCGGATGCACCGCTCGAGGCGGGCGGGACCCTCGCACCGCTGTTTGCCGGCCTCTTCGGAGCGCCGGTGTTGATCGATGCACTCGCCGGGTCGGGCGTTCCACCGCAGCACGACGGCGAGATTGCGATGTCTCGTCGACTCGTCGGTGCGACGGCCCTCGCCGGTGCGCTGGCGGGTGCGGTCGTCGGCTACATACCGGGAATCTCGGCCGCTATCGCCGCCGTTGCAGTGCTCGTCTTCGTTCCCGGAAACGCCGGCGATCGCGGCTATATCGTCGCGACGAGCGGCGTCGACACCGCGAATACGATTTTCGCGTTGTTCGCACTGGTCGCCATCGGCCAGCCACGCACTGGCGTCATGGTCGCCTTCGAGAACGTGAACGCGCCGCTCGAACTGCCGATCCTCCTCGTGGCCGTCGTCCTCGCCGGGCTGATCGGGTTCGTCCTCGTGATCGTCGTCGGCGAGACGTATCTCGAACTCGTCGGCCGCGTTGCGTACTGGAAGATTTCGACGGCCGTCCTGGGATTGCTGCTCGTGCTCTCGTATCTGTTCACGGGGCCGCTCGGCATCGCTATATTCGTCGTCGCTACCGTGATCGGACTGGTCCCGGTCCGGTTGCGCGCCCGCCGAGTTCACCTGATGGGCGTGTTGATCGGCCCGTTGTTGGGCGGCTTCTAAGACGGTCTACTGAACCGATTTGTCGGCGCACTCGCAGACGGTTGCGGTTGCGCCGGAACTGACTGACGGCAGTCCGTATGAGCGAGTTAGGGGTCGCGCGCCGCTGCGACGACCGCCTCGACACGGTCCGTCGACACGGGGTTGGTCGTTTCTCCGTCTTCCTTGAGCGCCGTGCCGACGATAACGCCGTCCGCGCCGGCATCGAAGTACGTGGCGACGGTGTCTTCGGTGACGCCGCTGCCGACGAAGACCGGTGGCCGAGCGTGGCTATCCTGTGCCGCGAGTTCGGTGGCGGCGCGTTCGATGTCGCCGCGATCGGTCTTGGAACCGGTTCCCGATCCGGAGACGATGACGCCGTCGGCCTTGCCGCGGTCGACGGTTTCGCGTGCGACTCGCTCGAGAGAGGGCGTGCCGACGGGTGTGGCGTGTTTGACGTGTACATCCGCGAGAATCGCCACGGCGGGTGCGATTCGGTCGCGGAGTCGGGCGGTATCGTGCGCCTGTCCCTCGAGAACTCCCTGGTCGGTCGCGGCCGTGCCGACGTGGACGTTGACGCGAATAAAGTCGGCGTCGACTGCGGCCGCAATAGAGAGCGCCGAGTCGGCGTCGTTCCTGAGGACGTTGATTCCGAGCGTCACGTCGACCGCGCGCCGAACGGCCGACGCCAGCGCGGTCATATCGGCGACGACGTGAGCGGGCACGTCCGCGGGATAGAACGGCGCGTCGCCGAAGTTCTCGACGAGAATCGCGTCGACGCCGCCCGATTCGAGCCGTCTTGCGTCTTCGAGTGCGCGTTCTCGGATCGCATCCCGATCTCCGCTCGAGTCAGGAGCACCGGGGAGCGCGGGAAGGTGGAGCATTCCGATCACCGGTCGGTCGCTGTCGAACCGGTCCGAAAGCGAAATCCGTGGTGCCATGTTGAAGACTCCGTCGCGGGACCGATAAATGAGGGGCACTCTCAGGCGTGCGCCATGCCGACGTGATCGCGAGTCGGCAAGGCCATCGCCGTCCCCGGGCGTTTTCTTCGCGCCATCGCTAGACCCGTCGATGGCAACCACCGACTCCGATGCCGATTTGCGATCGTCGCTTTCGCTTCGCGAACTCGACATCCCGAACCGGATCGCCGTCTCGCCGATGTGTCAGTACTCCTGCGAGACCGACGGCCTCCCGACCGAATGGCACCGCGTCCACCTCGGCAGCCGCGCCGTCGGCGGCGCGGGCATCGTCATGACCGAGGCTACCGCCGTCGAACCGCGCGGGCGGATCACCCCCCACGACCTCGGTATCTGGACGGACGAACACGCCGCCGAACTCGAGCCGATCACCGAGTTCATCCGCGAGCAGGGGTCCGTCCCGGCGATTCAACTCGCCCACGCCGGGCAGAAGGCGAGCAAGGCGAAACCCTGGGAGGGCAACCTGCCGCTCCAGCCCGGTGACGGCGGCTGGGAAGTGCTCTCGCCGTCGCCCGACGCCTACCCTTCTTTCCCCGGTGATCGGCCGGCGATGCGAAAGGCGACCGTCGAAGACATCCAGGACGTCATCGACGCCTACCGCGATGCTGCAGAACGAGCGCTCGACGCCGGCTTCGAAATCGCCGAAGTCCACGCCGCACACGGCTACCTGCTCCACGAGTTCCTCTCGCCGGTGACGAACCACCGCGAGGACGACTACGGCGGCAGCTTCGAAAACCGAACGCGGTTCGTCCGCGAAGTCGCGGCCGCCGTCCGCGAGGTTTGGCCGGACGACAAGCCGGTCTTCGTCCGCATCTCGGGAACCGACTGGCTCGACGACCGCGAGTCGTGGGATGCCGAGCAGTCCGCCCGGCTCGCGGCTGCACTCGCCGAGATCGGTATCGACCTGCTGGACGTCAGCTCCGGCGGCCTCCATCCCGACGAGCGAATCGATGGCGGGCCGAACTTCCAGGTCCCGCTGGCCGAACGAGTCGACGACGGCGCAGAGTTGGCCGTCGGCACCGTCGGCGGCATCACCGAACCCGAACAGGCGGACGCCCTGGTTCGGAACGGGCGCGCCGACCTCGTCCTCGTCGGCCGCGAGTTCCTTCGCGATCCGTACTTCGGCCTGCGGGCCGCGGATGAACTCGACGAGGAGGGCGAATCGGCGTGGCCGATTCAGTATCGCCGGGCGGTACAGTAAGTTCGCGGCGACGGGCTCCGTGTCGGTGACGTTTCAGCGAGTGAGAACGTCCACGGCGCTTCAACTAGCTAGGGCGGATACTCGGAGACGACACGATGAGCGATCGAAATCAGCGCCGGCGGACCGTGCTGCGGACCGTGGGCGCGACGGCGGGAACCGTCCTCGCTGCGGGCTGTCTGAGCGGGGCCGACGACGGGAACGGAACCGAAAACGAGACCGAAACCCAGAACGGCGGCGCGAACGGGACGACCGACGGCGATGCGGATGCCGAAGGTGAGAACGAAACCGACCGGGACATCGATCCCGATGCATGGAGGGACGTCGAGACGATCGAACTCCGCGGCGTCATGAACGGCTGGGAGGGCGTCGCCCCCGATCCGATCGCCGGAGAGACCAACCCGACGCTCGTTCTCTTTGCAGGCCGGGAATACGCGTTCACCTGGACCAACGGTGACGGGCGCCCGCACAATATCGAACTCTGGAACGAAAACGGCGAACTCGTCGATGACGACTACGGAACCGATCTGATGCAAAAACGGGGCGAAACGCAGACGTTAGACGGTGTCACGGCGAGCGAGGAGATCACCACCTATCGGTGTAAGCCACACGACACCATGCAAGGTGACGTTCGGATTGAGAGCGACTAGTACTGCGGAACCATTTCTCAGCTACTCGTCCGCCCACTTGATCGAACAACCGCGAGAGGGCTGCCACTCGAGTTCGACCTCCTCGCCGGCGAGGACAGAGTCGATGGCTTCGCGGATGTGAAAGCGCGTCGGCTCCTCGTCCGGGTTCAGGGCGTCGTCGAGTCGACCCTGATAGGCGAGACTGAATGCGGTGGTGCCGTCACTGCTGCTGTCGCTGCCGTCGTCGTCGGTCCGACGGAAGAGGAACGGATCCGGCGTGCAGGCTGCACCGTAGGCCGCGGCGACATCCTGGGACTCGTCGCGGAGGTAGGCGTCGTATCGGATCGTTCCGTCGTCGACGAGTTCCTGCATGCGTTCGAAGGAATCGTCCGGATACGCCACCTCGTCGTTGGGGTTGATGCCGACGACGGCGACCTCGTCGTATTCGGCGGCGAGGTCGTTCAACAGGTCGAATTTCGCCTGCGCGTACGGACAGTGATTGCAGGTGAAGACGACGAGCAGCGCCTCGTTGTCGGCGAACGAGTCGGGTGTGTACGTCTCGCCGTCCGCTCCCTCGAGTTCGAACGCGGGGGCGGCGTCACCGGCTTCGAGTTGGGTGTCGGATTCTTTGGCCATGTGGCTGTCTTCCCGATAGGCGATCATATATCCCTCGCAATACGCCAACTGCTGTGAATGAGACGCTGATTGATCGGATGTGAGCGTACGAAAGCGCTCGGGAGGTGAGACAGTCAGGAATGCGGGGCTAACACGACAACCTACATATTTGTACCCGCCGCCGCATCGATGGGGTATGCAAACGCTCGAAGTTACCGACGAACAGTACGAGTTCATCCAACGACTCCGCGAGGAAATCTCTCGAGACGTTGTCGGCCGGTACGGGTTCGTTCGCGAGCGGGACGCGTTGCAGTTCCTGATCGACAACATCGACGAGGAAGTCGCGGACGCGATCGACATCGACGCCGAATTTTCGGCGACCGATGACGTGGCGGCGTCCGTCGGCGCGGCGATCGACGGCGAGACCGATCCCCACGCGCTCGAGGAAATTTCCTACGACGAGTCGGGTGAACTCGACGGTGACGAGAATGACGATGCGGATGAGAGCGACGGTGCTGACGAGACTGGCGATAGTGGTGAGAGTAGTAGCAGTGGGAGTAGCGAGACGGACGAAGCGGACGCCGAGAGCGAGGACGGAACCGATGAGGCCGACGAGAGCGAGGACGGAACCGATGAGGCCGACGAGAGCGAGGACGGTGACGGCGACGGCGACGCCGACGACGACGAGATGTTAGACGAGATGATGAGCCTCCTCGAAACCCACGATGACAAGTGGGAGGAATCGTCCTCATCGGATTATCGCTACACCGTCACCCTTCCCGACGGGTCGACGGAAGACGTACAGACGAAAGACGACGTGCGGGCGCTGTTGTTCAAGAATTATCGGTAATCGGCTGCGGCCGCAGTTCGCGGTCTTCGCCCGCCGCGAACACTATAACGAAAAACGACAAAGAACAACGTTTTTACTCGCGGTCGCGCTTCGCAGTGGTATGAGCGAACGCGAGGTGCTCGAGTTGCTTCGTGAGAACGCGCGCTATTCGACGGCCGACATCGCGCGAATGACCGACCTCGAGGAGGACGAGGTCGCCGCAGTAATCGACGATCTAGAGGCAGCAGGCGTCGTCCGCGGCTACCAGGCCGTCGTCGACTGGGACGAACTCGAAACCGAACGCGTCCGGGCCGAAGTCGAGTTGAACGTCCGCCTCGACCGCGAAACCGGTTACGACGACATTGCGGAGCGCCTCGCTCGATTCCCGGAGGTCAAAGCCCTCCGACTCGTCAGCGGCGACTACGACTTCGACATGGAAGTCGAGGGCGACTCCATCCGCGAAGTGTCGCAGTTCATCAGCGAACAGGTCGCGCCCGTCCCCGAGATCACCCAGACGGTCACCCACTACGTGATGACTTCCTACAAGGAACACGGGATCGAGTTCGGCGACGGCGAGGACGACGACCGACTCTCGTTCTCACCCTAACCCATTTCTATGCCCATCGAACTCTCAGACCGCGTGCAGACGGTCCCGCCCTCCGGTATCCGGCGGTTCTTCGAAATCGCCGAGGAACGGGACGACGTGATCTCGCTCGGCGTCGGCGAACCCGACTTCGCGACGCCCTGGGCGGCCCGCGACGCCGCGATCGCCTCGTTAGAGGCGGGGAAGACCTCCTACACCGCAAATCGGGGCAAACGCGAACTCCGGGAGAAGATTTCCGACTACGTCGCGGACCGCTTCGAGCTGGGCTACGACCCCGCCGAAGAGATCATCGCCACCGCGGGTGCCAGCGAGGCCGTCGACCTCGCCTTCCGCGCGCTCGTCGATCCCGGCGACACGGTCGCGATCGCCCAACCGTCGTACATCTCCTACGAACCCGGCGTGATCTTCGCCGGCGGCGAGGTGCTGTCGGTCCCCACTAGAGAGGCCGACGAGTTCAAGCTCACGGCGGAGGGACTCGAGGTGGCCGGGGCCGCCGACGCGGACCTGCTCGTCCTCTGTTATCCCAACAACCCGACCGGGGCCATCATGAGCGAGGCCGAACTCGAACCGATCGCGGAATTCGCCCGCGAGCACGACCTGACGGTGCTTTCGGACGAGATCTACGCCGAACTGACCTACGACGGGGAACACACCTCGATCGCGACGCTCGAGGGGATGCGCGAGCGCACCATCGTCTTCAACGGGTTCTCGAAGGCCCACGCGATGACCGGCCTGCGACTGGGCTACGCGCTCGGCCCGTCGGCGGCGATCAACGCGATGAACAAGATCCACCAGTACACGATGCTCTCAGCGCCGACGACGGCCCAGCACGCGGCGATCGCGGCGCTCGACTCCTGTGCGAACGACGTGGTCGAGATGGTCGATCAGTACGACCGCCGCCGCCAGTTCGTCCTCTCGCGCTTTCGCGAGATCGGCCTGGACGTCTTCGAGGCCGAAGGCGCGTTCTACTGCTTCCCGGAGGTTCCCGAGGGCTGGACCGCGGAAGAGTTCGCCGAGGACGTGCTCCGCGAGCAGGGCGTCGCAGTCGTGCCCGGCGACGTCTTCGGCGCGGGCGGCGAGGGCCACCTCCGGGTGTCCTACGCGACCGGGCTGGGTGACCTCCGCAAGGCGCTGAACCGGATCGAGGCGTTCGTCGACGAACACGTCTAACCGACGGATCGAGACGGGGCGAGCCACGCACCCACACACTACAGGAACGTTCTTCCCGGTCGCCGTCGCTTGCGTTCGTATGGTCGATTACCGCCCTCTTTCGGATCAGCGAGCCGTCTTTCACGAGTTCAGGAGCTACGCGTTCAGACCGGATGCGGGCGTCCCGCCGTACGAACCGGACGAGCACGACACGCCGCGTGCGCTGCGCGGCGCGCGCCGCGGGATCTACGAGAGCGCGGACGCCGCCGATGACGATCCGCGGAGCGTCTGTCGGCACTACTGGCTCGACGCCACCGTCCGCGGCGAGACGCATCCGATCGCCGGCCTCGCCTCCGTCGCGACGCCGCCCGAGTTCCGCCGTCAGGGGTACGTCCGCGAACTGCTCGCGAACTCGCTCGCCGAGTACCGCGAGCGGGACCGTCGGTTTTCCGTCCTGTGGCCCTTTTCCTACGACTTCTACCACAAGTACGGCTGGGAGACGAGCAACCGGATCGTCACCCACGAGTTCGATCCCGAGGTGTGCTCGTTCGCGACGGCGGCGGTGGACGTGGCGTCGACGGGATCGTTCCGTCCGGTCGAGGCCGACGCGTTCGGCGAACTCGTGCCGGTCTACGAGCGCCACGCCGAACGGTACGAACTCGCACTCGACCGCGACGAGGACTGGTGGCGACACCGCACCTTCGCCGGTCACGACGTCGATCCCTACGTCTACGCCTTCGAGCGCGACGGCCGCGTCGCCGGCTATCTCGTCCACACGATCGACGGGGACCGAGGCGACTGGACGATGACCGTTTCGGAACTCGTCGCCGCGGACCACGAGGCGTTCCTAGCGCTGCTGTCGTTCTGCCACACGCACGATTCGCAGGTCGAGCGCGTGCGGCTTCGGCTGCCGACCGACGCCCCGTTCCGCGAGACGGTCCGCGAACCCGACGCGGTCGAGACGACGGTAACGAACGGGCCGATGGTTCGGATCGTCGACGTTGCGGAGGTGCTGTCGTCGCTTTCCTACCCGACGAGTTCAGAAGCCGCGCTCACGCTCTCGGTGACGGACCCGCTCGCGGATTGGAACGACGGGCTGTTCGAGCTGACGGTGGCCGACGGCCGCGGCGACTGTGAACTGGTGCGCGAATCCCCGTCCACTGACGCGACGGTCGACATCGCTCTCGACGTCGCCGCGCTCTCCGAACTCGCCGTCGGCACCCGCTCCGCGACCGAACTCGCGCGGACGAACCGCCTTGAGGCGACGGACCGGGAACCCGTGTCGACGCTCGCCGAACTCGTGCCGAAGACGGCGGTGTACCTCGGCGAGTTCTTCTGAGCCGCGACTGGTGACACTCCTTCCCGACACTCAGCGGTAGATATAAGTCACAATAGGTTACAAATTAGAACGGAAGCCACACCGGACACGAAAGTGTCCCGGATGTAGGAGCATCCGAGACGTGGCTTCCAACCCTAGCGGTTGTAGCCATGTTTGCGTACATTCTCACGGGATATAAACATCCCGCACGACTGATGTATCGTGCGATTCGACCAGCAGCGAGCTTCTCCCGCGCGATTGCGGGTACAACGGGTGGCAGTTGGGATGAGTGACGACGCTGGCACTGACAGCGATACCGACAGCAGTGCGAACGACGCCGACCATCCCAGCCGTTCCGAGCCGTTCGAACCGCCGCGCTGTCCCCGCTGTGGGACGCCAATCGCACAGAAAACCATGATCGGCCCCGGCGAGGCCATCGCCGGTCCCTGCGGCTGTCGCGTCGCCCCGCCGGACCCCGATCGCACCCCCAATTCAGACTCAGACTTAGGCTCCGACACCGACCCCGCCCCCGACCGATCCGGGCCGGACTGAGCCACCGCGAAACGAGTTCACGAACTGAACTCGCGTCGCGGCGGACAGCCGAGTTGCCGGCGGGTGTTCGAGACGATTACCAGAATCACAACCACCACAACCACATCGAACCCACCACACTCGCACCCGTCGATGCACTCGGCCCGGAATCGCGACGCGAGTGGCTGGGCGACCCGAATCTGTAACGGTGAACTCGCAGTACGAGTAGACGCGATTTCGACCCGTATTCTCTCTCATCGCCCACTGGAACGACGGTTACGCCTCGTCCGGTTCGAGCCGTTGGACGCTGATCGCGATGAAGTAGACGAACATGAACAGAAAGAAGCCGACGGTGAGCGGAATCAGTCGTCTATCGATAACGGCGAGTTCCAGAACCGCCGCCGCGGCGATGCCACCGAGATAGACCAGAATGATGAATATTCCGATCGCGTAATAAAAGCGAATATCGGATTCAAAGTGATCTTGAAGGCCCATAGCGCCCTGTTTCGAGACGGACGAGAAAAGGATGCTGGTACCCTCTAGTAACCGCTGCAAAAGGACGCCATAAAAGCATAGACCGATGCACTGAATAGCAAAGGAAAACCTATGATGTTTCACGAGAAGCATTAAATATGGAACAGAACTTCGTAGAGCGAAATTTCGCTGTGCGATTTCTCCTCGGATTCGGCGTTATCATGGCGATGGCAGTTGTTGGGGAACGACTCGGTATCGGCCTGTTAGAATATGGCGTTCCATACGGAGACTGGATTGGTGTCGCTGTCGGAGCAATCGGCGTCTTCATCGCATTTGCGGCAGTGTACACTCGCTTTGATTCAGCCTACGGAGATCGGCTGTGACTATTACTCGTCTATTCTAGCGCCTGTTCGTATCGGACTCCGGTAGCCGAATAGCGAGTATGAAACCTGTTCTATAACACCCTCACTGCGAGTCAAGATACACACGGTCGCATAGCCATCATGCGATTGGTGTGACTAGTTGCAGTTGTTACTATAGAAAGCGACACGACCGGAGTCAGCGCCCGGTCGCCGACTCGATTCGGTACCGGAGTTCGACGAGGCCGCCCCCGCGGGTCGTCGTCTCGAGTAACTCCAGGTCGCGTCGCGGCTCGTCCGTTCCGAACAGCGAAATCCCGCTGCCGAGCATCACTGGAACGAGGTGCAATCGAAGTTCGTCCACGCAGTTCGCACGCAGCATCGACCGGGCGAGTGCGCCACCGCCGACCAGCCAGATTCTGTCGTGGTTCGCTCGGAGGTCGGCGACGAGTTCACCCGGCTCCTCGTCGACCAGCGACACGGCGTCGTCGGCGAGGGGCAACTCGCGACTCGTGAGAACGTACGTCGGCCGGTCTTCGTAGGGCCACGCGCCGAATTCGAGCACCTGTTCGTAGGTCCGCGATCCCATGACGAGACAGTCGACGCTCGCGAAGAACTCGTCGTAGCCGCCGTCGTCCGAATTCGCGCCGCCCGACTCCTGTTGGAACTCGTCGAGCCACTCGACGCCGCCGTCCGGCGTCGCGATGAAGCCGTCGACGCTCGCCGCGATGTAGAGGATCAGGTCGCTCATCGTCTCAGTTGAAGTATTCGCGTTACTCGACGGCCGCACTCAGACGACATTGCGTTCCGTTCGTCCGGCAGCCTTCTCCTCGTCCGTCCCCTCGAAGCGGTCGCTCGAGAGCGCGTCGATACCGAGTAGCGACGCCTCGCCGTCGACGGCGAGTTCGGCGACGAGTTGGCCGGTCGCGGGGGCGTGCTGGAAGCCGTGCCCGGAGAAGCCGGCCGCCGTGATGAAACCGGGGATCGTCTCCTCGACGATGGCCGTATCGTCCGGTGTCACGGCGTACAGACCCGCCCAGCCGCGCTTGACCGCGGATTCCGGGCCGAAGTAGGTCGTCCACTCGGCGGCGGCTTCGAGCGCGTCGATCGACCACTCGAAGTCCATGGACCGCGGATACCCGTCCGGATCCGACGCCGGATCGTTGTCGGCGAAATGCCCGCCGACGAGCGCGTCGCCGTCGCGGTCCGGCCGGAAGTACGAGCCGCTCTCGAGGTCGACCGTCAGCGGGTCGGTCTCGGGGACCGGCGTCTCCGGCTGAACGACGGCTATCTGTCGGCGCTTGGGCGTGATCGGCAAGAAGACGTCGGCCATCGCGGCGATGTCGCTCGCCCACGGTCCCGCGGCGTTGACAACGATGTCCGCGTCGAGGCGTCCGTCAGGTGTTTCGACGCCCATTACCCGCGCCCCGCCGGTACCGTCGCCGCGGTCGCGGTCGCCGGCTCGAATCACGTCGCTAACGGGCGTCTGCGTCCGAACGTCGACACCCGCAGCAGCCGCAGCCCGGGCGTACGCCTGCAGCGCCAGGTGCGGGTCGGCGAACCCGTCCGTCGGCGAGTACGTCGCCGCGACGAACTGGTCGGGATCGATCCCGGAACAGATTTCGCACGCCTCGGCCGGATCGAGAACCTCGCTCCGAACCCCGCGGTCGTTTTGCATCGCGACTCGCTCTTCGAACGCCGCGGCCGTTTCTTCGCTGCGGGCGAGGAAGAGATACCCCGTCTTCCGGTAGTCGATCTCGGCGTCGAACCGCTCCGTGAACTCGTTCCAGACGCGCATACTCTCGCGGGAGAGTTCGACGTTGATCGGCGTCGAGAACTGTGCGCGGATGCCACCGACGGATCGTTCCGTGCTCCCGGTGCCGATCGATCCCTGTTCACAGACGGTCACGTCGACACCGCGTTCGGCGAGTTCGAGTGCGCTCGAGAGGCCGACGATCCCACCGCCGATGACGACGCCCTTCATTGTACGTTGTTGGTTATCACCACGGTATCAATAAGCGTTCGGCTGCGACCGATCTTTCCCGCCGTTCAGAATCGAGCCGCCCGATCGGCGACATAAACTGAAGTAGCCGCCGACCAACGGTCGAGTAGAACAGCGCAATGGTTCGCGTACTCTCTGCCGATAACGTCGCGTCGGTGCTCGATATCGACGCGCTCCTACCCGTCGTCGCCGAGGCGTTCGAAAAGCAACACGCGGGCGCGGTCGAACGACCCGACCGACCGCACTATCCGTTCGGGATCGGTCTCGACCCCGACGCGCCCGCGGAACCGACCGGCACCGGACTCTGTATGCCGGCGTACGTCCACGGTGCGGACTACGTCGCGACGAAACTCGTCGCCGTCTGCGAGGACAACGTCGCTCGCGGACTCCCGACCGTCACCGCACAGCTCGCCCTGACGGACGCGGAAACCGGACAACCGGTCGGCTACCTCGCCGGCAACCGCATTACCAACGCCCGAACCGGCTGTATCGGCGGGCTCGCCGCCCGCGAACTCGCCGTCGACGGTCCCATCGATTTGGCCGTCATCGGCGCCGGCAAGCAAGCCCGCTGGCAGACCCGCGCCATCGCCGCCGCGACCGACGCCCTCGAGTCGATCCGCATCTACGCCCCCAGCGACTCGCGGGTCGACTGCGCCGCCGAACTCGAGGCCGAACTGGACGTTCCCGTACAGCCGGTTTCGAGCCCGCGCGATGCCGTCGCGGACGCGACCGTCGTCGTCACCGCCACGACGAGTTCGGAACCGGTGTTCCCCGGCGACGAACTCGCGCCGGGAACGCTCGTGATCGCCGTGGGCGCGTACACGCCCGAGACGCGTGAACTCGACGACGAGACGATCGGCCGTGCGGCCCGACTCTTCGGAGACGTGCCCGAAGAAGCCGTAGAGACTGGTGACCTTCGAGACCACGCCGACCGCGAGGTCGAACCGTTCGGGGCCGTCATCGCGGGTGGTCGCGAGCGCGAGGCGGACGACGAAATCCTCGTCGTCGAGAGCGTCGGGTCGGCGGTTCTCGACGCGGCGAGCGCCGAGGCGATCTTCGACCGGGCGGTGTCGCGCGACGTTGGCACGAAGGTTGCACTGTGACCCGTGTTGCGCTCTCGGCCGCGACACTGAAATACGGGCTTCGATAAGTATCCCTAGAGTAGCTGGTAATGGCTATCACGAGAGTCGATTCCCTCGGGGGAGGGGCCGACGTGGACGTAGCGGTGACGATGGGTGAGCGACCGTGACACTGCGGTCTGTGCCAGTCGTCGACCGTATCACGGACGCGTTTTTCGCGCTCGATACGGACTTTCGGTTCACCTACCTCAACGACCGAGCCGAGACGCTGCTGGAACGCTCGCGGGCGGATTTGATCGGACGCGTCATGTGGGACGAGTTCCCCCAGACCGTCGAGACGCAGTTTCCGGACGGGTTTCATCGCGCCATGGATACCCAGACGCCGGTCTCGTTCGACATCTATCACGCGCGACTCGAAACCTGGTTCGAGGCGACGGCCTATCCCTCCGAAACCGGGCTCTCGGTGTACATGCGCGATGTGACCGAACGCAAACAACAGGAGCGGACGCTCGCCCAGCACGCGGCTGCCGTCGAGGCTATTTCGGACGGCGTCGTCACGCTCAACGGCGACCGAGAGATCATCTCGGTCAACGAGGCCATGGAACGGTTCCTCGGCGTCGAGCGGACGGATCTGCTCGGTGAACACGTCGAGATAATTCCGGAGCGAGCCGCAATCGACGACGACGACGCCGTCGAGATCGGGCGCGCGATTACCGACGTAGACATCGGCACGGCCGAGACGCGCCGGGTGGAGGCACCGTTTACTGACGCCAGTGGAGCGAATCGAGTGGGCGAGTTCAGATTCGTTCCCGTCGAGGACACTCGGGCGACGATCGCCGGTATCGTCCGCGACGTCACCGATCAGTACGAGTACGAGCGCGTCGCGGCCTCGCTCCACGAGATCACCCGGTGGCTGCTCGAATCGGACGATCCGGAGGAGATCTGTTCGATCGCCGTTCACGCCGGCAGCGACCTGCTCGATCTGCCGATCAGCGGCGTCTGGTTGCTCGACGACGAACAGGGGTATCTCGACCCCGTGGCCGGAACCGCCGGTGCCTACGAAGAGTTCGGTGGGCTCCCTCGGTTTACCCCGCCCGAGGGGCTCATCTGGGACGTGTTCGAATCCGGCAGCGTCGAGCGATTCGACGACCTGTCGACGGTCGACGGCCTGTACAATCCCGACTCGCCGATCCAGTCCGAAGTTATCGCCCCGATCGGCACCCACGGCGTCCTGATGACCGGCTCCCTCGAACCCGAGCGATTCGACGACACCGATGTCGAACTGCTCTCGACGCTCGTCGAGAACATCCGCGCCGCCCTCGACCGGGCCGACCGCGAACAACTACTTCGCGACCGCACGACCGAACTCGAACGCCAGACCGAACGCCTCGAAGGCATCGCCGAGGTTCTCTCGACCGATCTGAAACGCCAACTCGATGCCGTTGCCGACGCCCTGGCGGACGAGCGAGCGCGGACCGGCAACGACTCCTGGGAGTTCCCGCTCGCCGAGGACTCGGTCACGACGATGCTCGACCGCACCGAGCGCCTCGTCGACGACGTGCGCGAGTTCGCCCGGAACGCGACCACCGTCGGTCCGCGAAACCGCATCCTCCTCGAACGCGCCATCAGAGACGCCGCGACGAACTCGCGGCTCGACGAGTCGGCGCTCGACCTCGACTTCGAGCACGCGGCGGCGCTCCGAGCCGACGCCGAGCGATTCGGCCACCTGCTGGAAACGGCGTTCGACGACATTGCAGCCCGCGCACAGGTCTCGGAGAGTGAGGACGCAAACGAGACGAGAGACGAGGCTGGGGCCAGCAGTGAAGACACCGATGGACGGTGTACTCCCGTTCGTGTCAGCGTCGGTCTCCTCGGAATCGACGAGGACGACCAGCCGACACGCGAGGAAGCGCAGGCCGTCATCGGCACCGAGACGGGCCGCGGGCAGACCCGCGGGTTCTACCTGCTCGATACTGCCGCGGAACGACCCGCGACGCTGGACGAGCGCGCGTTCGATCCGACGGCCGACGACGAACGAGGAATGGACGGTCTCGGTCTCACGCTGGTTCGTGCCATCGCCGATGCACACGACTGGACGCTCTCGGTCGAGGACGCGACAAACGGCACTCGAATCGAAGTGCGAGACGTAACGACGCTCGAACCGCTGTAGACGGCACCCTATTTCCCACTCCCGTTCTCGTCGCTTGCAGTCTCCGCCTCGCCCCCGCGCTCGCCATCTCCCCGTGCATGTGCGAGTTCAGCCGTCGACTCGCGCATGAACTCGCGACAGAGTTGGCGGTGGGCGTCCTGGTCGATGAGGGCGATCATCGTCTCGTCGATGCGGACGCGGGAGACGGCGAGGCGATCCTCGAGTGCGGCGTACTCCTGGCTGGCGAGCAGTTCGGCATCGGTCTTTTCAGCGTCGAGGTGGGCCTTCTTCGAGGCCAGCGAGAAGAACTGCTGGAGCTGGTCGTCGTAGGTCGAGCGCAACAGGAGTTGGTCGACGACCTGTAGGAGTTCGTCCTTCGAGACGGGTTTGACGAGGTAGTCGTCAAAGCCCATGCCGACGATGTCAAAGTCCGGTTCGACTGCGGTAACCATCGCGACGCGACAGTCGAGGTCGCGCTCGCAGATCGTCTCGAGGACGGTATCGCCCGAGAGGGTGGGCATCCGACGGTCGAGCAAGACGATGTCGACGGCCGCGTCGATCGCGTCGAGTGCCTCGGTGCCGTCGGATGCGGTTCTCGTCTCGTACTCGTCGCCGAGCCAGACGGTGTAGAGGGTCGCGAGATCGGGCTCGTCCTCGACGATCAGGACGGTCGGGGTATCGGTAGCCATGAAACGGGGTCCTCCGGTGTGTCGTCGCGGTGACGACCGGTTCGTCAGGGCAGTCTCCCTACAAATATATCAACATATCGGGATGGAACGAGACGACCCCCTCGCCCTACGCGAGTTCGGTCTCGATGGTCGCGCGTCGCTCCCGAATCTCGTCCGCCGCGATCGTGATCTGGTCGTCGTCGACGGAAAGGGTGAGCGTGCCGTCGTCGGTCGCGAAGCCGAGGGAGACGACCGGGGCGACGCCGTCGAACGCCTCCCGGACCGCTGCGGGCGAGTTGGTCTGGATCAGCGCGCGACCCGGCCGTTCGTGGAAGAGCGCACCCAGCGGATCACTCGTTGGAATCGAAACGTCGAGGCCGGCGTCGTCGGTCACCATCTCCGCGAGCGCGACCGCGAGGCCGCCGTGGCTCACGTCGTGCACCGCGAGCGTCGCCTCGTCGTCTGCAACGTCGGCTAGAGTCGCGACGAGTTCGGCCGGTTCGCTCGGCAGCGCGGGGAACCGATCGCTGCCACCGAACTGCGCGAGGTACTCCGAGCCGCCGAGGCTGAACTCGTCGGCGTCGCCGTCGAGCGCGCGGTCGCCGACGAGGAGGAGTTTGCTCTCGTCGTCGGCCCGGACCGACAGCGACGGCGCATCGTAGCCCGCTTTCGTCCCGACCATCGCGAGCGTCGGCGTGGGCGGGATGGGGCCGGCGACGGAGTCGTTGTACAGCGAGACGTTGCCGCCGACGACGGGCGTCGAAAGGGTCGCACACATGTCGGCGAGACCGTCGACGATGCCGGTGAACGCGCCGTAAACGTCGGCTTTCTCTGGGTTGCCGCCGTTGAGGCAGTCGACGGCGGCGAGCGGCTTCGCGCCCGTGGCCGCGATGTTCGTCGCGTTCTCGAGTGCGACTGCGCGTGCGCCCTCGTAGGGCGCGGCGGCGGTCCAGTTCGGTGCCGCGCCGGACGAGATGGCGAGGCCGGTGTTTGCTTCCCGGATCGCGATTATGGCGGCGTCGTCGCCCGGACCGACGCTCGTCCGAACGCCGACTTCGTGGTCGTACTGGCGGTAGACCCACCGTTTCGAGGCCGTGCTCGGACTCGAGACGACCGCCTCGAAGGCGTTTTCGAGGTCGACGTCGGGCAGGTCGGTCTCGGGTTCGGCCGAGTCCTCGGTCTCGAGGTCGTTCATCGGCGCACCCTCGCCGAGGAAGTAGGCGTCGACGTCGACGACCGTCTCGCCCTCGAAGGTGCAGGTGTAGTTCTCCCCGGTGACCTCGCCGATGACCGAGCAACCGAGGTCGAAGCGCTCCGCGATCTCGCGGACGCGATCGACGTTCTCGGGGTCGACCTCGTAGCACATCCGTTCTTGAGACTCGGCGAGCAATATCTCCAGCGCCGACATGTTCGGCTCGCGCTGGTGGACGCGTTCGAGTTCGATTTCCGCACCGAGGCCACCTTTGGCGACGAGTTCACTGGAGGCACCGCCGAGGCCGGCGGCACCGAGGTCGCGGGCGGACTCGATCAGGCCCTCGTCGACGAGTTGCTCGCTGGCCTCGATAAGGAGTTTCTCGGCGTAGGGGTCGCCGACCTGGACCGCGGGGCGGTCTTCGGTTTCGGCGTCCTCCGCCAGGTCTTCGCTGGCGAAGCTCGCGCCGCCGAGGCCGTCGCGGCCGGTCGCGTTGCCGACGAGAACGAGTTTGTTGCCCGGCTCCTGGGCTTCGGCGGTGACCAGTCGCTCCTCGTTCGTCAGGCCGACGCAGGCGACGTTCACCAGCGGATTGCCCTCGTAGTCGGCGTGGAAATCGACGCTGCCGGCGACCGTCGGGACGCCGATGCAGTTGCCGTAGTGGCTGATCCCCTCGACGACGCCCTCGAGCAGGTACCGCGAGTGCTCGCGCCCGAACTCGCCGAAGTAAAGCGAGTCCGCGAGCGCGATCGGATAGGCGCCCATCGAGAGGGTGTCCCGGACGATACCGCCGACGCCGGTCGCCGCGCCGTCGAACGGGTCGACGTAGGAGGGATGGTTGTGGCTCTCGATTCCCATCGTGATGTAGGTCCGCGACCCGTCTCCGCTCTCGGTTGCGCCCGGCCCCTCGTTCGTGCCGTCTCCCGCACCGTCGTCCCGCTCGGGCAGGGCAACGACGGCCGCGTCGTCACCCGGTCCGATGACGACCTGCTCGCCCTCGCTCTCGAACGCCGACAACAACGGTCTCGAGGAGCGGTACGCGCAGTGTTCGCTCCAGAGGTTCTCGAACAGCGCCGCCTCCGCACGGGTTGGCTCTCGCTCCAACTCCTCGACGACGAGTTCGCGATCCGAATCGGCAAGGCTCATTCACCTAGATGATGAAAGTCGGGGAGTAAATGGGTTTCTATATCCACAATCGTGGATACTCGTGCGTGTGCCAGCGAATTCCGAACCGCCCGGCGGACCGAGGCGCTTTTCATCAGGCGAGATAAACGTACGGGCGTGCTGTCGGTCGAACTTCACGCCCACTCGGCGCTGTCGTACGACGGCCGGGACCCGGTCGAACTCATCTTGGAACAGGCCGAAGCCGTCGGCCTCGACGCGATCGCCGTGACGGACCACGACGAGATCGACGCGAGTCTCGAGGCCGCCGACCGCGCCCCCGCGTACGGACTGATCGGCATCCCGGCGATGGAAATCTCGAGCAAAGCCGGCCACATCCTGGGGTTCGGCCTGGAAGAAGCCGTCCCGCCCGGACTCTCCTACGAAACCACGCTCGATGAGATCCACGACCAGGGCGGCCTCGCCGTGATTCCCCACCCTTTCCAGGAATCCCGCCACGGCGTCATGGCCCGCATCTCCCGCGACGAACTCGCGATGGGCGACGCCATCGAGGTCTACAACTCGCGGCTCCTGACCGGTCGCGCCAATCGTCAGGCCGAGCGCTACGCCGCCTCCCGAAACCTACCGATGACCGCCGGTAGCGACGCTCACATCAGCGAGATGGTCGGTCAGGCCGTCACCCGCGTCGACGCCGACGAGCGGTCCGTCGACGCCATCCTCGACGCCATCGCGGCCGGCCGAACCACCGTCGAAGGCAAACGAACGCCCTGGCGAATCAGTTTCCGTCAGGCCGCCGGCGGCGTCTCCCGCCGCGTCCGAAACAGCGTCATGGGACTGTTCCAATGACACGACGACTCCGCGGTACCGCCCCCGAAACAGTTCGCGCGGCGCTCGACGCCGGCGACCCGCTCCCCGGCACCGCCGGCTTCGCCGGCGAACTCGACGGCGAACTCGTCCGCGACACACTCGGGCGCGTCCCGCTGTTCGTCGAGGCCGACCGTGACCCGACTGACGCGTGGGCCTTCGACCCGTCCGAACTCGACGACCCCGTCCAGTTCCCCGCCGGTGCCGTCGCCGGTCCCGACGATTCGACGCCCGAACGGCGCTGGACGCTTCCCGATCCCGACCCGATCGCCGACCGCGCTCGCGCGCTCGACGAACTCGACGCCGCCGTCCGATCCGCGGCCGACGAGTTCAGCGCCCCACCCGCACCGAACGCGGACATCGCCGTCGCCTTCTCCGGCGGCGTCGACTCCGCGCTCGTCGCCGAACTCCTCGACGCCCCGCTGTACGTCGTCGGCTTCCCCGACAGCCACGACATCGCCGCCGCCCGCAGCGCCGCGGACGCGATGGACCGCGACCTAACCGTCGTCGAACTCGACCCGGCCGACCTCGAACGTGCGGTCCCCGCGGTCGCACGCGCCACCGGCCGCACGAACGCGATGGACGTCCAGATCGCACTTCCCCTGTATCTGGTCGGCGAGCGCGTCGCCGCCGACGGCTTCGACGCGCTGGCAGTCGGCCAGGGCGCGGACGAACTCTTCGGCGGCTACGAGAAGGTGGTCAGACTCGACCACCGCGTCGCGGCCGAGACGACTCGCGGGGCCGTCCGCGAACAGATTCTGAGCCTCCCCGATCAGCTTCCGCGAGACGTTCGCGCCATCGAGGCGACCGGGCTCGAACCCGTCGCGCCCTTGCTCCACGACGACGTGGTCAGTGCGGCACTTTGGCTCCCCGACGAACTCCTCGCGGACGAGGAGACGCGAAAGCGCGGATTCCGGGCGGTCGCGGCGAATTATCTGCCCGACGCTGTGGCGGACAGAGACAAGAAGGCGGTCCAGTACGGCAGCCTCGTCGCTCGTGAACTCGATCGGCTAGCCCGGCAGGCGGGGTACAAACGCCGGATGGACGACCACGTGACGACGTACGTCGAGTCGCTGCTGGACGACTAGAGCGGCTCTTGTCCGTTCGGGTCAGGACGGCATCGGACACAGACTCGCGGTGAAGACCACCGTCTCGTCGGTTTCGTTTTTCGCGCCGTGAGCGACGCCCCGTTCGTGGTGGACGACACCCGGCGCTTCGATCGATTCCTGCTCGGTACCTTGCAAGACCGTTACCGTTCCCTCGAGAACGTGAAAGACGTTCGTACTCGTCCCGTGTTCGTGCGCATCGAGTTCAGCGCCGGGCCCGAGTGCGAATGCCTTGACGAGCGCGTCGTCGCTGACGACGAGTTCGGCCGTTTCGAGGTCGCCCGGTTCCGGATCGAGGTCGGCGACGGCGTCGTCGTAACTGTCGAGTGGGGTGGACATGTACCCGAGTGGTTCGTACTCGAGGAAGATAAAGCGCCACGGACGGAGCGACACCGCCGTCAGTCTTCGACTTCGGTCGGCAACCGGTCGTCGGGTTCGTCAGAAGTGTGCTCGTTGACGGTCCGGCGATTCGTCTCGCCGATCCGGTTTGCGATTTCGCCGACGACTTCCTCGACGGATTCCTGAACCGGGCTCTCGTCGTCCTTGACGAGCGCGCCTTCGCTGCCCTCCGCGCCGAAGTCGGGATGGATCGGGATCTGACCGATCAGCGGCACGTCGTACTTCTCGACGATCGAGTTCGCGCCGTCGGTGCCGAACAGGCCGTGCTGGTCGCCACAGCTCGGGCAGACGAACGAACTCATGTTTTCGACGACGCCCAGGACGGACGTGTCGTGCTTGTTGAACATCTGAATTCCCTTTCGAGTGTCCTCCAGGGCCATCTCCTGGGGCGTCGTGACGACGACCGATCCCGTCACCGGCATCGACTGGAGGAGATTGAGCGTCGCATCGCCGGTCCCCGGTGGCAGGTCGACGATGAGGTAGTCGAGGCGACCCCATTCGACGCCCTCCAGGAACTTCATCATGAACTTGTTGACCATCGGGCCGCGAAGGATCGCCGGATCGTCGTCTTCCTCCGTCATGAAGCCCATACTGATGACGCGCACGCCGTCGGAACGAGGCGGCACGATGTCCTCGCTCGGCGTGACGCCGGGTTCGCTCTCGACCGGCAGAATCTTCGGAATGTTCGGCCCGTGAATGTCGGCGTCGAGAATCCCGACCATCGCACCGCGCTTTTCGAGGCCGGCCGCGAGGTTCGCCGCGACCGTCGTCTTTCCGACGCCCCCCTTCCCGGAGGCGACCGCGATGACGTTGCGGACGCGGGGGAGCACCTCGTCGTCGAAGCCGTGTTCCTCGCCGACGTGGGCCCGCAGGTCCACCTCAAGCCCGGCCTCGTCACAGATTTCGCGGATCTGGTTCCCCAGTTCCATCTCGGAGGGCGCGTACGGCGCGTTAAACGCGAGCGAGATACGGGCCGTTTCGTCCTCGATCCGAACGTCGTTGACGAGTCCCAGCGAAATGATGTCCTCGCCGATGTCCGGGTCTTCGATCCCCTCGAGTTTGATCTTGAGTTCGTGTTCTGTGATACTCATGCTGTCTGTGTCTGTTAGTCAATTGGAGGGCGTCGAGCGGGATACGTGTGATGGTTCAGGGTGACCCATCGATCGGTGTACGGAGCCCCATCGCGTGCCGATCATCGAATACATTCGGGACCCGAACCCGGAAACTGGAACCCGGAAACTGCGGAGACAAACGGTTGAACGAAACAGAACGAGACAGAAGGGAACAGTTACGATACCCAAGCGACCGGACTGGACGGTCGACGGACGATGATCGACGATGATCGCTCCGAGTTCCACTCGAGACGAACTCGCGTGCGTATCGACGGAGAAAAACCGAAAACCGAACTGAACCGAACTCGTCGGTGAACGGGCTCCGTTACGGGCCGGGAGCGGTGATCGGTTCGGGCATACCGCCGTAGAAGAGGATGCCGATCAGCATGGTAACGAAGAACATTCCGACCCACATCGATGTGGTCAACCCGACGAGGTAGGTCACGCCGAGCAGTCCGGTCTTCGTATCGCGCGGCTTCCCGACGAACCAGGCGATGAGCATGATGTAGACGGGAACCAGGATGATGGCGAAGATGACCCAGGTCCCTTCGTTGGCGAAGCCGGTGAAGCCCTCGGTACCGTCGTAGTTGTGGTACAGAACGGTCGAGAGGGCGGTCATCAGTGTTGGGATGAGGCTCATGCTTTCACCTCCGGTTCGGTCTCGGTTTTAGTTGTCTCTTCGTGACCATGCTCGTGGTCGTGCCCGCCGGTCAGGTGTTCGATCGCGTGGAGCTCGACCACGGGGACGAGCTTCGCGAGGTTGAGGAACAGGAGCGCGACGAGAGAGACCGTTCCGACGAGCGACAGGATCTCGATCAGGCTCGGGAAGTACGTGCCGGGCGTTGCGCTGTAGATGTCGAACGTCGGGTGGAAGAACCCTTCGACGACGAACAGGATCTTCTCGGTCAGCGTCCCGGCCAGGATCGCACAGCTGGCGATGAGCGCTCGCGTCTTACTGAACAGGGCGGGACGGATTGCCTGCAGGAAGATGTACACGAGCGTCAGGAAGATCATCGTCATCGCGACTTGATAGGCCGGGTGGGCCATCTTCCCCTCGGCCGCGTGTGCCGTGTTGAGCGGGCCGAGGAAGACGCCGTTGAGGACCGACTGCAGCTGGAACCACAGGAACAACAGGGTGAAGAATCCGAGCCACAGGAGCAGGCCGCGGAAGATGTCGTCCGTGATGATGTGCTCCCAGTTGTAAACGCGTCGGAACGTATACGAGATGATCATCACGCCGCTGATCGCAGACATCAGCGCGATACTCAGGAACATCGGCCCCTGAATGCCACCAGTCCAGGCGGGCATCGCCGGCAGCAGCGAGAACAGCCACGGGATGACGCCGCCGTGGAGCAAGAGCGGAGCCATGATGATGACAGCCGCCGCGAGCCACCAGACCATCCGCTGGATGATTTCGTCTTCCTTCTCGGAGTAGCCGAACGTGATAATCTTGTAGATCGGCTCGAATTTATCCGGCAGATCGTCGCGCAACCGGTTGACGTCGTACCGTATCGTCAGACCGAGGTAGGTCGCCGACAGCACGAAGTAGGCCGTAATGACGGTCACGTCCCACACCAGCGGCGAGTTGTTAACCGTGATGTGGAAGTGGCCGAGAACGCTTGTGACCATCCGGTCCGGACGGCCCATGTGGACCAGAATGTAGAATCCGGCGGCCGAGAGACCACCGATCGTCGTCATCTCCGCGATACGAGCGACCGGCATATACCGGTCCATCCCGAGGAGTCGAACGGACGCAGACAGGATGATCCCGCCGTGTGCGACGCCGACCCACCAGATGAACGCGCCGATGTACAGTCCCCAGGTCGCACCGCCACCGGTACCCCAGTCGCCGAGGCCGGTGACGATCAGGCCCTTCTGGAGCTGGTAGGCCCAGGCGATGAGGAAGGCGATGAGTCCCAGTGCTGCAATGCTGTAGACCGCGAGGTACTTCTTCGAGAACGTCCCGATGGGGCGAAGAATATCCGCCTTGGATGGCGTCTTGGTGCTCATAAACTCACCCCGGCGTCACCGACGGTGCCCTCGTCGAGGACTTCCTCCTTGCGGTTGTCGACGAGGTTCGGCTCGGATCCGTCGGCGCGCTCGTATGATATGTCTGCATAGGCGCTTGGGCCCTCGACCTGCTCGGCGTTCGGACCGGGTTCGTTCCCGAAGTACACGACGTTCGGGTTGGTCCCAACGTCTTCGAGCAGCTTGAAACTCGAGGACGGACGCCCGTCGTAGTCGTCGATTGCGTCCTGGGCATCGCCTTCGTCTGCACCGTCGAACTCCTCACCCTCGTCGGGTTCGTCGGCGAGATCGAGTTCAACGAGGACCTCCTGACTGTCGAGGTCGAGCCCGTGTTCTTCGAGGAGATCGAAGATGTCGCTGATGTGCACCTCGTAGTCGACGGAGTCGGCATCGCCCTCGCCGAAGTCCTCGGTGACGATCTCGATGGCCTTCATCGTCCGGAGCGTCTCCTCGTCGAGGTCTTCGGAGGCTTCGAGAACGGAGGCGAGATCGGCGTCGGCATCCGCGATATCTTCCTCGATGGCGTTAAGCGACGGTGCCGTCGTCTCCTTATCACCGAGATCGCGGAGCGCGCGACCGCGGCTCGGGTTCTCGATGTACCGCTGCGGGTCGCTGTTCTCGTCGCGCATGTTGCCGAACTGGATCGCGTCCGGCGGACAGGCGTCCTCGCAGGCGGAGGTACCGACCTTCTCCTCGCCACTGAACCCGTCCTGGCGGGACGGGCACATGGTACACTTGCTCATCGTTCCGCGCGGCGAGCGACTGTCGACCCATCGACCGCGATCGTCGACCATCATATCGCCTTCGCCATCGTTCGCCTCTGCGATCTCCTCGGTGGAGACGTCCGGTTCGTCCCACTGGAAGTAGTTGACCCCGTAGGGACAGGCGACCTGACAGTACCGGCAGCCGATACAGACGTCGTAGTCGGTCAGCACGAGGCCGTCCTTGTCCCGCGTGTGGCGGGCCGTCGTCGGACAGACCTTCTCACACGGCGCGTCGGTACAGTGCTGACACGGCCGGACGAGACGGTTGCGGCTCGTGTCCGCACCGGCGTCCTCGTAGTCGAGGACGTACATCCAGTTGACGCCCTGGTCGAGGTTGTTCTCCTCGCCGCATGCCACGACACAGGAGAGACAGCCGTCACAGCGTTCGAGGTCGATCGCCATGCCCCACTGGGTGTCGCCTTCCCGGTGGGCTTCGCTTGAGTGTCCTCCCGACTCGTCGGCGACGTTCGGCTGACCGCCTTCAGCGGTCCCCCAGGCACCGAGACCGACGGCCGCCGCGCCGACGCCCATCTTCTTCATCACGTCGCGGCGACTCTCGTCGCCGTCGCCGTCGAAGCTCTTGAGCATCTCGGCGAAGCCGCCGGCGTTCTTCTTGGCTTCCTCGTAAGCTTCCTCCGTCGGGCGGTCGTCGACGCCGAACTCATCCATCACGTCCTCGTGATATTTCTCGTGGAAGTCGGCTTCCGACAGCTCGCCCTTGGTGACGCGCATCGCGTCCTTGGCCATCTCCATACCGAGGTCGCTATCGTACTCGGTATCGTCGAGCATCGTCTCGAGTTCATCCTCCCACTCTTGGCCGAGCGGGTGGAACGATTCATCGTCCGTACTCATCTGCTTAGAACACCTCTTGACATGCGGTTCCAGTCATGACGTGAGTACGCAACGGCACCCACTTGAATACGTTCATTTGCGGTTCCTCTACAGCGCACTCACAACTTGAGCCCGATGAACCGTCGAGCCGATTTCCACGTCGTGAGAATTGGGGCGAACATATTCGCACATATAAGTCAGTACGGAGAACGGACGCGCGAACTCCTCTCTCGTCGGACAAATCCCATCCGTCAGTTTCAGGCGAACTGCTCTTCGAGTGACTCGTCGGCCGTCGTCTCGGGGATCTGGTCCACGAACCGTTTGATGATCGCTTCCTCGGCGCGGTGGAGCGTCTCGCTGCAGGTCGACTTGGCGATACCGAGGTGGTCGGCCAGATCCGTCAGCGAGCACCGCCGGGGCGTGTCGTAGTAACCCTCCCTGACGGCGGTGACGAGGACTTCGAGCTGGCGGTCCGAGAGGAGTTGACTCTCGTGGAGTTGTTCGCTGACGGTGTCGATCTGGTACTGGAGCCCGAGGTGGTCGAACCGTTCGGCGAGTTCAGCGAGCCGGTCGCGCGAGCCGGTGACCGTGACGGTGGCGCGGCCGTCCTGGATCGCGACGGGGAGTTCGATGGGCATGCCGGCGTCGCGAGACGAGAACAACAGCAGTGGCTCGGTCGTTTCGAAGTGGACGGTTGCCTCGCCATCGCTGCGCTGGGTGAGCGTGAGTTCGGTGAGCTGCGGGTGGGAGTTCATGTCCTGCAGCGCGTGCTCGACCGATGGGCCGGAGAGACGGACGAGTGCGAACCCCGTCTCCGCGTCGGGAACGGCGGCAAGAACTCGAAACGTGGTATTCGGATGCGCCGCCGATACCTGCTGAATCCAGACGTGGTCTGGCAACGTGAGGGTGAGTGTCGCCTGCGCCATGGCAATCGGTACACGATGGTTGGAAGGAGACGAACGAATAGGTTCGGTGCGTTCCTATTCCGTGGGAATCGTCGCTCGAGACGGGCAGTCGAACGGCGTTCAGCACCGATGTCGCGGTCGTGGAGTCACAGCGGGAGGTGCGACCGAACGTCCGCAGTGAGTCTCGCAGGTTCCTCCTGGAGAACCCAGTGACTGGTTCCGGAATAGAGCTTGAGTCTCCCCTGTGCGCACACGCCGACGCTCTCGTGGGCGAGTTCAGGAACCAGCGCGACATCGCCGTCGCCCCAGACGACGAGGGTCGGCGCGTCGACGAGGGCGTCCCGAGTCCCGACGCGCGCTCGGATCGGCGGGTAGCGGCCGCTCGCACGATACCAGTTGAGCATGCCTGTGAGTGCACCGGTCTGGCTCCAGGCGCGACGGTAGCGTGCCAGTTCCGACGCCGAGAACGTCCCCGGCGGGGCAGTGCCTCGAAGCATCCGTTCGAGCGGACTGAACTCGCCGGCTTCGAGGAACCGTTCGGGGATCCAGGGGAGTTGGAACGCGAACGCGTACCAGCTTCGCCCCGCCTGCTCGGGCGTCGAGCGAAGGACGCGCTGGAACGCGGCCGGATGCGGCGCGTTGACGGCGACGAGCCGGTCGACGACGTCGGGGTAGCGCGTCGCGAGGTCCCACGCGACGATTCCGCCCCAGTCGTGGCCGACGACGGACGCCGCCTCGCGGCCCTCGGCGCGGATGAGATCGACGATATCCCGCGTCAGGTATCGCAGCCGGTACGCGCCGACGTCGGTCGGTTTCTCGCTGCGATTGTACCCGCGCTGGTCGGGAACGACGACCCGGTAGCCCGCATCCAGCAGCGCCTCGAGTTGGTGTCGCCAGCCGTACCAGAACTCGGGAAAACCGTGTAACAGGACGACGAGCGGCCCGTCCGGGTTTCCACCGACGACGGCGTGCAAGCGAACGTTCGGAAGGTCGCGCGTCGTCGATTCGACGGCGACTGACGGGAGGGCCGACGCGTCGGTCGCGGGCGGGGGACTGTCGGTGCGTGCCATACGGAGAGCATTCACGCGGGACTAGTTGAATGTCAGCCAACACGAACTCGTCGCGTAGACTGCGGCGCGACCACGCTGAATAGCCGCCACCAGCGCTACGTCCAGACGCGCAGACACTCCGTCGAACAGAAGTGTAAGTCGACCTGTTCGTCCGCCGCCCCGGCGACGTGCGTCGTAAGGGTGTATGCAACGTCGTTCGCCCGGCAGTTATCGCACTCCATACCTGCACCAGCACGACAACCCGCTTGAGTATGCACTTATTAGCGCGTCCCGAACTCGCAACGGTCGTCGTGGGCCCGCGATGGCGACCGGTAAATAACACATTGAACGGCTTGACGACGGGAATCGGCGAGCCCCTACGCCGGCGCGCCGCCGTCGACCTCCAGCAACTCGTGATAGCGGTTGCGGATCGTCACTTCGGAGATGCTCGCGACCTCGCTGACGTCGTTCTGAGTTACTTTCTCGTTGGTCAACAGCGCGCCGGCGTAGACGGCTGCGGCGGCGAGACCGACCGGCGACTTGCCGCTGTGGATACCCGACTCCTTCGCCGTCTCGAGAAGGGTCCTGGCGCGGCGTTCGGTCTCGTCGGAGAGTTCGAGATCGCTCGCGAACCGGGGGACGTAGCTCACCGGATCGGCGGGCTGGACCTCGAGCCCGAGTTCGCGAATGACGTAGCGGTAGGTGCGGGCGATCTCGTCCTTCTCGACGCGGCTGACGCCGGCGATTTCGTCGAGGCTTCGCGGGGTCCCGGCCTGCCGAGCCGAGGCGTACAGTGACGCGGTCGAGACGCCCTCGATCGAGCGACCGGGGAGCAAGTCCTCTTCGAGTGCGCGTCGGTAGATGACCGACGCCGTCTCCCGAACGTTCTCGGGAAGACCGAGCGCGCTTGCCATGCGGTCGATTTCGCCGAGCGCCTGTTTGAGGTTGCGCTCCTTGGAGTCGCGGGTGCGAAAGCGCTCGTTCCAGGTTCGCAGCCGCTGCATCTTCTGGCGCTGGCGGTTCGATAGCGAGCGGCCGTAGGCGTCCTTGTCCTGCCAGCCGATGTTGGTCGAGAGCCCCTGATCGTGCATCATGTTCGTCGTCGGGGCACCGACGCGAGACTTTTCGTCCTTCTCTGCGGCATCGAACGCCCGCCACTCCGGGCCGCGGTCGATCTCTCCTTCCTGAACGACGAGTCCGCAGTCCGTACAGACGGTTTCGGCGTGCTCGGCGTCGGAGACGAGGCGACCACCGCACTCCGGACACTGTTCGTGCTCGTATTCCTGTTCTTGTTCTTGTTCGTCCTGCTCGCGTTCTGCCGGCTGACTCGTCCGTTCACCGGAGCCCACTCGCTCGGTCTGACGCCGCTCGTCGCTGCGAGTTCGAATGCTGGAATCAGTCATTGTAATGAATCCGATCGAACCGTCGCTGAAAACGCTCTCTCGTAGCCAGTATAACGGCTGTCGGAAACTTAAAGACTGTGATCGTACAGGTAGTGAACGCGCGTCCGAGCGAGTAATTCGTTCGCTACGATCTATGATATCCGAACCGCGCGATGGCAGGCGTAGTGAACTCGACTGCACCGGCGGCCGCGACAGTTGTAATCGAAACGCTTACTCCCTGCAGGGCGGTTCGGACACGTATGAGCGACGACGCCGACACCGTCGATCCCGAGGCTGTCCGCCACGTTGCGGACCTGGCTCGCGTCGATCTCGAAGCCGACGAGGTCGAGGCGTTTACCGGCCAGTTCGCGGACATCCTCGAGTACTTCGAGACCTTAGACGAGGTTCCGGAAGTCGAGCGCGAGGCCGACCTCACGAACGTCATGCGCCCCGACGAGGAACGTGACTCCTTAGACCGCGAGGCGGCACTCCAGAACGCACCCGAGACCGAGGACGGCTTCTTCAAGGGGCCGAACGTCTCCTGATCGACGCTCCCAATGGCTGATACCATCTTCATCACTGACGAGCGAATCGACGGCGATACCGACACCGACGCAGACGGCCCGCTCGCCGGCCGCACGGTCGCCATCAAAGACAACATCTCAACCGAGGGCGTCAGGACGACCTGCGGGTCGGCAATGCTCGAGGACTACGTCCCGCCCTACGACGCCACGGTCGTTTCCCGGCTCAAAGACGCCGGCGCGACCATCGTCGGCAAGACCAACATGGACGAGTTCGGCATGGGTACGACCACCGAGACCTCGGCCTTCGGTCCGACCGACAACCCCGCCGCGCCGGGCCACGTTCCCGGCGGCTCCTCCGGCGGCTCAGCCGCCGCCGTCGCCGCCGGCGAAGCCGAACTCGCGCTCGGCTCCGATACGGGCGGCTCGATCCGCTGTCCGGCCGCGTTCTGCGGCGTCGTCGGGATCAAGCCGACTTACGGCCTCGTCTCGCGCTACGGCCTCGTCGCCTACGGCAACAGCCTAGAGCAGATCGGCCCCTTCGGCGAGACCGTCGAAGACGCCGCCGCGCTGCTCGACGTCATCGCAGGACCGGACGAACGAGACGCGACGACTCGAGAAGCCGAACTCGAGGGCGAACGCTACGCCGACGCCGCAACCGGCGACGTCGACGGCCTTACGATCGGCGTCCCCACCGAACTGGTCGAGGGCGCGGACGACGGCGTCGTCGACACCTTCTGGGACGCCATCGCTGAACTCGAGGCCCAGGGCGCGGAGTATCACGAAGTCTCGCTACCGTCCGTCGAGCACGCCGTCGAGGCCTACTACGTGATCGCGATGTCCGAAGCCTCGTCCAATCTCGCCCGTTTCGACGGCGTTCGGTACGGACCCGCCACCGACGCCGACGGCAACTGGAACGAGACCTTCTCGGCGGTCCGCAGGGAGGGCTTCGGCGACGAGGTCAAGCGCCGAATTCTCCTCGGGACGTACGCGCTCTCGGCCGGCTACCACGACAAGTACTACAAAAAAGCGCAGGACGCCCGTGCGTGGGTCAAACAGGACTTCGACGAGGCGCTTTCCGAAGCCGACGTGCTCGCCTCGCCGACGATGCCGGTCACGCCGTTCGAACAGGGCGAAAGCCTGGATGACCCGCTGCAGATGTATCTTGCAGACGCGAATACCGTTCCCGTGAACCTCGCGGATCTGCCCGCGATTTCGGTTCCGGCCGGCGAAAGCGATGTCGACGGCCTCCCCGTCGGCCTGCAACTCGTCGGCCCGTCCTTCGGCGAGGAACGGCTCATCCGGGCCGCAAGCGCGCTCGAATAATCGAGCAACGGAGGTGAGCCGGGGCCGGAGCTTTTCGTTGTCAATTTGGCGTCTCACGCACCCGATCGGCCGTTCCGTAAAATCGAAGCGGCGGCCGCTCTATTCGATCTATTCCTCGTACGCGAGGTTCATGATCCACTGCGAGAACGCATCGCTGTTGGGATCGACCTCCTCCTCACCGATGAACGGCGAGAGCATGTCCCCGGCCATCAGGAGCGTGAAATCCAGATCGCGAGCGGTCGGCGTGATGTAGTAGGTGTTGTGCCCGTTGTAGACCGTGTCCTCCCGGTCGACGAGTTCGTATTCGACGAGCGACTCGACGATCCGACTGCCCTTGCGCGAGGAGACGTCGAGTTCCTTCCAGAAGTCGCTTTGGTGGATACCGCCGGTTTCGCGAACGAGTTCCAGACCGGCGTATTCGTCCTCGGAGAGTTCTGCTTCGGCTGCAGAGACGCTCACGGCGACCACCACTTCGTATCCGTGCTCGTCGCGACAGGCAGGTGTGCGTCCATGTGCGTATGAGAGGCAGGGAGCCGCTTAAATGTGCCCTTCGACGCCAGTGTCATTCGTTTCGATGAGTCGTCGTTCCGAACGCTGACGCGGGCGCCGCTGTGAGCGCGGCGACTCGCTCCGTATCGCCGTCATTCCCGTCGTCTTCCCGCCCGAGTTCGACCGGTCTGTACGGCGTTTCGCAGGGCGGCCCATCGGCGAACCGATAGGTCGCTTCGGGCGGCCGCTCCGGCGCTGCTGACCCCGGCCCGACCGCCAGCAGCGAGGACGACCGCGTCCCGTACCCGTCCCCGTGAACGCAGACGCCGAACTCGTGATCGCCGAGGACGGTGCCGGCGCGGGTGAGCCACTCGGTGACGGATTCGTCCGCGTCGGCGGCGAGTGCAGCGCGAACGCGCCGTGCATTGTCGGCCTGCGTTCGTCCGACATCGGGTCGACTCGACGGCAGATCGACGTCGTCGTCGACGGCGACGTTAACCACGACGTGAACGCCCGGGTCGAACTCGGTGACGGAGAGGTCGCCGTCCCACTGGTAGCAGACGGCCGTGGCCGCGTCGGCGATGACGAGCGAGAAGCCCTCGTACTCGTCGGCGGCCGTCGCGTCCTCGACGATCGCGGTTGCGTCCGAGACGGAGCGCGCCTCGACGATCGCGGTTGCGTCCGAGACGGAGCGCGCCTCGAGGACGTCCGCGACGAGAAGCCCCCGCGAGCGGTCGCCGGCGAGGTCGGCGTCGGTCCACTTGTTCGTGATGCCGGCGGCGACGCCGAACTCGTTGTAGCCGAGCCAGGTGCCGCCGGCATCGGCGTCCCGCGGGGCGACGACGAGCGGGTCCTCGCCGTATAGCTCGGGCGGACGCGAGTCGCGGTCGAGAGCTTCGTCACGGTTCGCGGCGACGGCGACCGGTGCGTCGTCGAAGACCTGCCAGGCGAGCGTCAGTGTACACACGTTTCGAGGGAGGAGGTCGAGCGTCTTAACTCCGGGTCCGCTGCTGCACGCTCGGAGTACGCGGGAGGAGTATCGGAGGCGACTAGAATTCGTTACTCGATCGATTTTGCCCGGTTCTGGAAGTCGCCGCCACACTCCTCGCACTCGCCGGGGTTCGTCTCGGCCTCGACTATGCGCCCGCACTGAAGACACTCGTACTCCGACGTCATTTCTGAGGTGTCGTCTTCGATGTCTTGACCGTGCGGCATACGCTCGTGTATGACTCCCAGCTGTAAATACTAACCGCGTGTTATGTCCGCTGACGTTCCTCGACGGAATTCCGTGCAGGATAGCCCTGTATGCGGCCCGGTTCGGAGTCACCCTCCGACGCGGAATGCACTAACGGGCCCGAGAGCGGACCGACGACACCGGCCAGGGACTACCGGGATGGCTCCGTCACGTCGACGCCGACCTCGAGCAACCGATCCCGAGTCGCGTCCCGGTCGACGGTCCCCGAATGCGTTCGCGGAAGTTCGTCGACGACACCGATCGTCTTCGGGCGCTTGAAGCCGGCGAGGCGGTCGTCACAGTGGTTCCGGACCGACTCGACCGCGAGCGATGCTGTCCCTTCGGCCGGCACGACGAGCGCACCCACCCGCTCGCCCCACTCCTCGTCTTCGAGGCCGACGACGGCGGCTGCCTCGATCCGCGGATGGGCGAGCAGGACGTCGATCACCTCGCCGGGGTCGACGTTCTCGCCGCCCGTGATGATGCGGTCGCTGCGCCGATTGAGAATCCACAGCCGTCCCTCATCGTCCCGGTACCCGACATCCCCCGTCCGTAATCCCCGGTCGCAGAAGGCGTCCGCCGTGCGCGCCGCGTCGAGATAGCCCGGCGTCACCGTCGGCCCGGAAACGACGAGTTCACCCGGCTCGCCGGTCGGAACGGGATCGCCGGTCTCGCCCACGACCGACACGTCGGTGACGACGAGCGGCTGGCCGACGGTCCCCTCGTGGGCCGTCGCCTCCGTCGGCGTCGCGGTCGTGATCTGGGAGGCCGTCTCGGTCATCCCGTAGGTCGGATAGACCGGCACGCTCGCCTCGCGACAGCGCTCGATGAACTCCGTCGAGGCCGGCGCGCCGCCGAGGAGGACGAACCGGAGCGATTCGGGCGGCTCCCAGCCGGCGTCGAGCAACCGCTTACACATCGTTGGCACCAGCGAGACGCCGGTGATCCCGAACTCGTCCATCGCGCGGGCCGTCGCGCGGTCGTCGAACGTTCGCTGGACGACGGCCGTCGTTCCGTACAGCGTCGACCGGATCACGGGCGCGATTCCACCCATGTGGTACATCGGGAGACAGCAGAGCCACCGGTCGGCGGGATCGACGCCCAGCCGAAACGCCGAGGCGGTCGCGCTAGCGACCAGATTGCCGACCGTCAACTGGACGATCTTCGGTTCGCCGGAGGTTCCGGACGTGAACATGAGCAGTTGCACGTCCTCGCGGTCGAGTGGAGCCGGTTCGACCTCGACCTCCGGCTCGCCTGCGGTCGACTCGTCCGAGTCGGGAGAGATATGGCCAGCCGACAGCGCCGTCACGCCGTCGGTCGTCGGGTCGTCAACGGACAGGATCGGCGTCCGTTCGTCGACGAGTTCGCTCGCGGTCGATGCCGTCTCGCGCTCGCAGACGAGCGCGTCGAGGTCGAGCCGGTCGGCTTTGGCGGCCAGTTCGGACGCGGTTTCGCGGACGTTCAGCGGGGCGACGGTCGCGCCGCGTCGCATCGCGGCGAAAAAGAGGGTCGCGAAGGCGGGGCGGGTGTCCGTGAGGACGCCAATGTGACCGCCGTCGCCGCGACCGACGGTTGTCTCGAGTGCGGCGGCCGTTCGATCCACCCGCCGGGTGAACTCGGCGAAGGTCCACGCGGTTTCGGTTTCGATGTCGATCAGCGCCCGGCGCTGTGGCGTCGCCGCCGCGCGGTGGGCGAGGAGGTCCTGCGTCGGCCACTCGAGGGACGCGGGAGTCATTCCTGCCACACCCCTTCGACGCCGAGGCCCTTTGCCTGCGGGACGACGGCGGCACCGCTCTCGAAGAGGACGGGGTCGCGGCCGAGGTCCTCGGCGAGCAACTCGCCGGTTGCGAGTCCGCAGGCCGGAACGTTAGGGATCGCAGCCGCGAGATGGACGGCACCCGTTCGTGCGACGACGCCGTCGATCGTCGTCGTCACCAGCGGTGTCACGCCGAGTTCGGCAAACCAGGCTGCGATCTTCCGTGCGATATCGATCCCGCCGAGTGCCATCGGCTTCAAGATGGCTGCGTCGGCAGCCTGGGCCTCGCAGATGGCGTCGACGCCGTGTTCGAGTACGCCTTCATCGAGCGCGATCGAGACGGTTCCGGCCGCTCGTTCGCGGAGGTCGGCGTGTCCCGCGAGCGCGCCGGCCGGAAGCGGCTGTTCGAGAATCGAGACGCCCAGATCGGCGACCGCATCGAGCGCTCGGGCCGCCTCCTCGAACGTCCAGGCTTCGTTCGCGTCGACCCGGAGTTCGACATCCGGACCGACGACCTCACGCGTTCGCCGGACGCGGTCGATGTCGGCCTCGACCGACCGACGGCCGGCTTTGAGTTTGCAACAGTCGAAGCCGCGCTGGACCGCGGCTGCTGCCTGATGGGCGGTTTCGTCCGGCGGTCCGTCGCCGATCGTCGCGTTCGCCGGAACGCGGCCGATCATCGGTCCCTGACCGATATACCGGTACAGCGGCGTCGCCTGGCGGGTCGCCTGCAGATCCGCGAGCGCGAGCGACACGCCGTGTCGGGCCGCGCCGTTTCCCGCGACAGCCTCGAGTGCGTCTTCCGGTCCCCCACCTGCGAGTGCCCGCTCGGCGCGGTCGAGCGCCGCCTCGCAATCCTCGATCGGCTCCGTCCAGCCGGGAAGCGGTGTCGCCTCTCCGTAGCCGGCGGTCGGGGAGGCAGTGTCGGTGCCGTCGACAATCCGAACCAGAAACCCCTCGCGGGCGTCGATCGAGCCGGCCGCAGTTTCGAGCGGCGACGTCAGCGCGAGCGAGAACCGCCGATACGCGAGTTCGAGATCGCAGTCGGCGTTCGCCCCCACGGTTAGATCACCAGTCCCCCGGCGAACAACGCCGCGTACAGCGCGAGGAGCTTTCCGGTCGCCTCGAGCGCGGGATTGAGCGCCTCGCCGTCGGTTCTAGTCCAGAGCGTCCGCGCGATCGACGCCGCGTAGGGCAGCGAAACGAGCGGCAGCAACGCGCTCGCTCCGAGCCCCTCGCCGAGCCAGAGCCACACCGGAACGAGGTACGCCAGCGCGAGCAGCGCGGTGAACTCGATGCGGCTGCCGCGATAGCCGAGTCGGACGGCGAGCGTGCGTTTACCCGTCTCCGCGTCGGTTTCTAAGTCGCGGACGTTGTTGACGACGATGATCGCCGTCGAGAGGGCAGCGACGGGAAGGCTCGCGAGAATCGCCTCGCGAGTGACGGTTCCCTCGGGAAGCGTCGTTGTGAGCGGTTCGACGGCGGCAGCGGCAGCCTGCACGTAGAACGTACCGACGACGGCGACGACGCCGAAGAAGACGAAGACGAAGAGATCGCCGAGCCCGTGGTAGCCGAGCGGATAGGGGCCGCCGGTGTACGCCCAGCCGCAGAAGACGCTCACGAGACCGACGACGAGGATCGGCACGCCGCCGACGTAGACCAGATAGGTGCCGGAAAGGATTGCGAGCGCGAACGTGATAATCGTCGCGAGTTTGACCTGCCGGGCCGGGATGAGTCCCGCCTGCGTGACGCGGGTGAACCCGTCCCGATCCTCGGTGTCCGCACCGTTGATCGCGTCGTAGTAGTCGTTCGCGAAGTTCGTCCCGATCTGAATCAGTGCAGCACCGACGAACGCAAACAGCGCCGGCAGCAGTTCGAAGACGCCCTCGGCGGCCGCAACGCCCGAGCCGACGATGACCGGTGCCGCGGCCGCGGGCAGGGTCTGCGGGCGTGCAGCCAGTAGCCACGCCTTCGGACGTGACAGTTCGACCTCAGCCGTGCTCATGGGTCGAGTGTCCGACTCGAGAGAGTGTCAACGTTGGCATTGCAGCCGAACATGTGCCCTGTCAGCACGGCTACCGTCGACGCTAATCGACTAATTTTCGGTGTCGCCGCCCTCAGCACCGTCTGGCACCTCGAACGTCACCGCTTCCATCTCCAGAAACGCCGTCTCGTAGCCCTGATGTCTGGCAACCTGGGGCGGCGAGTCGACGGAAACGATTACGGAGTCGCCCGAACGGATGGCCGACGACGACTCCGAATCGGACGTATCCGATCCTGTCCCCGACACCACGACGCCGTAATGGTGTCCGTACTCGCTATCGAGCGTCTGCTCGAGTTCGTACTCCGCGACGAGTTCACCGTCGCGCTCGGTGGAAGCGGTGAGCGCGGCGTCGGGAAGCGGCACCCGGTTGTAGGGAGTTCTGGGGGAGACGAGGAGGTACTGCGCGGGGTTCTGGGCCCGGTTCTCATCGCCGGCCAAGCGCGCCAGGTCAGATTCGTCGGCGTCGGCCTCGAACAGGACGGCGACGATCGGCGCATCGTCGCTGCGCGGGAGTTCGTCGGCGGCAGTCGCCTCGCCGTCCGCGCCGGCGGAAGGTGCGCCGCCGGCGGACGCGCCGCCAACGAGCCGAGTTCCCGCGTACGCATCGACCGCGGGAACGGTCGCGTACGGCACGTGCGCGTGATCCATCTCGCTTGCGTGTCCGGCGTTTCCGTCACCGTCACTTTCACCACTCCCATCACCGCCATCGGCACCGGCTCCCATCGGCTCCAACGCCCCCCGCTCCCCCCGCCGATTCCGCTCGAGATAGTCGATTCCGTCGATAACCTGGTGTCTGAACTCGTCGTCGTACTCGAACTCGAACGTACCCGTGACGCGCTCCTCGCCTCGTCCCGCCAGCGCGCCGGTGCGACGGACCGAAAGCGGCGGGATCGTCACCTCGACTTCGTACGTCCCGTCTCCCGGCAACCCCACGTTGTCCCCGAAGTGAAAGCCCATCTCCTGTGAGAGCATCGCCCACGGCGACACCGGCGAGCCGACCCGCTCGCCGTCCGATCGAACCCGAAACTGAATGCCGTCGTCGACCGGCACCACGAGTCCCGTCTCTCGATCCTGAACCGTGATCATCATGTGCACGCCGCGGCCGACCTCGGGCGTTTCGCGCTCGACCGCCGCGTCGTCGCTGCCGGCGATCGTCCAGAACGGATGCGGATACGAGAGCATCGGAACGAACCTGAACTCGCCGGCCGTCACGGGTTCTTCGACTCGCATCGCCTCCCGGTGGGTCGGCAGGAAGACCGCATTCGGCGGGTCCTCGACGGTCACCGTCGGTTGTCGACCGCCGTAGTCGCCACCGGCGTCGGTCGTCTCGCCGTCCGACTCCTTTCCGTCCTCCTCTCCGTTATCGTCTCCGCCCCCGCCGAAGCCGAGACAGCCCGCGAGCGCGAGCGCTCCCGATATCGCACCGGTTCGGCGAAGGAGCGTCCGACGGGTGGCCGTCGTAGTCGCGTCCGTGGCCGGGGCCGCGCCTGTCGCTGTCGTTCGATCGGCGCTATCGGCTGAATCGTCCGCGGTCGGGTCGTCGGGAGCCATAGTGTGGGAGTCTTCGCTATCGAACGGGCGTCTTGCGGGCCGTCACGAGTTCGGCGCCGCCGGCGGCAGCGCCCGCAACGACCGCGGCGGCAGCAGGTAGTTCCCCCGTCTGTTGACGAACAGGTAGTGGAGGATGCCGTTGTTCGCCGACGAGACGTCGAGGTCCGCGCCGGTCATCGCCTCGCGGACGCGTACGAACTCGCCGATTCCCCGCTGGAGCGCGAGGAAGTGCTGTCCCGGCCGGTCGCCGTCGACGGTGCTGAAATCGCGGCGCAGGAGCGGCGGGTTGCCGTCTTCTCTCGCCTGAGCGGCCTTCTGTGCGTGGCCGACGACGCCGTGTTCGCGCGCGGCGGCTTCGGCCGATGCGATTCCGTCGTCGGTCACGCCGCTTGTGTCCGCGAGTTCGTCGCCGACCTCGCCGACGAGTTCGTCCGCGGCGTGGGTCGGGCTGAACAGTTTCGAGACGCGCTGGTGGTGGTTGTCCTGACCGAACCAGACGTCGAGTTGGATGTCCATCGAGGAGACGTGTTGGGTCGTCCCGCCGGCGAACGGGCCGGCGTCGATCGTCACGCGGTCCTCGCTCGCCTGCGTGCGGGCGAAGCCGGAGCGAAAGCCCATCAAGAAGGGTGCGTCCTCGGGAACAGACTCGGGGACGCCCGGAACGTCCGTCTTCGACGCCGGAAGCCCCGCGCCGACGAAGCCGGTCCGACGGCGGTCGTCGTGGCGGTCGAAGACGCCGGTGAGGTCAGTTTCGAGGTCGGTGCCGTTGAGTTCATCACGGTCGCCGAACAGGCCCTCCTCGGCGGCGAGAACGACGTCCGGCCGGTCGCTCGCGAGGTGGAGCAACGCGTCGAACTCGTCGAACGCGGGGTCCTCGCGCGCCGTCAGTGCTTCGGGTGCCGGTAGATCGACCGAGTCGGGCAGCGAGCCCTCGAACCGGTCGAAGTACGCGGGCGTGTAGCCGAGCGTAAAGACCAGCCCCTCGGGGCTCCACTCGTAGGCTCGCTCGAGCGTCCGCAGCGCGGTTTCGGTCGTCCGGCGGGCGTCCTCGCTCGGTGCGGTCGCGCTGTCACTCTCGGCCGCAGCCCCGGCTTCGGTATCAGCATCGGCATCGCCGGCACCCGACGCGAGCGACACCGGAACCAGCGCGTGATGGGCCGGCAACTGCACGTTCCCGTCCTCGTCGCGCGAACTGAACTCGTTCCAGGCGTGCTGGCGCGCCGGGAGCGAGTCGGGGTCGTCCGTGCCGGAGGGGACGGGATCGGTGTCGTCTCCGTCGCGAGTCACGTCGAGACAGGCGCTGAGGGCGGCCCCGCCGCCGACGGCGACGAGCGCCCGCACGTACGCCCGGCGGGAGAGGGCGGACCGGTCGGGGAGCGTCACAGTCACCACTACCGTCGCGCAGGGTCCAAAGCGTTACTCTTTTCGAGAGAACTACCGCTACGAAAAAGCCGCCCGTGCTGCACTCGCGACAGCCTGCTGCCGCCGCCGCTACGACTCGTACGGTCTGCTGTACCGATTTGCCGGCGCACCCGCAGGACAAGTCGTGGCTGGGCCGGAACTGACTTCCAGCAGTTCGTCTCAGTAGTGCCAGGGGAACTCGTCGAACTCCGGTTCGCGGCCCTCGACGAAGGCGTCTCTGCCCTCCGCGGCCTCGTCGGTCATGTACCCCAGCCGGGTCGCCTCGCCGGCGAACACCTGCTGGCCGACCATCCCGTCGTCGGTCATGTTAAAGGCGTACTTCAGCATCCGCATCGCCGTCGGACTCTTGGCGTTGATGCGCTCGCCCCACTCAAGGGCCGTCTCCTCGAGTTCAGCGTGGGGCACCGCCTCGTTGACCATGCCCATCTCCGCCGCCTCCTCGGCGCTGTACGTTTTGCCGAGGAAGAACACCTCGCGGGCCTTCTTCTGGCCGATCTGCTTGGCCAGGTAGGCCGAGCCGAAGCCGGCGTCGTAGCTCGCCACGTCGGGGTCGGTCTGGAGGAACTTCGCGTGTTCCTCGCTCGCGAGCGTGAGGTCGCAGACGACGTGCAGCGAGTGCCCGCCGCCGACGGCCCAGCCCGGCACGACGCAGACGACGACCTTGGGAATGTGGCGGATGAGCCGCTGCACCTCGAGAATGTGCAGGCGTCCCTGCTCCGAGGCGCGCGCGGCCTCGCTCTCCTCGTCCTCGCCCGTGTACTGGTAGCCGTCCTCGCCGCGAACCGTCTGGTCGCCCCCGGAGCAGAACGCCCAGCCGCCGTCCTTCGAGGACGGCCCGTTCCCCGTCAGGAGGATGCAGCCCACGTCCGTCTGGCGCTTGGCGTGATCCAGCGCGTCGTACAGTTCGTCCACCGTTCCCGGCCGGAAGGCGTTTCGCACGTCGGGCCGGTCGAAGGCGATCCGCACCGTCCCGGAGTCGACCGCTCGATGATAGGTAAGGTCGCGGAAGTCGAACTCGTCGATCGGCTCCCAGCGGTCCTCGTCGAAGAGTTCCGAAACCATCGCCCGAGTGTGGGGGGCGAGTCCTGATATAGTATCGGTTCTCGCCGGCCGTCTCCGTCCGCAACCCGTCGCGGGTCAGCGTGCAACGGCTCCGAAAGGTGAACTCGCGGTTACACGCGCTCCGCGGGGAGAATATCGTCGAAGATCGATCGCGGAAGCGCGGCACTGACGGCCGAGACGGCGTCCGACGGCTCCGCGACGGAACGTGACGGCAGGGTGTGGATCGGGCAATCGACCATCTCCGCGAGCGCGTCGGGATTCGTCCGCTCCGCGAGCGACGCGCCGTCGTACCGGTTCAGGACGATTCCGATTACGTCGACGCCGCGACGGCGAAGCGCCGACGCCGACAGCGCGGTGTGGTTCAGCGTCCCCAATCCCGATCGGGCGACGACAACCGCGGGCACGCCGAGATCGGCGACCAGATCGAGCACGTCGCGGCCGTCCGCCAGCGGAACTCGCAGCCCGCCGATGCCCTCGACGACGCCCGGGGTCGCCGCGTCGAG